>CAWBFG010000027.1:0-79745 GCA_963787955.1 uncultured Alphaproteobacteria bacterium | reverse complement strand
GACCTGATCACTGGCCGCGTCAGCATGGGCCTCGACAACCTCGGTCCGATCCTGCCGTTCATCCAATCGGGACAATTGCTCGCGCTCGGCGTGTCGACGGCAGCACCGGTTGCGCTGTTGCCCGGCGTGCCGCCGATCGGCACGGTGGTAAAAGGCTACGAAGCCGGCTGATGGAACGCGCTGTCGGCGCCGGGCGGAACTCCGGCGGACGTGGTGAACAAGCTCAGCACGGAGGCCAACGCGATCCTGCGCAAGCCCGAGGTCATGGAGCGCATGCGCTCGATCGGCTCCGAACCGGTCGGCGGCACGCGAGCCGATGTCCAGAAGTTCTTTGTGGAGGAACGCATGCGCTGGAAGCGTGCGGTGGAAGTGGCGAACCTACAGAAGCTGCCTTAACCGGCGACTGCTTCCGCCACGGTGCGCATTTCGGCGGCCACATCCGGCCCTGAAAATGTCATCGCGAGTTCGGTCACGCCTGCGGCGGCGTAGGCTGCCGCCTGCGCACGGCAGTCTTCAGCGTTGCCGGCGATGGCGAAGGCCGCGACAAAGCGTTCGTCGAGGACGGCCTCCGGCTTTTCTCCGGCCTGCAAGCGCGCGACGGCAGCGCCGAACTCGGCTTCGGCGATATCGCTGCCGTCGAGCAGCGCGCTCTTGGCAGCCGGCAACCGCTGGCCGAGCCGCCGAATAGGCCGGCAGCATCTCGGCCACCGCCTGCTTGGCAAGCCGCTTCGCTTCCTCGCGGTCGGTGCGTGGAAAGCAGGGCGTGTATTGCACGACCTCGGGCCATCTTGGCTCGGCCCGCTGCGCGCGCAGCGCTATGCAGCGCGTCCACCGCCTTTGCAGCAACCCCGCCGTCACCATGTTGGACACGATCAGCCCATCAGCCAGTTCACCGCAGGCTTCCAGGCTGCGGTCGCCGCGCCCCGCCATGTAGATCGGAATATCGGCGCGCGCCGTGGAGATCGAGCTTGACGTTCTTCACGTTAAACACCGTGCCGGCGTGGGTCACCTCCTCGCCGCGCAGCAAGGCCCGCACGATGACGATCGCTTCGCGCAGCGTGGTCAGCGGCTTGCCGTAGCTGAATCCCATTCGCTCAATGGCAAACCCGATGCCGGAGCCGATGCCGAGCCGGACGCGGCCGCCGGCCAGTTCGTCGAGCGCGCCGATCTCCATCGCGATGAGGGGTGGGATGGCGGCTGTACGGATTGAACACGCCGGCGCCGATCTGCAATGTCCTGGTCGCGACGGCGCAAGCGGCTGCCGCGGGCAGCGTGCCGCGGTTGAACGGGTTTTTCCGCAAACCAGATGCCGCCGATCCCTGCAGCCTCGGCGGCCTTTGCCTGCTCGACGCTTTGCGCGGGCGTCATCCCGCCGTGCAGGCGGACGCTGAGCGCCGGAAGCTTCACGGCCAATTCATGGGCTTGAGCGCCACCAGCCACGCACCGGAATCACCGGGTGAAAAATGCACATGGACGACGCGCCACTGCCCGTCTTCCTTGCGGAACGCCGTGGTTGAACGCGAGTAGAATTTCTGGTTGCTGTAATTGATGTCGCGCGGCGGCGGCTCCTTGCCGGTCCACTGCCGCTGTGTTTCGCGATGGCACCACACCACTGCGAGATCGCCGGTTACCGCGCCGCCGATGTCGTACGGTGTCCGGATCGCCGGACTGCACGTTCTGCACGTAGAACTTCCACAATCGGGTCCAGTGCTCGCGGCCCTTGTAGGTGTGGCCATTGAGGTTGAAATAGGTCGCCTCTGGCGCTGCGCTGAAGATCGAATTCAGATTTTCCCAGTCGAACCGCGCATTCACATCGATGTACTTCTCATGCAACCGGAGGATCTCCTTCCGGTCCTCGTCGGTGCCGCCAACCAGTTGGCGTCTCTCATGTCAGCAATCCCGTTGCCGTGTGGTGCGTCGAGCCGGACTACGCCGGCCTTGCGCATCTTAGTGGCTTTGCGGCGCGTCCGTCAGCTTGGTCCGCACCGTTTGGCGGACCCGGCGTGTCACCATGCCGATCACCAGCAGCAGGACTGCAACCCGGCGGCGCCGAACATCAGTCGGGTTGATGAAACCGATCGGTCGTCGATCGCTACGCGCGCGACCGCGCCGAGGTAGACGAAGGCAAACGGCTGAGGTGCGATTCCGATCGCCGTCACTAACACGTAGGGCCACATGCCGATGCTGCTTAGGGCGAACGCGTAGTTCGATATCGGGGCAGGGATCGGTGAAGCGAGACGAAGCAGCAACAGCAGGCGCCAGCCCTCGGCGTCGATCGCCTCCACCAGGGTTCTGGCTTTTGGATGTCGATCGAGCATGCGGACAAAGCGTTCTCTGAAAAGAAGCGTCCAAGACAAATGCAAGCAGCGCGCCCGCAACGGAGGCGGCGAGCGCGAGCGGGAACGCGGCCAGTCCCAGTGTCAAACCTGCCAGAACGCCGATGGCGGGACGCGGAATAATGACCAGTCCGCTGACCACGCACAGAACAAGCACCGCCAACCAGGCGATGCTGCCATCCAGGACGATACCCATTGGATCAAGGTCTGCTGCATTCCAAAGTTTCGTCAGTGTTGATGGTTCCGGCAGGCGCCGGACGGGCAGGGCGGTGCTATAACGGAAGAGCTTTCACAAAGCGAGATGCGAGGCTGCATCGGAACATGGAATTCGGCGAGCCCGATCCGGCAAGGCGCTCTAGGGCCGCACCGCCGGCGTTTCCATCGGCAGGCCCGGGCCCGCCACATCAGGTAGACGAGGTCGACATATTCCGGCGCGCCATAATCGTAATGCTCGGCGCGCATGCCGATCAGGCAATTGCGCAGCCGCCGCTGCAGCGAGCCCACGCTCTGCCGTTCCGGACGATAGATCGGATAGCCGTTGGGATGGCCCTGCGGAATGAGATTGCCGGCAAGCCGCTTGCCCCAATTTTCGTTGTGGCAGTGGGTGCAGGCGAGGTTGGGCTGGCCTTGGCGGCGATTGTAGGTCTCGCGTCCGGCCTCGCGGAACGGCTTGAGCCGCTCGTCGTCCGGCGGTGCGATCGGCTCGCCGCGCGATTGATTGGCGACATAATTGCTCAGCGCCAGCATCTCCTTGCTCTCGTAGGGGAGCGGTTGGCCTGCTGGCGTTCGGCTCGGCAGATGTTGATCCGTTGCTCCAGGTTGATCGGGCGGCCGCTCGCCGGGTCGAACGCCGGAACCGTGCGGCCACGCCCTTCATGCTGGTGCGGGCGTCGCCATGGCAGTCGGCACACGCGCGGCCTGCGCCGGGCTTTGCCGTCCACATCGCCTCGCCGTCGAGCACCGACAGCATGCCAGGATTGGCGATGTCATCGTCCTGCATCGCCTTCGTGTCGCGACCGAGATCGGCGTAGCCCGAGCGGCGTTCGTTCAGGGGGATTTCGGCGCGCGTCGAAACAATCGCCACCACCGCCGGCAGAAGGGCGGCTGGCGCCAGCCCCAGCCAGCGGCTCGCCGCAACATTCATTCGACGGCGATGCTGGCTGTTTCGGTCTGGGAGAAGTCGCGGTCGCCGGTCCATTTGAACGTCAGCGTGCCGCTCTCGGTTGCCACAGTGTGGAAGGTGATGAACGGGTTGGCGGCGATAGAGGGATGCAGCGAGGCCTGGAAGACCACCTCGTCGTTGTGGCGGCTCGAACACGGTGATGATATCGCGCGGGATCCGCGCGCCCATCGCGTTATGACGGAACCCGGATTCCATGACGTGCGAATCAGCGTCCTGATCGTGATGATCTCGCCGCGCTTGGCCTTGGCCGGAACGTAGTAGGGCGCGCGCCATCAGGTCAGATCCTCCAGGCAGGCGCCGAGCGTGATCAGCACGTTGGCGCTATCCCGCCAGAACGTCCCGTCACTCGCTCGGCAATGGCGGTGTGCCGTGGATTGGCCAGGCGGATGCGCGTCTGCACCGTCGTCGTACGCAGGTCCGGATTGATGCTCATGACGTTCGGCTGGAAGTTCTTCTCGGCGAAGATGTGGATGGACTTCACGTGGTCCGACGCGGTCATCGGGCTTTCGACCGTCACAGTCAGCGCAACGGCGTTGCCGTTCTCGCTCAACGGCGGCACCTCGAGCTTGACCTTGCCGTCATTGATTTTGGCGTCGCCGGTCACCTTGCGGATCGCCAGCGCCAGCGCGGCTGGATTGGCTTTACCTGCGCACGAGCGGGCGGCGCGCCGAGCGCCGGCAAGCCGGCCCCGCCGGCAAGCGCGGCGGCGCCCGCCAGGATCTGGCGGCGGCTGGTGCGGGTCGGGCGTTCGGTGTCGCTCATGGCTCCAATCTAATCACGCAGCGTCGTCAGAAAAGCCACCACGTCTTCGATTTGTTCCGCAGTGAAATCGGCTTGTCTCGCCAGGCGCTTGCGACACGGGTCAGGCCGTCCACCTTGTAGTAAGACGGCATGATCGTTGCCGGATTGAGGCGGCCGGGGTCAACCAGCCGCAGCCGCAACTCGGCCTCCGTCCACCGGGCCCCAGTTCCTTTCAAGGTTGGCGAAACATTGCCCTGTAGGCGCTTCTCCGGGAACGGCCCCGAGTGGCAAAGCAGGCAGGTGTTCTGCCGGTTCGCCACGATCGCCCGGCCGCGAACCGGATCGCCCGGCTTTCCAGTCAGCGAGGCCGGAATGCCGCTGCCGACCACCGATAGGGCCGCAACGCCTCTGCGGCTTGTACCGCACACAGGCCGGCGGCGATTGCGAGCAGTCCCGACGCAAGCGTCCGCCATCTCAACCGAACACCTCGCTGGTGATGGTCCGGAACCAAGCCTTAGCGTAGAGCGCCTCGGTCTTGCGGAAGTCGGCGTTGGCGTCCAGCGGGCTCACGCCGCCGGAGTCTTTGACTTCGATGAAGGCGTTGTTGGCCGTGCGGAAACGTTGACGAGTGATGCCGTAGTCGGGCGCCACCAGGCTGTAACACGTGTTGAGGAAGCGCGGCTCCGACGGCGTCTCGCCGGCAAGCAGCTTGGCGATGGCATAGGCCGCGACCTTGCCTTGCGAGTTGGCAACGAAGCCCGACTTGGGCATCGGCGCGGCGATGGTCGCGTCGCCGACCACGTGGATGTTCGGCACCTGGGTCAATTCGAACGTGGTCGGATTGACGGGGCACCAGCCGGACTGATTGGTCACGCCGGCGATCTCTGCGATCCGGCCGGCTTTCTGCGGCGGATCACGTTGGCGACCTTGGCGACGTGCTTGCCGAAGTCGGTGCTGAGCGTATTGGTCTCCGGGTCGACCGAATTCACTTTGCCGCCGGCCGAGCGACACCCATTCGATATGGTTGGGGTAAACCTCTTTCCAGGCGTTCTGGAACAGCCGTTGCTTGGAAAACTGGTCCTTGGCGTCCAGCACGAGCAGCTTCGACTTCGGCTTGCGGGTCTTGAGATAGTGCCCGATCAGGCAGGCGCGCTCGTAGGGCCCTGGCGGACAGCGGAACGGATTGCCCGGCACCGACATCACCACCAGCCCACCATCCTCCATTGACTCGAGTTGGCTGCGCAGCAGCGTGGTCTGCTCACCGGCGCGCCAGGCATGTGGCATTTTTGCGGCCGCAGCCTCGTTGTAGCCGGGCAGGGCATCCCACCGGATGTCGATGCCAGGCGACAGCACCAGGCGGTCGTATGATAACGACCGGTCACCGACCCGGACGGTGCGTCCCGACGCATCGACGCCGCTCGCGGTTCCGATCACCACGTTGACCCCGCTGCCGCGAACCTTGTCGTAGCCGAACTGCTGCGCCTTGAGATCGCGCAGCCCGCCGATCACGGCGTTGCTGAATGGGCAGGCGGTGAACGTCGGGCTCGACTCGACCAGCGTGACATCGAGCTTCGGGTTGGTCGCCTTGAGGGTGCGGGCGACTGAGGTGCCGCCAAAGCCGCCGCCGACCACCACGACTCTGGGCGCGGCCTGCGCGATCGCCGGCATAGGAAGCAGCGAGGCGGATGCGACAGCGGCGGAGCCGCGGAGGAATTCCCGACGGGTGCGTTTCCTGCTCACCGGTTCCTCCTATTTCTGCGCCGCGAACCAGGCGGCGAGCGGGCGAAGTTCCTCGTCGGTGTAGCCCTTGGCAATGCGGCCCATCACCGTCGATGGCTTGGCGCCGGTGCGAAACGCCACCATCGCCGCGATGAAATCCTCAGCCTTCTGGCCGTTGATCTTGGGTACCGGCGTCTCGGCCGCCGGATTGGTGGCGTGACAGCCGGTGCAGGCGGCGGCGCCGCCCGGCGGCTCCGGAGAAAGCGCGAAAGCGGTGCTCGGCAGCAACGCGAGCGACGCCACGGCGATGGCGGAAAATGCCTTCATTCTCGTCCCCCGAATGGCGAAGCGGCGGCTCTCTCGAGCCGCCGCCTGCTGTTGGCTTCAGGCGATCTGCAACTTGTGGTTCTTCAGCGGGAACGAGCGGATACGTGTGCCGGTCGCCTTGGCATACGCGTTCATCACCGCCGGTGCCGCGACGCAGATTGTCGGCTCGCCGACGCCGCCCCATGGACCACTGGCGCCGCTGGGCATGAGGATCGACTCAACCTTCGGCATCTGGGCGATCCGCATGGAATTGTAGGTGTCGAAGTTGGTTTCCACGATGCGGCCGTCCTTGACCGTGCACTCCTGGTAGAACAGGGCGGACAAGCCATAGACGAACGAACCGGCGACCTGACGGTCGATCTGTGCCGGATTGACCGCGAAGGTTGGATCCGTCGCGGCGACAATGCGATGGATCTTGATCTTGTCGCCGGTGACAGACACTTCCGCGGCCGCCGCCACATAAGCGTTGAACGCCTTCATGTGCGCCAACCCGCGATGGACGCCCTGCGGCGCCGGCTTGTCCCAGCCGATGCGTTCGGCCACGGCATTGAGCACGGCTAGGTTCCGCGGGTGCTTGTCCATCAACTTGCGGCGGAACGCCAGCGGGTCCTGGCCGGCCGCGGCTGCAAGCTCATCCATGAAGCATTCGATGAAGATGCAGTTCTGGTTGATGTTGACGCCCCGCCAGAAGCCCGGCGGCACATGCGGGTTGCGCATCGAGTGGTCGATCAGCAGGTTCGGGATCGCATAGCCGAACGCATGCTCGCCGGTCTGGAACACGCCCTGGAACGTCAGCGCGTCTCGTCCCTTGTCCTGCTCCACCACTGCCGGGCGCACGCTGGCAAGGATCGACTGGCCGGACAGCCGCATGTGCAGGCCGGTCAAGTTGTTGTCCTTGTCGAAGGCGCCGACCAGTTTGCACTGCATGACCGGGTGATAGCGGCCTTGCACCATGTCCTCTTCACGAGTCCAGAGCAGCTTGATCGGGGTGCCGGGCATCTCCTTGGCGATGCGGATCACCTGGTGCACGTAGTCCTGGAACGCGCCGCGCCGGCCGAAGCCGCCGCCGAGGTCGATCTTGTAGACCTCGCACTTGTCGGCCGGCAGGCCCGATGCGGCGAGCGTTGCCGCGAACGATCCCTCGCCGTCCTGGGTCGGGACCCACACCTCGCATTTGTCCGGGGTGTAACGCGCGGTGGCGTTCATCGGCTCCATGCAGACGTGGTTCTGGTACGGGTAGGAATAAACGGCCTCCACCTTCTTGGCAGCGCCGGCAATGGCCGCCTTGGCGTCGCCGGCTTGGTTGCCGACATAGGCGGGTTGGTCCGCTTCGAGGCCGGCCTTGAGCCATTCCGCAATGCTGGCGCTGGAGACCTTGGCGTTCGGGCCTTCGTCCCACACGATCGGCAAAGCGTCGAGCGCGGTCTTGGCCTGCCAGAACGTATCGGCCACTACGGCAACGCCGGTGTCGCCGACCTGAACGACCTTCTTCACGCCCTTCATGCTGGCAACTTTGGCGGCATCGAAGCTCTTCACCTTGCCGCCGAACACCGGGCATTCCTTGATCGTGGCAATGAGCATGCCCGGCAATTTCAGATCGAAGCCGTAGATCTGCTCGCCCGTCACGCGCTGGCGGGTGCCGAACCGCTTGATCGGCTTGCCGGCGATCTTCCAGTTCTTTGGATCCTTGAGCGCCGGCTTTTCCGGCACCGGCAGCTTGGCGGCTGCGTCGGCGACCTTGCCGAACGTGGTGCGCTGGCCGCCCGGGCCGGTGATCACGCTGTTCTCGGCCTTGCACTGATCAACCGGGACCTTCCACTCGTTGGCCGCGGCCTGCAGCAGCATCATGCGAGCCGACGCGCCGCCTTGGCGCACGTATTCGTGCGACTCGCGGATGCCGCGGCTGCCGCCGGTCGAATACGACTGCCAGATGCGTTTGCGCTTAACGTTCTCGCCTGGTGTCGGATATTCGTAGGTGACCTTCGACCAGTCCGCCTCCAGTTCCTCGGCGACCAGTTGAGCGAGGCCGGTGATGGTGCCTTGGCCCATCTCCGAACGCGCGATCCGGACCACGATGGTGTCATCGGGCTTGACCACGACCCAAGCGCCGAGCTCGGGAGTGGCAGCTTGGGCGTTGGCGTCTTTCGGGCCGAATGGCAGA
The DNA here is from genome assembly GCA_963787955.1 of uncultured Alphaproteobacteria bacterium. Taxonomy (GTDB): domain Bacteria; phylum Pseudomonadota; class Alphaproteobacteria; order Rhizobiales; family Xanthobacteraceae; genus Z2-YC6860. Next base: position 71,278 of record CAWBFG010000027.1, on the reverse strand, counting down.
TCGAAACCAATCGCGAGACCGCCACCGACGGCGGCGCTGCCGATCACGAAGGAGCGGCGATTCATTTTCGGGACAAAGTTCATGGCTGCCTCCCTGATCACGCGTTCGCCGCGGCATGGATTGCCGCGCGCACTTGTTGGAAGGTGCCGCACCGGCAGATGTTGGTGATCGTATTGTCGATGTCTGCGTCGGTTGGCTTGGGCTTGCTCTTGAGCAAGTCGACGACGGCCATGATCATGCCTGACTGGCAGTAACCGCATTGCGGCACGTCATGGTCGATCCAGGCCTGCTGCACCTTGTGCAGGGTGTTGCCCTGGGCGAGGCCTTCGATGGTGGTGATCTGCTTGCCTTCCGCTGCGCTCACCGGAAGCGAGCAGGAGCGGGTGGCCACACCATCAAGGTGAATCGTGCAACTGCCGCATTGTGCGATGCCGCAGCCATATTTGGTGCCGGTCAGGCCGACGTTCTCCCTGATCACCCAAAGCAGCGGTGTGTCAGGCTCGACATCGACGTTGACGGCTCGGCCATTGATTGTGAAGCGTGCCATTCTCACCCTCCCTGGGTTGGCCGCAGCCACATGACGCCTCATGGGCCGCGTTGTCTCGGTTGCGCAGACTGTAATTAGATTATTTCCATTCAACAATTGGCTGGGCCTGAAATTCCAGATCGTCGGCGGTGCCCATTTCGTCATCAACCGCGCCTGTTGGGCGGAGGATTACGCATGGGTCGCGTGCGCTTTGCGTGCTGTTGCGGCCCATTTTGCGCCGCACAAATATCCCCTAGGCTGATGGGATGGCTTTGAATCCTTCCGAACGGCTTACGCCACAAGCCGCGCTGGCGCTTTGCCAATATGACGATTTGACGGCGCTGATGAACGCGGCCGCCGCGCGCCGCGACGCCGCGCACGATTTGTTGATCTCGTATTCGCGTAAGGTTTTCATTCCGCTGACCAGGCTGTGCCGCGACGTCTGCCACTACTGCACGTTTGCGCAGCCGCCCCGCCGCGGCCACCGCGCCTATCTTTCGCTCGACGAGGTGTTGGCGATCGCGTCAGCAGGGGCAGCGGCGGGCTGCAAGGAGGCGCTGTTCACGCTGGGCGACAAGCCGGAGCGCCGCTACGCCGCCGCACGCGAAGAGTTGGCGCGGCTCGGCCACACCACGACGATTTCCTATCTGGCTGAAGCGGCCCGCACGGTGTTCGACCGGACCGGGCTGCTGCCGCACGTCAATCCGGGCGTGCTTGGCGCATCCGAGATCGCAGCGCTGCGGCAGGTCTCGGTGTCCCAGGGGATCATGCTGGAGAGCGTTGCCCAACGCTTGTGCGAGCGCGGTGGCCCGCACTTCGGATCGCCCGACAAACACCCCGCAGTGCGGCTCGAAACCATCCGGCTAGCCGGGGAACAGAGCGTGCCGCTGACCACCGGCATCCTGATCGGCATCGGCGAGACCCGAGCGGAGCGCGTGCACTCGTTGCTGGCGATCCGGGACCTGCACGACCGCTATGGCCATATCCAGGAAGTCATCATTCAGAACTTCCGTCCCAAACCTGGTACGCGCATGGCGCAGGCACCGGCGGCGAGCGCGCGCGAGCATGCGTGGACGATTGCGGTGGCCCGCCTGCTATTCGATCCGCAGATGAATATTCAAGCGCCGCCCAATCTCACCGACGGCGATCCGGCACGGCTGATCGAGGCCGGCATCAACGACTTGGGCGGTGTGTCGCCAGTGACGCCTGATCACGTCAATCCGGAAGCGCCGTGGCCGCATCTGTCGGTGCTGGAGGCGGCGTGTCGCGCGTCCGGCAAACAGCTTGTTGAGCGGCTCGCCATCTATCCAATCTATGCCCGGGCGGTGGAATGCTGGGTGGATACGCCGCTGCGCACCGCGGTGCTTCGTTGCGTCGACGCTGACGGCTGGCCTCGCACCGACGATTGGGCGCCGGGATTGGTTGGTCCGCTGCCGGACCAGGTAGCGTCGGCGATTTCGAAACCAGCTGTCATGGCGGGCGGTCTGTCAAAGATTCTAAACCGTGCTGCCTCCGGCCGAGTGCTCAATGAGCGGGATATCGTGAATTTGTTCCGCGCGCGCGGCGACGCGCTGTCCGCAGTAACACTGGCGGCCGATGAGCTGCGCGCCGAGTTGTGCGGCGATGACGTATCCTATGTCGTGGCGCGCAACATCAACTACACTAACATCTGTGCGTTTCACTGTGCGTTCTGCGCCTTCTCGAAAGGCAAGACGAGCGAAAGCCTGCGCGGGCGGCCTTACGACCTGCCGCAGGAGGAGATCGCTGCGCGGGTGCGGGACGCTTGGGCGCGCGGCGCGACCGAAGTCTGCATGCAGGGCGGCATTCATCCGTCCTACACCGGGCAGACGTATCTCGATATCTGCGCCACGGTGCGCCGCGCGGCGCCCGCGATGCACATTCACGCCTTCTCGCCGCTGGAAATTCATCACGGCGCGCAGACGCTCGGCCTTCCGCTGGGCGAGTTCTTCGCGGCGCTGCGGGACGTCGGGCTCGGATCGTTGCCGGGCACGGCGGCCGAAATCCTCGACGACGAAGTCCGCGCGGTGATCTGCCCCGACAAGCTCAGCACGGACCGCTGGCTCGAGGTCATGCGCGCCGCGCATCGCGCCGGCCTCAAGAGCACAGCGACGATCATGTTCGGTCATGTCGATCGCTACGAGCACTGGGCGCGGCATCTGCTTTGCATCCGCGCGCTGCAGGAGGAAATCGGCGGCTTCACCGAGTTCGTGCCGCTGCCGTTCGTGCACATGGAGGCCCCGATCTATCTCAAGGGCCGCTCGCGGCGCGGCCCGACGTTCCGCGAGGCGGTGCTGATGCATGCGGTCGCGCGGCTCGCCCTGCATCCAGCGATCCCCAACATCCAGACCTCGTGGGTCAAAATGGGCCCTGATGGGGCAAGCGTATGCTTGCGCTCGGGCGGCAACGACCTCGGCGGGACCCTGATGGATGAGACCATCACGCGCTCCGCCGGTGCCGGTCACGGTCAGGAAATGCCCCCGCAGGCGATGGAAGCCTTGATCCGCTCGATCGGACGCACCCCCCGCCGGCGCACCACGATCTATGGCGAGGCGCCCGCCGAACGCCATCGGCATTCGATCGCAGCGCGAGGCGCTGGAGCCGCCATCGGTTACTCCGAACCCGCGTCAGTCGGGCCTTAAGCCCGGACGCCTAGGAACTAGGAATAGGGCGTGGGCTAAGCTATTCTTTTGGCAACACTTGGTGCCGTCGGTCTGCCGCATTTTGGCGTGACCATGGACGGCGTCAGAAAATCGATTGCGAGGAGCCGAAATGAGCATTTTGCCGCGTTTGGCCGTCTTGTTCGCCGCGTCTGTGTTGGTTGGACCTCCGGCTGTACAGGCGCAGAGCTACAACCTACAGACGAACAAATACGAGAATATCCAGGATCAGCCTGGCCACGTCCCCAACAGTGAGGACGTTCCGGCTGGCTTCGAGCGCACCGCCGTGTTCTTCCGCACCACGGAACCGCCCGGCACCATCATCGTGCACACTTCAGAGCGCTACATGTACCTGGTGCAGGGCAACAACCGCGCCATGCGCTATGGCATCGGCGTCGGCCGCGAAGGTTTCCAGTGGCAGGGCCTGCTGCGCATTTCGCGCAAGTCCGAATGGCCGGACTGGACCCCGCCGCCGGAAATGCTCGAGCGCCAGCCCTACCTGCCGCGCTTCATGGCTGGCGGACCCGGCAACCCGATGGGCGCCCGCGCACTCTATCTCGGCGGCACCGTCTATCGCATCCACGGCACCAACCAGCCGCACACCATCGGCAGCGCAGTGTCTTCTGGTTGCTTCCGGCTGGTGAACAACGACGTCATCGATCTCTACGAGCGCGTCCCGGTCGGGACCAAGGTCGTGATCCGGCATCGCGCCGCCCTGTAGGCCGGCGCGAACTAGAATATCGGCACACACCATTGCAGAAACGAGACAATCCCATGAATCGATATGGACACCGGCTGTTCAGAACGGCGCTTGCCGGCTTGTTTAGCCTGGCGGCAAGCGCGGCGCTGGACGTTTCAGCCGCCAGTGCGCAGACGCTCAAGACGATCAAGGACCGTGGTGCTGTCAATTGTGGCGTCAGCGAGGGCCTGTATGGCTTCTCGTCGCGCGATGACAAGGGTGCCTGGACGGGGTTCGATGTCGACATGTGCCGCGCTCTTGCCGCGGCGATCTTCAACGATCCGAGCAAGGTGCAGTACAGCCCATTGGATGCCAGCGCGCGGTTTAAGGTGCTCCAGTCCGGCAACATCGACGTGTTGTCGCGCAACTCGACCTGGACGATGTCGAGGGAGTCCGAGCTTGGCCTGATCTTTGCGGGGATCACCTACTATGACGGCCAGGGCTTCCTGGTTCCGCGCTCGTTGAAAAAGGACTCCGCGCTCGATCTGGATGGCACGAAAGTTTGCGTGCAGGTCGGCACCACCACCGAACTCAACCTCGCTGATCACTTCCGCTCCAACAAGATGAAGTTCGAGCCGGTCAACGCCCAAACCGTCGAAGAGGCGGTGAAGGGGTACGATTCCGGCCGCTGCAACGTATTCACCGCCGATGTTTCGTCACTCCATGCCATCCGGCTGCGGCTCAGCAAGCCGGACGACCACGTCATCTTGCCGGACGTCATCTCGAAGGAGCCGCTTGGACCGGCCGTGCGCCAGGGCGACATGCAGTGGTTCAACATCGTGAAATGGGTGAACTACGCCATGATCAACGCCGAGGAGCTCGGCGTGACCTCGCAAAATGTCGACGAAGCCATGAAGTCGGACAAGCCGGACGTTAGGCGGCTGGTCGGCAACGAGGGCAGCTACGGCGAGCAGATCGGCCTGACCAAGGACTGGGCGGCCCGCATCGTCAAGCACGTTGGTAACTATGGCGAAGTGTTCGAACGCAACGTCGGGATTGGCTCACGATTGGCCATTCCGCGTGGCATCAATCAACTTTGGAACGTCGGTGGCATTCAGTACGCGCCGCCGATCCGCTGATCGACACGAGTTTTGTGAAGCCGGGAGGTCGTAAGGTGCGTATCTTGACTGCGATCGTTGCTTTGTTTGGCGTGCTGGCGCTTGGCATGGTCTCGCCAGCGCATGCACGCGAAGGGATCGTCCAAATCGAAATCAACAAGGCGGCGGTGCTGCTGGGCGTGCAGGACGGCAGAGGCCTGCTGACGTTCAAGCGCAAGCGCTACCCGCTGCAGGTCAGCGGCGTTGGCTTCGGCGCCACCGTCGGCTTTTCCAAGGCGCAATTGACAGGGCGGGTTATGAATATCCGTCGGGCGTCGGACGTCGCCGGGCGTTACACGGCGGGCGAAGCCGGTCTGACCGTGGTGGGAGGCGGCAAGGTCGCGCACTTTACCAACGAAAGGGGCGTCGTTCTCGAGCTCGCCGGCCCGCAGGTCGGTCTTGAGCTGACGCTCGATCTGAGCGGAATGCAAATCGCGCTCAGATAAGATTTCAGCCTGTCGGGGGTTCGCGGAGGCGATGGTCGACTACTTCCCGGTTCTGGATCGCGCAGTCGCGGCGCTCGACCCCAACACCAAGGACGCGCGCCGCGTCCTGTACGATCGCGCGCGCCGCGCCCTGGTCGATGGGTTGCGCTCCAGCGATCCGACCCTGTCGGATACCGATCTGAAGACGCAAAGCGTGGCCCTCGAGGCCGCGATCCGGCGCGTCGAAACCGAGGCGTTGCAGCGCACGGGGCAGCCCCCGCCGATGCCGGAGCTGGCCGTGCCGGTGCGTCCAACGCCGCCACCCGCTGTCCCGCCGCCTGACCTGATCCCGGATCTGGCCCGGGAGCCGGCTGCGCCCACCGAGGAGGTTGGTCAGGACCAGCCGCCGCTCGACGATGATCGCAAGCCGTTTCGTCTGATTGCTGCCGGGATCGCCGGACTTCTCGTCATCGGTGCCGGGATGGCGGCCTATACGTTCTGGCCAACCAAATCCACGCCGCCTAGCCAGCGCGGCATTGCGACCAAGCGCGCGGATCCTGAGGCGGCCGGCAGCGCCCCCTACGTCTATCTGCGTCAGCCGGTCTACTATCGCACCAACCATCCGGTCGGAACGATCGTGGTCGATAAGCAGCAGCGATTCCTCTATGTGGTGCGGCCCAGCGTCAGCGCGTTGCGCTATGGCATCGGCGTTGGTTCGGAATGTGCCGCCTCGGCCGGGCTCTATCAGATCGTGCGCAAGGAAGAATGGCCAGGCCTGAAGACGGCCAGCGACGAGGAGCGCAACAGGAATCCATTCGGTGCCCGGGCCATGTATCTGAGCAAGGACTCGCGCATTCATGGCACCAATATGCCGTCGAGCATCGGTCAATCCGGTTCGATCGGGTGCTTCCGCCTCACCAATGACGACGTGATTTATCTCTACGACCGCGCTCCGCTGGAAACGCGCGTGGTGGTCCTCAATTAGCGCCACGCTTTCTGCGTGGCTTGGCCGCACTGCTACCTGATGTCGCCATAGCTTGGTCGCGTTTTGCGATTTCGACGCTGCGCGCCCTGCTGCTATGCTCGCGGCTCGATTGATTGAAAGAGGTGGGCAATGCGCGCTGTCGCACTGAGGCCAAAGCTTGTGAAACTTGCCGCGGTGAGCTGCGTGTTGCTCGGCGTGCCGGGCGTTCCTGCGCTGGCGCAGGGGAGCTTTCCGACCCGGCCCATCACCATGGTGGTGCCGTTGCCGGCCGGTGGCACGGCGGATCTGTTGTGCCGTTTCGCCGCCGAGAAGGCGACCGCCGGCCTCGGTCAGCAGGTGGTGGTGGAGAACCGCCCCGGCGGCGCCGGCGGCCGCGTGGGCATGGATCAGGTGATGCGCGCCACGCCCGATGGCTACACGCTGCTGTGCGGCACGCAATTGATGTTCAGCATTACGCATCTCGTCTTCACCAAGCAGCAGGCCGACGCGCGGACCATGGAGCCGATCAGCGTGCTTGCAACCTATCCGCTGATCATCATCACCAAGGCGGCGCTGCCGGCCAACAACCTGAAGGAGTTCCTGGCCTACGCCCGCGCCAATCCCGGCAAGGTCAACTATGGGCACCAGGGCAAGGGCAACACCGGGCACCTGCTCGGCGAGCTGATGATGATGAAGGCCAGTGTCCAGATGACGGAAATTCCCTATCGCGGCAGCGCGCCGGCCATCAACGATCTGCTGGCCGGCACCATCGACATGGTTCCGGACTATCTGCTCGCCAACAAGCAGAACATCGACGCCGGCAAGATCAAATTCATCGCGACGGCCAGCGAAAAGCGCCTCAAGGACTATCCGAACGTGGAGACGGTTTCCGAAACGCTGCCCGGCGTGACGTCGACCACCTGGATGGCGGTCGCAGCGCCGCCCGGAACGCCGAAGGACATCACCAAGAGAATTTCTGACGCGATCGGCCAGGGCTTCAAGCAGTCCGACCTGGTGACGCGCATTCAGCGGCTGGAGGCCGACCCGCTGGGCAGCACACCGGAACAAATGCGGGAGCTGATCAAGCAGAGCCTGCAAACCTGGGAGCCGGTGGTCAAGGCGCGCAACATTTCGGTCGATTGACGCGATCGTCAGGGCTGCGCGCTGGCGACCGCAGCTACGCTGCTGCGATAGGTGCGATAGTCCTCGGGCGTATCCAGATCGAAGGCGAGGCCCGGACGCCGGACGATTTCGAATTGCACGCCGCGCGCTGCAGCCGCATCGTGATGTGCCGCGAAACTTGACGGCCCGAAGCGGAAAAAGTCCGGATCGGGCGGCGCAAGCACCAGCGCATTGGTTGCCTGTCCCGAAGCATCGGGCGCGATTACGCAGCATGGTCTCGCACCGAGCCGCGGAACGCAATGCATCCATATCCGCGGCGGCGAGAAACGGCAGATCGCTGGGGATGACCATGATCGCCTGCGCCCCGCGCTCCATCACGGAGCGGCATGCTGTGCCGAGCGCGGCATTGAGGTCATCCTTCGTGCATTCGACGACGGCGCATGCCCCGCGTTCGTCAACTTGAGCTGCCAATGCCACATCTGCCGTGACGACTGCCACCCGGTTAGCGCCAAGCGCGGCGACCGTCACACCGAACACGTGATCAAACAATTGCCGATTGAGAGCTGTGCGCGCCGCCCTTTCGAGCAGCGGCGCGAGTCGCGATTTGCCGCTTTGGAACGGCTTGACCGGAATGATGGCCCACAGGTCCGCGCTCATGCCGTTATCTTACCGGCCGGGCCGGCAATTCAAGGGCGAAATCGACCGCCTCGCGCGCGAGCCGCGCCTTGTCCGTGTTGTCGCGCATGATCGTGTCGGTCACCAGCACGCGGCAGCCGAGTGCCTGCAGCGCCGGTGCGTTGTCGCGGTCGGCAGCATCGATGATCCAGCCCTGCACCAGCGCGCCGTAGTGTTGCGCAACCGCAAGCGCCGACGGCTCATGACCCAGTTCGCGCATCATCTTGGCCAACGGGCCCTTGACCGCTGTGCCGCCGACGATCGGTGATATCGCGACCACCGGCGCCCGCGATTGGGTCAGCGCGTCGCGCACGCCGTCGAGCGCCAGGATCGGGTCGATGCTGACGAACGGATTGGATGGCGCGATCACAACCGCCCCGGCATCGGCCAGCGCGGCGCGGAACGTGGAGCTCGGCTCGCCAGCCCCTTCGAACAGGACGCCGCGGAACGCAGGCTTGCATTGCCGTTTGACGAAGTAGTCCTGAAAGGCGAGGCGACCCTCGTCCGTCTCCACAATGCTGCGAACCGGCTGGTCGCTCATCGGCACCACGGCATGCGCGATGTCCAGACGTTGCGCGAGCAGCGCCGTCACCTCGGACATGGTGTGGCCGGCGGCCAGCAGCTCGGTGCGCACCACATGGGTCGCGAGATCGCGGTCACCGAGCTGGAACCAGCTCTCGGCGCCAAGCCGGCGCAGAGCCTCCATGAAATTCCAGGTCTCGCCGGCGAGACCCCAGCCGCGCACCGGATCGTTCAGGTCGGCGATGGCATAAAGCACCGAGTCGATGTCGGGGCTGACGTGCAGTCCAAGATGCACGAAATCGTCGGCGGTGTTGACGACGATGGTCAATTCATCGGGCGGCAAGACTGCAGTCAGGCCGCGGGCGAACTTGCCGCCGCCGACACCGCCGGCCAACGCAAGGATGTGGCGGCCGCTCATCGGAACAAATCGATGTCGCGCGGCCGGATCAGCTCGGCCGCCGAGCCGTCACGCTCGGGAAGCCTGATCCCGCGCAGCAGCACGACCGGCGTGCCTTCGCCGGCCTGGCCCATCAGCAGCGATGCTGCGGCCGCGATCTCGTCGGCGATGCCGACCTCGGTGGTGCGCAGCTTGCGACCGAACAAGTCGGGTTTGCCGGCGAGATCGAGCAGCGCGGGAAGCCCCGCGGCTCCAAGCGCCGTGCCGACCGTGCCGTTGCGCCAGGCGCGGCCCAGGCTGTCGTTGATGACCACGGCAACCGCGATGCCGGTCTGGTCCGCGATGCGTTGGCGGATGTTGCGGCAGGAGCGGTTGCAGTCCTCCGGCAGCAGCAGGACGTGGCTGTCGCCGTCGCCTTCGCCGACGTTCGAGGCGTCGATCCCGGCATTGGCCAGCACGTAGCCGTTGCGATGCGCGACCACCAGCACACCCTTGCGGTGTCGCACCACCTCGGTCGATTCATTCAAGATCAGCTCGACCAGCCGCGCATCCTTGTCGACCTCGGCGGCAAGTTCCAATGCGCGCGCCGACGGCGTGACGTCGGCGAGCTCAACCAGACGGCCCTCCGCCTTGGAAACGATCTTCTGCGCGACCACGAGAATGTCGCGCTGCTCGAGCGCCAAGCCTGAGTTATGCAGCGCGTTCAGGATCAGAGCTGCAAGATCGTCGCCGGCGCGCACCTTGGGCATCCCGGACAGCGCGATGGCACGCAGTTCGGCCGTAGGCTTCGGGCCGGTGCTAGCCATCGCCGGCGTCCGCCGGCAGCCCGGTGATGCGGATGCCGGAGTGCTTGATCTTGTAATGCCGGTTGATGGTGATGAGCAGCGAAGTCAGCGCCTCGGCCGCCACCGAGTTGACGAGCGGCCCGCCGTGGAACGCCCGCATTCCGGCGTCCTTCGCCAGCGCGATGACTTCGCTGCGCGCATCCCGATCGTCGCCGCAGACCAGCACGTCACAATCGATGGGGTGGCCGATCACGCCGAGATGCTCGGCCGAAACGTTCTGGAAGGCGGAGACGACGCGCACGCCGTCGCCGAGCAGCTTCTGCGCGTTCAGTACGGCGGAGCCGCCGTCCGGAAGCTGCACGCGGCCGACTTGCGGCGGCTTCAGCGGCACCGTGACGTCGATCAGGATCTTGCCCGCCAGTGCCGGCTGGATGCCGCCGAGTGTTTCGAGCTGCGCGGCATAGGGCACCGTGAGCGCGACGATCTCGCCGCACTTGCGCCGCAGCGACATTGTCCATGCCTTGCGCGCGTTCGACGCTGAGCCGCGCATTGATTTCGGCTGCGGTTTCGCGTGCCCGCTCAGCCGAGCGCGAGCCGATCAGCACCCTGTGGCCAGCGTGCGCCCAGCGCAGCGCCAGGCCGGAGCCTTCTTTGCCGGTGCCGCCGATGACGGCGATCGTTCGCGGCTGCATGCCGGCCTCGTCTCCCCAGCTTCAATTCGCGGACGTAATCATAGCGCGGTGGGTGAGGCAATTCGCCCGCTTCTCATGGATGCCATGACGTCGCCGGAGGACGGCGGACTTGAGTTCGCCCGGTCGCGGTGGGACAAACAGGTCGACGCTTTACCTCGACGAGGCAGACCATGATTCAGGCCAAGCGCATCGGCCACGCCACCTTCGCTACGCCGGACCTCGATCGGCAGATCGACTACTACCGGCAGGTCATCGGTCTCGGGCTGGTCGCCCGCGAGGCAAACCGCGCGTTCCTGGCGACGCCGACGGGGCAGCTCTCGGTTGTGCTGGAAAAGGCAAGCGAGCCGAGCTGCATGCGGATCGCTTTCGAAGTGTCGCCCGAATTGGGCATGGCCGACATGGCGAAGCGGCTTGCGGCCGACGGCCTCAAGAGCGAAGAACGCAGCGACGCCATTCCCGGCACGCCGAAGACGCTCGCCTTCACCGATGCCAAAGGCACCACCATCGAGCTGTTCTCCGAGTGGAAATTCCTGGCCGGGGAGGCGCCAGCCGCCGGCAGCCTGATGCCGAACAAGCTCGGGCACCTCGCCTATGTGACGGAGGATCCCCAGGCGATCTTCGAGTTCTACGCCAAGGTGCTGGGCTTCCGCCTGTCCGACTGGATCGGCGACTATTTCGTGTTCCTGCGCTGCGGCGCCGACCACCACACCGTGAATTTCATTCGCGGGCCTTACTCCCGGATGCACCACATGGCCTTCGAGGTGAAGGACACCAGTCATCTCGCCAACGCCTGCGATCTGCTCGGCCGCAAGAACATCGAGATTGTCTGGGGGCCGGTTCGTCATGGACCCGGACACAACATCGCGGTCTATCACCGCAACCCGGACGACCAGATGGTCGAGTTCTTTACCGATCTCGACCGCATGTACGACGAGGAGGGCGGTTATTTCGAGCCGCGCCCCTGGCACAAGGATCGGCCGCAGAAGCCGAAGGTCTGGGACCCCAAGCAGCAGCGCGACATCTGGGGCCTGCCGCCTGGCCCGAACTGGCGGCGCGGCAACGAGTAGCTATTTGGCGCCACTGATCTTGGCGGTGGCGACGACCTCGCGCCACTTCGCCAGGTCGTTCTGTATCTGAGTGGCAACGACTTGCGGGGCTCCCGGCTCGGGATCGACGCCCTGCGCCCTGAGCGCCTTTTGCACGTCCTCGGCACCGACGATGGCCAGCATCGTTTCGGTCAATCGCTTGGCAATGTCAGGCGGCACGCCGGCTGGCACCACCAGCGCCGTCCATAGCCCGGCCTCGCAGCCCGGCACACCGGCCTCGGCCACGGTCGGCACCTCGCCGAGCATGGCGTTGCGCTTCTCGCTCATGATGGCGTAGGCGCGCAGCTTGCCCTCGCGGATGTGCTGAAGTGTCGGTGGGATCGTGCTGACCGAAAGCTCGATGCGGCCCTGCATCAGGTCGAGCATCGATTGCGCGCTGCCGCGGTAGGGCACATGGGTAACGTCGACGCCCGCTTTCGACTTGAACAGCTCGCCAGCGAGATGGGCCAGCGTGCCGGTGCCGGCCGACGCGTAGCTGAGCTTGCCCGGCTGCGCCTTGGCAAGTGCCACGAATTCCTTGAGCGTCGCCGCCGAAACCTGCGGAGCTCCAACCAAAGCAAACGGCGAAGAGCCGATCATCGCCACTGGAGCGAAATCCCTCACCGGATCGAACGGCAAGTTTAGTGTCAGCGCGGCGCTCGCGGCGTGCGTCGTGGTGTTGGCGAGGCCCAGCGTGTAGCCGTCGGGCGCGGCCTTGGCCACCGCATCGGTGCCGATGATGGTGGAGCCGCCGACGCGATTGTCCACCACCACCTGCTGGCCGAGCCGCTCGCTCAATTTTGCGGCGATGATGCGCGCGATGATGTCGGAGCTCGAGCCGGCGCTGAACGGCACGATCAGGCGGATCGGCCGGTCCGGCCATTGCGCCTGCGCATTGCGTGGGGCGAACACGACCGCCGCTGCGATCGATGCCAATGCCAAAGCCAGCCGTACCATGCCGCCCTCCGGCTTTCACGCGACCTGTTCGGCCTCGCGCAGGCTTTCGATCAATGACGCGCGAAGCAGGAACTTGCGCGCCAATTCTGGATCTTCGGCTGATCGCCGCAGCTCGTCGTGATTGCGCCGGCGCACCGCGGGATCGCGTTCTTCGAGCAGCCGCTTGTTGCGAATGGTCTGGGCCTGGGTGTGCTTCACAGCGATGTGCCTGCGCTGCCGCTCGTAGCGGTCGAGCTCGGTTTCCTCGGCCTCGCGTCGCAAAATCCGGGCCAGCTTGTCGGCGAGATTGAAGGCGTCGTGGACGCCGCTGTTGAGACCCATGCCGCCGATCGGGCTGTTCACGTGCGCGCTGTCGCCCGCCAGGATGGCGCGGCCGCGGCGGAACTGCTTCGCCACGCGCTGGTGCACCGCATAGAGATTGCAGCCACAGATATCATAGTCATGGTCGAGCGGCAGGAAACGCTTGAGGCGCGCCTGCATCGCCTCAGGCCGGGTAAGGGCGGCTTCGTCTTCGTTCGGATCGGTCGGGAAGTGAATTCGCCAGCGGTCCGGCGGGCCCTTCCAGTGAAACAGGTTGGAGTATTCGACCGGATCCGAGATGTAATTGCGCTCCGTATAGCCGTGCTTCTTGAAGTCGTAGGCGACCTCGATGTTCAGCGTCCGCTCCGGATAGGTGAAGCCCTCGAACTCGATGCCGAGATCTTTGCGCACCACGCTGCGCGCGCCTTCGGCGCTGACGATGTAGGGGCCCTCGATTGTTTCGGGGTCGCCCGCCGCATTGGCGACATGGGCGAAGACACTATCGGCGTTCTGCTCAGAACTGGTCAGCGTCGTCGACATGCGCACCTCGATTAACGGGTGCGCCTTGGCCATGGCCAGCGCCTCCTCGATGATCTTGATGCGTTCGCATTGCAGGACGAACGGGAAGCGCGTGTCGTTCCTGAGATGGATGTGATCGAACTCGGCGATCAGGCTGGCATGCTGCCGGTCCCAGTAGTGGAACTTCGGCGCGATGATGCCGCGCGGCACGAGCTTTTCATAAAGTCCGATGCGATCGAACAATTCCAGCGTGGCCGGATGATTGCTGCCCGCGCGAGGCACCTGGTCGAGGAACTTGTCGTCGGACAATTGCTCCATCAGCGTGACGGCAATTCCGTCCTGCGCGAGTGCGAGCGCCAGGCACAGGCCAACCGGCCCGGCGCCGACCACGATCACGGGCTGCGGCGTCGCCATCTCGCGCGGCCGCTATGATGTCACGCCTTGACGGGCTCCTTCGGCACCACGTCCTTGACTGCGCCGGCCCAGCCGGTGTGGGTGAGGTCGAACACGAGGCCGGTCGGGGCCTTGTACTTCGCCTCGTAGTAGGAGTTCGGCGACGTCGGCCGGCCGGCGAGATACTTGCCTCCTGCCTTCACCACCTTCTTTTCGGCTTCATCGAGGTCGTCGACCCACATGCCGAAGTGGTAGAGGCCGAGCTCCTCATCGGGCGTTTCCTTCTTGAGCAGGGCGACGTTGAAAATGCCGTCCGACATGTAGATGCCGCGCCTGGCCTTGCCGGCGCGCTTCATGTCGAATGCCTCCTCGAAGAATTTCGCCGAGGCTTCCGGATCCTCCACGATGATCGCGATGTGCCGAAGCTTTGCCATGTCCAGTCCTTTCCGATGATCGTAACGCCGATGATGGTGCGAACAGGTGAAGGGCGCAAGCTGGGCTGCGCCGTCAATCGTAGACGGTGTCGACATAGTGGTCGGAGTCGACCACCGCCTCGATTACGGTGGGGCCGTCTGCCGCCAACGCTTGTTTGACCGCTGTTTCCAGTGCGCCGGGGTCGCGCACGCCGACCGCCGGCACTCCGAAGTAGTGCTCCGGCGGCTCGGTGTATTCCTCCGCCTGCAGCTCGGTGCCGTAGAGCGGGAACTGGCGGCGGATCTGCTTGACCTTGATCAAGGCCAGCCACTTGTCGTCGAGCACCACGATGGGAAGCGCCAGCCCCATGCGTTTCGCCACCGTGACCTCGCCGCAGGTCATCTGAAAGCAGCCGTCGCCAATCAGGCAGACCACCGGCCGATCCGGACGCGCCAGCTTCGCCGCGATAGCGCCCGGAATACCGAAGCCCATCGACGACCAGCCGTTGGTGATGTGGAAGGTTTTCGGCTCGTGCGCGGTCCACTGTCCGGCAATCTGGTGGGTGTGGGCGCCGACGTCGAACGAGAGCAGGCCGTTCTTCGGCAGCGCACGCCGCACCGCATCGATCGCGGCGTGTGCGGTGAACGTCGTGCTCTTGGGCCGGAGCGCTGCGTGGAACGCCTGACGATGGTCCGCTATTGCCCCGCTCGTCCAAGTGTTGGTGCTCGCCGGCAGCGCGGCAAGCCGCACCAGCGACGCATCGAGGTCGCCGGTCACCTGATGCACGAGCTTCACCGAGGCCGCGATGTCGACCGGTTCGATGTCGATCTGCAGGAGCGGCACGTCGGCGATCCAAGCTTCGTACTCCACCTCGACGGTGTCGTAGCCGAGGCCGACGATCAGGTCGGCGCTGCGTAGGAACTTGCGCTGGACCTGGCGGCAGGAGCGCTCGATGCAGCCAACCGACAACGGGTGGTCCTCGTCGATCATGCCCTTGGCCATCGTGGTGGTGGCGAACGGCAGGTTGTGGCGCTCGACCACCTGGCGAAGCAGCGCGGGCTTTGCCATCCGCATTGCCGATGAGCCGATCACGGCGATTGGCCGCTTCGCCTGTGCAATCAGCTCGGCCGCCTTGGCGATTTCCTCGTCGGGCGCAACGGCTAACGCGGCCGGTTTTGTCATGGCTGCCGCCGGCTCACGGGCGGGCGCCAGTGCCACGTCCTCCGGCAGATCGAGGTGCACCGGCCCGCGCGGCTCGGTCATGGCGAGGCGGATTGCCTCGTTGACGGTCGCGGTGATCGACCCATTCACCAGCGGCCAAGTCGCCTTGGTGATCGGCTTGAACAGCGCGTGGTGATCGATCCACATCTGGATGCGGCGGCCGAGCTGGTCGGTGTTGAGATTGCAGGTGATGGCGATCATCGGCGAGCGGTCGAGCCAGGCGTTGCCGACGCCGGTCGCAAGATTGGTCGCGCCGGGGCCGAGCGTCGCGATGCAGAGGCCCGGCGCGTCGGAGAGGCGGCCGGTGACGTCGGCGGCGAAGCCGGCGGAGCCTTCATGCGCGGTGAGCACGAAATCGATGCCGCCTTTTCGCATCGCTTCCATCAGCGGGAGCACGTTGCCGCTCGGGATGCCGAAGCCGCGTTGGATGCCGGCGGCCTTGAGCGTTGCGACGATCAGATCGGCGTTGTTCATTCCAGCGTTTCTTTCGTTCAGTTCTTCTTGCGCAGATCCTTGACGCGGACCGCCTTGCCTTGCGAGCGCGGCACCTCGCCCGGCGATTTCACCGTGACGGAGCAGGTGACGCCAATCCGCGATTTGATCTGATAGGCGACGTCGGACGCGCTTTTTTCCCGTGCAGCCTCGTCAGCCGGCGCGCCAGGCGCAATCTCAACTTCGACCGTCATGGCGTCGAGTGCGCCTTCTTTGGAGACCACGAGCTGGTAGTGCGGCGCGATGCCGGGCAGCCCGACCAGCACCGCTTCGACCTGCGAGGGAAACACGTTGACGCCGCGGATGATCAGCATGTCGTCGTCGCGCCCGGTCACGCGCATGATGCGGACATGGGTGCGGCCGCAGGCACAAGGCTCACGGGTGAGCCGCGTGATATCGCGCGAACGGTAGCGCACCATCGGCAGCGCTTCCTTGGTCAGCGTGGTGATCACCAGCTCGCCCACTTCGCCCTCATCAACCGGCTCGAGCGTCTTGGCGTCGATCACTTCGAACAGGAAATGGTCTTCCCAGCCATGCAAGCCGTTGCGCGCCACGTGACATTCGCAGGCAACGCCCGGCCCGATGATTTCCGACAGCCCGTAGAGGTCGACGGCCTGGAGCCCGAGCCGCGCCTCCAGATCGCGGCGCATCGCCTCGCTCCACGGCTCGGCGCCGAAGATGCCGATGCGCAGCGGCAGCTTGCGGATGTCGACGCCCATGCCTTCCGCGACCTCCGCGATGTTGAGCGCGTAGGACGGCGTAGCGCAGAGGATGTGTGCGCCGAAATCCTGCAGCAGCGTCACTTGGCGCTCGGTCATGCCGCCCGAGACCGGCACGACGGTGCAGCCGAGCCGCTCTGCGCCGTAATGTGCGCCCAGCCCGCCGGTGAACAGACCGTAGCCATAGCCGTTGTGCACGATGTCGCCAGGACGGGCGCCGGCGCAGGCCATGCAGCGCGCCATCAGGTCGGTCCAGAGTTCGAGATCGGCCTTGGTGTAGCCGACCACCGTGGCTTTGCCGGTGGTGCCGGACGAGGCGTGCAGGCGGATGATCTGTTCGCGGGGCACCGCGAACAGCCCGAACGGATAGGTGTCGCGCAGGTCCGCTTTGGTGGCGAACGGGAAGCGGACGATGTCGGCGAGCGTCTTGCAGTCGTCGGGCCTGACCTTGGCTGCATCGAACTTGGCTTTGACGTGGGGCACTTTGGCGTAGGCGAGGGCGAGCGTTTGCTTGAGCCGGGATAGCTGCAACCCCGCAATGTCCGCACGCGGCATGCATTCGGCCTTGCGGTCGAACATGTAATCCGGGGGCTTGGCGGCGGTGTTGGCAGACATAACACTTCGTAACGCAAGGTCGGCGGCTATAGTAGCAGTGGGTGAGGCGGCGTGAACCCCGGTGCGGCGCAGGGGAAATGGCACGATGGAAATCAGAACAACCCAAGGAAACGTCGTGGACGCGCTGGTCGCGGCGGGGTTCTCCGTCCGAACTGTGAACGGCTGGTTGCGCGCGCAACCTGACAAGACCGGGAAATTCTCAGCCGACCGCAAGCGGTTCTCCAGCTTCTGGCAAATGTCGTCGCGGCTGCTCGGCCGCTTGCCGCCGCCGGCCAAGCGCCAGGATCACGAGCGCAGTCGCGGCGCGAATAGTTCAGGACGCAGCGCGCGAGGCCCGTGTCCGCTTTCTCCGCGAGCACGTTGACGCGGTCTACAGCGCGCTGACCGACAAGCGCACGCGCTTCCTGCGTGTCGATGAACTCGCAGACGCGGCGGCCAAGCTCATTCCCGGCCTCACGCCGTCGCCAAGAGCCATCGCCGCCGAGAAGGAGGCCATCCAGAGCGAGAAGGCGGGGCTGGAAATCGATCAGGGTCTGTTTGTTTCTGCGGTACTGCGCAGCAGGCGTTCGGGCCGGCACCTATGCCACGCCATGCTGCTGCCGCGCGCGGAAGCGCGCGACCTCCTGCCAAAATTCATCGCCGATGGACGGGCGCAATTTCCTGGCGCGTCCATCGTCCGGCGCGGCAAAGCTGCGATCCTGACGTTCGAAAATCCGCGTTTTCTCAACGCCGAGGACCAGACCACGCTCGCCGGCATGGAGACCTGCGTCGATCTTGCGTTGCTCGATCCGCAGGTCGAGATCGCGGTGCTGCGCGGCAGCATTGTCGAACATCCGAAATACAAGGACCGGCGGGTGTTCGGTTCAGGCATTAATCTGACGCACCTCTATCACGGCCGCATTCCGTTTCTCTGGTACCTGGTCCGCGACATGGGCTACGTCAACAAGCTCTACCGCGGCCTCGCGATGCGAGAACGACGCGCCGCCCGACGAGTTCGGCGGACAGACCGTCGAGAAGCCTTTCATTGCCGCCGTCGAGTCCTTCGCGATCGGCGGCCACTGCCAGATCCTGCTTGCGGTTGACTACGTCATCGCCGAGAAAAATGCGTTCATGACCTTGCCGGCGCGCAAGGAAGGCATCATTCCCGGCGCCGCCAACATGCGGTTGCCGCGCGCGGTCGGCGACCGCCTGGCGCGCCAGGCGATCCAGTACGAACGGCGATTGGAGTGCGACAGTCCGGAGGGCCGGCTGATCTGCGACGAAATCGTTGAGCCGGGCACCATGGATGCCGCGATCGAGCGCGTGGTGAATGGATTGACCAGTTCAGGCGTGGTCAGCGCGGCGTCGAACCGCCGCGCTTTCCGCATCACGCAGGAGCCGCTCGATATGTTCCGCAACTACTTTGCGGTCTACGCCCGCGAGCAGGCGTATTGCCACTTCAGCCCGGCACTGATTTCCAATCTGGAGAAGTATTGGAACGCGCAGAACCGCAAGCCGTAACTATTTCAGCGCGGTTTGCTTTCCGCTCCGGTTGAGCGAGATCGCCACTTGCGACACTCGGCTACCCGGCGAATGGATCGAGACTGACTGATGGTCAGCGCGCGTGCTGACCGTCAGCTTGGCCGCGATCGCGCCTTCGACACGGACATCGATGCGGTCGGCGGAGGCCTTGCCGACGACGGTGCCGCCGACGCCATTGGTTGTCTCGTTCCAATGGCCGGACACTTCGCCGTTGTTGTGCGCGACGTTGCTCTGCAGCTCGAACTTGTAGCTCTCGCTGGAGCAGCGCAGCTCGAGCCTCATGCTTGTTCCGCTGCCGTCGACGTTGTAGTTCGCCCGGCAGCGGATGTTTTCCTTGGTGCCGCTGGCAAGCGTGACGGTGCCGGATCCGGCCCATGCCCCGGACAGGCTCGCGAACGGGCTGCCCGCGCCATGGGCGAACGACGCCATGACAAGCAACGCCACGAGTCCGCACGCGGTCGCGATCGATTGTAGTTTACGTTTGGTTAGCTCAGCCGCAGTCATGCCCCCGCCTCAACCGGTATGGTTATTGTTCGTGGGGCGAGAGTAGCCAGCACTTGCAAACAATCTGGCGCAGGCTTCGCTAAAATTTTAGACGTTGAGGCAATTTTGCGGCGCGCGCGGCCACGGCCGTTACGTCTTCGGCAGCGCGGCCTTCTTGGCCGCCTTCGCCTTGAGGCGTTCGACGGTCTTGCCGACGTCGACCACGAAGCGCGAATGCGTGCCGCCGCTGATCGGCTCGAGCTCGTCCCGCGCCGAGACCTCGAACGCCACCTTGCGGCCCTCGACCGCGGTGACCTTGACGCTGATCTCCACCGTCATGCCCGGCAACGTCGCCGCCAGATGCTTCACGGCGACCTCGGTGCCGACCGAATCCTCGCCGGTGTCGGCGTGCTCCAGGATCAGATCGCGGCAGGTGCGCTCGATGTCGAGGATCATCGACGGCGTGGCATAGACCCGCGCGTCCTCGCCCATGAAGCTGATGGTGCGGTCGCGGTCGATCAGAATGCGGCGGGTCAGCGCGACGCCGGGTTGCAGGCTGGGCTTCATGGTTGCTCCGAGGCGGGCGGCGGATGCTACAGTTGAGGAAACGCTGGCATGGCGGAAGAAACCTGGCAACGTCCGGAAGAAGGTGCACCAATGGCAGGCGAGCAACGGGAGGTCGGGCTGATCGGGCTTGGCCTGATGGGCCAGGCGCTGGCGACCAGGCTCGTTCCGGCGGGCTTTCGCGTGCTCGGCTATGACATCGACGCCGCCAAGAACGCCAAGCTCAAGGCGATGGGCGGTGTTCCGGCGGACTCGCTCGCCGAGGTCGCGAACTGCGGCACCGTGCTGCTCGCCGTGTTCAGCACCGACCAGGTCGAGGAGGTGGTGGAACAGACGCTCGTTCCCGCCGCCGGCGCGGGCAAGATCGTGCTCTGCACCTCGACTTGCGATCCCGACCGGATCGCGTTGCTCGCCGATCGTGTTGCCGGAAAGGGCATTCGCTTTCTCGAAACGCCCGTGTCGGGCAGCAGCGGGCAGGTGAGCCGCGGCGAAGGCACCGGATTGATCGGCGGCGACCCCGCCACTGCGGCCGAGGTCAGCGATATCCTGGACGTGCTGTTTCCGCGCCGTTTCCACATCGGCAAGGCCGGTGACGGCGGCCGCGCCAAGCTCGCGATCAATCTGATCCTCGGCCTGAACCGCATGGCGCTGGCGGAGGGGATCGTGTTCGCCTCGCGCCTCGGCCTCGACGCCAAGGCCTTCCTCGACGTGGCGCGCGCCTCGGCGGCCTATTCGCAAGTGATGGACATCAAGGGCCGCAAGATGGTCGAGCGCGAGTTCAAGCCCGAGGGCTTCGTCCATCAGTCGCTCAAGGACTTCACCCTGATGCACGAGCAGGCGGCGCGGCTCGGCCAGACGCTGCCGGCCCTGGAGCTCAACAAGTCGCTGCTCGAAGCCTGCGTGCGCGCCGGCGAAGCCGACTACGACAACAGCGCCGTGATCGAGGAAATCCGGCGGCGGCACAAGTAAATTCAGGAGCGATGCAATGAGCGACGGCGAGGTTCGCACCGAGCGCAAGGGCGATGTCGTGTTCGTGACGTTTGATCGCCCGGCGGCGCGCAATGCCATGACCTGGCAGATGTACGAGCAACTCAACGATATCTGCACCAAGCTCAAGAGCGACGCCAGCGTGCGCGTCGTGGTGTTCCGCGGCGCCGGCGGCAAGTCGTTCATCGCCGGCACCGACATTGCGCAATTCAAGAGCTTCACATCGGGCGAAGACGGCGTCGCCTACGAGGAGAAGATGGAGCGTTATCTCTCCGGCCTCGAAGCGCTGCCGATGCCGACGCTCTGCGTGGTAGAGGGCTTCGCGATCGGCGGTGGGCTCGCCATCGCGGCATGCTGCGACATCCGCATCGCGACGCCGGGTTCACGGTTCGGCATTCCGATCGCGCGCACGCTGGGCAACTGCCTGTCGGTCGCCAACTATGCGCGGCTGGTCGCGTCGATCGGCATGGCGCGCACTAAGAAGATGCTGCTGCTCGCCGAAAACCTCACCGCCGAGGAGGCGCTGGCCGGCGGATTTATCGCCGAGATCGTGCAGCCCGCGGACGTCGACAAGCGAGTGGCCGAACTGTGCGATCGGCTGCTGCATCATGCGCCGATCACCATGCGCGTCACCAAGGAAGCAATGCGGCGGCTGCTGCATGCCGGGTTCCTGAACGGCGACGACCTGGTGCGGCAAGCCTTCGGCAGCGAGGATTTTCGAACCGGCGTCGCTGCGTTCGTCGAGAAAAAAGAGCCGCAGTGGCGAGGCAAATAAATGGCCGTCATCGATTGTCATCATCACGTCTGGTGGCTGGACAAGTTTCCGCACCAGTTTCCGCCGTCCTGGGGCACCAGCCTCAACCGCGACTACACGCCCGACGATCTCAAGGTGGAACTGCGTGCGGCCGGTATCGACGGCACCATCCTGGTGCAGTCGCTCGACAAGTGGGAGGAGACGCCGCACTACCTCGACGTCGCCGAGCAGAACGACTTCATCCGCGCGGTGGTCGGCTGGGTACCGCTGGTCGATCCGCCGGCGTGCGCGCAACGGCTCGACGAGCTCAAGCCGCGCAAGAAGTTCGTCGGCATGCGGCACCTCATCGTCTACGAGAAAGACCCGCGCTGGCTGCTCCAGCCCAAGGTGCAGGAATCGCTCGACCAGTTCCGCAAGGCGGGCCTGGTGTTCGAGGCGATCACCAACACGCAGGAGCAGATGGACACCGTGCTCGACACCGCGCGGCGCATGCCGGACCTCGCCATCGTGCTCAACCACCTGGGCCGTCCGCCGCTGCCGGAGAAGGGTTGGGAGCCCTGGGCGTCGCAGATGGCCGAGGCAGCGAAGTGCCCCAACATCAGCGTCAAGCTCTCGGTCGGCGGCGACATCGTCTGGCGCTGGCCGTGGTCGACCGGCGAGATCCGGCGATACTCGGACCACTGTCTGCAGCACTTCGGCCCGAGCCGTACCATGGCGGGCAGCAACTGGCCGGTGGTGCTGCTGTCGGGCAGCTTCCAGCAGGTGTGGAGCGGCATCAAAGATCTGATTTCCGGCCTCTCCGCCGCGGACCAGGCGCTCGTGCTCGGCGGCGCCGCCGAGCGGATTTACAATCTGGCGCGCACGCGCTGATCGGGGAGCAAATTCCAATGTTCCGTCACATGGCCATCTTGCGCTTCAAGCCGGACGCCAAGCCGGCCGACATCGCGGCCTATTTCGAGGCGTTCCCCGAACTGATGGCGTCGCAGCCGACGATCAGGTCGTGGCAGATCGGCCGCAACGAGGGCGCGGGCGGCGAGACCCACGTGCGCAAGGGCAGCTTCGCGCCGAACTACGACGTCGGCCTGACCATGCTGTTCGACGATCCCGCCGGCTATCTGCAATACGCGGAATCGAAGGGCCACCAGGAGTTCTTCGCGAAATATTGCACGCCGATCCTGGCCGAGCGCGTCGTCGTGCAGTTCCACGAGAATTAGCGTGCGCTAGCGTTCGCTCAGGATTTCGTATTTGAACGAGAGCGCGACGCGGGTGCGGAATTCGCGGACCTTGCCGTTCTCCACCGTCATGTCCATTTTCGTGACCTCGGCGATGCGCAGATCGCGCAGCGACGTGGCTGCAGTTTCGACCGCGCGCCGTGCCGGCGTCCTCCCAGGATGTCTTGCTGACGCCGACGACATCGACGATCCGATAAACGCCTTCGCCCGGGCCTTCTTCGCCATTTCATCCTCCCAATCGCTGATTGCCGCGCATCGACGATGGCGCGCACCGCCATCCTACCGGCGTTTGGGAATGGTCCCAAGAGGGGTTGTCGCTATGTCTTTAACTCGTCCTTGGCGCTCTTTTCGATTTCCAAAGCAATAGCGCAGCACCAACAGCGAGCATTAGTCCGAGGGCAGCTAAGATCGTTGCCTCGATGCCGTATTGGACCATCTTCGCGGGTGCGCTTTCTGGAAGAGCCTCTGTCCCGGCAATAAGCCCTTGTTTCGTTGCATAGAGGCGAGACAGGAGTCGATAAACACCGACAAAAACGACGCATTCGACAAGCGCAACAAGGAGAACAACGCTCCAAAGGAGCAGTCCTTTGCCCAGCCGGGAACTCGGGTGAAACTCAGAACGATCAACAATAATCCTGCGATGGGCTGTGCAACGAAAACCAACTTGCGAAGCGAAAAGTCCGTAGTCTGCTGTTCCACTCCAAGGGCCATGCCTGTAAAGGCGAACCAGGCAAGTCCAAAAATACCGATAAAAATTCTGATCGCTAATTCCATACCTCTTGCTTCCGTTAGGTCTTGCCCTCTTCCTTCAACACATCGACCGCCGCACGGTGCGCTTCGTTGGCCGCCGGGATGCCGCAGTAGAGCGCGACCAGCAGCAGCACCTCGCGGATTTCCTCCGGCGTGCAGCCGTTCTTCAGCGCGCCCTTGAGGTGGACGCGCAGCTCGGCCGGCTTGTTCGCCGCCGCCATCATGGCGATCATGGCCAGGCTCTTTACGCCCATCGGCAGGCCGGGCCGGCTCCAGATATCGCCGTAGGCATAGGCGTTGATGATGTGCTGCAGCGGCTCGCCGAACTCGCCGAGCGAGTTGATGCGCTGCTCGACATTGGCCGCGCCGACCATTTCCTTGCGAAGCTTCAGGCCTTTGGCGGCGAGGTCTTTGGTGTCCATGCGGCGATCCCCCGGACGTTGGCGCCGTAGAGCCACGGCGTCATGGCCGGGCTTGACCCGGCCATCCATCCTTTTGAGAAGAAGATGGACCCCCGGGTCAAGCCTGGGGGTGACGCTGAGTCTGGGGTACGCACAGCGGTGCAATCAATCAATGCCCCGCCGCCGCCATCCGCGCCAAGCGCGCCGCCACCTTGAGCCGCTGCACGCTGTCGCCGGCGAGATGGCTCCAGATGAAGCTGTCGCGAACCAGTTTTTCGGCGTGGCGCAGCGCGGTGCCCTCGGCGCCGACGTGAATCTCCATGTTGATCTCGGTGACCTCCTGGATCACGTCGGTCGAGAAGTTCATCGCCAGGCCCGCGTTGGCGGACAGGATCTTGTGATCGTGCTCCCAGGCGATCCGCATCACGTAGGAGCGCAGCGCCTCGGTGAGCATGTTCATCTTGTTGAGCTTGAGCGCGATGTGCTGCTGCTCGATCAATGGCTGGCCGCCCTGCCTGGCGGTGCGAGCATGCTTCATCGCCTGCTCGCAGGCGTCGTCGCAGACCCCGAGCGCATTTGCCGCCAGTTCCAGGTCGCCGAACAGGTCGCCGCCGGTGCGGTCGCCCGCCATGGCGGTCTTCATGTCGGAGGTGCCAACCTGGCCGACCACGTTGATATGGGGCACGCGGGCGTTCTCGAAGATCATCTCGCCATTGCGGTAGAACCGCCAGCCGCTCTTGTTGAACACCTTGCCGATCCGGAAGCCGGGCGTGTCGTAGGGCACCAGGAACATGGTGGTGCCCTGGCGCAGCGGCGCGTTGGGATCGGTGCGCGCGTCGATGAAGAACAGCTTGCCGACCGGTGCGTTGGCGATGAAGCATTTCTCGCCGTTGAGGATCCACTCGTCGCCGTGGCGCTCGGCGCGCAGCTTCAAGCCGGCCTTCGGCGCATCCTTGGGCGGCAGGCGGTTGTCGGAGCCGGCAGCCGGCTCGGTGATGCCTTTGCCAAGCAGGAAGCGGTGATCCGCCACGAAGGGCCGCAGGAAGCGCTCCTTCTGCTCGGCGTTGCAGGCCTGCGAGATCAGGTGGCTCCACTTCCAGTTCTGGCTGAAGGTCTTGGAGATGGCGCTGTCGCCGCGCGCGAGCTCGGCCATCACCAGCGCCTGCGTCACGTAGTCGGTGCCTTCGCCGCCAAATTCCTTCGGCACCGCCAGGGTGCGAAACCCGAGCTTCGAGCCTTTCTCGACGATCTCCCAGTCGAACGAGCCGAGCGCGTCATGTTTTTCGTCGAGCTCGAGCGAGATTGGCTTGATTTCTTCCTCGGCGAATTTCCTCGCCGTCATCTGCCAGGCGCGCTGCTCGTTGCTCAGTGAGAAGTCCATGGTTGTACCTTCCAATTATTCGGCAGCGAGCATCGACGTGCGACGATGACCGGTCAGCGTCTCGGCGAGGCGCAGTTTGGCGTCGCTGTTGCCGTCGCCGGAGTAGAGGCAGATGCGCGCGTCGGTGATGTATTTCTGCAGCGGCATGTCGCGCATCACGCCCATGGCGCCGAAGCACTCGGCGGCGTCCTTGACGGCGCGGTAGATCGCCTCCGACGCGAACACCTGTGCGACTAGGGTCAGCGGCAGGTCGGGGAGGCTGCGGTCGGCCTGCGCGGCCGGGTGGTCCGACGCCCAGGCCGCCTGCCAGATGGCATTGCGCGCAACCTCGAGTCGGACCGCGACCTCGGCAAGCTTGCCGCCGATCGCCTGGTGCTCGGCGATGGGCCGGCCGCCCTGCACCCGCAGTTGCGCGTAGTCGAGCGCGGCCTCGTAGGCGGCGCGGCCGATACCGAGGTTGACGGCCTGCGCGAGCGGAATACCGCGCCCGGGCTCGCCGCGGTCGGGCAGCGTTGCAAGCAGGTTGCCGGCAGGGACTTCGCAGTTCTGCAGCACAATCTCGCCGCACGAGCCGTGATACCAGCGCTCGGCGTTCTCGTTGATGGTGAGGCCCTTGGTGCCTGCCGGGATCAGCAGCGCGCCGATCCCTGCACCGGTGTCGACCTCGACCGCGAACAGCTTGGCGAGGGTTGCGTTGACGACCGCGTCCTTCACGCCGTTGACGACAAAACTCGCGCCGCGCCGCTCGGCCTTGGTCCGCACCCGGCGCTCGTTGCCCGCGGCGCGATGGTAGTTGATGCCGAGCGCGGTGTCGGTGTCCGGCTCATGGCCGGCGTAGGCGAGGTGATAGCGGTCGTCCTCCAGGAATTTCGGCAGGAACTGATCGCGCTGCGCCTGCGACATCGCAGCAAACAGCGAGCGTCCGAGCGTTGAGGTTTCGGCCAGCACGGCGGCGATGTCGGCATCGCCGGCCGCGAGTTCCTCGATGACCAGGCAGCAGGTCAGGTTGTCGACGCCGACGCCGTCCAGCTCCTCGGACAGCGCCAAGGTGCGCAGTCCCATCTGCGACGCCTTGTCGAGGACGTCCATCGGCAGCGTTCGATCGCCAAGGTCGAGCCGGTCGGCTTTGAGCACCACCGGCTTGACCTCGTCCTCGACAAAGCTGCGCACCGTATCGCGGAACTCGATCTGCTCCGCGCTGAGATGAAGACTGTACATTTCGACTTCCTGCTCTAGTCAGCCTTGATGCCAAGCGTTTTGATCACCTTCGCCCATGCATCGGTTTCCTTTTGAATTTCCTGTGTGAAGGCAGGCGTATCCAGATAGGCCGCCCTGATCTGCTGGTCGGCGAAGTTCTTGACGACTGCCGGGTCCTTGAGAACCGACTCGACCTCCTTGCTCAGCCGCGCCGCGATCTCTTTCGGCAATTTGGCGGGGCCGAACAGCCCGACCCACGGCGTCACGTTGAAGCCCGGCACAGTTTCGGCGACGGTCGGGACGTTCGGCAGTGCCTCCAGCCGCGTCGAGGTGCCAACGGCTAGCCCGGTCAGCTTGCCGGCCTGCACGTGCGGCAGCGCAGTCGCGACATTGTTGTACATGAGCTGGACGTCACCCGCGATCAATGCGGTCGTCCCCGGTCCAACGCCCTTATAGGGCACGTGCACGATCTTGATGCCGGTCTGGAACGCCAGCATCTCCAGGCCGAGATGGCTGAAGTTGCCGACGCCTCCAGAGGAGTAGTTGAGCTTGCCGGGGTTCGCCTTGGCGTAGGCGATCAAGTCCGCGATGGTCTTGATGGGCACCGAAGGATGCGCGACGACGTACGAGGGGAAGTGGTTGAACCGTGCGATCGGGATGAAATCCTGCAACGGCCGATATTGGAGATTGGAATACATCGACGGGTTGACCGTCATCGGCGAATCCGAAATCGCGCCGAGCGTATAGCCGTCGGGTTCAGACCGCATGACTTCCAGCGCGCCGAGGCCGCCGTTCGCGCCGCCGCGGTTCTCGACATAGACCTGTTGGCCGAGCCGGTCGGAGAGATATTTGGCGAGGATACGGCCGATCACGTCGGTACCGCCACCGGCCGCGAACGGAACGATCAGCTTGATCTGGCGGTTGGGCCAGGTCTGCGCCATGGCGAGCGTCGATGTCGTGCATAGCAGCGCAAAGGCCGCCAGCATCTTCATCAGTTTCATTGTCGTCCTCCCTCTGTTCTTGAGCGGCCTTTTTCAGACAGCCGCCGCAATCGCGTCGCCCATCGCTTGCGTGCTGGCCTTGCCACCAAGGTCCTGCGTCAGTGTCTTACCCTCGGCCATCACTTTGGTAACCGCGACCTGCATCAGCTCGGCGGCCTTGCTGGCCTTGGGGTCCTTGTGTTTGCGGCCGAGCCAACCCATCAACATCTGGCCCGACATGATCATCGCATAAGGATTGGCGATGTTGCGGCCCGAAATATCGGGCGCCGAGCCGTGGGTCGCCTGCGCCATGGCTTGCTTCTCGCCGATGCAGAGGCCGGGTGCGAGACCGAGACCGCCGACCAGGCCGGCGCCGATGTCGGTCAGGATGTCGCCGAACTGATTGGTGGTCACCACCACGTCGAACCGCTGCGGGTCGGTAACGAGCTTCATGGCAATCGAGTCGATCATCATCTCTTCGAAGGTGACGTCGGGATACTCCTTCGCGACCTTGCGGCATTCCTCGGCGAACATGCCGCAGGCGAGGCGATAGACCGGCTCCTTGTGCGCGGCCGTCACCTTCTTGCGCTTCCGGATGCGGGCGAGCTCGAAGGCCTCGCGCGCCACGCGGTTCGAGCCCTTGCGGGTGATGACCCGCGACGAGATGGTGATGTCGTCGTTCGGCCGGAATTCGGGGAGGCCGGCTACCACCGTCTCGGAATAGAGCATCCCTTCGGTCAACTCGCGGAAGAACGCGATGTCGACGTCCTTGTGGATCGAAGGAATGTTGGGGTGCGACAGCGACGGCCGCAGCGCGGTGAACAGGTCGAACTTCTTGCGGATCGGCGGCATCACCCAGGTCATGTCGCCGCGCGGATAGGCGCCGTGGCCGATCGGACCCATGAACCAGCCGTCCAGGGTGCGCAGCGTATCCTCGGTGACCTTCGGCAGCGTGTTGCCGTACGCGTCGTGGCCGGCCTTGCCGATCAGCAGCTCCTGTCCATTCGATGGAAAGTCCGGTCTTCGCCGCTGCGGCCTTCATCACCTTGACGGCTTCCGGGACGACTTCGAGACCGATGTCGTCGCCGAGCATGATTCCGATTTTCAATGTCGAAAGTCCTTTTGCGGTGGACGTAGCGAATTATTCGGTGTCCACCTTGATGCCGGCGTCGGCGATGTCCTTGCGCCAAGTCTCCATCTCCCGCTTCAGCCAGGCTCTGGCTTCGTCGGCCGACTTGTCGGTCGGCGCGCGCATACCGCCCTTATCGAAGATCGCCTGCATCTCCGGCGTCGTCGCAGCGGCAGCGAACGCCTCGTGCAGCTTGTCGATGATCTCGCGCGGCACCGCCGACGATGCGAAGGCCGCGTTCCATTGCGAGGGCCGGAAGCCCTTGAAGCCAAGCTCGTCGAGCGTCGGGACATCGGGCCATTCCTTGAGCCGTTCCGGCGCCGCGATCGCGAGCGGGCGCACCTTGCCGGCCTTGATCATGCCGACCGGGTTGGTGATGTTGAACCACGTCACGTGGACGTCGCCGCTGGCCACTTCCTTGAGGATGCCGGAGCCGCCGTCCTTGAACGGGATGTGAAGGAGCTGCAGTCCGCCGGCGCGCTTGGCCAGGATCTCGGTGTTGACGTGCTGGTAGGCGCCGATGCCGGCGCTGGCGTAGCGGACCTCGTTCTTCTTGGCGTGGTCGATGAACTCCTTGAAGGTCTTCGGTGCAAAGTTTGTCGTCGTGGAGATGAAGAACACCGGCGCGTCGGCGGTGCGCGCGATAATCTGCACGTCGCGGTCGTAGTTGACCCGCATCTTGTGGCCGAGCAGCACCGGCGTGAGGCAATTGGTCGAGATGTTGCCGATCATGATGGTGTAGCCATCAGGCTTGGCGTGCACCATTTCCTCGATCGCGCGGATGCCGGAGGCGCCGGGCTTGTTCTCCACCAGGATGTTCTGGCCGAGCGATTTGCGCAGGTGATCGGCATAGTGCCGCGCCACCACGTCGGTCAGCCCGCCGGGTGCGTAGGGTATGAGTATTCGTATCGGCTTGTTGGGGTAGGGGGCTTGCTGTGCTTGCGCAACGGTTGCGCCGACCGCGAGCCCCAATGCAAGGGCCAAAGCCCGCCCAAAAACCTTCATTTGCCGTCCTCCTGCGGTCGGAGCGCTGCGGGCGCCCTCTTTGACGTGCGAGATTGTATTGACCGGCCGGCGTCTCGCACAAGGCAGAAGTCGGTCGCAGGCGAACATGTCCAATATGCAGGCTAGTTTGCGCTGGGAACGTTCTGCTTGAGGCTGGCGACAATGGCTTCGAGCCCGCCGCTGGGCATGTCCCGTCGCGCGTGGGCATGAATCCGCTCGTGGATAAAGGTCAGCTTCAAAATCACAGCCGGCGACAGAATGAAGGGATAGAGATCGGGAATGCCCATGCTGCGGTTGATCGAATTAACCGCAAAGGTCAGCGGCAGCCAGGCCTCGATGAGGCGGTCCATGCTGGCGTCGTAGGCATCGAAATCGATGGTGGTGGCAAGCTCGGCGCCCTTCGACACCTTGGGGCGCACGCTCAGCCCGAAGGCGCGCGCGGTCTCTAGCGTGTCGACCATGTGGAAATAGTGCGCCCAGGTTTCGGCGAAGTCCTCCCACGGGTGTGCGCTGGCGTAGGCGGAGACGAACCGCTCCGGCCAGTCCGCGGGTGGCCCAACCGCATAGTGGTTCTGCAGCGCCGCCGCATAGTCGGTCCGCTCGTCGCCAAACACCGCGCGGAACTCCTCGATGGCGGGCGAATTGGCGATCAGACGATCCCAGAAATAATGTGCGATCTCGTGCCGGAAGTGCCCGAGCAGCGCACGATAGGGCTCGCCCATTTCGGCACGCTGCCGCTCGCGCTCGACGTCGTCGGCCTCAGCCAGATTGATGGTTATCACACCGTTCGCGTGGCCGGTCATCACCGGTGTCGAGGGCCCGTGCAGGGCTGTGTTGCTCGAAAGGAAATCGAATGCCAAGCCGTCGTTCGGATCTTCGCTGCGCGTCACCAACGGCAAGCGCAATTTGAGGATGGTGTAGAACAGCCGGTGCTTGGCGCTTTCGATCTTGCGCCAGCGCGCCAGGTTCTCCGGCGCGCTCAGATCGGGGATGGTGCGATTGTGCCGGCAGGCCGCGCAGAACAGATCCGGGCGGTTGGCGTCGATCAACCAGTTGCAGGTTTCGTGCTCGGCATTGGCGCAGAAGCGGTAGCGTGCGTTCGGCGCGGCGAGCGCGCGCCGTTGCTCGCCGTCCGGCTCCAGCGCGGTGACGGTTTCGAGGGATGGCAGGTAGCCGAGCCGGCGCCCGCAGCTTTCGCAGCGCGTGTTCTCAAAATAGAGCAGCTGCCCGCAATGTTGACACTCGAAGAGTTTCATGACGATCCACGCTGCCACCGCCAAATGGGGTGCGGCGAGCGTGCCGTCAACGGTTTTCGACGAGTTTGAACAGCTCGTCGCCGAGCGTCACCCGCGCCTCCTGGTAGATCGGCTGCACGGCCGCGGCGAACGCCTTGTGCTCCTCTGCGTCGAGCTCGACCAGCTCGCAGCCCTGCGCGCGGATCGCCTGCTCGGCTTCGTCCTCCTCCTTGACGTGCAGGTCGCGCTGGAACGCGACCGCAGCGTCGATGGCGCGCTGCATCGCCGCCTGCAGGTCGGCCGGCCAGCCCTCGAACGTCGGCCGGTGCAGGAAGATCGGCCGCGAAATGTAGAAATGATTGCTGATGGTGTGAAAGCGGTGGAATTTGTGGACGTTGTAGGTGACCGTGTTGGTCAGCGGGTTCTCCTGCGCGTCGATGCCGCCCTTGGTGATCAGCGCGATCGCCTCGGTCAGGTCCATGATCTTCGGGTCGGCGCCGAGCAGCTCGAAGGTGCGCGCCTGGATCTTGCTCGGCAGCACGCGGATGCTCATGCCCTTGAGATCGGCCGGCGTGCGCACGGTGCGGACGCGATTGGAGATGTGGCGGAAGCCGTTCTCGAACCAGCCGAGGATGCGGAAGTTCGCTTCGCGTTCGATCGCCTGCGCCAGCCGCTGGCCCAGCGCGCCGTCCATCGCGGCGCGCGCCTGTTTGGTGTCGGCGAACAGGAACGGCTGGTCGACGAAGCTCAATTCCGGAACGCGGTCGGTCAGATAGCTCGACGACTGATAGCCGAGCGAAAGGAGGCCGTCCTCGACCAGCCACAGGATGTCGTCGGCGCGGTAGCCGAAATCCATGATGTTCCAGACGTACTTCACCACGATGCGGTCGCCGAACTCCTGCTCGAGCCGGTCGCCGATGAATTTGAGCGCGCGCGAGAAGCCGGTGGTGGGCGGCCCGTAGCCGCCCATGCGGATATGGATGGGTTGTGCCATGTCGTGCCCGCCTACCAATTCTTCTCAAGCCAATCCGCTGCGAAATCGATGCCGATCTGGCGGTTGTCGACGTGAGCGTGCTCGGCGCCACCTTCCTCGGTGGTGAAAATCTTGATGGTCTTGTTGATCGAGCCGACCGCGTCATAAAGCTTCTGCGCGTTGTCGACCGGCACCACGCGGTCGTTGCCGCCATGCGTGACCAGGAACGGGCAGGTGATATTTTTCGCCACATCCTTGAGCGAGAATTTCTTGGCGATCTCGATGCCTTCGTCCTCGTCCTTGGCGCCGGCCACCCAGCGCCACTGGAAGTTCGATTGCGCGACGCTCTTCGGCGCATTGGCGTTGGCGAGCTTGATCTTGGTCTGCCAGGCGGCGAGGTCCCAGTGCAGCGCGGAGAGCGCGATGCAGGCGGCGTAGCGCTTCTCGAATGCGGCGACGCGCGAGGAGTAATAGCCGCCGAAACTGTAGCCCATGATGGCGACACGCTTGCCGTCGACCTCAGGACGCTTGAGCAGGTAGTCCAGCGCCGCGCCGGCCGGCACCTCGTAGTCGTACCGGCTCGCCATGTCGCGCATGCGGCGCGTCTCGCCCATGCCGGGGCCGTCGAGACAGAACGTGTTGTAGCCGCGCCGGGCGAACTCCAGGCCGCAGAAGAACACGCTCATCTCCTTCGCATTGTCCATGCCGTTGAGCACGACCACGGTCGGCGCGGGGCCGGATGCCGGCGCCTTCATGAACAGCGCGGGCAAGGTGGTGCCTTCGTAGGGCACCTCGACGAACTCGACGTTGGGATGGCGCAGCCTGATGCCCTGGTGCCAGACCTTGTAGGCGTGCGCGCACTGCGCCTTCTTCTCCGGGCTCGGCGCGATGAAGCGCTCGGCGTTGTAGTGGTAAATGCCGGCGCGCAAATAATAGTCGCCGGCGCTGATCTTGCCGCCGCTGTGCCAGCGCCGCGTCGCCCTGCTTTTCGATCTGGTCGCCGAGTGCGCGCCATTCCTCGAACCAGGCCTTGCCGCGATCGGCCTCGCCCTGCCGCGCGCGCAGCTTCTCGCAGGCGCGGTCCATCTCTTCCAGCGAGACCGTGCCGTAGGGCGCCATGCCCTTGAGGATGAGGGTCGCGTTCGACCACAGAAAGTTGTCGCCGAAATGGTCGATCCAGGGACCGCGGGGCATTCGTTACCTTCCCAATGAATTTCGTAAAGACATGGATGCCCGGCACATAGGAACGGCTATGGCCGGGCATGAGTGTCGAGGTTGGTGCCGAGCTATTTCGCGATGCCGGCGTCCTTGATGACCTTGGTGTAGAAGACCTTCTCCTGCTCCATGTACTTCGTCCACTCCGCGGAAGAGGTGCCGCGCGGCTCCATGCCCTGATCGGCGAGCGACTTGACGGCGGCTGGATCGGCGATCGCCTTGGCGATCTCGTCGCGCAGCTTCTGCACGACCGCCGCCGGCGTGTTGGGCGGCGCGAGCACGCCGTACCAGCCGTTGATCAGGAAATCGATGCCCGTTTCCTGGATGGTCGGCACGTTGGGCAGCAGGAACGAGCGCTTGGAGCCCGTCACTGCAAGGGGCGTCACCTTGCCTTCCTTGGCCTGCACCGCCATCACCGGCATGGCGTCGAACATCGCGTCGATGTGGCCGCCGAGCAGATTGTTGAGCGCATCCGCCGCTCCGCGATAGGGTACCGTCGTTGATCTTCGCGCCGGTCCTGCGCCTTCAACAGCTCGGTCGCCATGCCGAGCGAGCTGCCGACGCCGCCGCCCAAGCCGAACTTGACCTTGTCCGGTTCCTTTTTGATGCGGTCGAGCAATTCGCCAAGCGTCTTGACGCCGAGATCGTTGCGCACCACCAGGATCAGGGGACCGGTTGCTGCCTCCGTCACCGGCGTGAACTTGGTGATGTCGAACGGATAGTCGGAGTGCATCGCCTGGGTGATCAGCGAGCTGGTCGAGATGAAGTACAGCGTGTGACCGTCCGGTGGCGCCGTCAGCACCTCGCGTCCGGCCGGGATGAAATTGCCGCCGGTCTTGTTCTCGACGATGACGTTCATGCCCATGCTGGCGGTCATCTTCTGCGCCACCAGGCGCGCCGTGACGTCAGTGCCGCCGCCGGGCGACAGCGCGACGATCAGGCGGATCGGCTTGCCGGCCTGAAGCTCCTGCGCCTGCGTCGCCGGCAGGGCCGAGAGCAGCAGGGCAGTCGCTGCGACAACCCGTGCGAAAGCGTTCATCCGTGTCCTCCCATGAATTTCTATTCTTTCAGCAGCGTATCCATGATCGCCTGCCGCGTCAGCGGCAAATCGCGCACCCGCTTGCCGAGCGCGCGGGCGACCGCGTTGCCGATCGCGGCTCCGGTCGGCCCGACCGCGCCTTCGCCGAGGCCCAGTGTCGGCTCGTTGGGGTTGTCGATCAGTCTGGATGTCGATCTCCGGAATCTCCGAGAAGCGCAGGATCGGATAGTCCTCCCAGGTCTTGGCCGCGACGTGACCGTTCTCGAAGCGCACGCGCTCCTTCATCACGAAGCTGGCGCCCTGGATGGCGCCGCCCTCGACCTGGTTCATGGCGCCGTCGGGGTTGATGCAGAGCCCGCAATCGGCCGCGGCCCAGATGCTGTTTGAGCCGAACCTCCTCGTCGACCTCGACCTCGGCCACCACCGCGACGAAGGCGGCGATGTTCTTGTAGCGCGCGAAGCCGAAGCCGCGGCCGCGCCCTTCGGGCAGCGTCTTGGTGTCGAACCAGCCGCTCATCTGCGCCGCGGTCTCGACCACCTTGCGGGGGCGCGGATCGGAGAGCAGCGCAAGCCGGTACGCAACCGGATCCTCGCCGGCGATCTCCGCCAGCTCGTCGATGAACGACTTCGATCGCGTACACATTGGCCCAGGCGCCGAGCCCGCGCAGCGACGAGGTGCGCAGCGGCACGTTCGGCAGCATGTGATGGATCAGCCGGTGCCGCGGCAGGTCGTAGATCGCGAAGCCGTTGCGCGTCGCGCCGCCGCCGCGTTCGTCGGGAATGTCGTTCAGTTCCTTTTGCGGCGGGGCAATGGGCAGGGCGGCAAGGCCTGGCAAAGTTCGCGTTGCCGTTCATGCCCGGCCGCTGCGCATGCGGCGGGCTCCAGATTTCGATCTGCCAGTCGGCCGGCTTGTTGTCGGCGCCGAGCACGGCGGTGAGCTCGATCGCCATTGCGGTGCTGATCGGCGCAGCCAGAAACTCATCCTCGCGCGACCATTGCGCCCGGATGGTCCGGCCCGGCATTTTCGTTGCGATGAAGGACGCGTCGAACGCGCAATCGTCGGCGGTGTTGTGGCCGTAGGCGCCGGAGCCGTGGCGATGGAACACGGTGACCTGCTTGGTCTCCATGCCGAGCGCCTTGGCGAGCCAGTCGCGCAGGATCGACGGCCCCTGGGTGTGCGACCACACCTTGAGCGCGCCGTCCTTGAACTCGGCGAGCGCGCAGGCTGGGCCGATCGAGCCATAGGTGAGGAACGGCCGCGAATAGCGCGCCGTGACGGTGCGGCCTTGCACGCGGCCTTTCTCGCCTTGCTCGACGGTGCGGTCGCGCGACGGCTGTGCCTTGAGCCACTCGGGCGAGCCAACCCCGTGCGGGCGCCGGCGTGCCACCCTCCCACTTGGCGCGTTCGCGTGCGGCCTCGGCAGCGCGCATCACCGCAAGCTCATCGGCTCCGGTGAAGGCGACAAATTCGCCGTCGCGCAGAATATCGATCGGCGCCTTGGCGGCCTTGCGTACCGCGGCTTCGTCGAGCGCGGCGAGTTGCGCGCCACGCCATGGCTGCCGCAGCACGCGAGCGTGCACCACGTCCTGCGGGACGATGTCGTGGATGAAGCCTTCGCCCTTGATCTTCGCCGGCAGATCGAGCCGCGGCATGCTCTTGCCGACGATCTTGTATTGCGACGGCCGCTTGGACGGCGCTGTTCCGGTGGCGCGGCGGTCGAGGTCGATGTGCCGGCGATCGACCAGTAGTCGCGGCCGGTGTCCTTGCCGCCGCGCAGGAACTTGCCGTCTTCCACCGAAAGTTCGCCCGGCTTGCAGTTGAGCGCTTCGGCGAGCTTGTCGAGGCACATCGAGCGCACCTCGGCGCAGACCAGGCGGATCGCCGCGCCGCCGACCGACACCGAATAGCTGCCCGAGGTGAAATATTCCGACGGACTGACGTCGGTCTCGCCGGAGACGAGGCGGATCTGGTCCGGCCGCACGTCGAGTTCGTCCGCCGCGATCTGCGTCATGGCGGTGAGAATGCCTTGCCCGATCTCGACCTTGCCGGTGGCGATGCGCACGCGGCCTGGCTCGAACGCGATCCATTGCGACAGGATCGGATTGTCGGTGAGGCTGAGCGGCAGCGTGTTGGAGATCATAATGTGACTCCGCTCGCCTTCTGCACGGCGCGCACCACGCGATTGTGGATGCCGCAGCGGCACAGGTGCGGATCGAGCGCGGCGACGATGTCGGCGCGGCTCGGCTTCGGGTTCTTG
Organism: uncultured Alphaproteobacteria bacterium; assembly: GCA_963787955.1. Classification (GTDB taxonomy): domain Bacteria; phylum Pseudomonadota; class Alphaproteobacteria; order Rhizobiales; family Xanthobacteraceae; genus Z2-YC6860. Next base: position 34,836 of record CAWBFG010000027.1, on the reverse strand, counting down.
TTGAGCAGCGCCGTCGCCGAAACCAGGATCCCGGACAGGCAATAGCCGCATTGGCCGGCCTGTTCGTCGAGGAACGCCTGCTGCAGCGGCGAGAGCGCGCCGTTGCCGCCAGTCCCTCGATCGTGGTGATGCTCTTGCCGCCGAGCGTGCCGACCTCGCGGGTGCAGGCATAGGCCGGCTCGCCGTCGATCAGCACCATGCAGGCGCCGCATTGCTCGGTGCCGCAGCCGAACCTGCGTGCCGCGCAGGCCGAGCTCATCGCGCAGCACAGATAGAAGCGGCGCATCGCCGTCGGCGTCGACGCGAACGGATTGGCCGTTGACGGTGAATTCAATTCCCATGGTTCGTCATGGCCGTTCCGGCCATCCACGCCTTACGCTCAACAGCAATCAAACAAGACGTGGATGCCCGGCACAAGGCCGGGCATGACGGCGGAAAGACCGAGCGATTACTCCACCTTGATGCCCTTGGCGTCGATGAACTTCGACCAGTTGTTGATCTCGTTCTCGAGCTTGACCTTCAAGGCCGCGCCGGTGCCGAACGACGGATCGTTACCGACCTTCATGAGCCGCTCGCGCACCGCCGGGTTCGCCATGGTGGCCTGCAGCGCGTTTTCGAGCTTGGCCCTGATCGGCTCCGGAACGCCCTTCGGGACGAACAAGCCCCACCAGAATTCAAGATCCACATCGGCGAACTTGTAGCCGAGCTCCGGCAGTGCCGGCACATCCGGCAGCGCTGGCGTGCGCTTTTTGCTCGTGACGAACATGTTCTTGACGAGCTTGCCCTCGGCCTGGGTCTTGGCGACCGCCAGCGACGATGTGACCACGGCGACATGCCCGCCGGCGACCGCTTGTGCCGCCGGCCCGCCGCCCTTGAACGGCACGGGAAGGGCTTGGATGCCGGCGCCGTCGAGAATGACCTCGGGCACCAGGTGCGACACGCTGCCGGGACCGGCGTGGCCGTAGGTGAACTTTTCCTTTGCCACCTTCGACCAGGCAACGAATTCCTTGAAGTTGTTTGCGGGCACGTTGTTGGCGACGGTCCACACCAGCGGCGTGTTCGCCATCGCGCCCACCGCGTCGTAATCCTTGAGGGGGTTGAAGCCCGAAGGATGCTTCTTGAACAGCGCCTGGTTGATGCCCAGCGCATTTTCCGCCACCAGCACTGTATAGCCGTCGTTCGGCGAGGCCGCGACCATCTGCCAGGCGATATAGCCGCCGGCGCCGCCCTTGTTCTCGATCACGATAGAGCCGCCGAGCGCGGTCGCCAAGTTCGGGCGAGATCACCCGGAAGAACGTGTCGGTCGCGCCGCCTGGCGGGAAGGCGATCACAAAGCGAACCGGCCGGTCGGGATACGTGCCTTGGGCTTGCGCGAAGCGCGGGCAGACCCGCGAGCGCGCAAACGATCGAACACCATCGGACGAAGTGCAGCATGACGCATCCCCGCATTGCCATTGGCCGGCCGCCCATTCGACCACGGGCGCGGTTTGGCGTCGATAGGCAGGCGCTGCCGCAATATGCGGCACATCGCCGTGGTGGCTATCACTCCGGCTTGATGCCCTTGGCGTCGATGAACTGGTCCAGTTCTGGATCTCGGTGGCGAGTTTGGTCGTGCAAGCGCCGCCGCAGGGATGAAGTCCGGCGTGATGTCGAGCTTGGCGAGGCGATCGCGCAGGCTCTGTTTGGTCGAGCATCGTCTCCACTGCCTTCTCGACCTTGGCCTTGACCGGGTCTGGGCAGCCCTTTCGGACCGAAAAGCGCGAACCAGAACCGCATATCCATCGGCGGCGGCCGGCATCCCGGCCTCTGACCAGAGTCGGCATGCCCGGCAATGCCGGAGAACGTGTCGCGCTCGTCACACCGAGCCCTCGGACCTTGCCGCTCTCCACCAGCCCCTTCGACGCCTGAACCGAGTTGAGCGTCATCGGCACATGGCCGGCGATCACGTCGCTGATCGACTGGCCGCCGCCCTTGTACGGGATGTGGATGGCCTCCATACCGACGCCATCCTTGAACACCTCGAAAATCAGGTGCGACACGCTGCCGACGCCGGCGGAAGCGAAGTTCAGCTTCTGAGGTACCGTCTTGCGAATAGCGCCACCAGCTCGGCGACCGAATTGACCGGCACGTTGTTGGCGACCACCAGCACCGAGGGCGAGGTTGCGATACCGGCGATGCCGACATATTGCGTCAGCGGATCGAACGGGGATGTTCGCCTTTTTGTGCAGCGCTTGGCTGATCGCGAGAGCGTTCTCGGCGAGGAGGAGCGTGTAGCCATCGGGCTCGGATGATGCGACTGGTTCCAAGCCAGGTAGCCGTTGGCGCCAGGACGGTTCTCGATGATCACCGGCTGGCCGAGCGCCTCGCCGAGGTCGTTGATGATCTGCCGGCCAACGTGTCGGTCGCACCACCTGGCACGAACGCGATGATCAGCCGGATCGGCCGGTCGGGATAGCTTGACTGGGCGAATGCGACAGTCGAAGACAGCAAGGCAAACCCAACCAAGCATGCACGAGTTATTCCAGACACGGGCTCCTCCTTCACTCCGTCTCATCCTGAGGAACGCACGAAGTGCGCGTCTCGAAGGATGGGGCGGCCTCGATCCTTCGAGACTCATTGCTTCGCAATGCTCCTCAGGATGAGGCCGGTTGAGATTTTTGCTACCGAGACGCTACATGTTCTTGGTCAACCAATCGCCGATGAAGTCGACGCCGAGCTGGCGGTGATCGACCTGACAATGTTCGGCGCCGCCTTCCGCGGCGGTAAAGATGCGCAGATCCTTCTTCTTCGAGCCGAGCGTCGCATAGAGCTTGTGCGCGGCCGAGATCGGGACCACGCGGTCATTCTCGCCGTGCAGCACCAGGAACGGGCACTCGACCTTTTCGGCGACGCCCTCCAGCGTGAACTTCTTCGCGATGTCCAGCGCGGCCGCGTTGTCCGCCGCGCCGACCACCCAGCGGAACTGGAAGGTCGAGGATGACGCGCGGGTCGGATCGGAAACGCCGTGGCTGGTGACGAAGTCGTAGACGCTCCAGTGCATGGCGCCGAATGCGACGCCGGCGGCGTAGCGCTTGTCAAATGCGCAGATGCGCGGCGCGTGATAGCCGCCGAATGAGTAGCCCATCACCGCGACGCGCTTGGGATCGACCTCCGGTCGCGCCGCGACCCAGTCGTACGCCGGAATGCCGGCCGCCTCGTAGTCGTAACGGCTCGGGATGTTGCGCAGCCGCAGCGGCTCGGACTGGCCCGGCCCGTCGATCGCCAGCACGTTCAAGCCGCGCTTGGCGAGGTCGAGCCCGGCAAAGATGACGCTCATCTCCTTGGCGTTGTCCATGCCGTCGAACAGCACCACGGTTGGCCGGCGGCCCTCGCCGCGGCCTTTGACGAAGTAGGCGGGCAGCGTCTGGCCCTTTTCGTAAGGTACCTCGACGCGCTCGATGTCGGGGTGCAGCCGCGTCATGGCGCCCTGGTAGCAGCGCAGCGCCTTGCGATACATCGCCCACTTCTCTTCGCTCGGCGGAATGAAGCGCTCGGCGCTGTAATAATAGTTGCCGGCGCGCATGTACTGGTTGCCGGCGGTGATCTTGAATCCCTCGGCGTCGGCCTTGTCGCCGTAGGCGGCGACGCGGTCGGCCTCGCGCGCCCATTCCTCCTGCCAGGCCTTGTCGAGATCGCTCTCGTGTGCTCGCGCCTTGAGGCGCAATCGGATGTTGTCGATCTCCGCCATGTTTGAGGCGCCGTAGGGCACCATGCCTTTGACGATCTGCGTGGCGTTGGTCCAGCGCAGGTTGCCGGGGAAGGTCACTTGCCAGCTATGCTCTTCACTCATTTCCATTCGTTCCTTCAGGTCAATTTCTGGAACGCCCACTTTGCGCAGGCGAACAGGTTGCGGTCGTCGTGGCGTCTCGCCAGCAGCTGCGCGCCGATCGGCAGTCCGGCGGGTCCGCGGAACACCGGCAGCGTGATCGCCGGCACGTGCAGGATGGTCCAGAGCTGAAACAGCGGCACACCCTCGAACGCCGGCATGCCGACCGGCGCTTCGCCGAACGCGGCCGGCGTCAGCAGCACGTCGATGTCGCGCCAGAGATCGTCCAGCCGGATCCGGCATTCTTCGGCGATGCGTTTCGACGCGACATAGCGGTCGAAATCGCCGCCGATCCCGTCCTCGAGGCGGCCGCTGCGCAGCGTCTCGCTGATCTCGTTCCAGTGATGCTCGATCTCCCACGTGAAGGTGCGGGCGAATTCGAAGCTCGAAATCCAGCGGTGCGCTTCGTTGAGCCGCGCGAAGTCGGCGGGCAGTTCGAATTCACTGATCTTGGCGCCGGCGCGGGCGAGCCGGTTTGCCGCATCCTCGACCAGCGTACGGGTGGTCGGTTCGAATTTATCCCAGACGTGGCTCTTGCACAGCGCGATGTGCGGCACGCGGTCGAGCGATTCGACCGGCTCCGGCGTCACGCCAAGCAGCACGTCGCGGTAGAGCGCGACGTCTTCGACCGAGCGCGCCAGAATGCCGAGCGTATCGAGCGAGCCCGACGCCTCCATCACGCCGTGCATGCGGTGCTCGCCCCAGGTCGGCCGGTAGCCGACCACGCCGCAGAACGAGGCGGGCCGGATGGTCGAGCCGGTGGTCTGCGTTCCGATCGCGAGCGGCGCCATGAAGTCGGCGACGGCGGCGGCCGAGCCGCTCGACGAGCCGCCCGGCGTGCGGTTGAGGTCGTGCGGGTTGCGGGTCGGGCCGGGATGCAGATTCGCGAATTCGGTGGTGACGGTCTTGCCGAGCAGCAGAGCGCCGGCCTTGCGGGAGAGCGCCACACAGGCGGCGTCGCGCTCGGGCTGGCGGCCTTTGTGGATCCGCGTGCCCCACTCGGTCGGCATGTCGGCTGTGTCGACGATGTCCTTGACGCCGAACGGCACCCCGGCGAGCGGCCCGCGCTTCTCGCCACGGTCGAAGGTCCGCGCCGCGGCAATCGCCTGCTCGGCATTCACATACGCCCAGGCATGGACCTCGTTCTCGCGCGCCGCGATGCGCTCAAGGCAGGCGCGCGTCACCGCCTCGCAGGTCGTTTGGCCAGCGCCGATCGCCGCGACGATCTCGGTTGCCGTCAGTTCGTTGAGCGGTTTGATTGCGTCTCTCCCTGCCGCGAATGCTTACACAGCGGAGGAGAGCCCAGCAACGAAAACGGCCCGTCGAAACGGCGGGCCCGCGTTGCGTTCAGCGTGGGGGCGTACGAAGTCGCGTCTATTTCTTCACCGCCGTCATTGAATCGACGGCCTTGCCGTCAGGATTGCTGAGGCAGTGCTCGATAAAGTTCGTGGTCTGCTTGTGCAGGTCGTCGAGGTTGAAGTTCTGGCTGCCGGACTTCCCGAGCAGGAATCCGTGCAGGAAGGCGATCGCGATGTCACGGTTGGCGCCGGCTTCGCGCATCACGTCCCGGCATTTGTACTGGTCGACGGTGCGGTTCAGATTATCCTGGGCGCACACCACGCTGGAGCAATGCGCCAACGCGACGGCTAGGATGATTTTCTTAACCGTATTCATTGGAGTTCCTTCAATTGTTGCAGACGCCGCGGCGCAGCAGACCGATGCAATTTGTGCCTCGTGAAAAACTGATGCCGCCGAGCGTTGCCGGCGAATTCGAGCTGGTGGAAATCGAGCTTCCGATGTCCTCGATCGGCCGCATGGTGACCGGCGAGCGCGTTGACGAAACGCCGCCCTTCGGCATCTGCGTTTCGCAATAGGTGCCATCGATCACCGGGTTGCATTTTTGCGCGGCTGCCGGCGCGTGCCATAGCAGCAGCAGCAGTCATCGCGGCGGTCGCTTGCGCGACCCGCCATGCCAGCCGGTCCTGTCGGTGTGAGGGCTCCATCGTCCGCAAGGATATACGATAACGGGCCCGCTGCGACAGCAGGCCCGCAACACTTGGCGTGTTGGGTCAGCGCGCCGCCAGCCCTTCGAAGCTTTTGTCCTTCAGGAACTGCGCGAGGTCCCAGCGCTTGACCTGTTCCATCACCTCGTCGAACTCCGAGTGCGGGATGGTCTTGTAGACGAAGCGCTCGCCACGGCCGAATTTGCTGAAATCCCACGGGTGATAGGTCTCAAACTCGGCCGGCACCGCGAGCTTCCACAACGGCAGGTACTTCGGAAGGTCGGCGTCCATCGCTTTCTCGGCACGATCGAGCGCGCGCAGGTAGCTCTTGGTGACCTCCGGATCGAACCCGGCCGGCACCCACCACAGCGTGTGGAACGTGTCCTCGATGATCTTGCGCAAGCCTAGCTGCTCGGCCATCGCGATCTGCGGCGGCAGCAAGCTCGCCGCCTCGACCTCGCCGTCGAGCAGCGCTTTCAATCGCGCGCCGAAACCGCCGGTGTTGACGGTCTTGATGTTTTCGAGCGGCAGATATTTTTCCAGTCGATACGGCACGTTGAAGTGGCTGCCGGCGCGCATGCCGACCGAGACCGGCACGTCCTTGAGGTCCTTCGGCTCGCGGATTTTCGAGTCGGGCCGCACAAAGATCGCCCAGGGTGAATCGCCGTAGGCTTCCGGCACGAACTTGCCCATGCCGGCCGAGGCGTTGCAGATCGAGCCCCAGACGCAGGCGCCCTGGATCACCTCGGCGTTGTCCTTGGTATAGGGGCGGTCCTGCGGCCGCTCCAGGTAGTTGAGGCCCTTCCAGCTCGACTGCGTGCCGCGGAATGTCTTCCAGTCGAGCGTGACGTCGAGCCCTTCGGCTTGGAAGAAGCCTTCTTCCATCGCGACGAAATCGTTGAGGCCCATGCCCTTCGGGGCGACCGTGACTTGTTTCATGCTGTCCTCCCGGCGTTGCCGCTTTCTCGGTGGATTTGGCCAAAAGATATCATCTTTTGGCCGGCCGATGAAGCCTGGATTCTCTCCCCTCATACCGCGAAGGTGGGTATCCAGAGCCAAGCAGGGATGCCGATGACGCCCTGGGTCCCTGCTTTCGCGGGGACGAGCGGTTGGCGTTACACTGCGCTGCCATGGACTTCTCCTTTTCCGCCGAGCAACAAACGATCCGTAGCGCGATCGAGCGCATTTGCGCGCGGTTCGGCGACGACTACTGGCTTGCCAAGGACAAGGCCGGCCGCTTCCCGCACGATTTCCATCGCGCCTTCGCCGACGACGGCTGGCTCGGCATCTGCATTCCGCAGGAATACGGCGGCGCCGGCCTCGGCGTCACCGAGGCGGCGCTGATGATGCAGGCGATCGCCGAGTCGGGCGCCGGCATGTCGGGCGCCTCGGCGCTGCATATGAACATCTTTGGGCTCAACCCCGTCGTGGTGTTCGGCAACGACGAGCAGAAGCGGCGCATGCTGCCGCCGCTGATCGCCGGGCAGGACAAGGCGTGCTTCGCGGTCACCGAGCCCAACGTCGGGCTTGAGACGTTGAAGCTCAAGACCAAGGCGGTGCGCGAAGGCAACGACCGCTATGTGATGTCGGGCCAGAAAATCTGGATCTCGACCGCGCAGGTCGCGACCAAGATGCTGATCCTCGCGCGCACCACGCCGCTCGAGCAGGTCAAGCGCCGCACCGAGGGCCTGAGTCTTTCTATACGGACTTCAACCGCAAACACATCGACGCCCGCGAAATCCCGAAGATGGGGCGCAGCGCCGTCGACTCCAACGAGCTGTTCATCGACAACCTGCCGGTGCCGATGGACGACCGGATCGGCGAGGAGGGCAAGGGCTTCGAATACATCCTGCATGGCATGAACCCGGAGCGCATCCTGATCGGCGCGGAGGCGGTCGGGCTCGGCCGCGCCGCGCTGCGCAAGGCGGCCAGCTATGCAAAAGAGCGCATCGTGTTCGATCGGCCGATCGGGCAGAACCAGGCGATCCAGCATCCGCTGGCAAAATGCTGGATGGAACTGGAGGCGGCGAACCTAATGGCGTTCAAGGCCGCATCGCTCTACGACAACGGCGAACCCTGCGCAGTCGAGGCGAATGCAACGAAGTATCTTGCCGGCGAAGCCGCGTTCAGGGCGTGCGAGACTGCGCTGATGACGCACGGCGGTATGGGCTACGCCAAGGAATTTCACGTCGAGCGTTATCTGCGCGAGGTGCTGATTGCGCGGATCGCGCCGGTGTCCCCGCAGATGATCCTCAATTTTATCGCCGAGCGGGCGCTGGGACTGCCGAAATCGTACTAGGGTGCCGACCCATTAATGCGCAGCCACAGTCGTATTGATGCGAGTTTGGACGAATGCGAAGCCCGCCTGATGTCGGCTTTTGGGGGGCAAAGCGGAAGCTTTGTGTTCCTATTGAACCTTTCCGCATTTGAACCATTGCAGTCATCGGCCTGACCCAAGCCAAGCCCCTTCTAGGCTATGTTAGCCATTGGAAGTGGCCTGCATTTTCCTTAAGCGCGAGAACTTGGCAAATGATCTTCAGTCTTTTCGCAGTAGCGATCACCGCGACATTCTTCGTTGGTTCGTTGATCTTATTGAATTACGGACGTCAGCTGGGTCTGCGTTACCGGCAGCAGCAAGGTGCCGAAAGCATGGCTGGTCTGCCCTCGGTCGAGGGCGCGGTATTTGCACTGATCGGACTGCTTATTGCCTTTACCGTTTCAGGCGCTCTTCATCGCTTCGACGAGCGCCGGCAATTGGTCATTCAAGAGGCGACTGCAGTCAGCACAGCCTTTGATCGCCTCGATCTGTTTGAAGGTGAAGTTGCGAGAAACCTTCAGAAAAAGCTGAAAGAGTATGTCCGTGCCCGGATCGAGCTATACCGCATGCCGCACGATTTCTCTCTGTTGGAGGGAACGGAGGTCTGGTCTCGGGAGCAACAGGACAAGATTCAGGTTTTAAAGACCGAGGTCTGGAATGCAACCATCGCAGTTTGCCCACAGGCCAATTTTCACCCCGCGTGTCCGCTGGCCGTGTCAGCCCTTGGCAACGTATTCGAGGTCGCGCGACTGCGTGCTGGCGCGGCCGAAAAGCACCCACCTCACATTGTCTATGCGATGCTGTTCGGTCTCGGGCTGGGTGGATCGCTTCTTGCCGGCTTCGGCATGGCTGCTGCCAAGGCACGCAGCTGGATACACATGGTGGGCTTCGCGGCCACCCTTGCAGCAACGCTCTACGTCATTACTGACTTGGAATTTCCACGCCTCGGCCTGGTCCGGATCGATGACTTCGATCATTTCCTGGTCGATGCCTACGAGCAAATGCGAGTTCGCGAGTAAGGAATGGAGCAAACAGCCGCGGTGCTACCGCCGCCGATCTCTCGATTCAGAGGCCGCCCAGATTCGAGATGCGATCAACCTCAAACCGCGAAAGCGCTGGGCCTTGCGGTCCCACTTGGCACCAGGCGGACGTCGGTACATGTCAGCTGCGGCGTCTGTTTTCGGGGGAAAAACGGATGTAGCGAATGTATGAGTACACGGCCTAGGATGATCTCATGATCAAAGTGCGCCGCATCGGGCACGCCACGTTCGAGACGCCCGATCTCCCCAGGCTGATCGACTACCACACGCAGGTGACCGGCCTCGCCCTGGTGGGGCGCGACACGGATCATGTCTTCTTTGCCGCGCGCACGGGCCAGCTGGCCGTCGAGCTGCGCCGCGCCACCCGAGCGCGCTGCGCCAAGCTTTGCTTTGAGATTGCGCCCGACGAGGATTTCGCCGATGTGGCGCGCCGCCTTACGGCGCTGGGCGTGAAAAGCCAAATGAAGAGCGATTCAGCGCCAGGTCTCGGCAAGGTTCTCGCTCTTGAAGATCCTAAGGGCACGGCAATCGAACTGTTCAGCGAATGGCAGTCGGTCGGCCGCAATCAGCCGGTGACCGGCATCGGCGTGCTCAAGCTCGGTCACATTGCGTTCCACGTCGACAATCCCACGGCGATCGCGGACTTCTATGCCCGCGTGCTCGGCTTCAAGGTGTCGGACTGGATCGACGACTTCTTCGTCTTCATGCGCTGCAACGCCGACCACCACACCGTGAACTTCATCACCGGCCCGCACGGCACCATGCATCACGTCGCGTTCGAGTGCCGCGACTTCTCGCATTTGCAGAGCGCCTGCGATCTGTTCGGGCAGAAGGACATCAAGATCGTCTGGGGCCCGGTTCGGCTCGGGCCCGGACACAATGTCGCGGCGTTCACCCGCAATCCGGACGATCATGTCATCGAGGTTTATGCCGAGCTTGATCAGATGAAGGACGAGGCGCTGGGCTATTTCGATCCGCGGCCCTGGCACAAGGACCATCCGCAGCGGCCCAAGGTATGGCCGCGCGGGGAGGGATCGTTGTACGTCTGGGGCCCGCCGCCGACACCGGATTTCCGCCGCGCCGACGCTTCGGCGCGCGGTGAGGAGCAGAAATGACCGACCTCAATCTGACGCTGGCCTGCGGGCCGTTCGACCGCACCCAGGCGCTGCGCGACGGCTCGGTCAAGCCGGAAGGCATCAACCTCACGTATCTGACGCTTGAGCCGGCCGAGATTTTCTACCGCATGATCAACTACCGGGAGTTCGATCTCTCGGAGATGTCGATCACCAACTACATCACGCTGGTCGCGCTCGGCGAGTCGCCGTTCGTCGCCATTCCGGTGTTCCCGTCGCGGGTGTTCCGCCACGGCTTTTTCTTCATCAACACGGGGAAGGGCATCAAGACGCCCGCCGACCTCAAGGGCAAGCGCGGCGGCGTGGTGGAATACCGCCAAACCGCCGGCGTCTACATGCGCGGCATCCTGCAGCACGAGTATGGCATCAAGCCGAGCGACGTCGAATGGGTGCAGGCTCGGCCCGACCGGCTCGGGCGCAAGCTGCCGGATGACGTGAAGGTGACGACCGCGCCGCCCGGCTCACAGCCCGGCGACTTGTTGGAGAAGGGCGAGATCGACTTTCTGCTCTCGGCCTATCCGCCGCTCGCGTTCCAGCGCGGCTCGCCGAAGGTGGCGCGGCTGTTTCCGAACTATCGCGAGCTCGAGATCGATTTCTACAAACGGACAAAAATTTATCCGATCATGCATCTGATCGTGATCCGGAGAGACATCCACGAGCGCCATCCATGGGCCGCGCTCAGCCTCTACAAGGCGTTTCTGGCCGCCAAGGCGCGCGCGATGCATGCCTTGCAGCATGCCGGCGCGCCGCGCGCATCGTTTGCTTGGTTGCACTCGCTGATTGAGGAGGAACAATCCATCATCGGTAAGGATTGGTATTTCGTGCCGATTGCCGCAGTGGCGCAGAGTCCGTTCCTGCTGCTGGCGAATCCATCGGTTCCGGCCAAGTCGGTGGCCGAGCTGACCGCCTACGGCAAGACGAATCCGGACAAGCTGTCGTTCGCCTCCGCCGGCATCGGCACGCCGCATGATCTGTTCGCCGAAATGTTCATGAGCATGACCGGCATCAAAATTCCCCAGGTGCGCTACAAGGGCAGCCTGCCTGCGATCAATGACGTGATCGCGGGCCACGTGCCCATCATGTTCTGTGATCGAACAGGGCCGGACAGGGTCGGGTAGCGTCAGGCATTTTCTGTGGCCTAATCCTCTGACAAACCTTGTGTAGTGTCTGATTGTCCGACATTGTCCGAGCCGGTCTCGGACAGGGGCAGACAGCGCATCGCGCTATTCCACCGCTATCCCGAGACCCCGATCAGCAGGGGTTTCGGGCATGGCCAAGATCCTCACCCAACGCGGCATCGAGACCGCCAAACCGCGCGCTGTGCGCTACGGCGTGCGCGATGGTTTGGTCCCCGGCTTGCGGCTGCTGGTGCATCCCAGCGGGGCGAAGTCCTTCACCTTGTTCGCCCGCATCAACGGCAGCCAGCTCAACGTCAAGATCGGGTCTGCCAATGTTCTCACCTTGGGCGAAGCGCGCGTCAGGGGCCGGCGCCTGCTCACCGAGATTGCCGACGGCAAAGATCCCCGCGCCACCAGGCGGGATGCGGCCAATGTCGAGACCGTCGAGGTGCTGGCGCGGCGGTTCGTCGAGCGTCACGCCAAGGTGCACAATCGGAGTTGGCGGCTGACCGAGCGGCTGCTTGAGCGCGAGGTGCTGCCGCGCTGGGGCAACCGGCCGATCAACACGATTACCCGGCACGACGTAGTGGCGCTGCTCGATGCGATCGTCGACCGCGGCGCCCCCATCCAGGCCAACCGTTTGTTGAGCGTGCTGCGCAAGATGTTCAATTGGACTTGCGAGCGTGGCGGGCTTCCGAGTTCGCCCTGCGACCGGGTCAGGGCGCCGGCCCCAGCGGTGCAACGCGATCGGGTGCTTACCGACGCCGAGCTGACACAGGTTTGGCGGGGCGCCGCCACGCTCGGCTATCCGTTCGGCCCGATTGTCCAGCTGCTGACGCTTACTGGCCAGCGCCGCAACGAGGTCGCCGCCATGCGCTGGTCGGAACTCGATCCGGCGCTGACGCTGTGGACGCTGCCGGCCGAGCGGGTCAAGAACAACAACGTCCACCAGGTCCCGATTGCGACTGCGGCTCGCGCCATTCTTGCCGGCCTGCCGCGCTTTGCCGGCTGCGATTTCGTTTTCACCACCAGCGGCAGAAGGTCGGCCACCGGCTTTTCCAGGGCCAAGGCCGCGCTCGACCAGGCGGTGCCGGGGATCAAGCCGTGGGTGCTGCATGATCTGCGGCGCACCGCGGCCACCGGCCTGGCCAAGCTGGGCGTGGCGTTGCCGGTGATCGAGCGGCTGCTCAATCACACCAGCGGCAGCTTCGGCGGCGTGGCCGGCGTCTACCAGCGCCACGACTTCGCCGGCGAGAAGCGCGACGCGCTGGAACGCTGGGGCAACCATGTGCTCGCGCTGGTGGCGCCGCAGCCATGAGCCGCGACAAGCCAGACGACGGCTACCTGGACGCCGTCATCCTGCACAACGGCGTGCCGCTGGATCAGCTGCTGTTCCCGGCGCCAGCAAAAGGCGGCCCGAAGCCGCTCGCAATCTGGTCCGAACTTATCGAGCCGCACTTCGACAACGAGGTGAAGCTTGATGGTCCATTTCCCTCGCTCGGCAGTGCCCGCGATGCCGTGATCCTGCTGTTGCAGGAACGCGGCAAAGCCGTGCCACACACCAGGACAATCGAGCGCCGAATTCGCGCGCACCGGCCGAACTGGGTGCGCGCCAGAGGGGCGTAACGTTACGCCGTATTACGCCGCTATTTTCCCGAAAATTTTCTGCGCACGCTTCGAGTGGCATTGCCACCGACACGGAGCGTCACGAATGATTTCCGCCGACCAGGTCTCACCCCATGAACTCAAATTAGGGCAATTGCTGCCGGCGCGCGGGGTCGCGCAATACTATGGCATCCACCTGCGCTCGATAGCGCGCTGGGTCGCCCGCGGGGTAATTCCGCCGCCGGATCAGGTCATCAACGACCGCCGCTACTGGCGAATTGCAACGCTTGAAAAGGCCGATCGCGAGCGCACGATCGAGGCCGGCCGCAGCCGGCCGGTGCCGCGCACCGCGGCACAGCCACAGCTCTGAAAATGACGAGCGGCGCGGTCTGACCCGCGCCGCTGATTTCATCTGAAGACCCGCCCACCCACGGCCAAGCGAGAAGGAGAGCGTTCCGATGCTTAATTCGTTATCTGCCGCTCATCGTGCTGAACGTCAAGGCCCCATGGCCGAGCTGAGCAAGGCCCTAGGCCGGGCTGCCGCGAACTCCGCAAACGCCACACCGACATGCCGCTGCCGGATTTCGTGCGCCTGGCCGCGCTTTTGGTCGATGCGGCGAAGGGCGAGGACGCGCGATGACTCGCGTCGAGCACGAGGAGCGCGAATGCATCCGCAGCGCGCGCCACGGCGCGGCAAGGACGCCGCGTGACGATGAAAACGAACACGGCGGCGCTGGAGTGCGCCGCCGTTCCCGTACTGAAACCCCAGTCACCACCAAGTGAAATGGAGCCTCAAATGAAAACTTCGATAAGCGCCTATTCCCCCCGCCGTCAAGATCGGTTGATGGCTGCGGAAATCCTGTTTGACGACGCCGACGTGATGGCCAGCGGCAAAGCCGATCTTGAGAAGCTCGGTTTCAAGGTCGAGGTGCTGAGCGAGCGTTACGACCGCCTCGGTGGCACCCCGACCGTATGGACCGCAGCGGTGATCAATTCCGGGCTGTCCGACGACGCGTTCCTGAACTGGATGCAGGGTGTCGGCGAGGTGGTCGACGGATATTGCGAACTCGCCGGTGTCTACACCAAGGCGTTCGCCGCCAAGCTGCGAGAGCCGCAGTGATGAATGAGCTGGAGAGAGAATTGGCGGCCGTCGGATTAACGCTGCCGCGCGCGCGACCGTTGTCGGCACTCGACGAGGCGCGCGATGAGTGACGAGATCGAGCACATCCGCGCAGCGTTGCGCGGCAAGCACCTGCCGACACTGGCCCGCGAAATGGACGTGCCGATACCAACGATCGACATGTTCGTCAACGAACGCGCCCGTCTCGCACCCGGGCTGCTGCCCAACCTCGCCAGAATATTGGCGCGTCAACAAAACACTCCCGCACCTCGTTCCGAGGAGGAACATGATGCGACTGAACGCGCGCGCCTTGAAATGCACTGTGGTGCTCGACGCCGCCGGCCTGGTTGATCCTGGCAGCAGCGCGCGCGTGGTGCTGCAAATCGCTGTGGCCGGCGGTCGGACCGTCACCGCCGACGTCGCGTCGAAGAGCGTGCGCAAATGCAAGGCGACGATCGCCGAGCACGGCGTCGACAAGACCGTGTTGCTGATTTAGGGCCGGCTTGAGGGCAATGCGATCGTCGAAGCTGGCCTCGTCGTGCAGGTGAAACTGCCGCGCCCGGAAGCGAACGAACGACCCTGACCCCCACTCACACCCAACGAAGGAGAATGAAATGTACGGCGGCGCAAGCGACGACGAACTGGCCGACATCTGCGACGACGCCGAGTTCAAGAAAAAACTCGGAGTGGCCGCGTCGGAGACGCTGATGCTCGTGGTGTATCTGCTAGAAGACGGCGACCCTGAAGACGTTTGCATGGTGATCGCCAACAGGCTGAAGAAGCCAGTGGTGGTCATCGACCTCGATGCCACAGGCACAGACGACGAGGTGCTGGCGTTCGCGCGGCCGAAGTCTACCCGGGCAAGACCAAGCTGGTGAACTACCGGCGGAGGGCGGTGGCGCAGCCATGATTAATCCAAACAACACAATCCGTCTGAAACTGAGATCGCAGCGATCACCAAAAACCACGATCGCGACGGTATCAAGTATCAGCTTCATCGTTACGAGCAGTGTGCGCTTTGCGGCAGTACGCAGTTCGTTCAATGGGAAGAAGGGAAGACATACTACGTCGAACCTTCGTGCATTGGTTGCGATCCCGACTTCGGTTGGTTTTCCGCCGCAGACGGGCAAGTGAAGCGTCAGGCAGCAGTGCAGCGGAAGCTGGAGATTGAACAGGTCATGGCGGATCTGCACGCCGCTTTTCCGGCTACGCGCTTCACGCTCAAGGCTTCGGACTGGTTCGGTTCAAGCGCATTCGTCACCATTAAATGGGATGGCGATCCGCCGGAAGCCGCGGTCGAGACCGTCGTCACGAACGTGGCGGGGTCTGGTTAATCATGCAGCGCAGTGATGCGTCGTCGTCACAGTGCACAGCAATGAAAGGAACGAGCGCCGAAGGCCTGGCCTGACGGCCAGCACGAACCCGCCTTCGAGAAGCGGATAACAATGATCGACGCTTTCGATATACGATACGAAAACGCCGGCCCTGTTCGGACCGGCGTTCTGTTGCCCGATGGAATTGGATCCAGTGGCACAAAGCAGCGCGAAGACCTGCTTCGTACCACGACCCGCACACCGAGGTCCATCGGGATAGGCCACCGACTGCCGTCGGGCGGTGGCGCAGACCCTGACGGACACGTGTGCGGTTCGCTCGTCTCCTGCGGACCGTGGTCGGTCACGCGGCGACACTTCTCACCGCTTTCGGTGGAGTCTCGCCGTGCTGAACAGAGCGTCTGAATCCAATCCCGTGAGCCACTCGCGTGGCCACAACGCAGCCATCGAACTCACCGTCTTCACCAAGATCGGCGGACCGCTCACCAAGAAAATAATGCTGATCGCCGACAAGGTCGTCAGCGACGGATCGGCCTGCACGATGGCGCGCGGCCACGCCAAACGGGTGACACTGGGCCACATCGGCGAGCTTGCCGAGTTGATCGAGATCCTGACGTCGAGCCAGGCGATTGCGCTCGGTTCGCTGCGCGACGATCTGCCCGACGAGATCAACATCCTCACCAAGCGCAAGCTTGCCGCAGCGCCGATCAAAGACACCGTCGCCCGCACCGCCGAGAACTTTCGTCTACCGGCCCGGTCGTGCCGCGCTGGCGGTGTTCGACTACGACATGAAGGGAATGCCGCCAGCGGTGGCGTTGCAGCTCAAGGTCACCGGCGGCTTCTGGGCGCGATGGTGGCGGTGGTGCCGGCGCTGGCGACAGCGGGGCATCTGACGCGGCTGTCGACCAGCGCCGGACTTTCGCGCACCGACACCGGCGAGAAGTTTCCCGGCTCCGGCGGCCTGCACGTCTACATCACGATCAAGGACGGCGCCGATGCGGTGCGGTTCCTGAAGACGCTGCACGCGCGCTGCTGGCTCGCCGGCTTTGGCTGGATGAATGTCGGCGCCGCGGGCCAGCTGCTGGAGCGTTCGATCATCGACCGCATGGTCGGCGCGGGCGAACGGCTGGTGTTCGAAGGCCCGCCGGTGGTCGAGCCGCCGCTGCCGCAGGATGCAGCGGCGCGGAAGCCGATGGTGGCCGTTGGCGATGTGGTCAACTCGGTCGCGGCGTGTCCGCCGCTGACATCATCGAGCAACACGCTTCGAGCGAGCTCAAGGCGCAGGAGCGCCGCGCGCTGGCAGGCGAATGCGCTTTGAGGCGCGGCCGCATGGATCGTCAACCGGGCAGGCCAAGAGCTGGTGGCGCGCACCGGCATGAGCCGTGGCGGAGGCCACGGCGGTGCTGGAGAAGCAGTGCGACGGGCATGCTGCTGCCGGGTGTCGTGCTCGAATTCGACGATCCGGAGCTGGCCGGGTGCACCGTCGGCGACGTGCTGGACGATCCGGACGCGTTTGTCGGCGAGACACTGGCCGATCCGATCGAGGGCGTCGAGGACGGCCGCTGCAAGGCCAAGATCATGCGCGGCGGCGACGGCACGCCGTGCATCCACAGTTTCGCGCACGGCCGCATCCATCTACGAGCTCAAATACGACGCGAGCGCAGTGCGGGCGTGGCAAGGCTTGCGACGGCGACCGATGCGGTGCCGACGCTGGTCCGGCTGGTCGGCATGGCCGACCTCGACGCGGTCGAGACTGACGGCGCTGCGGCAGCTGGCGAAGGGTTGTCCGAGCGCCGGCGTGCGCGCTATCAACGGGCGCTGCTCAAGGCCGCCGACAAGGAGCAGGACGCGCGCCGGAACGCGGCGGCGCGTACGCGTGCAGCGGCGACGCGCAGGATCCGCGACCGCTGCTCCGTGCGCCGTTGCCTAACGCCCCGTGGCTGCCGGAGATGGCCGTGCTGAACGAGGTGATCGGCGCCGTGGTGGCGGACATGCCGCCGGTGCGCAACATCGACGCCAGCGCGACCCGGGTGCGCAAGCTTCCGGTCCCCAACATGCACGCATTTACCGACGCCAACGAACCAGAAGGAGAAGACGAATGACCACGACGACCCAAGCAATGGAGGTTCACGCGCGACACCAGACTGGAAAGCGGCGAGCACCAAATTGATGGCATCGATGTGGAAGGCTTTCCGGTCAGGCTCGGTCAGCACAGAGCAGCCGCCCCCGGGCATGCACGTATTCACCGACGCCAACGGACCCGAAACAGAGGAGAAGGACCAATGACCAAAAAACTACAGGCGCCAGAACAGTGGGTGCTTTCGACGATGAGCGAAATGGAAGTCGCCGAGATGATCGAGCGGCATATCGAGCATTATGCCGTGGACAAGGACGGCAACCGCTACCCGGTGCATTACCCGACGCCGTTCGTGAGGCACTTCATGAACCGCGACGATGGCGCGCTGCCGACCGCGGTGGCGCTCGCGACGGCGCCGATCGTGCTGGCCGATGGCGCCTTGCTGGCACCGCCGGGATTTGATCGCCTGCGCGGCATCCAGTTCATCATTCCAGGATGATTTGCGCGCGATCCTCCCGAAGCGCGAAGACTGCACGGACGAGGCGGTCAGGCAGGCGATGGACTTCCTGTGCGACGAGTGGCTGGTCGACGTCACAACCGACACACCGGCAAATGCACCGTCATCGCCCCGCACTGACCATGATCGAACGCTCGCTGCTGGATCAGCGGCCGTGCTTCTTCGTCACCGCAGGACGGCGCGGCGGCGGAAAAACCACGCTGCTGATCATGCTGATCATGGCCGTCACCGGGATCATGCCGTCGGCGGCGGCGTGGTCGACCAACGAGGAGGAGCGCCGCAAGGCGCTGCTGGCCTACTTCATTTCCGGCGTGCCGTACATCCTGTGGGACAACATCGCGCGCGGCTCGCAGATCTCGTGCCCGCATATCGAGAAGTCCTGCACGTCGGGGTACTATGCCGACCGCATGCTCGGCGTCAGCGAGGTGGTCAACACCGCCGCGGCGACCATCCACGTGTTTACCGGCAACAATATCGGGGCCAAGGGCGACCTGGCCTCGCGCAGCCTGCACATCCGCCTCGTCGTCGACCGTGCCGACCCGGAGAACCGGACGTTTGCGCACCAGGACCCGATCGGCTGGACCGAGAACCATCGCGGCGAGATCCTGGCGGCGCTCTACACCATCATGCTGGGCAACCCGCAGCTCAAGGAGAAGCCCGATGCGGCGGGCAAGACCCGGTTCAAGATGTGGTGGCGGCTGGTCGGCTCGGCGGTCGAACACGCCGCCAAGCTGACCGGGAAAGAGCTGGACTTCCAGCAGCTGTTCCTCGCGCAGGAGGAGGACGACGAGGAATCGGCCTCGCTCGCCGACATGCTCGAAGTTCTGATGAAGGCGTGGCCGGACAAACAGTTCTCGGCGAGCGCCGTGGCGGCGATGATCAACGACCGGAACCAGCGCGAGGACGGCCAGATCGTGCGCGACGTTCTGCTGCCCGGCGCCATGGCCGAGCACGTGTTCACATCGAAATCCGTCGGCAGGCTGCTGAACAAGCACATCGACGAGCCGGTTCGCAGCGGCGGGCGCACGCTTGTGCTGCGCCGGGAGCCTCGATCCGCACAGCAATGCGTTTTCCTATTGTGTTGACGTCCTGGTTTCGCAGCAGGATGGGGGGTAGTTGCGGGATTGCGGGATTTGCGGCTTTGATTTACTGGGATAAATCCGCTGGAAAGAGGTTTTCAAAAAACCGAATATATGTGTCCGGCCAGAACGGTAGCGGTTAAACTCTCCCGCAAACCAGCGAACCCGCAAGGCTGCGCCGCCCGCAAAGGACGGCGCGACGGGCATAACTGCCGCTACCGCAAGGGTTTCCGGCACCGGTTTGTGCACTGATCGGTCGGCGCGGGTTTAATTCGGTCCGCTCCAGTCCTCGATCATGTGGTTGGCGGCTCGGCGCTTCTGCGAACAGGCGATCGCCAATACGGCGCAGCGTGAAGATCGGCGGCAAAGCTCTCATCACTGGCGAATGTGGTGGTTCCACAGCGCCGTTGGACAACTGGGTGATGACGGAGCTGAGCCTGGTCTTGTGCCGGTCGCCGAGCATCGGCGTCGGCTTGAGGCGGCCTAGCCCGGAAACGCTCTCAACCATGGTGTAACGAACAAAAAACCCATAAATTACCTCTCGTT
The DNA here is from genome assembly GCA_963787955.1 of uncultured Alphaproteobacteria bacterium. Lineage (GTDB taxonomy): Bacteria > Pseudomonadota > Alphaproteobacteria > Rhizobiales > Xanthobacteraceae > Z2-YC6860. The sequence continues at coordinate 15,085 of CAWBFG010000027.1, read as the reverse complement.
TTTCCTACGTGAATGAGGGGCATCGCTTTGAGCAAGCACCGCAAAATTGAAGTGCTCACCTCCGGGCTGCCGTACAAGAATACGCCCGCGCTCAATACGTTACGGGGAATCCGACGCGAACAGGGCCGCGTTTACAGGGGCGTGGCGAGCAACAGGATCGCGTCCGACGAAGGCACAAGACGAATTTTCATACTCGATAAAATGCGCGTCGGCTTGTTGTCGGAGATGAAGTCCGAGAGCCGAAGCCAGCTGCCTGGCGGCAAATGCAATTGCTGCGTCAAGGAAGTTTATATCAACGGCGTGCCGAGCGGCGAGTACCTGCCCAAGGAAGAGATCAACCGGCTCAATTCGCAATTTGATCCGCCACCGCTTGAAGAACATCCGCCGTCTCGGCCCATGCTCAAAGTCTTCTCTGATGAAGACACCGAGCCCGAGCCCGAGCCGGAGCCATTGCCGCCGGCCGTCTGAACGCGCCGCGCTGCTGCATCGTCATTCATTGCTCGCGGTATCAATGATCGGTTGATCGTTGACCGCGCGATTTGACGGCCCCGATATCGCCCCCTGCTGTAGGTATCGGCCCGATACCTCGGCCGCCGTGATCAACATCGTGTCCTAGCCGAAGGGATGACTTGCCTTGCCGGCAGCCGCCCCGTATGGCTTCCTGAAGGAACGTACACAGCACGGATGGATTGATCATGGCGCGCAACAAGATAGAGGCGGTTGCTTATCTGCGGACCAGCTCGGCGGCCAACGTTGGCACCGATAAGGATAGCGATAAGCGCCAACGCGCCGCGATCCAGAGCTTTGCCAAGACCGCTGGATATACCCTGGTCGCCGAGTTCTACGACGCGGCAGTGTCCGGTGCCGATCCGATCGAGACCCGCGCCGGCTTCGCCGAGCTGCTCGACAAGATCGAGGGCAACGGCGTCCGCGTCGTGATCGTCGAGGACGCCTCGCGCTTCGCTCGCGAGCTGATGACGCAGGAGTTGGGCATTCTGGCGCTGATCCAGCGCGGCGTACGGGTGCTGACTGCCAATGGCGACGATCTAACCGATATCGACCGATCCAAGTCGCAAAATGATGCGGCAGATCGCCGGCGCCTTCCACGAATACGAGAAGGCGAGATTGGTCGCCAAGCTGAAGGCGGCACGGGACCGCAAGCGCGCCGTGACTGGCAAGTGCGGCGGCCGCAAGAACTGGGCGCAGATCGATCCTGAGCTGGTCGCCATGGCGAAGCAGCTGCGCCGGCGCCTGCCGAAGGGAGGGCAGCGCAGCTTGCGCCAGGTCGCCGCCGAGCTGGCCAAACGCGGCCACTTCAACCAGCGCGGCGCCGTGTTCTCGGCCGCGTCGGTCGCCTCGATACTGCAAGCGCAGGCGCCACGGGAGATCGACGACTGACGTCGAAGCGGTGATCGGCGCTGTAATCGACATGGTGATCGGCGCCGTGCGTCCGGGTGATCGACGTCACGATCGGCATGGTGATCGACATGGCGATCGGCTGCGCACCGGCCGCGGCAAAACCCGAAATGCTTCTTTCGTTCACCGGGCGGCAGGCTCTCTCGATGTTCGCCTCCGGAACAGGTTGAGATATCGGTCAGATATCTTAATATCGCCCACTCCCGGGACAGCTTTTAAGATATCGGCCCGATATCGTATGGCTGCAGCACCCCTGTGCGGCAGCCACTTCTGACCCTGCATTGTCCCGGACCCGGCATCCATTCGGCTTGAAGATATCGGTCCGATATCTTACATTGCCCGGCTCCGGCACAAGGCTTTCACCGAGAAAGGACAGCAACGATCATGACCCCGAAACGGCGCAAGGTGCCGCTGATCTACCCCGACAGCGTGCGGCCGCCGCCGACGCTGCCCGACGCTGAATCCGTGCTCAAGCTGGGCCTGCGCCTGAGCGAGCAGGAACTGACCATCATCCGGATGGGCATGGCGATTTACTCCGCCAGCCGCCAGCCGAAGCTGACATGGAGCGGCTGGCACCACATCGCGGTCGCCTGCGCCATCGGCGCCGAGCACCTGAAGAAGGCGGCCCGCGGTCGCACCGACACGCCGACCTATATCCGCGCCATGAGCGATTTCCTCAAAGGCACCGGATTCCAGTTTCTCAACAAGGATGATCGCGCCTGCGCGGTGCGGCTGCTGTCGCGCTGGGACGAGATCGACGCATGGCGCTCGTCCTTGTCGAACGCCAGGCAGCAGGCGCTCAACAACCCGCGCGAGGTCGAGCGCGAGTACCACGAGCACCGCAAGAAACTGGGCGCTCCGAGCGCGAAGCGGCGTCCGGTCGGACGCGCACGGCGCCAGTTCCCGACATGGCTGGAGCAGATGGTGGCGCTGGAGGAGCAGCTGCTGATGGCGGAGCAGCGCGCCGAGCGCGCCGAGCACGACGCCGCGTATTTCGCCGCCATGCTGGAGGCGGTCCAGCAGAAGGCCAAGATGGACGACGACGAGGTGGCGGAGATCCGCGCCAAGGTCCGCGCCGCGCACGCGTGAGCGGGCCGTTCATCGCGGCTTCAGGTCAGTTGATCAGAATTGGACAATTCGAACAGGAGTGAGACATGAAGATTGTGTTTTCGGCCGCGCTGGCGCTGGCCCTGCTGGCGCCGGCAATTGCCGAGGCCAGCTATTGAGCCCATCGCACCCTGGCAGACCGAAGCGTGGCTGGCAGAAATGCGTCGGTCGCTGCGCCCCAATGCCTATCTCCGCATGATCGAAAACCGATTTGTGAGCACCGAGAGCACCTTTATTGACATGAGCAGGTGGGACGCTTGTGTCATTCCAGGTGCCACCCCGGCGCTCGCCGACTGGTCCCTGCCGGTGTGGGTCGGCGTCGATGCATCCGTGAAGCGTGACAGCAGCGCGATTGTCGTCTGCACCTTTGATAAGAAGGCGCAACAAGTTCGTCTTGTCTGGCATCGGATTTACCAGCCCTCGCCTGATGACCCGCTCGACTTTGAGGCAACGATTGAGGCCTCGCTGCTCGAGCTCAAGAGCCGCTTCAAGGTACGGAAGGTCCTATTCGATCCGAATCAAATGCACGCGAGCGCACAGCGACTCGCGAAAGCCGGCTTGAAGATGGAGGAGTTTCCGCAGTCGGTTCCCAACCTGACCGAGGCCTCGACGCACCTCTATGAATTGATCAAGGGATGCTCCCTTGTCGTCTATCCCGATGCGGTGCTGCGGCTGGCGGTGTCGCGCGCGGTTGCAGTCGAGGGATCGCGAGGCTGGAAGATTAGGGTCTGGATTCACAACTTGATCCAATAGAGTGCACCGACAAGCGCCGCGGCAGCCAGAAAGTTTCGGGCAAGCTTGTCGTAGCGCGTCGCGATACGCCGCCAGTCCTTGATGCGACAGAAGTAGTTCTCGATGGTGTAGCGCCGCCGATAAAAGCGTTTGGGACAATAGGCTTTCTTGGTGGCATTGCTGCGGCTCGGGATGATCGGCAAGGCACCTTCATCTTTGATCTGCTGGCGGACCTTCTCGCTGTCGTAGGCTTTGTCAGCCGTGATGGCGAGTGGCGGCTTGGGAGTATCAAGAACGTCACCGACCACTTGGCTGTCGTGAACCTGGCCGCCCGTCACCGCAAAGTTCAGCGGCCGCCCCTTACTATCGACGATGGCATGGATTTTCGTGGAGCGACCACCGCGACTGATACCGATCGCCTGGTTTTGCTCCCCCCTTTTGCCCCGCTGGCCGCACGGTGGGCTTTCACGATCGTGCTGTCGATCAGATATAGGCTGTCGCGCGATTTCGCGGCCAACGTGTCGAAGATTTGTTTCCAGATGCCACGCCGCGACCAACGATTGAACCGATTGTACGCCGTTGTGTACGGGCCATAGCGTTCCGGTAGATCGCGCCAAGGCATTCCGGTTCGGAGCACATAAAATATCGCGTTCATGATCTTTCGATCATCAACGCGCGCACTCTTCCGGCTTTTCGGCATTAACGGCTCAAGCAGAACCCACTCGTCGTCGCTCAGATCAAATCGCATGACCCACCTCCGAGCCCGGTGAATCATGTTCGTTCAAATTATTCAATGAGCTATCTGGGTACAGACCCTAGCAAGGACAAGCAGGCGCACAAGATCGATGTCGTGATCGCACTCGGGATGGCGGCTTTGGCCGCCGTCCGGGGGCAGAGCGAGAGCACATATGATTCAAGCTACGCATGGGTAGGATAATGACACGGCGACGACGACAGCGGCGCCGGGTGGCAGCTTGCCCGTCTTCAAGCCTTCATCAACAGGGGCGCATCCGACTATGACGGAATTTTGCGCGCTCTCTCGCGCTGAGAGCCGGTCCGGGAAGTTCTTGAGTTGGATAAATCGGATGTGATTCCTTGTTGTGCGCCAAATTCGCGAAGGAGAACGCGGCGGGTCGTCGATCGCGCGCTGGAGAAGGACCGCGCCCTCGCGACGGCCGAATCCCTCGACATCGGTGCGAAACTCCGCGAGATAGCGGTCTATGTGCCGCGCAAGGGCGAGGTGGCCGCTTGATGTATCTCCGCCGACTCTGCTGGTTGTTATGTGGACCAGCGCTCGGTTAGACACCGTAGCGCTCAGTCTTGATAAGGGCGGCATCTATTCCGGCGGCTATCGCTCCCTCGGCCGCCGCCTCCACGAACGGGTTTGAACCGCAAATCATCACTTGGCGCACCGGCGTTGGCATCGCCGTGATCATGTCCGCAATGAAAGCGGGATCGATGCGTCCAGCCCGGAACGAGTGCGCGGCCGCCTCCCGTGTCAGCGTCACCATAAGGCTAAAGCCGTCGCCTAACGCCGCCAATTTCGACAGTTCGTCGAAGAACAGTAGATCCTCGCGCAATCGCGCTGAGAACCCCAGCGTTGCCGGAACGTGCGACCGCATGGCTGCGCGGTGGCGCAACATCGACATGAACGGCACCACTCCTGACCCACCGCCGATGAAAAGCACGGGGCCGCCATCCTCGGGCCTCCAGTTGAAATGCCCGCCGATTGGGCCGCCCAACTCGATTTCATCCTCGACTTGCGCCACGTCATGCATGAAGGGTGAGACCTCGCCGTCATCGAGCCTTTCGATCGTGAGTTCGAGCTCTTCGGCCTTGTCAGGCCCGGGCGCGGAAGCGATCGAGTAGCTGCGTTGGGCGCGGTATCCGTCAGGCGCGGTCAGTCGCAGCAACATGTGCTGACCGGGCCGGAATGCAATAGGCTCCGCAAGACGAAAGAAGAAGCTTTTTACGCGCGGCGAGAGCGTCTCGATGCGCATGATTATGGCGTTTTGCCAGTACATCGCTGGGTCAATCGTTCGTGTAGCGTTGCTCGCGCCAAGGGTCGCCGTAGCGATGGTAGCCGCGCAACTCCCAGAAGCCGAGTTCGTCGCGTTCGGTGAATTGCAGCGCACTCACCCATTTCGCCGATTTCCAGAAATAGAGATGCGGCACCAGCAGACGTGCCGGTCCGCCGTGTTCCGCCGCAAGCGGTTGGCCGGCGTACTTTGTGGCCACCATAGCCTTACCGCCTGTCAAATCCACCAGCGGCACGTTGGTCGAATAGCCGTCATACGAATGCGCAAGCGCGTAGGCGGTCGGCGGTTCCAGATTGGCCTCGCCGAGTAGATCGTCAACCAGGACACCTTCCCAGAAGGTGTTGAACTTCGACCAGGTTGTCACACAATGGATGTCCCGCGTCATTTTGGTCTGCGGCAGAGCGTTGAACTCAGCCCAGTTCAATTTTGCCACGATCCGTGGCCCAACCTTCACCGTGAATGTCCAATCCTCGGTGCTGATCCGAGGTGTCGGCCCTGCCGATAAGACGGGGAAGTCGGTGACCACATGTTGGCCCGGCGGAAGGCGAGTCGACGGATCAGAAATGCCCAGCCTGCGTGTAAAGCCGCGTGTGACCATCTGGATACTCCTTATCTTGTCTTGCTGGGGCACCATGACGAGGTCGAACTTACGAAGGGTGGCGTCGCGGTGGAGCTTGTCGAAATCAGGCCGCTTTTCCCGGACAACTATGCCGCACAGTGGGTAGCTGGTGCTTGGCGCAACGACTAGCGTCGGCTATGCCGGCGGCGACGTGCCTAATGCCACCTACCGCAATCATGGCAACCATGCGGAGTCGCCCGTATCCATGGCTCTCATCGCCCCGATCGGGCGGGCGACGTCGGAGCGAGCTATCGGTCAGCGATCCTTTATACCAGCGGCGAACAGAAGCGGATCGCCGAAGACACGATCGCCGATGCAAATGCTTCGGGACTATGGCCTGGCAAGGTGGTGACCGAAGTCGCCCGGCCGGCGACTTCTAGGAGGCCGAGCCCGAGCATCAGGACTACCTTGAACGCGATCCGCTTGGCTACATCTGCCATTTCGTCCGGTCCGACTGGAAGCTTCCCGTCCGAAAAAGCGCCGCCCCAAAGCAAGCGAACGTGACCGGCTAGATCAAGGAGCGTCACAAAGGTATCGCCGACACCATCGTCCAGAAGATTCAACGTCGCTGCGGCCGCATCGTCCGCATTGTCGAGACAATCCCTGGCACGCCACGATCGGTTGAGTCGATGGTGAAGAGAATCGTAAGATGTTCGGCGCCGGCTAGGAGAACCACATCAAGGGACACGCCCAGAAGTGCTGATCGCAACGTAGGAGAATGTTATGGCGAACTTGCTGTCCATCATCGGCTATGTTGGAACTGGACTTGTCATCGGCGCCTACGCCCCTCAGATCTGGCACCTCTGGACTGAGCATTGCTCCGCCGGAATCAGCGAGCGCGCCTACGCGATATGGGCCTTGGCGTCAGCGCTCTTTCTCGGTCATTCGATCATCATCGGCGATGCCGTGTTCATGGTTACACAGCTCGTGAACATCGTCGCCCTGGCGATTATCCTGGTCCTCGTGCGGCGGTTCCGTAACCAGATCTGCGCCGCGCATGCGCGCCAGCTTCACGTTGAGGGTAAGCCTTAAATGAGGTCGCCGGCAGACCACTTCAGCCGACGGGACCGCGACTACAGCAGCTAACACTGTCTCACAACGCATAACGGGCGTTTCCTGACTGACGGGCGTAAATGTCCGGCAACAACCACGCACGAACTGACGAACATATCGAACAAACAAAGGAGTTCCATATGAAAGTGCATCGCATCATCACGGCAGCGGCTCTGATCGTTGCTACCAGTCTGCCTCTGCACGCAGCGCAGTCTGACGAAGAAAGGCTGGGCGATATCAAGCGCACCCATCTCATGAAAGAAGATCTGAGCGTCCAGGGACGCGAGGTCGTCCAGGTGCGCGTCGATATCCCCGCGGGGTGGTCGCTGCCAGGCATAACCATCCGGGCGAAGAGCTCGTCTATGTCATCGAAGGCGTGCTCGAGTATCGGCACGACGGCAGGCCGCCGGTGACCGTCAAGGCCGGCGAAGTGCTCTTCATCCCGCACGGAACGCGCCACGAGGTGAAGAACGTCGGCAGCGGAAACGCGGCCGAACGCGTTACGTACATCGTCGAAAAGGGCAAGCCGCTTGCCGTGCTCGGCAAGTGAGCGCGCCGATCTCAATCACACAAACCGAAGGAGACGAAAATGATCACCGAAGTCGAGACTGCGAAGACGCGTCCGGTCGACTTGAAGTTCGAAGTTGCCGCCATCCCTGTCTCGGATGTCGATCGGTCCAAGGAGTTCTACAGCAAGCTGGGCTGGAGGCTCGATGCCGATTTCGTTGTCGGCGACCATTTTCGGGGCGTGCAGTTCACGCCTCCGGGTTCGCCGGCCTCGATCCACTTCGGCAAGGGAGTCACACCGGCCACGCCAGGCTCGGCGAGCGGGCTCTTTCTCGTCGTGTCCGATATCGATGCGGCACGTGCCGAACTCGTCGGCCGCGGTGTCGATGTGAGCGAAATCTTTCACCTCGCAGGTCCGGGACAACCGCCGATCCCCGGCCTGGATCCGGAGCGGCGCAGCTACCACTCGTACGCCATGTTCAAGGATCCGGACGGCAACACCTGGCTGTTACAGGAGGTCACTGCGCGGTTCCCAGGGCGGGTGGACACGAACCAAACGACGTTCTCTTCGGTGGCCGACCTGGCAGCCGCGCTCCGGCGCGCAGCGGCAGCACACGGTGAGCACGAGAAGCGGACCGGCGGGCGGCACGATGAAATCTGGCCGGACTGGTACGCCGAATACCTGGTGGCGGAGCAGGCCGGCAAGGAACTCCCGCAATAAGCCCAACACGACACGACGGTCACCGGGGCGCACCCTCGGTGACCGATCTTCAAATCCGAACGCAGAGCATGGCCATGAGCAACCGCATCCTCGTTTTTTACGGCTCCTATCGTTCCGACCGGATGGGTATCCGGCTCGCTCAATATGTGATCGAGCGCCTGCAGCGCCGGGGCGACGACGTCGAGTTGACCGACGCCAAGGCAATCAACCTCCCGATCCTCGACCGGATGTACAAAGAGTATCCGAAGGGCGAAGCCTCCGCGGCTCTTGAAACGCTCGCTGGCAAGATCCGCGGCGCCAACGGCTTCGTGTTCATCACCGGCGAGTACAACTGGGGCGTCCAGCCCGGACTGAAAAACCTCACCGACCATTTCCTCGAGGAGTGGTTTTGGCGACCCGCCGCGATCGTGAGCTATTCGGCCGGACGTTTGGCCGGTGCGCGCGCGGCGACAGCTTGGCACGGCACACTGTCCGAGATGGGGATGGTGGTGATCTCCAGCACGATTGGCGTTGGCCCCATTGGGCAAACCCTGTCGGCCGAAGGCGAACCCGTCGGCGATAGCGGACAGGCGCTTGAAAGCGCGTTCCCGCGCTTTGCCGACGATCTCATGTGGTGGGTGGAAGCTGCGAAAACGCAGCGACAGCGCAAGGCGCCGCCGTATTGATCGCAAGAGTTCATGCAAAAGGTCAGCACACGCGGGACTTTGGCGAATATCTGCGGGCCTGTTGGGCCTACGTATCAACCAGTCTTGGCTGGGCGAAAGCGCTGCTGGGTGCAGTTGCGTGGCTTGCCGCCATGTTCGCCCCGCTCGAGCCAAGGCTCTGGCCTTGGTGGATTGCCGGGTTGGCTAATGATCGCGTTGGCTTGTTCGGCCCTTGGCTATGTCCTTGCGTCCTACGGAATGTGGGAACATCACCGCGCTCAGATTGCGAGCTTGGGTCAGCCAGAGGGCAAATGGCCACGGACAAGAGATATTCGCGATCGAATGTCCCTACCCGGGTGTTGAGACGAGTGTAAGCCCAGTTGGGAGAGCCACAGGCAAAGGCAGCGGGGTGGTCACCGATGAACACGAACAAACTTTTGGTGGCCGCGGTCCTCGCCGCTGCTATCGGGGCACCGATCGCCGGCTTTGTGAGCGAAATGAAAGGGCAGCCGATGACATCGACCGGAGTGCGGGTTCCGTTTCTTCACGGCTTTCCCTTTGGCCCATTTGCGAGCCAGAACGAGTTGGCTTCTCTTGACCGCGCGAACGAATGGCTGAGTTCGCCACCCCTGACGCCGGCGGCTCTGCACGGCAAGGTCGCCTAGGCTGCAACTTTCAACATCGCGAGGACCTCGTCGGTGCTTTTGACCTCTGCGAAGACACGCTGCATGGTCTTCAGCTCAGCCTCGTGGGTATCGTGGTGCACTTCGGCGACCGCATCTTTGACGATCATCATATTGTAATTGTGCTCGACGCCGCCGCGGATGGTGGTGGAGACGCAAACGCAGGTCGTAACGCCGGTCACCACACAAGTGTTCACGTCCATATTGCGGAGGATCGTGTCCAGCGGCGTGTTCGAGAAGCCACCGAAACCCTTCTTGATTACGAGGTGCTCGCCTTCATGGGGTTTTAGCTCATCGATGATCTGTGCGCCCCACGTGCCTTCGGTAATGAACGTGCGGTTGTGACTGTTCCCGCGCGTCAACCTCCAATATGGGAATTGCGCGTCCGAATAATCGGATTTCAGGACGTGAGCTATATAGACCACCGGGCGACCCGCCTTGCGAAATGCGTCGGCCAGCCGCTTCACCTGCGGGATCGTTCCCATCAGAAAGGGCATATCGATATTGGCCTCCGGGTTTTCGCGCGCGAGGTGGGCAAAGCCACCGTCGGAGTGAACGAAATCGTTCTGCATGTCGACGATGATGAGCGCCGATCGTGCAATATCGAGTTGATGAGCGACCATCTACGCTGATCCCTAATCGGAGCCGGCGGCAATTTCGGAAACTGTTTTGACCGCCGAGCCCCTGATCCCGCCGCAGCGACCGGGTGGCCGGCATCGCGCAAGCGACGCATGGGTCTCCGGCTTGCGTCACGACGCTGAGAAAATATCGCATCATCAAGATCACAGGCGACCGATACGCGGGCGAATGGCCGCGCGAGCAATTTCGGAAGCTCGGCATTACCTATGAGCCCGCCGCTAAGCCGAAGAGCGATCTCTATCGCGATTTGCTGCCGAGCATCAATTCACGGCGCGTCGATTTGCTCGATCATTCGCGTCTCGTCAATCAGTTGGTCTCGCTCGAACGTAGGACAGCACGCGGCGGGCGTGACTCTATTGATCATGTTCCTGGCGCGCACGATGATATTGCTAACGCCGTTGCTGGCTGTGTCGCTGGGTTGAATGCGAGCAGCGGATACGAGACCCTCGATTGGGTGTGCGGGCCCGACGATCCGGCACCTGCGATGATATCGACGGGCGGCAACGGCTGGGCCCATCCTTTGATACGACACTCTCTCTGGCGATGATAAAGCAAGGCAAGCCAATGGGCGAAACCGCGGACGGGATGAGCAGACAAGAGCGGATCCGCGAGGCTTACGGGCGAGCGGTCGGTGACCACGATTACTCGCCGCGTAGCATCAAGGATTACCACAGCATAAAGGATCTTCTTCCCGTTATCCGCGCCGCGGTTCCCGACGTTACGTTGGAGGAGGTCTGCGCCGTGCGCCGGGAGGACGAGAAGATCGTTCACTGTCCCAGTGAAATCGAATTGGAGCATGCCTCCTACTGCCTCCAAGTGCCGACCGGCGACCCCACGGATCCAGACTTCATCGGCCCGTTCGACAGTTATAGTGATGCCAAGGCCTTCACCGAGGCCCACCCAGAGAGATGCAGAGAGGCCCGCATTCGATGCATGGGGACACCCGCCTTCGAGATTCTCTGCGAGCATGAGTTCAAGGCTTATCGGGCGCGCTTCGCTAGCAAGCTAGGAGTGACAAGCGATGTGCTGGAGCCGCCTCATGCGCCGCGGGACATGACTGTAGAGATTAGCGCCACCTTAGCTCATGAGGTGGCCCAGTACTTGGAGCGCAACTGCCCACTGCCCGGCGTGCAGGAGATTTGTGCACTTCTGAAGATTGCCGCGACGACGGATTGCGTCGTCTCTACCCACGAGACACTCCTCCTCCGCCAGAGCTGCAGCCTGCCGAGTAGCAACAGAGATCCTCTTGCGGGACAAAGACCACGCCGCGACGATGCCCTCCATGCCGTAGGCGTGCTGGAACACGCGCGCGCCGGTTCGCAAGCTTCCTCTCTAGGTGCCTGCTGTGAGACGGCAATGCCGCCCAAGTGGCGGCGGCACTCACGAAAAACGCGACAGACCGTTCCGCCGGCACGGCATCAGCTACGAAGTCTGCAAGCACCCAAAGTCCGATCTGTTCAGGGACATGCTGTCGTTGCTCAACGCTGGCCACATCACCTTGCCGCGCCATGATCGGCTCATCGCCCAGATCGTCGGCCTGGAGCGGCGGGTGTCGCGCGCCGGCCGCGACAGCATCGATCACGCGCCGGGCGCACACGATGATCTTGCGAATGCAGTTGCGGCGTTGTCGTCGCCGCCTCTGGCGTCGGCAGCGCTTGGATGAATCTTATCTGGGACTAGTGCGCGGCGCAGTGGCTGTTCAATGCCTAGCAGAAGACAGCTTGCCGGTGGTCTGTGTCGACGCGGCATATTAGGGCAATGTCGAAGGCACAGATCAACAAAACGGACCGCAATGAGGCCCGCGGCATCGCCCAGATGATGCGGGTGGGAATTTATCGTCCGGTGCATGTGAAGACGCTACGCAGCCAGAAACTGCGGATGCTGATCGACCCGTCGCGGTGCGGCCGTTTGAGGTCAAGCGCTTTCAGACTAATCGAAATGCTCATCCTGCCTTTGCCGTCGCTGCGTCGATCGCGTCGCCGAGGCGTTCGACGATGGTGTCCACCACCGACGCGCCCACGATGAAGGGCGGCGCCAGCAGCACGTGATCGCCGGCCACACCTTCCACGGTTCCACCCATCGGGTAGACCAAGAGGCCGCGCGCCATTGCCTCGCGCTTGACGCGCGCGTGCAGCTTGCCCTTCGGATCGAACGGCGCCTTGGTGTCGCGATCGGCGACCAGCTCGAGGCCTTGAAACAGGCCGCGGCCACGCACGTCACCGACGAAGGGATGGTTGCCAAAACGCTCTTTCAGCCGTCGCGACAAATAGGCGCCATGGACGCGCACATTCTCCAGCAGATTGTCGCGGCGTATCACCCGTTGCACCGCCAATGCTGCGGCGCAGGCCAGCGGGTGGCCCATATAAGTGTGGCTATGCTGAAAGGCGCCCGAGCCGCCAGCAACAGCGTCGAAAATCTTCTCTTGAACCAGGAGGGCACCGATCGGCGCATAGCCGCCACCGAGCCCCTTCGCGATCGCCATCAGGTCGGGGCTAATATCCTCCTGCTCGCAAGCGTGCAGCGTGCCGGTGCGGCCCATGCCGCACATCACCTCATCCAGGATCAGAAGAATACCGTGGCGATCGCAGATGTCGCGCACGCGCTTGAAATAGCCGGACACCGCCGGGACCGCGCCGAGGGTAGCTCCGACAACGGGTTCGGCGACAAAAGCGATGACATTGTCGCCGCCGAGCTCGTGAACCTTGGCCTCAAGCTCTTCGGCCAAACGCGCGCCGTAGGCTTGCGGCGTCTCATCGGCGCGCCGGTCGCGGTATTCGTAGACCGGCGACACATGGTGCGCCTCGATCAGCAGCGGACCGAACTGCTTGCGCTGCCACTCCCGACCGCCGACCGAGAGCGCGCCGAGGGTGACGCCGTGATAGCTCTGGCGGCGCGCGATGATATATCGCCGTTGCGGCTCGCCCCGTTCCAAGAAATATTGGCGTGCGAGCTTGAGCGCGGCTTCCACCGCCTCCGAGCCGCCGCTAACGTAGAAGACGTGGCCTATGCCATGCGGCGCGTGGGCGATCAGGTCGTCGGCCAGCTCCTCCGCAGCGTGCGACGTGAAAAAGCTGGTGTGCGCGTAGGCCAGCCGGTCGAGCTGCGCATGCATGGCCGCCAGCACGTCCGGATGCGAGTGCCCGAGGCAAGATACCGCCGCCCCGGCGGACGCATCGATGTATTCCTTGCCGGCGCTGTCGCGGATGATGACGCCCTGGGCGCTTGCTGCGACGGGATAGGAATGGCCGGTCTGGCGATGGAGGATGCGAGTCATGATTGCTGTTCTTGACGGTCCGCCTCAATATGCCGTCCAACCGGCTCCCTGACCATTCTCAAGCGTCAATCTACATTAACTCCTCCACCGAAAGGGAGAACATGGCCTGGCGGATCGGGGTCGATATTGGCGGGACCTTTACCGACATCGCCCTGGTCGAGGAGACCAGCGGGCGCATCGGCGTCGCCAAAGTGCCGACGACGCCGACAGACCTCGCGGAGGGCGTGATACGCGCCCTGGAGTTGGCGATGAGCCGCTACGAAGTAATCCCAACCGAGGTCGGTCTGTTGTCGCACGCGACGACCGTTGTAACCAACGCCATCCTCCAGGAAAGCGGTGCTCGGGCGGCGCTAATCACCACGCGTGGCTTCCGTGACGTGCTGGAGCTGCGGCGTTCGGCGCGCGCCGACCTTTACGACCTGTTCCAAGATGCGCCGGCCACGCTAATTCCGCGCCGGCGCAGGTTCGAGATCACCGAGCGCGTCGGGGCGGACGGCAACATCGTCATGGCGCTCGCTGAAAACGAGATCGATGGACTTATCGCGGCGCTGAAAGCGGCGCGGGTCGATGCCATTGCGGTCTCGCTGGTGTTCAGTTTCCTCAACCCTGAGCATGAACGGCAGCTCGGCGTGCGGCTGCGGGCGGAGCTGCCGGACGTGCCAGTGTATCTCTCGTCGGATGTGCTGCCGGAGATCAAGGAGTTCGAGCGCACCAGCACGACCGCCGTCTGCGCTTATGTCGGGCCGATCCTCGCCTCTTATCTGGCACGGCTGGAGCAGGTCACACGCAGCCGCGCGCTGCCGCCGCTCTACCTGATGGGATCAAACGGCGGCATCCTGGAAGCGGCCGAGGCCGTCGCCATGCCGGCCATGGCGGTGGAGTCCGGTCCCGCAGCCGGCGTGGTGGCGGCAGCGCTGGTGGCGCGCCAGACCGGCCGCCAGAACCTGCTCTCCTTCGACATGGGTGGCACCACCGCCAAAGCGAGCCTGATCCGCGAGGGCCATTACGAAACCACCCCGGAATACGAGGTTGGTGGTGGGTCGAGCATGACGCGGTGGATGAACGGAACCGGCCATCCGATTCGCGTGCCGGTGATCGATCTCGCCGAGGTGTCGGCCGGGGGCGGGTCGATTGCTTGGGTTGACCGCGCCGGAGCGCTGCGCGTCGGCCCAAAGAGCGCCGGCGCCCTGCCCGGTCCGGCGTGCTACGCCCGCGGCGGCAGCGAGCCGACGGTCACCGATTGCAATCTCCTGCTCGGATATCTGGATCAGGGATCACTGCTCGACGGAGACCTCCGCATCGATCATGGAGCAGCCGAAGCCGCCGTGCGCAACAGGCTTGCCGAGCCGCTCGGCGTTGATATGCGCACCGCTGCGGCCGCGGTCATCGACGTGGTCAACCACGCGATGGCAGAAGTGCTCAAGATCGTATCCGTGCAACGCGGCCACGATCCGCGTGATTTCGTGCTCGCCGCCTTCGGCGGGGCGGGACCGCTGCATGCCGCTGCGCTCGCCAACGAGCTCGGCATCGCCGAGGTGATCTGCCCGCCGATCCCGGGAGCGTTTTCGGCACTCGGTCTGATCGGCACGGATTTGAAGCGCGACTATGTGCAGACATTATACGTGACTACCGACACCGTCGATCCCGCGAC
>CAWBFG010000026.1:0-246154 GCA_963787955.1 uncultured Alphaproteobacteria bacterium | reverse complement strand
TACTAGACAGCCCGAAATTCACAGCCGCGGTCAGCCCGCCCGCAGTTCGTCCTCGATCTCGCGCTCGATCTGCTCGAGCTCGGCTTGGTAGTCGGCGGCCACGAGCTTGATGAGCAACTCCCGGCAATCGATGCTCTCCCACAGATAGCGCCGCTGCGCTTCGGAGAGGTCCGGTTCGACCAGCCTGATTCTGGCTTCGACGATGGCGCGGCGCCACAGCGGCACGAGCCATTCTTTGGTAGCGGACGGTTCGGACACGCTCTTATCCCCGAAGAGCGCCGCATCCGGACCTATAACAGCATCGGGGTGGTAAAGTTTCGGGCAGCCTGGTGACAGGGTTAACGCGAACGCGGCCACTGATCGATCTGCTGGGGACAGCGACGTCCACGCCGTCAAGGGACGCATCGGCCGGCGCGACAAAACGAAGGCGTGCCGGCGTCAGGCGCAGGCAAAATCAAGTTCAGCCCTTGATCAACCCGGCGGCCCGCAGGGCCTTGTTGATCACCGCTCCGACATCGGGATACGGCGGCATCGATGCTTGACGTGGTGCCGGCTCGTCATCCTTGTCCAGCACCTCGCCCTCCAGCACCGGCCCCGCTGCGGCGTGTTCTGTGTGACGCGCCGGCGCAGGAGCAAGCTGCACGCTGCGGCTCTCCGCCGGCGTGTTCTGGCGAAGCCGCGCCCCTGCAATCCCGAAAAACTTTGCGATGTGATACGACGACGAAATTCCGACCTGCAGCAGAAACGGCCCGGCCGCGCCGCATGCACCCTCGGCCTCGCCCGTCGCCAGCGGTGTGCCATGCGCCATGTTGGTGATGGTGTAGGCTTCGATCACCTCGTCGCCTGCGAGGTTGCTCCAAGCCTCGCGCGGATAGCCGTCGACCTTGGCTTGCGTTGAAGGCCATCGCGCCAGACCGTGCACATCGGTCCACTGCTTGATGATCTCCCGCGCGTTCGACGGCAGCACCGTCTTGTCCGCACCGCCATGCCACACCGAAACGCGCGGCCACGGTCCCTGATGCGCGGACGCTTTGCGCACCAGGTCGCCCCATTCGCGCGCCGGCCGCGAGGGGCTTTGCGACATGCTCTGGAAGGCTTGCTGCACGTTGGCAGCGGCGCCGTAGGGCAGGCCGGCAACGATCGCACCCGCGGCAAATACCTCGGGGTAGCAGGCCAGCATGATGGATGTCATCGCGCCGCCCGCCGACAGGCCGGTGACGAACACGCGACGCCGGTCGATGCCGTGCTCGACAACGGATTGTTCGATCATTTGCCGGATCGAAAGCGGCTCGCCGCGATCGCGCTGGCTGTGCTCGGGCAAAAACCAGTTGAAGCAGCCGTTCGGATTGTTGGAGCGCTGCTGCTCCGGCAGCAGCAGCACAAAGCCGTAGCGGTCCGCGAGCGTCGACCACCCTGCCCCGAGATCGTAACCGGCGGCGCTCTGGGTGCAGCCGTGCAGCACGACGACGAGCGCCGGATTGTCGGCCAATGCCGGCGGCCGATGGCTGAACATTCGCAGGTTGCCCGGGTTCGACCCGAAGCCGTGGGTCTCGCGCAAAGGTGTGGTGATGGGATGGGCGTGCCCGTTCTGACGGCCGGTCAAGCCGTGAAGGAGCCTTTTCCATTCGCCAGGGCTGCGGGCGAGGCCGGCCAGCGTGTCCCGCAGATTGATCATGCCGTGGTTCCCTGATAATGCATCCGGATCAATTGGTTACTGCAGTGCACAAATACCAGGGGCGGACGATAAATAAGCTCCGATGATGGGCTGAATGCCGCCGGGAACTTCAAGAAAGCGCGTAGGACGATTTTGCACTAGCCGATTATTCGCCGTAACGCATACCCCAGACGACACGATAGGCCAGGCCGGCGAAGAGTATCGCGAAAAGGACCGATGTACCGCGCCCCATGGGAGGCCACTCATCAAACAGAATGAAGCTCGTGAAAAACAAAAGAGAAAGCACCCCGAAGAACGCGGCTCTCGCTAGATTCCCGATGAGGTGACGACGCACGAAATCTCAGCTTGCGGCTCGGCCCGCCCACGGCTACGGACGGTGAACCAGCCCCTTGTAGTTTTTATTGTCCCACTTCGGCAGCGGAGCGGGAAGCCCTTCGCCCCTTTTGACGGTGAGAACCGCCATCGGATTCTCTTCCAATTCCGCCAGTCGCTCGGCCGTTCGGTAATGGTAGGTCATTCCGGCTCCAACGATCTTCCAGAGGTGAACGGACGGAGAGCTCAGCAATGAGCTCTCCGTTTCTCTTGTCGCTCCGCCGACCGGCGGGATGTCCCGTTGGTCCAATCGCTCAGGTCAGCACCACGTGGTTCGCTCCCTCGAACGTGACCCTGATGAGGTCCGGGCTGAACGTGCCGTAGCCCGTCAGCGTCGCCACGTCGACGAAGCTGTTGCCGGTGCCGGCGCCGTCCATATCGACCTGCAGATTGATGTTCGAACCGAATTGCACACCCCGGACGAAATCGGAAATTGGCTGGCCCGTAACAAAGACCGGATCGAGCAGCGCCGACAGATCGATCGTATCGCCATCGACATAGCTGTAGTCGACGATGATGTCGCTGCTCAGGAATCCTGTCTCGGCGAAGACAAACCGGTCCGCGCCGGTGCCGCCGGCACAGGATGTCGTTCCCGGTGCGGGCGCGAAGCGTGTCGTTGCCCGATCCGCCGAGCAGCATGTCGGACCCGGTATCGCCGTTCAACGTATCGTCCCCGCTGCGGCCGACCAGGATGTCGTTGCCGCCGAGACCGGAAATGGTGTCGGCGCCCGTCGTGCCCACGGTCGTGCCACTCGAGAAGTCCGGGGTGCCGTCGAAATCGGGAAGGTTGTCGTCGATGGCGCTGTACCTGACGAATCCATTGGGGCCGGTCGCCAGCGCCAGCGAAGCATCTTCGAAATTGAAGACCGTGGCGTTCCAGCTCGTGCCACCCAGGAACAAGAAGTCATCGCCAAACGGACCGCTGACATCCCCGTCGAGGTAATTCTGCAACGCGCCGCGATCGAACGAGTTGCTCAGGATGGCTTCGAGCTGCGCGGGAGTGAAAACCATCGTGATGGTGTCGAAACCGTCGCCGCCGTCGTATTGGATGTCGTTGGAAAATGGACCGTGGCTCCACGCCGTCACGATCGTGTCGTTACCGTCACCGAGGAAGAGATTTGTATGGCTCACGTTCCATCCGGCGAGGTTGATATTGTCGCCTCCGAAGCTGTTGATGTTGATCGAGCGGTGATTGAACTCCACGCCGACCGAGACGGTCGCTCCGCCCAGCAGCGCTCCGTTATCGTCGATCGTGAAGGTAAAGTGCCGATCAAAGTCCCCAGCGGGCGGATCCCAGCGAACGTTGTTGCCGCTGATGTACGCGTTGATGTCCGCGATGGTGCCGGTCAGCGTGAGGTCATGGTCTCCCGCGCCGGTGACGGTGACTCCCCCGCCCGACGTCGCGTGCAGAACATCGCTGAGAAAGAGCGAGGAGATCCTGACGGTCACGTCGCCGACCGAATCGGCGTCCTGCCAGCTGAAGCCGTTGATGAATACGATATCTCCGGGTTCTGACGGGGTGGCAAAGTCATGCGTGCTGATGGTGTTGATGTAAGGCAGGCTGACGCCACCCGAGACGGTAATGTCCAGCGTGGTCGATGACGTGGCGCCCAGGGCGTCCCGCATCGTGTAGGTGAACGAATCGACCGCGGTCTGGTCCGGCGGCAGCGCTATGACGTCGGGATCGGATGGATCGAGCGTATAGGTCCAGCTGCCGTCGGCCAGGAGCGTCATCGTGCCGTAGATGCCGACCAGCAGTTGCCCGACGTTTGCTTGCGACCCATTGACCGCAATCACCGTCTTGGTGTCGCCATTGTCGACATCGCGGTCGTTGGTCAGCACGTTGCCGGCCGCCGTCGGACCGCCAAGCGTGCCGGCGCTTAGCGTCACGATTTGGCCGGCGTTGTCGTCCGCGACCGCGACCGGCGCGTCGTTGGTGCCGGTGAGGTGATCGTGAGCGTTGCGGACGAGTTGGCGCCGTTGGCGTCGGTGATCGTATAGGCCACCGTTCCAAGCCCGATCTCGCCCTGCGCCAGGGCTTCGGTGTCATCGTCGAGGTTGTCGAGCGTATAGGTCCAGGTGCCGTCGGCCGACACTATGAAGGTGCCGAATGTGCCTGTGAACGGTTGCCCGACGGCGAGCTCCGAATGGCCGACCGCGGTCACGGTGCGGGTATCGCCGCTGTCGGGATCCGTGTCGTTGGTCAGCACGTTGCCGGCGGCCGACGGGTCGCCGGCAAACACCGTATTGTCCGGGTTGTGGCCGCTCTCGATCACCGCGTCGCTGCCGTTGCTGTCGTCCACCGCCAGCGGCGCATCGTTGGCCCCTGTGATGGCGATGGTCAGCGCCGTGGACGAGGTGGCGCCGAGGGTGTCGGTCACGGTGTAGCTGAAGGCGTCGGTGGCGGCCTGGCCCTGCGCCAGCGCGTTGGTGTCGGGATCGGCGTCGTTGAGCGCATAGGTCCAGCTGCCGTTGGCGCCGAGCGTCAGCGTGCCGTAGATGCCTGCGACCAGCACTCCGACGTTCAGCGCCGAGCCGTTGACGGCGGTCACCGTCTTGGTGTCGCCGCTGTCGGGGTCGGTGTCGTTGGTCAGCACGTTGCCGGTTGCCGACGGATCGCCGGCAAAGATGCCGCTCTCGGTCACCACATCACCGCCGTTGCCGTCGGCCACCGCCACCGGCGCGTCGTTGGTTCCGGTGATGGTGATGGTGAGCGCCGCGGACGAGGTGGCGCCGAGGGTGTCCGAAACGGTGTAGCTGAAGGCGTCGGTGACGACCTGCCCCTGCGTCAGGGCGTTGGTGTCGGGGTCGGGGTTGTTGAGTGCATAGGCCCAGCTGCCGTTGGCGCCGAGCGTCAGCGTGCCGTAGATGCCGACCAGCGGCACGCCGACGTTCAGCGCCGAACCGTTGACCGCAATCACCGTCTTGATGTCGCCGCTGTCGGGATCGGTGTCGTTGCTCAGCACGTTGCCGGCCGCCGACGGATCGCCGGCCACGACCCCGCTCTCGATCACCGCATCGCCGGCGTTGCTGTCGGCCACCGCCACCGGCGCATCGTTGGTTCCGGTGATGGTGATGGTCAGCGCCGCGGACGAGATGGCGCCGCTGGTGTCGGAAACGGTGTAGCTGAAGGCGTCGGTGACGACCTGACCCTGCGTCAGAGCATTGGTGTGGGGGTCGGCGTTGTCGAGCGCATAGGTCCAGCTGCCGTTGGCCAGGAGCGTCAGCGTGCCGTAGATGCCGACCAGCGGTTGCCCGACATTGACGGCCGCGCCGTTGACCGCGGTCACGGTCTTGGTGTCGCCAGTGTCGACGTCCGTATCGTTGGTCAGCACGTTGCCCGCAGCCGACGGGGTCGCCGGCCGCGACCCCGCTCTCGGTCACCGCATCGCCGCCGTTGCTGTCGGCCACCGCCACCGGCGCATCGTTGGTGCCGGTGATGGTGATCGACACCACCTGTGAGGTGCCGTCGATGGTGGCGACCGTGAAGCTGTCTGCCAGCGGGCCGCCTGCGGGCAGCGCCTGCACGGCGGGATTGCTGTTGTCGAGTGTGTAGGTCCATACCCCGGCCGCGGTGATCGTGAACGTGCCGTAGCCGTTGGTGCTCGGCGGTCGGGGTGCCGACCACCTCCCAGCTGTCCGCCGGGTCGTCCACGTCGGTGGCGTCGAGGTTGCCGCTGTCGGTTGGGGTGCCGGGGATGGCGTTGTTGACGCCGCCGGCCTCCACCACCGCGCCGGTCGTTTCGCCGGTGATCACGGCGGCGTCGTTGGTGCCGTTGATGGTGATGGTGACGAGCTGCGAGGCCGTCCCGCCGTGGCCGTCGTCGATCACGACCGTGTAGGTCTGCACCAGCACCTGGCCAGCACCGAGCGACTGCCGCAGCACATTGTTGGCCGCGAACAGCCAGGTCACCTGCCCGACGCCGTCGCCGGTCGAGGCGTTGGTCACGTTCGCGACAAAGGTCCCGAGATAGCCAGTTCCCCCCGGCGTGACCGATGTGACGTGGGCGTCGGTGAGATCGACGTCGCCGAAGTCGATGGTGCCGTCCGCCGTCATCACCGGCAGCGACCCTTCCGTCACCGTCGCCGCTGTCCACCGCCCCGGTCACCACCGGCGCATCGTTGCCGCCGGTAATGGTGATGGTCAGCGCCGCGGTCGAGGTGGCGCCGTTGGCGTCGGAAACGGTGTAGGTGAAGGCGTCGGTGACGACCTGACCCTGCGCCAGGGCGTTGGTTTCGGGATCGGCGTCGTTGAGCGTGTAGGTCCAGGTGCCGTTGGCCGCAAGTGTCAGCGTGCCGTAGGTGCCGACCAGCGGCGCGCCGACGTTCGGCGCCGAACCGTTCACCGCGGTCACGGTCCTGCTGTCGCCAGTATCGACGTCGGTATCGTTGGTCAGCACGTTGCCGGCCGCCGAAGGATCGCCGGCCACGACCCCGCTCTCGGTCACCGCGTCGCTGCCGTTGCCGTCCGCCACCGCCACCGGCGCGTCGTTGGCCCCGGTGATGGCGATGGTCAGCGCCGCGGTCGAGCTGGCGCCGTTGGCGTCGGCCATGGTGTAGGTGAAGGCGTCGCTGGCGGCCTGGCCCTGCGCCAGCGCGTTGGTGTCGGGATCGGCGTCGTTGAGCGCATAGCTCCAGCGTGCCGTTGGCCATGAGCGTCAGCGTGCCGTAGATGCCGACCAGCGGCTGCCCGACATTGACGGCCGCGCCGTTGACCGCGGTCACGGTCTTGCTGTCGCTAGTATCGACGTCGGTGTCGTTGGTCAGCACGTTGCCGGCCGCCGACGGGTCGCCGAGCGCACCGACCCCGCTCTCGATCACCGCATCGCCGCCGTTGCTGTCGTCCACCGCCACCGGCGCATCGTTGGCCGCCGGTTACGGTGATGGTCAGCGCCGCGGTCGAGGTAGCGCCGTTGGCGTCGGCCATGGTGTAGGTAAAGGCGTCGGTGACGGTCTGGCCCTGCGCTCAGCGCATCGGTGTCGGGATCGGCGTTGTTGAGCGCATAGCTCCAGCTGCCGTCGGCCAGGAGCGTCAGCGTGCCGTAGATGCCGACCAGCGGCTGCGCCGACGTTGACGGCCGCGCCGTTGACCGCGGTCACGGTCTTGGTGTCGCCAGTGTCGACGTCGGTGTCGTTGGTCAGCACGTTGCCGGCCGCCGACGGGTCGCCGGCCACGACCCCGCTCTCGGTCACCGCATCGCCGCCGTTGCCGTCGGCCACCGCCACCGGCGCATCGTTGGTGCCGGTGATGGTGATGGTCAGCGCCGCGGTCGAGCTGCCACCGTTGGCGTCGGTCACGGTGTAGGTAAAGGCGTCGCTGGCGGCCTGGCCCTGCGCCAGCGCGTTGGTGTCGGGATCGGCGTTGTTGAGCGCATAGGTCCAGCTGCCGTCGGCCAGCGAGCGTCAGCGTGCCGTAGATGCCGACCAGCGGCGCGCCGACGTTCGGCGCCGAACCGTTGACCGCGGTCACGGTCCTGCTGTCGCCGTGTCGACGTCGGTGTCGTTGGTCAGCACGTTGCCGGTTGCCGACGGATCGCCCGCAAACGGCGTGTCGCCAGGGTTGACCCCGCTCTCGATCACCGCATCGCCGCCGTTGCTGTCGTCCACCGCCACCGGCGCATCGTTGGCCGCCGGTGATGGTGATGGTGAGCGCCGCGGACGAGGTGGCGCCGTTGGCGTCGGCCATGGTGTAGGTGAAGACATCGGTGACGGCCTGGCCCTGCACCAGCGCATCGGTGTCGGGATCGGCGTTGTTGAGTGCATAGGTCCAGCTGCCGTCGGCCAGCAGCGTCAGCGTGCCGTAGGTGCCGACCAGCGGCTGACCGACGTTCAGCGCCGAACCGTTCACCACGGTCACGGTCTTGGTGTCGCCAGTGTCGACGTCGATGTCGTTGGTCAGCACGTTGCCGGCCGCCGACGGGTCACCGGCAGCGACGCCGCTCTCGGTCACCGCGTCGCCGGCGTTGCCGTCGTCCACCGCCACCGGCGCGTCGTTGGCCCCGGTGATGGTGATGGAAACAACCTGCGAGGTGCCGTCGGTGGTGGCGACCGTGAAGCTGTCTGCCAGCGTGCCGCCGGCAGGAATCCCCTGTACCGCTGCATTGGTGTTGTCGAGCGTGTAGGTCCATACCCCGGCTCCGGTGATCGTGAACGTGCCGTAGCCGTTGGCGCTCGCGGTCTGGGAGCCGACCGCCGTCCAGGCGTCGTCCGCGTCGTCCACGTCGGTGGAGTCGAGGTCGCCGCTGTCGGTTGGGGTGCCGGGGATGTCGTTGTCGACGCCGCCGGCTTCCACCACCGCGCCGATGCTGTCGCCGGTGATCACGGCGGCGTCGTTGGTGCCGTTGATGGTGATGGTGACGAGCTGCGAGTCCGTCCCGCCGTGGCCGTCGGCGATCTCGACCGTGTAGGTCTGCACCAGCACCTCGCCAGCACCGAGCGCCTTCCCGCAGCGCGTTGTTGACCGCGAACAGCCAGGTCACCTGCCCGATGCCGTCGCCGGTCGAGGCGTTGGTCACGTTCGCGACAAAGGTTCCGACTTAGCCGGCTTCGCCCGGCGTGACCGATGTGACGTGCGCGTCGTTGAGATCGACGTCGCCGAAGTCGATAGTGCCGTCCACTTCCAGCACCGGCTGCGACGCCTTCCGTCACCTCGCCGCTGTCCACCGCCCCGGTCACCACCGGCGCGTCGTTGCCGCCGGTAATGGTGATGGTCAGCGACGCGGACGAGGTGGCGCCGCTGGTGTCGGAAACAGTGTAGGTGACGACGTCGGTGACGATCTGACCCTGCGCCAGCGCGTTGGTGTCGGGATCGGCGTCGTTGAGCGTATAGGTCCAGCTGCCGTCGGCCAGGAGCGTCAGCGTGCCGTAGGTGCCGACCAGCGGCGCGCCGACGTTGAGCGGCCGACCCGTTGACTTCGGTGACCGTCTTCGTATCGCCGCTGTCGGGATCGATGTCGTTGGTCAGCACGTTGCCGGTTGCCGAGGGATCACCGACCACGACCCCGCTCTCGGTCACCGCATCGCCGGCGTTGCCGTCGTCCACCGCCACCGGCGCATCGTTGGCCCCGGTGATGGCGATGGTGAGCGCCGCGGTCGAGCTGCCACCGTTGGCGTCGGAAACGGTGTAGGTGAAGGCGTCGCTGGCGGCCTGGCCCTGCGTCAGGGCGTTGGTGTCGGGGTCGGCGTCGTTGAGCGTGTAGGTCCAGCTGCCATTGGCCAGCAGCGTCAGCGTGCCGTAGAGGCCGACCAGCGGCGCGCCGACATTGGCGGTCGCGCCGTTGACCGCGGTCACGGTGCGGGTGTCGCCAGTATCGACGTCGGTGTCGTTGGTCAGCACGTTGCCGGCAGCCGACGGGTCGCCGACCACGACCCCGGTCTCGGTCACCGCGTCGCCGGCGTTGCTGTCGTCCACCGCCACCGGCGCGTCGTTGGTTCCGGTGATGGTGATGGTCAGTCGCCGCCGCCGAACTGGCGCCGTTGGCGTCGGCCATGGTGTAGGTAAAGGCGTCGGTGACGATCTGACCCTGCATCAGCGCATCGGTGTCGGGGTCGGTGTTGTTGAGGGCATAGCTCCAGCTGCCGTTCGGCAAGGAGCGTCAGCGTGCCGTAGATGCCGACCAGCGGCGCGCCGACGTTCAGCGCCGAACCATTCACCGCGGTCACGGTCTTGCTGTCGCTAGTATCGACGTCCGTATCGTTGGTCAGCACGTTGCCGGCAGCCGACGGGTCGCCGGTAACGACCCCGCTCTCGGTCACCGCATCGCCGGCATTGCCGTCGGCCACCGCCACCGGCGCGTCGTTGGTGCCGGTGATGGCGATGGTGAGCGCCGCGGACGAGGTAGCGCCGTTGGCGTCGGCCATGGTGTAGGTAAAGGCGTCGGTGACGACCTGGCCCTGCGCCAGCGCGTTGGTGTCGGGATCGGCGTTGTTGAGTGCATAGCTCCAGCTGCCGTCGGCCAGGAGCGTCAGCGTGCCGTAGATGCCGACCAGCGGTTGCCCGACATTGACGGCTGCGCCGTTGACCGCGGTCACGGTGCTGGTGTCGCCAGTATCGACGTCCGTATCGTTGGTCAGCACGTTGCCGGTTGCCGACGGATCGCCCGCAAACGGCGTGTCGCCAGGGTTGACCCCGCTCTCGATCACCAGATCGCTGCCGTTGCCGTCCGCCACCGCCACCGGCGCATCGTTGCTGCCGGTGATGGTGATCGACACCACCTGTGAGGTGCCGTCGAGGGTGGCGACCGTGAAGCTGTCTGCCAGCGAGCCGCCGGCAGGAATCGCCTGTACCGCTGCATTGGTGTTGTCGAGTGTGTAGGTCCATACCCCGGCTGCGGTGATCGTGAACGTGCCGTAGCCGTTGGCGCTCGCGGTCTGGGAGACGACCGCCTCCCAGCTGTCCGCCGGGTCGTCCACGTCGGTGGAGTCGAGGTTGCCGCTGTCGGTTGGGGTGCCGGCGATGGCGTTGTTGACGCCGCCCGCCTCCACCACCGCGCCGATGCTGTCGCCGCTGATCACCGCAGCGTCGTTGGTGCCGTTGATGGTGACGGTGACGAGCTGCGACGCCGTCCCGCCGTGGCCGTCGGCGATCCCGACCGTGTAGGTCTGCACCAGCACCTGGTTGTCGTTGAGGAATTGCAGCAGCGCATTGTTGGCTGCGAACTGCCAGGTCACCTGCCCGACGCCGTCGCCGGTCGAGGCGTTGGTCACGCTGGCCGTGAAGGTCCCGAGATAGCCAGCCCCGCCCGGCGTGACCGACGTGACGTGGGCATCGGTGAGATCGACGTCGCCGAAATCGATGGTACCGACCGCCGCCTCCGGCGGTAGGTCTTCCGTCACCGTCCCGTTGTCCACTGCCCCGGTCACCACCGGAGCGTCGTTGCCGCCGGTGATGGTGATGGTCAGCGCCGCGGACGAGATGGCGCCGCTGGTGTCGGAAACGGTGTAGCTGAAGGCGTCGCTGACGAGCTGACCCTGCGCCAGTGCGTTGGTGTCGGGATCGGCGTCGTTGAGCGCATAGCTCCAGCTGCCGTCGGCCAGGAGCGTCAGCGTGCCGTAGATGCCGACCAGCGGCGCGCCGACGTTCAGCGCCGAGCCGTTGACCGCGGTCACGGTCCTGCTGTCGCCAATGTCGGGGTCGATGTCGTTCGTGAGCACGTTGCCGGCAGCCGACGGGTCGCCGGCCGCGATCCCGCTCTCGATCACCGCATCGCCGCCGTTGCCGTCGGCCACCGCCACCGGCGCATCGTTGGTTCCGGTGATGGTGATCGACGACCACCTGCGAGGTGCCGTCGATGGTGGCGACCGTGAAGCTGTCGTCAATCGAGCCGCCTGCAGGCAGCGACTGCACGGTGGGATTGCTGTTGTCGAGTGTGTAGGTCCATACCCCGGCTGCGGTGATGGTGAACGTGCCGTAGCCGTTGGCGCTCGCGGTCGGGGCGACGACCTCCTCCCAGCTGTCCGCCGGGTCGTCCACGTCGGTGGAGTTGAGGTCGCCGCTGTCGGTGGGGGTGCCGGGGATGGCGTTGTTGACGCCGCCGGCTTCCACCACCGCGCCGGTGCTGTCGCCGGTGATCACGGCGGCGTCGTTGGTGCCGGTGATGGTGATGGTGACGAGCTGTGAGTCCGTCCCGCCGCGGCCGTCATCGATCACGACCGTGTAGGTCTGCACCAGCACCTGGCCATCACCGAGCGACTGCCGCAGCACATTGTTGGCGGCGAACAGCCAGGTCACCTGCCCGATGCCGTCGCCGGTCGAGACGTTGGTCACGTCCGCGGCAAAGGTGCCGAGATAGCCAGTTCCCCCCGGCGTGACCGATGTGACGTGGGCGTCGGTGAGATCGACGTCGCCGAAGTCGATGGTACCGTCCGCCACCATCACCGGCAGCGCCCCTTCCGTCACCTCGCCGCTGTCCACCGCCCCGGTCACCACCGGCGCATCGTTGCCCCCCGTAATGGTGATGGTCAGCGCCGCGGACGAGGTGGCGCCGTTGGCGTCGGAAACGGTGTAGCTGAAGACGTCGGTGACGACCTGACCCTCCGCCAGGGCGTTGGTTTCGAGGTCGGCGTCGTTGAGCGCATAGCTCCAGCTGCCGTCGGCCAGGAGCGTCAGCGTGCCGTAGATGCCGACCAGCGGCGCGCCGACGTTCAGCGCCGAACCGTTCACCTCGGTCACGGTCTTGCTGTCGCCAGTGTCGACGTCGGTGTCGTTGGTGAGCACGTTGCCCGCAGCCGAGGGATCGCCGGCCACCACGCCGCTCTCGATCACCGCATCGCCGGCGTTGCCGTCCGCCACCGCCACCGGCGTGTCGTTGGCCCCGGTGATGGTGATGGAGACCACGTGCGCGGTGCCGTCCTCGGTCAGCGCCGTGAAGCTGTCGGTCAAGGTGGCGGCGCCGTTGAGGCGCCTGCACGGCGGCGTTGCTGTTGTCGAGCGTGTAGGTCCACACCCCGGCCGCCGTCAGCGCGTAGCTGCCGTAGCCGTTGACGGTGGCGGCGCCGGCCGCCACCGCCTGCCAGGCGTCAGCCGGGTTGTCGACGTCAGTGGAGTCGAGGTCGCCGATGTCGGTCGGCACACCGGGTGCGCCGTTGTTGATGCCGCCGGCCTCGATCACGTCGCCGGCCGCGTCGCCGGTGATCACCGCGGCATCATTGGCGCCATCGATGGTGATCGAGACCACCCGCAAGGTGCCGTCAATGGTGGCCACCGTGAAGCTGTCGGTCGAGCGCGCCACCGACGTTGAGGCCCTGCACGGCGGCGTTGCTGTCGTTGAGCGTGTAGGTCCACACCCCGGCCGCCGACAGCGCGTAGCTGCCGTAGCCGTTGGCGGTGGCGGCGCCGGCCAGCACCACCTGCCAGCCGTCAGCCGAGTTGTCGACGTCAGTGGAATTGAGGTCGCCGCTGTCGGTCGGCACACCGGCCGTGCCGTTGTTGACGCCGCCGGCCTCGATCACGTTGCCGGCCGCGTCGCCGGTGATCACCGGCGCGTCGTTCTGCGCCGCGATGGTGACGGTGACGAGCTGCTCGGTGCCGTCGACGGTGGCGACAGTGAAGCTGTCGGTCAGCGTGGCGGTGCCGTTGAGCGCCTGTACTGCCGCGTTGTTGTTGTCGAGCGTGTAGATCCACACCCCGAATTCGCTGACAGTGAAGGTGCCGTAGCCGTTGGCGCTCGCGGTCGGGGAGCCGACCGCCTGCCAGGAATCGTCCGCGTCGTCCGTGTCGTCGGCGAAGAGGTCGCCGCTGTCGGTTGGGGTGCCGGGGATGCCGTTGTTGACGCCGCCGGCTTCGACCACCGCGCCGATACTATCGCCGGTGATCACCGCGGCGTTGTTGGTGCCGGTGATGGTGATGGTGACGAGCTGCGATGCCGTCCCGCCCTGCCCGTCGTCGATCACGACCGTGTAGGTCTGCGTCAGCACCTGGCCAGCACTGATCGATTGCCGCAGCGCATCTGTTGGCAGAGAACATGCCAGGTGCACCTGCCCGCTGCCGTCGCCGGTCGAATCGTTGGTCACGTACCGTCGACAAAGGTGCCGAGATCAGCCAGCTACCGCCTGCCGGCATCGACCGATGTGACGTGGGCGTCGTTGAGATCGACGTCACCGAAGTCGATCGTGCCCGCGCGCCGTCATCTCCAGCAGCGAGCCTTCCGTCACCTCGCCGCTGTCCACCGCCCCGGTCACCACCGGCGCGTCGTTGGCGCCGGTGATGGTGATGGAGACCGCCTGCGGGGTACCATCGGTGGTGGTGGCCGTGAAGCTGTCCGCCAGCGTGCTGCCGACGCTGAGCGCATGCACCGTGGCATGGGCGTTGTTGACCGTGTAGGTCCATACCCCCGCGGCAGTGAGCGTGAAGCTGCCGTAGCCGTTGGCGCTCAGCGTCGGTGCGGCGACGGCGTTCCAGGTATCGTTCGGATTGTCGACGTCGGCGGCGTCGAGGTCGCCGCTGTCGGCCGCCACCCCGGCCGTGCCGTTGTTGACGCCGCCGGCCTCGGTCACCGCGCCGGCCGCGTCGCCGTTGAGGGTGGCGGCGTCGTTTGCGCCGTCGATGGTGATCGTCACCAGCTGCGCGGTGCCGTCCGCGGTCAGCGCCGTGAAGCTATCGCTCAGCATACCACCGACGTTGAGCGCCTGCACGGCGGCGTTGCTGTTGTCCAGCGTGTAGGTCCACACCCCGGCGGCGGTGAGCGTGAAGCTGCCATAACCGTTGGCACTGAGCGTCGGCGCAACCACCGCGTTCCAGGTATCGTCCGGGTTGTCGACGTCGTCGGCGAAGAGGTCGCCGCTGTCCACCGGGATGCCAGGGGAGCTCGCCTCCAAGGTGGCGCCGGCCGCGTCGCCGCTGATGGTGGCGGCGTCGTTGGCGCCGTCGATGGTGATCGTCACCAGCTGCGCGGTGCCGTCCGCGGTCAGCGCCGTGAAGCTGTCGGTCAGCGTGCCGCCGACGTTGAGCGCGTGCACCGCGGCGTTGCTGTCGTCCAGCGTGTAGCTCCACACCCCGGCCGCGGTCATCATGAAGCTGCCATAGCCGCTGGCGCTGACGGTCGGCGTCCCGACCGCGATCCAGCTGTCGGCCGGGCCGTCGACATCGGCGGCGTCGAGGTCGCCGTTGGCTGTCGGGATGCCGGGGATGGCGTTGGCCACGCCACCCGCCTCCACCGTCACACCGGCCGTGTCGCCGGTGATCACCGCGGCGTCGTTCGCGCCGGTGATGGTGATGGTGACGACCTGCGACACCGTCCCGCCCTGGCCGTCGTCGATCGTCACCGTGTAGATTTGTACCAGCTGCTGGCCTTCCGCCAGGTATTGCAGCTCGGCAGGGTCGGACGAATACGTCCACGTCACCTCCCCGGCCGCGCCTCCGGTGGCTTCATCGCTCACGCTCGCGGTGAAGGTGCCGACGTAGCCCGGTCCCCCTGGAACAACCGACACGACGTGCACATCGCCGATTTCGGCATCCCCGAACTCGATCGTTCCGGACGCGGCCGGCGGCGTCGCATCCTCGGTCGTGTTCCCGTTAGCAACAGCCGCCGAGATGAAGGGATCGCTGTTGACCGTCGGCGCCGGCGGTAGCGGAAACGGCGATGGCGGCAACGGCGATGACGGCAACGGCAATTCGAGACCCGGTATCAACGGCGCGCGGAAACCCGAAGACAACGGATCGAGCGGAAAGGACAACGGGACGACATCCGGCGAAAGTTGCCCGGGTTCGATGCCGAGCACCTGGGAGCCACCCTGGCTTATGGATAGAAGGACGATCGTACCGCTTGGTTTCGTAACCCAGTACGATCGGGAAAATTCAGCCGGCGACAAAAACTCGGTGTCGGTGGTCCGCACCAGAACATCGCTCGACGCGAAAGCGTCCGGCGTCGTGCCCGTGTGATTGTTCCCGTTGGACGAGTCGTCGGCCAGGCCGGAGGAGAAGAAATTCAGCAGTTCGATGACAGCGCCGTCGCGGAAGACAATCCTGAGCATGCCTCCAATCGGGACCAAGGCAATCCACTGATTGGTAATCAGTCTGAAGTCGATGATCGCATAGTCGTGTGTGTCAAAAATGACGACATTGCCGGCCTGCGGACGATTGAGCGTCAGCACGCCTTCCGCCGACGCGCGGGGCCGGTCGGAAAATTTCGCTCAAACGGGTCTTGCTCGAACGCGGCTCGCATGAGGCAGCAAGGGGGCGGTGATGCACGGTGCGATGTTCGTCGCACAGGCTAGACACCAGGTTGGCAAGGCGCCCCACGTGACCGAGGCCGCCGCGGCCGCGAAGCAGGCGATCCTGCGATCTCCCAATGACAAGCCCAGACGAGCGCTAACCGCCGTTGAAGAATGACCGGGCAATTTTCGACAAGTGATCGCAACCGCGCCTGACGCTGCGAAATCGGCCAACGCGGCTGGCAATGCCGGAATGTGCCCGCCGCCGCTGTGCGAGCGTGCGCCATCCAGCGCCGTCGCGACCGGATCGCGATTGCGCAAACGAATTTTGAATAAAAATAAGCCCGATCTCAGCACTGCACGATCGGCGGCTGGATCACCAGTACTCGTGGCTGTTGGGAAACACAGACGCGAGGAGCATGATGCGCATGCGGCACTCCTTATTCGTTATTCGTTTTTCACGCATCCGGATCGTGGCGCGTGCCCGTTTCCCCGCTCGTTTATACGCCGGCCTCTGACTCGCGACTATTAGAGTTCACCGGTATGACCCCTATACCTAGGTTCACATATGATCCCACGCCGCACTACTTGAATACCTTCGGACCACAACCAATCCATTTTCTTGCGTCGCTTCATACACAAGCGACGACGACGGCGCCCTTCATTGAAAGCGAGGACCGCCGTCGAGGCGCGTTTCAATGTGGAGAGGACGAGCTGCTACGGTTGTCTTAGGAACTGACCGAAACCAACACGCGCATACCAGACTGAAGCGCGGCCCGGTGATGCACCATTCGGAAGCTATGCTGAGCGTTTGGCCTGCGTCATAGGCCGCTTGCAGGATCGAGCGCGTCAAGAAGCTGCCGTCACCTCATACCGCCGCTCATCGCACGCATCGCGGCTGCACTGGACCGTTCCACCGTTCGTCGACACCGGCCCTGGTTGGCGTTCACCCGCCGGAACTTTTTCGTCGCTCGCCGCTTTACCCGCCCGGCTCACCCAACGTGTGGAGCGGCGTCATGGAACAACCAGGCATCGGCTGGCTGGCGGCGATCATCATCGGCGGCATCGCCGGATGGCTTGCTGAGCTGATCACCCGCAGCAACATGGGAATCCTGACGAACATCGTGCTCGGCGTGATCGGCGCCGGGCTTGCGACCTGGCTGTTCGGGCTGATGGACATCCGCATGGCCGGATGGCCCGGCTATCTGATCTCCGGGTTCGTCGGCGCCTGCGTGCTGATCGTCGCCACCCGGCTGCTCTATCCGGCCCGCTGGCGCGCCTGAGGGCGCAGAAGTTTTCGGCGCGGCGGCGGCCGGCGGCCTCCGCGGCTCTACAAGGGCGGCCACATATCTTATTTTGATGCGGAGGCGCCGCGGGAGTTTGCGAAGGAGGCGGTGGAGTTTTTTGGGAAGGGAATTTAACTCTGGGCGTTCCTTGCAGACGGCACGCCGGCGCGGGCAAGATGGAGGCTGGCAATCGGCGTGGCGCTGACTATCCCAAGACCCAATAGACGCGCGTAAACCAGCTTTCCCACCTCGGGTTCATGTCGATGAACCTGCCATAGTCCTGCAATGAAAATCCTGATCCTCGCCCTTTCGCTTTTTTCTGGCTGTGCTTTTGCAGCCTGCAAAGAGCCGGAGATCGGCACCAAAGCCGCTCCGTCTTTTTCTCCGCCACTCAGTACTGTCGTTATCGGTACGGGGCGACTTCAATTTTATTCAGCGCCCAACCCCGGCTGCACGATGAAGGGCGTGTTCGTCATTCCCAAGGATGAACTGATTACCTACGCGCAATCGGATGGGTGGTCATCTGTGATGTATTCGAATCCCAAGACAGGCGACACCGTGTCCGGATGGGTGAAATCATCACGCCTCAAAAAGACCGGCACCGTTGGTCCGAGGCAATAGGCGTTCTTCCGAACCTTCCTTAACTTTCGCTCGGCTGGTCTGCGCTGATGGCGTCCTACAAAGACATTCGCCGAAGGGGCCGCGTTCGGCTGCTTTGCGCGCTCGTCGCGGCGCTCATCATTGCGCTGGCATACTGGCTTGCTGGTCCACCGCCGCCAGGCTTCTAGGGCGTGTACTCATAAATTGCGTTTGTTCGGCAATCTCTGGCTGATGTCCGCTTTACTGCGATGTCCGCTTTGTGCCAATGCACTAAATCGCTGCGCGATAGCCCGCTGAGGCGGGGCCCGTGACGATCTGCACGGCAATCTGGGTGGAGATGGCCAATAGCGGGTTGGGCGTCCTGTCTTGAGGATCGAGGTGTCGTCAACCTCATCCCAGACAGGAGTTGCCTATGAGTACCGATACTGTCAGCCCGCTGCGCCAGCGCATGATCGAGGACATGAACGCGCGCAAGCTCTGTGCGGGCACGCAGACAGGTCATATCCGCAGTTGCAAGCGGTTCGCCGCGTTTCTCAAGCGGTCTCCTGACACGGCCACCCTTGAGGATATCCGCCGTTTCCAACTGCACTTGGCCGAGACCGGCGTGAGCATCTGCACCCGCAACCGCATCATGACCGGGCTGCGGTTCTTGTTCCGCGTGACGCTGCGGCGACTGGATTTGGCCGCCGAGATCTATCACCTCCGCGAGCCGCAGAAGATTCCACTGGTGATGAGCCCGGACGAGACCAAGCGCCTGTTGGCTGTCGCCAGCAGTCTCAAGGCCCGCATTCTGCTCAGTCTCGGCTATGGCTGCGGATTGCGCGCGGGCGAGGTAGTCCGGCTTAAGGTCAAGCATATCGACAGCGCGCAGAAGATCATTCGCATCGAGCAGTCCAAGGGCCGCAAGGATCGCAATGTCATGCTGTCGGCCGAGACGCTCGATCTGTTGCGCCAATGGTGGCAAGTCCGCCCATCGCGCCATGATGCCGGAACGCCCTTGGAGGAGCGCTGGCTGTTTCCCGGCCTTAGGTCCGGCAGGCCGATGACCACCCGCCAACTTAACCGCCTGTTTCATGAGGCGGCCGACGCGGCCGGTATCAGGAAAGGCGTGACGCTGCACGCGCTGCGCCACAGCTTTGCAACCCACCTGCTCGAACGCGGCACCGATATCAAAATCATCCAGGCGCTGCTGGGCCACGACAAACTGGACACCACGGCGCGCTACGCCCGCGTCGCCACCGGCATGATCGCCAGCATCGAGAGCCCGCTCGACCTGTTGTCCGAGCCACGCAGGAAGCCCAGGAAGAGCGAGAAAGATCAGCCGTCGGCGTAACAGCCCGCGGCCATGTCCCGTCCAGCGCTGGAGGTCGCGGATATCTTCCGCGACCACGGGGCGGCGTGGCGCAGAGCCAATGCCGGTCACGTCAGCCTCGACCACTTGAAGGTGATGTCAGCCATCGAGCGCTGCCGCACGGCGGCACTCGGCGGCCATGTCGCGCGCTGCGAGAACGAGAAGTGCACTCACACCATCATTGCCTACAATAGCTGCCGCAACCGGCATTGCCCAAGTGTCAGGGCGCTGCTGCACGCGAGTGGCTGGCCGAACGCGAGGCCGAGCTGCTGCCGGTGCCGTACTTTCATGTGGTCTACACATTGCCGGCCGCGATCCGCGACATTGCCTATCAGAACAAGGCGGTGATCTACCACCTGCTGTTCAAGGCCTCGGCCGAGACCACGCTCACGATCGCAGCTGATCGCAAGCATCTCGGGGCTCGCATCGGCTTCATGTCGGTGTTGCACACCTGGGGCTCCGCGCTAACGCACCACCCGCATGTCCATATGGTCGTGCCGGGTGGCGGCCTGGCGCCGGATGGGTCGAGGTGGATCGCGTGCCGACCGCGCTATTTTCTGACCGTGGAGGTTCTCTCGGCGCTGTTCCGCCGGCTGTTTCTGGAGATGCTGATCGCGGCGCACGACGCCGGCCGTCTGCAATTCTTCGGCGACCATGTGCGGCTCGCCGACAAGGCGGCGTTCGATGCCTATCTAACGCCTTTGCGCCAGATCGATTGGGTGGTCTACGCCAAAGAGCCATTCGCCGGGCCCAAGCAAGTGTTGCGATATTTGTCGCGCTACACCCACCGCGTCGCGATCTCCAATCGCCGGCTGCTGTCCGCCGACCAGAACAGCGTCACCTTCAAGTCCAAGGACTATCGGATCGAGGGGGCCGCCCGGGACAAGACGATGACGCTGGCGACCGACGAGTTCATCCGGCGCTTCCTGATCCATGTCCTGCCGAAAGGCTTCCATCGCATCCGACACTATGGGCTGCTCGCCAGTACCAACCGAGCCGCGAACATTGCGCACGCTCGCGAGCTGCTCGCCGTGCCGTCTCGCCCAAAACAACCCGACACGCCCGAAGCAACAATCGACCAACCTCGCGTACTGTCGCAGCCATGCCCGTGCTGCGGCGGCCGCATGATCATCATCGAGACCTTCGAGCGCGGCTGCGAGCCGAAGCACCGGCCCACACCACCTTCGGTGGCGATCAGGGTCGACACCTCATGATGCCGTCACCGCCGATCAACGACAGCTACGATACCTGCAATTCCCGCTGGCTCTCAGCCAGCAGCGCCCAAGTTCGCGTTGATCCGCTCGATTGCCCCGGTCGCAATACCAACCTGGTCGTTCTACCCGCAGATCGCTCGTTCACCCCAACGTGCTCACACTGGCTTTGCAGAAAACCGATCGCGGCAACCGATCCTGTCCAACCTCATCAACCCAAAACCCGCGGCTAAATCCCCATAGCATCCGCGGCACCGCCAGTGCCCACTTCCCGCGATTTCCTGCCTTGGCGCTTTTCGGACGCCGGTCGCCGGAGCGCGTGGATGGCATCCCATGCCGGCGTCCGAAAACCTGCACAACAACGGACTCACGCACCGCAGCGAACAGCATCGCTCTCGTTGGTAACGTCCAGTCTGTTTTGGAAATGTATGTTATCGCTTGAGCTGAAAATCCATGACACGGCCCATCGCGCGTAGCTCATCCACGGTTTTGCCGAAACAGTCTAGGGCTGCTGGCCGATTGGTGGGAGCTACCGCCACACCTTTCGCATTCACCGTCGCGGTTAGCCTTCCGCCCCCCATGTAGGTGGCATCACCATTCGCGTTGATCCCGATGATATAGCCGATGTGCCAGCTCTGATCCTTTAGACTGGAGCAGGTGATAGCCATTGGAAGATTGGATGGAAATGTCTGGGCGGCGGCTGCCGTCGCAAGAGCGAACATCGCTCCAGGGACCGCAACCAGTGCTAGTAGAAACTTGAGCATGTGAGAATCCTCTCCAAATCGCAGGTGGCTTTATCGTATCCACTTGGCGACAACGTAACCAATGGGTGTGTCCAGAGACTAACTTCTTCTCGGTGGGATTATTTCCGCTTCATGCCACCGTTGAACGGCAAGTCCGGCCGCTCAGGCAGCCCGCAGGACACGGGCCTGGCCAGCGTCTTCGTCCGGCACGCTCCCAAACCTCCGCCTGAAAGTCTCGGCGTCGGTCTACGGTCTTGTGTCCCGGGCGAGCGAAGCGAGACCCGGGACCCAGCTTGGCTCCCTAGAAACCGGGTCCCGGGTTCTGCAGCGCAACACTTCGCGCTGCGCTGCGCCCGGGACACGGCAACTTCAAAAACCGGCCGGACGTGGTGCGGAAAATCGTCGTCCATCTTGACTCTTTGTTCATGTTTTGTTCTATATGCTGTTTCTCGCGAATGGAACGGGATTCTGATGCCCGTGGAGACGTTGGGTGAAGCATGGAATTTGAGCTGGAAGATCCACATCCGCTGTCTTTACGACGGGCAGGACGGCCTGAAGCGAAACCGGGCGTGCGGCTTTCGGTGCGAACTCGACATGATGACGCTTGTCTGCACCCGTGGTCGGGCCTTTCCCTTGGCAAGGATCGCCCAGGTGCTGCGCTGTCCCCGCTGCGGCTGCCGGGACGTGTCGGTGATGTTCTCGACGCCTCCCAACACACAGTCGAACGCGGCGGCGGCGCCGCTCTGGCTTTATCGAAGTGAGGGCGAGTGATGGGACTGCCGGCCATTGTGACTCCGATCGACGAAGAGGTTCGGGAAGCGCTCGCCATTTGCAAAGGCAATGCGCTCGACGCGCTTCGCATCACGCTGATCGCCAACGCATTTCTCGAGGCGAATCGAAGAGCTGGAGGCCCAGGTTTCCGCCGGCTTCAGGCGCAGAAGACCTGAGCAACACTGATCCGCCACACCAATCCGCCCTCCTGGCCCTTCTCAGGGTCACGACCTGGCGGCATGCGTAGGGAGCTTGGATAAGCCCTGCTACGCGAAAAGGCCCGGCAGCAGTGCCGGGCCTTTGCCATGTTTCGGCTGGAGCGTGATGCGGTTGGGTCAGACCGTTCCCGTTCGTCCCCGCGAAAGCGGAGACCCAGGGCCGCGCTTGACAGCGGTGAATTTGGCTCTGGATTGCCGCTTGCGCGGGAAATGAGCGGAGGTCGGAGCAAGTCGCAGCGGCTCGTCGCTACTTCCCCGGATTGAGCACCGCCTTCAGCCGCGCCACGACATCCGCCGGCGTCGCATAAATTTCCTCCAGCAGCCGCTGCATGTCCGCGCCGCCGGTCGGTGACGGCGGCTCGCCCACGACCTTGGCGAATTCGGCGCGCAGCCCCTCGTCCTGCATCGCCGCCATAAAGGCCGCGCGAATCTCCTTGGCGCGCTCGGGGGGCAGATCGGGCGGCGCCAGATAGGGACGGTTGATGCCTTGCGGCGCCACCATCACCCGCATGAACTGCCGGTCGGCCGCGTTGACGACAAGATCGAGCGCGCTGGGCACGCCGCGAAGCTCCGGATGCTTGTCGATGCCGAACTGCACGAGGAAATTCAATCGCTGGTCGCGCAGCCAGTCGGGCTTCGACGACTTCATGCTGGAAAAGCCCCAGCCGCAGCGGCCGTCGGTCTCGCCGCGCTCGATTGCCATCAGCGTTTCCTGGGTGCCGACATAGCCCGAGATGACGCGGAATTTCGTTCCCAGCACTGCATTGAGCGCGAGCGGAAAGAGATCGGTCGCGGAGGCGGCGCCGGTGCCGGCGACGTCGCGCGCCCTGGCATCGTCCAGCGTCCTGATCGCCGAGCGGTGCCAGGTGACGCAGACGCTGACGTCCTTCTCCAGCGCGCCCACCGCGGTGAAATCGCTGATCTTGTACTTGACGTTGCGCAGCGAAATCAGCGGCTCGATGATCGGCCCGGTCGAGAACGCGCCGATGAAGGAGCCATCCTTCGGCGCCACCGCATAGAGCTGCTCGATCAGGCGCACGCCGCCAGCGCCCGGCACGAGCTGCACCTGGACCTTCGGCTCGCCGGGCAGATACTTGCCGAGATAGCGCGCCAGCAGGCGCGCGCCGATGTCGATGCCGCCGCCGGCGGTGCCGCCGACCGCGATGGTCACGGTCTTGCCTTTGAAATAGGGGTCGCTCGGCTGGGCGTGCGCGACGCAGCTCATCATCACGCCGGCCAAGATGAGCGCCGTAGGCGGTAGCTTTCGAACCTGGCGCATGCGCCCTCCCCGCCGCGATCGTTGCCGGACGGACGCGGCCGTCACGGATAGTTCGGGAACGTGCCGAACGAGCCGAAGCCCCAGGCGCTGCGCCAGGTGTCCTTCGGCCAGCGCTTAGGGCGCAGCGGCATTTCCTCGTGCCACGGCCGCGGCTGCCAGTAGCCGAGCTCCTCGTCGGTCATCAGGTCCATCTCGCAGTAGCATTCGACGCGCAGATCGTCGCTGTTGCGGTGATAGGCCGCGACGTTGTGGCCGACCACATGGCGCAGCGGGCCCCACACCAGCTGGATGCCGTTGCGCTGGAAAGTTCCGCAGGCGCGGTGGATCTCCGCCCAGTCCTTCACCTCGAAGGCGATGTGATGCAGGCGCTGGGTGTCGTAGCGGACGAAATTCACGGCGTGATGGTCGACCCCGCAGCGCATGAAGACAAAATGATCGCCGATCCAGTCGGAGACGCGAAAGCCGAGCACATCCTGATAGAACTTCGCGGTCTTCTCGACGTCGTGCACGCGCGAGGCGACGTGGCCGATTTTCAACGGATTGATGCCGCCTTCGGATTTGTCCTGCGGGTGGAAGCGGCAGTCGGCATAGACCTCGACCTGCGTACCCTTGGGATCGGTGAAGACGATGGCGTCGGCAACGCCCGGGGTGAGATCGGAGCGCCGTTCGCTCACAATGCCGGCCGCGGTGAGCTTGCGGGCCACGTCGGCAAGATCGCTGCCCGGCACGATCTGGAAGGCGATGCGCGTGAGATCGGCGTGGTCGCCCTGTTCCAGCACCAAGAATTCCTGGCCGAGCCGGCTCGCCAGAATGGCGCGCCGCGCATCGCGCTCGACCAATGCGAGGCCCATGACGTTCGTCCAGTAGTCGAGCTGCCTGGCGAGATCGGGGGTCGACAACGTGGCGTGCGCAAGACGTTTGACTTGGATCATCCGCGTTGCTCCGGAGGTGGCGCTCTGGTCAAGCGTAGCCCGGACGGAGCGGCCCGCCTACGCCCGCCCTGCGAGCTACGGCAGGAGTCTGCCGAAGCGCGAAGGCGGAAGCGACATCCCGGACTTTTGCAGATGGATTCCCGCATTTCGCTTGTGCTCAATGCGGGCTACGCGCTACGCCCTGGTGGAACGTTCGGTCTCTGACGTGGTTGCCCCTGAGCGGGCGAGGTCGCGCACGATGTCTAAGACCCACGACACGGTTCCGGGGACACCAGTCCGCAGCGTCTTGACGCCCACCCAGGCGTCGATCGGGCTGGGCCTGCAGCGCTACTATCAACTGATGTCGGTCGGCCCGACGCCCCAGCGCATGCAGATGCTGCTGGACGAATTCCTGCGCAGAGCGGAAATCGACCCTGCCAGCGCACCTTTGCAAAAGACCGTCCGCCAGAACGAACCTTCTGCCACGCCAGAGCGGAATTCTCGCTGACTGGCCGGTAGAAGATCTTGTAAAACCGTGGGATGACCAGCCCTGAGGACAACCCACCTCCCCCGGTCGGCGTCTACTGGATCAACGAAGCCGACTACCCGGCGCTCGTCAAAATCTTCGCCGACGGCCACACCCTGCCGCGCAGCTATGCGGAATGGCTGAAGATGGCCGAGGAAATGGAGCGCGGCCTGAAGGCCTACGGCCATCCCGTGATGCGCGTTCGCATCGACCCCAACACGTTTGCCGGCTGGTGCGCCGCCCATGACACCAGTCCCGGCCGCGAGGGACGCAAGCGGTTCGTCGCGGCGGCAGTGGCCGAGCGGTATGGCGACTAGAGC
Source organism: uncultured Alphaproteobacteria bacterium (assembly GCA_963787955.1). Classification (GTDB taxonomy): domain Bacteria; phylum Pseudomonadota; class Alphaproteobacteria; order Rhizobiales; family Xanthobacteraceae; genus Z2-YC6860. The sequence continues at coordinate 221,241 of CAWBFG010000026.1, read as the reverse complement.
TGAGGGGTCGTGGCCCGGGTGAGCGAAGCGACGTCCGGGACGCTTGCGAAACGGTTCCCCGTATTTCGCTTGCGCTCAATGCGGGCTGCGCAACTCAATCAATGCGATCGCGCCGCGTCCCGATCCAAGGCGGCCTCTTCGCGCTCGGCCATCTTGATCCACTCGCGCGCGACAATCAGCCAGGCCCGGCGCGTCGGCTCCGGGATCTGCGCGCGAAACGCCTTGCCTTCGGCCTCCAAGGCCTTCTGGCGATAGACAAACGCTCGAACATCACTCATGCCGCCCTCCGCACGAGATCAGCCCGCCCAACCGGGTTTAGCGTAGTGCATCTGAGTTCCGCACTGGCGGTATCCGGGTGTGCGTGTACGTCGCGCATACGTCAGCTGCGCAAGCCCGGCGCCTCGTGGCCGGTGCGCGCGACGTATTCCGTGTAGCCGCCGCCGTACTGGTGGATGCCTTCGGGGGTCAGCTCCAGCACGCGGTTCGACAGCGCGGCGAGGAAGTGCCGGTCGTGCGAGACGAACAGCATCGTGCCCTCGTAGTCCGCGAGCGCGGCGATCAGCATCTCCTTGGTCGCCATGTCGAGGTGGTTGGTCGGCTCGTCCAGCACCAGCAGGTTCGGCGGGTCGAACAGCATCTGCGCCATCACCAGCCGCGCCTTCTCGCCGCCGGAGAGCACGCGGCACTTCTTCTCGACGTCGTCGCCGGAGAAACCGAACGCGCCGGCAAGCGCGCGCAGCGAGCCCTGCCCGGCCTGCGGGAAATTGTCCTCCAGCGACTCGAACACGGTGCGCTCGCCGTCGAGCAGTTCCATGGCGTGCTGCGCGAAATAGCCCATCTTGACGCTGCCGCCGACCGTCACCGTGCCGTCGTCGGGCGCGGCCGCGCCCGCCACCAGCTTGAGCAGCGTCGACTTGCCGGCGCCGTTGACGCCCATCACGCACCAGCGCTCGCGGCGGCGCACCATGAAGTCGAGCCCGTCGTAGATGCGCCTGCTGCCGTAGCCCTTGTGCACGCGCTTCAGGCTGACGACGTCCTCGCCGGAGCGCGGCGCCGGCGGGAAATCGAACAGCACGGTCTGGCGGCGGCGCGGCGGCTCGACCTTCTCGATCTTCTCCAGCTTCTTGACGCGGCTCTGCACCTGCGCGGCGTGCGAGGCGCGCGCCTTGAAGCGCTCGATGAAGCGGATCTCCTTGGCGAGCATGGCCTGCTGGCGCTCGAACTGGGCCTGCTGCTGCTTCTCGTTGAGCGCGCGCTGCTGCTCGTAGAACTCGTAGTTGCCGGCATAGGCGGTCAGCGTGCCGCCGTCGATCTCGATGATCTCGGTGACGATGCGGTTCATGAACTCGCGATCGTGCGAGGTCATGAACAACAGGCCCTCGTAGCCCTTGAGGAATTGCTCCAGCCAGATCAGGCTCTCGAGATCGAGGTGGTTCGTCGGCTCGTCGAGCAGCATGGCGTCGGGCCGCATCAGCAGGATGCGCGCCAGCGCAACGCGCATCTTCCAGCCGCCCGACAGCGCGCCGACGTCGCCGTCCATCATCTCCTGGCTGAAGCCGAGGCCGGCGAGCACCTCGCGGGCGCGGCCTTCCAGGGCGTAGCCGCCGAGCTCCTCGAAGCGGCCCTGCACCTCGCCGTAGCGCGCCACGATGTCGTCCATGTCGTCGGCGCGCGCCGGGTCGGCCATGGCGGCTTCGAGCTCCTTCAGCTCGGTCGCGACCGCGCTCACCGGGCCGGCGCCGTCCATCACCTCGGACACCGCGCTACGGCCCGACATCTCGCCGACGTCCTGGCTGAAGTAGCCGATGGTGACGCCGCGGTCGACCGCGACCTGGCCCTCGTCGGGCTGCTCCTCGCCGGTGATCATGCGGAACAGCGTGGTCTTGCCGGAGCCGTTGGGGCCGACCAGGCCGACCTTCTCGCCGCGGTGGAGCGCCGCCGAGGCTTCGATGAACAGGAGATGGTGGCCGTTCTGCTTGCTGATGTTGTCGAGGCGGATCATGGGACGTGCGCGGACCGGAATGCGGGGGCGCTGTTATGCCATGCGCCGCGCCGCAGGGAAGAGATTTCCGCGTCCGCAGTCGTTCGAAGGGCGCAATAGCGAAGCGTATTGCGCCACGGTTTGCGCAACCGCGCCGGGCCTTGGCGGATTACGCTCCGCCAATCCGCCCTGCGCTGCTAATCCGCCTCACGCTCCTTGGCGTGGCCCGACCCGCTGCCCTGCGTGCCATTCATCGATGCTTCGGCCTGCGAGGTTGCGACGAGGTCCGGCTTGCCGAGCCGGCTGTAGACCGCGCCGAGCGAGGCAGCCCGCGATCAGCAAGGTCCAGATGATCGCGATGCCTTTCTCCGAACGGCAGTCGTCGTCGACGTAGTGCCGCTTGATGGTGTCGTAGCGTCCGGTGTCGTAGCGCCTGGTGGTCTCGTGGTGCGGCGTGACGGCATCGCAACGCCCCGGCTCATCGTGCTGCTCGACGACAAAGCTGCCGAACGGCGAGTACACCTGCGTGTTGCTTGGCTTGGTGGCGACCATGACGTCCTCCACGTTTTCGTGAAGGCAGCCTCTGCCGGTCGGCGCCGGCTTGCTGTGTCACGCATCACACACGGCCAATTGACGTGTCGAAATCCGCAATTTTGTGATGCAGGTCACAGCGCAGCCGGATGGCGCGACGCAGTCTCGCCGCGATCGGTGGGTAACCATTCCCGCCGCGAACACTTGTGCTCAACGCGACACGTTGTGCTCAAAAGGAGAATCAAAATGCGCGCGATCCTTGTTGCCCTCGCCACTGCTGCTGTTGCTGCTGCTGCCGCCACGCCGGCTACCGCGCAGGGCCAGAACAGCCGCTGGTGCGCCGACTACGGCCGCGGCTACTCCAATTGCGGCTTCGCGACGTACGAGCAGTGCCGCGCCACCATCGCCGGCTTCAATCGAGGCTCGTGCTATCCCAATCCGCAGTACGGCGGCGAGCGGCGGTATCGGTAGAGCAATGTCGCCGTAGATTGAATTGGCGCGGCGCACTCCGTTTACCTCTCCCATGAGGAGAGCCCGGCGCGCATTTTGCGAGCCCCTTCAGCTCAAAGCAAACATGCTTGAGCGACGCCAGCGATCACACCGGCGCGAGCGACGGCACCTGGTGCTCCGGATAGACCGGCACGGTGTCGGCGAGGTCGCACGGCCGGCAGTAGAACGCCCCGAGCCGCGGATGATCGTCGAGCGGCGGCAACACGCGGACAAGCGCCATCGGCTTCCCGCACTCAGGACAGGGATGTTGGTTCATTGCTGGGGCCTTCACGGAAGCGACTCGCACCCGTGAGCCTAAGCGCGCGCCCTTTCCGATTGGTAAAGAGCCGCGGAACTGCGGCGCGCACGCTCGCGTTGACGCATGACGGGAGGGTCACCAGGAGCACCACCCATGCGAACGCTTTCAATTGCAGCCGCCGCGGCGATCGGCCTTGCCGCCAGCGCCGGCATCGCCAACGCGCAGGCCACCAACTTCGCGCCGGTGTCCGGCACCGCGCGCGCCTACTACGGCAATGGCAGCGATGTGCCGGGCCGCTGGTCGCGCGATTACCGGACGCGCGACTATTGGGACAGCCGGGCGATGGCGCGCAGTCCGCGGCTGCGGGCGGCGCCGGGCTATTACTACGCGCCGGGCTACCGGACCGAGGGCATTCCGCCCGCGCTCTATCATGCCGGCGATCCGCAATACTGGCGCTGATGCAGGCCATAGTTGAGTTGTTTCGCCGCAACTCCATCCTCGCTCATTGTGACTCTTGGGTCCCCGCTTGCGGGGTCCCCGTCGCGCATGCTCGACGGGGTGCCCCTCGCGGGGACGAGCGGGTGAGAGCCGTTCCAACGCATTCCGCAGTGCGCAATCGTTGCCGCAGTGCAGCGGCGTCGTGGGAAACTTTTTCGGCGCCCGCGCATTGAAACTCTGCGGGGCAATCCGGGAACCAGAGGAGACCACGCATGACCAAAGCCAAATTGGCGCTGCTGGCCGGCGTCCTCGCAGCCGGTGTGAGCGCCGGCGCCGCGCAGGCAATGCCGGTCGCCAATCTCGCCACCATCGACACCGGCGCAACCGCCGAAGCGGCTCGCTGGGTGTGCGGACCGTACCGCTGCTGGTGGCGGCCCAGCCGCTTCTATTATGGCGGCCCCTACGCCTACTACGGGCCGCGCTTCTACGGCGGGCCACGCTTCTATGGACCGCGCTTCTACCGCGGCGGGCCTTATTGGCGCGGCTATCGGCGCTGGTAAGCGCAGATCAACGCAGACGTAGCGAGACAAAGACCCGCATTGCGCGACGCGCAATGCGGGCTCTTGCTGTTGCTATCGGTGCTGGTGAGTTGTTAAGCGCGTCGTCAGACGAGCCCTACTCGATCACCTGATTGGCGCGGACCAGGAACCCTTCGGGGATGATCAGCCCAAGCGCCCGCGCCGTCGTCAGATTGATGATGAGGTCGAACTTGAGCGGCTGCTCGACCGGGATGTCGGCCGGCTTCGCGCCGCGCAGGATCTTGTCGACAAAGTCGGCGGAACGCCGGAACAGGTCCGGGAAGTTCGGCCCGTAGGACATCAGGCCGCCGGATTGCACGTACTCACGGAACGAAGTCATGGTCGGCAGCCGCTCGCTGATCGCCAGGGTATGAATCCGGATCCGGTGCGTGGTGATCAGGGGATCGCTGCAAACATAAAGTGCATCCGCGCGGCCCCGAAGCGCCGTGATGCCGGGAACGATATCTTCCGTTTTCCGCACTTCGAGCGGGAAGGCATCAAGCCCGAGTTGGGTTGCCGCCGCCTGGACCGATTCCATCTCCAGCTTGACGATTGGGCTGTCGACATTGCCCATGATCGCCACGCGCCTGAGGCGTGGCACGACCTCGCGCATCAGCTCGAGCTTGACGCCGCCAAGATCGGTTTGCTGGTTCGACAGTCCTGTCACATTGCCGCCCGGGCGCGCCAAGCTGGTCACCAGCCCGGTGCGGACCGGGTCGCCCGCCGCGGCGAACACGATCGGAATGGTCGAGGTCTCTTTCATGACGGCGAGGACGGCGGGCGTGCCCGCCGTGACGATGACATCGACCTTGCGCCGGACAAACTCCGCCGCGAAGTCGACGTAGCGGTCTTCGCGTCCTTCCGCCCAGCGATATTCAACCATCATGTTGTGGCCGTCGATCCAGCCAAGCTCGCGCATGCGCTGCAGGAACGCGGAGACCCATGCGCTCCAGATGGTCGGCGTGGCGGCGCCGAGGAATCCGACCGTCGGCACTTTGGCCGGCTGTTGTGCGCCCGCGGCACGCGGCAAGGCAAGAACCGCCGCGGCGGCGGCGCCAACAACGTCATCACGTCGCGCCGGCGCAATGCGCTTGATGACACGGCCAGCGACGTCGCAGCTAACCGGGTTTGGGGGCCTCGCACGCACCCTCCTTCGCGCCTCGCGCCAGCATCATTCCTGAACATACAGCGCGCTCTGTTCACCGGATTATCGTTGCGCGCTTGCGGACTCCCTTCGGTATGGTCAGACCGAGCGCGTTCGCGGTATTTTGGTTAATGACGAGTTCGCACCTCTTCTGCACCTTGATTGGAATATCGCCCGGCGGCGTGCCGCGCAGAATCTGGTCCACGAGATCGGCCGCGTGCGCAAACATGTCGCGGAAGTCTGGCCCATAAGACATCAGGCCGCCCGCCTCAACGTAGTCGCGGAACGCGTGCACCGTCGGCAGCCCGGCGGCGGTCGCCGCGGTATGGATGGCAATTTGATTGGTGGTAATGAGCGGATCGGTGCAAACAAACAATGCGTCCACCTTGCCGCGGACCCGCTTGATCGCCGGCACGATCTGCGCAGATCGCCTGATGTCACAGATGACCGTGTCGATTCCGAATTGGCGAGCCGTTCTAAGCAGCTGGTCCATCTCCAACTGAATAACGCGATTGCCATAGTTTCCAACCAGCGCCAGCCGCTGCAGGCCAGGGACAACCTTGCGCAACTCAGCGAGCCGTCGGCCGCCAAGATTCGGCTGCCCGTTTGACGAGCCTGTGACGTTGCCACCCGGGCGTCTGAGGCTCGCGATCAATCCGGCGCGGACCGGATCGCCCGCCGACGCAAAGACGATCGGTATCGTCTTGGTTGCCTTCCTGGCGGCGACGACAGCCGGGGTTCCCGACGTTACGATAATGTCGACCTCGTTCGCGACAAAGTCTTTCGCGAGCTGGGCATAGCGTTCCGGCCGGCCTTGCGCCCAGCGATAGTCAATTACGACGTTGGCGCCGTCGTACCAACCGAGTTGCTGCAATCGCACCTCGAAAGCCCAGACGAATTCGCCCCAGACTGAAGACGTGGTCGACCCTAGAAAGCCGATGGTCGGCTGTCTCGTCCAAATGTGCGGTCTGCTATGATGCGTGCCGCGGCCCACGCCATCGATACCGCGGAAAAATTCGGTGTCGGGGTTGGGCTGCTGAGCGATCCGCACCACCTGGGCGCGATCGGGCGCTATGCCCAATGGGTGGCGGAGCGCGGCCACGCTGCGCTTGTCATTTTGGCAGGTCTGCCTTTTATGGCCTATCACGGTGCCAAGGTCGCGAGCATCGGCACGAGCCCGATCGCGATTGGCATTCCCGGGCCGGGGCTGGACGCGGCGCCGCTGCTGTTCGACATGTCGACCAGCGTCAAGGCGGCGGGACTAATCCACCAAGCCCTCACCGAGGGCAAGCCGCTCCCCGAAGGGCTCGCGATCGATGCCGACGGCAAGCCCACCATCGACGCAAACCGAGCCGCCGCGATGCTGCCGCTTGGCGGCGCGAAAGGCTCCGGCCTTTCGACGATGTTCGAATGCCTGACCGGCATCCTCGCGGGCACACCGATCGTCGCGCCGCTCGCCAGCACAAAGGCGGCGATCCAGAATTCCATGATCATCGTCTTCAACGTCGCAAACTTCCTGCCGCTCGACGACTATCGCCGCAGCATCCAACAGCTCAAAGAGGCGGTGAAAGCGCTGCCGCGCCGCGACGACTTCGACGAGCTGCTGCTGCCCGGCGAGCGCGGCGACCGCGAAGCCGAGCGCCGGCGGGCGAACGGCATCCCGCTACCGGCGGCGCTTCACGCCGAGCTCAATGAGCTGGCGCAGGAGCTCGGCGTTCCAAAGCTTGCGGTCCTGTGACGCGCTCTGCCGCTACTTGCCCAGGCCAGCCGCGGCGCCGACGCGACGCCATTTCGCGATCTCGCTCTCGACGTAGCGGCGCAGTTCCTCCGGACCGCCGCCGCGCGCGGTGATGCCCTGCGTGCGCAGCGCCGCGACCACCTCCGGGTTCGCCACCGCTTCGGCGGTCGCCGCCGCGAGCTTGTCGACGATGTCCTGCGGCGTGCCGGCCGGCGCCATCAGCCCCGACCAGATCGTCGCCTCGAACTCGGGCAGTCCCTGCTCAGCCAGCGGCTGCAGCTTCGGCGCCAGCGCAATGCGCTCGCGCTCGGCAACGCCGATCGCAACGAGCTTGCCCTCCTCGGCCTGCGGCAGCGTGGTCGACACCGCGGCAAAGGTGAGCTGGATGCGGCCGGCCAGAATGTCGGACAGCGCCTGCGAGCTGCCGGGGTACGGCACGTGCACCAGCCTGGTGCCGGCCGAGACGTTGAACAATTCGCCGGCGAGATGCGCGGCGGTGCCGACGCCCGACGAGCCGTAGAAAATCTGGTCGGGCTTGCCTTTCGCCAGCGCGATCAGCTCCTGCGCGGTCTTGACGCCCAGCGAGGGATGCGCGGCCAGCATCACCGGCACGGTGCCGACCAGCGAGATCGGCGCAAAGTCCTTGACCAGGTCGAAGGTGGGCTTCGCCACGGTCGCAACGCGGATAGCGTTGGCGACGCTGCCGGAGAGCAGCGTGTAGCCGTCGGGTGTCGCCCGCGACACGAATTCGGCCGCGGTGTTGCTGCCGTTGCCGGGCCGGTTCTCGACCACGACTGGTGTACCGCCGAGCGCGGCGGAGAGCTTCGGCCCGATCACCCGCACGGTGATGTCGCTTGCCGAGCCCGGCGCGTAGCCGACGATGATGCGGACCGGCCGGTTGGGATACTGCGCATACGCCGGCAGCGCCGCCAGACCAACGAGGCTTGCGCAGGCGAGAGCGGCGCAGCGGATCCAGGCTTTCATGATTCCTCCGGAATGATTTTCTTGTGCGTCGTGTTTGTATCTTCAACGGGGCGCGATCAGCCCTTGGCGCTCGAGTTGCGGAAAGATGCCTCCGTCACACATCAGCGCGACGAGATTCCTCGGCAGCCGGCCGGCGTTGAGGGCAACGCCGGTTTCGCGGTTACGGACGGTGAAGTCTTCGGTCGAGACCTCGGCGGTCTGGCCTTCCTCGAACGCGGCGTTCGCCGCCGTGCGCCAGGATCTTTTCAACGATATTCATGCCCATGGCGGCAGGTTAGGCAGGGAGCCTGACCCTGTCCACGATTCGCGGCCCGAGCCGCGGGCATGGCAGCACATGAATATCGGCATACGCTCGGCAACCGCACCGCGTGGGCGGAAGCTAGCCTTCCGAATAAGCAACCGTCGTCATCAGTGCGATCTCGGCTCGGCGTGAATCGAGCCGCGTGTGCTGCACCACGATCGGTACATCGGAGACGAACACCGACGCATAGTCGGTCCCGCGTGGCACCATAGGATCGGTCAGATCATCGAAGCGCAGGTGCCTGGTCCGCCGCGCCGCGACGGTAAGCGCATAGCGCGCCGGCTCTCGGTCGGCAAAGAAGACGGTCAGTTCGATGTGGGCATCGCGGTCGGTCGCATTGAGGATGCAGGCGGTCTCGTGCGAGGCCAGCGCGCGGTCGGCGAAGCCGTCGCCCACCGGGATATAGCCCTCGGCGATGGCCCACACCCGCCTGCCGATTTCCGCCATCGTTAACCATCTAGATCGCTGAAAGATTTCGGCCAATCCGGCTCACCAAACCCGCTGGAAAAGGGAACGCAATCGCGGCCGGCTGTGTTACCTTCGATGGAATGACTAACCGTCTCGTGTTGAGGTGAGTTCCATGGCGCCGCGTCCGAATTGGAAGGGTTATCTCAAGCTGTCGCTGGTCTCCTGTTCGGTGGCGCTCTATTCGGCGACCACCACCAGCGAGCGCATTCGCTTCAACATCCTCAACAAGAAGACCGGCAACCGGGTGCGCAACCTGGTGATCGACAGCGAGACCGAAGAGCCGGTCGAGCAGGAGGATCGCGTCAAGGGCTACCAGTTCGAGAAGGGCCAATATATCCAGGTCGAGGACGATGAGCTCGACGAGGTGGCGCTGGAGAGCACGCACACCATCGAGATCGAGAAATTCGTGCCGCGCGAGGAGGTCGACGAGATCTACCTCGACGAGTCCTATTACATCGTGCCGAACGACAAGGTCGCCTATGAGGCGTTCGCGGTGATCCGCGAGGCAATGAAGAAAGAAGACCTGGTCGGGCTGGCCCGCGTGGTCCTGTACCGGCGCGAGCGCATTCTGATGCTGGCACCGCGTGGCAAGGGCATCATGGCGACGGCACTGCGCTACAATGCCGAGGTGCGCGACGAGAAGAACTATTTCGACGAGGTGCCGGATACGAAGGTGCCATCCGACATGCTCAATCTCGCGGTGCACATTCTGGAAAGCAAGAAGGCGAAGTTCGATCCCGACGCGTTCGAGGACCGCTACGAGTTGGCGCTGGCGAACCTCATTCGCGCCAAGCAGGCCGGCAAGCCGGCGCCGAAAGCCTCCGAACCCAAGCCGAGCAACGTCGTCAATCTGATGGACGCGCTGCGCAAGAGCGTCAACGCCGAGAAGGGCGCCAAGCCGGATGGCCAGCGTTCCACGCGCGCCGGTCACGGCCGCACCGCGCATGCGCGCAAACGCGCCGCGTCGACGCGCTCCAAGGTGAAGCGCGCCGCCGGCTAGTTGTTTTGCGCGTGATCTTTTCCGAAAACCGGTTCCCACTTTTCGGGATCACGCGCTGGGCTTGAGGATCGACGCTTGTGGCGAAGCTGAAGACCTACCGCGCCAAGCGAGACTTCGGGAAAACCTCCGAGCCACGCGGTGCGGCGCGCCGCAAGAAAGGCAATTCCTACGTCATCCAGAAACACGCGGCGACGCGGCTGCACTATGATCTTCGCCTGGAGCATGGCGGCGTGATGTGGAGCTGGGCGGTGACCCGCGGCCCGAGCCTGGTGCCCGACGACAAGCGGCTCGCCATCCACGTCGAAGACCACCCGATCGAATACAACACGTTCGAGGGCACGATCCCGAAGGGCCAGTATGGCGGCGGTACCGTGATGATCTGGGATCGCGGGCAGTGGGAACCCGAGTACGATCCCGAATACGGGATGAAGAAAGGCCATCTCGAATTCACGCTTCACGGCAAGAAGCTCAAGGGCCGCTGGCACCTGGTGCGCATGAACAAGCGGCCGGGCGAGCGGCAGGAGCCGTGGCTGCTTATCAAAGGCGAGGACGAATACGCGCGGACCAAGTCTGGTCCGGACATTCTCGAAGAGATGCCGAACTCGGCGGCGTCGCGCCGTACCATGGAGCAGATTGCCGAAGGACGCAGCCGCGTCTGGCACTCCAACAAGCCCGCAAGCGAGCAATCGTCACGACGCATCGCACCGAAGAAGCCCCGTGGCGTGAAGGGGGCACGCGAGAAGCGCGCGCCACGCGCGCGCGCCAAGCCGGACAGCAAGTCCAAGAAGGAGAAGGCCGCCGGCTCGCTACGCGACATCACGCGGATGTCCGGTGCGCGCCGGCGCGAGATGCCCGATTTCGTCACGCCAAGTCTCGCCACGCTGAGCGCCGGCGCCCCTTCTTCCGCCGGCTGGGTGCACGAAATCAAGTTCGACGGCTACCGCATCCAGGCCCGCATCGGCAGCGGCAAGGTCCAACTGCGCACCCGCACCGGGCTCGACTGGACCGACAAGTTCCCGACCGTCGCAGCGGCTTTTATGGCGCTCAAGCGCCACGACGCGATCATCGACGGCGAGATCGTATCCGGCGACTCGCGCGGCGTGGCGGACTTTTCGGCACTGCAGGACGATCTGAGGAGCGGGCGCCACGACCGGCTGGTGTACTACGCGTTCGACCTTCTGCATTTCAACGGCTACGACCTGACCGGATCGACGCAGCTCGACCGCAAGCAGGCGCTGGCGAGCCTCATCGGCACGCTGCCGCCTGACGGCGTCGTTCGGCTGAGCGATCATTTTGAAACCGACGGGCCGCACATGCTCCAGCTCGCCGCCAGGATGAAGCTTGAGGGCATCGTGTCGAAGCGCCGCGAGGCGCCCTACCGTTCGGGCCGCAACGGCGATTGGCTCAAGATCAAATGCTCCAACAGCCAGGAGCTGGTGGTGGCGGGCTACGGCCCCTCCGACGTCAGCCCCAGGCGCGTGGCCGCGCTGGTGCTCGGCTATTACGACAAGCTCGGCTTCACCTATGCGGGCCGGGTCGGCACCGGCTTCAGTGACAAGATGCGGGACGAGTTCTGGCAACGATTGCAGCCGCTGCGCGTTGAACGATCGCCATTCGGCCACGTGCCAGACGAGGAGCGTGGCCGCCCGGTGCACTGGGTCAAGCCGCAGCTCGTGGTCGAGGTCGATTTCCGCGGCTGGACCGGCCACGGTCACGTCCGGCAGGCGTCATTCAAAGGCGTGCGCGAGGATAAGCCGGCGAAGCAAGTGACGCGCGAGATCGAAGAGGTGCCTGGAGAGATCAAGCAGGCCGCGGCGAGGCAGACAGCGGCGAAGAAAACCACGGGAGTGAGCGCCAAGAAAAAAGCCGTGACCGTCGCGGGCGTCCCGCTGACCAATCCGGAGCGGGTCTATTGGGACGACGTCGGCGTCACCAAGGAGATGCTGGCGGAATACTACACCGACGTCTGGGACCGGATGCGCCCGCACGTGGCGGGCCGCGTGCTGGCGCTGGTGCGCGCTCCCGACGGCGTGGGCGGTCAGACCTTTTATCAGAAGCACGCTTCGGCCGGCATGGACCGTGGCCGGCTGCATCTGGTGAAAGAGCCGGACGGCGAAGAATCGATCTCGATCGACGATGTCAGCGGCCTGGTATCGCTGGCGCAAGCCGGCGTGCTCGAGGTCCACATCCGCGGTTCGACCATCGAGCATCTCGAAGAAGCGAACCGCGTGGTGTTCGATCTCGATCCTGGCCCCGGCGTTGCGTGGAAGGACGTGATCGCGGGCGCGCGCGAGGTGCGGCATCGCCTGGACGACCTGAAGCTCAAGAGCTTCGTCAAGTCCACCGGCGGCAAGGGCCTGCACGTGGTGATGCCGATCCGGCCGGCGCCGTGGGACGAGGTGAAGGAGTTCTGCCGACGGCTCGCCGACGGGATGGTCGCCGACAGCCCTTCGCTCTACACCGCGACGATCAAGAAGTCGGCGCGCAACAAGCGCATCCTGATCGACTATTTCCGCAACAGCCGCGAGGCGACCGCCATTGCGCCGTATTCGACGCGGGCGCGACCGGGCGCCACCGTTTCGGTGCCACTGTCATGGGACGAACTGGGGAAACAAAAGACGCCGAACGCGTTCAACGTCTTGAACCTCCCGAAGCGCATCTCGCGCGTGAGCGACCCTTGGGCGGCGATGGGCAAGATCAAGCAGGCGCTGCCGCCGTCCGCGCGAAACGCCAAGGCGGCGCAGCGATCGCGCTGACTTGGTTGGCATCGACGCACGCGTCTTGAGTCGGCGCGAATCATGTTACCTCAGGCCCCTGCAGCCAGATTCTCCGCTCGCGAAAATCTGGAGCTTTGGGGCCGACACATGCTGAGCACTGAAATCGAGGGCAAGATCGTCACTTACAACGACATCGACGACCCCTATTTCGTCAGCATCTTCCCGCTCATCAAGCCGCACACCATCACATCCCACAACGGGCCGGTGCCGCTCTGGGTGCTCTACAAATCGATCGAGCACATCGTCAAAAATGAAATTCCCGGCGACATCGCCGAGTGCGGCGTCTGGAACGGCGGCTCGATGCTCTGGTCGCGATGGCGCTCATCCATTTCGGCGATACGTCGCGGCGCATCTATCTCTACGACACGTTCGCCGGCATGCCGCGCCCGGCTGACGTCGACAAGCGCTGGGACGGCGTGCCGGCGCTGCCCACCTGGGAGAGCTTCACGGCGGAGGGCAAGCTGTGGGGCTATGGCGGCACTGTCGAGATGGTGCGAAAGGTGATGCGCGGCTCCAACTACCCGGAAGACAAGCTGGTGTTTGTCGAGGGCATGGTGGAGAGCACCATACCTGCTCAGATGTCCGACCAGTTGAGCCTGCTCCGGCTGGACACCGACCTCTACCAGTCGACGTATCACGAGCTGACGCATCTCTATCCGAAGCTGGCCTCGGGCGGCATCATGATCATCGACGACTACGGCTTCTACCAAGGATCGCGCGCCGCGACCGACCAGTACATCGCCGAGAACAAGCTGAAGGTGTTCCTCACCCGGATCGACGACAGCGTGCGCTTGGTGATCAAACCCTGAACCGCGTCATTCCGCCAGCGGCGTCGGGTTCTCCGCCGGCGGATCGATGCCGAACGTGTTGGCGGTCATGCACGTCATCGAGAAGTTGCCCGTGGTCGCGATCAGCGCCACCAGGTGCTCGAGCCCCATGGTCTTTTCAGCCGCCGCATAGGTTGCGTCGCTCAATCCCTTGTTGGCGAGCAGTTCGCGCGCCACGACAAAACAGGTCCGCTCGCGTTCATCGGCGACGTTTGGCTCCTTGCGCGCATTGATCGCGTCGATCACCGCCTGCTCGATGCCCACGGCGAGCGAGGCGCGCACCTGCGCAAACCACGGATAGCGGGCGCCCCAGTGCCGGGCGACGGCGAGGTGCACCATCTGCTGCTCGCGGCGCGACAGCGGCCCGGCCGCCAACGTGCCTCGCAGGCCCTGCGACGCTTCGAACAGTTTCGGCAGCCGGATGTAAGCATAATACGGCCCGCCCAGGGGTCCGTTGGCGGCCTTGGCCGCGTCGTAGACACGCGCCTGCTCGGCGTTCATGTCGGCCCGGTCGATCAGCTTAATGCGTGCCAAAGATGCCTCCCCGTTCCATTTTCCGGAGCGAGGCTAGCATCGGCTTGCGGATCACGCGAGGAGCTAGATCTTGATCGCCGCCAGCGTCCGTTCCAGATCCTCTTTGGCGAACGGCTTCTGCAGAATCGGCCGGCTGCGGTACTGGTCCGGCAGGCCGCGCTCGCCGTAGCCGGTGGCGAACACGAACGGGATGCCGCGCTCGATCAGCGCGTCAGCGACCGGGAATACCGCCTGCCCGTTAAGGTGCACGTCGAGGATGGCGACGTCGAACGCCTCTTTCCGCACCGTGGCGAGCGCATCGTTGACGCGGGAAATCACGCCAACCACCGTGTGGCCCATGTCAGTCAGCATGTCTTCGAGCAGCATGCCGATCAGCATTTCGTCTTCGACCACGAGAACGCGGCGGGTGGGCATGGCGTCGGAAACAGGCGCGCTCATATGCTGATTCTCGCCAACCGCCTGCGCTGGAGGGTGCGGCGGGATGGTTGCCGATCCTACGAGGTCCGGCAAGTCGCAGTTGCGCGCATCGCTCATGCACCACCCCTTCAGACGACAGGTCAACGGATTTAACCCGCTGGACCGCGAAAGGTTCCCCGACTGGCGAATGAATCACGCCGCCTTAGCAGCGTGATTCACTGACGCGGCCGCAAGTAACGCCACTACGGCAGCGGCGCTTTTCTCTTCTTCCAACTGCGCAGCAGCCGCGAGACCTGCGCGGTCCCCAAGCGTCGCGCCGCAAACGCTTCGCGAAGCGCCGCGTCGCCGCTTGCCGCCGCGAGCTCGGTCAGCGTCTTATGCATTTTCCGCTCGCTGAAATAGATGTCCTGCAAGAGGACAACAAACAGATCTTCCATCGATTTCAGCATGGCGGCCTTCCATTCCACCTCAAACCCGCAATCAAGGTTCGTCGCGGGCGGTCGATTCGCCACGCGGCACAGGCTGCTCGTAAGTCTCGAGCGGCGCTTCGTCCGTCTTGGATGGGCGCGAGGCCGCGCGATCGGTCGGCGTCCGCGGCACTCCATTCGACAACACGTCGTCTCCTGCGTCGGCATTGCGACGAGATTTTCGAGGTTTGGGTTCCATGCATCACAACGCTCTATCAAACGTGAGCGTTCCGCATCATTCAGGAACCTTCGCGGCCACAAGACGTTGAATTTGCATCATTCCAAACAATGGAGGAAGCGCAATGGACTGGAACCGCATTGAAGGCAATTGGAAGCAGGTCAAAGGCAAGGTGAAGGAGAAATGGGGCCGTCTCACCGATGACGATCTCGACGTCATCAGCGGCAAGCGCGACCAACTCGAAGGCAAGATCCAGGAGCGCTATGGCCTCGCCCGCGATCAGGTCCGCAAGGACATCGACGACTGGTATGGTTCGCAGAAGTGGTAAGTCCGAATCGTAGCTGAGTTTGCAAACGGGCTCCCTGGGGAGCCCGTTTTGCTGTATGCAACGCGCTGCATGGCCGATCCCAAGGACCCACACACGCTCGCCGACCATCGGCTCGGCACCGGCCTCGGTCACGTCCACGACGGCGACGCCGATCATGATCACGACGATTTCGATGACGGCCCGCTGGAAGACAATCCGCTCTTCCTGCAGGACCACGTTTCGCTCACCAGTGTCGGCATCGATATCGGATCGGCCGGCACGCAGGTGATCTTCTCCAAAGTCGATCTACGCAGGATGGGCGAAGACCTGTCGAGCCGCTATTTCGTCGTCAATCGCGAAACGCTCTTCCGCTCGCCGGTCTCGCTGACGCCCTACCAGAGCGAGGAGCGCATCGACGATGCGAAGCTTCGCGCCATCATTGACGAGGCCTACCGCTCGGCCGCCGTCGCGCCCGACGACATCGACACCGGCGTGGTGATCCTGACCGGCGAGGCGTTGCGGCGCGACAACGCGCAGGCGATTGCCGGCATGCTGGCGGAGCAAGGCGGCGAATTCGTCTGCGCCACCGCGGGCCATCATATGGAGGCGATGCTGGCCGGCTATGGTTCGGGCGCAGCGCGCGTCTCATCGGATCAGGGCAAGCGCATTCTCAACATCGACATTGGCGGCGGCACCACCAAGCTCGCACTGGTGGACCACGGCCGCGTCGCCGCGACCGCAGCGATCCACATTGGCGGCCGTCTGCAGGTGGTCGACGACACCGGCAACATCACGCGGCTCGATCCGGCCGGTCGGCACCATGCCAAGCAAGCCGGCTTCGCGTGGGAGAAAGGCGACAACGCGGACGCAGCCGCGATGGACAAGGTTGCGCAGTATATGGCCGACGCGCTGATCGCCGCGATCCGCATGCGGCCGCTGCCGACGCCGCTACGCGCGCTCTATCTCACCGAGTCGATTGCCGAGCTTGGACAAATCGACGGCATCATGGTGTCGGGCGGCGTGGCCGAATACGTCTACGGCCGCGAGGACCGCGACTTTGGCGACATGGGCCGGCGACTCGGCCATGCGCTGCGTAAGCGGCTCGACGCCGGCGCCCTGCCCTGGCCGCTCTTGCCGGCCGGCGAGTGCATCCGCGCCACCGCGCTCGGCGCGTCGGAATACAGCGTGCAGTTTTCCGGCAATACCAGCACCATCACCAATCCCGGCGCGCTCTTGCCACGACGCAATCTCCAGGTGCTGCAACCGCCCTATGCGTGCGAAGAGACGATCGATCCCGACAAGCTGGCGGCGGCGATCCGCTCACACTTCACCGCGTTCGACTTAAAAGACGGCGAGACCGAAATCGCGCTCGCGTTGCGTTGGCGCGGCGCGCCGTCACACCAGCGCATCTTCGCGTTCGCGCAGGGCATCGTACGCGGCATGCCGGCGACCATCGCGCAGCGCAAACCACTTTACCTGATGCTCGACGGCGACGTGGCGCAGACGCTGGGCGCAATCCTGCGCGAAGAGCTCGATGTGCAGAGCGAAATCCTGGCGATCGACGGCGTGGTGTTGTGGGACTTTGACTATATCGACCTCGGGCGCATCCGCCTGCCGTCGATGACCGTGCCGGTCACCATCAAATCACTGGTGTTCAGCGAGGACCCGCGGCTGCCACGCGGCCAGGTGCATCTGCAGCATCACCACGACCATCCGCACGATCACGAGCATGGCCATGATCACCACCACCATGGCGGTCACGGCCATCGCTAGCCGGCCTTTCCTTCGCTAAACTCTGCCGGGCCGCACGGCGACTGAACGGGGGTGTTCAATGACCATCTGGGCCAAAGGATTGATCGCGGCATTCGCGCTCGCGCTGTCGGTAAGCACAGCATCCGCACAATCGGGCCGTCAGCTTCGGTTCATCGTGCCGTTTCCGGCTGGCGGCGGCGCCGATCTCCTGATCCGCGTGCTCGCCGAGCAGATCGGCAAGGCGCAGGGTGTGGGAACGGTGGTTGAGAACCGGCTAGGCGCTGCGTCGGTGATCGGCACCGAAGCCGCGTCGCGGGCGGCGCCGGACGGCAACACGCTTCTGATCGTCGCCAACTCGTTCATCATCCATCCCAATTTCAAGAAGCTGAGCTACGACCCGCTGACCAGCTTCGAGCCGGTCTGTACCCTGGCAATTTCGCCGCAGGTGATCGTTGTTAACGCGACGTCGCCCTACCGCACGCTGGGCGATCTGGTAAACGCGGCGCGCGCCAAGCCCGGTGAACTGTCCCACGCCAGCGTCGGGCCCGCGACCACCCAGCAAATCGCATTTGAGCAATTCAAGATGGCGGCAAAGGTCAACATGACCTTCGTGCCGTTCAACGGCAACGCGCCGGCGCTCAACGCGCTGCTCGGCAACCACGTGACGGCGGTCATGGCGAACTACGCCGAAGCGGCGGAACACGTGAATGGCGGAAAATTGCGTGCGCTCGCCACCGGCAGCCGAACCCGGCTTGAGGCTTGGCCGAACGTCCCGACCGTCGCCGAGCAGGGCTATCCGGGTTACGAAGTCGCGGTATGGTATGGACTGCTCACCCCGGCCAAGACGCCAAAGGAAACGGTCGCGCAGCTTTCGCAGTGGTGCACGGCGGCGATGCTGGCGCCGGACCTCAAGCCGAAATGGGCGGGTCAGGGACTGACGCCGGTCGGCGCCTCGGCGGCCGAGTTCGGCGCGCACTTGCGCAAGGAAGCCGCGGACTATGCACGGGTGATCAAGGAAGCCGGCATCAAGGGCGAGTGATGCCCAACCCCGCCTGTGCCGCCACCGCGCGCCGCACGCGGTCCTTGATGATCACGCCGTCTTTCTCCGGTAGGAAGCGCGGCGCATCCTCTGGCGAAATCCGCACCCGCGTGAACAGCATTTTGTTGGATGTGCGCAACATGGTGGTAAGCGCTTTCAATCCGTCCACATCGTAGACGTCGAGCACGCGTTCGAAGCCGCAGGCGCGCGCCACGTTGCAAAGGTCGACGCCATTCTGTGTGTGGCTCGCCTGCATGCCGGTCTCGCCGTAGAGCCCGTTGTCAAACACGACGACAAACAGATTGTGCGGTTGCTTGACGCCGATGGTGGCGAGACTGCCGAGACCCATCAGCATTTCGCCGTCGCCGGTGATGACGGCGACGCGCAGCTTCGGCTGCGCCAGCGCAAGACCGAGCCCGATCATCGCCGCGCCGCCCATCGCGCCCCAGAGATAGAAGTCGCGGTCGTCGTTGCCGCCGGCCGCAGCTGCGGCGTCCCATGTGGTCGAGCCGAGACCGGGCACGACGAAGAGATTCTTCGGCCGATCCGCCAGCAACGTCGCCATCGCGGCGCGGCGCTCGAGCGTCATACCCGCGCCCTTCATTTCCACACCTTGCGGCCGATCAGCTTCTGCGACAGCAGCACCGCGGCGGCGCGATCGCCGCCGAACGCGATCTGCGCCGCCGATTGCGCCAGCGGCACGACCTGATCGGGCGTTTCAGCCATGGTGACGTGGGTGTCGCACAGCTCCAGCGTCGGCTTGACGATCGAGCCCATCGGCACCTGCCATGGGTTGAACTCCTCCCACTCGCCGCGCATCGTGATGAACATCAGCATCGGGAAGCGGCACGCGCGAATAAGCGAGAGCATGTTGACGCAATTGCCGACGCCGCTCGATTGCATCAGCAGCGCGGCGCGCTGCCCGCCGAGCCAAGCGCCGGCGGCGAGCGCAATGCCCTCCTCCTCGGTGGTCAGCGAGACGTCGTGGATATCCGGATCGGCCTTGCAGAGCGCGATCAGGCGCGAGTGTCCGGCGTCGGGCACGTAGCCGACCTGACGGATGTCCGCGCGCTTAAGCACGTCGAACAGTTCATCGGGCCAGGTGACGGATGGGATGACGACTTGCAAGTTGGCGGTCAATGGATGCTCCTTGCCCGATCCTTACCCGGCGCTATGCCGCCCGCCAAGGCAGGTCCGATGCATTCTCGGCGAACAGCCATGCGCCGACGCCAAGCTCCTGCCGGGAACAGCACGACCAGCGCCTTGCCGGTGCGACGCGGATTGAGGCCGGCCCGATCCATCAGTTCCTCGGCATTGCGCAGTGACGCGACGCGGACCGCGTAGGCGCCGAGGAACGGCAGCCGCGGCACCGCGATCTCTGGTATCAGCGCCGCGAACGCGGTCTCGGTCACGATCTCGATGCGGCCGCGATCGAGCTGGATGCAGCGGCCGAACGTCATGGTTGCAGTTGGACGCCCGGTGAAGCGCACAAAGCGCTCGACCGCCTCCGCCACGTCGGCGGAAACGACGATGAGATCGGTCAAGCCCAGCGCACCATTGGGATGCTTGAGCCAGCGCTTCTGCCACACCGTATCCTCGGTGCGATGAGTGAGCAGTTGGATGCGGCCCTCCGCCATCGCGCCGCGTTCCAGCCGCACCACCGTGAAGGCTGCGATACCCGGTCCACTCTCGGTCTCAACTGGACGCTGAAACTGCACCAGCGGACGCATGGCGAAGCCGGCACCTGCCAGCCGCGCGTGCGTCGCGGCAGGGTCGGCGATCGAGCATGCGGCGAGATGCACGCCCGAATGACCGGCGAGCGCGGCATCAAACTCTCGCGCCAGCGGCGTGTCGGCGGTCTTGAACAGGATTTCGATATAGCCGCGTTCGAACATGCAGGTGACGTTGCCGGTGCCGGTCGGCGTGCCGTCAGGATTGGATTGCACCGATACCGGCGTTGGCGCGAAGCCGGCGCGCACGAGCGCGTCGCTCGCCGCCTGCGGATCGCGGACGAAATGGCCGACGTGATCGAGAAAGATCTCATGACCAGTCGGCATCTGGCGGTCGGCTTCGTGCGGCAACTTGGCAGCGGTCATGCGGAGAACCCGGTTCTCAATGCGGTTCTGTTAGCATAATGATGAGCGAAATCGCAGCCGGCTGCAGGGAAAGGCATATGAATCGTCGCGAATTGATCAAATATGGAATTGCGTCGGCCGCCGCCGCGCTGCCCATGCCGGTGCTCGGCTATCCCGACCGGCCGATCCGGTTGATCGTGCCGTTCTCGCCCGGCGGCGCGACTGACGTCGCGGCGCGGCTGTGGGCCGAGCGGATGAAGGGCACCACTCGGCACTGTGGTGATCGAGAACAAAGGCGGTGGTGGCGGCGTGATCGGCGCGACCGAAGTGGTACGCGCGGCGCCCGACGGCCACACCTTCCTGTTCGGCAATACCAGTACGCAGGTGCTGATCCCTGCGATTGCCGACAAGCCGCCCTACGACCCGGTGAAGGATTTCCAGGCCGTCTATCTGATGTGCAATTCACCGACCTCGATCGTCGTCCACGAGTTGGTGCCGGCCAGGACGCTCAAGGAGTTCATCGCCTACGCCAAGGCCAATCCGACCAAGCTGTCCTACGGCACGGCAGGCACCGGTACGCTGACCCATCTCGCCGGCGAGCTGTTCAAGCAATTGATCGGCGTGCCTGGGATCACCCACATCCCCTACAAAGGCGCGGCGCCGGGCGTCGCCGACCTCGCCTCCGGCCACATCCCGATGATGACGCCGAACGTCGGCGGGCCGCTGCTGCAGTTTCACGCCACCGGCAAGGTTCGCATCCTCGCGATCAACGCCGAGACGCGGCTTGCCGCGGCACCCGACATTCCGACTGCGGTCGAGGCCGGCTTGCCCGGCATGATCGCGGCGAACTTCAACGGCCTGTTCGCACCCGCCGGCGTGCCGAGGCCGATCGTCGACCGGCTGGCGGCCCTGACCAAGGCAGCCGTCGCGGAAAAGGACGTGCAGGACGCCTTGATCAAGTCGGGCTTTGAACCGATCGCGGATTCCGGCCCGGACTCCGCGCAGCAGGTGGTTGCGAGCGAACTCAAGCGCTGGACGCCGATCATCAAGGCGACGAACTTCAAGATATGAGTTGCGAAATGATCAATCGGCGTGACTTCATCGCGCTCGGCGCAGCGTCTTTGACCGTTGCAGCGATGCCAGCCTCGGGCCTCGCGCAAGCCAGATTTCCCGAGCGGCCGATCAAACTGGTGGTGCCGTTCTCGGCCGGCGGCGTGAACGACATCGTCGGCCGGCAGTGGGCGGAAAAGATGCGCACGTCGCTTGGTTCGGTGTTTGTCGAGAACCAGGGCGGCGCCGGCGGCACGCTCGGCGTGATGGAGGTCAAGCGCGCCGATCCTGACGGCCACACCATTCTGCTCGGCAGCGGCAGCACGATGATGATGAACGAGCTGACGACGAGCAATCTGCCGTACGACAGCAGCAAGGATTTTGTCCCGATCGCCATCTTCTGCGTAAGCACAACGTCGATTGCCGTGCACGCGTCGGTACCCGCCAAGAACGTGAAGGAGTTGATTGACTACGCCAAGGCCAATCCCGGCAAGCTGTCCTATGGCTCGGCCGGGACCGGAACGATGAGCCATCTGTCGGGCGAGCTGTTCAAGCTGCGCACCGGCCTCAGCGATGTCGTGCACATTCCCTACAAGGGCGCAGGTCCCGGCATCGCCGATCTGGTCAGTGGTCATATTCCAATGATGTCGCCCAACATCTCGGGGCAGATCCTGAACTTCCACAGCAGCGGCAAGATCCGGGTGCTCGCCATCAATTCGAAGGAGAGATTGAAGGCTGCGCCCGACATTCCGACCGCCATCGAACAGGGCGTTCCCGACATGATCGGGGAGCTGTTCCTCGGCATCTTCGCGCGGACCGGGACGCCCGATCACATCCTTGAGCGCATCGCGGACGCCACCAAGAGCGCGGTGGCCGACGAAGCCTTTGAGAAGGCGTTGCTCACCTCCGGCTTCGAGACGACCAGGTACTTCGGCGCCGAACAGGGTCGGCGCTACATGGCCGAAGAGACTGCGCGCTGGAAGCCGGTGGTCGACGCAATCGGATTGAAGGTGCGTTGAGCGCTACTGGACCGCTTCTGCCACGTGCTGCTGCGCGATCTTGCGCAAGGCGACGCGGTCGACCTTGTTGGTCGAAGCAAGCGGCAGGTCATCGACAAACCAGACGAAGCGCGGATGCGCATAGGCTGGCGCATTGGCCAGCGCGAATTGCTTGATCTCGTCCTCGCTCGGCTGCTGCCCGGCCTTCGGAATGACGAACGCCACAGGCTTGGTGCCCTTGATGTCGTCGTCGACCGGAATGACCACCGCCTGCCCCACCGCGGGATGGCGCTCCAGCATTCGTTCGACGTCGGCCGGATAGATGTTCTCGCCGCCGGACACGAACATGTCGTCGGTGCGGCCGATGAAATAGTAAAAGCCGTCCTTGTCGCGGCGGAACACGTCGCCGGTGATGTAGAAGCCGTCCGGCGTGATCGGCGTCATCACATCCGGGCGATTGTGGTAGCCGTTCATGATCGCCGGCGCCTTCATTTCCAGCACGCCTTGCTCGGCGTCGCGGTTGTCGCCGTCGACCAACCGCAATTCGATCTTGGGATGCTTTGCGCCGACGGACGATTCCGGCTGCGGCAGCCCGCTCGGGATGCGGGCCGAACACGATCATGCCGGCTTCGGTCGTGCCGTACGCATTGGTCACCGCGGCCTTGGGGAACGCCTGATGCGTCGCCGCCATCAAACTTTGGCTGACCGGCGCTGAGCCCATCCGGATCGCCTCCACGCTGGAGAGGTCGGCTCGGGCCAGCGCATCGCGCTCGCGCAGCATCATCGCGATCATCGGCGGCACCGCCGTGAGCCAGGTCGGATGATAGCGCGAGATCGCGTCGATATAGTCGCGCGCCTCGAAGCGCGGCAGCAGGATGATGGTGGCGTGGGCCGCGCAGGCCAGCTTTGCCAGCGCCAATGCATTCATGTGGTAGAGCGGCGCGGCGATCAGGTAGCGGTGCCGGTCGAGCCCGGCCGCGAGCCGCGTTTCCACCACCCAGATGATGGCTCTGGTGCGAGAGCACGACGCCCTTCGGCGTACCGGTCGAACCGGAGGTGTAGAGAAACATCGCCGGCGCGCCCGGCTGCGGCACCACGGTTTCAAACGGGCCCGGATCGAGGAAGCTGTCGAAGCCGCCCTCGCCGCCTTGGCCGAACACCACCGCGGGCAGATCGGGCGGACAATCGTCGCGGCGCGGCATGTCGCAGAACACCAGCTTGGCGCCGCAATCCGCGATGATGAAATGGATGGTCTGCTTGCGGAAACCGGTAGTTCACCGGCACCGCGACAAAGCCGGCACGCATGATGCCGAAATACGCCGCGAGATATTCAGTCCGGTTCATCGACAGGATCGCGACACGATCGCCGCGCTTGAGCCCGCGCTTGGTCAGTGCGCGCGCGACGCCCATGCACATCGCGTCAAACTCGGCGTAGCTGTACTCGCATGGTACCTCCTCGCCGCCGAGGTCGATGATCGCGACCTTCGACAGATCGCGGTCGCGCACGATCAGGTCGCCGAGGTTGGTGAAGCCTGCCATTAGGGGTCGCGCGATCCAAGGAAGGCCGCGAGCGCGATCATGTCGTCGCGATCGAGCTTCTCGACCACTTGCTTCATGAGTTCGATCCATGGCCCCTTGCGGTTGCCAGTCTTCATGTCATTGAGCTGACGAAACATGTAGGTCGCCGGCCGGCCGGTGATGCCCGGCACTTCGCCGAGCCCTTGCAATGTCGGGCCGTGGCAAATCGTGCAATTGACGGTCTTGCCGTCACCGCCCGCCATCAGTGCTGCGCCCTTGGCAATGCTGCCCTTCGGCACGTAGTCGATGAAGCCGGACTTCGGATTACGCAGGTGCGCCTGCTCCGGGTCCATCGGCAGAACGATGATGCGGTTGCCGATCGGCTCGGTGGCGCCGTCAGGCGTCGCAAAGCGCATCCCGCCGGCGCCGACATAGCTCTTCGCCACCGTGTCGGTCTCGACCACCTTGTTGAAGGTCTTGCTGGGCTTCAGCGAAGCAAAATAGTCCGCAGCCTCCTTGATCTCGGCGTCGGAGAGCACCTTTGCCATCGCAATCATGACGGTGGCACGAATGCCGACGCGCTCGCCGTTCTTGAATGCCGCCATCTGGCGAATGATGTAATTGGCCGGCAGGCCCGCGACGCTTGATGATTCTGGATGGCCATCGCCCGACGTCAGATGACATTGCGCGCACGCGCGGCCGGCCGGCCTGGCGCCGCCGTTGGCAACGACCTTTGGCATCGGCGGATGTTCGTCAGGAAACCAGTCCGGCGGATTGAAATTGTCGTCGATCTGCGCCTGCGTGTATTGCTTGCTGCTGCCGGGAACCGACTTCAACACGACACTATCCTTCGGCTCGGGCGGTGGCGTGACCGGATAGGCCCAGTTCAGATTGTCTTGGGCGGCCGCAACAAGTGGCAGCGCAGTCAGCAGCGCCAGCAGCAACAACTTGCGCATAGCGTCCCCTCTCGAATCCTTACGCTTTCGGCGGCGGCGGCGGCGCAGTCAAATACGTGCCACGACCGCTTGCCAGTAGTTTGCCCTGCGCGTCGAAGATACGCGCCTCGGCCACCGAGAACTGGCTCCCCATCCGCACGATCTTGCCCTTGATGGTGAGGTCACCCGGCAGCGCGACGGCGTGATAGTCGACGCGCATGTCGATGGTCGGCACGCCGCGCCCGGTCTTGCGCACCATCGCCCAATCGGCGCCGAGATCGATCAGCGCGGCGAGGATGCCGCCATGGGTGAAGCGGCGCTCAAGGTTGACCACCCATTCCTCGCGCCACGTCGCGGTGAGCTCGATGCCATCGTCCTCGACCGATACGACCTTGAGACCGAGCCATTGGTGATAGGGCGCACGCACGACCAGCGCCTGAATTTGCTCGAGGGTGAGATTGGCGCCGTCGCTCATGGCGTCACCACCACTTTGCCGATCACCTCGCGATCCTGGATTAGCCGCAGGCCCTCCGCCGCCTTCTCGAGCGGCAATACCTTATCGATCACCGGCTTGATCTTGCCGTTGCTGGATCATCGTTCATCAGCCCGGCGAGATCGTCGTCGTAGAAGCTGTTCGATCCCTTGATCTCGATCTCGAAGCTCCAGACGTAGCGCAGGTCTTCCTTCGGATCGTAGCCGGCGGTCGCGCCACACACCAGCAGCTTGCCGCCGCGCTTGAGACAGCGCAGCGACGGCACCCAGGTGTCGCCGCCGGTGAAGTTCACCACCACGTCGACGCCGCCCTCGTAGGAGCGGCGCTGCGGCTTGCCGTATTTCTCGACCGCCCATTTCGACCAGTCGGTCTTGGTGTAATCGATCGCTTCGTCGGCGCCCATTTCCTTGAGCCGCCGCAGCTTCTCATCGCTCGACGCGCAGGCGATGACCTCGCAGCCGAGCATCTTGCCGAGCAGCACGCAGCCGGTGCCGACGCCGCCGGAGGCGCCGAGCACGATCATGCGGTCGCCATGCTTCACCGTCTTGTGGGTGATCAGCATGCGGTGGGCGGTGCCGTAGGCGACCGGCAGCGACGCCGCGTCCTCGAACGACACGCCGTCCGGCATGGCGACCAGTTGGTCCACTGCGACCAAGCAATATTCCGCCATGCCGCCGTCGAGCATCTCGCCCATCAACCCTTTCTTCTTGTTGACCGGATTGACCAGCACGCGGTCGCCGACCTTCCACTTCGGCGACGCCGACGCCGACCTCGGAAATCTCGCCGGCCATGTCGAGGCCGATGATGACCGGCAGCGGCACCTTGATGCCGGGCATGCCCTTCACGGTGAACACGTCGTGATAGTTGAACGAGGAGGCGCGCACGCGGATCACCACGTGGCCTTCGGTCGCCTGCGGCACCGGGTAGTCGCCGACGACCTTCAGCTCGTCGAGCGTGCCGTGCTTGCCCAGCACCAGCGCTTTCATCGTCTTGCCGGCCACGTCATGCCTCCGTTCGTGTCGCAGCTTGATTAGCGCACGCTGCCAGCTTTAGCCAACGCTTCGCCGCCGGTTGTTTAGAGACGCCCGGCTCCCGTCGTTTCCCTTTTTCCTTCTCCCCGATGAGGGGATGGAGTGCCCCGATCTCGGGTTTACCTGAGATCGGCACTTTAAGTGCGCAAGTCGGGTAAACCCGACTTGCGATGGCGCCAGGGGCAGAGCGCTGCCCCTCTACAGCAGGCTGACGAGGCCTGCCGGGCGGACCTCGCGGCCCGCCATCGCACCCACGGCGCGCTCCTGTTGCCACGAGGCACCGCTTACAGGGTGCGCGCGGCCAGTGACGTAGGCCGCTGCGCCTCCCGGGGCTCCACCGCGGCATCCAATATTTGGGACACCGCGCCCTGCTCCGTCATCAAGCATCGCGATCGACGACGCCCTCGATCGAGCAAGGCATGAGCATGATAAGGCCGTTTCGGAGCCCGGGGATAAGTGCGTTTTCCGCCGGAAAGTGCAGATTTCGCGCGACCCAGCTGTGTCCGACTCGTGTTGCCGCCTGCGAAACCCGCCAGTAGGTTACCGCCCTGTGCCGCCGTCGGAGTATCCAAAAATGAAAGAGAATTTCCGCCAGTTCCTGGACCGGCTGCGGCAAGCGGGCGAGCTGGTCGACCTGCACCAGGCGGTGGACATCCGCCACATCGCGACGCTGGTCGACCAGGCCAAGACCGCGCTCTTCTTTCACAATGTGATCGGCTACGACATGCCTGTCGTCTCCGGCATCATCCGCTCGCGCGAGCGCGCCACCATGGCGATGGGCTGCGAGACCTTCGGCGAGATCGAGCACAAGCTGAAAGCCGCGATCGACAAGCCGATCCCGCCGAAGCGCGTGAACGGCTCGCCGACCCGCGAGGTGACGCTGGTCGGCGACGACGTCGACCTCTACAAGCTGCCGATCCCGATGTCGTCGATCTACGACGGCGGGCCGATGATCACGGCCGGCGTGGTGATCACGCGCGACCCCGAGCTTGGCATGAACAGCGGCATCTACCGCTTCATCGTCAAGGAGAAGGCGCTGACCGGCATCGACATCGTGACGCCGAACAACATGCGGCTGTTCGCGCAGCGCGCCTTCGAGCGCAAGGAGCCGCTGCCGATCTCCATCTCGATCGGCACGCATCCATTCGAGATCACCGGCTCGGGCTATCGCGCGCCGCTCGGCGTCGACGAGATGGCGATCGCCGGCGGCCTGCGCGGCGAGGCCGTCGAGCTTGCGCCCTGCTCCACCATCGACATGCCCTACATCGCCGACGCCGAGATCGTGCTGGAGGCGGAAATCCTGCCAACCGGCTGGACCTGGCCGGAGGGACGGTTCGGCGAGTTCACTCGGCTGATGGGCGGGCTGCACTGGAATCCGCTGGTTCGCATCAAGGCGATCTCGATGCGCAAGGACGCGATCTACTACAACCTGCACATGCCATGGGAGAACACCTGGCTCGCGGCGCCGACCCGCTATGCCGCAATCCGGCAGGCGCTGCGCACCGCGAACGTGCAGGTCAAGGACATCAACGTGACGCTCGGCGGCTGCGCGTTCTGGCACGCCGTCATCTCGATCAAGAAGGGCGCCGGCGAAGGCAAGAACGCGCTGCTGGCAGCGCTGTCAGTGATGGACCTGAAGCATGTCGTTGTGGTCGACGACGATATCGACGTCAACGATCCGACCGACGTCGAATGGGCGATCGCCACGCGCGTGCAGGGTGACAAGGATGTGATTGTGGTGCCGGGGGCGCGGGCGAAGCCGCTTGATCCTTCCCTGCCGCAGGGCGCGGGCGTGGTGCCGGTCGGAGCGAAGGTGGGCATCGACGCAACGATCCCCGAAGGCATTCCGCTCGAACACTACGAGCGCATCACCTACGCCTATGCCGACACCGCGAAGGTCGACGATTATGTGAAGGGCAAGAAAGACCCGGTCGGCGAAGCCGGCGATGAGCGCGTTGTTGAAAAGCTTGCGAAGGACATTCTCGCCGCGATCGAGCAGGAACCGCTCTACTACACCGACGTGGCGGAGCGCTTCCGCGCCTACGACTTCCGCACCGTGGCGCGCGCGCTCGGCCACCTGCATGAAACCGAAAGGCTGTGGCAAGACCCGCGCGGCAAGATGTGCGTGCGCGGCAGCAAGTTCGCGGCGGTGCTGCCGGCGAAAAAATGATCATCGACACCCACTGCCACGTCATCGCGACGGACACCAAGCGCTATCCGCTCAAGCCGCTGTTCGGCAAGCAATCCACGTGGTCGGCCGAGCACCCGCTCGACTATCCGGACATGGTGACTGCGAACCTGGAGGCCGGCGTCGATCGGGCGATCCTGGTGCAGGCGTCGTCGGCCTATGCGTTCGATAATTCCTACGTGGCAGCCGCGGTCGCGGCTCATCCGGAGCGCTTCACCGGCGTGTTCTCGGTCGATGTCGTCGCACCGGACGCTGTTGCCAGGATGAAGCACTGGATGGCCGAGGGCCTTACTGGCATGCGCATCTTCACCTCGGGCTCGACTCACGCCGAACAGGAGACGTTCTTCGCCGACGAAGCCGCTTATCCAGCCTGGACCTTTGCCAGTGACCAGGGACTTTCGGTCTGCATGCAGATGCGAGTGATAGGTCTACCGCTCTTGGAGACTGTGCTACAGCGCTTTCCGAAAGCGCGCGTCATCCTTGACCATTTCGCGCGGGCCGAGGCGGCCGACGGGCCGCCCTTTGCTGCGGCCGCGCCGCTATTCGCGCTGGCGAAGTATCCAAACCTTTATCTCAAGCTGACTCACAGGCCGCTGGAACAAGCGGTAAAGGGCAAGGCCACACCGGAGACGTTCTTCAGCAAGGTGGTCCAGGAATTCGGCGCCAACCGCATCATCTGGGGCTCGAACTTTCCGGCCGCGCCACAGCCGCTGCCCGAACTGATCGCGATGGCGCGCAATGCGCTTTCCTTCCTGCCGCAACAGGACCAGGATTGGATATTCTTCAAGACCGCCCAGACGCTCTACCCGGCGCTGGCGAAATAACAGTGGGAGGTGCGCCGTGCTGACCAGCGCAAAAATCAAACTGAACACCCTGCTCGGCAGCTATCCCAATGTGATCGCGCTGAAGGACGGCCGGGTAAAGTCCGACCTGATCGAATTCGACTTCCCGGACTTTCCGGTGCCGAACCGCGGCTTCAAGCCGATGGTGCGCGAGCATCGTTTCGATTGCGGGGAGCTGGCGATCGTCACCTTCCTGCAGGCCAAGGAGCACGGCCTGCCCTACGTGCTGCTGCCGGCGACCGTGCTCGGCCGAGGGCAGCTTCACACTGTGGCCTACAATTCCGAGCGCGGCGCGATGAAACCATCCGATCTCAACGGCAAGAAGTTCGGCGTGCGTTCCTACACGCAAACCACCGGCATCTGGGTGCGCGGCATCCTCGCCGAGGACTACGGCGTCGACTGGAACAAGGTGCAGATCATCACCATGGAGGATCCGCACGTCGCGCAATACAAGGATCCGTCGTTCGTCACCCGCGCCCCGGAGACGAAACAGCTTCCGCAAATGCTGATCGACGGCGAGGTCGACGCGGCGCTGATCGGCGACAAGTTCCCCGATCCTCGTTTCAAGACGCTGGTGCCCGACGCCGAAGCAGCCAGCAAGGCCTGGGCGGAGAAGAATGGCGGCGTGCCGGTCAACCACATGGTGATCATGCGCGACAAGATCGCCAAGGAGCGACCGGACGTGGTGCGCGAGCTGTTCCGCGTCTTCAAGGAGGCACGCGCCGCCGATCATAAGTCCCCGAAAGGCGCGCTCGACCCCTACCGCTTCGGCGTCGAAGCCAACCGCAAGGCGCTGGAGAAGATCATCGACTATTCGGTGAAGCAACAGATGATCAAGAAGCGCTTCACCGTCGACGAATTGTTCGACGACGTGACGCGCGCGCTGACCTGAGGAGAACGTAAATGCGGTTCGGCACGCTGATCGTTGTGTTGGCCCTGCTCATTGGCGCCGCGCCTGCTTCCGCACAGAACGCCGCAGCCAATTTCCCCAACCGCCCGATCAAGATCGTTGTGCCGTTCCCGGCCGGCGGGCCAACCGACATCAACATGCGCATCGTCGGGCAAAAGCTGTCCGAAGCCTGGGGCCAGGGCGTGGTGATCGAGAACCGGCCCGGCGCCAACACCGGCATCGGCGCGTCGCAGGTGGCCAAGTCACCGGCCGACGGCTACACGCTGCTCGCCGCCATGGACACCACGCTGGTAATGAACCCGGCGTCGGGCGCAAGCATGAGCTATGACCCGGTCAGGGATTTCGTGCCGATCACCATCACGGCGAAGAACACCTCGCTGCTTTCGGTTCGCGCCGACGATGGGCCGAAAACCATCAAGGAGCTGATCGAGCGCGGCAAGGCATCGAGCAAGAAGCTCACCTACGGCGCCGGTATCACCATCACCCGGCTTGCCGGGCTCGAGTTCGCCAAAGCCGCGGGCATCGAGGTGGTGCTGGTCCCCTACAAGGGCAGCGCCGAGGTGGTGCATGGTCTGCTGACCGGCAGCGTCGACTTCATTGTCGATGGCGCAGCGGCCGGCATTCCGCTGATCCAAAGCGGCAAGCTGCGCGCGCTCGCCAAACTCAACCACCGGCACCTCACCGCGTTGCCTGACGTGCAGTTTCTGGGGACCGCAGCCGGGATGCCGCAGCTTCCGGAAATGTCGAGCTGGATCGGCCTGGTCGCGCCGGCCGGCACGCCGCCGGAGATCGCCGACAAGATCCAGCGCGAGGTGGCCCGCATCTATGCCGACCCGGCGGTCGCCGCGCAGCTCGACCGCGCCGGCATCAATGCGGTGACCAGCACGCCGGCAGAATTCGACAAGTTTATCCGCGACGAGACCGCGCACTGGACCAAGGTGTTCAAGGACAGCGGGATCAAGTTCGACTAGCTAGGGAGGAATGCCATGAATGTCGTCGCCGCCGTCGGCAAGGACAGCGCGCCACTCGGCACGAATCGGGCGCGGATCGGGCTGATCATTCCCTCGGTCAACACGTACAGCGAGCCGCAGTTCACCCACTATGCCCCGCAGGGGCTCGGCATCCATGTGGCGCGCGCCCGCGTGGCTGGCCCCTTCAAGCGACCTCTGCCGGAGATGACGGACGAGATCGCGACCGCCGCGAAGCTGCTCTCCGACTGTCATCCCGATTTGATCGTGTTCCATTGCACCGACACGTCGATGACGCAGGGCCCGCAAGGCGAGGGCAAGATCCTCGATATCGTGAAGGACGCGACCGGCATCGATGCGCTGGCCACCAGCCGGCTGGTCAGCGACGCCCTCAAGACGGTCGGCATCAAGACGCTGATCCTGCTCACGCCGTACAAGAGCAACAAGCCGGTGATCGACTATCTCACGGCGTCCGGCTTCACCGTGGCGCGTGACCGGGCGATGAACCTGGAGGCCAAGGATTTTGGCAGCGTGACGCCGGCGCAATGGGCGCAGATGGCGAAGGACATGGACGGGCCGGACGTCGACGGCGTGTTCCTGTCCTGCACCAACACCACACAGATCGAGGCGATCGCCGACATCGAGCGCCAGCTTGGCAAGCCGGTGATCAACTCGAACCAGGCGGTGTTGTGGGGCTGCGTGAAGCGGCTGAAGCAGGCTCTGGCGCCGCTCAAGCCGATGCCGGAACTGGGGCGGTTGATGGGATATTTGGATTAGACTGACAAGCATGGCGAACCCAATCGGCCTCACCCTGAGGAGCCGCGTGCAGCGCGGCGTCTCGAAGGGCGAGGCCGCCCCATCCTTCGAGACGGCGCTTCGCGCCTCCTCAGGATGAGGACGGAACTGCCACCCAATCCGAGGAGAGGACGTCATGAAGGCACCATTCAATCGCTGGCTGGCTGCTGTTGCAGTCATCCTCGCTTTCGGGTCGCCATCCCTCGCCCAGTCTTATCCCTCCCGCAGTATCACCCTGATCGTGCCGTTCGCGCCCGGCGGACCGGCCGACTTCATCGGCCGGCTGATCGGGCTCAGACTCAGCGAAGAATTCGGTCAGCAGGTCATCGTCGACAACCGCTCCGGCGCCAATACCATCGTCGGCGCGCAGGCGGTCGCCAAGGCCAAGCCCGACGGCTACACGCTGCTGCTGGCGATCGACGGCACGCTGGTGATGAATCCGTTCCTCTACGCCAACCTGCCTTACGACCCGTTCAAGGAATTCGTGCCGATCACCCTGGTCGCGGCGGTGCCGTCGGCGCTCACCGCCAACATCAAAGTGCCGGCCAGCACCCTCAAGGAGGTCATCGACGCCGAGAGGGCCAAGCCCGGCACCTTCCAGATCGGGGTCAGCACGCCGACCTCGCAGGTCGCGATCGGGCTCCTCAACCAGCTCGCCGGCACCAACATGACGATGGTGCCGTACCGCGGCGGCACCACGCAGATCACCGGGCTTCTGGCCGGCGACATTCCGCTCGGCCACGAGAGCGTCAACGTCTCGCTGCCGCTCTACCGCGACAAGAAGATCAAGATCATCGCCCTGACTGGCACCAAGCGGCTCTCGCTCGCGCCGGAACTGCCGATCTTCGGCGAGACGTTCCCGGGCTTCGACCTCGGCATCTGGCAGAGCGTGGTGGCGCCGGCCGGCACGCCGAAAGAGATCGTCGACAAGCTGCATACCGCGATCAAGAAGGTGATGGCGACGCAGGAGGTGCGGGACAAATTCACCGCCGCCGGCATCGAGCCGGCGGTGAGCGACAGCCCAGCAGGCGTTCGGCGACTTCGTGAAAGCGCAGGCGGAAACGCGCAGCAAGATCATCAAGCAGGTGGGGATCAAGATCGAGTGACAGCGCGGGTTGGTGCCGTATTCCCCTTCCCGGCATCATGCTTTAGAACCGCGCCGTCACAGGAATCCTGAACGGCATGGTCTCGAACCGCCCCGGCGGCATCCTCGCCGGCTCCGCCGAACTGATGCAGCTTTTCAATCAGGCGTCGGCCCTGCACCAGGCCGGGCGGCTCGACGAAGCCGAGGCGCTCTACAAGCGTGTCATCGAAAAGGACAGGCGCCAGTTCGGCGCCTACAACTTGCTGGGCGTCCTCAGCGCGCAGCGTGGCGATCTGAAAGCAGCGATCCGCTACGCCACCCAGGCGCTCAAGATCAATCCGAACTCCGCGGAAACCCACGTCAATCTCGCGCGCATGCAGGCCGAGAGCCAAAATCATGCGGCGGCGCTGAAGAGCCTGCAGCAGGCGCTGGCGATCAATCCGCGCTTTGCGCTGGCGCACAACAATGCGGCAGCATTGCTTCTTTCGCTGCAGCGCCCGACCGAGGCGCTCAACCACGCCGACCAGGCGGTGTCACTCGCCGCGAACTATGCCGACGCCTGGCATAACCGCGGCAATATCCTGTTCTCACTCGGCCGGTTCGAAGAGGCGCTGACGAGTTATGACCGCGCTTTATCGCTTGTCCCGGCGGATGCGCAGTCTGCAGTCGGCCGCGCCAATGCGCTGCATGCGCTGCAACGTTATGCCGAAGCCATCCCGGCGGCCGACCACGCTCTGCGCCTCAACCCCAATCTCACCTATCTCGAGGGCCATCGCCTCATCGCCAAACGGCACATCTGCGATTGGACCAACCATGATGCCGAGTGCGCAAAAGTCGTCGGCCATGTGCGGCAGGGCGTCTATGCGATCGAGCCGCTGTCGTTCCTGGTCATCGCATCGTCAGCGGCTGACCAGCTCAAGTGTGCACAGCAGAACGTCGCGACCCACTGTCCGCCTTCGCCAACCCCCGCCTGGCGTGGCGAAAAATACCGGCACGACCGCATCCGCGTTGGGTATCTCTCCGCCGACTTCGGCGATCACGCCGTCGCCAATCAGATCGCGGGCGTGTTCGAGCATCACGACCGTTCCCGCTTCGAGACGATCGCGTTTGCTTTCGGCGGCCCGAGCGATAGCGCGATGCGGCGGCGGCTGCGGGCCTCGTTCGACCGCTTCACCGAGGTCGGGGCACAGAGCGATGCCGACGTGGCGCAGCTCGTTCGGCGCGCCGAGATCGATATCGCCGTCGATTTGATGGGGTTCACCCGTGGCGCCCGGACCGGAATTCTGGCCCGGCGCCCCGCGCCGGTGGCCGCGGCCTATCTGGGCTATGCCGGGACCATGGGCGCGCCCTACATCGACTACATCCTCGCGGACCGCACTGTGATCCCGGAGAACGCGCGTCCATTCTACGCGGAACAGGTCGTCTATCTGCCGGATTGTTTTTTCCCCAACGACAAGCGCCCGCCGGTCGGTGCCGCACCGACGCGTGCGGAGGCCGGACTGCCGCCCGAGGGCTTCGTATTCTGCGCCAGCAACAGCAACAAGATCGGGCCGGAGATGTTCGACATCTGGATGAGGCTGTTGCA
The DNA here is from genome assembly GCA_963787955.1 of uncultured Alphaproteobacteria bacterium. GTDB lineage: Bacteria > Pseudomonadota > Alphaproteobacteria > Rhizobiales > Xanthobacteraceae > Z2-YC6860. The sequence continues at coordinate 186,560 of CAWBFG010000026.1, read as the reverse complement.
CGAGGTCGAGGGCAGCGTGCTGTGGCTGCTGCAAAGCCCACCGTATGCGGTCGACAACCTGCGCAAAGAGGCGCAGTCGCGCGGCATCGCCGCCGACCGGCTGATCTTCGCGCCCCGCACGACGTTCGATGCGCACATGGCGCGCCAGCGTCTGGCTGACCTGTTCCTCGACACGTGGCCTTACAACGCGCACGCAACCGCGAGCGACGCGCTCTGGGCCGGCGTGCCGGTGCTGACCTGGCCCGGCGCCACATACGCCAGCCGCGTCGCGGCAAGCATGCTCACCACCGTCGGCCTGCCGGAGCTGATCACGAACTCACCTGCCGAATATGAGGCGCTCGCGCTCAAGCTCTCACGCGATCCGGCCCTGCTGACGTCGCTGAAGGCAAAGCTCGCAGAGAACCGCGCCGCCTCCGCGCTGTTCGATACCGCGCGGATCACGCGCGCAATCGAGGCTGCGTTCACGACCATGCACGAGCGCCACCGCAGCGGTCAGCGTCCCGAGGGCTTCGCCGTCCCGGCGGCCTAAACTCTAGCTTCGCTTGGCGCGCACGCCCGCGCGTTCGAGCCGCGGCAATACCTCCTCGCAGAAGAACGGCAGCTCCTTGAGGTAGTTGACGAAGGAGAACGCGACGCCGCGCACACCGGCGTGATTGAGATCGATGAGAATCTGTGCAATCCGATCCGGGTCGCCAACCATCAGCAGGCCACCCATGCCGTGCGCGTAGTGGTGGCGCTGCTTGAGGAATTCCTCCTCGCCGACCGTCGCCACCGAGATGTTCTTCTTGGCGAGGATGCCATCGACCGCCGACCAGTCGCCCTTCTCGATGGTGGCGTAGTGATAATACTCCTCGGCCTCTTTCTGGGTGCGGCGGCAGGTCAGAACGCCGACCGTGTAGACGTCGAGCTCGCGGCCCTGGCTCCTGGCGTCGTCCTTGGCCGCTTTCACGCGCTGCGCGGTTTCCTCCATCGAGGTGCGCGAGGCCTGCGTAAAAAAGGCATCGCAATTGCGGATCGCGAAGGCGCGCCCGGCCGGCGACGCGCCGGCGTTCATGATCAGCGGACGGGTGCTGCCGTAGGGCTTGGGTTTGGCGCGAATCTTCTTGAGCTTGATGAACTCCCCGCCGAAATCGACATCGTCGCCCGCGGTCCACGCCATTTTGACGGCGTCGACCCAGTCCTGTGCATACTCATAGCGTGCATCGTGCTCGCGCTGCGTCACGCCGAACATCTGGAACTCGTCCTCGTTCCAGCCGACCACGATGTTCAGCCCGAACCGCCCGTCGCTGATGTGGTCGGCGGTGACCATCTGCTTCGCCGCAATGATCGGATGGAACAATGGCGCGTGCACTGTGCCGAACGCGATCAGCCGCTCGGTCTTGGCGAGGAGCCCGGTCGCCCAGGTGATGGTCTCAAGCGTTGTGCCCATGTAGTCGGTGTCGCCGCCGTAACCTTTCCAGCGTCCGACCGGCAGGATGAATTCGATGCCGGCCCTATCGGCCATTTGGGCGAGCGCGAGATTGTCCTGCCAGTTGCCGGTCCAGCGCTCCGGCACCGTGGTGACCGCCCGCCCGGACGAGCAGTTCGATCCGAACAGGCCGATTTTGAGCGCGTTGTCGGTGTACATCGCCATCCGGTCGCTGTGCGAAATCCGGCCGGCCTGGCGGGCCTCGAGAGAAGGATTGGTCATGAGAGCTCTGATTGCGGGGGGACCTGTCCGGCCCACCATATCGCCGGGGCCGCCGCTATTTCAATTCGCGCTGGCGAGCTTGGCGCGGACATCCTGGTCGCCGAGCAGCGCGTCGAAATATCCGATGGTGCGCTTGAGCCCCTCGCGGAGCGGGGTCCGCGGCGCCCAGTTCAACATGGTGCGGGCCTGGGAGATGTCCGGCTGCCGCTGGCGGGGGTCGTCCTCGGGCTTGGGCCGGTGCACGATCTTTGAGCGCGAGCCGGTGAGCTCGATCACCAGCGAGGCAAGCTCCAGCATCGAGAACTCGTCCGGATTGCCGATGTTGATCGGGCCGGTGACCTGGTCGGGCGTATCCATCAACCGCATCAGCCCATCAACCAGGTCATCGACATAGCAGAACGAACGGGTCTGCTCGCCGTCGCCATACACGGTGATGTCGCGCTTGAGCAGCGCCTGCACGATGAAATTGGACACCACGCGCCCGTCGTTGGGGTGCATGCGTGGCCCGTAAGTGTTGAAGATGCGTGCCACCTTGATGCGCAGCCTGTGCTGGCGCCAATAGTCGAAGAACAGCGTCTCCGCGCAACGCTTGCCTTCGTCGTAGCAGGAACGCGGACCGATCGGATTGACGTGCCCCCAGTAATCCTCGGTCTGTGGATGGACATTGGGGTCACCGTAAACCTCGGAGGTCGAGGCCTGCAGGATTTTCGCGCGCAGCCGCTTGGACAGGCCGAGCATGTTGATGGCGCCGTGCACGCTGGTCTTGGTGGTCTGCACCGGGTCGTGCTGGTAGTGCACCGGCGAGGCCGGGCAGGCCATGTTGTAGATCTGGTCGACCTCGACGTAGAGCGGGAATGTCACATCGTGGCGGGTCAACTCGAAATGCTTGTGGTCGAGCAGATGCTCGATGTTGGTCCTGGTGCCGGTGAAGAAATTGTCCAGACACAGGACGTTGGCGCCCTGCGCCAGAAGGCGCTCGCACAGATGGGAGCCGAGGAAGCCCGCGCCGCCGGTGACCAGAATTCGTGACTGCAGGTGCATTCGAATCGCATCTTATACCGCGCCGGGAGCATCATGTCCCGGGGCGACAAACACCTGCGGCGATGCTTCAGCGGTTCTCGCCGTCACCGATCAGCGCGAACGGCGCCCAGAACAGCGGGTGGGCGTAGGCGAACAGCGCCTTGCCCCCGTCGTCGGTGCGCTCGCCCTTGCCGATCATGTCGACCATGGCTTCGCGCAACGCTGCCGCCCGGCTCAAGCTCTGAGATGCCGCCTGGCGGCGGAACAGGTCGGTGGTCAGCTTGCGCGCCGAGACCGTCTCGACCGGCCAGTGCGTAACCAGCAGGGCCCGCGCGCCGGCGTAGAAGAAGGCACGGCCCAGGCCGGATACCGCCTCCGCCCCGCTGCCCTCGCCGGCCGCGGTGTTGCAGGCCGAGAGCACGACCCAGTCGGCATCGAGCTTGAGGTTGAGGATCTTCTCGACCGTGAGCAGCCCGTCCCCCTCAACACCGGCGATGTCCGGCGCAGAAAGCGCCAGCGCCGGTTGTGCCAACCCGTCAAGCTCGCCGGGAATCAAGCCGTGGGTGGCAAACATCACCACCCGGCGGTCGTCGAGTTTCGTGGAGCGGACCGCCTTTTCGCTCGCCTTCACGCCGAGCACCACGTCGCGATCGGGATCGGCGCCGAGCGCCAGCGCGATCTCGCGCACCTCGGCGGCGGTGTCGGGCAGCCGCGGTAACTGCGCGAGCTCCGCGCTCGGCAGCCCTTGCGTTTTGGGCGCAGCGCGCATGGCGATCGGCGTAGCGCTTGCCATCGCAAGCTGGATTTTCGGCTTCTGTTCCTCCTGGCGCTGTTGCGCCAACTGCGCCTGCTCCTTGCTGAACCAGGGATCGCCGAAGCCGATGAACGGCTTGCGGTTGGCGGCGCCGGCCGGCACCGAGCGCAGACTGACGAACGCCGCGACCGACGGCACGTGGGTCACGGTCGCGTCGCGAATAAGGAATGGGACGTCGCGGTAGCCGGCAAAACGCGGCGTGTCCGGCCGCTCCTGCGGTTGCGCAATGTCCTTGGTGACAAGGAGCGAGAACGGCAGCCGGCCGAGCGTGCCATGCGGAACCACGACGATATTCTTGGCGTCACGCCAACCGCTCGCCACCGGCTCCATCAGCGCGGCGTGCAGCTTGCGCGCCGCCGCAACGTCGAACGGCGCAATTTCGCTGATCGAGGCAGCGTCCGAATTGACCGACTTGTGCACCTGGTCGACCAGCCGCGCGATCTCGGCCTCGGATACCGCCGTTGCCGCGAATGCAACATCGCCCCGTTTGGGAATCGCCCAGACGTAGCCATTGCCGCCGGTGAAATAAGACGCGATCAGCACGTCGCCGTCGGTGAGCTTGGCGCGTGCCTCGCCGATGCCGACCGGCTTGGGATTGACGAGCTGAGCGTACTGCGGGAATTGTCGCTCGATCTCGCTGCGCAGCGTCTTGCGCGCCTGTTGCAGCTTGGCGATATCGCCGCGCAGTTGCTGAAGCGCCTTCTGGTCCTGCTGATCTGCTGCGCCATCGAGGATCGACTTGAGCATGTCGGACATCGCCGCGAGCTGCTGGTCGGTATCCTGGGTCTGGCGGATCAACTCGTTGAGCGCCGAGTCGCTGCTGGCGGCGCGCGCGCTCGAAGCCGCGATCGCGCTGTGCACGGTCTTGGCGCGGGCGACGTCGGCCATGCGGAACGCCTCGTCGGCGGCGTCGATGCGGAGCGACTTCTCTAACTCGGTGCCGCGAACCTTGGTCAACAGCACGAAATAGGCATCGACGATCATCTGCCGGCGCTGGTCCTGATCGACTTGGCCCTCTTCCTTGGCCGCGGTGTTGACCGTGGTCAGCAGCATCGGGATGACCGACCCGAAGGTGCGCATGGCGTCGCCATGCCGGCCGGCAGCGGCCTGCGCTGCACCGAGGAAACCTGTCGCCTCGGCAACAGCATATTCGCGCTCGCCGGAATTGGTCTTGTGTTTGACGACACCCTCAAGGATCGGGATCGCTTGTTCGGCCTGGCCGCCGCGAACCAGCGCCACGGCAAGGTCGAGGTTGGTGTCGAGATAGCGCCGGCGCGCGATCTCGTCCTTGGCAACCGCCGCCTTGAGCTTGTCATAGCTCGCCGTCGCGTCGGCCCAGCGGCCCTGCGAGGCCTGCGCGACGGCGATGCGCTGATAGGCTTCGGCATGAACCGCGGAATTGACCCCGCCGCGCACAAGAATGTCGAGCGCGATTTCGGCCAGCCGCTGTGCGTCCTTGTAGCGGCCCTGTGCTTGCATGATGTCGGCAAGGATCAGCACCGTGTGCGCGGTCTTTGGGCCGTCAACGCCCTGCATGCGCAAGAAGTCGACCAGCGCGCGGCGGACCTCGAGTTCCGAATCGATCAGCTTGCTCTGACGGTACAGCGCGTGCGCGAGCATCAGCCGAGTTTGGGCGATATTTGCTTCGGTTGCGCCGCGTGGCGGCGGGCTCGGCGTGCGATGCTCGCTTTTCCCGAACTCCTCAAGGGCTTTGATGCCGTTTCGGAACCGCGTCTCGGCTTCGCCGAGATTGCCGGTTGCGAACGCGATCTCGCCAAGCCCGATTTCCACTGTGGCCGTCAGGCTCGGCCACATCGGCCATGTGAATGGATGCTGTCGATACAACGAACTAATCTGCTGAACGCGCGCCACGACGCGGCGCGATCCTTCGATATCACCGGCACGGAGCCGAATGCTCACGACGCGAACGTCGGTGCGCAGCGCCGGCGGCGGCATCGTCACTAGCATCGAAGGGCGCATCTCCTCCCAGATTGCAACCGCGGTCTTGAAGTTTCCTACATCGGCCTCCGCGGCAATCACCGCCTGGACGATGTAGTTCGCGCGTTGCGTCTCAGCCGGAACTTGACCTTGAAAACGGGCCTTCGACTCCTCCGGCGTCTTTGGCATGAAGTCGAGGTTGGTCTTGCCGGCCATCATGCCGGGGCCGCCGCCTGGACCTCCGGGCCCGGGCCGTCCCGGCCCGCCCTGCTGCGCACCCATGCGAGCGGCGCAGCGCGAACGCTCCTGGCTCGTCAATGTACTGACATCGGCACAAGGTCCGCCGCGGCCCCCGCCTGCACCGGGTCCAGGTCCGGGACCGCGCGCCGCCATCTTCGCGGCCCGCTTGGCGTTGACGAAGGCCTGGAAGGTGGCTGAGCCGCTGGGATTGCTTGGCGTCGGGAAATCCGCGATCCAGATTGGCCGTCGCCACAGCGCATGCTGCTTGGATAACTTGAACGCCTCGCGCAAGTCGGCAAGCCGCTGCTGGGTGCGGCCTAGATCGCGCGCCGCGTAGCCGCGTTCCATCAAGAAATCGGCCAGCGCCATGCCCTTCAGGTTGGGCGGCGTCGGCTTGTCGGCGGTCTCCTGCAGCTTCTTGATCTTGGCCGGGTCGGGCTTGTGCTGACCGAGAATGTTGGCGATGTCGTCGATGGTGCGCGGCGGCCGTGTGAAGTTCTGGGTCTGGGTCGCGATCCGGCGCGCCTCCTCGATCGACATCGGTTTGCCGGTCTGCGCCGGCGCAGCGGGCGCCTTTTTCTTGGCAGCGGCGTAGACCAAGGTCGCGGTGCCGCAAATCGCAACGACCGAGATTCCTGCAACGACGGCAGGACGCCAACGCATGGTCATGATCACCCCCCACAGGTGTTATTGGCGCGATGTTAGCACATCGCCGGCCGCGGCAAATCGCCTGGCGATATTGAGCACACCCATTCCCGCGCGCAAATCTGCCAATCGCAACAGATTGGAACCCGGGCGTGCCGCCGTCTCGATCCCCTAGGGCGTTGCGACCGGCGCTTCCAGCGACAGCACCTTGAGGATTTCGGCCTGGATCGCCTCCCGGCCGGATCGCCGTGCCGCATCATCCATGCGCGCCTCGTAGGCGATGCGCGCCGGACGATGGAACACCAGAACGCGATCGCCGACGTCCATCGCCTCATTGATGTGATGGGTGATGAACACCGCGGTCTTGCCGTCCTGCTTGACCAGGCGGAGGAACTCGGCGCGCAGGTCGCGCGCCGTCATCTCGTCGAGCGAGGAGAACGGCTCGTCGCATAGCAGGATTTGCGGCTCGACCGCGAAGGCGCGCGCGATCGAGACGCGCTGCCGCATGCCGCCGGACAATGCATGCGGATAGTCGTTTTCATGGCCGGACAGACCGAGCCGGGCGAGCCAGCGCTGCGCGATCTGTTCCGACTCGGTCTTATCCTTGTCGAGGATCTGCAAACCGAGCATCACGTTGTCGAGCGCCGAGCGCCACGGCATCAGCCGATCGTTCTGGAACACGATGCCGATCTTGCCGCGGAAATAGTTGAACTCGGCAAACGGCGCATGGCCGGTAACGCGCACCTCCCCGCTCGTCGGCTCGATCAGGCCAGACAGCAGATTGAACATGGTCGATTTGCCGCAGCCGGTCTTGCCCAGCACGGCGACGATCTCGCCCTGCGCGATCTCGAACGACAGGCGGTCGACCGCCGTGAAAGTGCCCTTGCCGTCCGGCCGGGGGAACACCTTGGTGACCTCGTTGAAGCGGATGAACGGCGCGCTCATGCCGCCCGCTCGGAGACCGGCCGATAGCGCAGCACAAAGGTCTCGATCATGACGATCGCCTGCTGCGCGATCAGGACGAACAACACGAGTTGCAGCGTCCAGGCGATGGCGCCGGCCATGTCGAACAATTGCTGCTGGCGAAGGAGTTCGTATCCGACGCCACCGGTCGCGCCGACGAGTTCCGCGACCACGACGACGCGCGCGGCGTTGCCGATGTTGACCTTCCAGGCGGTGAGAATGCCCGGGACGATGGTCGGCACGATCAGCACCTTGAACAAGGTCCAGGTGCTGGGCCGGAATGCCATCGTCATCTCGAACAAATCCTTCGACATTGACCGGTACGCATCCAGAATCTGGAACGTGAAGGCCGGCAGCGTGGTCAACACCATGATGAAGAAGATGCGGAACTCGGTGCCGTGAAACCAGATGATGGCGATGACGACCCACGACAGCGCTGGGATACCCTGCAAGAACACCAGCACCGGCGTGATGTAGCTCTCGATCTTCGGGGAGCGGCCAATGATCAGCGCGACAATGCAGCCTAGAAAGAACGCGCCGAGCAGGCCCGCGAAGATTCGCGCCGCGGTCTCCAGCACCTGGAGCAGTTCGGTCCAGGTGACCAGGATGCGCAGCGTGCGCACCACGATGTCCTGCACCGGCGGAAAGAGATAGTGCGGAAAGAAATAGGACGCGATCTGCCAAGCGGCCACCAGCACCAGAGTGCCGATGGCCGCCTGGTAGATTTGCTTGACGTTGATACCGGACGTCATCGAAGCGGAACGATCACTTCAGCGGCTTGTCGTAGATCGATGCGCCCGACGGCATTTGCGGCAGGTAATTGATCTCCATGCCCGCCTTGTAGACCGCTTCGATCTCCTTCTTGATCACGCTCGCCGCCTTGAACTGCATGCCCAGCCGCTCGTTGGACTTGATCATGGCAGCAACCGCCTTGAGCTCGTCCGGCGACGCACCCTTGGTGAGCAGCGGAGCGGCCTGGTCGGGATTGGCGCGGACCCAGTCCGCCGCCTGCTTGTAGGTCGTGTAGAGCTTCTGCACCGCGGCTGGATTGGCGTCGACCCAATCGCTGTGGGCACCGACGCCGAGATAAGGAATGTCGCTGCCGCCGGCGAATGCCTTCCAAGTCTTTGCGATATTGAGGTCAAGGGTACGAATGCCGGGCTTTTTCGCGAGCATCAGCGTATAGGCCGGCTCCCAAATCTGCACGGCATCCGCGCGGTCGGCGATCGCATAGCTGATCAGGCCCGGTGGCGCGGTGTTGACCACCTTGATTTTCGAGACGTCCACGCCCGCCTTTCGAGCGAAGAAATCGTACATCTGATAGTTGGTGGTTGAGCGCGCGCCGGCGAGTTCCTTGCCTTCGAGATCCTTCAGCGACTTGACGCTATCGCGTGAGGTGACGACCGTGCCCCAGAAGTCGAAGATGTTGAACAGGTACTTCACCTTGACCCCACGCACGTCGGCGAGGCCGAGCGTGGTCAACGAGGCGCTGCCGCCGATCTTGAACTCGCCCGAGTTGAACTGGGCGGCATAGGCATCGGGCGGCCGCTCGGCGAAGGTGATGTCGAGCCCGTTCTTCTCGTCAAGTTTCTGCGCCTTGATGACCGGCGGCAGCAGCGCGCCGAGCGACGGCGGCGTGAAGATGACGATGGTGATCTTCTCCAGCGCCTGGGCGCCCACGTCGGCGGCCGAAACCGCGAGCAAGGCGCCGGCGGCGACAGCTGCGGTGGGCAGCTTGATCAGATGCAACATTCAATCCTCCCGTGACTGGCTGGAGCCCAGCATAGTGCGGCTGGCGGCCACCATCCCAATGACAAATCGCAGCACCCACAGGCCATGCGTGGATGGCTTCATACTAAGCACCGCGCCGCTTGCCTAGCCGATGTATTTGACCAGCCAGAGCGACAGGCCGGGCCAATAGGTGATGATCATCAGGCCGAGCACGGTGACGCCGATGAACGGCACCACGCCGGAATAAATGCTACTCAGCGGCACCCGGAAGATCGACTGCGCGACGAAAATGTTGACGCCGAACGGCGGCGTGAAGGTGCCGATGCTCAGGTTGACCGTCACGATGATCCCGAAGTGGATCGGATCGACGCCGATCGCCGTCGCGATCGGCAGCAGCAGCGGTGTCAGCACCAGGATCGCTGACGCGGTATCGATGAAGCAGCCGACGATCAGCAGGAAAATGTTGATGACCAGGAGCACCATCCAGGGCTGCAACTGAATGTGCTCGATGAAGGCGACGGCGGAGCGCGGCACGCCGCTGGTGATCAACAGCCAGGAGAACACGCCGGCCACCGCAACGATCAGGAAAATCTGTGCGGTCAGATACATCGAGTTGACCGACACATCCCAGAAATCGCCCCAGCCAATCTCGCGGTAGATGAACATGGTGACCAGGGCGATATAGACGCAGGCTGCACCGGCTGCCTCGGTCGGCGAGAATATGCCGCCGTAGAGTCCGCCGAAGATGAGCACCGGCGCGCCAATCGCCAGCAAGCCTTCCCTGAGAGCCTGCACGAACGCGTCCCAGCGGAACGGCTGCATGTCGGGAATGCCCGCGAACCGCGCATAGACATAGAGATAGACCGACATCAGCAGGGCGAGCATCAGCCCCGGCATGATGCCTGCGGCGAACAGCTTGATCACCGACTCCTCGGCCGCGGCGCAGAACAGGATCATCGCGATCGACGGCGGGATGATGTTGTCGATGAAACCGGTGCAGGTGATGATGCCGACCGAGAACTTCTCGCTGTAGCCGGCCTTGCGAAGCTGCGGATAGAACATCGGGCCGAGCGCCGCGACGGTCGCCGCAGTCGAGCCGGAGATCGCGCCATAGAGCGTGGCCGCGCCCACGGTGGTGATCGGCGTCGCGCCGCGGAAGCCGCCGAACAGTGCCATCACCACGGCGACCAGCCGCCGCGCCATGCCGCCGCGTGCCATCAGCTCGCCGGCAAAGATGAAGAACGGCACCGCCAGCAGCGCGAAATTGCCGATCGAGCCGAACATGGTCTGCAGAACAGCCGTCGGCGGCACGCTGGTGAAGAGGACAATCGCCAGCGTCGCGGTCGAGAGCAGGACAACAAAGAAGGGAAATCCCAGGATCAGCAGCGCAATCGGCAACAGCCCCATCAGCCACAGCATGCAGGCCGCCTAGATCTCGTTGCTGCCGGGCGGTGGCGCGGGGGGCGATCGCAATCCGCCGATGGTTGCCGTCGCAATGGCGGCGAGCACGATCATGGCGAAGCCAACCACGAAGCCGAAGTACGGCACGGTCATCGGGATTTCGGCCGTGATGCTGACCTGGCCGTTTCGCGCCATGATTTCCACGATCTTCCACGCCTGGAACGCGGCGAAGCCGGAGAAGCCGACGATTGCTGCGAGGATCAGTCCTTCCAGCGCGCGACGCAGCCACTGCGGATAGAGGCTGACGAACACATCCATCGCCAGATGCCGGCGATCGTAGGTCACTGCGGAGGCGCCAAGACAGACGCCCCAGATGATCAGGAAGCTCAGCACCTCCTCGGCCCATGGCAGCGGCGCGAGGAACAGGTAGCGGCCGATAATATTGGCAGCGTTGATGCCGATGCAGAGCAGCAGGATGAACCCGATCGCCAATCGCGGAATGTCGCGGAGCAGGAGACGAAGCGCAGTTTCGAGTTTCATTGAAACGACACTCTCCGCTCATGCCCGCGAAAGCAGGCATCCAGTGCGCCCGATCGACATTTGACTCGTCGCCCTGGGTCCCCGCTTATGCGGGGACGACCGGACGGCACGGGATCAATTCTTTGCCGCGACGGCGCGCACTCGCTTGAGCATCTCGTTAACCGCGGGCTGGTCCTTGCTGACGTCGTCGCCGACCGAATTGAGCAGATCGGCCATCTTCTTGAGGTCCTCGTCAGGCAGCTTGTGCATGATCCCGCCCTGGTCGATCCAGGCCTTGTCCAGACCCTTGCTGAACTCCTTCTCCCAGTCGCTGGTGCGCTTCTGCGTCTCGCGGCCGGTATCGAGCACGATCTTGCGCAGATCCGGCGGCAGCTTGTCGAGGAACACCTTGCTGACCACCGCCAGCGAAACCAACATCGTGTCGTTGGTCACAGTCATCGTTTTCGCAACGTCGTTCATCTTGAACGCAACGAAGATCGCGGTGCCGCTCATGGTGCCGTCGATCACGCCGCGCTGCAGCGACGGCATCACCTCGTTGAGCGGCAGCGGTACGGCGGTGGCGCCCAGCCGGCGCATCTTCTCGCGCTCCATCGCCGTGGCATTGACGCGCAGCTTCTTGCCGCTGAAGTCGGTGAGCCGCAGGATTGCGTTCTTCGCCGCGTAGTTCGCCGAACCCGTGCCGAGGATGCCGAGGCCGGGAATGCCCTTCGCCTCGCCCATCGTCAGCGCGAACTCGTTGAACGAAGGGTCAAACACCGTGCGGGTGGAGTGATCCTTGTCCTTGAACAGCATCGGCGTGCTGTAGACGCCGAACCGCGGATCGACGCCGACGTAGAAATCGGTCGGCGCGATGAACGCCTCCACGGTGCCGAGTTGCAGTCCGTCGATCATGCGCGGGATCGGGCCAAGCTCGCTGCGCGGATAGATGCCGACCTCGATCCGTCCGTTCGACGCCTTCTCCAGCGCCTCCTTGTAGAACTTGATGTACTGGTGCTGCGTATCGTTGAACGTCGCGGTGCCGAACTTCATGGTGAACTCGGCAGCCGACGCGGGCAGCGCAACAATCGCGAACGCGGCGAGCGCGCCCGCCAGACGGAATGGCTTGGTCATTGGGGCCTCCCTGGGGATCGTTCGAGGCTTCTTGCCGGCCTCCATCGATCGATAGAGCAAGCCTAGCGGGCAGCCGCGATCATGTCACCCAGCCGGGCGATCGTGATGGGCAGGCTGTTCACCACGATGCCCAACGGACGCACGGCGTCATTGATCGCACTGGCAATCGCCGCGGGTGCGCCAAGATAGCCGCTTTCGCCGGAGCCTTTCTGGCCGAACACGGTGTGCGGCGACGGCGTGACGTGGTGTACGATCTCAACCGGCGGAATCTCGTGCGAGGACGGCAGCAGGTAATCCATGAAGTTCTGCGCAACCAGCAGCCCGTCGGAGTTGTAGGCGAACTCCTCATAGAGCGCGGCGCCGATGCCATGGGCGATGCCGCCCATCGTCATGCCGCGCACGATCTTGGGATTGATCACTGTGCCGCAGTCGTGGCCGACGACGTATCGCTTGATCTCCGGCTTGCCGAGGTCGGGATCGATCGTCATCAGCACCACATGAAACTCGAACGCGTAGCAGGGATACATCTGCACACGGCCATCGGCCGTTGGCACCTGGCCTCCGGTCGGGACCTGCATGATGTGGCTGGTTGACAGGCCGGGCTCCATGCCCGGCGGCAGCTTGTGGTAGTTGCGGTGCGCGATGAAGACGAGCTCCGCCCACGTGCGTTTTTTGTCCGACGCGGTGTCGACGACGTTGCCGTCCTTGTAGGCGAGCTGCCCGGCCGGCACGCCGATGTCGTGCGCGGCGATCGCGATCAGCTTGTCCTTTAGCTTGTTGGCGGCATGAAACGTAGCGCCGCCCAGCATGATCGCCATGCGGCTGCCGACCGGCGAGTTGCTCGGCAGCGAATTGAGCGAGTCCGCGCGGGTGACACGCACGCGCTCCGGATCGATCTGCAGGACCTCGCCCACCACGGTGCCGACCAGCGTCTCGTGCCCCTGCCCCGCCGAGGTCGTGTGCATCGTCGCGGTGATGCCGCCGGTCAGATCGACACTGATGCGACAGGAATCCATCCAGGTCGTCGTCTCGTTCTTCGGATTGAGCAACGGCTCGAACGCGGAGTTGCCGCCACTCGGCTCCAGGCACGCCGCGATTCCAAGCCCAGCGAGCTTGCCTTCGGCGCGCAGCTTGTCGCGCGCGGCAATCAGCTCCTCATACGGAGCCTTGGCGAACACCTTCGCCATTACAGCCTCGTAGTTGCCGCTGTCGTAGGTTGAGCCGCTCGGAATGAGATAGGGAAATTCCTCATGCCGGATCAGGTTGCGGCGGCGCACCTCGAGGCGATCGAGGCCGAGCTTGTTCGCCACCTCATCGATGGTACGCTCGATCGCGTAGTTGGTCGGCGACTGGCCGAACGCGCGCACCGCCTCCTGCACGGTCTTGTTGGTAACGACCGCGATAGCTTGGTACTGCACGCTCTTGATCTTGTACGGACCGACGATTGCGCCGACCGGCTTGCCGAGCTGGAACGGCGAGCGGCCCGCGTAGGCCCCGACGTTGTCGAGCGCGCGCATTTTCATAGAGCGGATCACGCCGTGGCCATCGTAAGCGACCTCGACGTCGAACAAGCGCTCGGGGCCATGCATATCGCCGCCGCGCATGTTCTCCAGCCGATCCTCGATCAGCCGCACCGGAAAGCCGAGCCGCTTGGAGAGATAGCTCACCAACACCGCGTGCTTGATACCTCGCTTGACGCCGTAGCTGCCGCCGACGTCGACGTCATAGTGCACGCGCACCGCGGAGGCCGGCAGCTTCAGCGCCCAGGCCAGTTGGTCGGGGAACTTCGGCATCTGGATCGAGGCCCAGACATCGAGCACCTCGCGCCAGGGATCCCAGCTCGCGATGACGCCGAACGTTTCGATCGGCACCGTGGCGCTGCGACCCCATTTCACCTGATGTTTGAACCTGTGCGGGCTTGCGGCAAAGTCTTGCTCGACCTCGCCCCACACGAAGGTGCGGTCGAGCAGCACGTTCGAGCCATGCGCCTCATGCACCAGCGGCCCACCGGCGTACGCCTGCTCGGCGTCGAGCACGAACGGCAGTTGCTCGTATTCCACCTGCACAGCCTCGGCCGCATCCTCGGCAAGCGCGCGGGTGTCGGCAACGACCGCCACGACCCATTCACCGGCGTAGCGCGCCTGGTCGACTGCGAGCGGGCGGCGCGGCACGTTCGGCGTATCGAGGCCAGCAGCAAGCAACTGCCGTTCCTTCGGAAAGCTCACGTCCATCGAGCACGTAGTGCACACCCGGCATCGCCAGCGCGGCACTTTTGTCGATCGAGATGATGCGCGCAGCCGGATATGGCGAGGTCACCAGCGCCACATGCTTGACGCCAGCGGGAACGATATCCGCGGCAAAATTGCCCTTTCCCACGACGAAGCGGCGATCCTCGCGCACGCGGCGGTCCGACGAGATGAAGCGGAATTTGGCGGGCTCGCTCATCGCGGCTCCACTGGCCGGTTGAGGCCGCGCATCCGTTCAGCGGCGAGCGCGATTGCCTCGACGATCTGCGCATAGCCGGTGCAGCGGCAGATATTTCCCGAGATCGCCTCGACAATCTCGTCACGGGTCGGCGACGCATTCTTCGCAAGCAGCGCATGAGCGGCAAGAACCATGGCGGGCGTGCAATAGCCGCACTGCATGCCATGGGTTTCGCAGAACGCGTCCTGCAGGGCAGACAACTCACCCGGCCCGGGCGACAAGCCCTCGATGGTGGTGATGGCGTAGCCATCGGCCTGCACCGCGAACATCAGGCACGAGCGCACGGCTGCGCCCTCGACCAGAACCGTGCAGGCGCCGCAGACGCCATGTTCGCAGCCGGCGTGGGCGCCGGTGAGCAACAACTTGTCGCGCAGGCAATCGAGCAGCGTCATGCGCGGTTCGATCTCGACTGTGCGCTTCTCGTTGTTGATGTCGAGTTCGACCTTCATGCGCGCCACGCTGCCGAATCGAAGGCATCGGTGAGAGCGCGCATCGCGAGCGTCACGCCCACGCGGCGGCGGTAGTCGGCCGAGGCGTGCAGGTCAGCGAGCATCTCGATATCGGCCAACGCGGCCCGGACGACCTCGCGTATCTTTCGTTCGTCGAAGGCCTGGTCCTGCAAAGCATCCGCCACCACGTCGAGCCGCAGCGGCACGGCTGCAGCCCCGCCGATGCCGAGGGCTGCCTGAATGCACCGTCCGTCCGGATCGATCGCGACCTGCGCCGCGGCCGACACGAAGGCGAAATCGCTCTGGCGGGCGCTGATCTCATGGAAGCCCACGCCCGTCCGCGGCTGTGACCACACCGGAAAGCGCACCGAAGCGAGGCAAGCCGCCAGCGGCAGCACCGTCACCATCGGACCGAGGAAAAAGTCAGAGGCCGGCGTGTCGACGTCCTGGCCGCTCTCGCGCCACGTCAGCGTCGCGCCGAGCGTCACCGCGACCAGCACAATTTCGGCGGCCGCGTCCGCATTGGCGATCGAGCCGCCGATCGTGCCGCGCGCGCGCGTCGGCGTATGCCCGACGTAGGGCATGACCTTGGCAAGCAATGGCAGCTTGGTACGAACGGTCAAGTCGCTCTCGACGACACATTGTTTGGTTGTGGCGCCGATCGCGATCGAACTGCCCTCGTCGCGGATGTAGGCAAGGTCCGGAATGCGCGCGATATCGATCAGCCGCGTCGGCCGCGCGAGCCGCATCGCCATCAGCGGCACCAGCGTCTGTCCGCCGGCGATGATCCGTGCGCCATCGTCGGCCGCGAGCAAAGCGCAGGCTTCGTCGAGACTGCTCGGACGCGAATACTCGAACGGCGCAGGTTTCATTCCCAGAGCACTAGCGGATCGACCCGCTCAGTGCCAGTACGGCGGATAGCCGGAGTTCTTCTGCTCGGCGTCGAGGCGACGCAGCATCGCCGGCCACTCCAGCACCCCGTAGGGCCGCCGTGTGCCGGGCTGGTAGAGATGCGCGGTGTGCGCCAGTACGTTCTCGCCGGGGACGTTGAGCTCAGTTCGCGCCGCCATGGCATCGACCTGCGAGCGGCAGGATTGCTCGAGCTGGTACATCAGGTTGAACGCCTCCGGCACCGAAGGGCCGCACGTCAACAGACCGTGGTTGCGCATGATCAGCGCGTTGTGCGGGCCGAGATCCTCGACGATGCGCTCGCGCTCGTCGAGGTCAACCGCCGGGCCTTCGAAGTCGTGGTAGCCGATGTGCCCGTGGAAGCGGATAGAAGTCTGCGACAGCGGCAGCAGCCCACAGTTCATGGCGGAGACCGCGATGCCGGCCCGGGTGTGGGTGTGCAGAATGCACTTCACCTCCGGCCGCGCCTTGTGGATCGCGCCGTGGATCACGTAGCCAGACTTATTGATGCCGTAGTCGGTGTCGGGCTTGTCGATGATCTCGCCCTCGACGTCGATTTTGACCAGGCTCGAGGCAGTAATCTCCTTGTAGAGGAGGCCGTAGAGGTTGATCAGCAGGTGGTGGGTGCCGGGGATGCGCGAGGTGATGTGGTTATAGATCAGGTCCGTCATCTCGTAGCTGTCGACCAGCCGGTAGCATGCCGCGAGCTCGACGCGGGCCTGCCATTCCTCATCGGAAATCTTGCCTTTGAGCGACTTGAAGTCGGTTGCGTAGTTCATGGATAGTCCTGCTGATACGTCCGAGCCGATCGAATTCAGTATAGCGCTGCACCGTAAGCAACGCCAACGGAGGAACGCCGTGCCCGCCAGCGACATTCTGCGGAACAACGTCAAGGACATGCTGGCGCGCGGCGAGGTCGTGGTCTCGATGACCGTGCGTCTGGTTCGCGGCATCGAAATCGCGCGGATCGCCAAGACTGCAGGGTTCGACATGCTCTACATCGACTTGGAGCATTCGCCGCTGACCATGGACGTCACCGGGCAGATCTGCATGGCGGCGCAGGACCTGGGAATCATGCCAGCGGTGCGGGTGCCTGCGAATACGCCCGAATACATCTCTCGGGTGCTCGATGCCGGCGCGTTCGGCATCATCGCGCCGCATGTCCGCTCGGCCGAGGAGGCCCGCGCTGTGGTCCGGGCAGCCAAGCTGCCGCCGCAGGGCGAGCGTTCCAACACCGGGCTTTATCCGCAGCTGCACTATCGCTCGTTTTCCGCCGAGGAGACCTGCAAAGCGATCAACGACGCCACGATGGTGATCGTGCAGTTCGAATCCGCCGACGCGCTGGAGCGCGCCGACGAGATCGTCGCGGTCGAAGGCGTCGACATCGTGCTGGTCGGGCTGAATGACATGCTCGCCGACATGGGCCTCACCGGCCAGTACGACCATCCCAAGGTGCGCGAGATCTATCAGCGCGTCATCGACGTCTGTCGCAAGCATGGCAAGCATTGCGGGGTCGGCGGGCTCGCCTCGCGGCCCGACCTGATCGCCGAATACGTCCGCATGGGTGCGCGCTACGTGTCGAGCGGCACCGACCTCGGCTTCCTGCTGGCGGCCTCGATCCAGCGCGCGAAGCAAGTCAAGGACATCAAGCTCTAATGGCGGAAACTCCGACAGCAGCGGCCGAGCGCGTCTATGCCAGCCCAATGGCGGCGGACGCATTCGCGCGCTCGGTGCTGTCTGCCAACGGCGTGCCCGATGAGCACGCCGCCACCGTCGCCCATTGTCTCGTCCATGCCGATCTGCGCGGTGTCGACACCCATGGCCTGTGCCGGCTGCCGATCTATCTGGACCGGTTGCGCTCCGGCCTGATCAATCCGTGCCCCAACCTTGAACCCAAGCGCATGACGCCGGTCGCAGCAACGCTCGACGGCGAGAACGGCTTCGGCTTCGTGATCGGGCTCCGCGCCATGCAGGAAGCGATCGCGATGGCGCGCGACTACGGGATCGGCATCGTGTCGGTGAAGCGCAGCACCCATTTCGGTATGGCGGCGTCGTACGCGCTGCCCGCGGTCGAAGCCGGGATGATGGCGATGGTGTTCTCCAACGCCTCGCCAGCCATGCCGCCATGGGGCGGCAAGTCGATGCTGCTTGGCACCAACCCGTTCTGCATGGCGGCGCCGGCCGGCAAGCACCGCGCCATTATCCTCGACATGTCGCCCGCCGTCGCGGCGCGCGGAAAAATCCGGCGCGCCGAGCGGCGCGGCGAGACCATTCCGCTCGGCTATGCGCTCGATGCGCAGGGCAAGCCGACTACGGACCCGAAGGCGGCTCTCGCAGGCGGCGTGGTGCTGCCGATCGGCGAGCACAAGGGTTCCGGCCTCTCGATGTTCATGGACATTTTCGGCGGCGTGATCTCCGGCGCCAATTTCGGCGGCGACGTCGGCGACCAGTACAAGGCGTTCGACCGGCCCCAGGATGTCGGCCACTTCTTCCTGGCGATGCGGCCGAACCTGTTCGTCAGCGAGGATGAATACCACGCCCGCATCGACACGCTGATCGAGCGGGTGCGGTCGGCGCCTCGTGCGGAGGGCTATGGTGAAATCCTGCTGCCAGGGGAGCCGGAAGACCGCATCGAGAGCGAGCGCCGCGCGCGCGGCATTCCCTATGCCGCCAGCGAAGTCGCCGCCCTGCAGGACGAGGCGAAGAAGGCTGGCGTTCAGCCGCTCACCGTCTCGGATCGGCCGATTTCCTGAGCACAATTGCGGCAATTTGGACCATCGGCGCGTCTGTCCTGGCAATATTGTGATCCCCCGGCCATGATATACCGATGGTTCTCAACGGCGGCTGGCCGCATGATCATCGCCAAGATGACGGCGCCAGAACTGCCGTTTGATTTGGAAGTGTGGAGGAAAGTCAGGATGCCGAGGCTGCGTTCGCTCTTGATCCAGGCCGCCGGCCTGCTGGTTGCGCTGACCACGTCGGTCGCGGCGCAGTCCGACTACCCCAACCGGCCGGTGCGGCTGATCATTCCGTTCCCGCCCGGCGGCAGCAACGACGTGGTCGGGCGCATGATCGGCACGCAGCTCAGCGAACAGCTTGGCAAGCAGGTCGTGGTTGACAACCGCGCTGGCGCCGGCGGCGTGGTCGGCACTGAAATCGTGACCAAGGCGGCACCCGACGGCTACACGCTCGGCGTGATCTCCCTCGCCCACGCGGTCAACCCCTGGCTCTACAAGCTGCCGTACGACCCGATCAAAGCGGTCACGCCGATCGGCATCATGGGCACCGGCCCGAACGTGCTGGTCATTCATCCGAGCCTGCCGGTGAACACCACGCAGGAGCTGATCGCGCTCGCCAAGTCGAAGCCCGGCGAACTGCAATACGCCTCCGCCGGCATCGGCAGCTTCCAGCATCTCGGCAGCGAGTTGTTCAAGCTCACCGCCAAGGTCGACATCCTGCACGTGCCGTTCAAGGGCGGCGGGCCGGCGATGACCGACGTGCTCGGCGGCCACACCAAGATCATGATGTCGTCGCTGGTGCAGACCACGCCGCACATCAAGTCCGGCAAGCTCAAGGCGCTTGGCACCGGCGGCGCCAAGCGCAGCGTCGTGCTGCCCGACGTGCCAACCATTGGCGAGGGCTTGCCGGGCTACACCGCCGAAAACTGGTGGGGCATCATCGCACCTGCGGGCACGCCGCCCGCCATCGTCAAGCGGCTGCACGCCGCGCTGACCGCTGCTCAGGACTCCGAAGTGGTCACCAAACAGTTTTCCAGCGAAGGCGCCTCAGTGGTCAAAATGTCGCCGGAGGAGTTCGGCAAGTACATGGTCAGCGAGATGAACAAGTGGGAGCGCGTCGTCAAGGAAGGCGGCATCAAGGCCGAATAGGCAGAACCACGGACAACAGACAATTGGCGGCGCGCCGGAACGGGACTCCGGCGCAGCAGCGGGGGAAACGTCGATGAAGGCTGGGCTTCGCGACAATCAGGATTTTTGGTCTGGCGTCATGCTGATCGCGGTCGGCATGACCGCAGTCGTGATCGCGCGAAACTACCCGTTCGGCACTTCATTGCGGATGGGACCCGGATATTTTCCGACCGTGCTCGGCAGTATTCTCTCCCTGTTCGGCCTGTGGTTTCTCGCCAAGGCGTTCCGCAGCACCGAGAAGATCGAGCCGGGTTGGTCGCTGCGCGCACTGGTGGTCATCCCGGTATCGCTGGTGCTGTTCGGCATCCTGATGACACACGGCGGCTTCGTGCCGGCGCTTATCGTGCTGATCTTCGGCTCGGCGCTCGCCTCGACTGAATTCAACCTGATCGAAGTCGTGCTGCTCACCGTCGGCCTGACGATCGGCTGCATCGCCGTTTTCATCTGGGGCCTCGGCCTGCCCTATCAACTGTTTGCCGAGTTCTGAAGCGCATGGACCTTTTCCAGAATCTGCTGTTCGGCTTCGGCGTCGCGTTCTCGCTGCAGAACCTCGCCTATTGCTTCATCGGCGTGCTGGTCGGAACGCTGATCGGCGTACTGCCCGGCATCGGGCCACTCGCCACCATCGCGATGCTGCTGCCGCTCACCTTCAACGTCGCGCCGGTCGGCGCGCTGATCATGCTAGCCGGCATCTATTACGGCGCGCAGTATGGCGGCTCGACCACCGCGATCCTGGTCAACCTGCCGGGCGAAACCTCCTCGGTCGTGACCTGCATCGACGGCTATCAGATGGCGCGGCAGGGCCGCGCCGGGCCGGCGCTCGCGATCGCCGCGATCGGCTCGTTCTTCGCCGGCACGGTCGGCACGCTGCTGATCGCGCTGGCCGGTCCGCCGCTCGCCGAAGTCGCGCTGAAGTTCGGCGCGCCGGAGTATTTCTCGCTGATGCTGATGGGCTTGATTGCCGCCGCGGTACTGGCGCAGGGCGACATGATGAAATCGCTCGCCATGGTGGTGCTCGGGCTGCTGCTCGGCATCGTCGGCAGCGACGTCAACACCGGCCTGCATCGCTACACGTTCGATGTTTTCGAGCTGTCGGACGGCATCGGATTCATCGTGATTGCGGTCGGCGTGTTCGCGGTCGGCGAGATCGTCACCAACCTCGGCAATCCGGAACGGCGCGAGATCTTCACCTCCAAGGTGAGCAACCTCTTACCTACCAAGGCCGATCTCAAGGCCTCGGCTGGCCCGATCGTCCGCGGCACGATCCTCGGCTCGTTCTTCGGCGTGCTGCCCGGCACCGGCCCTGCGATCGCATCGTTCTCGTCCTACATGCTGGAGAAGAAGCTCGCCGCCGACCCGTCGCGGTTCGGCAAAGGTGCGATCGAAGGCGTCGCCGGCCCGGAAGCGGCGAACAACGCCGACGCGCAGACCAAGTTCATCCCGATGCTGACGCTCGGCCTGCCGGCATCGGGCGTGATGGCGCTGATGCTCGGCGCCCTCACCATCCAGGGCATCCAGCCCGGTCCGCAGGTAATGACGCAGCGGCCCGAATTGTTCTGGGGCCTGATCGCCAGCATGTGGATCGGCAATGCGATGCTGGTGATCCTCAACCTGCCGCTGATCGGGCTTTGGGTGAAGCTGCTGAGCGTTCCCTACCGGCTGCTGTTCCCGGCGATCATGGCGTTCTCGGCGATCGGCATCTACAGCGTCAACAACTCCTCGTTCGAGATCTACCTCACCGCGGGGTTTGGCATCGCCGGTTTCCTCTGGCTCAAACTCGGCTTTTCGCCCGCGCCGATGCTGCTCGGCTTCGTGCTCGGTCCGATGATGGAGGAGAACCTGCGCCGCGCCATGCTGATGTCGAAAGGCGATCCGTCGGTGTTCGTAACGCGGCCGATCAGTCTCGCCTTCATCATCGCCACCGTGCTGATCCTGGTGGTGATGATCGCGCCCGCAGTGCGCCAGAAGCGGGAACAGATCGCGGAATAGGCAGGCGATTGCGTGCCACGCGCCTACGGCGCTGCCCGCTTGACGAGATGCTCCGATAGAAAGCGCTCCACCTGCCCGATCGCGTCAGCCCACGCTGCAGCATTGCCACCGGTCGTGGCGCCGCGTCCGGACGGAGCGTTGATGTTGATGCGTTCGGCCACGTAGCGGACCGGCGCAATGCTGTCGAAGGAATGATGGGCGCCGGGATAAACCTTGATTTCGACGCGATGTCCAGCGACGGAAGCGGCCTCCGCCAGCCTGCGGCAGGGCTCGGCCGGTGTCCAATCGTCGAGTTCGCCGGTCAAGATCAGGAGCGGCGCCAGTGGCTTGAAAGCACCCGAATAGCTGGGGCGCCCACCCTTGTTTTCGCGCGTCACCGACCAGCCGCCATAGCTGCGCGCGCAACCGGGATAGAGCGCGATTGCGGCCGCGAAGCCCGGACTGGCACGGGCGATGTTCTCGGGTATGTCGACGATGGTCGCAAGCGTCGATGACCCGCCATGAGAGCCGCCCATCACGCCGATCCGCCCCACATCAACAAACGGCAGCGACCGCAGATATGCGAGCGCGGCATAGGCATCGTGGGCGCGGGTTTCAAAAGCGATTCGCGGCGGCGTCGCATCCGTGCAGACACCTTTGGCGCGGCCGCGCGGCGTGAAGCTGTCCGGCCACACCGTCACATAGCCGCGCGATGTTAGTTCGCTCGACCAGCGCCAAGGCGCTCCGCTCGATCTTGGTCCCAGACCCGAGCAGTCATGCAAAATGACGACGGCTGGAAACGGTCCGTTGCCGGCAGGCTTGCTGATGGTGAATGGCACCTGCAGCGGTTCCGCGGCCGCGCTCGCCGCGCCAAGCGTGAGCGCCAAACAGAACGCGCCGCTGCGCAACGCGCGCCACATCGGGCCCATCCGTGTCATGCCCTAGGACAATAGCACTTGGCGCAATATTCTGAAGTGTGGGCACACTCATGTCGCCGGGCAACCGAGCCCGCAATCGCAGGGAAACCACAATGCGCCAGATGACCTTGGTTGGCTTCCTGCAAGCTCAGAACTGCACCAATCTGGCGAGCTCCTGGCGCCATCCGCTCTCGCGCACCGACACCTGGTCGGCGGACTACTACCGGCATGTCGGCCAAGTGCTTGAGGCCGGCAAGTTCCATCTCGGCTTTTTCGACGATCGGCTGTCGATGCCCGACATGTACGGCCGCGACCACGCGCACACCGTGCAGCACGGCATCCGCTGCGTGAAGCTCGATGCCGTCACCGTGCTCACCGTGATGGGCATGGCGACGCGGCGCCTTGGTCTCGGCGCAACCTATTCGACCACCTACTACGAGCCCTTCCACGTGGCACGCGTGTTCCAGACGCTCGATCTGATGACCGATGGGCGCGCAGCCTGGAACGTCGTCACGTCGCTCAACGACGGCGAAGCCCAGAATATGGGCCGCGACGAAGTGCTTGATCACGATCTGCGCTACGACCGCGCCGACGAATTCATGGAGGTCGTGCTCGGTCACTGGAACACGTGGGAAGACGACGCCATTGTGCAGGACAAGGCGAGCGGACTGTTCGGTCGTCCGGAGAAGGTTCATCGACTGGACCACCAGGGCCGCTTCTTCCGCTCGCGCGGGCCGTTCACGGTGCCGCGCTCGTCGCAGGGTCACCCGGTCATCATCCAGGCCGGCGCCAGCGGCCGCGGCAAGCGCTTCGGCGCGCAATGGGGCGAGGTCATTTTCGTCATCTATCCCACGCTGGAGCTGGGCCAGCGCGACTACGCCGACTTCAAGGCCGAAGTGGCGCGCTGCGGCCGCGACCCCGAGCACGTCAAGATCACGCATCTGGTCAGCCCGGTGACCGCCGCAACCAAGGCCGAGGCCGAGGACAAGTGGGCGCAGATTCAGAAGCTGCCGCTCGAGATCGACGCGCTGTCGCTCCTCTCGGAGGCGCTCAACTTCGACTTTGCCACCAAGGGGATGGACGAGGCGTTCACCGATCCCGAGCTCGCGGCGATGTCCGGCCTGCAAGGCATCCGCGATCGCGTGCTGCGGGTGAAGAAGAATCCGACCGTGCGCGATTTCATCCAGATCAGCGGCCGCGGGCGCACCCAAAATCCGACCGTGGGGGGCCCACAGGAGGTTGCCGACCGGCTCGAGCAATGGTTTGTCGAGCGCGCCTGCGACGGCTTTGTAATCGCGGCGACGCATGTCCCGGGCGCCTACCAGGATTTCGTCAGCTTCGTCGTGCCAGAGCTGCAGCGGCGCGGCCTGTTCCGAAAGGAATACGCGGGCACGACCTTGCGCGAGAACCTCGGCATCCCGGTGCCCCAGGTGACGGCGTGGCGGCAGGCGCGTTCGATGACGAGGTGACCTGTCCGATTTATTGGCAAAGCCCGAGTCATCGGGGGAATACCAAGCTAAACTGCGTCCACGACACGCGCGACGCCAATGAATGAGCGGCGCCATCAGGGAGGACTACCATGCTGACACGACGCAACTTGCTCGGCTCGACCCTTGGCGCAGGCGCGCTGCTGGCGTCGGGCGTACAGCCCGCACGCCCCCAGCCCGCGCGCAAGCGCACGATTGTCGACGCCCAGGTCCACTTGTGGAAGGCAAATTCGCCGGATTACCCCTGGACCCCCGGTGCCCAGCCGCAGCTGCCGGAGCCGTTCACCATCGAGCGCGCGTTGCCGCTAATGGATGAGGCTGGCGTCGACCGTGTCGTCGTCGTGCCGCCTGGGCTCAACGACGTTAATACCTACGCGCTCGAAGCCGCCAAGCGCTACCCCGACCGCTTCGCGGTGATGGGCCGTATTCCGCTGGAGGACCCGAAATCGGCGGCGCTGTTGCCGAAGTGGAAGGAGCAGCCGGGCATGCTCGGCGTACGGGTGACATTCAACAATCCCAAATTTATCGGCATGTTGTCGGATGGAACGGTCGACTGGTTCTGGCCGGCGGCGGAGAAGGCCGGGCTTCCGGTCATGTTCCTGGCGTTCGGCCGGGTGAACATGTTCGACAAGATCGCGGCGAGCCATCCGGGGCTGCCGCTCATCATCGACCATATGGGCGTGAACACGGCCGTCGCAAAGGAGGGGCGAACCGCCGAAGCGATCGGCCATGCGGTTGCGCTCGCAAAATATCCGAACGTCGGCGTCAAGCTGTCGAATCTCCCCAACGCCTCGCTGGAGCCCTATCCGTTCAGCGACCTGACCCCGCACATCCACCGTCTGTTTGACGCTTACGGGCCGCAACGCTGCTATTGGGGGACCGACGTGACAAACGGAATGGCCCGGGTGGGCTGGAAACAGCGCCTGACCCATTTCACCGAGGAGCTGAAATTCCTGTCCGACAGCGACAAGGACTGGGTGATGGGCCGCGCGATCCGCGAACGGCTGAAATGGACGTAAACGAAGTTACACTGATGGCGAGGTGATTTCGGCAGACGAGCTCAATCGCGAGGTGGTGCGGCAGAATTTGCTTTTGTTTCAGCCCTTGTTCCCCGCGGTCAGCACATATCCCGCCTGCCATGCGCCATCGATCGGCAGCGCCGCGCCATTGATATGCGCGCCGGCATCGCTGCACAGAAAAATGCCGAACGCCGCGATGTCTGCCGGCATGATGGGCCGCTGGCTGGGCTGGCGCGCCTTGACGAGTTCCTCGATCGCCTGGTCGCGGCTGATCTTGGCCTCGTCCATCCGTCGTGCCACCTGGCGCTCGGCGTGCGGCGTCAGCACCCAGCCCGGCATCAGCGCATTGATGGTGACGCCGGTCGGCGCGCATTCGAGCGCGATGCCGCGCGTCATGCCGATCAGCGCATGCTTCGCGGTGACGTAGTCGACGCGGTTGGGCACCGCCATGCGGCCATGGATCGACGACATGTTGATGATACGCCCCCATCCGCGGGCCTTCATGCCGCGCATGGTGAGCCGGATGGTGTGGAATGCCGCCGATAGATCGACCGCAATCGCCAGATCCCATTTCTCCACCGGAAAGTCCTCGATCATGTCGTAGTGCCGTACCACCGCGTTGTTGACCAAAATGTCGATGTGGCCAAAGCGCCGCTCCGCCTCGCTCACCATCGACTCGATCTCGGCCGGCACGCCGACGTCGGCGCCGTGGAAGGCGACCTCGACGCCGTGCTCTTTCGCAATGGACGCGCGCAGCGCCTCGATCGCATCGGGCTCGCCCAGCCCATTCATCATCACGTTGCAGCCGTGCGCCGCGAATGCGCGGGCGAACGCTTCACCGATGCCGCCGGTCGAGCCGGTGACCAGCGCGGTTTTGCCTTTCAGCATTGCGTCACCCCTTCCCCTGCGTCGCGGGGAACGGTAGCGCCAGCGCTTCTTTCAGGCGCTCCGGATCGACCTTGACCTCGATGCCGGCGCGCTCCTGTTCCAATGTCATGACAATGCGCGAATCGCGCCCCGCCCAGCCGCGGTTCATCGCCTCGGTCATCTCGGCGTAGGTCAGGTCGCAGATGCGCATCGGCAAGCCGAGCTCGCGGCCGAGCGCGGTGGCGAGCCCGACGTCTTTGTGCGCGAGCTTGAGCGCGAAATCCGGAGGATCGTACTTGCCCGGCAGCCACTGGTTGATCATCGCATCGAACGTATAGCGGCGGCCGGCCGCGCCCTGGCGCACCGCTTCCCACAGCGCGAGCGGCTCGACGCCGGCCTTGACGCCCATGGCAAACGTCTCGGCCAGCGCGCAGACGATGGCGTAGCCCGACATGTTGTGGACGAGCTTGGCGACCGTCGCTGAGCCGATCGGACCGATGTAGCGTGCCTGATCGCCGATCGCGTCGAGCACCGCCTTGTGCCGGTCGAACGCGGCCTTGTCGCCGCCGACCCAGATCGCGAGCTTGCGGCTCGCTGCGCCCTGCGGGCCGCCCGACACCGGCGCATCGAGCATGTGTGCGCCCTTCTCGGCGAATGCCGCGTTGAGCTTTTTCACCAAGCTCGGCGAATTGGTCGATAGATCGAACCAGGCGGCGCCGGATTTCGCGCCGGCGAGGAGCCCATCGGCCGCCAGCGCAACCTTTTCGACATCCGGCGGCTCCGGCAATGAGGTGAAGATCACGTCCGCCGCCGCGGCGACCGCGCGCGGCGTCTCCGCCCAGCTTGCGCCGGCCGAGATGAGCGGCGCCGCCGCCTCCTTGCGCAGATCGTGGACCACGAGCTGATGGCCCGCCTTCTGCAAGTTGCCCGCCATGCGGGAACCCATGATGCCCAACCCGACGAAACCAACCTGCACGGACGCCTCCCGTTTGTGATCCACTCTTGTCGCAAAATTCGCGTGCAACTACGCTTGCGCGTGGCTGCGGCCTTGTCCAGCACCTTGTCGGGGAGTGAAACATGGAGCTCGGCATCAAAGGACTGCGCGTGTCTGGTGACCGCGGGCGCGAGCGGTATCGGCCGCGAGGTGGCGCGCGGCTTTGTCAAGGAAGGCGCCAAGGTCTTTGTCTGCGACGTCGACGCCAAGGCGCTGGCGGCGCTGAAAAGGAGCGACCCGAAAATCCGTCAGAGCAAGGCCGACGTCGCCGACCGCGGCGAGGTCGAGCGCCTCTTCAAAGAGGCTATCAAGGTGCTTGGCGGGCTCGACGTGCTGATCAACAACGCCGGCATCGCCGGCCCGACCGGACCGGTGGAGAAGATTGCGCCGACCGACTGGGACCGCTGCATCGCCGTCAACATCACCGGCCAGTTCAACTGCGCGCGGCTCGCGGTGCCGTATCTGCGCAAGAGCAAGAACGCCTCGATCGTGAACCTGTCGTCAGCGGCGGGACGGCTCGGCTTCCCGCTGCGCACCGCCTACGCGTCGTCGAAATGGGCGGTGGTCGGCTTCACCAAATCGCTGTCGATCGAGCTTGGCCGTACCGGCATCCGCGTCAACGCCATCCAGCCCGGCATCGTCGAGGGCGAACGCATCCGCCGGGTGTTCCGCGCAAAAGCGAAGGAGCGCGGCGTGACGTTCAAGGAACTTCAGGACGAGGCGCTCTCAGTGGTCTCGATGCGCACCACGGTGACGCCGCGGCAGATCGCCGACGCCATCCTGTTCATCTGTTCGCCGCGCGGCCGCACCATTTCCGGGCAGGCAATCTCGATCTGCGGCGATACGCTGATGCTGCCGTAGTCGAGACCGGGACGGTCAGTTGCTGAGCCGCTCAACCGGCACGGAGAGGCGGACCACCAGCCCTTCGCGGGCCCATTCTTTCGACAGCTCACCGCCGAACTGCGCCGAGACAATACGGCGTGACAGCACGCCGCCGAAGCCCTCGCTATTCGGTTGCTTTTCAAGCGGTGGCCCGCCGCGCTCCTTCCAGATTAACGACAGCGCGTTGTTGACCACCGAGCAATCGATTTGAACGGCACCCGCCGGTGACGACAACGCGCCGTATTTGGCCGCGTTGGTCGCCAACTCGTGCAGCAGCAAGGCGAGATTGGTGACGGCGTTGCTTCCGATCGGCAGATCGGCTCCGCTCAGTGCCAGACCCCCACCGCCGGACTGCCCGCTTGTATACGGCGCAAAAATCGCTCGGATGAGCGCATGCAACGTCGTGGCCTGGCCGACAGAGTCTTTGCCACCGAGCAAGCCCGGGCGCGTGAGCTCGTGGGCGCGCGTCAGCGCCGCCAGCCGATCGCGGACCGCCGCCGCCATGTCATCCGGCGTGCGGGCGGAGCGCGCGCTCAGCGTCACCAGGCCACCGACGACCGCGAACAGGTTCTTGACGCGGTGGCTCATTTCGCGGAGCAGCAGCGTCTGCTGTTCCTGCGTCCGCTTGCGATCGGTGATGTCACGGGCGATCTTCGATGCGCCAACGATCCGTCCGTCACGATTGCGAACCGGCGACACGGTGAGTGAAATATTGATCCGGGTTCCGTCCTTGCGCTGGCGGACAGTTTCGTAATGATCGACGTTCTCGCCGCGGCGGATACGATCGAGGATTTGAGGCTCTTCGTTCTGGTGATCCGCGGGTATCAGGATCGTCACCGACCTCCCGATGACTTCTCGGGCTGAGTAGCCGAATAATCGTTCCGCTCCGCGATTCCAGCTCACGATGGTACCGTTGAGATTCTTGCTGATGATCGCATCGTCCGAATACGTGACGATGGAGGCAAGCTGTTGTGCAATCTCTTCGGCGCGGATGTTGTCAGAAATATCCACCAGCATGTTGACGGCGCCGGTCAGAACGCCAGCGGCGTCGAACAGCGGCGTTGGGTAAGGCGCAAACGGCACGCGTGTTCCGTCGGGGCGCTCCGCAATCGCCTGCATGCCACGGATCGGCCGCTTGTGTTTCAACGCCAACGCCATGGGGCACTCGTCGTGCGGCAGCGGCGTTCCGTCCGGCCAGAATAGCTTCCAAGAACCACAAAACTCTTTCTTGCCAAGCTCGGGGCGGCAGCCCCACAGCTCGGCCGCGGCTTCGTTAAAATAAGTGATGCGGCCGTCCGCGTCGGTTGTGTACACCGCTACAGGCAGCGCTCCGAGCAATCGGATGCCGTCGCCAAGGTCGCGCCCCGTGAGTAGGCCGATCTGCCCGGCTTCAAGACTTTGCGTCGCCTCGAGAACCGCGCTCATTGGTATCCACTTTCGTCAGAGCTCAACGGCACCCTATCCTCCCGCCCCCTGCCGTACTCCGCAATACGCAAATACATAGCGCCGCCGCGCGCGGCGTGTTCAATCCGCGTCCTTGGGACCTAACCAGATGCCATAAGCCATGCAGGGATGCCCTCCCGTGACCGGCCCCAACTGGGGCCAGCGCGCGACAACGTGGCCCCATGACAAAGGTTCCGGAGGGTCGGCGCGACTGTAAGTCTCGCACCCATTTCAGGCCTCTCCGACCTACCTCCAGTTGAGCCGCTGCACGATGGCGCGGCCCATCACCCAGTCCTTGTCCTGCTCGGAGAGGAACGGCAGCTCCTCGGTGAAATGGGTGATGCGCTGGCGGTAAGTGGATTTGGCGAATGCGTTGGTGAGGTCGGTGCCCCAGTAGCAGCGTTGCGGACCGAACGCGTCGAAACACCGCTTGAGGTGCTCGGTCATGTCGCGCCAGGGATAGGGCTCGAACGAGTAGGTCGGCGCCGAGGATACCTTGACCGAGACATTCGGATACTTGGCCAGCGCGACCACGTCGTCGATCGCCTCCTTGATCTTGCCCTCCTGCGCGGTCTCCTGCAGCAGACCCATATGATCGATGATCAGCGCCAGGGCGGGATGGCGCGCGGCGATCGGCGCGAGCTCGCGGCACGTTGCCGGGCGGGAAGATCATCACCGGCAGGCCCGCCTTCTCCGCTGCGGGCCAGAACCAGTCGGCGCTTCCGCTGGTGAGCATCGCTGCCTGCTCGCGCATGAAGGTCAGCCGCACGCCGAGCATGCCCTTCTGCTCCTTCCATTTCGGCAGCAGCGCGGCCGAATTGGAATCCTGCACCGGTAAGCGGCCCATCACCGCGAAACGGTTGGGATAGCGCTGCGCCGCCTCGAGGCCATAGTCGTTGCGGTCGCCCGGCCAGGACGGCGGCACGATGACGGCGCGGTCGACGCCGGCCTCGTCCATCAGCGGCAGCAGCTTCTCGATCAGGAACGGCTCCGGCAGCTGCGGCTTGCGGCCGGGAACCCAAGGCCAGTCCGGCGTCGGCGCTTTCCACAGATGAACCTGCGCATCGACGATCATCCGATTGCCGTGTGCCATGGCTTGATGTCGGGCGCGCGTGTTACGGGATCAGCAGGATCTTGCCGAAATGCGCGTTGGCGCGCATATGCTCGTGCCCGGCCTTGGCGTCCGCGAGCGGATAAGTCTTGTCGATCGGCACCTTGAATTTGCCGGCGGCGACCGCATCCCACAGATCGGCGCGCATCTTCACCAGGATATCGCGCACCTCCTCGACGGTGCGGGTACGGAACGTCACGCCGATGTAGTCGATGCGCTTGCGCGCGTGGGTGTCGAAGTCGAACTCGGCCTTCATGCCGGCGAGCCGGCCGATGTTGACGATGCGGCCGAGCAGCGCGGTCGCCTGCATAGTCTGGCTCACCACCGGGCCGGACAGCATGTCGACCGTCAGGTTGACGCCCTTGCCGCCGGTCGCCTTGACCACCTGCTCCGGCCAGTCTGCGTCCTTGGTGCTGACCGCGAGGTCGGCGCCGAACTCCTTGAGCCGCCCGCGACGCTTGTCGTCGGTGGAGGTCCCGACCACAAAGCCGGCGCCCAAGAGCTTCGCCATCTGCAGGCCGATGATGCCGACGCCAGACGACGCGCCCTGCACCATCACCGCCTCGCCCTTCTTCATTCGGCCGGCGGTGACCAGCGCATTGTGTAGCGTATTGAGGCCGATCGGCAGCGTCGCCGCGGTCTCATAGTTCATGCCGTCCGGAATCTTCATGGCGCGGCCGTAGTCGCTGACCGCGTACTCGGCGTGGCTGCCGGGCGAATGGCACATCACGCGGTCGCCGACCTGGAAGCCCTGAGCCTCACGCCCGACCTCGATCACCTCGCCGGAGAATTCGCTGCCGATCGGCTTGCCCGCCGACGCGCCGTGGCTGGTGTCGCCGCGTGCCGAGCCGAGATCGGCGCGGTTGAGCGCGATCGCCTTGATCTTGACCAGGATGTCGGTCGGCTTGGGCGTGGGCTGTGGCACGTCCTGGATGACGACACCGTTCGGAGACGCAACACCGGCTTTCATGGAACTCCTCCCTACTGCGCCGCGCCTTTGTGAGCAGCGAACTCTGTTGTCGTCCTCGCGAAAGCGGGGAGCCGGTAAACACAACGCCGACGATAGTTTGGTGTTACTTGGGTCCCGGCTCTCGCTTCCGGCATGACGGCCGAGGAAGCGCGGGCAACTCTCAACCCGCCTTCTGCGCCTTTATCGCGTCCCACCAGGGACAGACGCCCTGCATCACATTGTAGTTGCCTTCCAGCACCTGCACCGGCTGACGCAGGCCCACCTCGGCGGACTCGATGCAGAGCGCGCGCGCCTCGGCGCGCTTCTCCGGCGACATCCACTTACGATCGTGGCCCCACAGACTCGGCCCGTGCTTGCGCTCGAACGGCTTCCAGGTGTTATCGTCGATCATCTGGCCGCCCCAGCCATACTCGACCATGAAACCGGACGGATTCCAGGTGTAGAACGAGGTGACGTAATCGCCGGAATGGCGGCCGAGCGACACCGCGATGCGCTCCTCGTCCTGCAGCGCTAGGTCGTAGCCCTGCCCGACGTCGTCGAGGCTAAAGAGCTCCAACATCATGTGGTGAACCATGTTCTTGCCAGTCTCGACCAGCGCGATGGAGTGGTGGCGCGGATTGACGTGGAAGAAGTAGCCGGGGAACGGCCGCAGCCAGTAGTCGCTGAGCTTGAACTCCAGCACCTCCTGATAAAACTTCATCACCGGCGCGAGATGCTCGAAGTGCATCACCACGTGGCCCATGCCGAGCGTGCCGGTGCGGAAACCGGAAATGTTCCGGCCGGGCATGAACGTATCTGTCGCGGTCGCGGCACCGTGGAAGAACTCGAGCCGATTGCCGGCCGGATCGGCGGCGACAATCAGATCCCTGACGTGGCGCTCGTCGGCGAGAGCGCGCGAGCCGCGCGCCACCTTGGTGCCAGTCGTCTCCAATCGCGCCGCGAGCGCGTCGAGCGCGGCGGCATCCGCCACCTCCCAGCCGAAGAAGCCGATGCCCTGCCCGCCGTCGGCATCGACCACGATGCGCTGCTTGCGATCATCCATGCGGAACGCGAGTGTCGAACGGCTCTTGTCAATGCGTTGTAAGCCCAGGAAATTCTGGCCGTAGGCGGCCCAATCCTCCAGGCTCTTGGCGCGAACCCCGACATATCCCAGTGCTTGGACGTGCATGGCTTCTCTCGTCATGGTGAACGACAAGTCAATAGCATGAGCCGGCGCACAAGATAAGCACCTGCCGGAACGGCGATTCTATTGGACTTACCATCCGCACCACGAACTTGAGCGCCCTCTGTGTGACTAAGACCGGCGGGGAGTGGACGCGCTCAGCGGAACCTATGGGAAATTCGGCGCGTTGAACTGCCCAGTCGGTCGGGAGATGTTCGATGCGTAAAGCTGTTCAGCTGCTTGTCGCAATCACCGCACTGCAATCCGGTCTTATCGCAACGCCTCCCACGTCCGCATACGCTTTTCACGACTACGATTCCGGCTTTCCCGGCTACGATCCCAGTTACCGGCCCGGCACGATCGTGGTTAAAACTTCGGAACGAAGACTCTACCTCTTGGTCGGCGATGGTCAGACCCTCGTCTATCCGGTCGCGGTCGGTCGACCGGGCAAGGCCTGGACCGGCGTCGCAAAAATTGATGGCAAATACCTCAGTCCGGCCTGGTCGCCACCTCCTGATGTCCGGCGCGACAGGCCAAACATGCCGCACATCATTCCGGGAGGCGCGCAGCAAAATCCGATGGGTGTCGCGGCCTTGACGCTCAGCGGCGGCGATTATGCGATCCACGGCACCAACGCGCCGAACTCAATTGGTCGATCTGTGTCGTATGGATGCATTCGTATGCACAACCGCGACATCATGGATCTGTACCAGCGCGTCAAGATCGGCACGCCTGTCATCGTGATGCACTAGAGACAGCGAATGGCTTCCCAGAGGCCTCGCTGCGTTTGCATCTTCCTTGCAGACGGGTTCAAGCCGGCGTGCGATCCTGCGGCCTCGATCGAATGGAGGCCTCGCAATGCTGACGCTGCCCAAACACAACCGCTATGACTATTCGCCGATCGGCGAGCGCAAGGACTATTCCTGGCCGGGCGGCAAACGGCTCGCATTCTGCACCACCACCAACATCGAGGTTTACGCCTATCGCCGCGGCACTGGCTGGGACCCGGCGAAGAAGGGCGAGCCGCAGCAGCAGCGCAACTATTCCTGGCGCGACTACGGCAACCGCGTCGGCATATGGCGGCTGTTCGATCTGTTCGAGGAATTGAAACTCCCGGCCGCTCACAATATCAACGCGCTGCTCTACGAGTATCACCCGCAGATCACCGACAAAATCCGCGCCCGCGGCGACGAGGTGGTCGGGCACGGCCGCACCAACGCGGAGCGGCAGAACGACCTTTGGGAACTCGACGAGAAGCGGCTGATCGACGACACCACACAGGAAATCATCAAACGGGAAGGCAAGCCGCCCAAGGGCTGGATGGGCCCCGCCGCTGCGGAAAGTAACGTCACGCCCGATCTGCTCAAGGAGGCGGGTTACAAGTACGTGATGGATTGGCCGGCCGACGACCAGCCGTTCTGGTTGCGCACCCGCTCAGGGCCCATCCTGTCAGTGCCCTACCCGGCAGAGCTCAACAACTCGGCGGCGATCATCCACCGGGAGAATTCAGCGCAGCAGTTCGCCGACATGATCGTCGATGGATTTGACGAGATGATCGAGCAGTGCGCGGCGCATCCTCTGGTGATGACGGTCTCGCTGCATCCCTTTCGTGGTCGGGCAGCCGTTCCGGCTGCCGTCGCTGCGCAAGGCGCTCAAGCACTGCGTCGAGCACGCCAAACGCGACCGCGTCTGGTGGACCCGGCCAGGCGAAATCGCAGACTTCTGCTACGCGCAGCCCAAGGGGGTTATTCCCGGCGATGGGCCGTAACGCCCTCTCTTGAACCGCGCCGCCAAGCCTTCAATTAAAAAATCAAAAAAACGAGGAGACGAACGAACCATTGCCCGTCCGGCGTCTATTATCTTGGCATTTGGATGGTGGGGGAGATGGCCAGCCTTCCGGTCACTTGTTGCGTTGCTATCGCAGTCGCTGTTGGCGGCGCCCAAAGGCCCGACGCCGTTGCTCAGGCACAAACGACGCGACCTCGCCCGAATGAAGTCCGAATACCGACGGCCACCGCCGCTGCCGAGTCAAGAACCCTGCGCTGGTCGAGCTCGGACGCGAGCTGTTCTTCGACCCGAAGATTTCGGCGTCGGGCAAGACTGCCTGCGCCACCTGCCACTTTGCCGAACTCGGCTGGGGCGTGACGGACGCGCGCAGCCGGAACGACTCCGGCAAGCTGACCTCACGCAAATCGCAGCCATTGATCGGCATCGGCCACGCCGGCAAGGCACCGGTCGGCTGGGATGGCCGCAGCGCGACACTTGAAGCGCAGGCCAAGTCCTCGATCGCAACCGGCTCGATGTCCATGCGCGAGACCGAAACGCCGGTGGCCGTCGAGGTGATCGAAGAGCGGATTCGCTCGAACCCGAGCTACGTCGCGAAGTTTCAGGCCGCACTGCCCGGCTCGCGCATTGATCTAGACAGCATTGCGACCGCATTGGCGGAATTCGAACGGACCTTGGAACCAAAGCCCGCCCCGTTCGATCGCTGGATTGAAGGCGACGAGCAGGCGATCCCGGAATCAGCCAAGCGCGGATTTGTACTATTCAACACGACCCAATCGATGTGCTTCACCTGCCATTCAGGCTGGCGTTTCACCGACGACAAATTTCACGACATCGGCAGCACGACCACGGACCTTGGCCGCGGGCGGGTGGTCAAGGACGACGAGTCGATGCAATACGCCTTCAAGACGCCGACACTGCGCTCGGTGACGTTGCGGCCGCCGTACATGCACAACGCCTCGCAGGCGACGCTGCACGACGTCATGAAGCACTACGAGAAGGGCGGCATCGACCGCCCGAGCCGCTCGCCGCTGATGATGCCGATCCAACTCAGCGATCAGGAGCGAAACGACCTGATCGCATTCATGGAGACGCTGACGGAAGCACCGGCCCAATCGACCGGGGCGGGGGCCCGCTAGCATTCAGCGCGCTAATCGACCTTGATGTTCGCCGCCTGGGCGACGCCCTTCCATTTGTTGTGCTGAGCCGCGATGAAGCTCGCGAATTCGGCGGGCGAGCCGCGGCCGGAGACCGCACCGAGCTTGCGGATCATGTCCTGCATCTCGGGGCTCTTGATGCCGTCGTTGAGCGCGGCATTGAGTGCAGTGACGATATTAGCCGGCGTACCAGCCGGCGCCGCAATACCGTTGAAAGTTGTCACCTCGTAGTCGGGCACGCCCGCCTCAACCATGGTCGGCAGCTCGGGCGCCAGCGGCGTGCGCTGGCTCGAGGTGATGGCGAGCGCGCGCACTTTGCCGTCGCGGATCAGCGGCAGCAGGATGGTGATGCTCTCGAATGTCAAGTGCACCGCCTGGCTCAGCACCGCGCTGACGGCCTCGCCGCCGCTGCGGTACGGCACGCCGGTGAACCTGGCGCCGGAGCGCGCCACGAACAATTCGCCGGTCATGTGCGGCAAGCCGCCGGGCCCGGTGTGCGCATAGTTGAACTTGCCGGGATTGGCCTTGGCGTCGTCGACCAGTTCCTTGACCGACTTCCACGGCGCGGAGGCGTGCACCACCAGGATCTGATAGCTCTCCGAAACCTTGGCGACCGGCGCGAACGCCTTGGTCGGGTCGTAGCCGGCGCTCGCCGAGACCGCGGGATAGACCGCGAGCACGCTGGTGTTGCCCGCCATCAACGTATAGCCGTCGGGCGGCGAGCCGATCACGGCGCGCGCGCCGATGGCGCCGCCGGCGCCGGGGCGGTTCTCGATCACCACCGGCTGGCCGAACTTTCCGGGTAGAATCTGCTGCGCGATACGCGCCGGCACGTCGGTCGGCCCGCCCGGTCCCGCCGGAACAATGATCTTGATCGGCTTGTCGGGATAGGTCTGCGCTTGCGCGCCACCTGCAAGCGCCGCGAAGCTCAGCGCAGCGATGATCGAAACGACAAGGTGCATAATGCTCCTCCCCCGGCCCGGCTGTTTGGCTCAGGCGTAGATCGATTTAACCCGGTTTCTGATCTGGGGGGAATCCAGCGCGTAGCGGTAGGCGCGGAACACCTCGTTCGAGGGATCGCCGAAGCGGTCCGGTCCCATGAAGGGGCTGACGTACTCCCATACGATCTCGCCTTCAGGCGTGATCTCGAACAGCCGGCCCCACTGGCCTTCGCAGATCAGCGTGTTGCCGCTCGGCAGCCGCTGCGTTCCGCTCACATGTGGGGAGAAGAACGTGTAGCTCGGCTTGGCGCGATATTCCCACACGATCTTGTGGGTGTGCGGATCAAGCTCGATTGCACGCGAGTACGGATTGGTGGTGGTGTTGATGCCGTTGGCGAACAGCGTGATGTTGCCGTTCGGGAGCGGCTCGCAGTCGTGCTGCATGCCGAAGCCATCGTCGCGATGCTGCCATTTCATTTTCTTGGTTTGCCTGTCGATCAGCCCGATCATGTTGAGGCGGCGAAAGCTGATGTAGATGTCGCCGTTGGGCAGTGGCGAGATTGCATTGGCATGCGCGAACTCGTCGCGCAGCTGGTTGGAGACCAGCGGATATTTCTCAACCTCCATGTCGCGGCAGGCATGCCACTCCCACACCGTCTTGCCCTCGGGCGTGATCTCGAGAATGGTGTCGCCGTACATGCAGCCGTCGGGATGCAGCGTACCGGCAAGCCCGCCGGGAATACGCTTTTCGATCTCCGGCGGCACCACCTCCCAGCCGAGAAAGATGGTGTTGCCATTCGGGAGCCTCCGGAAGTCGTGGTGCTGGCCGACGTGCTTGTGCTCCCACACGACTTTGCTGTCCCAATCATACTCTCGAAGCAGGCCGCCGCGGCCGCCCATGTGCTGCGGCCCTTCCGGTAGGCGGCCAGACCACAACAGGTTGCCGTTCTCCAGAAGATACGCGTAGGTGCCGCAGATCAGCGGGTGCTCCCATTGGTGGAGAATGTCGCCGCGCAGCCCGATCAGGTAGGTCGCCTTGCCGAGCAGCGGCGAGAACAGCGTGACGCCCGGCGTCGCGCGTTGAGGATCGCAGTGCAGCAGACCGAAATCGCGGTGACGCATCAACCATCCCCTTCGTGATCCATCGACGAAGCATGGCGGCATCGTCCGGCGGTGACAATGTCGCGGTTGCAATGACCCGGCCAGACCGCCAACATCATGGCCGATACGCGTTTCGGGGACGCCATGGCCTAGCGAAGCAGTTGCCGTATTGCATACTGGCGTCACTGTCGCTCGTTGTGCCGGTCCACGCCCAGGACGCATCCGACTATCCGAACCGGCCGATCCGCGTGGTCGTGCCGGTTGGAGCGGGCGCCGGCATCGATACCGCCGCGCGGGTCACGGCCGCGGCGGCAGAGCCGCTTCTCGGACAGCGCTTCGTCATCGAGAACAAGCCCGGCGCTGGCACCCGGATCGGTGCCGCGCAGGTCGCCAAAGCCGCGCCCGACGGCTACACGCTGCTGTTCACCTCGCCGAGTCCGATCGTGGTGGCCGAGCATTTCTCGCAAAAGATGGATTTTGAGCCAGCGCGCGACTTCCGGCCGGTAGCGATCGGTGTCTATCAGCCGGTTCTTTTCATCGTGCGCCCGGGCTTGGGAGTGAAGACGATTCCCGAGTTCATCGCCTATGCCAAAGCCAATCCGGGCAAGGTCTCGTTCGGCATCCAAGGGCTGGGCGGCGAGATGCATCTGACGCTGGAGCGATTCAAGACGCTTACCGGCATCACCGTCAACGCGGTGCCTTACAACGCCGCGTCTCAGGCCATCGTCGATCTGCTGGCGGATCGACTCGACGCCATGCAGCTTGTGATCCCTCCGATCAAGGGCCATGTCGAAAACGGGCGACTGCTCGCGCTCGCCACGCTCAATACGAGGCGCGTCGCGCAGTTTCCCAATGTTCCGACCATGGCTGAAATCGGCCTGCCGGACATGACCAACGCGATCTGGTTCGGCTATCTCGCGCCCGCCAAGACGCCGCAGCCGATCATCGACAAGCTCGCGGCGGCCTTCGGCAAGCTGCGATCCGATACTGCACTTGTGAACCGCGTCGCCGAGATGGGCGCGGAGCTCAGCATGGTTGGCCCCGACGAGTTCGGGCGGATTATCGCACGCGACCGCGCACGCTACGGAAAGATTGTGGCGGACGGCAATCTCGCGCAGTCAGAACTGAGGCTTGCTTATCGGGCCCCGCGCCCCTGCGCCGCCTTGTCCAGCGCCAGCATTGCGAGCGGCACGACCGCAACCAGCGCCGCCGCCAGTCCCGCCGCCGGCAAGCTGGCACATTCGATCAGCGGGCCGGTAACCA
Organism: uncultured Alphaproteobacteria bacterium; assembly: GCA_963787955.1. GTDB lineage: Bacteria > Pseudomonadota > Alphaproteobacteria > Rhizobiales > Xanthobacteraceae > Z2-YC6860. The sequence goes on along the minus strand of CAWBFG010000026.1, from coordinate 147,633 downwards.
GCGCCGCCAGCAGCGTCATCGCGCCCGCACCGGTCTCGCTCACGCCGATGGCGCGGCCGCGATGCGCGGTGTCGGCATGGTCGGCGATCAAGGCGGTGGAGGCGACATTGGCCGCCGACCAGCCGAGCCCGACCAGGAATGTACCGAGCGTCACCGCGATAAAGCCCTCGCCGAGGGCGACGAACAGCGCGCCGATCAACGTGATGGCGACGCCCGGATACATCACCCACTCGCGGCCGATCCGGTCCGCCGCCCAACCGAGCGGGATCGTGAAGGCGAACATGCCGGCGGCGTGGAACATGTGAGAGAACGCAATCGCGGTGAGCGAATGGCCGTGATGGGCGAGCACCAGCGAGGTGAGCACCATCACGATCGCCATGTTGCCCTGAGCGGCTGAGTTGGAAACGATCGCCAGCCGCGTTGGCGCGAGTTTCAGGAGCTGCCGGGCGCTGAACTTCTCCTCTGCCGCCCGCAACCTTCGGTGGCGGCATATAGCCCGGATAGTAGCGTTCGAGGTTCTGTCCGATCTCCTTGGGGTCGGGACGCACCCATGTGACGAGCGCCACGCCGCCGGCGATCATCAGCGGCAGCATCAGCCACGGCAGACCGATGGACTCCGTACCGGTACGCTGACCGACGATCTCGGCAAGACCCATCACCAGCGGCGATAACGCGATGCCGCCCAGCGAGCCGGTGGCGATGAAGCCGAGCGCCAACCCGCGCATGCGCGGTGGATACATGTCGGCTGCGGCGACGCGAAGCTGCTGCGCCGCGCTGACGCCCATGGTGAACAGCACCATCCCGGCAACGAGCCCCACCGCACTCTGCGCCAGCATGGCGAGCCCGGTGGCGATGCTGCCGAGCATCGTCAGGCCCTGCCCGAACATGATGCCGGGCTTGCGGCCGTAAGTGTCGGTGATCTTGCCGGTCGGATACGACACTAGGAAGCGGCTCACGCCGAACAGCCCGACCGTGAGGCCGGCGAGGCTCGCCGAGCCGGTCACCGCGATGACCATCAGCGGCCCGATCCCGTAGGCGAGTTGCGCCGCTGCGCCAATGAAGGACTGCGACAGCGCCAGCAGCAGCGTATTGCGCTTGATCAGCGGCGGGATGCCGGGGCCGGGCGCGATCGGCTTGTGCACTAGGGAGTCACGAGCGCCGGCTTGCCGCGGCTGATGGTCCGCTCGCTGGCCGAGCCCGCGAACGCCGGCATGACGTCGCGCGCGAACGCTCGCAGGTTCTCGCGCGATCCGGCCGGCCCGCTGAGCAGAATTTGCTCGAAGCCGGCCTTGCGCAACAGTTCAAGCTTGCGCGCGATCTCGTCCGGCGAGCCGTACAACGCGGCATCGGCGCTCGCCTCGGCGGTGTCGGCGTAGCTCAGCAGCGTCGCCTTGTTGGATTTGTCCGGCGACTGCGCCAGACCGGCGGTGCGCCTTTGGTTCGCCAGCCGCGTTTCAATCGCTTGCGCCTTGTCGGCTTCGTTCTTGGCCACGTAGAAGCCGCGGGAGAGCGCGACGTCGTTCGGATCGAACTTGCGTCCACGCTTCTCGACCTCGGACTTGAAGAAGTTGAAGCGCTCGATCACCGCGGCAACGGGAGCGTATTGATCGAGCAGAAGCTTGAAGCCACGCTCCGCGACCTTGGCGATCGAGCCAGGACTGCCGGCTCCCATCCAGATCGGTGGATGTGGTTTCTGGTGTGACGGCGGCTCAACGACGACGTCCTCGAAGTGCCAATGCTTGCCGTGATGCGAGAAGCGCTCCTCTGATGTCCACGCCTTGAGGATGACGGCGAGGCCTTCTTCGAAGCGTTCGTCGGCCTCCTCCATCGGAATGCAGAAACCGGCGAACTCGTTATGGCGATAGCCCTTGCCGATGCCGAAATCGAGCCGGCCGCCGGATAGCAGATCGAGCGTCGCGGCCTGTTCGGCGAGCAGCACCGGATTGTGCCAGGGCAGCACCATCACTGCCGTGCCAAGCCGCAGCGTCTTGGTCCGCGCCGCCACCCAGGTCAGCAGGTTCAGCGTCGCCGATACCTGCCCGAAGCCGGTGAAATGGTGCTCGACCGCGAACGTGCTGGTGTAGCCCAGCGCCTCGGCCTCCACGCAGTATTCGATGTAGTCGCGGAAGCCCTGACCGCTGTCCATGTCAGGGCCGCCGCGCTTCGCTTGGGCGCTGCCGAACAGACCGAATTTCATTGTCTCGACCTCGCCCTCATTGCACCGGCTTGGAGCGGTCCACGGCGGCGCCGCGCAAGTATACCGCGGAAATGCGCCGCGTGTTCGTGATGTCGTCGAGCGGATTGCCGTCAAGCACGATGAAGTCCGCGCTCTTGCCAGCCTGCAGCATGCCTTGGTCGGCAAGCTTGAGAAACTCGGCGCCGTTGCGGGTCGCGGCTACGATCACCTGCATTGGTGTCATGCCGGCAATCACCATGTCCTCCATTTCGTCGTGCGCACCCCACGGCCGGTTGCCATCGGTTGCCAGCGCGATGCGCACGCCCGCGGCATTGAGCTTCGCCAGATTGCGCGCCTGAATGCCGAAGAACGCCTGCGCTGCCGGTCGATCGGTATTGTTCTTTTCGAGATTGTCAACGATCTCGGCCGGCATGCCCACCCGCAGCCAGCTCAGGTCCACCTTCACGCCGCGGTCCGGCAGATTCGGCGTCAGCACCAGGTTCGGCCGCGCCTTGAACATCGTCACGAATTCGTCGTCGATGTCCTTGTCACGAACGCCGTGCGCCAGCGCGTCGATACCGGCGCGGATCAGCCCCTTGCCATCCTCCAGATCGAAGATGTGGGCGGCGACTCTCAATCCGTTCTTATGCGCCTCATCGACGATGGCGCCATAAAATTCGGGTGGCAGCTTCTTGAACTTGCCGTCGCGGGTGTCGACCCAGATCTTGACGATGTCGACCTTCTGCGCCGCCAGCTCCTGCACCGCCTTACGTCCTTCCGCCTCGGTGGAGATCCAGTACGGCACCGTGATGCGTCCCGGTTCGGGCATCGTGATACCGCGACCGGCGCTCATGAACCGCGCAGCGCCCGGGATGGTCTCGCTGCGCATCGGCAACAGTTCGATGTTGTCGGTGCCCATGCTCATCGCGGTGCTCACGCCGTAGTAGGCGCGCCGCTTCAGGTCGACGATCAGACGCTCCCGCGTCGGACTCAGGTGCACGTGGGTGTCAATAATCATCGGCATCACGGTCTTACCGGCGAGATTCACACGCGTCGCGCCGGCAGGTACCGAGATGTTGGTACCAGCCTGGACGATCCGCCCGCCGTCCACAACCAGCGTCGCGTTGTTGACGACGTTGCCGTCGCCGACGATCAACCGCGCGCCTTCATAGGCTGTGACTTGTGCGTACACCGGAACAGCGGTTCCGGCGAACATTCCAATAGCAAGGGTTGCCGCGATCGCGTTCACTCGGCGCATGGAAGCCTCCCTCAAAATTATTCGCAGGATGGGCTGAGCGTAGCGAAACCCATCTCAATCGTGGTGGCGGGTTTCGCTTCGCTCAACCCACCCTACAAACACCGACGAACGTTATCTTATGCCGCCTGTTTGGCGATCTGCGCCTGCAGCCGCGAATAAACCTTGAGCGAATTATCCTCGAAAATCTTTTTCTTGTCCGCGTCCGAGAGCTTGGTCTTTTCAACGTAACGCTTGGTGTCGTCAAACCCGAACCCGGTCCTGGGATCGTTGCCCTTCACCGCGCCGACCATCTCGGAGGCGAACAAGATGTTGTCGACCGGCACCACGCTGGTCAGCAGATCGATGCCGGGCTGGTGATAGACGCAGGTGTCGAAGAAGATGTTGCCGCCCATGATCTCGGCAAGCTCCGGCTTGCCGTTGTTGAGCGCGATGCCCCGGAATCGGCCCCAGTGGAACGGCACCGCGCCGCCGCCATGCGGGATGATGAACTTCAGCTTCGGGAAGTTCTTGAACAGGTCAGACAGGATGACCTGCATGAACACCATGGTGTCGGCGTTGAGGTAGTACGAGCCAGTGGTGTGCTGCGCCGGGTTGCAGCAACCCGAGACGTGGATCATGCAGGGCACGTCGAGCTCGATCATCTTCTCGTACAACGGGAACCAGGACTTGTCGGTCATCGGCGGTGAATTGAAATAGCCGCCGGATGGATCGGGGTTCAAGTTGCAGCCGACGAAGCCCATCTTCACGCAGCGCTCCAGCTCAGCGGCCGAGTTCTTCGGATCGACGCCGACCGATTGCGGCAACTGGCAGACGCCGATGAAGTTCTTCGGGTAGAGCGAGACCACGCGCGCGATCAGGTCGTTGCAGATTTGCGACCATTCGGTCGACACGCTCTCGTCGCCGACGTGATGGCCCATGCCGGAGGCACGCGGCGAGAAGATCGTCAGGTCGGTGCCGCGCTCGCGCTGCAGCTTGAGCTGGTTGTTCTCGATGCTCTCCCTGATCTCGTCGTCGGACATCTTGAGCTGTGCCCGCGCTGGCATCTTGCTCTTGTCCTTGGCGTTGGCGGCTTCGGTCTGCTCCTTGCGGAAGCGATGCAGGTCCTTGGGCTCGGTCGTGTAATGGCCGTGGCAGTCGATGATCATGGGAATGACGCCGTTCATTGGGGGCTGGGTGGGCGAATGCTACGGGGCGGCGCGGCATTGTCAAACCCAGTTGGCGATCTGTTAGGATGCCGCCCGAATTCAGGGAGACCCAGGGAAATGGCCGATCTGCCGCGTCTGAACAACGTCATCCGCGCCCTCGAAGCGGGCCAGCATGCGCTCACCTGCTTTGCGCCGGCCGAAATCGGCTCCGCGATCAACATGAGCGCTTCGAAGTACGACGGCTGCGTGTTCGAGATGGAGCACAATCCGTGGGACGGTCGCCTGCTGCGCGACTGCCTGCAGTACATGCTCAACCGGGCGCAGATCGCCAAGTCCGGATCGCTGACGCCGCCGGTTGCGCCGATGGTGCGTGTGCCGGTCAACGGCATCGAGATGGCGCAATGGCACGCCAAGCAGGCGCTCGACATGGGCTGCTACGGCATCGTGTTTCCGCACATCTCGACGGTGGACGAAGCCGCCAATGCGGTCGGCGCCTGCCGCTACCCGAAGATGAAGAACGCGCCTCTCTATGAGCCAGCCGGCATCCGCGGCGACGGCCCGACCACCGCCGCGCGCTACTGGGGGCTCGGACAACAGGAGTATTACCAGAAGGCCGACGTGTGGCCGCTCAACAAGCAGGGCGAGATTTTCTGCATCCTGCAGATCGAAGACACCAGAGGCGTCGAGAACCTCGACGACATGTTGAAGAACGTGCCGGGCATCGGCGCGATCCTGATTGGCGAAGGCGATCTTTCGCAGGAACTCGGCTATCCGCGCCAGTACGAACACAAGGTCGTGCTGGAGTGGATGAAGCGGATCGTCGACACCTGCAAGAAGCACAACGTCGTGGTCGGTCACCCGCACGTCGAGACCGGCAACGCGCAGCGCATCATCGACGAGGGCTACCGCTTCCTGATGATGGCGCCGGTGCAGAGCTACGGACACTTCGAAACTGCCCGCAAGATCGTCGGGCGCTAAGCCGGAACGCTGACGATGAAAGTCGGACTGGTCGGACTGGGCCGCATGGGCCGCGCCATCTATGCGCGGCTCACCGAAAGCGGCCACGAAGTGACGGCCTGGGATCGTGACGCCGGCGCGATGACGGCAGCCGCTGAGCACCAAGTGCGGCTTGCGGATTCGCCGCGCGCGGTCGCGGCGTTCGGCGATGCGGTGCTCTCCAGCATCACCGAAGACCACGGCGTGCGCGCGATCTATCGCGGCAAGGACGGATTCTTGTCCGGCGACGTCAAAGGCAAGCTGTTCATCGAGATGAGCACGCTGCAGCCGATGACCGCGCGCGAGCTGGCGCCGGTCGTCGAGGCCAGTGGCGCGCGGCTGATCGATGCGCCGGTGTTCGGCACCATCCCGCACGTGCGCAGCGGCAAGCTTTTCGCGATGGTCGGTGGCACGGCGGCAGACCTGGAGCGTGCCCGCCCCGTTCTGGAAAAGCTCGCCCACAAGGTCGTGCACATGGGACCGAACGGCGCCGGCTACGCCATGAAGCTGGCGGTGAACCTTGGCCTTGCGGCTTTCATCGAAGCGACTGCCGAAGCGCTCGCGCTCGGCACGCGCGAAGGGCTCAGCGTCGGGCAGATGCTCGATGTGCTGAGCGAGGCGCCGACCGCCAACGGCTGGCTCGCGGCCAAAAAGGGTGCGCTCAATGGCGAGCCCGCCGACACCACGCTCGACCTGAAAACCATGCGCAAGGACATCATGTCGATGGTGGCGACCGGCGCGGTGAATGGCACGCCCATGCCACTTGCGTCCGGCATGCTGGCGGCATTCTCCGCCGCGGTGGCGCAGGGCTGGGGCGACAAGGATATCGGCGAGTTGCCGAAGTTCTTCCGCGAGCACATGGGGCAGAATTTCAAGTAGAGCATGATCCCGAAAAGTGGAACCGGTTTTCGGACCAGATCATGCTCAAGTCAGAGAAGCCATCCACCAAATAAATGCCGATTGCCGACCTCCTCCGCACGCCCCTAATCGCACTCCCGCTGCGGAACAAGAACTTCGGCATCTATTCGCTCGGCAGCGCGTTCTCGCTCACCGGCATGTGGATGGAGCGGATCGCGGTCGGCTGGTTGACCTGGCAATTGACCGAGTCCGGATTCTGGCTTGGTGTCGTGGCGTTCGCCGACTTCTTTCCGGTGGTCCTGATCGCGCCATTCGCCGGCGCTGCCGCCGACCGCTGGGACCGACTGCGCGTCGTAAAGATGAGCCAGTTCATCCTGCTGGTGCAGGGCGGCACCCTTTGGGCGCTAACCGCCAGCGGACATATCAACGTTGCTCTGATTGTCGCGTTGACCGCGGTCCACGGCATCGTGGTCGCGTTCAATCAGCCGGCGCGGCTCGCGCTCGTTCCCTCGCTGGTGCCGCAGGCCGATCTCGGTTCGGCAGTCGCGATCAACTCGATCATCTTCAATCTGGCGCGCTTCATCGGCCCGATCTTCGCGGGATTGGCGATCGTGTGGTCCGGGGTCGCCGCAGCGTTCCTGGTGAACACGCTGAGCTATGTCGTGTTTCTCCTCGCGCTGGCGCGTATCCACATCGCGCCCGGCGAGGCCGAGACCGCGGCGACGCGCAGCTTTATCGCCGACATCACCGACGGCATCCGTTACACCGCGACCCATCCGGGCATCGGCACACTGTTCGTGCTGCTGATTGCGATCGGCATCGGCGGCCGGCCGCTGACCGAGCTGCTGCCGGGATTTGCCGACGACGTGTTTCATGCCGGCGCCGGCGGCCTCTCCATCCTGGCGTCGTCGGTCGGCGCCGGCGCCATTTTCGCCGGCCTATGGCTGGGGCACCGCGCGCACGCCTCCAATCTGATGGCGGTGACGCTCACCACCACGCTCGGCATGGCCGTCGCGGCGGTCTTGATCATCGCCACCGACCGGTTGTGGCTCGCGGTGCCGGCCGTGGTGGTCTATGGCTTCTGCATGTCGGCTGCCGGCATCGCCAGTCAAACGCTGGTCCAGCTGGCGAGCGCGCGCCGCATGCGCGGGCGCGTGATGGGACTTTACGGCCTGATCTTCCGTGGCGGTCCGGCGATCGGTGCGCTCGGCGCCGGCATCCTTTCCGTGCAGCTCGGGCTGCGCTGGCCGGTGGTGATCGGCGCTGCGCTGCTGATAGTGGCCTGGCTTTGGGCCTACCTGATCCGGGATCGGATTGCCGCGGCCTTGAAGGGAGAGCCGACCGACAAACCTGAAGCACCTACTTCTTGAGCAGCGTCGGCAGCGGCCTGGTGCCGTCCGGGGGGCTAACGCGGCCGGCGATCAGCACCGACGACACCATCATGTAGAAGCCCGCAACCGCAACCAAGTCGATGGTCGGCTGCTCGCCGAGGGTTTTCTTGGCGCGCTCGAACGTGGTGTCGGCGAGGTTGCGATCGCGCAGCAGCTCGGTGACGACATCGTACACCACCTCCTCGTCCGGTTTCATGTTGGCCGGCCGGCGGCCGTTGCGGACATCCTCGGCGAGCTCCGGCGATAGTCCCGCTTTCAGCGCAATCGGATGGTGCGCCCACCATTCGTACTGCGCGTCCCACAAGCGCGCTTCGATCAGGATGGCAAATTCGTTGAGATGCTTCGGCAACGACGTCTCGAAGCGCAGATAGTCGGTCATACCGAGATAGCGTTCCAGCAGCACCGGACTGCGCATCAGAATGGCATACGGACCGCCGAGCCCGGCGCTGGACACCTTCAGGACCCTCTCGGCCACGCGCTTCTGCACGTCGTTGAACTGCTCGACCGGCACTTGCGAGAAGCGCGGACTTTCCGACTGGCTCATTGCATTTTCTCCGAGACTGGCTTGCGGGCCGGACCCTACACTGTTTTCCCGCTTGGCTTTAGGAGTACAGTTTAGAAACGCCGGGAAGGAGACGCCGATGCGATTCTTGTTGGGGCTCATGATCCTCGCCAGTCTGGCCAGTGATCCGGCGCAGGCGCAGGACAAGTTCCCCAGCCGGCCGATCACCATCCTGCTCGGCTATCCGCCGGGCGGTTCGACCGACACCACCGCGCGCGCGTTGGCGCCGGTGCTCGAGCGCATCCTCGGCCAGCCGGTGGTGGTGGTGAATCGTCCCGGCGCGGCCGCGAAGGTCGGCACGCACCTGGTTTCCATCGCGCCGCCGGATGGCTACACGATCACAGTGGCGACGACGCAGCTTTCGCTGCTGCCGGCGGTCGATGTGCTGCTCGGCCGGCAGCCGGCCTTCACCCGCGACCAGTTCGCGCCGATCGCGCTGCTCTCGGCCGATCCGTCGATCCTGTTCGCCAATTCGAGCCAGCCCTGGAAGACGTTCCAGGAGCTGATCGACGACGCCAAGAAGCGGCCCGGCGAAATCCTCTACGCCTCGGGTGGACCTCTATGGCACCACGCACCTGGCGATCGAGATCGTGCTCAAGGCGACCGACACCAAGATGCGCCATCTGCCGACCACCGGCGGCGGGCCGGCGCTCACTGCCGTGCTTGGCAACCACGCCAGCTTGCTTGCGGCGCATCCCGCGGTCGGCGGCCCGCACATGCGCGCCGGCACCCTGCGCCCGCTCGGCGCCATGGGAACCAAACGGGTCGACAGTCTGCCCGACGTACCGACCTTGAAGGAGCTCGGCACCGACGCCCAGTACTACCAGTGGAACGGCGTGTTCACCCCGGCCAAGGTGCCGGAGCCGATCATCACCGTCTATCGCGATGCCATCGCCAAGGTCGCGAAGGATCCGGAATTCCGGGCCGCCATGGCCAAGGTCGGCAGCGGCATCGAGCATCTCGACCGCGACGCCTTCCGTCCATGGTGGGACGAGGACAGCCGCAAGACCGAGGAAGCCGTGCGCGCCATCGGCAAGGTGCAATAGCGCATGGCCGCGAAGGAAGTCGGCCTCGCCATCATCGGATCCGGCCGGATCGGCACGCTGCGCGCCAAGCTCGCGACGGGGTACCCCGCCGTGCGCTTCATCGCGGTGTCGGATCAGGATCCCGCCAAGGCGCGGACGCTGGCCGAAACGATCGGCGCGCAATTTCATTCCGGTGACAACGAGGCCGTGATCGCGCGGCCCGAGGTCGACGCCGTCATCGTCTCAACCAGCGAAGGCGAACACCTCAAGCCGATTCTCAAAGCGCTTGAGCTGGGCAAGACGGTGCTGGTCGAAAAGCCGATCGCGCTGACGCTCGACGAAGCCGACCAGGTGCTGCGGGCCATCGCGCAGCGCGGCGGCAACGTGCGCGTCGGCTACAGCCGGCGCTACAAGGAGCGCTATCTGATCGCCAAGGAACAGCTTGCCCAAGGCCGCATGGGCAAGCTGATCGGCGGCGCGGCACGCGTGTTCAATTCGCGTGCACAGGCGCTAGCAATGCTCAAGCGCGATCCACACGCTACGCCGGTGGTCGACGCGCTGACTTATTACGTCGACCTGATGAACTGGTTTTTCGAAGGCAACCGCATCGTCGAAATCTACGCACGCGGACAGATGGGGGTGCTGCAAAGTGCCGGCCACGAGGTGCCTGACGTCAGCTACGCGGTGATCACCTACGATGACGGCTCGATCGTCAACTTCGGCGTGAGCTACGCGCTGCCCGAGAAATATCCGGCACTCGGCCATGCCGCGCGGGTCGAGCTCATCGGCACCGATGGCGTGATGATCCTCGATGACGACCATACCGATCAGCTGATGTACTCAGAGAAGGGCGTGCCGCACGTCTATCTGCCGGGCCATTCGGTCAACATGGTGTTCCTGCAGAGTGGCACGCCGGGCGATTGGGCGCTGGGCGAGTTCTGGGGGCCGATCGCGAATGAAACCCGCGCCTGGCTCGACCACCTGGCCCTGGGCAAGCCCTGCGTGCTGGCCACGCCGCAGCAGGCCCGTGCCACGCTGGAAGCGACGCTGGCGATCGAATACTCGATGGCGACCGGACAATCAGTGGTGCTGCCTCTCAGGGACAAAAATTTTTTCGTTGAGCGCTAACCCGCCGCGCGCAGATGGCGGATTTTCTCCCGCCAACCGGCGGCGATCGGATCCTGCTCCGGGTCGGCGCCGGCGTCCCTCAGCCACCTTTTCCGGAACGCAAGCTCGTTCTGCGCATCGACCAACTCCGACGCAGCCGCGATGGGCACCCGATCGACGCGCCGTGTTCGCAACGCGGTATCACCAGCGATGTCGTGATACTCGCCGGAACTGACGGCACCTCCTATTTCCCCCGACAATTCTTCGCGGATCACGCGCCGTTCCCACACGTCGCTGCGCCACAGCACCAGCGCAGCCATCATGACGAAGGGGAGAAAAATGATGGCTTCACGCACGCTGCTGCCAATCATAGCCTCGAAAAATCCGATGTCTGGCATCGGCAGGTTGATTTCCGCCTGCGGCAGGCCTGCCGCGGCACCGGCCAGCGTGATCAGCAATGGCAGCGCGTTGTTGAGCATATGAGCTCCCACGGCAAGCAACAGCCCGACAATCGGCGCGCTCACGCGCAGGACCCAACGTCGCTCCACCATCGCATACCCAAGGAAGCCACCGAATATGCCCGTAAAGATCGCGTGCCCGCCGAAGCCGAATAATGCAAACCGACCGCCAAGCTGCGACGCATAGGGCGCTTCGCCAGTCTTTGCATATTCCTGTGCCACGTAGAGCGCAGCCTCATACCAGTTGAAGCCAATGCCGACCAGCGCACCATACACGATGCCATCGCGGACACTGTTGAACTCACCGCGCAGCATCGCAAAGATCACGATGACGCCGAGCGCCTTGGCCAGTTCTTCGGCGATCGGCGCAGAAATCGGAGCAGATAGCATTAGCGCCGCGTCCTCTCCGAGCACCTGCTCGGTCAGCGGATGTCGTGTCACCCAAGCGTCGACCATCTGAAAGAAGAGCGAATTTACGGGTATCGCAATCGCGGTTGCGATGAACCCTCCCCACAGCAACGCCATTGCAAAGAACCAGGCGCTCGCGCGCTCGCGGCGTTCTAGATGCCAAAGAACGAGAACTGGCAATGCGGACAGCGCGGTCGACAACGCGAGCGCTGAAAAGAACACCAGCGCGGCATCCGGAGGCGCGTTGAAGAACATGCCGAGCTGCAGCATCGCCGCGAAAACCGAAAGCGCAACCAACGCCGCGCTGACGAGACGGCACAGTGGCCGGTGCCGCAACCGCGGCAAGGGATCGTGATGGTCGAACGATATCGTCGTCATCGCTTGGCCTCGGGGTTACGACAGTGTTCGCATTCCTTGCGCGCGTATGAGCGCCTTGGCCGCTTGCGCTGCCGAGCTAGCGTAATCCCGGTCGCCGTGGATTAGCATGAGCACCATCGCGCCCTCCATCAGCAGCATGATCTCCCGTGCCCGCTCGCGCGATGACGTAACCTTGGCCGCTGCGAGTCCTTCAGCGAGCCAAGCTTCGACCGCTAGCTTATGCCGGCGGGCGATGGTCCGAGCCGGGTGGCCGCGCAAATTGGCAAGCTCGATAACAACACGCGTGAAACCGCCCCCCGACCATTTCGGCTTGGCAGCCCAAGCAGCGAGTTCGGAAAAGAAAGAATCGATCAGTCGGTCCCATTTCGCGGGTCGATGGAACGCCTGCAGCCTCTGCATCGCAAGCTGGCTGGAATGCGCCAGCGCAGCAGCGATCAGGTCGTCCTTGCTACGGAAATGCTGGTACAGCGCCCGCTTGGTGATGCTGGCCCGCGCGGCGATGTCGTCCATCGAGACGCGCAGAAAACCCTGCCGCCAGAACAGCCCATAGGCGGCGTCCACGATGCGCTGATGCGTCTCAAGTCTCGAGCGTCGCATCCTTCCACCTCCAGCCAAGTATACCGGGGAGTGAATTTACATCCCAGGCTGGCCGCGGCAGATAGATTCAAGGCGCCACGAGCGAGGCCTCACCATGCCGGAAAAGCTCACACTCCAATCCGTGGATGTCCGGGCGGTTTCGGTCCCGCTGCGACGGCCAGTCGTCTCCAAGGTCGGCCTGTTCAAGGATTGGCCGCTCATCCTGATCGATCTCTACACGCAGGAGGGCGTGGTCGGGCGCAGCTATCTGGAGCCTTACCTCAGGAACGCCGCGCGCTATCTGATCCCGGCCATCCATGATCTGGCCGGTGCGCGCAAAGGCCAGCCGCTCGCGCCGCTCAGCGACTTCCAGAACAATCGGCGCAGCTTGAACCTGGTGGGTTACGAAGGCCTGGCCATGATCGCGGTGTCGGGTCTCGACATGGCGATCTGGGACGCGCTCGCGAAAGCCGCGGGCATGCCGCTCGCGGTGCTGCTCGGAGGCATGATCGGGCCGGTCCCTGCCTACAACAGCAACGGTCTCTGGCTGATCGATGTGGCCGCCTTGGCCAAGGAAGCGGATGAGCTGGTCGCCGAGGGCGGCTTCAAGGGCATCAAACTCCGACTGGGCCGCGACAGGCTTGCCGACGACCTGGCGGCGATCCGCGCGGTGCGCGAGGGCGCCGGCGACGATATCCTGCTGATGGTCGACTTCAATCAAGGGCTGCCGCTCGGTGATGCGCTGCAGCGCTGCCACGCGCTCGACGACCAGGGACTTTATTGGTTCGAGGAGCCGATCACCTACGACAACCTCGCCGGCTACGTGCAATTGACACGCGAACTCAAGACCCCGTTGCAGCTCGGCGAAAACTTCTACGGTCCGCACGATCTCTATCAGGCCGTCAATGCCGGAGCCGGCGATTACATGATGCCGGACCTGATGCGCATCGGCGGCGTCAGCGGCTGGCTGCGTGCCGCACCGGTCGCCGCCGCGGCCGGCATCCAGGTCTCGACGCATCTTTATCCCGAGGTGGCAGCGCACTTGATGCGAGTGACGGAGACGGCGCACTGGCTAGAATGGCAGGACTGGCACAATCCCGTTCTGGCGGAGCCCTACACCGTAGCGCAAGGCCACATCGAAATTCCCAACCGCCCCGGCACTGGGATCGAGTGGGACCAAGCCGCGGTCAAGCGATTCCGCTACGACGCATAGACACCCGGTCGCGCGCTATCCGGCGCCGAGGTAGGCCTTTCTGATCTTCTCGTCCTTCGACATCGCCTCGGCGCTGTCCGAACCGACGATGTGCCCGTTGTCCAAGAGGTAGCCGCGACCCGCAATCGCAAGACTTTGCTTGGCGTTCTGTTCGACCAGGAAGATGCCGACACCGGCTTCCTTGATCCGCGCCAGCGAGCGAAACAGCTCGCCGCACACCAACGGCGCCAGCCCCAGCGACGGCTCGTCCAGCATCAGAATCGACGGCGCCGACATCATGGCGCGACCGACCGCCACCATCTGCCGCTCGCCGCCGCTCATGGTGCGCACCAACTGCTTGCGCCGCTCGGCCAGTTTCGGAAACAAGCTGAGTACACGCTCCATGTTGGCCGTTTCCTGGGCGCGCGCCCGTTTGGGATGAGCGCCTAGCACGAGGTTCTCGTGCACAGTCAGATCGGCAAACACGCCGCGATCCTCCGGCACCAGCGCGATGCCAAACTCCACGATCTCGTGGGGCGGGCGATGCGTGATGTCGTTTCCATCCATCGTCACCGAGCTGCCGGGCCGCGCCGGCGTCTGGCCGGCGATCGCGCGCAGGAATGTGCTCTTGCCGGCGCCATTGGCACCAAGCATCACCACGATCTCGCCCATCGATACGCTGGCCGAGGCGTTTTCGACCGCCCGGTGACGCCCGTAGAACACTGACAGGTTCTTGACCTCAAGCATCGGCGTCCCCGAGATAGGCCCGGATCACCTCGAGGTCGGCCAGCACCTCCCGCGGCGTGCCTTCGGCGATCTTGGCGCCGCTGTTCATGACCACACAGCGGTCGCACAGGCTGCGGATCGCATCCATGACATGCTCGACGATGATGATGGTGCAGCCTTCGGCACGCAGCTGCTCGATCAAAGCCACGCCGGTGCGCAGCTCGGTCGGATTGAGACCAGCCAGCCATTCGTCCAGCAGCAGCACCTTGGGCTCGGACGCGAGCGCGCGGGCAAGCTCCACCCGCTTCTGATCGATATAGGTCAACGTTGCGACCGAGCTGTCGGGCGCGACCTGCAGGCCAACCCGCCGCAACAGGGTGTGGGCATAATCCTCGAGGCCCCTGCCCCAGCGGCGAGCGTGGCCGAACACCCCGCCCGCGGTGACGTTTTCGAGCACCGTGAGCGACGGCAGCATGCGCACGATCTGGAACGTGCGGGCGACGCCACGCGTGGCGATCTCGCTCGCAGTGCACCCCGAGATGTCGTCGCCGTAGAGCCGGATTGCTCCGCCGCTGGACTTCAGCGCGCCCGAAATCAGATTTAACATCGTGGTCTTGCCGGAGCCGTTGGGACCGATCAGGCCCAGCACCTCGTTCTGCGCGATGCCGAACGTCAGGCCGTCGACGGCGACGAGGCCGCCGAAGCGCTTGCTTACGCCCTCGACACTGAGCGCGATGGTGCCGGAGCTAGCCATTGCCGCCCCTCCCGCGCTTCACCAAGTCTTCGATCAGCCCGACCACGCCGCGGGGAATGAAGTAGACGATCAGCAGGAAGCACGCGCCCAGCAGCAGCGTGGTCTGCGAAGGAAACTTCGCCGAGATGAACTCCCACATCAGCGTGAATGGGATCACGCCGACTAGCGGTCCCCACAGGCGAAGCACGCCGCCGAGCAGCGCCATGATGACGACCTCAAAGGACAGGAACGGGCTGAACGCGATCGACGGCTCGACATAGCTCCAGCGCGGCGCCACCAGCGCGCCGGTGATGGACGCGAACGTGCAGGAGATCACGAACAGCACCACCTTGGCGCGCGCAGTGTTGATACCGCAGTGAACCGCGACGACTTCGTCATTACCGATGATGCGCAGCGCAAAGCCGAGCCGGGAGCGCCCGATCATCCAGCCGATCAAGTAAACCAGCGCCGCCAGTCCGAGCAGCAGCCAGTACATCGCTTGGTCCGAGATGCCGATCAGCACGTAGAGACCGCTGCTCGTGCCCATGACGTGCTGCGCCCACGCCACGACCTGCCGCACCAGCTCGGCGAGGCCCAATGTGAAGATGACGAAATAGACCCCCGAAATTCGCAGCGTCGCAAGGCCGACCACGGCCGCAAATAATGCGCCGACCACCGCCGCCACCAGGACCAGTGCCGGAAACGGCAAATAGTTCAGACCGCCGCCGACGATGTACATGCCGATGCCGAAGAACGCGGCGGTGGAGAGCGCGATGTAGTTGGTCGGACCGGAGAACAGCGTCCACGACGTCGCCAGCACCGTGAACATGGCAATCGATACCCCGAGCCCCAGCCAGTAGCCCGAGGCGACCACCGGCAGGAACGACGCGGCGACGAAGATCAAAGCGGCAATGAGAAGCGTCAGCTTTTCGCGGCCGGACAGCACCAGCGCCGCACGCATGCTTTGAACGAAGGTGTTGGATGGCGCAACGTGGCGCTCGTCGCCGGCATTCATGACGAACGCCGCCCGAACAGGCCCTCAGGCCGCACCAGCAGAATGACAATGAACAGCACGTAGGCTGAAGCAAGGGTCAGGCCTGGATCGACGTAGGTGGCGACCGCGGTTTCAGTGAGTCCGAGGATGAACGAAGCGAGGATCGCGCCGCGGATATCACTCACGCCGCCCATGATGACGATCACCAATGCCTTGAGCGTGAAGATGACGCCTAGCGAGGCATCGAATGCAAGGAACATGCTCAGCAGCGCGCCGCCGGCAGCGCTCACCGCGCCGCCCAGCGCAAATGCGAGCGCGGAGGTGCGTATCACATTGATGCTGACCAGGCCCGCCGCCGACGGGTTGACCGAAACCGCCCGTAGCGTGAGTCCGGCGCGAGTGTGGTGAAGCCAAACGTACAGACCCACGCACAACACCAAGGCGCAGAGGAACGCCACGATCCGGTTGAGCGCATAGGGCTGGCCGAACACCAGGACCGGGTATGACAGATACGAGTAGGTCAGGAATTCGCCGCCGAACATGGCGAGTAGAATGCCGATTGCCACGAAGCTCAGGCCGAAGGTCGCAAGGATGGAGTCGACCTCGAGCTGGCCCTGGTTCTTGGCGCGCCGGACCAGCGGCACGATCATGAAGCGATAGATCGCCCAATTGACTGCGAAGGCGAGCGGCACCACGCCGATCAGCGTCACCAGCGGACTCAATTTATACGCGGCGAAGAACCAGATCGCTCCGAATGCCCCGCAGACCAGCGTCTCGCCGCTGGCGAGATTCATGATGCGAGCGACGCCGTATTGCAACTGCAGCCCCATCGCCATCAGGGCGTAGGTGCCGCCGAGCAACAGGCCAATGATGATGACGTCCATTGAACGCGCAGGAGTGGACAGGACAAGCGTTCGGCGCCGGAGTTCATCCGGCGCCGGGTGATGATCCGCTTAGGCCCAGCCGGTCTTCAGTCGCACCGGCTTATATTCGGAGAAGCCGACGCCGGCCACGGCATGGAAGGTGCCTTCCTGCCACTGGCCGACGGTCCAGTACTTGTTAAGCTTCTGGTTGCGGATGTCGACCTCGCCGATGATCGTTTTGTAGGTGTTCTTCTTGAGATGCGCGGTGATGGCCGGACGATCGAACTCGCCGACGCCCTCGAACGCCTGCGTCAGGATCTGCAGGAAGGTGTGGTAGATCGGGCTTGCCCAGTAGTCGGCATCGACGCCGGTCACTTCCTTGTGGCGCTTGTAGAAGTCGCGGATCGCGGGCGAGTCCTGGATGCCACCGGCGCCCAAGACATTTTCCGCCGACGCGCCGAACTTGCCGCGGAATGCCGGGAATGCGACGGCGACCGCGCTGTAATAGGCCTTCACGTTCAGCCCCTCGATCCGCGCCTGCTCCGCCAGCCCAAACGTGTCCGGCGGATAGGACCACGCCACAAACGCATCCGGATTGGCGGCCTTGGCCGCCTTCATCACCGGCGAATAGTCCTGCGTGCCGAGCGGATAGGAGCGGTCGTAGACGATCTCGAAGCCGGCTTGCTGGAAGATCGGCCGGCCGGCGTTGGCAAGCTCGATGCCGAACGCGTCCGCAACGTTCACCACCGCGACACGATTGCCGATCTGCTTGTCGTCTTTCATTTTCTTGAGCAGGTTAACGGCGGCCGACGCGTAGGACGTGGTCGAGCCCTGCACGAAGAACAGGGTCGGATAGCGCTGGGTCAGCGCGTCGATCTGGTCGGTGACGGCCGCCTGCGTGACCTGCGGGTAGCCGTATTTGGCGAACACCGGCGCGGCGGCGAGGTTATAGCCGGTGCCATAGACCGGCATGATGAAGTCGACCTTGTCCTGCGAGGCGGCGCGCTCCACCGCCTTGATGGTCTCGCCGGGCTGACTGCGGTCGTCGTACTCAACCAGCTCGACCTTGCGCGGCCCGCCCTTCAGCTTGAGCCCACCGCGCGAGTTGACGTCGTGCTCCCACAGCTTGAAGCTTGGAAAGTGGGTGACGGCCGCGCCACTGGCCATGAGGCCGGTTCGCGGTCCGATCACTCCGATTTTAACGGGACCAGCTTGAGCCGTCGCAGTCCGCAAAACGAATGGTGCGGTCAGAGCCGTCGCGCTGGCGAGTTTGATTACGCTTCGTCGATTCATCGTTCCCTCCCAAATGGCGGCTCCGCGTCGCGCTTGGCTTGGCTCGCATGCGAGACTCTCCCGCATGCCGCCGCTCTTTTGGCTAGCTCAATGGGGCGCCTGCCCACGCCCAGGATAGCTCGATCGCGAGGGACCGCAAATCGGAAACGGCACCAACGCCGCGGGCGCTCAAGCCGCTAGGTGGTCGCGCAGCAGCCGGCCGTAGCCGGGAATGCCGTCCCTGAATCTTCAAAAGCCGCAGGCCTGCCCACAGGCTGACCGCGTTGTTCGCAATCACCGGTTTGCCGAGATCGTTCTCGAGCTGCTCCACGATCGGCATCGAAGCCCAGTTGCCGCCCGGCATCAGGATGGCCTCGGCCTCCGGCCGGTCAGTCTTGCGGCCGAGATCGTACGCGGTTTCCGGACCGACCCGCCCGAGCTCTACTCGCCGACACGAAGCCCACCGACTCGCTATGCACCACGTTGAAGCCGTGCGCCTCCATGAAGGCGATCATCGGCTTGTCCATGGTCTTGCTCCATGGCGCACCGATCGCGACGTTCTTGACGCCCAGCAAATTGCACGCGTCGACGAACGCGGTCGCCGACGTGGTGGCCGGTCGGCCCGAGGCGTCCTCCATGCGCTTGATCAGCTCGCGGTCATAGCCCTTGCCCTTGGCGAGCGTCGGCGCCGTCGCGGCAAACACGATCGAGCCGACTTCGGCGTCGGCGAGCTTGCGGCATTCCGATTCAAGCTCCAGCACGCAGCGGTCCTGCTCTTCCGGCGTGATGTCACGATAGGCCACGCGCCCGGTGTGGAGCGAAATGGTCGGCGGCAGCACCGCTGAGAACTCCGGCTCCTGGATGGTGTTGGACGATGGCGTCACCAGCCCCAAGCGGTGGGTCTTCCTGACGTACGACACATTCCCTCCGTTCACTGCGATCCTTCGAGACCGGCTGCCTTGATGACGGGATGGAACTTGTCGGACTCCGCCTTGATGTAACGGGCGAAGTCTTCGGGGCTCTTGCTGCTCACCGCCTTCGAGCCTTGCTTGAAGATCGTCTCCTTGATGTCAGGGGACGTCAGTGCCTTCACCATGCCGCTATGCAACTTGCTGATGATCTGCGGCGGCGTGCCGGCGGGCGCGAGCAGGCCGGCCCAGCCGACCACCACGGCGCTCTTGAAACCCATTTCATATGGAGTTGGCGTGCCGGGAAACTGATCATCGCGCTCCTGGCCGAAGGTGGCCAGCAGGTTGAGCTTTCCGGTTGCCACCAGATCGGTCACGCCGGCCGTGGTCGTAAATCCGAACGGAACCTGTCCGCCCAGCACGTCGGTGACCATTGGCGTTTGGCCGCGGTACGGCACGTGCGTCATCTTGATATCGGCTGCAAGGGACAACAGCACGCCCTGCAGATGCGTCATGTTGCCGATGCCGAACGAGCCGTAATTGACTTGGCCGGGATTGGCCTTGGCCCGCTCGACCACATCCTTGAGCGACTTGATCCCGGAGGCGGGATTGGACACCGCGCCCAGTGGATTGGCGACGGTCTGTGTGATCGGGGCGAAGTCGCGCAGCGTGTCGTAGGGCAGCTTCTTGTAGATGAACTGGTTGGTCGTCAGCGAACTCACCGGCGCATAGACCAGCGTATAGCCGTCGGGCGCGGCGCGGGCGACCGCTTCCATACCGATGATGGCGTTGGCGCCGGGGCGGTTCTCCACCACGCCGGTCTGGCCCCAGAGCTCACCCATCTTTTGCGCCAGCGCGCGCGCCTGCAGATCGACACCGGAGCCCGCCGCCTGCGGCACGATGATGCGAATCGGCCGGTTCGGAAAATCGTCGGCCGACTGGGCCGCGACGGGAGCGTTGAGCGAAAGCACGGCAACGCTTGTGAGTGCGGCAAGCAGTGCGTGTCGTGTCATGGGCTCCTCCTCGAATTTTCATTGTGTCGCAAGCATTGCAGCACGACTGCTGTCGCTCACCGCAATCCGGCCTGCTTGAGCAGCGGCAGCGTGACGCGCTGGAAATTCCGCATGTCCTCAATGTAGCGCGGCCACGACACTACCACGCCGTCGAGGCCGAGGTTTGACAGCATAGTGAGCCCGTCGACCACCTGCTCCTTGGTGCCGACCAGCGGATAGCCGCCCCAGCCGCCGATGAAATGCGTCTTCATCGACCGCAGCAGCTCCGGCGAGCGGCCCTGGCTGTTCAGCCCCATGGTCTCGATCAGATTGGTCGCCGCCTCCCAGTCGCCTTTCCGGTGTATGTATTCGTCCAGATAATCCTTGGCCTCCTGCTCGGTCTCGCCCTGTACGATGTAGGAGGTCGACCAGATCTGCAGCTCGCGGCCATATTCCTGGCGGGCGTGTTTCCGGTAACTTTCGATCAATGCCTTGTTCGATTCGAAATTGCCGCGATTGGTGTTGACGAACGCAATGTCGCAATACTTCGCCGCATAGTCGCGCCCGGTCTCCGACGAGCCGGCGTTCATCACCGGCGGAAACGGCTTCTGCAACGGCTTGGGTTCGAGGTAGCCCTTCGCGACCTTGAAGTGCTTGCCGTCGTAATCGAATTCCTCTTCGGCCGTCCACAGCCGCTGGATGATCTCCAACCATTCCACCGCGAGCGCATAGCGGTCGTCATGGTCGAGCATCTCGGCGCCGAACATCTCCATCTCCGGCCGGTGCCAGCCGGTGACGACGTTGAGGGCAAAGCGCCCCCCGGTGATGTGGTCGATGGTGGTGGCCTGCTTCGCCGCCATGATGGGATGCACCGTCAGCACGTGCGAGGTGGCGAACACTGTCGAGTTCTGTGTGCAGGCGCCGACCCCCGCCGCCCAGGAGAATGTTTCGAAGCCAGGCCCGTTGAAATTGGTGACGCCGCCGAAGCCCTTCCAGCGGCCGACCGGCACCAGTGCTTCGAATTCCATCTCATCGGCGAGCTTGGCCAGCGTCAGCGTGTTCGGCCAGTTGATCTCCAGCACGCCATCGATGGTGGAGATGGCGCAGCCGCGGTCCAGATTAGTCCCGAATGTGCCGAGCTTGAGCTTGCGCTCGCCGTAAAGCGGATTGCCCGCCCGCCGCAGATCGTCCGCCCGGCGGTCGCGCATTGGTCACCCCGCTACCGCAACCCTGACTGCTGGACCAGTGGATAGACGTGCTTCTGGAACCAACGCTGGTCGCTCACGTAGCGCGGCCAATTCAGCAATGTGCCGTCGAGTCCCATCTTCGACATGGTGATCAGTCCATCGACGATTTGCTCCGGCGTGCCGATGATCGGGTAACCGCCCCAGCCGGCGATAAAGTGCTTCTTCAGTTCGGCGATCACCGGTGGCGGCAGCGTCTTGGCGTTGGCGATCATGGTGTCGACCAGGTTCTGCGCGGCCTGCCAGTCGCCCTTCTGGTTCACGTATTCGTCGTAATAGGCCTGCGCCTCTTTTTCGGTCTCACCCTGAACCACGTAGGCATAGCTCCAGACCTGGATCTCCCGGCCGTATTCCTTGCGCGCCAGATCACGGTAGGCGGACACTTTGGCCTTGCAGTCGTCGAAGTCGTGCGAGCCGAACACGACATAGACCATGTCGCAGTACTTGGCGGCGAAGTGCTGGCCGCGATTTGAGCCGCCGGCGTTCATGACGGCGGGGAACGGCCGCTGGATCGGCTTGGGCTCCAGATAGCCCTTCTTGATCTTGTAGAAGCGGCCTTCGAAGTCGATCGGCTGTTCGTTCATCCAGAGCTGCTTCATGATGTCGAGCCATTCGATCGCGCAATCGTAGCGGTCGTCATGCTCCATCAGCGGCGAGCCGAACATCTCGATCTCCGGCCGATTCCAGCCGGTGACGATGTTGAGCGCGAAGCGCCCGTTGGTGACGTGGTCGATGGTGGTCGCCTGCTTTGCCGCCATGATCGGGTGGATGGTCGGCACGTGCGAGGTGGCGAAGATCCCGGAATATTTGGTCGAGGCGCCGATCGCCGAGGCCCACGAGAAGCACTCGAAGCCCGGGCCGTTGAAATTGGTGTGGCTGCCGAAGCCGTGCCAGCGCCCGATCGGCACCAGCGCTTCGAACTCCATCTCCTCGGAGCAGCGCGCGAGCTCGAGCGTGTTCGGCCAGTTGATTTCCAGCACGCCGTCGATAGTCGAGATGGCGCAGCCGCGGTCTAGATTGGTTCCAAAGGTACCAAGCTTGAGTTTGCGGTCGTTGAACAGCGGGTTGGTCTTGCGCCGCGTCTCCGCAAGCTTCGCCTCTGGCGACATCGCGACGTTCTCCCCTCACGTGGGGCGGGAGCTTACGAACGCGTGGGCACCCTGGCAATCGGCGCCCACCCATGCAAAAAATGGTGCCTCGGCGGTGCCGGCCGCATCATGGAGGATCGTTCTCGTGGCAGAAATTGTCGGCGCATTCGGCGTGCCGCACACGCCGGTGTTTCCGTTCTTCGTCAAGCGCGACGGGCCGGACAGCGAGATCGCCCGGTTCTTCAAGGCACTGACCGACGAGCTCACCGCGCTCAGGCCGGACCTGATCGTGATGTTCGACACCGACCATCTCAACACGTTCTTTCTCGACAACCTGCCCGTGTTCGCGGTCGGCGTTACCGAAACCTTCAAAGGGCCAAACGACGAGCCGCGCGAGATGCCGGTCTACGACATCAAGTCGCTGCCGGACTTTGCCGGCCATATTCGCAAGACCGCGCTTGACGCCAATTTCGACCTGGCGCTGGTGCAGGAGTTTTCCGTCGACCATTCCGTGGCGGTGCCGCTGCATTTCATGACGCCGCAGATGCAGGTCCCGGTGATTCCGATCTTCGTCAACGGTCACGTCCCGCCGCTGCCGAAGGCGCAGCGCTGCTTCGACCTCGGCCGCGCCGTCAAGCGCGCCATCGAGACGTGGCCCAGGCCGCTGCGCGTCGTCACCATGGGCAGCGGCAGCTTCTCGCTCGACGTCTGGGGCCCGCGCATCGCGCCGGGCCGCAGCGACGGCGTGCCCGATCCGGACTGGTGCACCCGGGTTTGCACCCTGCTCGAGGAGATGCAGGTGCCGACCTTGATCAGCGAAGCGACCGAGACGCAGATGCTCAAGGCCGGCAACGTCGGCGGCGAATTGCTCAACTGGATCGCCATGCTCGGCACCATCGGCGAACGCAAACCGGAATTCGTCAAGCCGCAGATGCAGAACGGCCACGCCTACGCGGCGTGGCGGCGGGGCTGACCATGTCGGTCTATGCTGTCAACCACATCTGCCGCGAGTTGCTGCGCGACCACACGTTCCGCGCCGCCATGAAGTCCGATCCCGCGAAGGCACTGGAGGGCAAGCACCTCACCGAGCCGGAGCGCAACGCGATCCTGGCCGGCGACGTCGCCACGCTCTACCGCATGGGCGTCAACTCGTTCCTGATGGGCTATCTCTGTCGTTTCGAAGTCTGCGGACTAACGCTCGATGTCTACAACGAACGCATCCGCTCTGCAGCGCCGCAGGGGCACTAGCACAAATCTTGCTTCGCCCAGTTCAACGGAAATTGCGCAGGGAAGACAGCACATGACCAGTGGCAAAGAGGACGAGGAATTCTTCCGCGCCCGCGGCTTTGGCGTGAAGATTGGTTTCGGCGAGCGACCGGCGCTGATCGTGATCGACATGCTCAAGGGCTTTACTGATCCCCAGATGCCGCTCGGCGCCAACCTCGACCGCGAGATCGAGGCGCAGCAGCCGCTCATTGACGTCGCACACCGGCGCAACATTCCGGTGATCTTTTCCACCGTGATCTACAACGACCACGACCTCAAGGATGCCGGGCTCTGGGGCGTCAAGATGAAGGGCTCGCTGACGCTGAAGGCGGGCACGCCCGCGGTAGAGATCGATCCGCGCCTCGACATGCGGCCAACCGACAGCCTGCTGGTCAAGAAATACGCATCGTGCTTCTTCGGTACCGACCTGGTGCCGCGGCTGACGAACCAACGCGTCGACACGTTGATTATCACCGGCTGCACCACCTCGGGCTGTGTGCGCGCCACCGCGGTCGACGCGGTGCAGAACGGTTTCCGTCCGATGGTAGTGCGGGAGGCGGTGGGTGATCGTTCGGTTCCGGCGCACGAGCAGAGCCTGTTCGACCTCAATGCCAAATATGCCGACGTCGTCGGGCTCGACGAGACCCTGCAATACATGAGGACGGTTGGACACAACGCGCCCGCGCGATAGCTCGAAGTCATCCGGACGCCGAAGGCGCACGAACCATGCCGAAAGTTCCGCAAGAACACGGCCGTTTCCCCTATTCGCCGATCGTCGACCGGAAGCCCCTGCATTGGCCGAACGGTGCCCGAGTTGCGGTCTGGGTCATTCCAAACATCGAGCACTTCCTGTTCGACCGGCCTTCGACAAAGAACGCCGACGTCGGCCTCAGCCTCAATCCCGACGTGCTCAACTATTCCTGGCGCGATTACGGCGTCCGGGTCGGCATCTGGCGCATGATGGAGATCATGGAGCGCAACGGCTTCAAAGGTACCGTCGCGCTCAACTCCGACGTCTGCAAGCACTACCCCCGCATCATCGAGGAGGGCAACAAGCTCGGCTGGGAATGGATGGGCCACGGCCGCACCAACTCCGAACTGCTCAACAAGCAGTCGCCGGCGCAGGAGCGCACCCTGATCAAGGAGGTGGTGAATACCATCACCAAGAGTGCCGGCAAAGCGCCGCGCGGCTGGCTTAGCCCCGCGTTGAGCGAGACCGTGAACACGATCGACATCCTGGCCGAGAACGGCATTCAATATAACTGCAACTGGGTGAACGACGAGCAGCCTTACGCAATGAAGGTGAAGAAGGGCTCGATGATCTCGATGCCCTATTCATCCGAGATCAACGACATCCCGGCGATGCTCGGCCATCATCGCAGCGGCGAGGAATTCGCCCAGATGATCAAAGATCAATTCGACGTGCTCTATGAGGACGGCGCCAACACCGGCCGCGTCATGTCGATCTGCCTGCACCCGTTCCTGATTGGCGTACCGCATCGCGCCAAGTATTTCGAGCAGGCGCTAGCGCACATCAAGTCGCGGCAGGAAGTCTGGATCGCGAAGGGGGGAGAGATCGCGGAGTATTACAGGGCAAATTATTTGAAGTCGTAGACGTCGTGTCCCGCGCGAGCCATAAGCGCGTTCACGCGCGTCTTCGACGCGCTATGGCGAGACCCGGGACCCGCTTACTTCCTAATCGGGATCATGGCTCGCGCTCGCTGCGCTCGCTTGGCCGGGACACGAGGTCACTCCACCATTTTGCGCAAATCCACTACGCGCTTCGTCTTGATCGACTGCTCATGATCGTAAAGTGCGCCACGCGCCACGAACTCGACTTCCGGCCGCAACGACACGGCGTTACGAACGCGTGCGATCGCAACCTCGCGCAGCGCGGCATCTTCACTATGCTCGATGCGCAGCACCATCTCGTCCATGGCGCCCACCTTCTCCTCGCGGCGGAACATGATCTGGAACTCGGACACGCCCGGCAGCGCCGACACCGTGTCGGCAACAAGATCCGTGTTGACCAGCATGCCGCGGCACTTCACCAGATTCCCGGTGCGCCGCGGCGTTGCCACGACTCGTTCGCCGATCCTCCCACAGTGTGGGCACGGCGCGCGCGACAGCATGACGACGTCGCCGACCAGATAGCGCAGCATCACGGTGCCGCGGCGATGCAGATGGGTAATCGCCAGCATGCCCGGTTCGCCATCCGGCAGGCGGCGGCCGGTGGCGGCATCGACCGTCTCGAGATAGTAGAGGTCCGGCGTGACGTTCTGGCCTTCGGCATGCTCCGCACATTGCACGAAGCCGCCCTGCATCTCGGTGAAGGCATAGCGCGCGCGGATCTGCACGCCGGCCGCACCGAGGCGGGCCAACGCATCCTTGATCTCGGCGCGCAGTGCCGGCGGCACCGGCTCGCCGGAGGTGAGCACCAGCCGCACGCCTGAGAAATCGGCCCGCTTGCGCACCGCCTCATCGAGAAAGCGCCGTACAAAGCTCGGCACGCCCCACAGCACCGTGGGGTGGAAGCGCTCTACGATATCCAGTGCCTCGCCGAGTGAATTTCGCACCTTGAAATCGGAATGCGCCGCGCCGGTCAGGCCATGTACCACCGGCAAGCCGGCGATCATGGTCGAGCGGATCACGCTGAGAAACGCGCCGGTCGGGAAGCCCGCGAGCGGATAGAGATTGGCGACGCGATCGGAAGCGATCAGCCCCTCCGCCTCATTGCAGCGCCGCGCCTGATCCCAGATCGCATAGGCGTCATGCGCGGTGTTGTAGAACGGCGATGGTTTTCCGCTGGTCGTACCGGTGGTGTAGGCGATGTCCCAGAGTACGCGCTCCTCGGTCGAACAATCCTCCGGCAAGTCGTCGGGGCGCAGCCGGAACGCCTCGGGATCGGTGATGTAGTCCTGCTTCGGCGTTGGTGGAAGCCGCTCCAAGTCGTCAAGCGACTGGACGTCGCTCGCTGTAATGCCGAGCGCGCGAAATCTGGCGCGATAGAACGGATGCGCGGCGGCGACTGCAGCGAGCGTGCGCCGCAGTCGAGCTTCACGCAACGCATCGAGATCGGTCATAGTCGTTTCTCCGCTCGCGCCCGCGAAAGCGTGCATCCAGTACCTGGCGCCGGGTCCCCCCACTTTCGCGGGGACGAGCGGATTTCACCTCCAGCTACGCGGCGCTGATCGTCGCCGAAACCTTCTCCGCCAGCATGACGGTCGGAACGAATGTGTTGCCGCGCGGCGCCGTCGGCATGATCGACGCATCGATCACACGGATGCCCTCGAAACCGCGTAGCTTGCCCGATGTGTCTGTCACAGCGTCGCGATCGTTCGGATCCGCGCTCATACGGCAGGTACCGACCGGATGGAACGTGCCGGCGACATTGGCGCGGATGTGATCGGCCAGCGCGTCATCGTCCCGGACCAGCGTCTGCAGATCGATCTTGGTGTCAGCGAGCGTCGAGAACACCGGCCCGGCGAGCGCCGGAACCAGATCGATGAGCTTGGCGATGACCGTGGCCTGGATCTTGTTCTTGGCGTTGATCCGGTTGAGCCGCCGCAGCCGGTCGTCGAACTTGACCGGAAACGTCACACCGCTCATCGCACGTACCCTTTCGTGCGCCAGCACTTCAACCGCGCGGCGGAAGCCCTGCATGAAGCGCTGGGTGTCGAGCTCATGACCGCAGAAATTGAACTCCACCTCCGGCGGACCGCCATTGGAACCCTTCAGCCCGACGCGGCCGCGCGCCATCGGCTTGAGCAAGGTCGGCGCCAGGTTGGCGACCTGGAGGCCGAGCGGGCTCCACGACGTCTTGCATTGCACGTTGATGTACATGTCGGTGCGCGGCGCGCCCGGCAGCCCCGATGAATAGCGGAAGCATGTCATCGGGTGCGGCCGCAGCCACTCCGCCTGCCGCGCGCCCTTGTTCTGATGCAGTCCAACGAACACGATGGCGTGGTTCGACAGGTTCTGTCCGACCCCCGGCATATGGGCGCGCACATCGACGCCGTTCGCCTTCAGATGGTCGGCCGGGCCGATGCCCTGGCGCATCAGGAAATGCGGCGAATGAATGCCACCGAGCGAGCAGATCACTTCGCGCGCCGAGAACGTCTTCGGCTCGCCTTTGATCGTGATGTTGACGCCGGTGATGCGCCGGCCGTCGAACACAAATCCGGTCGCGGTGGCCCCGTTGATGATGGTCAGGTTCGCGCGGGCGCGCGTTGCCGCGTCGAGATAACAGATCGCCGCCGACGCGCGCTTGTTGGGCCAATTGGTCATCGGTACCGAGCCGTAACCGTCGCGGAAGTCGTTGTTCATGTCGGCGAGGTACGGAATCTGCCGCTCCTGCGCGTAGGCGAACACGGCCTTGGAGAGCGGCGCCCAGTCCTCTTGTTTGGTGCGGCGGATCGGCACCGGACCGTCCTTGCCGTGCGCGTCGCCGTCGAAATCGAAGTCGTTTTCCATCTTGCGGTAGAACGGCAACACGTCGTTCCAACCCCAGCCGGTGGCGCCGAGCTGCTCCCATTCGGCATAGTCGTCAGGCGTGCCGCGATAGGCGACCATGCCCATGACGGACGAACCGCCGCCCATGAATGCGGGCCTGCGACATGGTGTTGAGCGGCGAATTATCCTTGCGCCGCCAGTGCACCTTCAGGCCAGGCCAGAAATAGTCGTCGTTGTAGTAGGAAGTGGCATAGGTATCGAGCACGTCGGCCGGCTCGCGGCCCGGCGGCGTATCCTGCCCGGCTTCGAGAAGCAGCACAGATCGGCTGGATTTCGCGGACAGCCGATTGGCCAGCACACAGCCTGCAGCGCCTCCGCCCACAATGATGGTGTCGAAGCTTTGGGTCATGGACTTCTGATGGTTCCGGAAAATGCGACGGCGGATTGAAGCATGCCAGGCCGGACCGGCCAAGGCTGCCGGCGCATGACTGCCGCCCCGCGCCCTGCCATAATCGCTGCAACGACAAGCCTACGCGGGAGAGCGCCATGGTCCTTCGCCGCACGTTGATCGCTGCCGCGTTCACCGCGCTACTCGCGCCGGTCGGTTCACAGGCGCAGTACCCCGACAGGCAGATCACCATGGTGGTCTGTTTCCCGGCCGGCGGCGGCACTGACATCGCGGCACGCATCATCAACACGCCGCTCGGCGAGGCGCTCGGCAAGCCGGTCATCATCGAGAACCGCGGCGGCGCCGGCGGCAACATCGCGACCACCGCGGTGGCCCGCATGCCCGCCGATGGCTATACCCTGCTCGTCTGCTCCAGTGCCTTCGTGGTCAACCCGAGCCTCTACGCGTCGGCGACCTACGACCCCCTCAAGGACTTCGTGCCGCTGATGGTGATCGGCGCCTCGCCCAACGTGTTTGTGGTGCCGGCGCAGTCACCGATCAAATCGATGAAGGAGTTTCTTGAAAAGGCCAAGGCTGCCGACGGCAAGATGAACTGGACCAGCTCCGGCGTCGGCACCACGCCGCAACTCACCGGCGAGCTCATTCAGCTCCGCACCGGCATCAAGATGCAGCACGTGCCATACGCCGGCGCCGGACCCGCCACCACCGCGGCGCTCGCCGGCCAGGTCGATCTCTACACCGCCAACATTGGCTCGCTGCAGGCGCTGATCGACGGCGGCAAGCTGCGCCCCGTCGCCGTGACTTCGGTCGAAACGCTGGCCGGCAATGCCCGACGTTCCGACGCTTGGAGGAAGCCGGCGTCAAAGATGCGGTGTCCGATACTTTCCAGGGCATCTACGTGCGCGTCGGCACGCCGCAACCGGTCATCGATCGACTGGCGAAAGAGCTGACCGCGATCCTCAACCGCCCCGACATCAAGGAAAAATACGACAAGATCGGACTGCCAGTGGTGGCGGAAGGCCCGGCGGCGTTCCGCAAGCGTGTCGAGCGCGAGGTGCCGATGTATAAGGCGATCATCGACAACGCAGGCTTGAAGGTTCAGTAACGGAAATCAGACATGGCCAAACCGCTTGCGGGCATCCGCGTCATCGAGCTGGCGAACTTCATCGCCGGTCCCCTCGCCGGCACGCTGCTCGCCGACATGGGCGCCGATGTCATCAAGGTCGAACCGCCGAAGGGTGACATGGCGCGCGCCACGCCGCCCAACCGCAACGGCGAGAGCGTCAGCTTCGTCGCACTCAACCGCAACAAGCGCAGCCTGGTGCTGGACCTCAAGCATGCACAGGCGCAGGACATCGTGCGCAAGCTCGCGGCGCAGTCCGATGTGTTGCTGGAGGCGTACCGGCCGGGCGCGCTGGACAAGCTGGGGCTCGGCGCGAACGATCTCAAAGCAATCAATCCAAAACTGATCTACACCTCGGTATCGGGCTTCGGTCAGACCGGGCCGGACCGCCGCCGCGCCGGCGTCAACTTGATCATCGAGGCGTTCTCCGGCGTGCTCTCGGTCACCGGCGCGCCGGGTGAGATGCCGATGCGGCCGGGCGTACAGTCCGCCGACGTGTTTGGCGCGCTGTTTGCAACCTATGCCACGTTGGCGAGCTTGGTCGGCGCGGCGCGCCACGGCGAAGGCCGCATCGCCGACGTGTCGCTGGTCGAGGCCTCGATTGCAGCCGCCGCCTGGGAGGCGGCGGAATATCTTGAGACCGGCAAGGCGCCGCAGCCGATGGGCAACAAGCACCGCCTCACCGCGCCGTATCAATTGTTCGAAACGAGCGACAAGCGCTACGTCGCGATCGGCACGCCGAACGACGACCTGTTCACCAAGTTCATGCAGACGCTCAAGCTCGACGAACATCTCGCCGATCCTCATTTCGCGAGCTACGCCAAGCGCAAGGCCAACGAAGATGCGCTGCTACCGCTGGTCATCCCGGCGATTCAGAAATGGAAAGCCGCCGACCTTGAAGCCGCGCTGATGACCGCCGGCGTGCCCTGCGCGCGCGTCAACGACTTCAAGGAGGTGTTCGACCATCCGCAAATCGTGGCGCGCGGTGTGGTCAAGGACGTCGAGCACCCACGGCTTGGCAAGATGCGGCTCGCGCGCAATCCTATTCTGTTCGACCATGGAGGGCCCGAAGTCGAGCGTCCGGCGCCGCTGCTCGGCGAGCACTCCGAGGAGATTTTGCTGGGGTTGGGATATAGTGCCGGCGACATCCGCACCTTGGTCTCAACAGGTGTGACGAAAATCGGCCCGGCTGCTCATTCCGTCGCCGCCGAGTAGTAAGAATGACGCGCGATTGAGCGCAAGGAATCGCAAAATGGCGCTGCCCCGCAGCTTTCTTTATGTACCGGCGAACCGCGAGAAATTCTTGGAGAAGTCGCTTAGCCTGCCGGCCGACGCACTGCTGTTCGATCTTGAGGATTCAGTGCCGGCTACGGAAAAGGAAGCCGCGCGCGCCGGTGTGAAAGCTTATGCGCCGAAAGTGGCAGGCAAACGTGCCTGGGTGCGCGTCAACGGGCTGGAGACTGGATTCGCGGAGGCCGACCTTGACGCGGTGATCGGCGTGACGGGGCTGGTGGGGATTTTTCTGCCGAAGGTCGAGACCCGGGACGAAGTGATCAAATGGGATGCCATGATCGGCGAGCTCGAAGCCGCGCGCGGCGTGCCCGCCAACGCGACCAAACTGGTGCTGTCGATCGAGAGCGCGCTCGGTGTGCTCAACGCCTACGACATGACGCTCGGCGCCACGCGCGTGGTGTCGAGCGCGTTCGGCGGCGCGCAGGATGGCGATCTCAACACCGACCTTGGCTGCGTCTGGTCGATCGACGGGCCGGAGATGATGCACGCACGCTGCCACACTCTGATGTGCGCACGCGCCGCGCGGTTCGAGTCACCGCTCGACGGCGTCTACGCCAATGTGCGCGATCCGCAAGGCTTCGAGCAGGACACGGCGCTGTCCCGCCGGCTCGGCTATCGGGGCCGCAAGCTGATCCATCCCTCGCAGATCGGGCCGTGCAACCGCCTCTACGCGCCGAGCCAGCAGGAGCTCGACTACTATTCGCGCGTGCTGGAGGCGTTCGACAAGGCTGTGGCGCAAGGCAGCGCCTCGACCACGGTCGACGGCAAGATGATCGACGAGGCGATGGCAAAGGCGGCGCGACGCGTGCTCGATCAGGCCGCGGCGTGGAAGAAGGCGGGATAAGGAACAGGGCTCTTTGCCGGACGTTGTCTCCACTGAATGGAGAACAACGCCATGGCCAACACCGACAACAAGGAAAAGCGCCCCGAGCTTGTGGACGAGGAGCCGGCCAAGGGCGACATCGAGCACGCCAACCCCGAACTCGTCCCTCTGGCGATAGTCCGAAGCGGCAGGGCGATCCCTTCAAGGGCGAACTGAAAACCAGAAAATAGAGCCCGCGCTTCGCCGGCAAACTTACTTGTTGTTGTGATGGTGATGATGCTCGCCGTCGCCATGATGGTGATGGTGGTTGCCGTCGCCATGGTGATGCCCCGCACCGTGCTGGTGATGCGGCGACGTCTTGTAGTGCTGGCGCAACAGATCGAATCCGTAGTCGTTGCCATTCGGTGTGCGCACGATGGTGTGCACGTGGAATTTTGCGGGTTCCGGATTGGTCAGGAACACGCCGGCGTGGTGGTCGAACTCGATGAATGTCACCGGGCTCTGCACCCGGTAGTAGAACGGACTTTCTTCGCTGAAGCCGCCGATCCAGCAGAAATGCGTCTCTGCCATGTGTCGTTCAACCTCGGCCATCCGCGCGTCGCGCGGCCCGTCCGGCAGCGCCGACAGATAGTTCTGCACCAGATCGAGAAGATTGCGCCGCTGCAATGCGGTCAGCTCCGTGCCCCGCAAACCCTCATAGGGCACGACGCGATTGTCCTGGAATGCGCCACCGAGATGCAGGTTGTCGGCGAAATGCCGCCGCCCCTCCGGCAGATCGCCGCCCATCATGGAATGCGCAACGATGGCGCGGCGCCGCTGGTCGGCCGAGAACGATCTCATCAGCGTTAGGCCCGCCCGCTCCTCGTCTTGAAACAGATGGATGCCCTTGAATGGTCCGTGATCGGCATAGTTCGGCTCGGCGCCCCAGAACGCCGGCGTGAACACCGTCTGCTCACCGAGCACAAAACAACTCAGCACCAGGTGATGGCCGAACAATTGCCAGCCCCAGGGCTCGCTGGCCGACGGCGTGCCGAACAGGCAGAACGTGTAGCTCCATTCTCCCATCACCTCCGGACCGCCGACCAGATCGCCGAGAAAGCGATTGAGCCGCATCACGTCGCGGGACAGCTCGTAACCCCTGCTGCTCATGCTGGCGCGCAACACTGCCATTACCGCGTCCCGCAGCGGCTGCCCAACCTCGTCGAGCCGCAGGCCGTAGTCCTCCAAATAGAGCTCGGTGTTCTGCCAGCGCCGCCACTGGTTGGAGTCCACCGGGAAAATCGAGCTCTTCTTCTGTTCGGTGGACATGCGGTCGAGCAGCGCGCTGACCGCCTCGATCATGGCGAGGGTCGGCGCTCCCTCCGGCCGCAGCGCGAACAGGGCGGGGACGACTTGGCCTTCGGTCGTGATGCCGCGGAATGGCCCGTTGAGCATGCGCTCCCAGTTGGCGAACATGCCTTGCGCGCGCGAGTTATTCTTGGTGCGCGCCTGAGTGTGCTCGCGGGGCGTGCGGCCGGCGATCTTCGAGGTGCCGGGCGGCGGCAGAAACGGCCGATAGTCGTACCCGCTCATCGCTCAAGTCTCCTTCGCGCGCCCGAACGGCGCCTCGCCGTCCTGAAACAATTCGACCGTCGCGCCGGGGCCGGATTCGTCGCGCAGTCCGACCGTCATGAGCTGACCGTCCGACGTGCGCACGCTCGCGATCCGTCTCGGCTGCCAGTTCTCCTGCCCGAGCATGTGGCGGATGATCGAAATTTCCTCGATCACGCCCTCGCACACCTGGTCGGTCGTGAACGCGTGGCCATGACAGCGCGGGCACAGCAGCGGCTCCGGAAAAAATCCGCAGCCGCATTTCATGCAACGCCAGATGGTAACGCCGCTCATGACGCACGCTCTAGCACCGCCGCGCCCGCCGTGCCGCCGTAACGGTACATCGTCATGCCGTAGCCGGTGACGACGGCGAGTTCTGCGTCCTTCGCCTGCCGCGCGTCGGCGCGGCCCTGCAGCTGCAACACCGCCTCAGAAATGCCGTTCATGCCGCCGGCGTGGCCGCCGGGCTGACCGGCGGAAAGCATGCCGCCCCAGGTGTTGATCGGCAGCGCCCGCTCGGCGATCACGGTACGGCAGAACTTCGCGATGTCATTGCCAGGGACCATGCCGAGGTCGTTGAGCTGCGCCAGCACCATGGTTGGATAGTCGTCATAGATGGAAGCGACGTCGATGTCAGACGGCTTCAGGCCGGCGGTCTTCCAGAGTTCATCCGAGAATGTGCTGATACCCGTCTGCAGGCCGTCGCCCTGCTGGTGGTCGTAGTTGAAGCTGTGGCGGATCGCCCGAACTCGCACTCCCGGCCGCGCTTTAGGCGCTTGGTCGCGTCGGCCGACCACGATCGCCTGCGCGCCCGCAATGACCGGCACGCAGTCGTAGCGCGACAGCGGATCGGCCACCATCGGCGCCGCGAGGTACTCCTCCATCGTCATCGGTGCGCGGTAGACCGCGTTGGGATTGCCGGCCGCCCATTTGCGTTGTGACACGGCGATGTGGCCGTAGTCCGATTTTTCCAGTCCATATTTCTTCATCTGCCGCGCCGCAACCAGCGCATAGACGCCGTTCGGCCCGCCGTGGCCGAGCGGCGCGAGGTGCTTCTGCGTCACGGTGTTGAAGTTCGCGGCCACCTTGGCGTAGCCGGCAAGGCCTGTGGCATCGCCGCCGATCAGCAGGATCGGCGATGCATAGCCGCTCTCCACCGTACGCAGGGCATTGCCGAGCATGCTGACGGCCGAAGAGCCGCCGTTGGAGTCCTGAGCGAGCCACCGCAGCGACAGCCCGAGCTTCCAGGCGAGATCGACCGCAGCGTCGGGCGCGAGGGAGAACGACGCCACGGCCATGCCCTGGATGTCCTTCGCATCCACCTCCGCGTCCTTCAGCGCCGCCACAACCGCATCGCGCATGAAGGTGAGCGCGGTCTGGCCCGGCTCCGGCCGTCGCGTGTAGGCCGATTGACCAACGCCAATGATGGCGGCGCTTTGGAACATGCCCTTCCGTCCTTTGCAGCTTCGATGTTAGCGTTCACTCCCCGCCGCTAACAGTGCCTGCGTCCCTGATGATGAAATCCGAAATCCGCGATGGAATGAAGATCGATTGGGACGCGCCGATCGAGATGGACGACGGCGTCGTCCTGCGCGGCGACGTGTTCCGCCCCCTCGCCGACGGCAAGTATCCGGTGATCCTGAGCTACGGCCCTTACGCCAAGGGCCTAGCCATGCAGGAGGGCTACAAGAGCCAGTGGCTGCGCATCATCAAGGCGGCGCCGGATGTGCTCGAAGGGTCCAGCAACAAGCACCAAAATTGGGAATTGTTCGACCCGGAAAAATGGGTGCCGCTCGACTACGTGCTGGTGCGGGTGGATTCACGCGGCGCCGGCCGCTCCCCCGGCCGCCTCGAAGTCTGGTCGCCGCGCGAGGCCAAGGACATTGCGCTCTGCGTCGACTGGGCCGGCGTACAGCCGTGGTCGAACGGCAAGGTCGGCATCCACGGCATTTCGTACTACTCGACCAACCAGTGGCACGTGGGGCCGCTGCGTCCCAAGCATCTTGCTGCGCTCTCGATCTGGGAGGGTGCTTCGGACTACTACCGCGAGATCTGCCGCCACGGCGGCATCCTGTCGGACTTCTTTGCGAGCTGGTATCCGCGCCAAGTCACCGCCGTGCAGCACGGTGTCGGCGACCGCGGCGCAAAGAGCGCGGTCACCGGCGAGCCCGTCGCCGGCCCGGACACGCTGTCACCCGAGCAACTCAGGAAGAACCGCGCCGACTGCGACGGCGATGCGCTGCGCCATCGGCTGATCGATGACTATTACCAGGCGCGGCTGCCGAAGTTCGAGGACATCGAGGTGCCGGTCTTCTCCTCCGCCAACTGGGGTGGCATGGGGCTGCATCCACGCGGCAATTTCGAAGGCTACCTGCGCGCCGGCTCCAAGCAGAAATGGCTGGAGGTGCACGGCGACACCCACTTCACCCTGTTCTACGCCAAGTACGGCCAGGACCTGCAGCGCAAGTTCTTCGACCATTTCCTGAAAGGCATCGACAACGGCTGGGACAGGCAGCCCAAGGTGGTGCTCAACGTCCGGCATCCCGGCGAGAAGTTCGTGCAGCGCGCCGAAAGCGAATGGCCGCTGGCGCGCACGCAGTGGACCAAGCTCTATCTGCACTCCGACCGCGAGCTGGAACTCGACCCCGCGACCGATGACGCCAAGCTCACTTACGATACCACCAGCGATGGCGTCACTTTCTCGACCGAGCCGCTGACCGAAGAAATGGAGATCACAGGCCCGGTGGCGACCAAGTTGTTCGTCTCCTCCGACACCAGTGATGCCGACCTGTTCCTGGTGCTGCGGGTGTTCGATCCACAGGGCAAGGAGGTCGTGTTCATCGGCAGCAACGATCCGCGCACGCCCGTCGGGCTCGGCTGGCTGCGCGCTTCGCACCGCAAGCTCGATCCGAAGGAGAGCAAGCCCTACCGCCCCTATCACACGCACGACGAACTCTGGCCGCTGACGCCCGGCGAGCCGGTCGAGCTCGACATCGAGATCTGGCCGACCTCGATCGTGGTGCCGGTCGGCTATCGCCTGGCGCTCAGCGTGCGCGGCAAGGACTACGAATACGACGGCACCGACGCCGCGATTGCGCATGCTCCCTACCCGATGAAAGGCGTCGGCCCGTTTACCCACACCAACCCGCTGGATCGCCCGCCGGAAGTCTTCGGCGGCAAGAACACGTTGCACTTCGGTGGCAAGTTCACGCCGTATGTCCTGCTGCCGGTGATTCCAAAGAAGGCCTGATGATCCGCGCAGCCATCATCGGTCTGGGACGCTGGGGCCGCTCGCTGGTCAATGCCGTGCAGGGCAAGAGCGGCGACATCCAATTCGTTGCCGCCCACACTCGCACGCGAGGGAGCGCCGAGGATTTCTGCCGCCAGAAAAAAATTCCGCTGCGCGACAGCTACGCGGACATCCTGGCGGACAAAATGATCGACGCCGTGGTGCTGGCGACGCCACATAGCCAGCATATCGAACAGGTGATGCAGGCCGCCGCCGCCGGCAAACATATTCATGTGCAAAAGCCGCTGGCGCTCGATTTGCCGAGCGCCAGGGCCGCAGTCGAGGCGGCGAAAAGTGCTGGCGTCATGTTGGCGGTCGGGTTCAACCGCCGCTTCCATCCTTCGATGGTGGAATTGCGCAAGCGCGTCAACGACGGACGGCTCGGCCAGGTGATGTCCATGGTAGCGCAGCACACCACCAGCACGGGACAGTTCATCCCGGCGGACAACTGGCGGGCGCAGCCAGACGAGGCGCCAGGCGGCGCCCTTACCGCAGTGGGCGTGCATTCGATCGATCACATGATCGAATTCGGCGGCCGGGTGCGCGACGTGCTCTGCACCACCGGCCGCTACATTTCCGGACCGTCCGACGACACCTCGAGTGTGATGCTGCGCTTCGAGGACGGCGCCACGGGACTGTTGTTCTGCTCGGTCGCCACCGCCACGACGCTCTGCTTCACGCTATTCGGCAGCAAGGGTCTGGGCGAAATCTCGACACCAAATCTTGGACGCCTGCGCTTCGTGCCGACCTCGACGGTGGCGCCGACCGGGCCGGTCACCGCTCCACCCGACGAGATCATCGAAAGCCCGGCGTTCGACATGCTGCATGCCGAGATGAACGAATTCGGCCGCGCCATCGCGCAAAAACGCACCTATTCCATCCCGATCGATCAAGTGCTGCACGGCATGGCGGTGTTCGACGCCGTGGTACGATCGGCCAAGACAGGCAAAATAGAAAAAGTGGACTGAGGAGCATCATGGAAAAGCTGATCATCACGGTGGCCGGCGACTCGCGCACGTCCTATCCGCATAACAAACTGTGCCCACCGCAAGAGGACATCGCGGCCTGCGCGCAGCAATACGTCGATGCGGTGAAGGCCGGCGCGGCCATTTCGCACATCCACGGCCGCCGCACGCTGGAGGAATCGATCCAGGCCGACGGCAAGATGGTGTCGCGCATCCACCATGCCGACTGGAAGAAGCTGCATCACATGATCACCGACAAAGTCGACACCATCATGCAATACGGCGTCGCCTCGGCTCGCATCGAGGAGAAGATCGAGCTGATGAAGCTCGGCCCGGACATGATGGCGGTCGCCTTCAACGCGCACGACGAATATTTCCAGCCGGTCCCGACCCTGCCGCCAAAGCGGATGATGGCAATCCATCCGGTCGAGGAGCTGATCGCCTACGCCAAGGCCGCCGAGGAGCACAACGTCAAGCTGGAGTGCGAATGCTTCCAGACCGGCGCGTTCTGGCACCTCGATTTCGTGCGCAAGGCCGGCTACCTGAAAAAGCAGACCTACGTCACGTTGTTCATCGGCTGGCCGGGCGGCACCTGGATGCCGCCGACCGAGCGCGCGCTGCAGTTCTTTGTCGACAACCTGCCGCCGGACGTGATCTGGAACGTCAGCGTGATGAATCCGGAGAAGCAGTGGTCGATCCTGGCGCTGGCGGTCGCGCTCGGCGGCCACGTCCGGGTCGGCTACGAGGACAACCCGTTCATCGCGCCGGGCGAGTTCGCCAAGAACAACGCCGTGCTGGTCGACCGCATGGTTGGCATCGCACAGCGGCTTGACCGCGAGGTGGCGACGCCCGAAGAAGCGCGCAAGATTCTGGGGCTGCAACGGTCACAATAGGCATGGAGCAGCGCAGCCTCGGCAATTCAGCGCTGAAGGTTTCCGTCGTCGGCGTCGGCTGCAACAACTTCGGCCGCCGCATGCACGACATGGCGGCGGTGCGTGCGGTCGTGCACCGGGCGCTTGACCTCGGCGTCACGCTGTTCGACACCGCGGACGTCTACGGCAGCGGCAAGTCAGAGGAATTCCTCGGCGAAACCCTTGGCGTTCGGCGCAAGGATGTGGTGCTAGCGACGAAGTTTGGCATGGCTCCCGGTGGCGGTGCCTCGCGCCGATACATCGTGCAAGCTGTAGACGCGAGCCTGAAGCGGCTGCGTACCGACTGGATTGATCTCTACCAGGTGCATCGGCCCGACACGGCGACGCCGATCGAGGAAACGCTGCGCGCGCTCGACGATCTGGTTCGCCAGGGCAAGGTGCGCGCGATCGGCTGCTCGAACTTCTCGGCACGACAGGTCAACGAGGCGCAACGCGTCGCAGCCGGCAAAAAGCTCACCCCTTTCGTGACCTGTCAGGACGAATATAGCCTGCTGGTGCGCGGGATCGAGAAGGACCTCGTTCCGACTATGGAGCAGCACGGCCTCGGGCTGCTGCCCTATTTTCCGCTCGCCAGCGGCCTTCTCACCGGCAAGTACAAGCGCGGCGCACCGATGCCGCAGGGCGCGCGGCTTGCCTACAGCTCCGGCCACAGCGAGTTCATCAACGAGCGGAACTGGGCGCTGGTGGAGCAGTTCGACGCCCTGGCCACGCGCTCCGGCCATACCTTGCTGGAACTCGCGTTCGGCTGGCTCCTTGCCAAGCCCGTCGTCGCGAGCGTGATTGCGGGTGCAACGAAGCCTGAGCAGATCGAGCAGAATGTCCGGGCGAGCGAAAGCCGCCCGACACCTGCCCAGCTGACCGAAGCCGATCGCATCACGTCATGAACCGCGCACTGATCATTGGAGGTTCGGTCGGCGGCCTGTTCGCCGCCAACTGCCTGCGCGACATCGGCTGGAACGTCACCGTGTTCGAGCGCAATCCGGATGAGCTGGCGGGTCGCGGCGCCGGCATCAGCACGCATCCGGAACTCCATGACGTGACGCGGCAGCTCGGCATCGCATTCGACGATTCGATGGGGATTTCGGTCAATACCGTCGTCTTCATCGATCACGACGGCAAAATCTACGACGAACGCGAAACCGTTCGGGTAATGAGTTCGTGGGGGCGCGTGTATCGGTCCTTGCGTGACCGGCTGCCGGACGAGAACTATCGGCTGGGCATGTCATTGACGCGTGTCGAGCAGGACGCCGGCGGCGTCACCGCCATCTTTGCCGACGGC
This sequence comes from uncultured Alphaproteobacteria bacterium, assembly GCA_963787955.1. GTDB lineage: Bacteria > Pseudomonadota > Alphaproteobacteria > Rhizobiales > Xanthobacteraceae > Z2-YC6860. The sequence continues at coordinate 107,862 of CAWBFG010000026.1, read as the reverse complement.
GCGCGCGAACGCGGCGACCTTCTGATCGGCGCTGACGGCGGCCGCTCCACCGTGCGCGAGCAGTTCCTGCCGGATGTCCAACCCGTCTACGCCGGCTATGTCGCCTGGCGCGCCATGCTGGACGAGCGAGACATCCCGCGAAACATTCACCCCCAGATCTTCCACCGCTACACCTACTGCCTGCCGCCGGGCGAACTGTTCCTCGCCTATCCGGTGCCCGGTCGCAACAATGAGACCGAACCGGGCAAACGCGCTTACAACATCGTGTGGTACCGGCCGACCACGCCCGACAGACTCGCCGACTTCTGCACCGATGTCACGGGAAAGCGCCATGGCACCACGATCGCACCGCCGCTGATCCGGCCTGACGTGATCGCCTGGGCGAAGCAGCAGGCGCGTGATCTGGTCGCGCCGCAGGTGTCGTGGATTTTCGACCATGACCCGCGGCCGTTCTTCCAGCCGATCTTCGACCTCGACACGCCCCAAATCGTGTTCGGCCGCGTCGCGCTGCTTGGCGACGCCGCCTTCCTGGTGCGGCCGCATCCGGGCGCCGGCACCACCAAAGCTGCGGTCGACGCCGCCTGTCTCGCCAACGCCATCGCGACGCATGACATCGACGCTGGCCTGCAGCGGTATCAGCGCGTTCAAGGCGCCTTCGGCAGCGGCATGGTCCAGCAGGGCCGCCGCGACGGCTCCTACATCACCGACCAGCACAAGCCGAGCGAGCAGCGTCGCAATCCGGATTTGGTCTGGGGCATCAACGACCTGATGCGCGACCACGATGCACGCAGTGCCGTGGTGCACGAGTTGTTCTTGACGAGCCGCCGCGCGGCGGAATGACCCGCCCGCCCACCGATTGCAGGTCCGCCCATCGCAAGCGTAACATGGTGCCGCCTTCCGGCCCTGCGCCCATGTTCGCGCGGCGAGACCCCAAGGCCAACAACGTTGGAATTCATATCGGGGAGGAAGTCATGAGCAGGATCAGCATCACCAAACGAGAATTCATGGCCGGCGGCCTGACCTTCACGGTCGGCAGCTTCCTGCCCTATGGCAGCAAGCCGGCGTTCGCGGCCGCGGAGGACGATCGCATCGTCGCGGCGGCGAAACCGCTCGGCGGGACCGATCTGCGCGGCATGATCTGGTCGAACTACTACGTGCCGATGACTCCGGCGATGCAGGAGTTCAAGCAGCTCACCGGCATCGGCGTCGGCTCGATCCAAGACATCTCGATCTTCGATGCGCCGCAGCGCGCCATGGCGGAGGCGCTGTCGCGATCGCCGCAGTTCGATTTCTTTCACATCGATTCAAACATGATCCCCTCGCTCGCCTCGGCCGGTCTGCTGGAGCCGCTCGACGAGTACATGAAGAAGGCCAATTTCAAGCTCGAAGCTGTCGGCGACTACGCCAGCTTCATGACCTACAAGGGCAACACCTACGGCATGATCACGGACGGCAACGTCCACATCCACTATCTGCGTAAGGACCTGGTCGAAGACCCGGACAACCAGAAGCGCTTTGCCGACAAGCACGGCAAGAAGCTCGAATTCCCGCAGACCTGGGAAGACGATCTGCGTATCCAGCAGTTCCTGCATAATCCCGAGAAGGACATCTATGGCTCCGGCAGTCTGCGCAATCGCGCGAACGGCGCCACCTGGTGGTACATGATGTTCTATTCGGCGGGCGGCTTCCCGTTCGACAACGACATGAACCCGACGCTGAACACCGAAGCCGGCAACTACGCGGTCGACATCTATCTGCAAGAAAAGAAAGCGGCGCATCCGGAATCATCCGGCTGGGGCACGCCGCAGATGATCCCGCGCATCGTCAGCGGCAAGGTCGCGTCCTGCCAATACTGGGACGGCACCGCGCGGCTAAACGAGAACAAGGAGAAGTCACCGACCGTCGGCAAGTGGGTCTATGGCCTGGTGCCGGGCTCCGACAAGTCGGGTAAGCGGCTGCACCGCTCGATCTCGTCGCCGCTCGCCGCGATCCTGGTCAACAAGTATTCGCCACGCAAGGCGCAGGCCGCTTATCTTGCGCTGTGGTGGGCAACCCTGAAGAACTCGACGCCGATCGTGTCGGACAAGGTCAACACCTTCCATGACGCCTGGCACAAGGGTCACATGACGGCGCCGAGCGTGGTCGAAAACTACACGCCCGCCGGCATGAAGGCGATCGAGCAGAACATGCAGGTGGTGAGCCCGCCGATCTATCTGACCGGCTATCTCGAATTCCAGGACCTGCTGGCCAAGAACCTCTCGGAAGCTTACGTCGGCCAGCTCCCCGCCAAGGATGTGTTGTCGCGCACCGAGAACGAGTGGAAGGGCGTGATCAGCCGCATCGGCCGCGCCAAGCTCAAGGAGGAGCTGGCAAGCTACAAGGCGGTAATGCCGAAGAAAGACAAGCCGGCCTGATCGCTCGCGACAAGAGTACGTGTCGCCACAGAATGGATGTCATGCCCCGCGCAAGCGGGGCATCCAGTAATCACCGACGAGTGCATGATACGCCGACGTTCCAATCACAAAGGTCGGTGGTTTACTGGATCCTCCGCGTTCGCGGAGGATGACAGCGAGTGTGCTGGCGCGATTGCGGGCCAGCGGGGCATTGAATGGCTCTCGTAGCGACCGCGCCCATATCCACCCGTGAGGCCTCGCGCACGCGCGCGATCCGGCGGTTCCGCTGGTCGATCCTCGCTCCGCTGATCGCACTTTTCGTGCTGGTGCTGCTACCGGTGCTGTTCCTCCAGCTCTACTTCTCGTTCCACCAATGGACGGTGTACCTCGGCTCCTGGTGGGAGGCTGATTTCGTCGGGCTCGAGCTGTTCAAGGAGGTGTTCACCGACGAACGGTTCGGCTGGGCGATCCTGCGCTCGCTGGCGTTCGCAACCGCCTCGACGATCGGCTGCTTCATCCTCGGCTTCCTGCTCGCCTACCTGATGCACCAGCCGTTCCGCGGCCAGTCGTTCTTCTACGTGATCTTCATCCTGCCGATGCTGACGGTTCCGATCGTCGTCGCCTACACCGCTGAAATGATGCTATACCAGAGCGGCCCCATCAACGACATCATCAGCCGGATATCCGGGACGCAGTTCAAGGTGGCTTGGCTCTCCGACGCCAGCATCGCGCTCGCCGCGGTGACGCTGCTGGAAATCTGGAACTGGACGCCGTTCTCCTTCATCATCATGCTGGCCGGCTTGTCCTCCATTCCGAAGGAGCCGATGGAGGCTGCCCAGATCCTCGGCGCCTCGCGCTGGCGCGTGTTCTGGGAGGTGCAACTGCCGCTGCTCCGGCCGGTGATCTTCCTGGCGCTGGTGCTCCGTTTCCTCGAAGCGATGGCGGAGTTCCCGAAAATCTGGGCGCTGTTCCAGGGCGGCCCTGGCACCGCAACCGAGACAATCCCGGTCTACATCTTCCTCACCACCTGGCAGTACTTCCAGATTTCCAAGGGCGCCGCGCTCTCCTACGTCGCCATGATGCTGATGATCGTGATCGTACTAGTCGCGATCAGGCTGCTGCAGCGCGAGAAGCGCGCGATCGACGCGATGTATGAAAAGCCGGAGGCCGCGCGATGACCAAAGCGCGGAGCCGCCGGCTCACGTCCTCAGTCCGCTTCATCGTCCTGAGCCTTTGGGCGCTGATCGTGTTCTTCCCGATCTATTGGATGGTCTCGACGTCGTTCAAGCCGGATACCCAATGGTTCGCCTGGCCGCCGGTCTATTTCCCTGACCCGCCGACGTTCGACAACTACATGAACGTGTGGTTCGGCGTGCAGGAGTACGCCCAGACGCAGTACATCCAGTCGCTACAGAAGCCGCTGATCGCACTGCGCAACTCGCTGATCATCTCCTGCGCCGCGACGTTCCTCGCCGTCGCCTTCGGCGCGGTGATCGCCTATGGGGTGTCGCGCTATCGCATCCTGTCGGATGTCCGGATGTTCCAATTGCTGATGCTGCGCATGATTCCGCCGATCGTGTTCGTCGCGCCGCTGTCGCTCTATTACTCCGCGATCGGGCTGCTCGACTCCATGTTCGGGCTGATCCTGATCTACTTCCTGACCAGCCTGCCCTATGCGGTATGGATGACCAAGAGCTTCATCGACGAGGTGCCGCGCGAGATCGAACAGGCCGCAGAAATCCTCGGCGCGTCACGCTGGCGCACCATCTTCGAGGTGGTGCTGCCGTTGATCCGCTCCGGCCTGGTCGCAACCTTCCTGTTCATCCTGATCCTGACCTGGAGCGAATACCTGCTCGCCTTCATCATCGGCAAGACTGACGCCGTGACGCTTCCGGTCGAGCTCTCCAAATACCAGGGCACCTCGGAGGGCCGCGTCTACGGGCGCCAGGCGGCGCTTGCGGTCGGCATCACGGTGCCGTTGATGATCGTCGGCATCGTAATCCGCAAACATCTGGTGCGCGGCTTCTCGTTCGGCATGGTGCGGAGGTAGCGCATGTTCCGGCGAAGTAGACACCGGTTCGTCGAACAGAACATGCGCCAAAGGAGATAACTTTGGCGAGGATCGAGCTTTGCAATCTGCACAAGTCGTTCGGCTCGGTGGTGGCGGTGAAGAACCTCAACATCGCCATCGAAGACGGCGAATTCGTCGTGTTCGTCGGCCCGTCCGGCTGCGGTAAAACCACGACGCTGCGCATGATCGCCGGGTTCGAGGACCCGACTGCGGGCGAGATCAAGATCGGTGATCGCGTGGTCAACGATCTGGAGCCGCGCGACCGCGGGCTCGGCATGGTATTCCAGAGCCACGCGCTGTTTCCGCACAAGACCGTGGCGCAGAACATCGAGTTCGGCCTGCGCATGAAGAACGTGCCGCCTGCCGAGCGGGAGAAGCGTGTGCGGGAGGTGGCGGCAATGGTGCGGATCGGCCATCTGCTCGACAAGATGCCGAACCAGTGTTCGGGCGGCGAGTCGCAGCGTGTCGCGCTCGCCCGCACCCTGGTGACCAATCCGTCGACGTTCCTGCTCGACGAACCGCTGTCGAGCCTTGACGCCAAGCTACGCCGCGAGCTGCGCGCGGAATGCGACCGGCTGCATGAGGAGCTCAAGCGCACCTTCATTTACGTCACCCACGACCAGGAAGAGGCGATGACGCTGGCCGACCGCATCGTGGTGATGCGCGGCGGCGAGATCGAGCAGGTCGGCTCGCCGATGGACATCTACTCCGACCCGATCAGCTATTTCGTCGCCGATTTCTTCGGGTCGCCGTCGATGAACCTGGTCGCCGGCGAGATCGCCCCGGCAAACGGCGGGTTGCGCTTCCGCGGCGGCGCCATTTCGGTAGCGCTGCCTGAGCGTCTCGAAAATGCGCCGCCCGGTCCCGCGACCTTGGGCATCCGGCCGGAACACATCGGCGTGCGGCTCAACGGCAGCGGCGACGTCACGCTGCCGGTGCGACTGATCGAGCCGCTCGGCAAGGATACGCTCCTTTATTTCGACGACGGCACGCCGCGCGCGTTTGTCGCCGTCACCGAAGGGCTGGCGATGGCGAACCAGAAAACCGGCGCGCCGCTAGGCTTGACGCTTACCCCCGACCGCATCTTCCTGTTTGGCGCCGACGGGCGTCGGATCGCTTAGTTGCAGCTTTCAGCAAGAAGGGACCGCCATGAGTTACCGCGAAGTCAGTGAGATCCGCGACGGCATGCGCATCGACTGGGACATGCCGATCAAGATGGACGACGGCATCGTCCTGCGTTGCGACATCTATCGGCCGATCAAGAACGGCCGCTACCCGGTCATTCTCACCTACGGTCCGTACGGGAAGTGGCTGCACTTCGCCGACCTCTACAAGGAGCAGTGGGAGCGCATGTGCGAGGAGCACCCCGACGTGCCGACCGGCTCAACTAACAAGTACCAGCAATGGGAAGTGGTCGATCCCGAGAAATGGGTGCCGGACGGCTACGCGGTGGTGCGCGTCGACAGCCGCGGCGCCGGCGCGCTCCCCGGGCGTGATCGACATCTGGTCGAAGCGCGAGGCACAGGACCTGGCACAATGCGTGGAGTGGGCCGGCGTGCAGCCGTGGTCGAACGGCAAGGTGGGCTTGAACGGCATCTCCTATTACGCCGAAAACCAGTGGCAATGCGCCGCGCTGCAGCCCAAGCATCTCGCCGCGATCTGTCTGTGGGAGGGCGCCGCCGACTTCTATCGCGACATGGCGCACCATGGCGGCATCTTCTGCACCTTCGCCAAGAACTGGCAAGCCTCGCAGGTCTTTCCACTGCAATACGGCCGCGGCAGCCGCGGCTACAAGAGCCGCATGAACGGGGACTGGGTGTCGGGACCCGAGGAACTGACCGAAGAGGAATTGGGCGCCAACCGCCGCAATTTCTACGAGGACTGTCTCGCCCGTAAGCTCGACACCGACGAGTTCTGGCAATCGCGCATGCCGGACTGGTCGAAGGTGCAAGTGCCGCTGCTCTCGACCGCCAACTGGGGCGGCCAAGGCCTGCACCCGCGCGGCAATTTCGAGGGCTTCGTGCGCGCCGCCTCGAAGCAGAAATGGCTGGAGTGCCACGGTATCGAGCACTGGACCCACTTCTACACCGACTACGGCGTGGCGCTGCAGAAGAAGTTCTTCGGCCACTTCCTCAAGGGCGAGAAGACCGGCTGGGACAAGCAGCCCAAGGTACAATTGCAGGTGCGACATATCGACAAGTTCATCGAGCGCCACGATTCGGCGTGGCCGCTCAAGAGCACGCGATGGACCAAGTATTTCCTCAACCCGGCTGACTTCACGCTGTCGACCAAGCGGCAGGCCAAGAGATCGTCGGTCACCTACAAGGGACTTGGCGACGGCGTCACCTTCCTGACCGAGCCGATGAAGCAGCAGACCGAGATCACTGGACCGATCGCCGCCAAGCTCTGGGTGTCGTCGGCAACCAACGATGCCGACCTGTTCCTGATCATGCGCGTGTTCTCACCCGACATGAAGGAGATCGTGTTCCAGGGCGCGCTCGACCCGAAAACCCCGATCGCTCAAGGTTGGCTGCGCGTCTCGCACAGGAAGCTCGACAAGAAATTATCGCAGCCCTACCGGCCCTATCACACCCATGACGAGGAGCAGAAGCTCAAGCCGGGCGAGGTGTACCAGGTCGACGTCGAGGTCTGGCCGACCTGCATTGTCGTGCCCGCGGGCTATCGCATCGCGCTCACGGTGCGCGGCAAGGACTACGAGTGGGGCGGCGGCTCGACCGGCGGACTGAAAACGCTCGGCACCGCGTGGTTCGGCTGCGGCCCGTTCCAGCACAACGAGCCGCGCGACCGCCCGGCTTCCGTGTTCGGCGGCAACGTCACGCTGCACGCCGGGCCGGGCCGGAATGCACATCTCTTGCTGCCCGTCATTCCGGGCAAGAAGTGATCTCCGATACGCAACAATCAGCGCATGGCCGCGGCATCCTGCCGCGGCCAATGCTTTGCGTGAGGGTCCTGGAACCTTTGCGCAGAGGCCTAAACGCGAACGACCTCGAACAATTGGAGCAATCCAAATGTGAGGAATCCCGCCATGAGCGTTCCAGCGACGATGCGATAAATCTTGGCCTCTCTAAGTTGCCTTTGATCGACGTTTCGAACTTGGGTTGACATAAGTCTTCTTGCCCTTGTTGAAGCGTCGCCCCAACCCGAATTAGCAAGAAGCCCCGGTTCCGCAACGAGGCAACGCGTCGCGCGCAGTAAGTGGAACCCTGTTCTTTAGTGAATCAGGCGACCCGTGCGCCGGATTTGTTCGCCGCGGCTGGCACGTCATACGTCGCCATCACGTCGTCCACCACCGTGTGGAACTCGTTCCAATCTGTCTCGCGATAGCTGTGATTGCGAATGATGAACGACGCGCCAGCGTAGAACTTCTCGTACTGCAGGTGCCTGCCCGGCGAACTCCGAGCCGGTCATGTCCCAGGCAAGCTTGAACAGCTTCATGCGGGTGACGCTGTCGGCCTGCGGCGTCTGCCAGAACGTCTCGAATTGCTGCTTCATCTGCGGATCGTCCAGCACCGAAATGTCGGCAGGCATCTGGAACACGCTGCCGCCGCACAAGGTGCGCAGTTCGTCGATGAACATCGAATAGTTCTGCGTGCACCATTCCAGTCCGGCATACATGAAGCGGCGGTTGAAACAGGCGTAACCGTCGGGCCAGCGCTCGAATGCGTTGATCTGGCCGTTCACCAGTCCGCCGATCGTCGCTTCGATCGCCGCCATCTTGCCGAGCGTCTCGCGCACCGCCGGCACCTGGTCGGCGCCGGTCGCGTTGGCGATCCGGCTGCAGAGACCGAGCAGCAGGCGCATCTTCGACCAGTAGCGGACATTGGACTGGTGGTTGCCGAAGCAATGGCTCGGTGTCTTGATGTAGATGTCGCGCGACAGCAGCGCGTCGTCATGCACGAACACCCGCTCCCACGGCACCTTGACCTCGTCGCACATCAGCATGCTGTCGCTTTCGTCGTAGCGCCACGCGAGCGGCGAATCGAACTCCGAGGTCAAGCCGACTGCGGCGGGCTTGCGCGACCACAGCGTCAGCCCTTTGGCGTTGCACGGGATCGCGCAAGTAATCGCCTCCTTCTTCTGGTCGGGTGCCAGCGGGATGACGTTGCCGATCCAGATCTCGTTGGCGTAGAGCGCGCCGGTCGCCAGCATCTTCATGCCGGAGATGACGACGCCGCTGTCGTCCTCCTTCACCACGCGCAGAGACGGCACCGGGATGGCCTTCTTCTGGTAGAACTCCGGATTGCGCGCCGCCTGCGGCGGCACCACGGCGTAGACCACGTAGGTGTCGTTGTCGCGGATGAGGCGGTGGTATTTCACCAGATTGTCGGCAAAGGCGTGCGGCGTCGGCAGCGCGTCGGGCTTCATCGCCATGCCGGTGACGAACGACGCGACATGATCCGGCGAGCGGCCGAACATGCCGAAGGTGAGGTCTGCGATCTTCTTGTGGGCGTTGCTGCGCCGTTGCAGATCGTCGCGTGTCTTTGGCCGCATAAAATAGACCGAGTGGCGGCCGCCATCCTCCTCGTAGCTCATGGTGTCGCGGTTCGCCGGATCGACCTTCATGTCATAGATCGCGGCCACGGTGTTGGCGGCCTCGCGGAACGCGGGATGGCAGCGTCACATCGTCGACCCGTTCGCCGCCGATATAGACGACGCGGCCGTCGCGTAGCGTTTCCAGATGCTCCTTGCCGGTACGCAGCATGACTCCGCCTCCTTCTCAGAACTCGATCAGTTTTGACCGCCCTCGCCCACCGCCCTGACGGTCGATCCAGTCAAGCGTCGCCTGGGTGTTGCGGATGAACCGGGCATTGAAGCTGGCGATCGCCCGGTACTCCTCGCGGCCGACGCCTTCGAACAGCCGATCGTTGACGCTTGAAATGAAATCGAACACCTGCAACAGGCGCTTGCGGCCCATCGGCGTAAGGCGCACCAGCACGCCGCGCCGGTCCTTGGGATTGACCGCCTTGCGGAGAAAGCCGCGCGTCACAAGCTTGCCGACAACGCCGGTGACGTGCGGCCCGGTCACTTCCAGATAGTCCGCGAGCGCGCTGATCGAAATCCCACCGGGGCCCTGCAGGTGCAGCACCGACATCAGCATGGTGTATTGCGTGCCGCTGACGCCGATGCGCGCGGCGATGACTTCGCGCACGACCTCGACCCGCGCCGCGCCGATCAGCATGCGATGAATGAGGCGGCGGAACTCGCGGTCCGAGCCATCGATCAGGATTTCGGGACGCGTCACGCTGAGCGGCAGCGCGGCGCTTGCGGCGCGATCGTGCTGCGCCGGAACCGGTTCCTTGGGACGCGCGACGGCCATGGCGGGCCTCGTGAAATTAACTAAGATAATTACCTAATTGGCTGATGTAGTCAATCGACTTGCTCCACCTTGCATGTCCGTTGAAAAGGAAATGCCGGGCCGCAAAGGCCCGGCATTTCCATGACGTTGCGAAGCGGTTAGCGGCTCGCGGCGCGGCGCTCCACCCGCACCTGCATGATGCGGTTGGTGCTGCTCTGGTGGATCAGCAGGCTGCCGTCCTTGCGCGCCGCCCGCATGTGCCGGATGATGCCCGCGTAGATATTGCCCGACGGAATCGCCCAGCTCTGGAATGTCTCGGTCTTGGGATCGAAGCGCACCAGCGGATCGGGCCGCATGCCCGACTCGTTGTACCAGACGATGCCGTCGACCACGACGATCGCATAGGGATGCGACTTCGGTCCGCTCGGCGACGGCCATTCCTTGATCTCGCCGGTCTTCGGATCGTAGCGGCCGAGCCTTCCGAGACCCGAGTTGACGTACCAGATCATCCCGTCCGCCGCGATGTCGAGACGCCGCACCGTGGTGCCTTCGAGCGGCAAGCTTGACCTCGGTCAGCTCCATGTTCGCCGGATTGATCTTGTAGAGACACGGGCTGCCGTTGCAGGAGAACCAGGGATTGCCGTCGGCGTCGATCTTGATGCCATACGGCTTTGAGTTCGGCGTGCTTGAGCGTGACAAGCTTGATGTCGCCGCTCTCCGGATCGAGCCGGCCGACCATGTTGCTGTTCTGCAGCGTGAACCAGATCGATGCCCTCCTTGTCGAACACCATCGTGTGCGGATCCTTCGCATTGGGATCCGGCATCTTGAAGACCTTGAATCTTCTCGGTCTTGGGATCGAGATAGCCGACCGTTCCGTTCTTGTTGCCTGTGTACCAGGCGTTGCCCTTGGCGTCGATCTCGACAGTGTGCGGCAAGGCGTTGTTCGGCAGCGGATACTCCTTCATCTCGCCGGTCGCCGGATTGAGGCGGCCCATCATGTTGCCGAATTGCCCGGCCCACCAGATGCAACCCGTCCGGAGCCTGCACCGGATCGCGCGAGCGTTGGCCGAGCTGTCGGCGTCCGCCCATTCCTTCAACTGATCTGCACGGGGCCGGAAACCAGCTTGGGCGCGCGGCGCGTGTTCGGCGGGAAATGTTGTCGCGAGGTACTGCGGTGAGTCTTGTCGCTGCATATCGTCGTTGGCCGACATGTCGATCATCGTGCCGATCAGTTCTTTCCAGTGGTCGCGCGTATAGCCGGATGCTGTTGGTGATCATGTTGTGCTGGTGGCACGAGACGCAAATGCCATCGACCAGTTGCTTACCCTCGCCCTCCGGCAATGGCGGGCTGCTGGCCCTGAGCCTGGGCGGCAAGCGGCGCGAGCGCGATAAACGGTGGCGGCGATCAACGAGGCGTTGAGCGACTTGGGCATTCCAGACCTCCCAGGCTTAGCGTGAAATCCGCGGGTGAGACCGATCCCGCCGGGCGCCATTGCCGCAGCGGCGCTCGCTCGCACGAATTGTAGCCGCTCGCAACAGTCCGCGCTATGGTCGATGCGCGCCGTCAGGGGAGAATTGCAAATGGCGAAGACACCCGCATGACCGACTCGCTTGGATTCCGCCGGAAATTTGCGGTCATCGCCCCCTCGACCAACACCGCGGTGCAGCCGGAGTTCGACGCCATGCGGCCGCGCGGCGTCACCAATCACTTCGGTCGCATCCTGATTCCCAACGATCCGATCCGCAACGACCACGACTTCAACGTGCTGATGGACAACATCCGCAAGGAGATGATGAACACCGTCGACCAGGTGATGACCTGCGAGCCGGACTACCTGATCATGGGGATGTCGTCGGAGACGTTCTGGGACGGGCTCGAAGGCAGCATCAAGCTCAAGGAGCGGGTCGAGCAGCGCGCCGGCGTCAAGGTGGCGATGGGCTCTGACGCCTCGCAGGAGGCGCTCAAGCGCTATGGCGCCAAGCGCATCGCCGTCATCACGCCCTACATGCCGCCGGGCGACACGCAGGTGCGGCGGTTCTTCACCGACTGCGGCTTCGAGATCGTCAAGCTCAAGGGCCTGCGCGGCACCAGCCCGGTGCAGTACGCCCATGTCTCCGAGCGCGAGCTTCGCGACGCCATCAACGAGGTCAACGGGCCGGACGTCGACGCCATCGTGCAGGTCGGCACCAATCTGGCGATGGCGCGGCTTGCCGGCATCGCCGAGTTCTGGCTCGACAAGCCGGTGCTCGCGATCAACACCTGCATCTACTGGTGGGCGCTGCGGCAGAACGGCATCGACGATAAGATCGATGGCTTCGGCTCGCTGCTCATCAAGCATTGATCGAATTTCAACGAACAACAACGAGGACGCCATGGCGCAATTGCCGAAGGAAATGCCCAATCTTGCAGGAGCTGCTGGTCGACACCGACAAGGTGCCGTGGCGCGAGAAGTCGCTGAAGGGCATTTCCGAGAAGATGCTGTGGCGCAACGAAGAGACCGGCGCGTCGATCGCGCTGATCCGGTTCGCCAAGGGCGCCGGCATCCCGCTCGCCGCATTACCACTCGTCGAACCAGTTCATGTTCTGCCTGAGCGGCAAATACGAATACACCGCGACGGGCGTGACGCTCACCGCCGGCAGCTTCTACTGCAATCCGAAAGGCAACGTGCACGGCCCGGCGATCGCGCACGAAGATACGGTGGTGGTCGAGGTCTATGACGGCCCGCACTATCCGGAGAAGCCGTCGTGGTACGCCGACGAGCGCGACGCGCACTAGCTGCGGCCAGCAATAGTGGGCACCGGTTTTGCGCCCGGACCACACGCAACTGAAAAACCAAGAGGAACACATGCCAAGGAAGCAAATTCAATCCGACAAGATCAGCAAGCCGAACGGCCATTTCTCGCAGGCGACCATGATCGAGGCGCGCGGCCGCCTCGTCTTCATCTCCGGCATGACCTCGCGGCGGCCCGACGGCACCATCGCCGGCATCGGCGACATCGAGGCGCAGACCAAGCAAGTGTGCGAGAACGTCAAGGCGGCGGTCGAAGCCGCCGGCGGCACCATGGACGACATCTGCCGGGTCGACGTCTACGTGCGCAACATGGAGCACTTCGAGAAGATCCACAAAGTGCGCCGCGAGTATTTCAAGTCGCCGCCGCCGGCCTCGACCATGGTCGAAATCGTCAAGATGACGTCGCCGGATTATCTGATCGAGATCAACGCCATCGCGGTGATCGCCGACTGAAACTGGCAGTCACCTAGACAACCGACGACCGGACGCGGGACGATCGTGACGCGACCGGCAAGAAGTGCGGCGGGGAGAACGTCATGAGAGGGTCTTCGGCTGGGCGGGCTTGGTCTCGCGCTTGCATCGATGCTGGCGGCCGCGCTGTCGGCCACGGCGCAAATCCGGCCCCGCTGCCGGCTATCCCAACCGCTTCATCAAAATCATCGTCCCCTACTCCGCCGGCGGCGGCACCGACGTGGTGGCGCGCGTGATCGGCGAAAAGCTCGGCGAGCGGCTCGGCCAGCCGGTCGTGATCGAGAACAAGCCGGGCGCCGGCGCGCGGCTCGGCACCGAGTTCGTCGCCACGCAGCCGGCCGACGGCTACACCCTGCTGATCGCCGGCGGCAGCGAAATGGCGATCAGCCCGCTGATCTACAAGGTGAACTACGATCCGCCCAAGAGCTTCATCCCGCTCACCATCGCGATCGAAATGCCGCTGATCCTGCTGGTGCCGCCAAACCATCCGGCGAAATCGGCGAAGGAGTTGATCGCGTGGGCGAAGAGCAATCCCGACAAGTCGAACTACGCGACGACCGCGCCCGGCTTCACGCTGCCGGCCGAGCTGTTCAAGCTGCGCACCGGCACGCCTGCGGTCGCGATCACCTTCAAAAGCGCGAACGAAGGCTCGGTCGCGCTGATGTCCGGCGAGGCGTCGATGGCGTTCTTCACGCCGCCCGGCATCGTTAATCAGGTCAAGGCCGGCAAGACTCCGCGCGCTGGCGGTGACGACCTCGACGCGCTCGCCCGACCTGCCCGACGTGCCGACGCTGAAGGAGGTCGGCATCGACATCGACATCACCAACTGGAACGGCTTCTTCTCTGCCGGCCGGCACGCCGCAGCCGATCGTCGACAAGCTGACCGCTGAATTGCGCCAGGTCGTGCTCAACACCGACGCCAAGGACAAGCTGCGCAGCATGTTCACCAATCCGGTCGGCCTGACGCCGCAGCAATCGGCCAAGCGCATCGAGACTGATACGGCGCTGTGGAAGCGACGTCATTGCAAAGGCGCAGTTGAAGTTCGGGAATTGACGGGCTCCCGCCATCGTCATGGCCGGGCATAGCCGTCCGATGGATGGCGTCGCTTCGCTCGCCTAGGTCCCGGCCATCCACGCCTTTCTTTCCGGGGCCAAGACGTGGATGCCCGGCACAAGGCCGGGCATGACGGCGGATGGATCGCCGCTAAATCTTCGCAAACCCGAAAATCTCCGCCGGATTGTCGACGAAAATCATCTTTCGCGTTTTCTCGTCCGGCACCCAGTCCAGCATCTGATCGAGCAGAGCGACGTCGTTCGGCATCGGCTTGAAGTACTGCGGGTGCGGCCAGTCCGAACCCCACAGCAACCGGTTCGGCGCGTGCTGCACCAGCTTCTTCACCAGTGGATCGGTGTCGGAGAACGGGAAGTTGTCCTGCTTGGAGATGCGCGGTGACAGCTTCACCCAGCAGCGTCCGGTGTCGAGGCAGGCCAGCATGAACTTGAAGCCCTCTCCGTCGATCCCCTTCGACGTGATCGACGCCGCCCATGTGCTCCAGCACGAAATTGCCCGGCGTCTTCAGGATGTGCGGCTTCCAGGCATCCATCTCGTGTTCGTCGGCGCGGTGCAGATAGTGCATCGACCAGCCGCGCTCGGTGGTGCGCGCCACCATTTTCTGGTCGATCGTCTTGGTGAGCCGCCAGGTGATACGATAGCCGACCACGCCGGCCTTGGTGAGGATGTCGAGTTCGCCGTCGGTGATATGCGGCCATGGCACGATCACCGAGCGGATGCGATCGCCCAGCCGGCTCTGGGCATGCAGCGCGATCTCGTAATTGTGCTCGTACATCATCGAGAGCACATGCAGACCCGCGCTGCAGTCCGAGCGCGTCCTGCATGGTCAGCCAGTCCTCGATCGGCGTGTCCTCGAACTCGAGATGGCTGAACACGTGATTCGGCTTGAGCGTGAACTGCTTCTGCGGGCCGATGAAATGGAAATGACAGTCGCACGCGCCGGGCGGCAACGTCAGCTTGGGTTTGGAATAGTTGCGGTCGATCCGCGGCGAGAATGGACGCTCGGTCGTGGTCGTGTTCACTCGGCCCCCGGCTTGATGTTGGTGCTGCTTCATCACGTCGCTCCATTTGGCGGTCTCGCGCTCCAGAAATCCGCCGAACTTCGTCCGGCGTCGAGCCACGCGCTTCGGAGCCGAGCGAACCCAGCTGATCGATCACCGTCTGCTTGCGCAGCGCCATGCGGATACGGTGTCGCTCAGCCGCTCGATCACCGGCTGCGGCGTTCGCCTTGGGCGCAAACACGCCGTTGAACGTGATGCCCTGCACTTCCGGATAACCGGCCTCCGCGATCGTCGGAACATCCGGCAATGCCGGCACGCGGCTGCGGACCGAGCACGGCCAGCGCGCTGAGCTTGCCGGCCTTGATATGCTGCATCGAATCGACCAACTGCTGCAGCCCGATGTCGACATGGCCGGCGACGAGATCATTCACCGCCGGGGCGTTGCCGCGGTAGTGCACCTCGGCCCAACTGATGCCCGCGCGCAACTTGAGCAATTCGCCCATAAAATGGTTGATACTGGCGACGCTCGCTGGTGGCGAGCGTCAGCTTGCCCGGATTTTTCCTGGCGTATTCGACCAGCTCCGCGACCGAGTTCACCGGCAGCTTCGGACGCACCAGCAGCATGTTGGTGGCGACCGCCAGCGTGCTGACCGGCGCAAACACCGCCGCCCACTGGTACGGCGGCTTCTGCATGGTCATCGGCCCGAGCATGATCGGGCCGTTCGAGCCAACGAATAGCGTGTGCCCGTCCGGCGCCGAGCGCGCCACGTAGTCGCCCGCCAGCGTGCCGCTCGCGCCGGGCCGGTTTTCGATCACGATCGATTGGCCGAGCGCGTTACCGATCCCCGCCTGCAGGATGCGCGTGCTGACATCGACGTTGCCGCCCGGCGCGTAGGGCACCACCATGGTGATCGGCCTTGGACGGAAATTGCTGCGCAGGCGACGGCGTACCGCCCAGCGCGGCGACCACCACTCCGAACGCCAGTCCGAACCTTCGCATCATGTCCCTCGCAGTCGATGTCAGGCGGCACGCTCCTTGGCCCGCGCCGGCCGGCGCAGCAATTCCATCATCCGGCGCACCGAAGCGCAGTCTTCGAGACGATTGACGGCAGCGATCACCTCGTCGATCGCTGCATCGGGCAGCACGCCGTTGGCATAGGTGCGGAACTTGCCCTCGATCTGTGCGCGGGACAGCGGGTTCTCGTACGAGCCGCGCGGATGCGTGCAGCGCGCCGTCAGCTTCGAGCCGTCAGCCATCTGGAATTCCACCACCGCCTGCACACCGGTCAACGAAGGATCGGCGTAGACCTCGACCTGCTCGGCCGACGCCTTGCGCAGCTTCGGATCGTCGTAGCGCGCCGGCTCGTACTGCGCCAACGTCAGCACCTGATCGTGCAGGATCGCGGCGGCGGTGTAGTGCGCCGAGATCAGTGCGTCGAACTTGGCCTTGTAGCGCGCCAGCCCGCCGTGCATCTCGGCTACGGTCTTGTTCAGCCCGACCCGAAGCTTCTTGACCTTGTCGGGATCGACCTTGTGCTTCTCGATCACGTCGAACAGCGCGGTGTTCATGCCCTGCGTTGACGACGCTGATGGCCACAGCCGCAGCGCGATCTGCTCCATTTCCCAGCGCTGGCCGAGGTCTGCGATCACCGTCTCCGGCTTTCCACCGGCGGCATAGGTGCTGTAGAGCCCGCCATCCTTGTGGGTGAGGAACTCTTTCGTCGCCAGGAACTTCTGTTCGGCCAACAGCGCTGCCATCAGGCCGGACAACGCACCGCGGCATTGGTGGAATTTCACCGTCGGCGTGCCCCAGGCCGCGAACGTGCCGGCCGACTGGCTGCCGGCCAGACCGAACGCCTTCGCCATCGTTTCGGCGTCGAGGTTGCGCAAGCGGCCTACCGCGGCAGCCCCTCCGAACGGGCCGAGCACGCCAGGGCCGTGCCAGCCCTTGGCACGCATCACCGGGTAATCGGCACCGACCCCGATCCGGGTTGTCACCTCGAAGCCGATCGCCAGCGCGAGCAACAGATCGCGGCCTGAGAGTCCATCGCGCTCGGCAATCGCCAGCGCCGGCGGCACCACCTCCGGCGTGACGTGGGTCAGCGTGGAGCGATGGATGTCGCACATGGTGACGGCGGTGATCAGATAGCCGTTGAGCAGCGTCGAACCCGCAAGCGACTGCCGGTCGCCACCGATTACGCTCGACTCGCGCGATTCCGCGAGCGCCGAGGCGAGCGCATGGACTTGTTCGGTCTCTTCGCCCTGATGGCCGGCCACCGCGCAGGCCAACGTATCCAGCAGCACGTTCTTGGTGTGCTCACGCACGCGCTCCGGGAGGTCCTGGTATTTGAGCCCGGCGACGAAGGCGGCGAGTGCCTGGGTGGCTTCCTGGGTTTGCGCTCCGGACATTGTTCACTCCCTGTTGGCCGCCGCTCAAAGGTTGCCGCGACTGTGTATCGCTGTGTAGCATTTCGAGCGCTGGCATCGCTACCGGTCGCCGCGCACAAGGGTGTCGCATGATTGCAGGACTGACGCGCCGAAACATCCTGGCTCTACTGGGCGTCGCGGCGCCGGCGGCCGCGTTCGCCGCTCCCTATCCAGAAAAGCCGGTCCGGCTGATCGTGGCGTTGGCGCCTGGCGGGCCCGCCGACACCGCGGCGCGCGTGTTCGCGCCTGCGTTCGCCGAAGTGCTCGGCCAGAACGTGCTGGTCGACAATCGCCCCGGCGGCTCGGCCGTGGTCGGTACCGAAGCCGCAATACGTTCTTCGCCCGATGGCTACACGTTGCTGTTCGCCTCGAGTTCGACGCTTGCCATCAACCCGGCGGTGCTGAAGAACCTGCGTTTCGACGCGCACAAGGACCTAAAACTGATCGGCCTCGTCTGCTACACGCCGCACGTGCTGGTGGTGCGCGCCTCCCTTCCCGTGCAAACACTTGCCGATCTCGTCCGGTTCAGCAAAGCGCAGCCCGACACGCTGCGGTATGGCTCGTCAGGGATCGGCGGCGCCATTCATCTCGCTGGCGAACTGGTCAAGCGCGAGACCGGCGCCGACCTGCGACACATTCCCTATCGCGGCGGCGGGCCGGCGATACTCGGTCTGCTCGCCGGTGATATCGAGGTGTTCATAAGCGATCTGAGCACAACTGCCGAGCATATCCGCTCCGGCAGGATCAGGGCGCTGGCGATGGCCTGGACGGCCCGTTCACCGCGGCTCCCTGACGTGCCGACCTTCGCCGAGCTGGGATTTCCAGGAGTGACCTCCGCCTCGTGGTTCGGTCTCGCCGCGCCGGCCGCCACGCCGCCCGCCGTGATCGAGCGGCTGACCCAAGCGCTGAAAGAAGCACTCGCCTCTCCGCAATATCAGGCCGGCATGACCAAGATCGGCAACGAGACGTTCATGCTCGACGGCGCGCAATCCGTGGCCTTCATCAAGGCGGAGGCCGACAAGTGGTCCGCGGTGGCGCGAGCTGGAAACATTCAGCTGGATTGATTCAGCGGCGCCTTCCGCTACTTCTCACTCAGCGCCGCTATCAGGAAATCCAGCGCCGCCTCGGAGAATGCGTACATGTTGGTCACGCGGTCGATCATGCCGGTCTCGCGCGTCATCGCCCGCTCGACCTTGCCGACCACCGCGATGCAGGTGTGACCCGGCGCGTCGCCGTAGCGGTTGCCGGTCGGGCCGCTGGCACCGGTCTCGGCCAGCGCCCAGCTTGCGCCGAAGCGCTCGCGGGCAATCCGGGCTGCGTGCAGCGCGTAGGGCTCCGTCGACGCGCGCATACCGTCCGGCAGTTCGGCGACATCCAGCAGCGCCTTGCGCGCGGTCTGCGTATAGACCACGGCGCCGCCGAGGAAGTACGCCGACGCGCCGGGCAGCGCCAACAGCGCCGCGCTGATCAGGCCGCCGGTCGATGATTCCGCGACCGTGATGGTTTCCTTGCGCTCCTTGAGCAACCGCGCCACCTTCTCGGCGCGCGGTATGAGGTCCTGCATTGCTTGCTCCTGCGAACGTGGCCCGCCTATGATGCCGAAAAGCGCGGGCGAGTGTGAGTACCGAATGAGCCGGTGGGCTGGAACTTTTCTATTGCTGGGTGTTGCGCTGTTGGCGCAGCCCGCGGCCGGCGACACCTATCCGGAGCGGCCGATCCGCCTGATCTCGCCCAATCCGGCCGGCGGCGCCAACGACACCATCGTGCGCATCATCGCGGCGCGGATGTCGATGCTGCTCGGCCAGACCGTCGTGGTGGACAACCGCGGCGGCGCCGGCGGCAAAATCGGCGCCGAGGCGGTCGCGCGCGCGGCGCCTGACGGCTACACGCTGCTTGCGGGCTCGGTGTCGACGCACTCGTTCGCGCCGGTCGTTTCCAGCAAGCTCAGCTACCATCCGATCGCCGATTTCGAGCCGATCTCGCTGCTTGCGATGGTGCAGAACCTGCTGGTGGTCAATCCAAAGCTACCGGCCAAGAGCCTCGGCGACCTAATTGCGCTCGCCCGGGCGAGCCCCGGCAAGCTCAACTACGCTTCCGGCGGACCGGGATCGACCAGCCACTTTGCAGTGGCGATGTTCAACGCCGTGGCCGGCATCCAGGACGTCACCGTGCACGTGCCGTTCCGCGGCGGCGGCCCCGCGATGACCGCGACCATCGCGGGCGACACGCAATATTTCTTCAGCCCGATCGCCGGCATGGTGCCGTTTGTCGAATCCGGCCAGGTGCGCGCCCTGGCGGTGAGCGGCGACCGACGCTCGCTCGCCCTGCCCGACGTCTCGACCACAGCCGAAGCCGGCATGCCGCGTTACAAGGCGGTCGGCTGGTTCGGCCTGATGGCGCCGGCCAAGACGCCGCCAGCGATCGTGGCGAAGCTCAGCGACACCGTCGCCGCCGCCGTGACCGCACCCGAGGTGATCGCGGCGTTGCGCGCCCAGGGCATCGAGCCGACTGCCAGCCGTCCGGCGGAGTTCGGCATATTCGTCCGCGAGCAGCTTGAACTGCATCGGCAGCTCGTGAAGGACGTTGATCTCAAGATCAGCGAATAATTCTTGACCACCAAGGAGTGAAACGTGGCGAAGAAATCCGCGGCTAAGAAGCCGAGCAAAGTCGTTACGCGCAATTACACCGACATCCTCTACGAGGTGAAGGACCAGGTGGCCTGGATCACCATCAACCGGCCGCGGGTGATGAACGCGTTCCGTGAGCAGTCGCTCGACGAGATGATCGACGCCGTGAAAGCGACCCGCGAGGACCCGTCCATCGCCTGCATCGTGTTCACGGGTGCGGGCGACAAGGCGTTTTCCGCCGGTGGCGACTTCTACGCCATGAAGCGGCTGAACTGGATCAACGGCGCGATGTGGAACGATCGCATGCAGGGCCTCGCCATGGCGATCCGCGGCGTGCCGATCCCGGTGATCGCCATGGTGCACGGCTGGTGCATGGGCGGCGGCCACGAGCTGGCGTTGTGGTGCGACCTGGTGATCGCGTCCGAGGATGCGATGCTGGGCCAGACCGGCGCCAAGGTCGGCGCCTGCCCGACCGTCGGCGCGACGCAGTACCTGCCGCGCATCATCGGCGAGCGCCTCGCCCGCGAGATGATCTTCTGCGCGCGGCGCTTCTCCGGCAAGGAGGCCGAGCAGGTCGGCCTGATCAACAAGTGCGTCAAGAAGAAGGACCTGCTGGCCGAAACGCTCAAGTGGTGCGAGACCATCAAAGGTCACAGCCCGCAGACCATCCGCATGACCAAGAAGAGCCTCAACGCGGAATCCGACGCGCTCTACGGCTCGTGGCAGCACGGCATGGAATTGCTCGCCCACGTCTGGGGCTCGGAGGAAAGCCTTGAAGGCATGAACGCATTCCTCAAGGGCCGCCAGCCGGACTTCAACAAGTTCCGTATGCGCAACAAGCGCGAGCTGGACACCTATCTCGACGGCTGCGCCCGCGATCTCAACGCGCCGCCGTCGATGCGGAAAAAGGTCGCACAATGACCGCGTCCGCCACCGGCCCGATGGCCGGGACACACGTGGTCGATCTCACGCGCATCCTGGCCGGACCGCTCTGCAGCATGATGCTTGGCGACATGGGCGCCGAGGTCATCAAGGTCGAGCCACCCGGCACGGGCGACGATACCCGCGGCTGGGGCCCGCCGTTCGCGGCGGGCGAGGCGGCGTATTTCCTCGGCGTCAACCGCAACAAGCGCTCCATCACGCTCAACATGGCGGCGCCGGCCGGACAGCAGGTGCTGCGCGACCTGATCGCCAAGGCCGACGTGCTGGTCGACAACTTCAAGCTCGGCACGCTCGACAAATGGGGTTTCACCGACGCGTGGTTCGACCAGAACGCGCCGCGGCTGGTTCGCTGCTCGATCACCGGCTACGGCTCGAGCGGGCCGAAGGCCGCCCTGCCCGGCTACGACTTCATCCTTCAGGCCGAGTCCGGCCTGATGAGCATCTGCGGCCCTGAGGACGGCGGTCCGACCAAGTATGGTGTCGCGATTGTCGACGTCTGCACCGGAATGCTGGCTTGTAACTCGATCCTAGCCGCGCTCAACGCCAGGGCGCGCACCGGCAAGGGCCAGAAGGTCGAGGTATCGCTCTACGAATCTTCGTTGGCCATGCTTGTCAACGTCGCATCGAACGTTCTTGTTTCCGGCAAGGGCGGTGGGCGGTTCGGCAACGGTCACCCCAGCATCGTGCCGTACACCACCTATCAGGCCGCCGACGGGATGATGGCGCTGGCGGTCGGCAACGACAATCAGTTCGCCCGCACCGCCGAGTTGCTCGGCCATCCCGAGTGGGCCAAGGATGAGCGCTTCGCCAAGAACCGCGCCCGCGTCGAGAACCGCGCGATGATAGACGCCCTGATCGAGGATGCACTCAAGAACGACAAGGCCGACAACTGGCTCGCCAAGTTGAAGTCCGCTGGCGTGCCTTGCGGCAAGATCAATTCGGTCGCGGGTGCACTTGCCGATCCGCACACGCAGGCGCGCAGCATGGTCGAAACGGTGGAACATCCGACCATCGGCGCGCTCAAGATAATGGGCATCCCGTTCAAGTTTTCCGACACCGCATGCGCGGTGCGCCGCGCGCCGCCGACGCTGGGCCAGCACACGGACGAGGTGCTTGCGGAGCTCGGCCGCGATGCGACGGCGATCGCGAAATTGCGTCACGACAAGATCATCTGAGGGAGCCATGATTACCGGCCTTGCCCACGTATCGATCGTGGTGCCAGACATTGAAGCTGCAGCAAAGGTTCTCGCCGAGCGCTACGGGCTCAAGACCGGCGAGCGCAAGGTCAACGCCGAACAAGGCGTTCGTCTCGCCTATGTCGAACTGCCCGGCACGAAGATCGAGCTGATGGAGCCGTCGCGGCCGGATTCACCGGTGGCGAAATTCCTGGAACGCAACCCGAAAGGCGGCATTCACCATTTCAGCCTCGCGGTCGACAGCGTCGCCGGGGCGGTCAGCGCGCTCGCCGGCAAGGGCGTGCGCGTGCTGGGCGACGGCAAGGGCCGCAACGTCGCCGGCGATCCCATCGCTTTCATCCACCCGGCGGACTTCCTCGGTGCGCTGGTCGAGCTCGAGGAGCACAAGCCCTGACGCCGATTGCGCCCCCTACCTCAATTCAATAGCTTCAGCGGCCTTTGGAGCGTGGAGTTGCGTCATGGAATTGAGCCTGACCGGCAAGGTCGCCCTCGTCACCGGATCGAGCCGCGGCATCGGCGCCGCCATCGCGGAGGGCCTCGCCGCCGAAGGCTGCGACATGATGTTGACCGGGCGCGACGAAGCGGCTTTGAAAGAGGTCGCGGCCAGCATCGTCAAGCGCGGCCGCAAGGCGCAGATCTCGACGCTCGACCTCGCTGACCCCAAGGCCCCTGCCGCGCTGGTCGCCGACCTGAAGAAACATTTCGGCAAGCTCGACATCCTGGTGAACAACGCCGGCGCGACCAAGCGCGGCGACTTTCGCGAACTGACTGACGCCGACTGGAAGGACGGCTTCGAGCTGAAGTTCTTCGCCCACGTCCGCCTCGCCCGCGAGGCCTGGCCGCTGCTCGTCGCCAGCAAGGGCTCGGTCGTCACCATCGCCGGCATCGCTGGCAAGGAGCCGGAGGCCGAGTTCGGCATCGGCTCTTCGGTCAACGCCGCGTGTGTGGCTTGGAGCAAGGCGCTGGCCGACGTCGGCAAGAAGGAAGGCGTGCAGGTCAACGCCATCAATCCCGGCCGCGTCGAGACCGAGCGGCTGTGGCGGCGTATCCGCACCCGTGTGCAGGCCGGCGAAACCGAGGCCGCGGTGCGCACCGACATGCTCAAGCAGTTCAACATCACCCGGTTCGGCCTGGTCGAAGACATCGCCGGCCTGATCGCCTTCATGGCTTCGCCACAAGGCCGCTGGCTGCACGGCACCACCATCGACATGGACGGCGGCGAGGTCCGCGGGGTCTGAGGTCGCATGAACATCCTGCTGACGCCGGCGCGGATCGGATCGGTCGAGATCCGCAACCGCATCGTCATGCCGCCGATGACGACGCGGCTCGCCGACAAAGAAGGTCGCGTCACCGACGACACCATCAACTATTACATGGCGCGGGTGCGCGGCGGCGTCGGCCTCGTCACCGTGGAGATGGCCTCGCCGGAGCGCGCCGGCCGGCATCGCGTCCGCGAGCTCGGCATCTACGACGACCAGTTCCTGCCCGGCCTCTCCCGCCTGGCCGATGAGATCCATCGCGGCGGCGGCAAGTGCTCGATCCAGCTCGGCCACGGCGGCGGCCACACCCGGTTCGACATCTGCGGCGAGACACCGGTCGCGCCGTCGGCGATCCCGCACCCGGTCTACGAGGTCACCAACCAGACCATCGTGCCGCGCGCCATGACGCTGGTCGACATCCACAACACCGTCCAAGCGTTCGCCGCGGCGGCCGCGCGCGCCGAGAAAGCCGGCTTCGACGTGGTCGAAATCCACGCCGCGCACGGCTACCTGATCTCGCAATTCCTCACACCGTTCGAGAACCGCCGCACCGACCAATACGGCGGCAATCTGGAAAACCGCGCGCGGATTGGCCTCGAGGTGCTGCGCGCCTGCAAGGCCGCAGTGAAGATCCCGGTGATCTACCGGCTGTCGGTTGACGACTATTTCCCGGAAGGGCTGCAATACCCGGACGGCAAGCAGGTTGCGCTGTGGGCGGCGCAAGCCGGCGCCGACGCGCTGCACATCGCGGCCGGCCACTACCGCTCCCTGCCCTCGGCGGCGCGCATGATCCCGCCGATGAACTATCCGGACGCAACGTTTCTCGCCTATGCGGCGGCGGTGAAGAAAGAAGTGTCGATCCCGGTGATCGCGGTCGGCCGGCTGGGCGATCCGGAGGTCGCGGCGGAAGCGATCGAGACCGGCAAGGCCGACTTCATCGCGCTGGGCCGCACCTCGATCGCCGAGCCGGAATGGGTGGAGAAGCTGCGCCGCGGCGAGCCGGCGCGGCGCTGCCTCGCCTGCAACACCTGCGTCAACGAGATGCGCGGCGGCGCGCAGCTGCGCTGCGTCGTCAACGGCCGCGCCGGCCGCGAGACCGAATTCGTCGGGGGAAAACCGCCATCGGGCGAACGCATCGCGGTGATCGGCGCCGGACCGGCGGGCCTCACCTACGCGTCGCTGGTCGCTGACGGCAACACCGTCACCGTGTTCGAGCGCGCCACTGCGCCCGGCGGCGCGTTCCGCTACGCCGGCAAGGCGCCGCTGTTCCAGGAGGTCGACGCGGTCGAAAGCTCGTTCGACCGCTACATCGCGGCACAGGTCGGCGCCTGCACACGCAAGGGCGTGACGTTCCGGTTCAACACCGACGTTGCCAAGTCCCCCGACGTGCTGGTGCCGTTCGACCGCATCGTGATCGCGAGCGGTGCGAAATATCGCTTCGGCCTTGGCCCGCTGGCCAGGCTGATGCTCGACTGGGGCGTGACGCGCTGGCCCGGCATCGCACAGATTTTCAAGAACGAGGCAGTGCGCGATTGGTTCTATCACCGCGCCCGCAAGGCGACCGGCGAGGCGCTCAAGGTGCTGGCCAGGCCCGAGCAGAAGGTCGTCGTGATCGGCGACGCACTCGCCGCCGGCAAGAGCCGGCCGGCGATCGCCAGCGCATTCGAGGCAGCGTTGTTGGGCGGGCCATTGTCGAAGTCAAACTAGAACACGAAGCGATTGAGTTGAAACGGCTCTCTCCTGCTCGTCCCCACGCAAGCGGGGACCCAGGACCACAATTGAAGACGATGCATTTTGGCCCTGGATTCCCGCTTGCACGGGAATGAGCGGAGGATGGAGCGAGCCGAAATGACTCGGCCTGATTTCTTCTGGCTCCAGGCACCGCCGCTCAAGGCTTCCGACCGGGGTGCTTATATTTCCAGCATCCTGTGGCGGGACGGTTGGGTCACAAACATAAGCCCCATGGCGTCTTCCGAGCGCCAGACCACTTTGCAGCGGCGGCAAATCTTGCCGTCCTGCGTCATGTACAGATCGACTGTGTCCGGAATTTCGTTCTGAACCGGGCAGACCACCTTGGCGCCCCCTTCCGAAATGTTGCGCACGCGCGCCTTGATCAATTGCGCGACGCCTGTCCCGCCAATCCAGCAGCGATAATTGACATCGCGGCGAACGTGCTTGCGCCGATCTGGTGACATTCCGCCCCTATGACTTCAAGGGCGCGTGCTCATAACGCCTGCCCCAAATCACGGCGGATCGTAGTATCTAACGCCGCCGATTCGAAGGGGCTTACCCAGACGCTGCACGAGCTATTCGATCACTTCGGGCGGCGCGCCCGAGCAGCGCAAGCGGGAATGTGATGCTGAGCGCCTTGGCGGTCTTGAGGTTGATGATCAGTCCGACCTTGGTCGCCTGCTGGACCGGCAGATCGCTGGGCTTTACGTCTTGGAGAATCCGCCCCGCATAGACGCCGACTTGGCGATACTGATCGATGATGCTACCGCCGTAGCTCATGAGGCCACCGGCGTTGCTGGCTTTGGCTGTTGAAAATTGCATCGGAGCCGATCACAAGCGCGCCAACTCGGCGCTAAACCAAGGCGACAAACGCCGGTTCGAAATCGCGCACGTCGCCCGCTTGCAGGACGTCGAGCTGGATCCCATTTTGCCGGCGGTGGCTCCGATGGAACTTTTTCTCTAAGCCCTAGCCGCGCCGCGAGAAAATGAACTACGCTTTCCGTATGATCGAGGCCAATCTCTCCCCGCCGTTCAACACCACGCGCGCCAGCCATGCAGTGATGACCGCGCGCGACCTCGACCGCATGCTGGAATTCTGCTGCGACGTGGTGGGACTGATCGCCGCGGCGCGCGATCCGGACGCGCTGTATCTGCGCGCGCTGGAGGAGCGCGCGCACCACAGCCTGGTGTTCCGCAAGTCCAAGGACGCGCCGGTGTGCGAGCGCGTCGGCTTGCGCGTCCTCACTGCTCACAAGGTTTGGGCGGCCACTCGACCCGGTAGACGCCTTTAACGCGAGGTTTCCGATGCCGCAAGAATCTGTGCTGACGGGTGCAAATCTGAGAACGCCGAAGGCCGCGGCCATTGCCGGCATCGTCTTTTCGGTTCTCTTGCTCACGATGTTTTGGCTCTTTCGAAGCGCTGTCCCGTCCGATCCTCTTGAGCCGGGAGCATGGCTGGCAACCGACCTCAAGATGGCAGCGGTGGCATTGAATATCGTTCCGTTTGCCGGTGTTGCCTTTCTGTGGTTTATCGGAGTCCTGCGTGACCGCCTCGGACAACAGGAAGATCATTTTTTTGCTACGGTATTTTTTGGAAGTGGGCTGCTGTTCCTCGCAATGCTTTTTGCCGCAGCAGCGGTCCTCGGCGCGGTTATTCTGATTGCCGGTTCATCCGCGCCGCACGAATTGATAAATTCCGCGACCTTCCGCTTTTCGCGCGCGTTGACCTACATCGTCGTGAATGTCTACGCCATCAAGATGGCCGTTGTATTCATGGTCTCAACATCCACGGTGATACTTTACACCAGGATCGCGCCACGCTGGCTAGCGGTTACCGGGTTTGTGCTGGCGCTGTTTCTGCTCCTTGGCAGCTACTATGTTGGTTGGTGCATCGTTGTCCTGCCGATATGGGTACTCCTTCTGAGCACCTACATCCTGATAGAAAATTTGCGCTGACTGAGTTGAACACGCAGGCTAGCCCAGCCAAGCGGTCTGCCGAGTAAAACCCCTTTCTTGTTGTTTGTGTCCGCCTCACGCCTGAGCGACGTCGATGATCGCCTGGACGAAGGCCTTCGGGTCTTCCTGAGGCAGGTTGTGCCCGATGCCGCCCTCGATATGCCGGTGCGCATAGCGGCCCGTGAACTTCTTTGCGTAGGAGCTGGGATCCGGATGCGGTGCGCCGTTGGCATCGCTCTCGAGCGTGATGGTGGGCACGCCGATGGTCGGACCCGCAGCCAGCCGCTTCTCCAGCTCGTCATACTTCGCCTCCCCTTCCGCCAAGCCAAGCCGCCAGCGGTAATTGTGAATGACGATGGCGACGTGGTCCGGGTTGTCGAACGCCGCCGCGCTGCGCGCGAACGTCGCATCGTCGAAGCTCCATTTTGGCGAAGCAATCTGCCAGATCAGCTTCGCAATGTCGTTCCGGTATTTCTCGCGGTCAATACGGCGGCGCCTTGCGCTGCCGCTGCGCTTTCGCCGCTTCCACCCACCACATGAGATCGTCGGCAAAGCGCGGAAACGCGCGTTCAAGCGCCTGGCCGCTCTCGCCAACGGGTTCGCCTTCAGCCGACAAGGTCTGCCCAATCGGACCGACACCGATCGTGCTCGAAATCACCACCATCCCCATCTCGGAGAGCGTGCCGTGCCAGGCGGTCGCCGCCCGCGCACCGGACAAACGGCCGGCCGAATAGCTCACGATCGCGGCGGGCCGCCAGAACCACTCCTCAAGGAAATGGTCGGTGAGGTTCTTTAGTCCCGGTTGGACGCCCCAATTGTATTCACCGGTGACGAACACGAACCCGTCGGCGTCGCGGATCTTGCTTGCGAGCTGTTCAAGGGCCTCGGGCGCCTGGCCTTTCGGATACTCCTTGTACATGCGGTCGAGCATCGGGAGGTTGATCGCCTTGGCGTCGATCAGTTCGACGTCGTCGCCCCGGCGCCGTAGCCGCTCGACCACGTACTGAGCGAGCCGGATGCCCATCCGGTCGGAACGATAGGAACCGTAAAAGACGAGGATGCGGTTGCTCATGGCCTTGGCTCTGCATTCGGATTTGGAAGATCAGGGGTCCACGGTCACCGAGGTCCGCCCTCGGTGACCGTGACATCGTCGCGGACTTATTGCGGCAGCTCCGTGCCGGCCTGCTCGGCCACCATGTATTCGGCGTACCAGTCCGCCCAGTTCGCATCGCGCACGCCGGTCCGCTTCTCGTGCTCGCCATGCGCGGTCTCCGCACGGCGGAAGGCGGATGCGAGGTCGGCCACCGAAGCGAACGTCGTCTGGTTCGGGTCCACGCGCCCCGGAAGCCGCGCGGTGACCTCCTGCAACAGCCAGCCGTTGCCGTCCGGATCGCTGAACGAGACATACGACTGGTAGGTGCGGCGCTGAGGATCCGGGCCGCTGACCCGGACAGTGCCGAACAGATAGGGCTCGTCCGGACCGGTGCGCACGTCGCCTTCGTGGTGGAACACCTCACTGACCGCCACGCCGCGGTCGAGCAGCTCCTTGCGGGCGGCTTCGACGTCGGAGACGACCAGGTACAGGCCCTGAGCGGAGCCGGGCGCCGCCGCAGTGACGTTCTTGCCGAAGATCACCGAGGCGCCGGAGCCCGGCGGCGTGAACTGCATGATACGGAAGTCGTCACCGGAGGCGAACTCGGCGTCGAGCCGCCAGCCAAGCTTGCTGTAAAACTGCTTGGCGCGATCGATATCCGAAACGGGGATGACGATGACTTCAAGCTTCATGTCGACTGGCCGCGCATTCACTGTCTGAATAGCGGCATTGCGTACTTGAACGGTCATTTCTATCTCCTCAGGTTTTGAGTGGTTGAAATTCGTGATGCACGTTCGTTGGTGTTGCTTGCGGTTTCACTTGCCGAGCGCGACAAGTGGCTTGCCTTTTTCGGTGATGTAGGTGGCGAGCTCGACCGCGTTGGTGTTGCCGACGTTCTTCACCTCGTGGTGCGTTCCGTACGGGATGAAAAGAACCTCGCCGGCTTTGACGGTCACTGGCGGCCGGCCGTCGAGCCGATATTCGAGCTCGCCTTCGATGACGTAGACGAGTTCTTCGCCCGGGTGGTTATGCCTGGCAGCGACCACGCCCGGAGGAATGTCAACGCGCACCTGAATGACCTCGCGTCCCGGGACGCTCAGGTCTTCTTTCATGAGATGGGTGCGCCCCATATTCCCCAAGCGCGCTTCGTCAGACTGCCCTGCGTGCAGAGGCAAAGTGGTTGTTGCGAGCAGCGCCGCCACCGCGATCATTCGATGCATTTTCATGCGGGACTCTCCTTTTGCCTCAGGGTTTATTTTCAAGCGATTAGATCGTGTGATAAGTATTCGCGTATCTGGGCTTGAATGTCAATCGCTTGCTATTATATCGCTTATCAACTATTTGTGTGTTGTCTGATGGGCGGGCGATTCTCCCGCCTTTGGAGGGGCTTATGGCGTTGGCAAAGCAAAAACTGCCCGTCGACTTGGACGCGGTCCCCAAGCTCGACGATTTCCTGTGCTTCGCGACCTATTCGGCGAACCTGGCCTTCAACCGCGTCTACAAGCCTGTGCTCGACAAGCTGGGGCTGACCTACCCGCAATACATCGTGCTGGTCGCGCTGTACGACCAGGACGATCAGACCGTCAGCGGTCTCGGCGACAAGCTGTTTCTCGAACTCGAGCACGCTGACTCCACTGCTCAAGCGGATGGAGTCCATGGGACACCTGACGCGGCAACGCAATCCGGAGGACGAACGGGAGGTGCGATTGCGCCTGACCCCGCAGGGCCGTAGCGTGCGCGAGAAGGTCGCTCTCTCTCGCAGCGAGCTTCTCAATGCGACCGGGCTTGGCGCAGCGGACTTTCGACGGCTCCGAGAGGAACTGGTGAAATTGCGAACCAACCTGTCGGACGCGGTGCGCGCGAAACCGTAGCCGCCTCGGGCGCTGCGAGGTCGGCAGCGCCAGAAGCGAGGCACCCGCGTCGGCAACACACACCCGGGCGCTCATTTGCCGAGCACCGCGGCGACAGCCATGGGCGTTGCACGGAAACTGATCGCCATTCGGTTGTAGGCGTTCATCAGGCCGATCGCGATCGTCAGGTCGGCGAGTTGCTTCTCGTCAAATGCCGCGGCCGCTGCGTCGTACGCGCTGTCCGGGACACCCCGCTCGCCGAGGCGGGTTACGACTTCCGCCCACGCGAGCGCCGCCTTTTCCTGCTCGTCGAAGATTTTGCCAGCCTCGGGCCATGCGGCGAGGAGG
This sequence comes from uncultured Alphaproteobacteria bacterium, assembly GCA_963787955.1. Lineage (GTDB taxonomy): Bacteria > Pseudomonadota > Alphaproteobacteria > Rhizobiales > Xanthobacteraceae > Z2-YC6860. Next base: position 77,314 of record CAWBFG010000026.1, on the reverse strand, counting down.
ACGAGGTGTTCGTCCGGCCTTGAGGAGGTCGCGCGAATGTGCGTCGATGCAATAGGCGCACCCGTTGATCTGGGAGACGCGCAGATACACCAGATCGACAAGGCGGGAGGGGAGCCCCGATTGACGAACATATCCGTACACGGCGCCGAGCGCCTTCATCCCCGCCGGCGCGACCGCATTGTGGTTCATCCGCTGTGACATGATACGTGTCCTTCATCTGGTTCCTGGTCAGCGTGCCGGCCGAAGTGATTTGAAGGCGGCCCGGAGCTCCGCCGCGAAGAGCTCCGGTTGTTCCCAGGCGGCGAAGTGTCCGCCCTTGTTGAGCTCGTTGAAGTAGACGAGGTTGCGGTACGCGCGCCGGGCCCATGTCTCCGGGGCTCGATAGACCTCTTCCGGAAATACCGAGATGGCGACCGGGAGTGAGATCTCGCTGGTCTTTTGCGCGGCCGCGAGAACAACGCTTTGGCCGGCGGTTTCCCAGTACAGGCGGGCGGCCGAGGTCGCGGTGTTCGTCAGCCAGTACAGCGTGATGTCATCCAGCACGTCGTCTCTGTGGAGCAGGCGTGCAGGTTCACCGTTGTTGTAGTCGTAGATCCAGGCCGCGAGCCCGACCGGCGAGTCCGTCAGGGCGTAGCCGATCGTCTGCGGCCGCGTGCCCATGATGGCGCCGTAGGCGCGGTACTTCTTATAGAACGTGTCGAGCGAATTGAACGCCGCGCGTTCCTTGTCCGAGAGTCCCGCTGGCGCGGGCCCGCCGCCGGCAAGCACCGCAGCCACGTCGGACGGCACTGTCGCCGGCAAGTTGATGTGGATGCCGAGCAATCCTGGCGCTGCCTGCCGCGCCATCGCACTCGAGACGGGGGCGCCCCAGTCGCCGCCCTGGGCGACGTAGCGGGTGTACCCGAGACGCTTCGCCAGCTCCGCCCAGGCGCGGGCGATGCGATCTGGATTCCAGCCCTTGTCCTTCGGACGGCCGGAGAAGCCATAACCGGGCATCGACGGGATCACGAGGTGGAATGCATCCTCCGCTTGGCCGCCGTGGGCCGTCGGATTGGTCAGCGGCTCGATGACCTTCAGTTGCTCGATGATTGAACCGGGCCAGCCGTGAGTGATGATGAGCGGCAGGGCATTCGCGTGGCGCGACTTCACGTGAATGAAGTGAATGTCGACCCCATCGATCTCGGTGATGAACATGGGCAGCGCGTTCAGCCGGGCCTCCACCTTCCGCCAGTCGTAGTCCGTGCCCCAGTACCGAACGATCTCCTGAAACTTCTTGAGTTGTGGCCCTTGCGATCCGTCGTCGACGGTCTCCTTGTCCGGCCAGCGGGTCGCAGCGATGCGCCGGCGGAGATCGACGAGCTGCTCCTCCGGCACGTGAACACGGAAGGGACGGATGGCATCGCCCGCGGACGCGGCGATCAGTTGTGACGGCAGCAGGCTCGCGGCAGTCGCGACGGCGATGCTCGCCGCGGCCGTGCTCAAAAGCCGGCGGCGATCCTGGTTGATGGCTTCGGTGGTGTTCATGGTTCTCTCCCGATTCCAAAGGTCTGATGCGAAAGGCGTGCGCGACTAGGCGCTCAGCCGTTCGTGTTGACGCATGTTGTAGCGAGGGGCCGGGATGGCGCTCGAAAGCTTGCCCGACATGGCGCGACGCGCCGCGTCATACTGATCCCATTCCGCCTTGTTAGCCAGCGACGGGATGGTCACGGTCTCGCCGAGGTCGAGGCCCGCCAGAGCGGCGTCGACCAGGTCGTCGGCCGACATCACGATCTGCGCCGGCAGCTGGTGAACCGGCGTGCCGGCGATGTCCCAGAACTCGGTGGCCGTGGCGCCAGGCAGAACCGCCTGCGCGCGGACGCCCTTGTCGGCGAGCTCGTGAACCAGAGTTTGCGTCAGCGCGAGCACGAAGGCTTTGGTGGCGCCATAGACGCCGTTCAGCAGCTCCGGCGCGATCGCGACGGCCGACGCAAGGTTGATGATCGTGCCGCTGCCGCGGACGACAAATCCGGGGACCGCCGCATAGGTCAGGCGCGTCAGCGCGGTGACGTTCAGACTGATCATGTCTTCCATCTTATCGACGTCGGAGGCGAGCAGCGGGGCGGTGGCGCCGACGCCCGCGTTGTTGACCAGCATGGAAACGCCGGCGTTGGTCCGCAGGATGTCCTCAACGCGCTTCAGGTCGGCCGGGGACGTGAGATCGGCTTCGACAGTTTCCACCTTCCGGCCGGTGTCGTTGCCGATCCGGCGTGCCAGGGACGCAAGCCGCGCCTTGTTGCGGGCGACCAGAATGAGGTCGTGGCCCCGTTTCGCCAGACGATCGGCGTAGATCGCGCCGATGCCTGCCGACGCGCCGGTGATGAGGGCGATGCCTTTGGCTTGGATCGAGGTCATGTCGGTCTCCTGTGGGTTGGCCGTGTCCGTTGCTTCACCGCAGAAATAGACCCTTCCGAAAATGCTGGGTATCTGGCAAAATCGAGATATATCCTTCCAAAAACTGGAAATGTCCGATGGACCGTCTCGAAGCCATGTCGCTGGTGTTGGCGGTTGCCGAGGCCGGCAGCCTGTCGGCTGCGGCGCGGCAGCAGAAAGCGCCACTCGCAACCGTGAGCCGGAAGGTGTCCGAGCTCGAAGCACACCTGCAGACCAAGCTGTTCAATCGCTCGAGCCGTGCGCTCGTCCCGACGGACGCGGGGCGCTCCTACATCGCCGCCGCGAAGCGGATTCTCGCCGACGTGGCCGAAGCCGAGCGCGCAGCCTCCGGCGAGTACACGACGCCGCGCGGCGACCTGAGCGTGTCGACCCCCGTTGCTCTTGGCCGTTATTATCTACAGCCGGTTCTGGCGGAGTTCCTGGCGGCGTTTCCGGAAGTGGACGTTCAGCTCAACTTGCAGGATCGGGCGGTCAATCTTCTGGAAGAGCACGTCGATGTCGCGCTTCGCATCGGGAATCTCGCCGACAGCGGCCTGATCGCAGTACGGATCGGGGAAACCGTCCGCGTGGTGTGCGCCAGCCCTGCCTATCTGAAATCTCGCGGCACGCCAAAAACGCCAGATGATCTCTCCACACACGACTTGATCAGCTATGCGCCGATCCAGTCGCCAACCATGTGGAGGTTCAACCAAGACCAGATCGAATATGCCGTGCCCGTGCATTCGCGGCTCATCGTCAGCAATATTGAATCGGCGTGCGATGCCGCCCGCGCGGGCATCGGGATCGCCGAGGCGTTTTCATATTACGTCGCCGAGTCGATCAAATCCGGAGAACTCACACCGTTGCTGCAGGATTTTCAGCCGCCGCCGCTACCCCTCAGCTTCGTGTACTCGCCCAACCGCTTCATGCCGGTCAAACTGCGCGCCTTCCTGGATTTTGCGCTGCCGCGCCTTAGATCACGCCTTGGCGATCTGCCGAAAAGTGTTGCGCCGCGGGGAGGAATCAAGGCGCGGTGATGATGTCCAGCGTTGGCGCGCAGCGCAATCAGTCAGCTTTCAGAAGCGATGCAATCCGGTCTGAATGGAGAATCGCGTTGCCGAGTTCGACAAAATCGGCTTGGTCTCTCGGCGGATCGGCAAGGCCGGTCCACACGGCGGTGCCGCGGCGCGGCGCCCAGACCTGGCGGGTTTCCAGCAGATAAACTCCGTACACCGCTCGAATTTCGTCCGCACCGCTGCTTCCCAATTCTTTCTGCAGCGTATGAGCCGCAAGCGCGGCATTCAGGACGATCGACGTTTCAATGAGCGCCGCGCGATATCCGGCAAGACGCGTGATCTCCGCCCCAAAGATTTCCTGCATTCGCTTCGCTGATGCTTGAACGACGACAAGCAAGCGGTCGAGAATACTACGAAGCGAATGGCTGCTCGTAAGAGCCAGGTAGCGATCCGGCGCTAGGAATACATCGACGGCAGATGACACCGCGCCACAGCCGCTATGACCAAGCACAGCGACGATCTTCATGCTGCCGCCCAGATGCTCGACTGCATACTTGAGGCTGCCAAGAACTTCGCTGCCAAGCCCATTGCCGGCGACCCGAATGACGAACAAGTCATTCGGACCTTCATTAAAGATGAGCTCGATCGGGACACGCGCATCAGAGCATCCGAGAACCGCAGCGAACGGACGCTGCCTCGGGCCTCGATTCTTGCCCTCCATCACCCCGAGATCTTGTAGGTCGACATCGATAACGCGTTGGGTGGCGCCGCTATCATCCGCCAGTCCGTCGAGCAGGGCTGCGAAAGCCTGGTTTCCTGCTTCGAGACGCCGCTGCGCTGCATCCGAATCCGCTGGCCGAGGCCGCGTATCCTGTGCGCTATAGCGATAAGTGATCTCGACGGTCTTCATATGAGCCCGGTGGTGCCAGAAACGGAGATCTTGCCATTCATTCGATCACCTCATCGGCGCTCAGGAGGAACGCCCAATCTCAAGCGTCAGTAGTCCGAGCGCCCTCCTAAACCCTGCGAGTCAGATATGCGCGCCAGCGCCAACTCTTCGGGATACTTGAATTTCGCTTCAATTTCTCGATCAAGCAAACTGAGTTGCTGCTGCAAGGAAGCGTGCCGATGCCCCGGCAATGTTCGGAGAAGGTTTTCGATCATTGCCCGCATACGACGAACGATCTGCAGATTGCCAGATCCGTAGCATCGGATCTCGGTAAATGCGAGATGGACGAAGTCCTCCCAATCCGGTGTTTTGAAGACCACCCGCAATTGCTCCGTCCGATCGAAGATATGATCCGTACGCAGGTGCCGTTGTCCGACCCGGCGGAGCAGTCGATGGAGCTGGTCGATCGCCAGCACAGCGGTTGTCGGGTCATTGATTGCCAGCGAAAGCGCGCGCAGCGCAATGTCAACGGCGATGCGAAAAGCAAACGTTGGATCCTGCTCCATCGTGCGCTCCGAACCAAGTATGACGGTTCCCAGCAGCACATCGTCATTCACCGATGCTGCGCCGCCATACAGGTCGAAGAGGGGATCCCCTGACGCGACAAAGTCTCCGACTTGAGGCACGAACTCAATCACGCCGCCGGACTTTTCCGCCGCTGCAATGAGCACCTTGACGTTGACGGCGAGGACGATCCCCGATGACTGCCCGTGCTGAACACTGCGGGCCGGCGTGCTTAGGCTGTCGCTTGGGAGCGCGGCCGGCGCAGCACCAATGCTGGGGCCAGGATAGACATGGTCGATGACGGCAATGCCGCCGTCACCTATGCGTCCGAGGATGCTAACTGGGCGCAACAATCGCGCCGCATAGTCGATCAGATAGAGAAACGCAGCGAAGCACAGGATTCCAAGAACAGCTGCTACGAAAACAACCAGTTGGTGCACCTCCTTATGCATTTGGTTCAAAGCGCTTACCGAAAAGAATAGCGTGAAGACAAACAGGCCGACGATGTATTTCACCGTCCCGTCGCGAAGGAGAGTTGTAGCGATGATCCGCGGCGTGAGCTGTCCGCTCGCGACCTGAACCGCGACAAGCATGGAGGCGAAGGTGAAGACAGAAAACGTCATCGTTGCTGTAATGATGGTTTGCAGCAGCGCCTGCGCCCCCGCCATCGGGTAGCCGAGCAGGGTCCATCCGAGCCACCCATCCAGAGGGTGCAACACGCGGGTCAGCGCGAGTTCAAGCGGGATTGCTATGAAAGGCACCACCCACAGCGACGATCTGAGGTAGCTGCTAAATCGGTACCAATGGTTCCAACTCATGAAATCTCGCTTCGCTCTTTGGACTGGAAGCACCTCAGTAAGGTCCCGATGGGGTTGCCGACGGCAGTTCTGCTACGGCTGAAGCATCAAACCTTTTAGCCCGTAAGCTGCGGCGACGATAAAAAACGGAGCAACGAGGCACGGCGTCACCACCGCGAGGTAGCCGAAAAGCGGCATCCGCACCCGCGACCGAAAACCCACGCGTCGTCCATGATACCCGAGACATTTCCCGCCATCACACCCGCGTCCAGTAAATGAGTGTTCAGGGTTACAGGAAGGCTAGGCTTACTCATCCTCTTAGATGCTGCACGATCTAGCATACCAGCAGCCCACGCCTCCGTGCGGATTGACCTAGGTCAAATTCCGCGACGACGATCGAATAGTCCGAGGCTGGGACCGCACCTGTTTGTTGATGTGATCAAGAGGTTTCGGCGCTAGTTTGCGGCATGCCGCGATGTGTTGCATCGACCGGTTGAGCCAGCAACCCAAAGCCGACATCCGCGTCTCGACTGGTACAATTGACAACCGTGTTCTCAATATCCGGCGCCCCAACGATACTGCCACGCCACTGCAACGATGCTAAACTCACTTCCGGTGCGGGTCGATATGCCAGTGCTGGCATTGAGCTTCACGGAATGGTAGCGATCCACCGGCAGCGCAAGGGTCAAGCCCGCACGCGTATTCGCTTGCTCGTTATCCCCTCTCATACCATTCACGGTGGTTCGGCCGCCGGTAAAGTAGCTACCGTCCAACGACACCCATGCGCCGGATTGAAAATTGTACATGATGTGCCCCCGCAGCAAGTAAATAGGCTCCTGCGCGAATGTGCTGCCAACAAAGAAATCGGTGTTGTCCGTGAAAAATATAGCGCTGGCAGCGAACTCCACCGTCCACGGTCCCCACGCCTTTGAAAGGCCCAGCTCGGGTCTGAACGACCAACGGTTGTTACCGAGGTTGAGCAATTTGCTGTTGTCGTACTGCCCCAGCGGAACTGACACCTGCACGCTCGCTCCGACAATGAGGTCCTGCTGGTAGTTCGCAAACTCCTTCACTGAAAGTGCAGGAGCCCCGAACAAGTTTATCGAAAAGCGAAATCGCGGGTCGCCTAGGCCCGACATCTCGCGCGTTCTGGGCTGGCCGTCCACGAGGGCATTCGCGGAGAAGGACGAATAGGGCATGATCACATCGAACTTGGCGGACTTACCGCCCACATCGAGAGATCGGACATATGCCAAGGCCCCGGTATGCATGTGAAATTTGGCATCCACGATTGACAAAGACGGATCAAAAGCAGTCTTCCCTTGAGAGTACACGTAGCCTGCAATCAGGAAATTGAGCCCGACAGGCGTGTTCGTGTATGCCCTTGGTTCAGCATCCTGGGCTTTCGCGCTTGCTACCAATGACACGGTCGCAATTATCCAGAGCGCAGCGCAATGCAAGAGGCGGTTTAGGCGGGATGCTTCGGGCATTTTGTAGGTTTGCAAAATTGCAGTACCGTAGACTGCTGCGTGCTCTCGCCAGATCATGCGTTGCGTTCGAAACGTTAGCTTGAGAGCTTGCTCGATCAAACGCGACATGCAGTTTCTCTTCAACGTAGGTCCCGCACACATCCACCGCACTGAGCTTCAACGGTTTCGTTGAGCACCGATCCATTGCTGCACAGCCGACACCAGCGTCGGCTTGAGATCGGCTTTCAACTCAATCTCCTCGGCTGCCTCGTCGGCAAATCGGCGCATCCCTCGATTGTTGCGCGTCACATCCGCCCACCTCAATTCGAACGCCACCGCCGGGCTATTTGATGCGCGCGCGACACGAGATAACGCCTGCTGCCGCTGCCGCCCGCTCAGCCGATTGAGGATCTCATACTGATGAGCAAGCACCAAACGCCAGACGCGGTCCGGATCACCGCTCTCCCTAGCAGCCTGCTCGAGAAACTGCAGGGTCTGCGCCGGTGGCAGTTTCTTGTCGCTGCGCGCTATCCGAACTGTCTGCTCGATGAGTTCTGCGTTGCGAGTGCCAGCAAGTGCAAGAAAGTAGATCATGCGCTCCTGGTCGCTCTCCTGCTCATGAGCCAGATGGAGCAGGTCCTCGTAGATTTGCCGATCGGCTGAATAGGCTACGACCTTGGCAATTGGCTCGCGCAGCGCGACAGGCACAGCCGCGCGGTCGCGCATGAGCATGGCGAACCTGCGGCGGGCTTCCACCGTCACCTCTGGATCGCCAAACGCCCCGAGCGCCGCAATCAGTCGATTGCGCAACAGTACGGACTCAATCTCTTCGTCGGGCCGCGGCTGCCATCCCAAACGGTTGAACGCAGTCTTCAGCAGGCTGCGCGCATAATCGCGAAAGCCCTCCCTTGCAGACGAGCGACCGTATTGTTCATCGATGAATCGCAGGTTCTCGATGACACTGTCCCAGACTGCCAGTTCAGTCTCATTGGACAGCCGTGTCGTCAGATCGAGATAGGCGGCTGGAGTGTTGAGCCCAGCCAGCACCATCGCCCATGCGTCCGCCATCAAGCTGACCCGATCAGCTGCTTGCAAATGATGAAAGGCCGCCCCCAACGCCTTTAGGCCATCCTCGTCGTAACGCACGCGATAATAGCCAACGTCACCGAAGTTGGCCTTGATCGGCCGGTCGCAACCTTCGAATGTCAACGTCCTGGGTGCATCGTCAACCAATTCCATTTGCGATGCCCTGTCATCGCCGGGACGGCCGACTGCGACTGGCACCCGCCAGAACTGGCGCGCTGCGTAAGGATCATTGAGTACGTAGCGATTCTGCTTGAGTGTCACCGTGAGCTTGTCGCCCAAACATTTTGTGGATACGTGGATCAGCGGAATTCCAGGCTGCCGGGTGAAGCCGAGCGCAATATCGGCGATCGGCTTGTTCGACGCGGCTTCCAGTGCTGCCCACAGGTCGGCGCTGGTTGCGTTCGAATAGGCGTGCTTGGCGATGTAGTCCCGCAAGCCGTCGCGGAACGGCGCTTCGCCGATATAGGCTTCGAGCATGCGCACCAGGCTCAGACCCTTCAAATAGGTGATGTCATCAAACGCAGCGAGCGCCTCCGACTCGTCTTCGATCACCTGCTGCACTGGATGTGAGGTGCGCAGCGCATCCTTGGCCATGGCTTTTTCCTTGTCGGCACGGGTGCGCACCCAGACCTTCATGGACGGGTTGAACTCATCGGTGAGTTTCTTCTCCATCCAGGAGGCAAAGCCTTCATTGAGCCAGAGGTCGTCCCACCACGCCATGGTGACCAGATTGCCAAACCACTGATGCGCCGTTTCGTGCACGACATATTCATGAACGACCTTGCGATCGTCCGCGGAGCCGATGTTTTCGTCGAAAAGCAGGGCGCTTTCTGAATAGATGACACTACCCCAATTCTCCATGGCGCCCTCGAAATTGCGGGGTACCAGAACATGGTCGAGCTTGGGCAGCGGGTACTTGATGCCAAAGTAGTCGTTGAAATATGCGAGCGATCGAGCCGCCACGCCGAGCGCATAGCGGCCTTGCGCAACCTGATGGCTGGGAAGAGCGACGCCGATATCGACGCCCTCCACGGTGGTGGCGATGCGCTCGTACTCTCCGGCTGCAAGCACGAACAGATAGCTGGACATGCGCGGTGTAGTCGCGAAGGTTACGATCTTGCGCGCTGCACCGTCTGCCTGTTCGCGAATGACGGGCATGTTTGATATGGCACGGAAGGTTGCAGGTACAGCCACGGAAAGGCTGAAGGTCGCCTTGAATGCCGGTTCATCCCAGCCTGGAAAGATGCGGCGCGCGCCGCTTGGTTGAAGATCGGTGGCAAGGACCCAGCGCCGGCCTGCCGGCGTGTCATAGCTGGAATAGAACAGTCCTTCCTGATGCGCCAGAATCGTTCCGGAATACTCGATTGCCAGGGTATGACGGCCCACACTCAGCATCTGTGACGAGATAATCGTCGCCGTCTGATTGCGCTGGTCGACGTCTAACTTACCTTCCGCGCCATCGATGGTCGCACGAGCGAACGAAATGTCGTTGGCGTTGAGGACGATCGCCCTGACCGGTTGGCGCACCTCGATGTCGATTTGCACGGTGCCGTTGAAGCTAACACGCTCCCCACCGGTCGCTATCGATAGATGTGCAAGGTCTGGAACGAGTTCAATTTTGTAGGCGTGTGGCAGCACATGTTTCGGCAATTTCCCGGACGCATCATCGAGGTTAAAGCCCGGTTGTTGGCCATACGCGCCGGCCAACGATACGCCCAACAGCGACGCACCGAACAGCACGCGAAGATGCATGAGCGACCCTCCAAACATGACAATCGTACGATGCGGAGCGCCTCCGATTGATTGCGTCGCCCGACCGCCAACGGGTCACTGCAAATCAAATTTCAACCATCGCATTGCTCTCACCCGCTTCGCCCGCGTTTGATCGATATAGGGCCGGATGAGCTTTTCCATCGCAATGGAAACCTGTCCATACTCGCCGTCGCATCCCTCGGCTCGTTCTTTGGGCAGATATTCTTTTTCCACGAGATCGGCGAATAGCTTTGGATCTGCCCCATATGCCATGCACAGCAGGTTATAGAAGCGCTGTGCCGGAAGGCCGTGCTCGTCGGCGAAGGGGTTTTTCTTCGTGCTCGGTTTAGACATGTCGATGTTATACGAGTAAGCCACTCCCAACATGAGCCTCCGCGCATCGCTCTCGGCGAACTGCAAGAGGAGGTATGCGGCAAACTGGTCGGCTGCGTCTTCCTCACGTCCCAAGACAGGCACGGAGAGATAGTCAAACACGGCATGGCCGACCTCATGAAGGAACACTTCGAGTGTGGGCCCGACAATGGCGTCCGTTCGCGTCACGCCCGCTGGCGTCGTTTCCTTGGGCGCGTTCTCCAGAATGTCGTGAATGTATTCGTAGCAAACCGTGATGGCGTCATTTTCATACCAGGCGTTCGATTCTCCATCGCATCCTTCGAGCTTCAACAGCAGCGGCCGCGGCAGGCGCAATGGGCTCAGAAAACCCTTGAATTGTTCGAGGACTCGCCGCTCCTTCAGCTGTCGGAATAGATTTTCATGAGCTGGATTCTTGGGCGGCACATAAGAAGTTTGAATTCGATCTGATCGCAGTTTGGAGGACTTCTGGGCGATCGCAGGCCCCGAATTCAGGCTCGATCCCATGAAGATCAAGACTCCTAAGAATGCTTTCGCCTGAATTCCCAGAGCCATGACAAATGCTCCCGTCATCATTGATAGAATCGGCCGCAACAGGCTCTTGATCCAAATCAAATGACCTTTTGATTGTGCGGATCACGCGTGTCAGACCCCTCAATCCCATTTGAAGCGCTTGATTATGCTTAGATTTTCGAAGGCGGAAAGCGCTTTGCAGTTGTGCTGATGGAATTGATTTGGATCAAACTCAAGCAGGTGGCTTTAGTCGATTGTAGGTTTTGAGCAGGCGAGGAAAAGATTATTTGGGAGGTTGTTGTGAGTATAAACACCAAATCACCAGGAATGTCGCGCCGAGCGGCTGTTTCTTTTTTAGGGCTAGCGGCGGCGGCGACCCTCGCAGTGCCGGCGACGGTATTAACCGCGACGAACGCTGATGCACAGACGCAAGGGATGGAGCGGCGTGACGAGCGACGCGACAACCGCCAGCAGCGACGTGACGATCGGCGCAGTAAGAAAAAGAAGAAAACAAAGCAGTAGCCTGGAAGCTGTTCGACGGTCAGGGCAGCGCTTTTAGGGCCGCCGCAGGTGGCGCTTGAACGCATTTTGAATCTGTTCCGGAGTCGCGCGGCTTGACTATCCAGCCGACGCTGCTTACCCGCGCGGACGAGTGATCGAATAGAGCGGCGTCATGTCCGCTTCAATGATCGTCTAGGCGCTCTCGTGCTCCCTGACCCAGGCTACCGACAGCTCCCAGATTACCGCCAGAACTATGGGGCCCAGAAAGAGCCCGCTGATCCCGTAGGAAATGGTCCCGCCGATCACTCCGATCAAAATGATTATCATCGGCGTATTCAGTCCTCGTCCCATGACGATCGGCCGCAGAATGTTGTCCAACAGATTGACCGGGATCATGTAAGCGGTGAACAACAACGCGCTGGTCGTTTCCATCGTAAACCAAACCCAAATGATCACCGGAATAAGAATGATCGATGGGCCGATCTGGATGATCCCAAGAACGAGGACGGCGGAGGTGATCAGACTGGCGCCGGGGATTCCGGCGGCCATGAGCCCTAAACCTGCAAGAAACGCCTGAAGCGCCGAAATGCCGATCACGCCACGCGACACGGCTCGAATGGTTGCTCCGGCGAGCTGGACAAATTCTTCACCGCGCCCCAAAGCGAGCCTGCGTGAAAACATCCTGATGGACTCGACCAGCGCAGGTGCGGGCGAAAACAGAAATCCCGCGACAAAAATGGCAATGAAGAACTTGATGGCACCTGTCCCCGCCTCCGCCGCGATGTGAAGCATCGTGTTGCCGAGCGGCTTGAGTTGGGGAGCGATCTTTGCCAAAGCCGCCTGGAGGTTGGTCGAAGCGAGATCCCAGAACTGGTAAATTGAATTGCCGACAAGCGGCCAGCTTTTCACCGTTTCGGGCGGCGGCGGCGGCGCCAGGACTGACAGATCGAACTCCGACAAAGTCCGGAAACTGTCGATCAGACCCAAAGCAAGCCACGTCGCCGGTCCGATGATAATCAACAAAATAAGGCCGGTAAGCAGGGCGGCCGCCAATCGCCGTCGTCCGCCCAAATGGTCAACCATCCAATCGTATGTGGGATAGAGCGCGACCGTCAGAATCACGCTCCAGATCGCGATGCTGATGAATGGGCGAAGGAGGACGAAAGACAAGTACAACAAGAGGCCGAGGGCCCCGAGCCGGATCGTCAATTCGATCCAGGTTGCCGTCAATTGATCCCGGCCGGATCGATCATCATCGGGCTTTGGCATGTGTCTGCCCCGGGGAGGCGGTATCCTAACGGAATAGCTCGGCATTGGGGAGACAACGGCCGGGAAATTGCGCTCGATCGTTCAAGGTCCGCTTGGGTCAAAAGCAGACGAACTCGACAACCGAGCTTGTATCCGTTTCGTGCCAAACGCGGACAAACCCCAGCCCCGCCGCAAGAAAATGAACTACAATAGGCGATCTGGTGATGTCCCCAATGACTCAAAGGGCCACTCTTCAGTGGCCCTTCAAGCATCCTGCCCAGATTGTTTGACGGATACGGAACTAGTTTTTCTTTTTCTTCTTGTAGCGCCGGTCCTGACGTCGATCACGCCGATTCGCGCCAGCAATGCTCACGGCCGATCCTGGATTACCAACGCGGGCCTCGGCATCCGTTGCGGTCATCACCGTCACTGGCACGACAAGGGTCAACGCAGCCGCCCCGCCAAGAAGGGAAAAAGCCGCTCGGCGCGAAATCATTTCGGATTTAAGCTTTTCACTCATCACGACCTCCTGCTTGATGGCAAAGTCTAGTCGAAAAGACCACGGTCAATTTGATAAAGATCAAATATGCCGAGCCTTATTGGGCAGTGAATATCCGATCGGAATATCGGAGTCGGGTCAAAAGCAGGCATTTCTGGCGTTCAACATGATGTCGGCTCAGTGCCAGCAACGGACATCGGCCTCCTCAATCAGCTCGCTGGCACGGGCGAGGAGCGTTGGCCCAGTCGCGCGAGCGGCTACGGATGCGCAACGCCGAGCTGCTTGGCGGCCGCCTGAATAATACTGATATTGCTTCGCATGTGGCGCTGCAGGTTCGGCACGTTGAATTTCGTGGTCATTTTATACCGGTTACCGTGATGCTCGACGTAACCGCGCTCGATCAGCTCGCGCAGCCGTTGCGTGACAACGTCGCGCGGGCGGCCGATCACACGGCTGATCTCGGCCGCCGTTGCCGGCTGGCTCCCCAATTGAGCCATCAGAACATGGGCCCCGGTGAGCAGCAACTCATGGGCGTCTGCGGGTTCGAGGTCGGGAAGGTAGGTCAGCCGGACGTTGGTCAGGAGATTGATCAACATATTGGCGATAATCGCACGCTCGTTTGCGAACGCTATTTCGGTATGCATCATGACGCACCTCCCAATTCCATCCTGCCGTGGCCACCGGGGCACCGTAAGTCCGATCCAGGCCGCCAGGTTGATTTGCGCTTTACTCGATCACGTGGTCCGCAAGTGCCAGAACTGCGTCGATTTGGGCCTGCAGGTCGGCAACAGCCGACCACAATTCAGCGTAACGCATCGTAACGGGTAAACGGAGCACTCCGAAAGGATCTGGCGCACGTTAGGCAATGTCCGTTCCGGGTCATTTTCGAAAGTCCGCTTCAGGTCATTCATTGATTTGCATCAAAAACACAGGCCCCGAAATCTGCATGATTCCGGAGGCGTGGAGTGTTTTCAAAATACAACCTATGCCCAAGGGTCCTAACAATATCTCGACAGAGCCATTTGGCGCGGCCCAGGCCGCGGCCGAATACATGATCGATGCGGCTCAGCGCAGCGTGCTGTTCTGGGATGTGCTGCGCCAGCGCGGCGACCAGTACCGCGAGCATCTCGCCGAGCCGGCTCCGCACGTGCTCAATTACAAGGTGGAGCTCGTGCTCGACGGCAGGACGTTGGAGCGGCCGGTCAACTACGCGCTGGCCCGCGTCATCCCGCCTGCCGGCATCGAGGTCGACCCGAAACGGCGGCCGTTCGTGGTGATCGACCCGCGCGCCGGGCACGGCCCGGGCATCGGCGGCTTCAAGGCGGACAGCGAAATCGGTGTCGCGTTGAGAGCCGGCCATCCCTGCTATTTCGTCGGCTTCCTGCCCGATCCCATGCCGGGCCAGACCATCGAGGATATCGCCCGCGCCGAAGCGTTGTTCCTCGAAAAGGTCATCGCGCTGCATGCTGCTGCCGACGGCAAGCCATGCGTGATCGGCAACTGCCAGGCCGGATGGGCGGTGATGATGCTGGCGGCGATGCGTCCCGAGCTGTTCGGTCCGATCATCGTCGCCGGATCGCCGCTGTCCTACTGGGCGGGCGTGCACGGCAAGAATCCCATGCGCTACAGCGGCGGATTACTCGGCGGCAGCTGGCTGACCGCGCTGGCCAGCGATCTCGGCAACGGCAAATTCGACGGCGCCTGGCTGGTGCAGAACTTCGAGAACCAGAACCCCGCCAACACGCTCTGGACCAAGCAGTACAACGTCTATTCCAAAGTCGACACCGAAGCCCCGCGCTATCTGGAGTTCGAGCGATGGTGGGGCGGTCACGTCAATCTCAATGCCGAGGAAATCCAGTTTATCGTCGACGAGCTGTTCATCGGCAACAATCTCGCAGCTGGCCGGATTCAGACCTCGGACGGCCGTTCGATCGATCTGCGCAACATCCGCTCGCCGATCGTGCTGTTCTGCTCCAAGGGCGACAACGTCACGCCGCCGCAACAGGCGCTGGGATGGCTCCTCGACGTGTACGACGATGTCGACGAGATCCGGTCCTGCGGACAGACCATCGTCTACACCATCCACGAGACCGTCGGGCACCTGGGCATCTTCGTATCCGGCGGTGTTGCAAAAAAGGAGCACGGCGAGTTCTCCAGCAACATCGACCTGATCGACACCCTCCCGCTCGGGCTGTACGAGGCCGTGTTCGACAACAAGAATGCCGACACCACCAATCCGGATTTGGTGTCCGGCGATTGGGTGATGCGCTGCGAGGCGAGGACGCTCGACGACATCCGCGCGCTCGGCGGCAACGACGCGGCCGACGAACGGCGCTTTGCGACGGCGGCTCGCGTTTCGGAAATCAATCTGAGCCTTTACCGCACGTTCGCCCAGCCCTGGGTTCGCGCCATGGCCAATTCGCCGGCAGCGGAATGGATGCAGCGGATGCATCCATTGCGGCTGCAATACGAGTTCTTCTCCAACGCAAATCCGATGATGGCCTCCGTCGCCTCGCTCGCCGAGCAGGTCCGGAAAGACCGCAAACCCGTCGCCGCGGACAATCCGTTTGCCGCCATGCAGGAGAACGTCTCGCAAAACATCGTGGCGGCGCTCGACGGCTGGCGGAAGGCGACCGAGGCGCTCTCCGAGCGCATGTTCCTGACAATCTACGGCCAGCCGGCGCTGCAGGCGGCGATGGGCATCGATCCCGCGGGGACGAAACCGTTGCGGCGCGCGCCCAAGAATCCGCTACACCGCGAACTTCTGGAGAAGCGGATCGGCGAGCTGAAGGCGAGGATGGCCGTCGGCGGCCTGCGTGAGGCCGTCGTCCGGGCGCTGATCTACGTGGGCTTGGCGCGCGCCGGCGTTGACGAGCGCGGCTTCGAGTTGGCCCGCCGGATCCGCCAGGCGCACGGCGACATGCCGCTTTCGGACTTCAAGGCGCTGGTGCGCGAGCAGTTCAATATGCTGCTGATCGACCAGGAGGCGGCGCTGCGAGCCATTCCCGCTATGCTGCCGGCAGACGCCGAGACGCGCTCCAAGGCATTGGATCTCATCAGACAGATACTCAGCGCGCGAGGTGCCCTCTCCGAGGAAGACAAGACACGATTGACTGAGATCGCCAAGCTGTTTGGTGGCGAGGAAGGAAGTTCAAGTTCAAGCAAGGTGCGTCCGCTGCGCAAGGCGGGTCAGGCGGGAGCTTCATAACATGGATACTCCGCTCAGACGGCCGGAAGAGATCCTGGCCCACCGATCCCTGCAGCAGATTCTGCAGTCAAGGCAAGCTGCACTTTGGACGGTCGGGCCCGCGGACAGCGTCGTGAAGGCGCTTCAAATCATGGCCGACAAGGACATCGGCTGCGTCGTCGTCATGGAGGGGCCAAAGCTTGTCGGCATCGTGTCCGAGCGCGATTGCGCGCGACGCGTCATCCTGGCCAGAAAACCACCGGAAACAACCCCGGTGTCCGACATCATGGTCCGAGACGTGATCACCGTGGCTCCAACGCAGACCTTTGCCGAGTGCCTCAGTCTGATGCATCGACACGGCATTCGGCATCTGCCGGTGGTCGATCAGGGCCGCGTGACGGCCGTGGTGTCGATCCGCGACTTGCTGGGTGAAGCGGTCGCCCATCACGCTAAGATTATCGCGGAACTTGAACGCGAACGATTGGAGATTTTTACGTCCCCGGTGTGAACGCGGCCAGCGCTTGACCACGCTGACAGCGGGGGAAACGCGAGAGAGAGATGGATCTCCTTATTGTACTGGGCGCTTTGGCGTTCCTGATGTTCGTGGCCTATCGGGGCTACAGCGTGATTCTGTTTGCGCCAGTCGCAGCACTCGGCGCGGTTCTGCTGACCGATCCGTTTCTGGTCGCTCCCATGTTCTCCAGTGTTTTCATGGAGAAAATGGTCGGCTTCGTAAAAAGCTATTTTCCCGTTTTCATGCTCGGCGCCGTGTTCGGCAAGGTGATCGAACTGTCCGGGTTCTCGAAGTCGATCGTCTCCGCTGTGATCGGAATTTTAGGCCGGGAGCGGGCAATCCTGTCGATCGTCGTAGTTTGTGCGATCCTGACCTACGGCGGCGTATCGTTGTTCGTGGTGGTGTTCGCGGTATATCCGTTTGCCGCCGAGATGTTCCGCCAGAGCGCGATTCCCAAACGGCTTATCCCTGGCACAATTGCATTGGGCGCCTTTACCTTCACCATGGATTCTCTGCCGGGCTCGCCGCAGATCCAGAACATCATTCCCACGACCTTCTTCAAGACGACAACCTGGGCTGCCCCCTGGCTGGGCGTAATCGGCGCGCTGTTCATCCTGGTGATCGGCCTTTGGTATCTGGAGAACCGCCGGCGCGCGGCGCAGGCGCGAGGCGAAGGCTACGGCACCAACCTGCGAAACGAGCCAGAGCCATTTGAAGCCGAGAAATTGCCAAACCCCTGGATAGCAATGCTGCCTCTGGTGGTGGTGGGTGTCGCAAACTTCATCCTGACATTTGCAGTGCCGCGCGCTTACGGGGCGACGCACGAGATCACGCTAGGCACGGGCAAGCCAATCGTGACCCAGATCTCCAGCGTCGCAGCGATCTGGGCGGTCGAAGGTGCATTGCTACTGGGAATTCTGACAGTTTTTGCGTTCGCGTGGCGGCCCGTGCTCGCGAAGTTCGCGGACGGCAGCAAGGCGGCGATCGCAGGCTCCCTGCTCGCATCGCTCAATACCGCTTCCGAATACGGCTTCGGCGGCGTGATCGCATTGCTGCCCGGCTTCGTGGTTGTTTCAGAAGCCCTCAGAGCGATTCCGAATCCGCTCATCAATGAAGCCATCAGCGTGACGGTGCTTGCCGGAATCACCGGGTCGGCGTCAGGCGGCATGAGTATTGCGCTTGCCGCGATGTCAGAGACGTTCATCGCCGCAGCCGAAGCTGCGAAAATCCCGCTCGAGGTTCTGCATCGCGTCGCGTCCATGGCAAGTGGAGGCATGGACACGTTGCCCCACAACGGTGCGGTCATCACGCTGCTTGCGGTGACCGGCCTCACCCACAAGGAGGCCTACAAAGACATCTTCGTCATCACCGTGACCAAAACGGCCGCGGTGTTCTTTGTTATCGGCTTCTTCTACCTGACGGGTATCTACTGAGAAATTTCGTGTGGATAGAAAGCGCTGTTGCGGAGGCACATGGTTACGAACACCAGCAAACCGAGACCACCGCTGCGCGCCCCGGACACCGGAAAGATTGTCAGCGCCGAGGAAGCGGTTCGCCTGATTCACGACGGCGATACGATCGCGACCGGTGGGTTCGTGGGGATCGGTTTTGCCGAAGAAATCGCCGTGGCTTTGGAGCAGTTCTACCTCTCGGAGGAAGTTTCTGTTGCTTCACAAAAGCCGCGGAACTTGACGCTGGTCTATGCAGCGGGCCAAGGCGACGGCAAGGAGCGAGGGCTCAATCACCTTGGTCATGAAGGGCTGGTGCGGCGTGTGATCGGTGGACACTGGGGGCTCGTGCCCAAGCTTCAGCGGCTCGCGATTGACAACAAGATCGAAGCGTACAATTTCCCGCAAGGCGTAATCTCGCACCTGTTTCGCGACATCGCGGCAAAGCGACCTTGCCACATCACGCGGGTGGGGCTCGGAACGTTTGTCGACCCACGACACGGCGGCGGAAAAATCAACGAAAGCACCAAGGCCGATCTCGTCCGACTGATCGAAGTCGACGGTGAAGAGTTTCTTTCCTATCGCACGTTTCCCATCAATGTTGGCATCGTCCGTGGCACCACTGCCGATCCGGACGGCAACATCACGATGGAAAAGGAGGCGCTGACCCTTGAGGTGCTCGCGATTGCGATGGCGGCCAGAAATTCAGGCGGCTTGGTGATCGTCCAGGTGGAGCGCATCGCTGAGCGCAATTCGCTCAACCCCAGGCAGGTGAAGATACCCGGCATACTTGTCGACTGCGTGGTGGTGGCCAGGCCGGAGCACCACTGGCAAACATTTTCCGTTCAGTACGACCCCACGTTCAGCGGAGAGATCCGGGCGCGGCCAGGAGCGATCGCGCCGATGGAATTGAACGAACGCAAGATCATTGCGCGGCGGGCGGCGCTGGAACTCAACGCCAACAGCGTCGTCAACCTCGGCATCGGCATGCCTGAAGGCGTTGCCAACGTCGCCAGCGAGGAAAAGATTGCCGATCTGATGACGCTGACGGCCGAGCCGGGCGTTATAGGCGGCGTTCCGGCTGGCGGTCTCAACTTCGGAGCCGCGGTCAACGCCCAGACCGTTATCGATCAGCCTTATCAGTTCGATTTCTACGATGGCGGTGGCCTTGATGCGGCTTTCCTCGGCCTCGCGCAGGCAGACCAGCAGGGCAATCTGAATGTCAGCAAATTCGGTGCGCGCCTCGCCGGAGCCGGCGGTTTTATCAACATCAGCCAGAACGCAAAGAAAGTGGTGTTCGTCGGCACGTTCATGGCAGGCCGACTTCAGTTGGCAGTCGAGGACGGTCGCTTGCGCATCGTCAAAGACGGCGACAAGGCGAAATTCGTCCGCGAGGTCGAGCATCGGACCTTCGCCGGCGACTACGCGATGAAGCGCGGCCAGTCGGTTCTCTACGTCACGGAACGTTGCGTATTCAAACTCACCAAGGACGGCCTGGAACTCATTGAGGTCGCGCCCGGCATCGATATCGAGCGTGAAATCCTAGGGCGGATGGAGTTCAAGCCGATTGTTCGTCGCAATCCCGCAATCATGGATCGACGAATATTTTCGCCTGAGCCCATGGGTTTGCGCGATGATCTCCTACGCATGCCTTTCGAGCAGCGCTTCACTTATGACCCTGAACAAAATCTGTTTTTCGTCAATTTCGAAGGCCACGTGGTGCGAAATCAGGAAGATATCGAACGAATCCGCCGCGCGTTTGAGACCATGCTTTCGCCGCTGAAACGGAAAGTCCACGTCATTGTCAATTACGACAATTTCCAAATCTACCCGGACATGATCGACGAATACTCGGCTATGGTGCAGAACCTTGCCGACCGGTTCTATTCCGGAGCGACTCGCTACACGACCAGCAGCTTCTTGCGCGCGAAATTAGGTGACGCATTCAAGCGGCGTGCATTGGCACCGCACATTTTCGAGAGCGAAGCCGAGGCGCGCACTCATCTGCGGGAACTGGAAGGCAAAGTCGCAAGCTGAAAGCCGACGTGGAGCGTGCAGATGCAACAGCACACCAAGCCAGCCGCAAACGTTACATCAGGAAATCCAGGCAGTGGCGGCGCGGCAAAGAACGATTTCGCCGCGACGGCGAAGATGCTCAGCCCGGGGGCTGTTGAAGCAATCATGGACGTCGCTAAGCGCAGCGGCCCGCTTTTACACCGCTATGCCGAGAATATTAGGAGCGGCGGGGATCATCAGGTGATCGATGCCCGGACCGTCGCTTCTACCTTTCAAGAGTTTGTTCAAAAAGCCGCGATGGATCCTTCGCCTATCATCAGGGAGCAAGCCGCGCTCTGGAACGATCTGGGGCTGCTGTGGCAACGAAACGCCACCCGCATGTTCTCGAACCAACCGATCGAGCCCGTTATCTCCGCAGCCAAACAAGACAAGCGCTTCAAGAATGAAGCGTGGACCAAGAATCCCTTTTTTGGCCTGATCAAGCAGCAATACCTGCTGCTGTCACGCTATGTTGAATCTTCGGTCCGCGGGGTGAAAGGGGTCGATCCCCATACGCACCGAAAGGCACAGTTCTATACCCGCCAGCTCGTCAGTGCATTGTCTCCAACCAACTTCGCGGTGACAAATCCCGCCGTGCTCGACGCGACAATCGAGTCGCGCGGCGAAAATCTCATCAATGGCCTTCGGAATTTCGTGGAGGACCTTGAACGCGGCGGCGGCCGGCTCAGCCTGAAGATGAGCGATCCCGAAGCGTTCAAACTGGGCGAAAACATAGCGAATACCCCGGGAAAGGTCGTTTTCCAGAATTCGCTGATGCAGCTCATTCAATACGCGCCGACGACATCCGAAGTTCAGCGCCGGCCATTGCTGATCGTTCCGCCCTGGATCAATAAGTTTTACATTCTCGATCTAAAGCCCGAGAACTCCTTCATCAAGTGGTGCGTCGACCAGGGCCACACGGTCTTTGTGATTGCTTGGGTCAATCCCGACGAGAGACTCGCCGATAAAGACTTCGCCGATTATCTGCTCGACGGTCCTGTGGCGGCCATTAACGCAATCGAACGCGCCACCGGTGAGCCTGACGTCAATGCGGTCGGGTATTGCATCGGTGGCACTCTTCTTGCCGCCACGCTCGCCTATCTCGCGGAAACTGACGATCGACGAGTTGGAGCCGCTACTTTTTTTACGACCCTTCTGGATTTTTCAGAAGTGGGTGAGATTTCGGTATTCATTGACGAAGCCCAGCTTCAGCTGACCGACGAGCATATGAAGCGCGTCGGCTACCTTGAAGGCCATCAGATGGCGAACGCGTTCAATCTGATGCGCGAGAATGACCTTGTCTGGTACTTCGTCGTCAACAATTACCTGCTGGGACGTGATCCTGCGGCATTCGATCTCTTGTACTGGAATTCGGACTCGACCCGCATGCCGGCTGCCATGCAATCGTTCTATCTGCGCAACATGTACCAGGAAAATCGATTGAGGAAGCCCGGCGGAATTACTCTGGCCAATGTGCCCATCGATTTGCGAAAGGTCGACGTTCCGGCCTATTTCCTCTCCGCGCGCGAGGATCACATAGCTCCGTGGCCTTCGACCTATGCAGGGGCGCACCTGGTTTCGGGCCCGGCTCGCTTCGTCCTCGGTGCATCCGGCCACATCGCCGGCGTGATCAATCCGCCCTCGGCCAAAAAGTATGGCTATTGGATCAACGACGCGTTGCCGGCCGACCCCAATGCCTGGCTCGAAGGCGCAACGCAACACCAGGGTTCGTGGTGGACCGATTGGGCCAAGTGGATTGGCGAGCATAGCGGCGGGACTGTTCCAGCGCGCGAGCCAGGCTGCGGCGACCTCACTGTGATTGAGGATGCCCCCGGCTCTTATGTCAGGGTCCGCGCAGCCTGAGTTCCCATACAAGCGGCGGAAAAGCGGAGAGTGATGCAGGACCGCTACCGCACGGCCGGACCATCCATTGGGTCAAAAGCGGACATTCCCGACGTTCAACGCGATGTCCGCTTAATGCGGGGCTCAACCGATCGACGCAACACTTATCTTAAACGGAAAAGATGGAGTGTGTGGTGATCAGTCAAAGCTATCGTCGAGGTTTCAGTGCGGCAGAGAAAACGGAGTTATGGGATCGCTGGCAACGGGGAGAGTCGCTGAAAGCGATTGGGCGAGCATTTGGTAAGCCATCATCGTCCATCTATTTCCAAGTGGCGCCGCACGGTGGGATTCGCCCTGCGCCACGGCGTCGCTCGCGGTTGGCATTGACGCTCTCAGAGCGCGAAGAGATATCCAGGCGCATTGCGGCGCATGATCGGCGCGATCGATGGCCCGGTTGCTGGGTCACTCGCCCTCGACGGTGAGCCGAGAAATCAGCCGGAATGGCGGCTATGATCGATACCGAGCGGCGCGGGCTGATGAGAAAGCTTGGGTCCGGGCTCGTCGTCCGAAACGTTGTAAGTTGGCGCACAATCCGCGGCTACGACAAGCAGTGGCGAGGAAGCTCAGATCGAATTGGTCGCCGGAGCAGATCGCCGGTTGGCTGAAGCGCGCGTATCCTGCAGATGAGTTTGATCGCGTGTCACACGAGACGATCTATCGCAGCTTATTTGTTCAAGCCCGCGGCGTGCTTAAGAAAGAGCTGCTTGGCCATCTTCGATCGCAGCGGACATTCGTCGATCAAAGCGGGCTGGCCTGAATGGCGATAGACGGGGGCAAATCAAGGATATCGGCATCAGGGAGCGGCCGGCAGCGATTGAAGATCGGGCGGTACCTGGTCACTCGGAAGGCGACCTCCTGTCCGTATCGAAGAACAGCTACATCGCGACTTTGGTCGAACGCCATACGCGTTACGTGACGTTGGCGAAGGTGACTAACAAGGATACGCAGACGGTCGTTTCTGCGCTCATCAAGCAGGCGAAGCGGCTACCGGATGAGCTGTACAAGTCCCTGACCTGGGACCGGGGCAAGGAGCTTGCGGATCAGCGGCGATTCACGTTAGCGACCGACATCGAAGTTTACTTCTGCGATCCGCAATGCCCGTGGCAGCGCGGTTCCAATGAGAGCACCAATGGCCTGCTGAGCCAGTATTTTCCAAAGGGAACCGACTTGTCGGTGTACTCGCAAACTCATCTGAACAAGGTAGCGCGTCAGCTAAACGAACGGCCACGTAAGACCTTGCAATTCGAAACCCCCGCAGAGAGATTTAACGCCTGTGTTGCATCGACCGGTTGAGCCGGCAGCCAGTAACGGACATCACGCCGTTCGGATACAGAGACTACCTCATTTGCGCACCGGCTTGGCGCTGTGGTCGTGCGTGTGCATCAGCGCCGACTTATCGTCGATCTGTACGCGCGAATGGTGAGGATGCGGGGATTGTCGGTGCTGCCAAACGCGCCATTCAACCGGTTGAATCTTTACCGGCAAACCCAGGTCGGTGTTGATCCACTCGCCGGTATTTGTCTGTCGGCACGGGAATTTAAGCGTTGCGATTTTCTCTGCTTCGACAACACGCAACTCAAGGTCTTGGTTGAATGGCGCCGTTGAGATCGGATGCCAACGGGACAGATGAACGTGCAAAGTCAGACTGTCGATTGCCTGTTCGGCATCGCTGATCGCATGGCCTAATCTTGGCGGGAGACGTTTTTTTAATTTTTCGATCCAATCTTTGCTCATGGCCATTCCGCTGGAATTCTCCATGTCCGCAGTCATCTGGCGCATCGCAAAACAAACATGAAAAATGACATAACAGCCGCTGCGGGCATTGATATGAATCAAGTTGTCCGCTCCGCGTCAAATGCAGACATTTCCGGCATTCAACGCGACGTCTGCGCAGTGCCAGGAACCCTAGGCTGGCGGCGCTGCCTTCCTGCGAAGGTAGACGAACCAATAGACAGCGCCGACCATGATCGAGCCACCGATGATATTGCCGAGCGTGACGGGAACGAGGTTTCCGATCAGGAAATTGCCCCACGTTAAGGCGGGAAAGTCCGCCGGAGTCCTGCCGATCGATGCCCAGAACGAGTCAGGCGCGCCGGCCTTGATGAAAAGACCGGCCGGAATGAAATACATATTGGCAACGCAGTGCTCGAAGCCTGCCGCGGCAAAAGCCGTTATGGGCGGGACGATCGTGACCACCCTGTCGATTGTGGTGCGCGCGCCGTAACACATCCATACCGCCAGACAAACAAGAGCGTTGCACATGATGCCGAGCGTCAGCGCAGGCACAAATGTCAGCGCAGCCTTCGAATTCGCTGTACTCAACGCCACGAGCCCTACCGCGCCACCTCCAAAGGTGTATTGCGTGGTCAGAAACATCAAAGCGGCGGCCCCGATCGCACCGACGAAGTTGCCGGTAAAGGCGATGATCCAGTTGAGTAGAACAGCGCGCGTCCCGACCTTGCCGCTCGCCCATGCCATCACAATCAGAGTGTTTCCGGTAAACAGCTCTGCCCCGCCGACGATCACCAGGATCAGGCCCACGGAGAAGACCAGTCCAATCAGCAGGCGCGTGATGCCGTAGGGCATAGCCGCGGAAAGAGCCGCGGCACCGTCCGCCGACGTGACAGCGATGCTTCCCGCGCTTACCGTGGTCGCAAAGATTGCGCCAAACGCGACGAAGGCGCCTCCCAGCACGCTCAAGACCAGGATCGTCAGCGGATCGGTCGAAGCCCGCTTAACGCCGCTCGCTTCGGCACGAACGGCCATCGCCGCCGGCATGATCGCGTCGAACGTGACGACATGCGGCGGCGATTGTTCGGCGTCCGGACGAGACGGCTGATCGTCCATTGCTCAACCTGACGCGAGGAACAATAGCCCGACGATCTGCACGGCGATGACTTTGACGATGGTCATCGAGGGGAAGATCATCGCGTAGGCGATGTCGGGACGCTCGGTCGGCGCCATCCGGGTGGAATAGACCAGGATGGCGGGATTCCCGGTTGCGCCCGAGGCGATGCCGACCAGGTCGTCGTAGGGGATTTTCATCAGGTAATAGCCGACCACCAACACGATCAGCACGGTCGTCAGCAATATCGCGACGCCGATGAACAGCATCGTCAGCCCGGATTCGGCGACTGTTTTCACGAACGGCTGGCCGGCGTTGACACCGACCGCCGCCAGGAAGATCGCGAGGCCGAAGTTTCGCAGCACGATGTTGGCGGGCAGCGGCATGGTCCAGAGCATGGGCCCAGTCCGGCGCAGTTTGCCCAGGATGAGTGCGACGATCAGCGGACCGCCGCCGATTCCCAGCGTAACGACGCCGACACCGGGGACCGGGATCGGGATCAAGCCAAGAATGACGCCCATCACCATGCCGAGGCCGAGCGACACGTAGCTGAACTCCGCCGTCGCTTTCACCGTGTCGCCGAAGTGCCGCCGGATATCTTCCTTACGATCGGGCGGCATCAGCACGCCGACGCGGTCGCCGAATTCCAGCATCAGGTCGGGCGTCGGTACCAGGTCCATGTCGTAGCGGCGAACGTGCAGCAGGTGCGACGGAAAGCCGGCCGGCATGGGCAATTGCGACAGCGGGATGCCCACCACGCCCGCCTTGCCGACAAAGACGCGGATGTAGTCTAGCGATGAACGATCACTGACCACGCGACCAGGCTCCAACCGCCCCAGCTTGCCGGCCGCGGCATCGATGGCTTCCTTCTGATCGCCGATGATCAGCAGCCCGTCCCCTAACGCCAGAACGATGTCGCCTGCGGGAACGAAGCTCTGGTTGCCCTTGCGGACCATTGTGACTTGAACGCCCGGCGGCAAGTCCTTGCTGAGATCGTCCAACATGCGGCCCGCGCCGCTGGCGCCGAGCGTGATCTCGCCCATGTGAAACCGCTGGGCCTTGGCGGGGAACTTCGGCTGAACCTGCCGCGTCATGAAGTAGATGCACAGGATCGGGCCGATCACGCCGAACGGATAGGCGATCGAATAGCCGATCGACGGCTCGCTGTTCTTCATGACCTCGAGCGCCGCCTGCAAGGTCGCCGTGCTGGTCATTGACCCGGCAAACATTCCGAGCGTGTGCCCAATCTTGATGCCGAACATCTGGCCGAGTCCGAGTGCCACGAGAAGGCCGGCCAGCACGGCGACAAGCGCCACGAGATTAGCCTTTATCCCCGCCGCGCCCGCCATCCCCTCGAAGAACTGGCGGCCGTAAAGAATCCCGATGCCGTAGAGAAACATGATCAGGCCGGTCAGCCCGATCGGTCCCACGATCGAAGCCTTGGGAGCGAATGCGCCGAGCGCCAGGCCGACGAACAGAACTGCGCCGACGCCGAGCGAGAACCCGCCGAGGTTGATCTGGCCGACCAGATAACCGACGCCGATGGCAAGAAACAGCGTCAGGATCGGCTGGGTTCCTATGATTTCACGCGCAAGAGCAAGCATCGCTACGCCTCCCTCCCTGTATCGTCACGATCGTTGGCAATAAGGCACTCACCGGACCCGGCAGCCGGCGGCGCGGAACTGCCCGAGCACGCGCTGCACCAGTTCGGGCGTCGGTGTCGCAGTATTTTCTTCCTTGTACTCGAGCCCTATCGCCTTCCATTTGAACGCGCCCATCTGATGGAACGGCTGCACCTCGACCCACTCGACATTCTTCATCGGACCGACGAACCGGGCGATCTTTTCGACATTGGCAGGATCGTCGGTGAGGCCCGGCACCAGCGTGAACCGCACCCACACCGGCTTCCCGATCGCCGCCAGCCGCTCAGCGAAACGCAGGGTCGGGGCCAGGTCGCGCTCAGTCGCCCGGCGGTAGGTGTCTGGATCCCCGCTCTTGATGTCGAGCAGCACGAGATCGAGGCAGGACAGAAACTTCTCGTCGGCGCGATCGCCGAGAAAACCCGACGTCTGGATCGCCGTGTGAAGGCCCATCTCCTTGGCCGCTGCCAATATTCGCCGGGTGAAGGCACGCTGCACCATCGGCTCGCCGCCCGAGATAGTCAGGCCACCGTCGAGCGTTTGGAGTGCCGGCGCGAACTCGCCGAGGCGGCCGATCACGTGTTCCGCCGAGACGTAGGTCCCGTCCTTCAAATGCCACGTGTCGGGATTGTGGCAGTAGGTGCAGCGAAGCAGGCAGCCCGACAAGAACAACACGATCCGATAACCCGGTCCGTCGTATCGGGATCCGGTCTCGTAGGAATGGACGTAGCCGAACGCGCCCTCGCCGTCGTCGCCGGCCGCGCTTTCATCGGGCGCGTCCGGCGAG
Organism: uncultured Alphaproteobacteria bacterium; assembly: GCA_963787955.1. Classification (GTDB taxonomy): domain Bacteria; phylum Pseudomonadota; class Alphaproteobacteria; order Rhizobiales; family Xanthobacteraceae; genus Z2-YC6860. Next base: position 49,821 of record CAWBFG010000026.1, on the reverse strand, counting down.
ACATCGACATGTAGGTCATACCGGCTGCCAGCCTTGAGGTTGCCGACGCGCGGCATGGCATTCTCCACGATTTTAGATTTGGCCGTGGAAGGTGCGGCTGATCACATCCTTCTGCTGCTCGCGTGTGAGCCGGACGAAGTTCACGGCGTAGCCCGACACCCGGATCGTGAGCTGCGGATATTTGTCGGGATTGTCCATCGCATCGAGGAGTGTGTCCTTGTCGAGGACGTTCAGATTCATGTGGAAACCGCCCTGACCGAAGTAGGTGTCGAACGCCTTGATGGCGCCGCTCACCAGTTCCTCGTCGGACAAGTGCGCCTTCTGCGGCGCCACCGAGACGGTGTAGCTGATGCCGTCCAGCGAATCCTTGTAGGGCAGCTTTGCAACCGAGAGGCAGGACGCCAGCCAGCCATGGCTGTCGCGGCCGTGCATCGGGTTCGCTCCTGGCCCGAACGGGTCGCCCTTGCGGCGGCCGTCGGGCGTGTTCCCGGTGTGCTTGCCGTAGACCACGTTGGAGGTGATCGTCAGCACGCTTTGGGTGTGCGTTGCATTTCGATAAGTCGGGTGCTTGCGGATCTTTTGCATGAAGCGAGTGACGAGATCCTTGGCGATGTTGTCTACCCGGTCGTCATTGTTGCCGAACTGCGGCGGGTCTTCGTTTCTTTCATTGTTGTAGTCGATGGCGAGACCGGTCTCGTCCCGGATCACCCGGACCTTTCCGTACTTGATGGCGGAAAGGCTGTCGGCGACGACCGAAAGGCCCGCGATGCCGAACGCCATGGTGCGCAAGACGTCGCGGTCGTGCAGCGCCATCTCAAGTCGCTCGTAGAAGTACTTGTCGTGCATGTAGTGGATGCAGTTCATCGCGTGCACATAGGTGCGCGCCAGCCACTCCATCATGCGGTCGAGCTTTTCGAACACCTCGTCGTAGTCGAGGATCTCGCTGGTCACCGGCGGCATGGCCGGCGCGACCTGCTGGCCCGAGATTTCGTCACGGCCGCCATTGATCGCGTACAGCAGGCATTTCGCGAGGTTGACGCGGGCGCCGAAGAACTGCATCTGCTTGCCGAGCTTCATGGCCGAAACGCAGCAGGCGATGCCGTAGTCGTCGCCCCAATGCGGCCGCATCAGGTCGTCGTTTTCGTATTGCAGGGCGGAGGTGTCGCGGCTGACCTTGATGCAATAGCGCTTGAAGGTTTCGGGCAAGTGCTGCGACCACAGCACCGTGATATTCGGCTCCGGCGCCGGTCCGAGGTTGGTCAGCGTATGGAGCATCCGGTAGCTGCTCTTGGTCACCAGCGGCCGGCCGTCCAGATCCATCCCGCCGACGCACTCGGTCGCCCAGTAGGGGTCGCCGCTGAACAGCGCGTCGTAGTCCGGCGTACGCAGGAAGCGGACGATGCGCAGCTTCTGAACGAGTTGGTCCCACAGCTCCTGGGCTCCGGCCTCGTCGAGCTTGCCCTCCTTCAGGTCGCGCTCGATGTAGATGTCGAGGAAGGTCGAGATGCGGCCCATCGACATCGCTGCGCCGTTGGCCTCCTTGATGGCGCCGAGGTAGGCCAGATAGGTCCACTGCACCGCCTCTTGCGCGTTCACAGCAGGCCGCGAGATGTCGCAGTCGTAAAGCTTTCCCATCGCCGCAAGGTCTTCCAGCGCGCGGATCTGCTCCGACATCTCCTCGCGCATGCGGATGACTTCGTCGGTCGGCCACATGTCGTTGATCTGCGCGCGCTCCTCGTTCTTGGCTTCGATCAGGCGTTCGGTGCCGTACAGTGCAACGCGCCGGTAGTCGCCGATGATGCGGCCGCGGCCGTAGGCATCGGGGAGACCGGTAATGATGCCGGACCGGCGGCAATTCATGATCTCGGGCGTGTAGGCGTCGAACACGCCGTCGTTGTGGGATTTGCGATATCTCGTGAACGCTTCGTGGACCTGCGGGTCGGCTTCGAATCCCGCCGCCTTGAGTCCGGCCTCGACCATGCGCAGTCCCCCGTAGGGAAATATCGCGCGCTTGAACGGCTGGTCGGTCTGCAGGCCGACGACCACCTCGTTGGTGCGGTCAATATAGCCGGCCTTATGAGCCAGCAAGTTCGAAGGCGTCTTTGCATCGACGGCAAGCACGCCCTTCTTTCGCTCCTGCTGGAAATAGGGCTGCAGCTTGTCCCACACCGCCTTGGTGCGCTTGGTTGGCCCGGCGAGAAACTTCTCATCGCCCTCGTAAGGCGTGACGTTGCGAACGATGAAGTCGCGCACGTCGATCTCACCACGCCAATTGCCTGGCTTGAATCCGCGCCAGCAGTCCTCACTGACTGGCTTCTTCGCGAGCGAAACAGTCGCCTGCATGGCTGTTCTCCCTGGCTGTGACGGCATTTCTTGAAGTATCGCTTAAACCGGGAGGCACGTCGAGGTTTTGATCTACGTCAACCCTTATTTCAATTGCAACCATGCGTCTGGTCGATCCACGCTCCGCATGATGATCGAGGGGCGCGGTTTCGCCACTCAGGGACATCAATGATTTCTCGCCCTGTCGATGTCATGGGTGATTTTGATGTAGGTCAAAGCCAAACTTGATGACTTAGGCAGTCTGCCGGATGAAGGGGCATTGCTCCCTTCATGGAAATATTCGATGCTCAAGGCAGGGGAGCCTCACCTTGAGGCAGAGGAGAACCACGATGTCTAAGTCCAACCTACCGATTGCTGCCGTCGTCGCGCTGTCCGCTGGCATGCTGTTCGCAGCGACCGAAATCGCATCGGCGCAGAAGGCCCAGAAGATGACCTACGAGCAGGCTTACGAGAAATGCCGGACGACCGATATGGTTGGCACCGGAAGCGCTGCGGGACCGGGGGCGTCACAGGCATATTCGCGCGGCGCAGCGTGCATGAAGAAGTACGGTTTTCGACTGAAGAAGTGAAGTAGAGCAGCGATATCCACGGATGCCGGCTGACCCGCGCGACGCGACCCATGTCGCGTCGCGCGCGAACACTGGTGACCCAAATGGCCTTTGATGCCTTTCCGCTAATGAGATCGCAGGTGCGCTGATATCCATGATGGCCAGGAGCCAGATGCTCCAACCATGGCCGGATACCTGGATGCAAGACCGCTACCGTTCTCTTGCGACGCACGGCCGGACCATACATGCGGGTCAAAGCGGTCGAACTCGACAACTGAGGTAATGTCCGCTTCGCGCCAAGGGCCGACAGCCCTAGCCCGGCCGCGAGAAAATGAACTACGCTTTCCCGCATGATCGAGGCCAACCTCGCCCCGCCCTTCAACACCACGCGGGCCAGCCATGCGGTGATGACCGCGCGCGACCTCGACCGCACGCAGGAATTCTATTGCGACGTGCTGGGATTGATCGCCACCGCGCGCGACCCGGACGCGCTTTATCTGCGCGCGCTGGAGGAGCGCTCGCACCACAGCCTGGTGTTCCGCAAGACCAAGGACGCGCCGGTGTGCGAGCGCGTCGGGCTTCGCGTCCTCACCGAGGACGATCTCGACCGCGCGTTCGGTCATTTCAAGACGATGGGGCTGAAGCCGCAATGGGTGGAGCGCCCGTACCAGGGCCGCACCTTGCACGTCGACGACCCGATCGGTACGCCGCTCGAATTCTGCGCCACCATGGACGACATGCCGACCAACCTGCAGCGCTTCGAGCTTTACAAAGGCGCCAGCCCGATGCGGCTCGATCATTTCCAGATCGCGGCGCATGACGTGATGAAGGCGACCGAGTTCTACCTGTCGCTCGGCTTCCGGCTCACCGAATACACCGCGACTGATGGCAAGGAAGAGATCTGGGCGTCCTGGCTGCAGCGCAAGGGCAACCCGCACGACGTGGTGTTCTCATCGGGCCGCGGGCCGCGGCTGCACCACTTCGCCTACGGCGTGCCGGAGATCCGCGACGTGGTGCACGTCTGCGACGTCGCCGGCAGCCTCGGCTTTGGCGACCACTTCGAGCGCGGCCCGGGCCGCCACGGCATCGGCAACGCGTTCTTTGTCTATTTCCGCGATCCGGACGGCCACCGCGTCGAACTGTTCAACGCGCACTACCAGGCGATCGACATCAACCACACGCCGCTGCGCTGGGACCTGTCCGACACGCGGCGCTCGCAATTGTGGGGATTGCCGGCGCCGGCGCGCTGGTTCTACGAGGCGAGCGAGTTCGCGGGGAAGCCGGTGCACGAACCGCTGCTCAAGGCCGATCCGGTGACGCTGGAATCTTTTCTGGCGAAGCAGTTCTGACGCGATGGCCGCCTCCGCGCGGCGTTGTTGTTCGGGTGTGACTTATGTAGAATAACCGCGCAATTCCCTTTTAATGTGCGTGTTTGCGGGGGCGTAATGCTGGCTGGCGCACCAAACATCCGGCGCTTTCAGCTCATTCTCATCAAGCCCTCCCACTATGACCACGACGGATACGTCGTCCAATGGTGGCGATCTTCCATTCCGTCGAATTCGCTTGCGTGTGTTTACGAGCTTGCCGATGACACCGCGCGGCGCCAAGTCCTGGGCTTCGATGTCGCGATCGACATCACTGCCATGGACGAGACCAACACCCGCATCAGGCCCAAGGATATCCTCGCATTGCTCGCCCGGCATGACGGCTTCGGCATGGTTGGCCTCGTCGGCGTACAGTCGAACCAGTTCCCCCGAGCGCTCGATCTCGCCCGGCCGCTACGCGCTGCCGGTGCCCAGGTGGTGATTGGCGGCTTTCACGTATCCGGTTGTCTGGCCATGTTGCCCGAAATGCCGGCCGATCTGAAAGCCGCGCTCGATCTCGGCTGCACCTTGTTCGCCGGCGAGGCCGAAGGGCGCATGGATGGCCTACTGGCAGACGCCGCGGCCGGCAGGCTCAAGCCGATCTATAACCATCTCAACGATCTACCCGCGCTGCAATCGGCACCCACGCCTTATCTGCCGAGCGAGTCTATCGGCCGCACCATGGGCCATTACGCAAGCTTCGACGCGGGGCGTGGTTGCCCGTTCCAATGCTCGTTCTGCACCATCATCAATGTCCAGGGCCGCAAATCGCGCTACCGCTCGCCAGACGATATCGAACAGCTCATCCGCCGGCACTGGGCCGAAGGCATCCGGCGATTCTTCATCACCGACGACAATTTCGCCCGCAACAAGGACTGGGAGCGCATCTTTGACCGGCTCGGCGAACTCCGCGAGCGCGACAAGATCGACCTCAAGCTGATCATCCAGGTCGACACGCTGTGCCACAAGATTCCGAATTTCGTTGCGAAGGCGGCGCGCGCCGGAGTCATCCGCGTGTTTATTGGGCTGGAGAACATCAATCCGGCAAATTTGATCGCCGCGAAGAAGCGGCAGAACAAAATCACCGAGTACCGAAAGATGCTGCTGGAGTGGAAGGCAGCCGGCGTGATCACATACGCCGGCTATATTCTCGGTTTCCCAGCTGACACACCGGCGTCGATCCGTGAGGATATCGAGATCATAAAAAAGGAGTTGCCGGTCGACCTGCTCGAGTTCTTCATCCTGACTCCCCTGCCCGGTTCGGAAGATCACAAGGTGCTGTGGCAGAAGGGCGTGTGGATGGATCCCGACATGAACAAGTACGAGCTCGAGCACGTCGTGTGTGACCATCCAAAAATGACGCGCCAGGAATGGGCCGAGGTCTATCGCGCCGCCTGGGACGCCTACTACTCGGCGGAGCACCTGGAGACGATCATGCGTCGCGGGGCGGCGAGCGGAACCGGTTTGTCGCGGCTCTTGGCTCAACTGTTCCTGTTCTCGAGATGCGTGTCAGTGGAGAACGTGCACCCACTGCAGGGTGGGGTGGTCCGGCTCAAATATCGCCGCGACCGACGTCCCGAGGTGCCGATCGACCCGATATGGGTCTTCTATCCCAAATACCTCTGGGAGGGATTGTCGAAGAACGTGCGGCACGCCAAGCATTGGCTGTGGCTCGCCCGGTTGCGTCGGCGGGTCAAGCGTGAGCAGGCGCTCACACCTTACATGGACCAAGCGCTCACACCAGTCGTCGACGGCGAGACGGACACGCTTGAAATGTTCACCCACAGCGAAGGAGCGCGCGACGAGGTCAGGCATCAGCGCAAAGTCGCGACATTGACCGGCCACGCTCCATCGTCGGCATCGGCGACGGCGCTCGGCGTGTGATCGCCTCATTGCCTGCCAGAACACGGGTCGCGAACCGGGTCGGAGCGCTTGGAATGAAAGCGAGAGGTTCATTCCGTTCGACCGCCTCGCAAACACCGGCGACGCCGCATCAGTGTGGATCATGCCCGGCCTGATCGACATCCATCACCATTTCATGTCGCAGGCCTATCTTGATGCGGTCGGCATCGAGCGCGCCGCCTCGCCGGGCTCGGCCGGCCACGTCGAACCGTGGAGCGCGGAGCAGTCGCTCGAGTTCATGGACCTGGCCGGAATCGAGGCCGCCATCCTGTCGGTGTCGGCGCCCGGCATCGACATGGGCGGCGCCCGACCAACCGCCGACTTGGCCCGACAATGCAACGAGCACCAGGCCGACATGGTCCGACTAGGCCCGACCAAGTTCGGATTTCTGGCTATTCTGCCGCTCCCGGACATCGATCGCTCGCTGCGCGAAATCGAGTTTGCGTTCGCTACGCTCAACGCCGACGGCGTGGTGATGATGAGCAATTACGGCGGCGAATACATCGGCTCGTCGAAATTCTGGCCGGTGTTCGAGGAGCTTAACCGCCGGAAAGCGTTGGCGTTTTTCCATCCGGTCGCGCCGGAGAAGTTCCGCGGCTTTCCCGGTGTCTCGCTGTCGACGATGGAATTTCCGTTCGACACCGCGCGCGCCATCATGAGCATGCTGTACTACGGCACGCCGGAGAAATTCCCCAATGTAAACATGATCTTCTCGCACGCCGGCGGCGCCATGCCCTATCTCGCCGGCCGCACCGCCGTGCTGTCGCAGCGCAACAAGGCATTCCAGCTCAGCGGCGATAAGCTCATGCCGGCGCTGCGGAATTTCTATTACGACGTGACGCAATCGCTGAGCGCGCCGACCTTCGCCGCGTTGCGTGCATTGGTGCCAATGGACAATCTGCTCTTCGGTTCGGACTGCCCGTTCGCCAAGCAGCCGCAGGTTCGCGTCACGTTGACCGAGCTCGACCGCCTCGGCCTTACCGCCGCGGACCGCGCCAAGCTCGAACGCGAGAACGCCACACGGCTATTTCCTCGTTTTGCAACAAAAACTTAGGCCAATAATCCACCGCTATTCCGAGGCGGAACAAAAGCGTCATTCTGTGACCCCAATCACAGCGCAGCGTCCGGTCTTGGTTCATGATCCCTTTCAAGAATTGGAGGGTTTCATGTTTAGGGCACGCAATATTTCACAGTGTTCGGGGGCGCCTACGTCCCTGAGCACCACAACGACTACTGCTTTGATCTCAATCCGAAAAAACGCGCCAGCGCGGGTTCGTCGGCGTCCTGGATCGTGTGCCTGGCCCTGCTCACCGGCATCTCGGTGTTCGCCGCCGAGATCGCGCTGCTCAGGCTGGTCTGAGATTCTCGCCGACGATGGCGTTCGTCCGACTTGGTCTGACCTGCTCTGACCGGTGCTCGGCTGCTTCCTGGCGGTGCTCGGCGCTTGGTCGGTCTTCGTCGGAACGCTCCGCCGCCAAATCCGAAAACACCCGCCCGATCATCACCAGCACTGGCCCGGGCAACCCGGCTTCGGCAATCCGCGCCGGCAATTGTGCGATCGGCGCCGCGATCGACTCCTGATCCCTGCGGGTGGCACGTGAGACCGCAACGGCGGGCGTCGCCGGATCGAGCCCCGCTCCGATCGCGCGAGCGGCGAGCTCGGCAAGCGTCTTCACCGGCATATAGACCACCGTGGTGACCGTTGGGTCGGCGAGGCTCTTCCAGTCCAGGTCGCCGGGCAATTCGCCATCACCGGCATGGCCGGTGATGTATTGCACGCGCCGCGCCTCGCGACGCTGCGTCAATGAAACACCCAGTCGGCTGGCCGCGCCCTGCGCCGCCGTAATGCCGGGCACCACCTCGATGGCGATGCCCGCCTTGCGGCAGGCGTCGATCTCCTCGCCGGCGCGGCCGAAGATCAGCGGGTCGCCGCCCTTGAGGCGCACCACGCGCTTGCCGGACCTCGCCAGCTCGACCATCAGCGAATTGATATCGGTCTGTTTGCAGGACGGCCCGTGCCCGGTCTTGCCGACCAGCATCTTCTTCGCCTCGCGGCGCGCGAAATCGAGCACCTCCGGTGAAACCAGATCGTCGAACAGGATGATGTCGGCAGATTGCAGCGCGCGCACCGCCCGCAGCGTCAACAGCTCTGCATCGCCGGGGCCCGCGCCGACCAGCGTCACCGAGCCCTGCTCGACGGCCACGCCTTCCGACCGCGTCATCTGCAGCAGCCGATCGTAGTCGGCATCGCTCGGTTCGCGGTTGGGATTGCGCACCGCGTCGTTGGTCAGCAACTGCCAGAATCGCCGCCGTCCGTTGAAGGAAAGCCCGGACTCCTTGAGATCGCTCCGCCAGCGCCGCGCCGCATCGACCCAGAGCGCGAAGCCGCGCGGGATCAGTGCCTCGAGCTTGGCGCGAATCGCCTGGCCGAAGATCGGCGATGCACCGTCAGTAGAGATGCCGATCACCAGCGGCGAGCGGTTGACGATGGCGCCGAAGTTGAAATCGCAGAACCTCGGCTTGTCGATCACGTTGACCGGCACGCCGACAGCGCGGGCCGCGGTTGCGAAGCGTTCAGCCTCGGCATCGTCATCGAACGCGCCGACCGCGATGGCCGCGCCGACACAGTCCTGCGGTCTCCACTCCCGGCGATAGACGGTCACGGTTCCGCGCCAGGTCTCGCGAGAGATGGCGAGCAACTCTTCAGATGGCTCCGGCGCGTAGATATCCAGGTTAGCGCCGGCCGCGAGCAGCAGCTCGGCCTTCCATGCTGCGGCCGGCGAGCCGCCGGCCAGCAGCACGCGCCTGCCTTCCAGCGCCAAGAATACCGGCAGCCGCGCCAGCACACCGATGCGCGGGGCAGCAACCTCTTCGGGGGTGCGGAGATCAACTGACGTGAGGTTCATGAGCCACCATGCTGCGAAGCTCGGGAAGGCATGTCCCGCATTTGGTTCCGGCGCGTAGTGCCAAGCCAATCTCTTCGGCGCTGGTCGCCTTGCGCGACGCGATCGCGTCCTTGATCGCCGCAAGGCCGACGTTGAAACAGGCGCAGATCATCGGGGTACCGTCGGAAATGGCCGGGCTGCCGGGAATGGTGCGCAGATCGCTCCATTGCGGCGGCGTCTCGACTGGGCCGATGAACAGCGCGCCTTCGAGCCGCCCCTCGGTGAACGCCGCGACACGATAAACGCCGCGACGCCGGTCGACGTATTCTGTCAGCACCGCGTCGGGAAACAGATTGGGCGCGAGCTCGTGCCAGTCGAGCGGACCGTGATTGCTGGCAAACCGGCATCCCGAGGCATCAGGAAATGCCATCCGTGCCCACCAGGTGCCATCCGGCAACGCCAACGGCTGCCGCGACACCGCAAAGCCGCTCCAGGCGAACTCCACCGGTGCGATGGCAGTCGGTGTCGCCTTCGCTTCGGGTTGCCCGGAGAACGGGTCGGTCGCCGGCCCAACCAGGTCCCCGACCCGCGCCGACGACGCATTGAGATCGCTCCAATGGATCGGCACGAAGATCGAGCCCGCCTGCTGGCCGGCAGAGATGACGACCTTGAGGATGCAGCTGCCGTGCGCGGTTTGAACCGCCGCGAAACCATCGGCACGGAGCCCGCGGGTTTGCGCATCGGCCGGATGCACTTCGACGAACGGCTCGGAACGGTGTGCTGCGAGCGCCGGGCTCATGCCCGATCGCGTCATGGTGTGCCACTGATCCCGCACGCGGCCGGTGTTGAGGCGCAGCGGGAATTCCTCGCTCACCGCCTCCGCAAGCGCCGGCGGCTCAGGAGGGATGAAGCGCGCCTTGCGATCTGCGGTGAAGAAAGCCCCGTCGGCAAACAGCCGGCTGGCATCGCCGCCATTGGCCCTGACCGGCCATTGCAGCGGTTCCAGCGTGTCGTAGTCCTGATCCGGGATCTGTGCCAACGCACCGATATCGAATGCGCGCGCGCCGTCGTTTTCGAAGGATGACAGCGCCGCGTGCTCGCGGAATACATCGGCCGCCGAGCGATAGGAGAAGCCCTCGCCATATCCCATGCGCCCTGCCACATCCGAAACGATGCGCCAGTCGGGCCGCGCCTCGCCGGGCAGGGTCAGGAATCGCCGCTGCCGCGATATGCAGCGCTCCGAGTTGGTCACGGCGCCGTCTTTCTCGCCCCAGGCTGCGGCCGGCAGCAGCACATGCGGCGAGGCCGCGATGGTATCGTTGCGAAGCACGTTGTCGGAGACCACGAAAAGCTCGAGCCTGCTCAGCGCGGCCCGCACCGCGGCCGCACGCGGCAACGATGTCGCCGGATTGGTCGCCATCACCCAGAGCGCTTTGATTTCGCCGCGTTCGATCGCCTCGAACATCTGCACGGCCTTGAGGCCCTCGCGCTCGGCCATGCGGGGCGCGTTCCAGAACCGGCGCGTGCGATCGACATCGTCCGGCGTAAAGGTCATATGCGCCGCCAACTGGTTGGCGAGCCCACCGACCTCACGCCCGCCCATAGCGTTGGGTTGCCCGGTCAGCGAGAACGGACCCATGCCGGGGCGGCCGATGCGGCCGGTGGCGAGGTGGCAGTTGATGATGGCGTTGACCTTGTCGGTGCCCTGGGCCGACTGGTTCACCCCCTGCGAGAAGCAAGTGACGCTGCGCGGCTTGGCGGCGAACAGCTTAAAGAAATTCACCAGGTCTTTTTCATTAAGCCCGGTTGCTGCGGCCGTGGCCGCAATATCCGGAGCGATCTCACGGGCACGAGCCAGCGCTTCGGCAAAGCCGGTGGTATGGGCGGCAATGTATCTTTCGTCGAGGTGCCCGTTGTCGGCCAAATAAGCGAGCAGACCGCAGAACAGCGCGGTGTCGGTTCCCGGCGCAACGGCCAGGAAGAGATCGGCATCGCCGGCCGTCACCGTGCGGCGCGGATCGATCACGACAACCTTCGCGCCACGATCGCGCCGGTTGCGCGCCATGCGCTGGAACAGCACCGGATGACACCAGGCCGCGTTGGAGCCAACCAGGACGATCAGGTCGGCGAGATCGAGGTCTTCGTAGTTGCCCGGCACGATGTCGCCGCCGAACGCGCGGCGATGGCCCGCCACCGTCGACGCCATGCAGAGCCGTGAGTTGGTGTCGACGTTGGCCGAGCCGAGAAAGCCCTTCATCAGCTTGTTGGCGACGTAGTAGTCCTCGGTCAGCAGCTGACCCGACAGGTAGAACGCGATGCTGCCCGGCCCGTCGCGCTCCGCGATCCGCTTGAAGCCGTCGGCAACAACCGCGAGCGCACTATCCCAATCCGCGCGCGCGTGCGTGCCGTCGGGCTGACGAAGCATGGGGTAGAGCAGCCGGCCCTCAAGGCCGAGGGTCTCGTTGAGCGCAAAGCCCTTCGAGCATAGCTTGCCGAAATTCGCCGGATGGTCCGGATCGCCGATGACGATGGCGTCGCCTTCGGCGCGGGGACGCGCCAACACGCCGCAGCCGACGCCGCAATACGGACAGGTGGTCCGCACAGCCGGCGGGATGTTGGTGGGCGCGTTCATGCGTTGATGCGCCTGCCGGTGTTGGCATGAAAATCGCGACCGTTGCCGGTGCGCTCGACATAGCCCTTGCGAATGACGAAATCGCCGAACCGCTCGCCATTGCTCCGTGCAGCCACGTAGGCGGCCAGCAGCGGATCGAGCGCCGCAACGATGCCGGCGTGGTCGAGGTCTTCCTCATAAAGCTTGGACAGCCGCGAGCCGTCGAACGCCGCGCCAAGATAGAGGTTGTAGCGCCCGGGTCCTTTGCCGACCAAACCAATCTCTGCAAGGTAAGGCCGCGCACAGCCGTTCGGGCAGCCCGTCATGCGGATCACGATGTCGTCGTTGCTCAGACCGTACGCCGCCAGCCTGTCATCCAGAGCATCGATCAGCGTCGGCAGATAACGCTCGCTCTCGGCGACCGCGAGACCGCAGGTGGGGAGCGCAACACAAGCCATCGAGTTGCGCCGCAACCCTGACTGCGCGCCGACCAGCCCGTGCTCGATGGCGAGTGCTTCAATGGACGCACGCTGCTCCTTTGTCACGCCGGCGATGATGAGGTTCTGGTTCGCGGTAATGCGAAAGTCGCCGGTGTGGATTTCGGCGATGCGGCGCAGCCCGGTCAGCATGGTCTTGCTGGGCAGGTCTTGGACCCGGCCGTTCTCGATGAACAGCGTGAGATGCGCGCGGCCGCCGCCGTCCTCGGTCCAGCCGAAGCGGTCGCCGGTCGAAGTGAATTGCACCGGGCGCGCCAGTTGCAGCGGCTTGCCGGTCCGCCGCTCCACTTCGGCTCGGAACGCCGCCAGGCCACGATCCTCGATGGTGTACTTGAGCCGAGCGTGCTTGCGGTTGCTGCGGTCGCCCCAATCGCGTTGCACGGTGACGACGGCCTCAGCGAGTGCGACCGCGTCGGCGGTCTCGCAGAACCCGAGCGTGTCGGCGGTTCGTGGGTAGGTGTCGGGCTCGCCGTGGGTCATGCCCATGCCGCCGCCGACCGTGACATTCCAACCCACAACCGCGCCCGCCGCGTCGAGCACGGCGATGAAGCCGAGGTCCTGGGCGAACACGTCGACGTCGTTCGACGGCGGCACCGCCACCACCGTCTTGAATTTCCGCGGCAGGTAGGTCTTGCCATAGATCGGCTCGACCACGTCGTCGTCGCCGCCTGCGATGCGTTCGCCATCCAGCCAGATTTCCCGATAGGCCGGAGTGCGCGGCGTTAAGTGGCTCGAGATCGCATTGGCGAGATCGATTGCCGCGGCGTGGGCGCGCGACTGGAACGGGTTTGGATTGCACATCACGTTGCGGTTGACGTCGCCACAGGCGGCGATGCTGCCAAGCACGGCGTCGTCGATCGCCTTCATCGTGGTCTTCAGATTCGACTTGATGACGCCATGCAATTGCACGGTCTGGCGGGTGGTCAGCCGCAGCGTGCCGTTGCCGTAGTCGACGCCGACACGATCGAGCGCCAGCCATTGCTGCGGCGTGCACACCCCGCCGGGAATGCGGACGCGGATCATGAAGGCGAACGCCTTCTCCAGCTTCTTCCTGGTCCGCTCCGCCCGCAAATCGCGGTCGTCCTGCAAGTACATGCCGTGGAATTTCACGAGCTGCGCGTCGTCGTCGACGATGGCGCCGGTCACGCGATCGCGCAGGCCCTCTGCTAGCGTGCCGCGCAGATAGTTGCTGGCCTCCTTGATGCGTTCGTTGGCGGAAAGGGTTTTGGCGTCTGCCATCAATACACGTCCTGCAAATAGCGACGTTCGCGCTCCAGCGATTGCACCGACTGCTCGGCCAGATCGGGACTGAGTGACTTCACATCGCCCAGCGCGCGGACCAGCGTCGCGCGCACGTCCTTGCCCATGCCCTTGTCGCCGCAGACGTAGAGGTGCGCGCCGCCGTCAAGCCACTCGACCAGATCGCGGCGGTTCTCCCACATGCGGTGCTGGACATAGATCTTGTCGGGTTGGTCGCGCGAGAACGCGAGATCGAGCCGGTTCAGCCCGCCATCCTTCAACGCGTCCTGCCATTCGAGCTGGTAAAGGAAATCGTGGGTGAAACGGCGGTCGCCGAAGAACAGCCACGAGCGGCCCTTGGCGCCCGCCGCACGGCGCTCCTGCGTGAACGCGCGAAACGGTGCGACGCCGGTCCCCGGGCCGACCATGATGATGTCGCGGTCGTTGCCCGGCAGCACGAAATGCTTGTTGGGCTTGAGCCGCAGCCGGACGCGCTGACCTTTCTTCAGCCGATCAACGATATGGTTCGACGCGACGCCCTTGCGGGCGCGGTTATGCGTGCGATAGCGCACCGCCGTGACCAGCAGGTGGGCCTGTTCGCCGACCTCACGGCGCGACGAGGCGATCGAATAGGCCCGCGGCGCCAGCGGTCGCGTCAGCGCCGTCAATTGCTCACTGCTGAGCGCGATCGGGAAATGCTCGATCAGGTCGATCAGCTGGCGGCCCGCGATCCAGCCGCGAGCCTCGCCTGAACTCGAGCAGCGCCTTGACGTACTGGTGGCCGGTCGCCGACGCATAGGTCTCCAACGTCTTGAGCGAAAGCGTTGTGATGTCGCGATTCTTGAGGAAGTCCGCGCGCAACGTCTGGTCCGACGACAAGCCGGCGGCGGTGAGGAATGCATCGACGTAGGCCGGATCGTTCTCTGGATAAAGGTCGAGTGAGTCACCGGGTTTGTAGGCCGGCGCCGCGCCATCGAACGCGAGCTCCAGATGCACGGTCTGCTTGTTCGAGCGCGACGAGCTGAGATTGATGTGCTCGACGATCTCCGCCTCGATCGGCCCGAGATCGGCCGCTGCCTGCGGGCGGACACCGAAATCGACCGCGATCACGGTGCTGCGCTGCGCCTCGGGCGGCGCCAGCACCTTGAGCGCCGACGCGATCCAGTCGCCGGCGGGCTTGGCGAAATCGAGATCGCAATCGACGCGCTCGACCGCCCGCTTGCCGCCCAGTGCTGCCAGCCGCTCGTCGATTGCTTTGCCGATCGAGCAGAATTCCGCGTAGGCGGTATCGCCGAGCGCCAGCACGCCGTACTCCACGCCCTCAAGTCTTGGTGCGGCGTTACCCATCAGCTCGGTATAGGCGCGCGCCGCGCGCGCCGGCGGTTCGCCCTCGCCCCAGGTCGCGGCGATAACGACCAGGCGGCGCACGCTCGCGAGCGTCGCAACGTCGAGTTCGGCCATGTCGACCAGCGACGGCTTCAGGCCGCTCTTGCGCGCGGCCTTGGCCAGATCGTTGGCCAGCCGCTCGGAATTGCCGGACTCCGTCGCATAGACAATGGTGAGCGGTTCGGCCGGTTGCGTGGGTGCGGCCGGCTGCAATGGTGCAGCCGACGCGTCGACGCCTGCCAGGAAGCCGGCGAGCCAGGCGCGCTGGATCGGATTTGTCGTCTCGATCACGCGGTTGAGGGCATCGATGTCCGCTTCCGCGAACGGAGCGCTCTTCGGAATGGGAGAGGCGTTCATGACTGGCACGCCCCTCAGTTGATGGCCGGTTGAGCGAACAGCACGCCGCCGAACAGGAGCCAGGCGAGTAGCAGCGTCCAGAACACGTTGATCGCTTGCGCGCCGAGGAAGGCGAGCGCCGGCCGGCCCTGCTCCGTCGTCGCGAGCTCGACGAAGCGGGTCTCCAACCCGATGCAGACGAAGGCGAGCGCGAACCACCATGTTCTGATCTCACCCAAAGCGCTGCGCGTGCCGCTGACGAGATCCGCCGGCAGCAGGAACGAGAACACGGCCGAGGCCGCGACGAACCCGATCACAAACTTGGGAAACCGCTCCCAGATCACCGCTGCGCTGGGACGTTCGCCACTGGCCGCGCCAACTTTGAAGCTCCACCAGATCGCCAGCGCGAAGGCGGCGATGCCGATCAGCGCGTTCTGCGAGAACTTGACGATCACGCCGGTCTTCATGGCGGCATCGCTGATCAGCGCGCCCGCCGCGACCACAGACGCCGACGTATCGAGCGTGCCGCCGAGCCAGGCGCCCGCCACGATCTCGTTCATGCCGGTGGATTTCGCGACCCACGGCATGACGATCATCATCGGGACCGCGACGATCAGCACCAGCGAGGTGACGTAGGAGAGCTTCTTCTTGTCGCCGTTGATCGCGCCGCAGGCTGCGATCGCAGCGGAGACGCCGCAGATCGACACCGCGGTCGACAGCATGGCGGCAAACTCGTCGTCGACGCGCAGCTTCCGCGCGAGCCAGAAGCAGGCGTACCAGACCACGAACACCACCAGCACCGCCTGCGCGATACCGAGCGCGCCAGCCTGCAGGACTTCGGAGAAGATCATGCTGGCGCCGAGGATGACCAGGCCGGATTTGATGAAGAACTCGGTCTGCACTGCCGGCTTGAGCCATTGCGGCACACCGATCGTGTTGCTGATCAGCAGGCCAAGCAGCAAGGCAAAGATGACGTATTCGATGCCCCAATTCACGAACAGGCCGTTGCCGGCGAGGAAGCGCGCGAACCAGGCGAGCGCAAAGATCACCGGCAGCCCGATCAGGAACGCACCCACGCGCCCGCCGACCAGCGCAACGCCGATCGCGGCGACGATCAGAAATCCAATCCCGATGGTCAGGACCTTGGACAGGTTGTCGGAGGTCAGGACGCGCGTCTGGGCCTGCGCGGCTGCGTGACCGCGAATCTCGATCGCCAGCGCGCCAGCCACGGTGCGGCTGCCCAGCGACGCCATCTTGCCGGCCGATGCTTCGATCGCCTTGCGGTCGCCGCTCGTCAGCGCTTGCGAAAGATTGCGGCTGAGCGACACCACATTCTGCTGCTGTTTCGCTTCGGCCTCGGCGGAGATGGCACTGAGGGATTCGAGCCATCCCGGCGTGAGGGAGGCGATCTGGCTTTCGGTCGTCCAGCGGAAACTCGGCACGATGGTGCGCAGGTCGGCGACCTTCCACTGGAAGGTCAGCAATACCGTGGTGATGACCAGAAAGCCGATCAGGACGGCGATCCAATCCTCGGTGCGCCAATGTCGCGTCGCCGGAACTGGCGCGGAGCGGGAAACGACGGAAGAACCGACGGTTGCTTGATCTGACATGGCGCCCTCTTGACCGGATATGTGAGCCGATAGGGGCGATTAGAATATTGTTCTGTTTCAACGCAATACGAGCGCAGAAATAAGAAAATGATTTCAGATCGAGCGAAAACGAAGGGGTGTTTGTTCCACGCCGAGAGGGTCGGCGCAGAACGCAAGGCCTGCCGGAATCTGACACTTTTTGCGTCATTCGCGGCATCGGCACCTCAATAGACGTCCTGCTGGTAGCGCCCGCTCTTTTTGAGTTCCGCGACGAACGCGACGGCGTCATTGACCGAGCGCGCGCCATGCTGAGCCACGATGTCGACCAGCGCCCGCTCGACGTCCTTGGCCATGCGCTGCGCGTCGCCACAGACGTAGACGTGGGCGCCGTCGGCGATCCACGACCACAGGTCGCGGCCGACCTCCGCCATGCGGTGCTGCACGTAGAATTTTTCATCGCCGTCGCGCGACCAGGCCAGCGACAGCCGGGTCAGCACGCCGGCGGCCTTCATGCCGTTGAACTCGTCCTCATAGAAGAAATCGCTGTCGCGCCGCTGATGGCCGAAGAACAGCCAGTTGCGGCCCGGCGCCTTGGTCGCCATCCGCTCGTAGAGGAAGGCACGGAACGGGGCGACACCAGTCCCGGGGCCAATCATGATGATCGGCACCGACGAGTCGGCCGGCAGGCCGAAGGCGTGCGCCTTCTGGACGTAGACCTTGATGGGATCGCCGGGCTTGGTCCGGCTGGCCAGGAAAGTCGACGCGACGCCGAGCCGGGTGCGCTCGCCGATGTCGTAGCGCACGGTGTCGACCGTAAGCGACAGCCGCTTCTGATGCACCTTGGGCGACGACGAAATCGAATAGAGCCGCGGCTGCAGCGGATCGAGCGCCTCGATGAACGCCTCGGGATCGGGCCGCACGCCGGAGAACTTCTCGATCGCGGCAAGAACGTCGAGCGTCGCGGCGTCGCCGTCGGGATCCTCACCGACCGAAAGTGCCTTGGCCTTTTTGCGGCGCTCGCCGCCGGTGATGTAGGAGTAGAGCTGGAACAGCATGTCGGGCGCGGGCGACAGTGACACGCCGTCGAGCAACACGTCACGTAGCGCGCGGCCGCCGATCGGGAAATCGACCGGCGCGTCCAGCGCCTTGAGGATGGCATCGACCAACGCCGGATCATTGGTCGGGAACAGCCCGAACGCGTCGCCGACGTTGTAGTCGAGCGCGCTTGCCGACAGATCGAACTCGATGTGCCAGGTCTGTTTCTCGGAGCCCTTCTTGTTGAGGAGCGTGCGCGACACGAACGTGGCCGGCACCGGATTGTCGCGCGAGCGTCCAGCCTCGCCGACCGGAGTCTTGATCGGCTCGCTGGCCTCGGCTGCTTTCGCAACAGCCGGAGCAGGCGCCGCACCGATTTCCGCATGGAGCGCCTTGAGCATCCGGGCAGTCTCCTTGCCACCCGGCACGCACAGGTTCAGCCGCTCTTCTTTCTTGTCGAACAGCGCATCGGCGTATTGCTCGCAGTTGTAGCCGCACTGCCCGCAGTCCTGCTGGCCCATCGCCGCCATCATCTTGCGGCGCAGCGGTTTGCCTTCGGCCAGCGTCATGCGCTCGACCAACGGCAAGGTCTGGTCGTGCCATGGTGCACCGTCGTCGGCCTCGCCGCCGACCTGGAGACCCGGCATCAGCGCCGAAGCATCCTGCGGCGAGAGCGCAGAGACGTCGCCGTCGAGCAGGCCGGCAAAGAAGCCGTTCAACCAGACGCGCTGCTCGGGCGTGAACGGCGCGTTTTCCGGGACGATCGATGCAAGCGGTGTGCGCAAGGGCGAGTTCATGGCGCGCACTCCTGAAAGACTGATTTGAGCGCCGCGTCGTCGTGGCGGGAGGTAAAGTCCTGGAAGGTTTCGGCCGGCGAGGCGCGATGCGAGAGGTACGTCTTGAGCATGCCTTCGATGACATGCGGCGCGTCGTCGGCCTTGATGTCGCGGAACAGTTCGCGCGCCAGCATGGCCTGCGGGCCGAAGCCGCCGCCGGCCAGGATGTGATAGCCGTCAACGGTGTCGCCCTCCTCCGAGGTCGGCACCCGGCAGGCGAGCAGGCCGATGTCGCCGATGTAATGCTGCGCGCAGGAATGGTGGCAGCCGGTGAGATGGATGTTGACCGGCGTGTCGAGCTCGACGCGCGCTTCGCACCAGCGGGCGATCGCCTCGGCGGTTCCCTTGGTGTCGGCCGCAGCAAAGCGGCAGCCGGTGTTGCCGGTGCAGGCAACCAAGCCGGCGCGGATCGCAGTCGCCTTGGTGGCGAGGCCGAGCGCTTCGATTGCGGCTTCCGCCAGCGCGACCTTGTCGGTCGGCACGCCGGAAATGATGAGGTTCTGCCAGACGGTGAGACGGATGTCGCCGTCGCCCAGGTCCTGCGCAATCTTGGCGAGGCCGCGCATCTGGTCGCCGGTCAGCTTGCCGACCGGCAGCACCACGCCGATCCAGTTCAGGCCATCCTGCTTCTGCGGATGGACGCCGATATGAGCCGCGCGATCCGCCGCCGGCCGCGCTGCAATCGCTTCAGACGGCACACGAGTGAGTTTTGCACCGAGCCGCTCCTCGACCAGACCTAAGAACTTCTCGAAACCCATGGCGTCGAGCACATACTTGAGCCGCGCCTTGTTGCGGTCGGTGCGATCGCCATGGGCGGTGAACACGCGCACGATGGCGTCCGCCACCTTGGTCGCATCCTCCGGCTTCACCACCACGCCGGTGTCGCGGGCGAAATCGCGGTGGCCGGTGATGCCGCCGAGCGCCAGGCGGAACCAGACGCCCGGCGTTGTGCCGAAGCCGTCCTTCACCTCGACCGCCTGGAAGCCGATGTCGTTGGTGTCCTCGAGCGCGGCGATGCGCCCTGCCCCGTCGAACGCGACGTTGAACTTGCGCGGCAGGCCGTAGAGGCCGCGCTCGTTGAGGATGTGGAAGTGCCAGGCCCGCGCGTAAGGGCGCGTGTCGAGCAATTCCTGCGGATCGATGCCGGCGGTCGGCGTGCCGGTGACGTTGCGGATGTTGTCGGCGCCGGTGCCCTTCGAGCACACGCCGAGATCGAGGATGGCATCGAGCAGCAGCACCGCGCTCTTCGGTTCGATTTCGCGGATCTGGAAGTTCGCCCGGGTGGTGACATGCGAGTAACCGCCGCCGTAGCGCTCCGCGAGGTCGGCGAGGCCCGCGAGCTGCCAGTGCTTGAGGATGCCGTTCGGGATGCGCAGCCGGCACATGTAGGAGTTCTGCGCCGGCGCGACATAGAACAGCCCGTAGTAGCGCCAGCGGAAGTTGTCGGCGGGCTTGGGAAACTCGTTCTCCGCCGCCTGATCCTGCAGGCGGGAGTAGGCGTCGAACGGATGCTCCTCGCGCTTGAACTTCTCCTGGTCCGAGAGCTTCTTGCCGCCAGCAAGTACGCGGTTCTGCGCTTCGATGTGCTCGGCATCGGGCCCGCTCGGCTTGGCCGGCGCGGCGCCGCCGCCCAGCCCACGCCCCAGCCGTGCGATCTGCAGGCCCGACGTGAAGCCTTCCAGATAGCGCTTCTGCTCTGGAGTGAAGTCCGAGGACATTGCTACTCCGCAGCGACAGGAGAACCGTAGGCTTCGCCGACCATGAAGCCCGACAGCGTGGTGTAGGCGCTGGTCCAGGCCGCCGCGACCGGCGGCGTCCACGATGGGCCGAGTCCGCGTTCGAGCGTCCACAGCAGCGCCTCGCCGACCGGCGCGTAGTGGTCCGGCTTCACGCCGTAGCTCACGTGGTTCTTGGCGAGCGCACTCGCCGCCGGCAGGATCGACGGCAGGTTGTCGAGCCCGTTGACCACGACGGCGAGTGTCGTCATCAGCTTGCGGCCCTGCTCGGTGATCTCGCCCTTGAACAAGGGCTTCACCTCGGGCGCGATCTCGAACAGCCGCCCGTAGAACAGGGCGGCTGCATCGGCGGCGATCGGCTTCACCTTGCTCGAAGCTCGACTTCACCAATGCGACGTCGGCGGGCGTCATGACAACGTCCGTTACGCTGCCTCGACGAAGCGATGCCGCTCGTAGAGGAACTCGAGCACGCGCTGGCGGCATTTCAGGTAGGTCGGATCGGCGGCGAGCGCGAGCCGTTTGCGCGGCCGCACCAGCGGCACGTCGAGCACCTCGCCGATCCGCGCCGCCGGGCCGTTGGTCATCATCACGATGCGGTCGGATAGCAGCACCGCCTCGTCCACGTCGTGCGTGATCATAAGCACGGTGTTGCCGAGCTTGCCGTGGATCGCCATCACCGAATCCTGGAGATGCGCACGCGTCAGCGCATCGAGCGCGCCGAACGGCTCGTCGAGCAGCAGCACCTTCGGTTCCATGGCGAGCGCACGTGCCAAGCCCACGCGCTGCTTCATGCCGCCGGAAATTTCCGCCGGGCGCTTGTCCTTGGCGTGGGCCATCTGCACCAGGTCGAGGTTATGCATAACCCAGTCGTGCCGCTGCTGGCGCGACTTGGTGCCGGAAAACACCTTGTCCACGGCGAGGCGCACGTTGTTGTAGACGGTCAGCCACGGCAGCAGCGAATGGTTCTGGAACACCACGGCGCGGTCGGGCCCTGGATCGTTGACCTCCTTGTTCTCCAACAGCACGCAGCCAGCCGATACCGGCAGCAGGCCGGCGACCAGATTGAGCAGCGTGCTCTTGCCGCAGCCGGAATGGCCGATGATCGAGACGTACTCGCCCTTCTCGATGCCCAGTGTGATGTCCTTGAGCACCTCGGTCTCGACCGAGCCGCGCATGAACGACTTATTGACGTGGTCGATCTTCAGATAGGGATAGTTCATGACCGATGCCCTCAGTTTGCCGCAGTGCCGCGGGTGACGATGGTGGCGGCGGCCGCGACGATGCGATCAAGGATGAAGCCGACCAGGCCGACGTAGACGAGAGCAAGAATGATTTCGCTGATGCGCGAGGAGTTCCACGCGTCCCAGATGAAGAAGCCGATCCCGACCCCGCCGATCAGCATCTCGGCCGCGACGATCGCGAGCCAGGACAGGCCGATGCCGATGCGAAGCCCGGTGAAGATGTAGGGAGCAGCCGCCGGCACCATGATCTTGAAGAAGAACTCGAGGTGATTGAGCCGCAGCACCGCCGCGACGTTGCGATAGTCCTGCGGGATGTTGCGGATGCCGACCGCGGTGTTGATGATGATCGGCCAGATCGCAGTGATGAAGATCACGAAGATCGCCGATGGCTGGCCGTTGCGGAACGCAGCGAGTGACAGCGGCAGCCAAGCGAGCGGCGGCACCGTGCGCAGCACCTGGAAGATCGGATCGAGCCCGCGCATCGCCCAGGTCGACTGTCCGACCAGTGTACCGAGCGCAACGCCAGCAAATGCCGCCAGTGCATAGCCGAACGCCACGCGCTGCAGGCTGGCCGACATGTGCCAGAACAGGCCCTTGTCGAGCCCGCCGCGGTCGAAGAACGGATCGATGATCAGTTCCCAGGTGTCGTCGAGCACCTTCAGGGGCGGCGGCAGCGAGGCGCCTGGCTTGCTGCACAGCACCTGCCAGATTACCAGCACGAGCGCGATGACCAGCACCGGCGGGATAACGTTGACTGCAACCTGCTGAACGCTGGAATAAAAGCGGGTCGCGAAGGGCACTTGCTTGTTCGGGATCGCAAGCACCTTGGCGCTGGTCGCGGGCAGCGCCATCACGGTCTCGGTCGTGCGAAGCGGCATATTCATCGGCATTGCTCCAGTGAAAGAAGGTTGGGCCGCCCGTAGGCGGCCCGCTTGCTCATCCGATTTCCGCGCGCTTGATCGCGAGGCTCTTGAGGTAGGCAGCCGGGTTTTCGGGATCGAACACCTTGCCGTCGAAAAACGTCTCTTTGCCGCGCGACGTCGAAGTCGGGATATCCGATGCCTTCACGCCCAGCATTTTGGCGGACTTGCGCCAGAGATCTTCGCGGTTGACCTTCTTGATCAGGCCCTTGGCATCGACGGTCGGCTCAAACTTGGCCCAGCGGATGTCTTCGGTGATGAACCACAGATCGTGGCTCTGGAATGGATACGAGGCATGGTCCATCCAATACTTCATGATGTGCGGCGAGTTCTCGACGACCTTGCCGGGAATGCCGTAGTTGAACTTGCCCTTGGTGCGATCGATGATGTCCTCGTAGGGTGCGTTGATCCACTGACGCTTGGACATGATGCGCGCCAGCTCTTCGTGGTTCTCGGGCTTGTCGGACCACTGCTGCGCTTCCATCACCGCCATCAGCAGCGCCTTGGAAGCATTCGGGTTTTTGTCGACCCAGGCAGCCCGCATGCCGAGTGATTTTTCCGGATGCTTGTTCCAGAGTTCGCCGGTGGTGATCGCGGTGTAGCCGATGTTCTGGTTGACGAGCTGGAGGTTCCACGGCTCGCAGACGCAGAAGCAGTCCATGGTACCGACCTTCATGTTCGCCACCATTTGCGGAGGCGGAACGGTGATGGTCTCGATGTCCTTGTCGGGATCGATGCCACCGGCGGCGAGCCAATAACGAATCCAGAGATCGTGCGTGCCGCCAGGGAACGTGTTGGCCGCCTTTACGGCTTTGCCCGACGCCTTCTTCTTCTCCAGCGCTTCCTTGAACGGCTTGGTGTCGAGCCCGATTTTCAGGCCCTCGTATTCCTTGGCGACTGAGATGCATTGGCTGTCGAGATTGAGCCGCGCCAGGATGTACATCGGAGTCGGCACGTTGTTCTGCGTCACCTTGCCGGCCGAGATCAGATAGGGCATCGGCGTCAGGATGTGCGCGCCGTCGATGCCGTTGCCTTCACTGCCGAGCACCAGGTTGTCACGCGTCGCACCCCACGACGCCTGCTTCGCAACCTCGGTGTCGGGCATGCCATGCTTGGCAAAGAAACCCTTGTCCTTAGCGACGAACAGCGCGCCGGCATCGGTGAGCGCGATGAAGCCCAGCTTGGCGCCCTTCACCTCGGGGCCGGCGCCTTGCGCGAACGCGCCGCCCGGGAATTGCGTCTGCACCGCGCCGAGGAGGGCGGCGGTGCTGGCGGTGCCTTTGAGGAATCCGCGGCGGTTGAGTGGCTTCCCCCCGGAGCGTCCCGTCGTCACTTTGGTCGTCATTGTGTTCGTCGTCCTCTCTGGTTTCGTTTCGTTGCGCCCGCTGGTGTGCTTCCGCCCTGGCTTTGTTTCGTTGCGCCGACAAAAAAGCCGCAGCCTGAAGTGCCTTCCTTGGCCTCCCAGGTCAGCGGCATTGCTCGTTGGCCCGTCGTTGGACCGCGACGCCATCAACGCGACAGCGTCGTCTTGGCTTAGATCAATTCAAGCTTCGTGCCAGTCGGGCCGATCATCCATTTCTCAAGCAAAAACAACATATTGCCTGAAATGTCGCAGGCGTTAACGAATCGCTTAAAGCGGTCGCCATGCCCATCGTGGCCGCACCCTGCAGATAATTTGTGCAGCGCAAAAAGTAGGCACCCTACCCCGATCGCCGGATGCGCCATGCCGCGAGATGGCCCGCGATGTCGTTGGGATCGAACAGTGGTCCGGCAAACGCTCCGATGCCGTCGGCTGGTTCGCCTGCAAGACGGCCGGCGTTGCCGGGCAACGCAGCATCGTAGAGGTCCGGCCGCCACACCGCCTTCGCCGCAGCGAGCAGTTCGGGCGAATACGGCGCCTGACCCCAGCGCACCATCTGCGCATAGAGCCATGCCGCCTGTACCGGGTCGGGTCGCGCCGCCCCGTTCTGGCCGATCAGAAGATAGCGGTCGCTGGATCGCACCTGACCATCAGGCGTCACCTTCATGCGGCCGTCCAGCGTCCGGCGAATGACGTCGGCCGAAGCACCGACGCGATTCGGCAGCGCCAGGATCGCCGCCACCTCATCGCGGTTGGCGTGGTCCTCGATAAACGCGGCAGCCAGACCGTGCGCACGCGTGAGCCGCCGCAGCATGTCGGGATTCTCGCTGGCCCAGCTCGCCCGCACCGCGAGCACCTTCTCTGCCGCGCGAAGCAGGATTTCCGAGACCAGATGCAGGATGTAGCCGATGCCAAGATCAACCGCGACCGAGTTCCACGGCGCGCCGACGCAAAACCCGTCGACGTGCTTGTTGACGAGGCTTTCAACCATGTAGGGAGGCGGCAGCACCACGAGGCGCACGTCGTCGTCGGGGTCGACGCCGCCAGCCGCCATCCAGAACCGCAGATGGTAATTGTGCGTCGAGAATGGAAAGGTCATGCCGAAGGTCAACGGCTCGCGGTTTCTGGCCTTGCGATCGGCGACCACGCGGGCGAGCGCGTGGGCCGACACCATCGGATCGGCGATGTTGCCATCGGCCGCGGCGGCAAGCGCCGCATAGAGTTCCGGCGATACGGTGATGGCATTGCCGTTCACGCCGAGACCGAACGGGGCGACAATCGGCACCTTGATGTGGCCGAGCCCCAGGCTCGACGCGATCGCCACCGGTGCGATCAGATGCGCGGCATCGAACAAGCCGATGTTGAGCTTATCCCGCACGTTCGACCAGGAGACTTCGCGCACCAGCTCGACCTCGAGCCCTTCGGCCGCAGTGAACCCCTTGTCGACCGCGACGATCAGCGCGGCCGCGTCGCACAGTGGGATGAAACCGATCCGCAGCCGCTTGTCGTTCATTTGAACCGCTCCGCGGCGGTGATGACCGATTGCGCCACCTCGGCGATCTTCTTGTTCTCGTTCATCGCGGTCTTGCGCAACAGCGTGTAGGCGGCTTCTTCGGACAAATTCTTTGCTTTCATGAGAATGCCTTTGGCACGGTCGATCACCTTGCGCTCCTCGAGCGCCGAGCGGGTGCGCTCAAGCTCGTCCTGCAGTCGCGCGAACGCGTTGAAGCGGGAGATGCAAAGATCCAGGATGGTCTTGATGCGCTCTTTCTGCAGGTTGCCGACGATGTAGGCCGAGACGCCGGCGTCAACCGCAGCCTCGATCGAGGCGGCATCGCTCTGGTCGACGAACATGGCGATCGGCCGCTTTACCGCGCGGCTCATCTGGAACATCTGCTCGAGCACGTCCCGGCTCGGGTTTTCCAGATCGATCAGGATGACGTCAGGATCGACGGCGTAGATGCGGGCGAGAAGGTGGGAGGTCTCCTCGATCCGCACCACCTGGGTGTGTCCGGCCTCGCGCAAGCCGTCTTCCAGGATGGCGGCCCGAACCGGGTTCTTGTCGACAATGACGATTTTGAAGGTGGAATCCATGAGCGCGCTGATCAAACTTCAAGCAGCGTGCCAACACGGCCAGGGCAGGCCTGTCGCGCCGATATTGCTCGCTGTCCGCTGGGCCGGGTTCCCGCCGTCACGATCATGCCCGCGAACAAGGCAGCGCGCCGGTCCTTTGTGCATCCGTACTCAAGGCCGGTGGATGACGGGCGGCGATCGGGTAAAGCTGCGGCGGCCGCGCTTGAGCCCCAACAGGGGTTGCGCCAGCTCGGCGACGGCGGACAGGCGATCCTGGCAGTCGAGCACCACCAGATCGGCCGGACCGCCGACCGCGATGCCATAATCGGTGAGATTCATCAGCTTCGCCGGCAGCGTCGTCACCATGTCCAGGCATTGCGCGATGTCATCCGGCCGTCCGAGTTTCGCCACGTTGGCGTAGAGGTTCGCCATGCGGATCAGCGAGCAGTCACCGAACGGCGTGAATGGATTGAGGACATTGTTGGTGGCAAGCGAACAGGTGACGCCGTGGCCGATCAGCCGGTGCGCCGGCGCAACGCCACGAGGAACGGAATGGTCGTGACCGCGGCCCATCAAGAACAGGTCGGTGGACGGCAGCACAGTGACGGCAACGCCGGCGTCGGCGAGGCGGCGGGAAATCTGGCTCAATCGTTCCCCATCGACCGCCGACAGCTTGGTGACGTGCCCGATCGCGACACGTCCGCCCCATCTCTGGCGCTCGGTCTGCCGGCACACCTCATCGAGGTGCATCCAGGTCGGGTCCAGATCGAAGTCGAGATGAAAATCGATGTCGAGATCGAAGCGTTCGGCAATTGCGAAAATCCGGGCAATCTGTTCGTTGGGGGCGGTGTCGGTGTAAGGACAGCCGCCGATGAGATCGGCGCCGGCTTCGCAGGCCTGCGACAAGAAGCTCGTTCGCTGCCCGGATCGTTGATGCAGTCCTTCCTGCGGAAATACGCAGATCTCGAGATCGATCGCCCAGGCGTAGTCCCGCTTCAATTGACGCAGCGCGTTGAAGCTGCGCAGCCCGATCCGTGGATCGACCTCGACATGGGTTCGCATCCGCGTCGTACCCTGCACGATCGCCTTTTCGAGCGTGCGCCGGCCGCGGGCGTAGATATCCGTCTTCGGTAAAGCCGCGCTTCGCGGCGGCCACCTCAGCAATCGCTTCCTCGAGCGAGCCCTGCTTCGACTGACAGCGATCGAGGATGCATGATTTGTCCAGATGAATGTGAGTTTCGACGAATCCCTCCGATGACCAAGCGCCCATCGAAATATTCCAGTGGCGCATCCGCGTCGATCCGCGGCTCGATCGCTGCGATGCGGCCATCGGCGATGCCGATATCGCAGGTCGGGCCGACACGGCCGGCAATGCGCACGTCGCGTAGAACTAGATCGAGCGGCATGACTTATTGCGCAGCCTCGGCGCGCCCGAGATAGGCCGCTTCGAGCTCCGGATCCTGGGCGAGCGACGACGCCGCGTCGGCGCGCACGATGCGCCCGGATTCCAGCACGTAGCCGCGGTCGGCCACCGTCGAGCGCCAGCGCAGCCATCTGGTCGACCAGCAGGATGGTGACGCCCTCGTCGCGCAATTCGGCGAGAATGTCGAACAGCTCGTTGATCATCAGCGGGCGCAAGTCCCAGCGACGGCTCGTCCAGCAGCAGAACGCGCGGCTTCGCCATCAGGCCGCGCGCGATGGACAGCATCTGTTGTTCGCCACCGGAGAGCAATCCGGCTCGGCCATGCAAACGCTCGCGCAGGCGTGGAAACCGCGTCGAGCAGCTTCTCAATCTCCGCTTCATGATCGGCACATCGGCACGCGTATACGCGCCGAGTGATCAAATTGTCGTAGCACGGTCAGTTCCGGGAACACCTGGCGGCCCTCCGGCACCAGCGCGAGACCGCCGGCCGCGATCCGGTGGGCCTCCAGTCGCGCGATCGTTTCGGTCCTCCAGCACGATCGTCGCCGCTGACCGGCCGCAACAGGCCCGACATCGCCCGCATCGTGGTCGATTTGCCGGCGCCGTTGGCGCCGATCAGCGCCACCAGTCTCGCCGGGCCGCACCTCGAACGAGACATCCTCGAGCACCGGCGCAGCGCCATAGCCGGCGGTGAACTTGCAGCGCCGGCCAGGACCGGATCGCGCGAGCCGTGCCACGCCGCCGCGCGCGGCCGCGCCGCGACCTCGCCGTCGCCTAGATACGCCTTGATGCACGCGCGGGATCGTGGCGAACCACGGCTGGTGCACCGCCGGCGATGCGGCACCCCTGCATCGAGCACGACCACGTGGTCGGATATGCCCATGACCAGTTTCATGTCGTGCTCGACCAGAATCACAGCGATGCCGAGATCGGCGATTCGCCGAAGCAGCATGCTCAGTGCGTCCTTGTCGGCACGCATCAGCCCGGCGGCGGGTTCATCGAGCAGCAGCACGCGCGGACGCATCGCCAGTGCGCGGGCGATCTCGATCAGGCGGCGGTCGACGTGCGGCAGATCGCCGGCCGGCGTCGCCAGTGCGCCGTGGTAACCGACGAATGCCAGCAGTCCTTCGGCGATGCGCTGCGTCGTCCGCGGTGGCTGCGTCCGCCGAACATGCCGCCGAGTTGCCCGCGACGCAGCGCGACCAACACGTTCTCGAGCACGCTCATGGTGACGAACAACTTGGTCGTCTGATAAGTGCGCGCGATGCCGGCCCGCGCGATCCTCAGGCCGGCGCGCCGGCGAGTTCGATTTCGCCGAGCCGGACGCTCCCGCGATCGGGCCGGTAGAAGCCGCCGATCGATGTTGAGCACCGTGGTCTTGCCGGCGCCGTTCGGTCCGATCACGCTGGTGATGCGGCCGGGCTCGGCGACGAAGCTCACATCCGGTGGCGGCCTTGATGCCGCCGAAGGCGATGCCGATGCCGGACACCTCAAGCTGATCGTCGTCGCGCCATCGGAGCAGCGAACGCAGCGATATCGAAATCGCGGACGTCGCGCCGTGCGTGGATCGATACGGCGCAGTGAACCGCGCCAGCGTGCCGATGCACGCCCTCCGGCGCGAGCCAAAGCACGACCAGCAGCAATCCGCCGAAGAACAGCAGCCGATATTCGGCGAGACTTCGAGAGCAGTTCGGGTCCGCACAACGCTGATGGCGGCGCCGACCACCGGCCCAAGCACCCAGCCAGCGCCGCCGACGATCACCGCCAGCAGGAACAGGATCGATTGCGAGAACGGAAACGAATCCGGCGCGACGAACATCATCAGCGGCGCGAAAATCGCGCCGGCCAGGCCGGCGAACACCGCGGACAGCGCAAAGGCCGCGGTCTTGATGATCACCGGGATTGAGCCCGATCGAGCGCGCCGCGATCTCGGCGTCGCGCACCGCGACCATGCCCTTGCCCCAGGCGCTGTCGGCGAGCCGCTGAAAAGAATAGAGCGAAAGACCGGCGAGCAGGACCGCGAGCACCGCCATCTCCCGCTCGGCGAAGACGTCGGCCGACCGAGCACCGGCGGCTCTGAGACCCATCAAGCCGTTCGGCGCCGCCGGTCAGATCGCGCCATTCGATCGCGCCGTGCTGGACGATGAAGGCGAACGCGATGGTCACCATCGCAAGATAAGGCCCGGTGACGCGCAACGCCGGCAGCGCGAGCAGCGAAGCCGATCGCCTGCCGGCGATCAGCCCGGCGAGCGGAAACGCGAGCCAGAAGCTCAACGCCCTTCATGGTCAGGATCGCGGCGGTGTAGGCGCCGATGGCGTAAAAGCCGACGTGGCCGAGCGAGACCTGCCCGGCGAGGCCGAGCAAAATGTTGAGCCCGACGCCGACCACGGCCGTCAG
Organism: uncultured Alphaproteobacteria bacterium; assembly: GCA_963787955.1. Lineage (GTDB taxonomy): Bacteria > Pseudomonadota > Alphaproteobacteria > Rhizobiales > Xanthobacteraceae > Z2-YC6860. Next base: position 20,099 of record CAWBFG010000026.1, on the reverse strand, counting down.
CGCGACCAGCGCCAGAACGAAATGGCGCGTAGCCGTCCGCGATGGCGAGCACCAAGCGCCGCCAGCCGCGGTCAGCGCCAGCGATCGCAAGCGGCATGGCGAGACGTCGGCAGGCGCTCGGCGCCGTCATACCTTGTTCACCGCGGCGCGGCCGAAGAAGCCGTTCGGCATCAGCGGCGAGCGCCAGAATGACGAACGAAAACGCGACGATCTGGGTGTAGGTCGAGCCGAAGAACGCGGTCACCAGCGCTTCGATCAAGCCGTAGAGCAGACCGGCCAGCATCACGCCCCACGCCGAGGTGATGCCGCCCAGAATAGCGACGGCGAAGGCCTTGATGCCGAACAGCGTGCCCATGTCCGAATTCACGCTGAACAGCGGCGCGATCAGCAGCCCGGCAAGACCCGCGAGCGCCGTCGAGAGCGTGAACGAGCCGGCGATCGCGAGCCGCACATTGATGCCCATCAGCCGCGCGGCGTCGGATTCTGCACCACCGCCAGCAACGCCTTGCCGCAGTCGCGTGCGGTGAAAGGCCAGTTGCAGCGCGAGCGCGATGCCGAGCCCCACGACCGGGATGACCAGCTGCAGTGGATAGACGCCGGCGCCGAATATCTCGATCGGCTTCTGGCGAGGACCGAAGGGAAAGCCGCGCGGCTCCTTGCCGAAGGTGAACAGCACGACGTTGTCGAGCACGATGCCGCCGGCGACCGTCGCCATCAGCCAAGCATTGGAGCCGCGCTCGGCGAACGGCCGCACCAGCGTGCGCTCCACCACCAGGCCGAACAGCGCGCACAGCATCAGCGAGAGCGCTACCGCGAGCGGCAACGGCCAGCCGAGCGTGACCGCGAAGGTGTAGCCCAGCACCGCGCCCGAGCATCATCGCGGAGCCCTGCGAGAAATTTACCGTGTTCGAGACCACGTAGGTGACGTGAAAGCCGAGCGCGATCAGCCCGTACATGCTGCCGAGGCCGAGGCCGGAGATGATCGCCGAGATGATCAGCATGCTGGCTCCAGGCCCCGACGAAACGCAACGGGACGCGGTATCAGCCGCGTCCCGCCGCTACGTGACATGATGCTTAGTTCGTCAGCGGAAGGATTTCGCCTTCCTTGAAGTAGGTGAAGATGTAGTCGTCGGACCGTCAGCGCATCATGGTTCGTCGGGCGTGAACGGCTTGGTGTAGGTCTTGATCAGACCCTCGTACTTGTCGATGTCGTACAACGCCTCGCGGATCTTCGGCCCTTCGGTCGAGCCGGCCTTTGCGATCGCGAGCGCCATCAGATGCATCGCATCGTAGGCGTTGGCGATGCCGACCGCCGGCGTCACGTCGGCAAGCGACTTGATCTCCGGATACTTCTTCTTCAGCGCGTCCAGCACGGCCTTGGCCTTCGGCGAGAGCTTGCCGGAGAAGCTGAAGGTCTGGATGAAATGCACGCTTGGCGCCGCTCGGACCCGCGAGCTCGGAGAAGCGGCCGCCGGCCGGTCCCCAGTGCGAAACGATCGGCACGTCCCAGCCCATGCGGTCGAGCGATTTCACCACCTGCGCGGACGGCGCGACGTTGGCGACCAGGAACAGCACGTCGGCGCCGGCCTCCTTCAGGCGCGTCAGCTGCGGCACCACGTCGACGTCGTTGCGTCCTCGAATTTCTCGATCGCCGGCATAGGGAATTTTCTTGGCTCGTCGAGCGCGGCCTTGAGACCCTTCTCGTTCGATTCGCCCCAGGGATTGTTGATCAGGATCATGCCGGGCTTCTTCGCGCCGTATTTCTTCACCGCGTAGTCGACCAGCGCGATGTCGACGAGCTCATCGACGGCCGAAACGCGGAACACGTAATTCTCCGCCGCGCCGTTGCGGGTGATCGGCGTGCCTGCCGCCCAGACGCCCATGAACGGCACCTTGGCTCTGGTTCGCGAACGGCACGATCGCGATCGACACCGGCGTATCGAGACCGCCGAACAACGCGGCGACCTTCTCGCGCTGGACCAGTTCGCGCGCCGCCACCACGCCCTTAGCCGGATTGCTTTCGTCGTCGCGCACGATCAGTTCGACCTTCTTGCCGAGCACGCCGCCCTTGGCGTTGATCTCGTCGATGGCGAACGACAGGCCGCGGACGATGGCCTCGCCGGATTTCGCCGACTGGCCGGACATCGCGGCGACCAGACCGAGCTTCAGCGGTGTCCTGCGCCGTGCGCCGGCACGCGACGACGGCAGCAGCGCGGCGGCGGCCTGCGAGCAGGAATGCGCCGCGAAATGCGGAATGGAAAATTTGCGGCATGTCGATACCTCTCGGACGGGATGGACCTGGCCTTCGTGTACGCAAGGGACGTGCCAGCGTATGCACCGAAAATCCGCCTGAATTCCGCAGATTTGCCGCAGTCGGCGCGCCTACAACCTGGGCAAATCGCGCATATGACTCGGCCCAATTTGCATGCAATATTGTATACAATTCTGATGCTCGGTATTTCATACTTTTCGTGGCCGCGCGAATGTGCATAACGGCCTGCCAGAAGCCAGATTCGAGCCAAGGAGAATTCCATGTCCGCCACAGCCGCTCAAAGCTTGCCGCACTTGCCGACCGACGAAACCGCCGCCGCTGCCGAGATCGTCGAGCGATTTCTGGTCGCGTCCATGGTGCCGGATCCCGCAGACCGCTGCGCGCTACATCGCCGAGCCGACCTGAAGATCACCTTCACCGGCGGGCGCAAGTACACGTCATCCGCGCGAGACCGCGGCGTTCAACGCCAAGCGCTACAAATGGGTGAAGAAGAAGATGGAGCGCACCGACGTCGTGCCGGGCCTTGGCGAAACCATCGTCTACAACCTCGGCACGCTCTACGGCGAATGGCCGGACGGCACGCCGTTCGAAGGCAACCGCTATGTCGACCGCTTCGTGGTGCGCGGCGGCAAGATCGTGCAGATGGACGTGTGGAACGACAGCGCCGAGCGGCTGCTGACGCAGAAACAGCATCGATGCCTGACGACCTATTTCTGCGCTTGCCGGCCGCTTCCGCTGCTCGCCATTCGAGCTCCTCGGCGTAGCGGCCGAGAATATTCTTGACGTCACGGTCCTTCGGCGGCCGCGAGACGATCAGGGCGCGGCTCGCGACTGCCTCCAGATGCTCCGTCATCAACGCCGGTGGCCCACGCTGCATCGCCCTTGCCGCCAGCGCCGTAATGATGGCGCGATGCTCGCTCACGGCGCACTCGGAGGAGTGCGGGCGGCTGTAGAGCGCGAGCGATCAGCCCGCACCGTGACGCATTCTCGCTGACGTAGCGGGTCAAGCACCGGGCTGCCCGTCATCTCCGCCAGCAAGATATGAAACTCGGTGGCGAGGCGGATCGACAGCGGCTCATCATTGCCGCGCGCACGCTCCTCCTCGTCGACATGGGCGTTGAGCCGCTTGATCTGCTCCGGCGTCAGACGCCCGGCAAGCCGCTCCACCACCAGGCGCTTCGAGACCGAGCCGGACGTCGAAGATGTCGCGCGCCTCGTCCCAACTCGGCGTGGCGACCGTAGCGCCGCGATTGCGGCGCAATTCGACCAGGCCTTCGGCGGCGAGTTGGCCCAGCGCGTGCCGCACGATGGTCCGGCTGGCGCCGAAGCGCTCGCCGATCGCGTCCTCCGGCAGCTTCGCGCCAGGCTCCAAGCGCCTGCTCGATGATCGCGTGGCGCAGCGCGCGGTAGATCGCGCCTGCGCGGTCCGAACCGCCCTTCGGTTTCTGTTTCGCGGCTTTTGCCAAGGCTGCCCGACTGCTTCGCGGATCGTTTCGTGAGACTTGTAGCATCATCAACCGGTTGATTTGCAAGCAGAGACAATGTGCCTAGGCACAGTGTTCGCACCAGCGCTGCACGTGGTACGGCTCGCGCGCGAGTCCGACGCAATAGTCGAGCACCACCGGCTCGAACAGCTGCGACGAAGCTCGCGCGCGCCGGCATTGACCTTGTTCAGATGCTCGACGGCGGCCGCGTTGGCCTCCACGGCGAGCCTGGGCATGTCGACGCCCAGCACCTTGCCGCCCTCCACCAGCATCCGGCCGCCGACCATGACGCGATCGACGCCGGTGCCGTCCTCGACGAACACGACGTGCAGCAGCGGCTCGTTCAGCGGCACGTAGTTGATGCTGGTGAGGTCGAGGAACACCACATCGGCCTTGAAGCCCGGCGCCAGCTGGCCGATCGAGCTCTCCATGCCGAGCGCGCGGGCGCCGCCCTTGGTGGCGGCCTCGAACGCCTCGGCGCGCCGACAGCCACTGGCGCGGATCGGGGCCCTGCACGCGCGAGACGAACGCCGCCAGCCGCATCGCCTCGAACATGTTCTGGTTGTCGGAGGACAGGCAGCCGTCGGTGCCGATGCCGAACGTGATGCCGCGTTCGCGCATCTTGCGCGCGCCGCGCCGAGCCCCGAGCCGAGCTTCATGTTGCTGCCGGGATTGTGCGCGACGCAGGCGCCGGCATCGGCAAGCCGCGCCATGTCGTCGTCGTCGAGCCAGATCGCGTGCGCCGCGGTGAAGTTCGGCGCCAGCAGGCCGAGCTTGTGCAGATGGCCGACCAGCGTCGTGCCGTACTTGCGCGGGCCGACGACCGCCTGCACCTTCGATTCCGCGACATGCATCTGCACGCCGATGCCGTGCGCCTTGGCGAGATCGCGGCAGCCGATGATGAACTCGTCGCTGCAATGGTGCGGGATGGTCGGCCCGAGCGCCGGGCGCAGCTGGTCGCGGTCGAATGACCAGTTCTCGATCAACGTGCGGCAGGTGCGCGAGGCTCACGTCGTACGGCGTGGCGCTGCACCGCCTCCGCCTTTTCGCGCAGGTCCGGCGGCATCGCGTCGATCAGCCCGGGGATGGCGCGGTAGAACGTGGTGTCCGCCATCATCGGCGCGATCACGGCGCGCATGCCGACGTCGGGATAGGCGCGCGCCACCGCGTTGATGCCCTCGACCGACGGCGCGGGAATCTCGGCGGCCAGGTCGTAGCAGGCGGTGCAGCCTTTCCGCAGCATCTCGAGCGCGCCGATCTTCGCCGAGAGATACTTCGTCTCGAGCGGTGCGGCCGCCCGCGGTCCAGGGATAGGCGTTGAGCAGGAGCTCGAGCGACCAGCGGTCGGCCATCGCCTTGCCGAGCGCGACCGTCGCGTGGGTGTGGGCGTTGACCAGCCCGGGGATCAGCAGGCGGTCGGTCGCGTCGACGCGCCTGGCGTCGCCGGTGACGCTTTCGCCCGGCGGCAGCACCGCAACGATGGTGTCGCCGTCGATCAGCAGATCGGCGAAGCGCGCCGTCGAGCCGGCCCGCCGTCAGCAGGCGGCCGCCATGAATGAGCTGCTTCACGACGCAGGCCTCCACGCGGCTGCGACGCGCGGCGTCTTCGATCCGCAGGATCGAGGCGACGCCCGCGTCGATGCGAAAGCCGTAGTCGAGCCGTCCGACGACCCGCACCGGACGTGCCTCGCCCTTCGCGCAGGATAGGCGGACGCGCCGGCAAGCGTGATCACGGCGGCGGGAACGGGAGCGCAGTCGGGGCACACGCCTGGCTGATCGACCAGCAGCATGGCGCGGCCGCGGCCCGTGCGCGTGCGACAGGAAGCCTTCGATCGCGACGTCGCGGCCGCGACAGCGTCTCGCGCGGCCGCGCTGTAGCGCAGCTCGTCGGTGCCGAGATCGTCGAACAGGTCGGCGAAGCCGAGCGGCGAGCGGCATGGCGTCACGCCGGCATCGGAGCAGCCCGAGGCCCTCGTCCTCGGCATAGGCGCGCATCACCTCGCGCTCCAGCGTCTCGGTCAGGCGGGCGCGATAGTCGTTGAAGCCCGCGATCGGTCATGCGGCGCGGCCGCGGCAGGTCGATCCGCACCTCCTCGATGATGCGGCCGGGGCCGGCGCTCATCACCACGACGCGGTCGGCCAGCAGCACGGCCTCGTCGATGTGGTGGGTGACGAAGATGATCGTCGGCTTGAATTCGAGCCACACCTCGAGCAGGAACTGCTGCATCAGCACGCGGGTCTGGAAGTCGAGCGCGGCGAACGGCTCGTCCATCATGATGAACTCGGGGCTCTCGACCAGCGCGCGCGCGATGGCGACGCGCTGCTTCATGCCGCCGGAGAGCTGGTGCGGACGGTGCTCGGCGAACTTGCGTCAGCCGCACGCGCTCCAGCAGCTCGCGCGACGCGCGCCTCGCGCTCCGGCTTCGGCACCTTCTTCATCGGCGAGGCCGAAGCCGACGTTGTCCTTCACCGACAGCCACGGAAACAGCGAGTGGTCCTGGAACACCATCACGACGCCGGGCGCGGGCCGGTCACCGGCTTGCCGTCGAGCGTGATGCGGCCGGCCGACAGCGGCTCGAGGCCGGCGATCAGTTCCAGCAGCGTGCTCTTGCCGCATCCGCTCGGACCGAGGATCGCGACGAACTCGCCGTTCTCCACCGTCAGGTCGATGTCGCGCAGCGCCGTCGACCGACAGGCCCGCCGGTCCCCGCCCACACCTTGCCGACGTGCTGGCACGACAGCGTCGTCATGGCGCTGGCTGCCACCACAGGATCTTGCGCTGGATCTGCACCAGCAGCGCGTCGACCGCGATAGCCGGTCGCGCCGACGATGCACATGCCGAGCAGGATCAGCTTGGTGTTGAACATCTCGCGCCCGAGGATGATCATCATGCCGAGGCCGTTCTTCACCCCGACCATTTCGGCCGCCAGCACCGCCATCCAGGCGGCGAAGAAGTTGATCCGCAGCATGGTGAACACCTGCGGCAGCACCGCCGGGAAGATCACCCGCGTCCACACCTGCGCCTTGCGAGGCGCCGAAGCTGCGCGCGGTCTTGATCAGCCGCTGGTCGACTGCCTTGACCGCCGCGACCGTCGAGATCGTGAGGATGAAGTAGACCCCCATGAACACGACGAAGATCGGCGGTCGGATTGCCGATGCCGAACAGCACGATGCCGAGCGGGATCCAGGCGATCGGCGCGATCGGCGCGAGCCCGCGGATCGAGCGGCAGCACCATGTCGGAGAACGTGCCCGACGCCGAGATCAGGATGCCGGTGGCAACGGCCGCGGCAAAGCCGATGGCAAGACCGGCCAGCACCCGCAACGCGCTCACGATGATGGCCACCGGAATCGGCATGGCGTCGCCGCCGAAGCCGACCCGGAAATCGCTCTCGATCGCGTAGCGCATGAACGACGGACGGCGGCGGGAACAGCACGGCGCCGCTCCAGCCGCTGGCCGCCGCGCGTTTCCCAGATCGACGATGACGACGGCCCACGGAATGAGCGCCTTGAGCACGGCCCATGCCCATGACGGGCATGACGGCGCGTCGGCGCGCCGCGCATTCGGCGACCGACGCGCTGGCAGCGTTCCAGCGTGCCGCTGCCGTATCCCATTGCTCTAGCCCAAGCACTTCCTTCAGCAGCGTGGTGTCGATGATCGGCGGCGCGCGTCTTGAGGTAGCCGAGCTGCACCATGTCGGCGACCGCGATCTCCATGCCCTTGTCGCCGCCCTTGGTGATGTCGACCTGCGGCATCTGGCGCGGCAGCGCGGCCGTCAGCGACTTCCTTGTTGACGCGATAGAACTTCGCCGGCGTCGAGCACGTCGACCGCCTTCGGCATGTCGGCCTTGATCGCCGCGTCGGCGCGCAGGATCGCCTTGAGGTACCTCTTGATCGTCGCCGGCTTGGCTCTCGAGATACTTCGCCGTGGTGTTGGTGACGCAGTCCGGGCCGTGCGGCCCCCAGGCGTCGAGACTGCTGGCGAGCGGCACCCCGCCGAGCTGATCGATCAGGCGCGTGGCGAACGGCTCGACGTGGGTGACGAGATCCAGCGCCTTCGCCTCGAACGCGGCGGCCAGCGCCAGCGTGTCGTTGAACCAGACGATGTTGTAGTCGCTGTAGCCGACACCGGCCTTCACCAGCGCGCGGTAGAGCGTCAGCTCGAAGGTGTTGAACCGCACCGTGCCGATCTTCAGGCCCTTGCCCTTGGCCTTGGCGAGATCGGCCATGCTCTTGATGCCGGTTTCCTTCTGCGCGATCAGGAACAGCCCGCCGGCGCCGCTGCCGGCGATGATGCGCACCGGCGCGCCCTGGCCCGCCGCCACGAAGGCGTTGGTGAAGGGATTGTGGATGATGTCCATGGCGCCGCTGTTGAGCGCGGTCAGCGCGTCGCCCGGGTTCGGCATGAACTTCATCTGCACGTCCAGGCCCTCGTCTTTGAAGTAGTCCGGTCGCCTTCGCGTAGAACAGCGGCGACATGCAGATGCCGACCAGGTGGCCGACGTTGACGGTCTCCAGCGCCTGCGCATGGGCGATGTAGGGGGCGCCGAGCGCAGCGACACCGCGCAGCAGCTGTGGTCTTCAGAAACTCTCTTCGCTTCATCTCAGCCTCCCGCAAACGGCCGGATCGCCGGCCTTTCGCGGGATTTCAATGCATCAAATATGCCAGCCCGGAGGCGTCGAAAATTGCATACACTTTCGCATACAAACGGGCTCGGGCGTGCCGGTGCCAATTGTTCATGCAGCCTCTGCCGCAGCAACAGGCAGCCGGCCGACGATCGCCTGACCGGACTAACGAGCAGAACGCCCTGCCGGCGATCTGCCGGCTAGTTCAGGCCGAGGCAATTTTCTCGGCCAGCGCTCGAAATGCCGCAAGCTGATCGGCCAGCAGCTCACGCTTGTCGTCGCGCGCCACGAACACCTTGAACATGATGCCGCCGTCAACGTTGAAGAACAAGATCGACGCCTGGGGCCGCCCGAAGAACGGCCGCTCGACAAACCCGATTTCCGAGCAGCGCTCGTGCCGCAGGTGGCCGTGGAATCCGGTTGGTCCAGGGATGTTGTAGTAGCCGCGGGTGATGGTGCCGGCCCGTACCGGCCCGCTGAACTCCATCACGCCGTCGTCGGTGTGAATGATGACGGTGACGTCGCCCCAGCGTGCGACATCATTCAGCACATCGGCGAACGCAGCCCCTGGCGCGAACCGCCGCATGGCCGGCGGCAGTGCGCCCACGGTCTGTCGCAAGGAGACGTCATGTCGCTTGGCGACGTCCTCGAACAGCGCGCCGGGATCGGCCGCCATCACGCCGGCCAGGCCGAGAGACTGCTCCGCGGCTGTCATCTAGGCCACCGCCTTCTTGCCGGTTTGTGTCAGCTTGACCTCAAAGCCCTCGAACTTCGGATGACCAAGGTACATGGGAGCGCTCGTGCTGGTGTTTCCGGCTCGCGCATGCGCGGCGCGAAACTCTTCGGACTTGGTCCAGGCTTCGAACGCCGCCTTGCTCTGCCACACGGTGTGCGACGCATAGAGCGTATGGTCCTCAAGCTCCGGCCCCTTGAGCAGGTGGAACTCGACGAACCCCTGCATGCGATCCAGGTAGGATTCACGGCTGCGCCACACGTTCTCGAAATCTTCCTCCCTGCCCTTCACCACCTGGAACCGGTTCATTGCGATAAACATGTTCTTTCTCCTTGTTTTCAGAAACGACTATATACCGCGCACAACACCAGCCGCGCCGCCTGGTGGCTGCGCGGCCGCGCTTCACGCGGATGGCGGCGACGATTGTCGCCGCTATGACTTCGCCGGCGTGAGGATCGCCTTGTAGAACGCCTCACCAAAAAGCACGCGGATGCCGGCCTTCACTGTTCGCCCGGGGCTCAGCGACCGGATCGCTGTCGCGCCCACCGTGGTCATGTCGAGGTAACGCGCGTAGTTCTTGTCGAACATATTGTCGACAGCGAACTCCCAGAGCACATCAGGGTTCGGCGCGAAGGATGCGTAGAAGTCGACGAGGTTATATGCGCTGGTCGGCAGAATTGCGGTGGTGCCAGGCGGGATCTCCGACTGATCCTTGGCGTCGACCCAAGTCCAGCGCACCAGCGATGTGATCCGGCGATCGAGAAAGCGACCGCCGACCGTGCCGACGACCTTCTGCGGCGGAATCTTCAGCAGCGGATTGTTGTTGGCGACATTGGTGCCCTTGGTGGTGCTGTGCGCCAAGGTCAGGAAATACTGGCCGGCATCGTACGCGCCTTCAAATTCGGTGCCGTGAATCCGGGCACCTTCGATATTCTGATATTGCAGGCAACCGGCGATCGGGACCGGACATAACGTATCGCCCACCCCGAAACTTCCAAACGGCACCTGCGTCAATTCGATGAAGTCATCGACATTGTTCCGATAGACGTTCGCCTTGATGCGAAGTGCGTCACCCGCAGTAGCGAGGTTGTCCTGGCGAATGTTGATGCCGCCTTCGATGGTCTTGCCGACCTCGGGCATAAGCGACGAGTTGGACAGGAAGATGAAGTTGGAACCGGGGCCTGCGAATGGATGCTGGCCGGTCACGAACACTTCCGTGATCGCTGGCGCCCGGTAGCCCTCTGCATAAGTGCCATAGATGGTGAACCACGAGATCGGCGTCACCCCCAGGGTCGCCTTCGGCGATATCCGATCGCCGCTGCTCGACGTGCCGGCGCCGTTCAGACTGAAGGTGTCGTAGCGGGCGGCCACGATGGATTCGAGCCACGCCGTGTACTGGCTCTTGAGCTGGACGAAACCTCCGCCGACGCTGCGCTCACCATTGGGCGTAAACAGGTCACCGGTGCCGGTCGGATCAGTGACGTTGACCTGATCGCGGAACCAATCGCCGCCGTAGGTCAGGGTATGCCGGACAGGTCCTCCGCCTAACTAACGTTCGTCACCGTCCGGCAGCGACCGTGACCGTTCAACATTATGCCACTAATTCCAGGGGTTTTAGTTCGCCCACGCTCGCCGATGGAATTTCACGTTCGCCTCAAGCCGTGCTAAATTTGGGGGCCAACTTGGGGACCAGAAGGGAGCGGCAATGGCGGCACATTTGACGGCACGAAAGGTGCAAACGGCGAAGCCCGGCAAGTACAGCGACGGCGGCAATCTCTATCTGGTGGTTTCGCCGACCGGCTCGCGTAAATGGGTCCTACGGTTTACGTGGCGCGGCCAAGCCAAGGAGATGGGCCTGGGAAGCGCCGCCAGCGTTCCGCTGTCCGACGCCAGAGAGAGGGCCGCGGCAGCCCGCCGGACGATTGCGGGGGGCCTGAACCCCATAGCCGAGCGCAAACGTACTGGCGGTATCCCGACGTTCGGCCAGTTGGCCGACGAGGTGATTGCGTCCTTGGTCGTCGGCTTCCGGAACCCGAAGCACCGCGCTCAGTGGAAGACGACCCTTGCGACCTATGCAGCCCGCTGTGGAACAAGCCCGTCGATACCATCTCGACCGATGACGTGGTCGGGGTCCTGAAACCTATCTGGACCAGCGAAGGCAGAGACAGCATCACGGGTTCGAGGCCGCATCGAGACAATTTTGGACGCCGCCAAAGCCAAGGGCTTCCGACACCGGCGAAAACCCCGCCCGTTGGCGCGGCCACCTCGATCACCTACTTCCCCGGCAGTCTAAACTAACGAGAAGTCACTACGCGGCCATGCCTTACGAGGACGTGCCCTCGTTCCTCGCCAAATTGCGCGACCGAAAAGGATTGGCGTGCGACGGCACTCGAACTCTGCATTCTGACTGCGGCGCGTTCCGGGAGCTGCTTGGGCATGCGGTGGTCGGAAATCGACTTGGAACAGCGTCGTTTGGAGCTTACCCGCAGATCGCATGAAAGCTGGTCGCCCGCACCGGGTGCCGCTCTCGTCTCGCGTCGTTTCGATCCTTCGCAAAGTTGGGAGCGTGACAAGGTGAGTTCGTTTTTACCGGGCAATGCACCCGGCAAGCCGCTGTCAAACATGGCGATGGGCATGGTTCTTCGCCGGATGAAAATTGACGGCGCGACCGTTCACGGCTTTCGGTCCAGCTTCCGTGATTGGGCCGGGAATGCACCATTTTCCGCGCGAGGTTGTTGAGACCGCGCTCGCGCATGTCATCGGCGACAGAGCCGAGCAGGCCTACCGTCGCAGCGACGCCTTGGAGAAACGACGCAAGCTGATGGAGGCTTGGGCGGCCTATTGTTCGGCGAGGGCCACCGAAAAGGTCGTGCCTTTCAGGAACAAGGCGTAGGGCCGAGACGACACGGGACCGGGTTGTGATCGTCCAGTCGCTTAAGAAATATTGCCGCCTCGTATGATAACTATTGCATAGGCCAGCCGGAGTCGCGTTGTCGCCGGGACGTCGCCACCGCTGTCCGGCTCGCTCCGCGCCTACTTTTCCTATCGGCGGTGAAGGCGGTGGACAGTGGCTGAGAGCATCTTCGGGGCCACATGGCGGCCCATTCACGTTGCGGTCGCATGGGTAGTGACACGCGACCGCGCATTTGTCGAACGCACAAATCGCCCGGGGAAGTCGCTGCGCTTCATTGCGGTCGCGCTTGCCATGGAAAAAGTAAATGGAAAGCCAACCGAACACTACTTTAAAGGCATTACCGACGCTTGGTCCGCGCTACGAGAAGAAATGGCTGCTGGCAACGTCCGCGCGTCCGGCACGCCGTTCTGGCGGGTCGCGGATTTGCAAGGCCATGCGGTCGAAACGAACGAGATGGCCCGAGAAATACCGGCAGTCGAAATCGCATCATTGCGGCTTCAGGACGACGGCAACGATAAGGATTGCCTCGTACCCGAAAATTGGCGCGTGGCCCATGGCTCGAATTGGAACAATTTGCCGCGGGTATCGCACCGTTCAGGTTTTCCGGGACGACGTGCTTCGTGTATTCGATGCCGCAGTTCGGCTCGAGAAACCAAACCGGGAGCGCCGCCCGGCGGAATACAATTGGGACGGCGTCAAACGCAATTATCGGACTACCTATCGCAGCATGGCCCCATGCAAACGTTAGATGAATTGATGCAGAAATGTGCTGATTTTGCGTGCGATCTGCACCCTAAGAAGAGGACGCCGAGCGACAAGACAATCCGTGAGGCGATCAAGACGCACGCTCTCGGAGCCGCTGCGGGCTTTTCTCCGGGAAAATCTCCGGGAAAATAGGCGTTCGATTTCCACGCATTATCCCCACATTTCGAAGTCATGACGCGCTTATCCAGCACTATCCCTATTGATTTTGCCATCGCTCGCACAAGCGCGGGCGGGGTCGCCGGGACCGTCTCGGCTCCCAATGGCGAGACGAATATGGAAACTCCCCTGGCCTACACCATCGCCGAGGCGTGCACTGCGACGCGCACTGGCAAAACCGCGCTGTACGAGGCGATTAAGACAGGCGAACTGCGCGCCGTGAAGCGTGGCCGTAGAACGCTTGTACTCCCCGACGACCTCAGGGAATGGATTGAGAAGCTTCCCACGATTGAGTGCCAGCAGCAAAGCAAGAAAGCACGGCGCGGTGCTAACCGATGAAACGCGATCCGGGCGCTGTGGCGCGCAGCCGCGCCAATGAGACCGCGGATGCATTTCGGCCACCAGACCAAATGCGAAGCCCGCGCTCGGCGGCAACCGGGTCACGGGCGAAACGCAAAGATCATCTCAACGGCGGCAACAATACCCGATCAGAGGAACAACCGCAAAGCGAAACGGCTGGCTTGGGCTGGCAGAACTGCGCCTTAAGGCCCTTCCGGGCAGCCAAGCACCCTTGGCGTGCGGCGTCTCGAAATCCGCGCTTACTGACGCGAATTCCGAGGAGCAAACGGCATCCCAGGACGAGGGGTTGCCGTCATGCTGATCCGCCACCCCGATTCCGCACGCCGTAACGATCTTTACGAAACGCCCGAAGTGGCCACGTTAGCGCTGCTGCGCGTCGAAACACTTCCGCGGACGATCTGGGAGCCAGCCTGCGGTCCTGGCGCTATCGTGCGGAGACTTTGTGACGCCGGTCATCGGGTGATCGCGACCGATCTGATCGACTACCGCTCGCCGGATCAGGACTGTGCCGGTCGCGACCTCCTGCTCGAGCGTAGCGCGCCGGGCGGTGCGTCATGACCATTCCCCGTCAGGCCGTTCGCACAGCATCCGAATTGCGTCAGCTTACCCGAGCTCAGCGGCGGCAAATGCAGAAGCTAGCGGATCGCGTTGATCGCGTGACGCAGGCCGATCGCTTGTTCTTTGAGCGCAGGCCCGACCGGCAGCGCCGTGTCCGGCTCGCCAACCAGGCCGAGGTTGAGCAGCAGGAAATCATTGCCGGCAAACCGATGGCGGCCCTCTGGGCCGAGCTCGCAGCGGTGCTGTGGTTCGCCGGCGGCGCGGGAACATGACCATGACTTCGAATCTTCAGCGACCGCGCCGCCGTCGTCGCAATCGCCATCCGGCAAATCCTTGCAAACACGCTCAATCCGGACGAACAGCAGCTCCGGATCGAGCAGCTCCTTCGCGACGAGATCGTCGATCTTGAGCGGCAAATTACGGCTGATCGTCATGCATGAGCCCTTGCCTCACCGCGTTGTGGCCCCGATCGGCATCACCGCCGCGCACGTTTTGCATCGCGACGTCGAAACCCGGAGCACGGTCAGCCTGAAGAAGGTCGGCGCGGCCAAGTATGCGGCTGATACATCGACGGAAGTTATCTGCGTGGCATTTGCCGTCGACGATGGTCCCGTGCAGCTGTGGCTGCCAGGCGATCCGGTGCCGCCGGAATTTATCGAAGCCGCAGCGGATCCGAGCTGGATTGTCTGCGCGCACAACGACGCTTTCGAATGCGCCATCGAGCAGCACGTGCTGGCGCCGCGCTACGGCTGGCCGATCATTCCGCTCGAGCGCCACCGCTGCACCATGGCGATGTGCTTGGCGCTCGGGCTGCCGGCACGGCTGGGCGCTGCGGCCGATGCGCTGGAGCTGACAACCGCAAAGACGCCGCCGGCGAACGGCTGATGCACCAGATGTCGAAGCCGCGCAAGCCGCGCAAGGGCGAAGATCCGGCGGGCACGTACTGGTTCGACGATCAGGATCGGCTCGATCGGCTCTACGGCTACTGCAAGCAAGATGTTGAGGTCGAGCGCGAGCTGCATGATCGCTTGCCGCCGCTGTCGGCTGCAGAACAGACGCTGTGGGCGCTCAGCAGCCGGATCAACGAGCGCGGCTTCCATGTTGATCGGCAATTCGCCGAAGCCGCACGCCGGATTGCACAGGCCGCGGCGCCCGAGATCGACGCCGAGCTTGCCGAGATCACCGGCGGCGCCGTCACCGGGATCAATCAAGTCGCACGGATGCTGCAGTGGCTGCAGCAGCAAGGCTGCACGGCACAGAAGCTTGATCGCAAGGCGATTGAGAAGCTGCTCGACAAGGAAGAGCTGCCGTCACCAGTGCGCCGCGTGCTCGAGCTCCGGCTCGGCGGTGCCCAGGCCGCGGTCAAGAAAATCGACGCACTGCTTGCCCGCGCCGGTGACGACGATCGCGTGCGTGGCGCCTTCCGATATCACGGCGCCGCCACCGGCCGATGGGCTGGAGAAGGTTTCCAGCCGCAAAACCTGAAGCGCCCCGTTGTCGACGACCTTGCCGCGGCGATTGCTGCGGTTGCGACCGGCGACTACGCAGCATGTGAAGACGCTTTATCCGCGGCCGCTCGCTGTCGTGGGCGACTGCAGCCGATCAATGATCTGCGCGGCTCCCGGGCACGTGCTGATCGGCGCCGATTTCAGCGCAATCGAAAGCCGCGTCCTGGCGTGGGTTGCTGGTGAAGGTTGGAAGCTCGACGCCTACCGCCGATTTGATGCGACACGTGATCCGCGCGATGAGCCGTACTGCGAGACCGCATGCAAGATCTTCCGCGTGCCGTCCGGCTCCTACACAAAGGACGCGCCGGAGCGCAGTGTCGGCAAGACCTGTGATTTAGCTTTCGGGTATCAAGGCGGCTTGAATGCTTGGCGGAAATTCGAGCCGGATAAATTCACCGACGCGGAAGTTGAGACGTTCAAGGCCGAATGGCGTGCGGCGCACCCGAAGATCAAACAATTCTGGCACGACATCGATCGCGCGGCACTGCTTGCGGTGCGCGAGCGTGGCCAGGTCGTCCGCTGCGGCCGTATCGACCTGAAATACACCGGCGCCTTCCTGCAGCTGAAGCTGCCTTCGGGCCGCAAGATTTCCTATCCACAGCCGCGGATCATCGAAGACAAAAGCGGCAAGCACCGTGTCGTGTTTGCCGACAACGCCAGTGGGAAGTTTGTCGATTGCCGCTTCGGCCAAGGCGCTTATGGCGGCCTGTGGACCGAGAACATCGTCTCCGGCATCGCCCGTGATCTGCTTGCGGAGGCGATGCTGCGCGTTGAAGCCGCCGGCTATCCGATCGTGTTGCATGTGCACGACGAGATCGTGTGCGAGGTGCCGGATCGGCTTCGGCAGCACCGAAGAATTCACCCGTCTGATGACGCGCAAACCGGCCTGGGCGCTGGAGCTGCCGATCGCAGCCAGTGCCTGGACCGGGCCGCGCTACTGCAAATGAAAGGAGAACGCTGCCGTCCGTGCCGGCTGACGACCCGAGCTGCCAACGCAACTGTACAAACACATAGGAGGCACCCATGGTGCTGTTAGCGTCTGATTACGACAAGTCGAAATACCTGAGAGCTGAAGATCTCAAGCGGGATAAAAAATTCCGCATCAAAGCCGTTACCGAAGAGGTGTTCGAGAAGGACGGCAAGGCGGAGAAGAAGCTTGTGCTGCTGGTTCACCAACGATGAACGGGGTCTGGTGCTGAATAAAACCAACAACCGGACCATTCGCGGCGCGTTTGGCGACGACACTGACCAACTGGGCCGGCAAGATCATCGTTGTGTTTCCGATGATGACCGACGTCCGCGGCAAGATGACCCCCGCACTGCGGGTGCGCATTCCACCGCCGAAGCCGGCGAGGCACCTCAACAGTCGCAGCCGCAGCACCTCAACAGCCAGGCAGCACCTCAACAGCCGGTGACGTCCGGCAATGGTGCGGCAGCACCTGCTGCGGCGCCAGTTGCGGCGGCAGCGCCGCTTGCCGTGGTTGCGGCAGCAGCGCCGCTTGCCGCGGCGGCGCTAGCTGCTGTGGATCCGGAGCTTGAACCTGATCCGGTGAAGCCGATCCGCGAAGAGCTGGACGACGAAATTCCGTGGTGAACAGCCGGCGGCGGCGGGCTGCTGCAATCAGCTCGCCGCCTCCATTCTCGTCAGGGAGCGTGTCGTGCAAGACAACAAACCTACCACGCACCAGGGCGATCTGACAAAACTGCCGCGGGCTTTGGCGCCGCTGGTCGACCGGCCGCAATGGGCGGTGTGGCGATGGACGCAACAGTCCAACGGCCGCTGGCAGAAGCCGCCGTATCAGGCGCTTGATCCGCAGCGCCATGCCAGCACCAAGGATCCCAGCACCTGGAGCGACTACGCCACCGCTCTGGCGGCGGTGCAGGCCGGGAAGGCCGACGGCATCACTTACGTGATGACCGAAGCTGATCCGTTCGCTGCGATCGACCTGGATCACTGCCGACATCCGGACACGCACTCGATCGACGTCTGGGCGCAGAATTTCCTCGATGTGGCTCGTCACACCTATGCCGAAGTGACGCCGTCAGGCGCCGGCTGCCGGATCTGGGGTTTGACGGGCAACGATACCGATCCGGTCAACAGAAAATTCACGCTGGAGATCGACGGCAAGCAGATTGCCGCAGAGCTGTTCCGCCGCACCCCGAAAGCGCTGACCGTCACCGGCTATCGGCTCGACACCATCCGGGAGCTCACAAGTCTCGATCAGGCGTTTGGTTGGGCCATTGCGTGGGGAGAACGCCGCAAAGCTGCTGCGGCAGAAGCGGCTGCAACACAGATCAACGGTCACAGCTTCAATGGTGGTGGGCCCGGCCACGACATCGACCACATTGAACGGATCGTGCGCGAAGGTGCGCGGCGGCGCCAACCGCAGTGACACGTTTCACATGGTCGTCGGCCATTACCTCGGCTGCGGCTGGAGCGTTGAGCGGATCTACGAACACCTGCAGCAATTCCCGGACGGCATCGCCGGCCGATACCTCGGCGAGGGCCGGCTTTCCCGCGAGATCGCCAGGAGCGCCAGCAAGTACGAGGATCGTGCGTTGCCGCTGCTCGACGGCTGGAAGGCGCCTGAGAAAATTGTCGAGGCGCGGGAGATGCCGTCCCGGGAGACGGATCATCCTGAGCCGATCGCCTGCAACCCGGATCCCGGTGACGACGGCGTTGACGATCCTCCTGAATCGACGCCGACACGCCTGAGCCGGAGACGCCGATCCGGACGAACCTGATGAGCTCGACGATCCCGATGAGCTCGACGAAGAGCCGCAGCCGGACCCGAAGCTGCCGCCGCTATATGCACACGGGGACGCAGACCCGCGGCCGCTCAAGGCGTGGCTGATCAAAAGGCTGATTCCGGCGGTCGGACATGGCCTGCTGTCGGGCCAGTGGGGCGCCGGCAAGACCTTCGTCGTGTTCGATCTGGCGGCGGCACTCGGGACCGGGCAGCCGTTCCTGGGACATCCGGTGAAGCGGCAATGCGGCGTGCTGCTGATCGCGGCCGAGGGCGCCAGCGAGGTGCGGCTGCGGCTTGACGCGGTGGTTCGCCACAAGTGCGGCAGCATGGAGCGGGCTCCGTTCCGCTGGTACGAGACCACCCCGCTGCTGCTGCAGAAAGGCGCGGCCGAGACGCTGATCGCGATGGCACGGCAGGCCGACGATTCGCTGCAGCAGGAATTCGGACTGCCGCTCGGGCTCATCGTCATCGACACGGTCGCGGCCTGTGCCGGCTACACGCGGGCGGGCGACGAGAACGATCCGGCAGCCGCCCAGGCCGTGATGAATGTGCTGAAGGCGCTGGCACAGACGCTCGGCTGCTTCGTGCTCGGCGTCGACCACTTCGGCAAGAACGTGGAGGCCGGCACCCGTGGCGCCTCCAGCAAGGAGAGCGCCAGCGATCTGGTGCTGGCCTGCCTCGGCGATAAATCGCTCAGCGGCAGCGTCTCGAACACAAGGCTGGCCGTGCGGAAGAACCGGGGCGGCCAGCAGGGCCAGGAATTCCCGTTCACCCTGCGCGTCGTGGAGGCGCCGGAGCCGGACGAGGACGGTGAGCCGATCACCTCCATGGTGGTGGATTGGCAGCCGAATACGCCAGGCGGAAATCAGGCCCGGCCGGGACCGGATCCGTGGGCCCAAAGCCGGCGACAAGATCAGCGCGCCGCCGTGCTGCGGCTGAAGCGCGTGCTGATGGGCGCCATGGCCGAGCATGGCGTCGAACGGGAGATCCCGCCGGACGGTCCGGCGGCTTGGATGATCGACCAGGAGGTGGTCCGTGGGCTGTTCTATGCCCAGACCCCGGCAGACGGCACGCCGAAACAGAAGACCGATTTCCGGCGCAAACAATTCAACCGGGCGCGGGACTGGGCCGAAGCCCAGGAACTGATCGCCAGCCACGAGATCGACGACGTCGTCTACCTGCGCCTGTGCAGCCATAAAGCGGGGGACGACAATGAAGAAGGGTAGCCTCCTGCACGCGGGACACTTCGATCCTCCCTATGCATTCGAAGTGTCCCGCCCAAGTGTCCCGCTGCCCCCACGGAGCGGGACACTTCAACTTCGTGAAAATCGAAGTGTCCCGCTGAAGTGTCCCGCTCCCGGAGGTGGGAAACGGTCAAATTGGGGGGTAAATCAGCCGCAAACGCTCCTGTTTCAGCCGAAACGACCGCAAACACCCCCGTTTTCAGCCAAAATCTGCTCTGGGGCAGGCCGAATTCACAGAGCGGGACACTTCGATTTCCCTATACACGCGAAGTGTCCCGCTGAAGTGTCCCGCTGTTCCCCCGCCACCGTCGAGGCTGATGTCGACGCCCCCGCATCATTCCCCATCCACCGCGCCGGCGAGGACCCGGATCACGTCTGAACCATCGCGCCGGCCGGCCGCCAGCAACCGAGACCGGCGTCAATGGGTAAGCGTTCGACTGCGTGAGGGCGACTTCTACCCGACGCCGCGCTCGGCGGTGCTGCCGCTGATTTCGTGTGGCTGCGCGGTGGGTGACCGCGCGCTGGTCCGGCATCTGGAATTCCCGGCCTACGCTGTGTCTATGCCGGGCCGACATCCGCAGCGGCCAGGATGCGCTTGCTTTCGACCATTACGGCGCGGCCGATGCGATCATCACGAAGCCGCTTGCCCCCCCTACGCTGAGCTACAGGCTGATCGCGCACTTTCAGCGCATCGCGCCAACCTGGGTCGTTACTGGACTCGGACTGGGCG
>CAWBFG010000025.1:0-194806 GCA_963787955.1 uncultured Alphaproteobacteria bacterium | reverse complement strand
CACGTGACAATTGCCGCGCGATCAACGGCTTGGACGGAAAGGCCAGCGTAGCTAACATTGGATCAGCGCCGAACCGTAGCTCGCGTCGCGCTCGGCCGGTGGGCGCGCCTCAGCGCAATCATGGTGGGAGGGCGCGATGAATTGGCGAACGCGCGACCGCATCGGCAGGATCGTTGCGTGTCATTTGGCATCGCCGCGATCTTCGGCGGCATATACTGGTTGACCTCGCGGCCCTTCGACGGCCATTCGTCTCGCCAAGTGCCCTATATGGGGATCGTGACCGGAAAGGGCGGCCTCGCATTCGGTGTCATCGTCCAAGACGAGCGAATTATCGAGGCTGGTGACAACGGTAAATTCTTGGTCGGCTGGCCGGTATGGAAAGTGGAAGAAGACTGCAAGGCGAAGGGATGCAAACTCACCCTCTATCCCGGCATCCCGGTGACGAAATGAGCCGCGGGTTTGCTATCTGCAAAACGTCTTCTTCACGCGGCCCGACCAGTACGACCGGCACGTTGTCGAGCGCGCCCCGTGGCCGGAGCTAGAGCAGCTAACGATCTCGGTCGAACCTGACCGTCGCGTCGTGCAGCTGGTACCAGCATCGGCGATTGTTGGCACCACGATTGCCGCGGCTATCGCAATTGCGGTTACGAACTTCATTGCTTCAACTCCTGTTGCTAGGTGCGATTGAACAGCAGGCCCGATGAAGCGCAGCTGAACGCCGAGCCGCACCATTGTGAACGCTCGCAATCTCGAGCCGCCACCGTTGGCGGTTTGCTAACGCTAGCAAACCGGCCTCCGAACCGGCTTTGGTAAGCATCAGATAATCTCGCGACGCCGGTTTTTCCTGACGGCCAGCGAGCGGATGTAGGCCCGCACGATCTCGGAGCGCGTGCGCTTCGTCTCTTTGGCATAGGCCGCCAGCAGCGCAGCTTCCTGCTCAGGCAGACGGATGGTCAGGGTGCGCGCCATGGGGCGAGATGGCAGCATGATGCAAAATGCAGTACAAATCAAAAAATCGGTCGCGCTCAAAGAGGCCTTCCCGGCCTGCGCTTTTTAAAGTCGATTCCGTTTTGCCGCGGTCGCAACGCCGAAAAAGAATGGTCCGGGAACGCGGACAATTCTCCAGCCCGAGACGCTTCGGATAAACCGTGGCTCATAGCCACGGTTTTACGGCTCAGCGGAAGAAGTCGCGGAAGCGCGTCGGCGCCAGTTCGGTGTATTTCACGGTATGCTGGATGTTCCGATGCCCGAGATAGGCCTGGAGGGCTCGCGTATCATGGCCCGCGTTGGCCAGCGCGAAGCCCGTGGCGTGGCGGAGCATGTGAGGATGGGCCGGAAAGCCAAAGCCGGCGGTTTCGCCTGCCCGCTCGACCATGCGGGCGAATCCCGCGGTGGTGAACGGAGTGCCGCGTTCAGAGGTGAAGATGAACGGCGATTTAGGATCCTGCTCGCGATAGAGCCGCCGCAGCGCCCGGAGCTCGTCACCGCGGATCGGATGGCTTGAGGGAGTGCCTTGTTTAACCCTACGGACGTGCAGGATCGCGGCGTTGAAGTCGACCTGATCCCAGCGAAGGTCCGTCAATTCCGACGCGCGGAGCCCATGCCGATAGGCTGTGAGCACCATCGTGGCGTCGCGATGCCCCCAGCGGTTCTTCGAGGCGGCCTTGATCAGCTTCTCGATCTCGGCTTAGGTCAAATGCTCGCGGGTCCGATAGGCGGAATTGGCCCGGCGACCCGGAACTGTTCGATTTAGAGTTGTTGGGGCGGGTGCTGGGATCGGCAGTTTCACCATTGGTTGCAATCCTTGGGTTGGTCTACATTTACATCTATGCCTCTTTTACGAACAGTTATCGAGGCCTGGAAATCAGGTCGCGGCCGGCGGCGGCTCGGGGTCGAGCGGCCGATCGTTGTCGTACACTTTCAGCTGCACCGGCACGTCATCGGGAGACGGCGGCAAGTAGGATTTAACGAGCGACGCGAAACTGTCAGCCGGCAGCAGTTCTTTCAACTTGCGCAGGCTCTCGAACGGCAGATGAGCTTCGCGGCCGAACAGCGCAGCGACAGCCCAACCGGGCTTGATACCGGTAATGTGTATGGCCTCGACCTGAAAACCAGTCGGGATTTCAGGCGCAGGCTCGGCTTCAAGACAGGCCCTGATTTCCTTCAGGCCGTAAATCAACCTTGCCATTTCATCAGATGGAATTCGACCGTTCGCTGCTGCCCTAAATAACCTCGACATTTCGCGTCGCACCGCTGCAATCGTATCTAATCGCTGCGCAGTGCGATGTTGATACGCCAGATTTGGCGACCCAAGCACCTCGACTTTTGGTTTCCGCGCCATGACGTTGCACCTGTGTCGTTGCGAACCCAATCGTACAACGCACAAGGAAAAGCGCCAGTGCTAGGGCTCAAGTGCACTCCGCAACGCGAAAAGCGTGCATTCCAACCAACGACGCCCCAGTTAAGATGCCATGAAACAACCAGCGCCAATCTTCAGCATGCACTACACGGCCGGCAGATGGCTCCAGGTCACGCCAAACCGGGAGCCGCACCAACACGGCCTCAACCATGCCGAATGCCGCCCCGGCGGCGCCGCCAGGGACGCCGGAGGTGGCGCGCTAGAGGCCCACAGACGCGTTTGCAGCGGCCATGGAGGATTCCGGAAATCTAACCCTTGTGGGGGTCAGTCCTGACCCCTGTGGGTGTCAGGAACTTTACCGTTCGCAAGCTCCTTCGCCTCAATCAAGAGTTCGATGACGTGAACGGCCTTACGCAGATCCTCGACACCACCCTTGTCGCGCCAGCGTGTGAGGTAGCCGATGACTGTCCCTTCCGCCCAACCGAGCTTGTTACGCAGGATGTACTCAGCCGGTTGAACGGCGAGCTTGCGATAGTGGTCACCACCAATCTGATTATCTTTCGCAGACACTTTCCAGACTCTACAGCACCTATGACCCGATTTTCATTTTGTCGCTTATTTTAGAGGGAGAGTCAGACCGAAAGAGAAGTAAGAGTAGGACAGGTCCTACTGCAGTAGACGGTACCGTCTACTGCAGTAGACACTCACCGTCTACTACAGTAGACGGTTGCCAGCCTTCCACAGCAGGGTCGCTGCGGCCGCGCACCCAGGCGGAGTTCGCCCAATCCGGATCAGGCCGGCCGTCGCCAGCTGCACCAGTGATCGGCGCTTCATCTCGCGGCTTACGTCCAGTTCGGTCAATTCGGCCGCCGACAGTGTGATCGTCGGGCTATGACATACGACTGTGCGCCGGTAGATCAGTAGGGCAACAATCAGCGCCGCACGGCCTTCGGTCGACCGGCAAACCTCAACCAGAAACTCGAATGGAGCGCCCAGGTGCCGAGTAGCGAACCTGCGGCTGTGCCCGCGCCCCTTCTTTTTCTCTCGCCTGGAGCAGCTCCATTGCCTGAGCTTCGGTGATTGACAGATCGTCCATCCGCTTCTTCCTTCTCGATGAGTGCCGTCAACCGATTCCAGTGCCTCAATTCCGTCTTCCAATTCACGCTTGTCGACGAATCTGTCGGGGTAGCGCACGATGGCATTCGGCTTGCAGTCGGCACGCAATTCAAAACCGCCAAGCAGATCGCGTGAGGCTTCGCGGATGATCGCCTGCAACTTCACAACCGAGCCTCTCGATCTTCTCGATTGTGTCCTCGATCATGAAACTATCGTGAGCGCACCCGATCAGTCGCAATCCGGCCCAGCCCGCACGCACGATAATGAGACGTGTCAGCTCGGAGCCGTTGCCTTGCATTGGATAATTGAGAAACGTGCGCTCCTCTCCGGGGAACCCACGCCCCGTCAACGACCAACCAAGCGTGCAGACAATCGGAACGATATGCGCCGCCTTGTCCGTCACACGTTTGAGCCAGGCATTCAGGACTGGGTAGCGCGCATTCATCTGGTCCATGATCTGCTGCGCTTGCTGTCTGGATATTCCCAGATCGCGCGCGAGGATGCTACGACTCCTTTGCCGTAAATCCGGCCTAAAACCACGGCCTTATAGGCCCCCCGCTGCCGCTTAGTTGGATTGAGAACACCAAGCGCATCCGCGGCAAACTGGCGGTAGGGATCTCCGGTCAGGTAGTCGCGCTTCAGCTGAGGATCGCCCGACAAGGCGGCGGCAATGCCGATCTCTTCCGCTCCAATGTCGACCTCCGCAATTGCCATGCCGGGCGGCGGCTTCATGAATGACCGCATTGTATGCGGCAGTCCGAAGCATGGTTTGCGTGCTCGGATTGTTTCTCCCCGTTTTGGTCCCGAAGGGATTGAGCCAGAACCGGTGACGACCGTCGGCACCAATCTCCAGTTTCAGATTCTTCACCGCGTCGATCATTCGCTTGTCTTCGTAATACTCGTGCAACAGCGGATAGGTCCCGGTCATGGACTTGATCAGCTTGGTGGCGCAGCTTTCCTTTCTTGTTTTCGGATCGATCGGAATTGCAATGTCATTTTTCCGCATTACCGCGAGCATGGTGCGGCGCTTGAACACGCCATGATAATAGACTGCAGCGCCAAGTTTGCGGTTCAGCCCATCACGTAGGCTCGCATGGCGATGCCGGCGCCGTTTCGCTCCGCCCGACGATAGGTCGGCATGTCCATCGGAATGCCGTTCCAGCGCATCCTCTCAAGTTCCATCATGTACGCGCCACGGATCGGCGCGCGCAGGAGATCGATGCGCGGCAGCATTGCCTTGAACAACCGCAGCACCATCCCGCAGTCGTCCTTGAGGCAGTAGTCCTGCAACAGTGCGATCTCTTCCGGGGTGTGATCGGTTTTGCTGTAGGCAAGCGAGCGCATCTCGTCCTTGTGCGCTTCGTTCATTCCAGCAACACGATAACGTCGGCAGGCCGCAATCAAGGACGGCCCCGGTAGTTTGCTATCGTCCTTGCGCACCATCTCGCTGTTGTGGATCGCCATGTACTCGGCATAGAGATCGATTGCCGGCAACGGGAATGGCCAGCCCACGTGCATCAAGCTTCCCGCCTCGGCTCCAAGCGCGAACCCAACCGTGAGATACGGATCACCACGCTCCCACGGCGGTCGCCGCGGATAAGGTGCCGCCAGTCGGTGCTCCGTCACGTGGCCGTGCTGATCGATCTCGATTGCACAGAAGCAAGCGGGTGAGCCTGGCGGCTCACCCTTTCCTTTCTTTGCATCGAATTCGCTATCAAAGAAAACGAGACGGTTGCAGACGATCTCGCAACCGTCGCTCATTTCTCGCTGCCTTTGTCCAACGCCTCCCAAATCTCGTGATCGAGACTGGTGACGGTGTATTCCGGCGAGAACGCGAGATTGACCAGCTGGTCAAAGGTGCGATCGGAAAATTTCGGCGGTGTCTTCTCAAAATCCTCAGGCGATACCCGGTAACGATAATGCCCGCTGCCTGAGATCAGGCGCACCCATTTGCCTCTCCGACGCTAGGTCGAGAACTTGGCGTGCCGACTTATTCCAAGAATTCGACCTGCTTTCCGCCATGTCGAGCTTGACCGGCCATAAGCCCTCGTCCCCGGCCATCGTTACGTAGCGAACCAGCAACAGCGGACGAATGACGTCCTCATCCTTGCGCAGCTTCGCAATGTCAGGCGCCACGATGTAAGGGTCGCGGTTCGGCAGTTGTAACAGATGATAGAACCGGCGATTCTTCCACGGCTTGTCCGTCTCCTGGAGCACCGTGAAGAAGGTTCCTTTCGGCGGCTTGTCGCACGGGACTTCAGTCGAGAATTCATCCGAGGCGTAATCCTCCAAGTGCTCTTGCTCGATCGACAGACTGGCAGCCGAGACGGGATTGCCGACAGTGAGCGGCATCTGCGCCGCCAACTCGGTGTCGTCTCTCACGATTTTGAGCGATGACTCGGCGGATGTAGTTTTGGTAGACTTACCCATTGATATCTCCTGCACGGCCTGCGGCCGCGTGTTGTTGAACCAAGGTTGAGTTGATTGAAGCCGCCGGGCGTCATGGCCCGGCGGCTTCGCGTTTACAGGGCCCCTAGTGCGTGCCCTGGTAGATCGACTGCAGTTTGGGGGTGCCCATCAGGGCGGCTAGGCCGCTCTCCTGAGGCGCGTGGTTGCGCCTCAGTGCCTTGCGAGTAGGGGGCGCCTTTGAGGCAGGCAGGATGGTGGGTCGCCGGGGTTGGCGGTAGTTCCCCGCATGCCGACGCGAGCTCTTCGACTTCCTAGCCATGTGTGAATCTCCGGTTGTTGAAACCGGATACTCACTATCGGCATATTTTGACGGGCGTCACCTGAAAAGCGGGAAGCCTCCGCTTTTCAGGTGCGTTCTGCTGTAACTTCAACTGGCTACGGCCACCCCCAGCTCCTACGAACGCCGCAAACTCCTCGGGGCGGCGGGCCATGCCACGGTAAATCTGCCGCGCTCTGGTTTCGCCAATCTTGAAAGCATCGCCGACAAAGAACGCCGCCGAATGGCTCCGCTGCGTCGAGTGGCACAGGGGGATGGGGATGTCCCGATACTGCGCCACCAACCAATCCATGGCTCGGCAAATTACTGTGTCGCGAATAAAGTCACTGACAACGTGCGAAGCCCGCGACGGGTAGCCTATCGGCAATTCCGGATGCTCCATGGCCCACATGTTGTAGTCGCGTGCGGCGGCCGGCAGGGCGTCAAATCCGCCGCCCTGTGAAACCTCTTTCAAGCGAATTCGCAGCGCATGGTCGGCGGCGGCCAATCCGCCTCTAGCCAGGTTCGCGATACGGTGCGCGGAGAGTTTGTCACTCTCATCTCGTAGGCGGCGGAGGCACTCGGCTTCAAAGAGCTGATGGCTGGCTTGGCTGTTGAGTTGGTCATCATAATACTCACGCCATTCCCGCAGGGCTTGTTGGATGGCGATTTCCTCTCCTGCGATCAGCCCCATCGTTAGGGTTTGCGGGTCGAGGGGCGGGCGCAAAGAGAAGCGCGCGCTTTTTTGGCTTCTTCGGCGGCATCTACCACTCCGCAAATCCGGGCGCGCGGTTTCCTAGGCTCCGGTGTCGATTGTTTTGCCCGCAACGTTATCATGCCCTCGATGTATTTATTGCCATCGACCTGCCTTGCCGTCCGGCGGGCGGACCGTTAGGCGTCCGGCGCTCGCTTCAGGATTAACCGGCGCCCGCCGCCCCTGGCGATTGCTTTTTGGTATCAACGCCCCCGCGCGCTCACTCTATCCCGGTTTATCGCGGAGATTGCCTGCCGAATATTGGGGCCGTCTCGATGCCGTTGCGCTTCAGCCAGCTAAGAATTTCGCGTCGGGAAACCCTGCTGAAATTAGTGTATCGCTTTTTGTCGTTGAACACCTCGGCGGGAATTTGCGCGACACGCTCAGGTGTCACCGACTTGCGCAAGTTGCCCGACAGGTCATACAGCATATGCCTCAAACGCGTGGCGCTGCGAGACGACAGACCCTCCACGCGATAGGGGTTCGTCGCCGTCATCGCCGCATAATACGCGCGACGCATGCATCGTTTCGAACAGTATCTACGATTGCCGCGCGAACTGGCCGGCAGTGGCCCGTCGCAGGCGACGCATCGTGGCGTGGCCGCCGCCGTCTGATCGACGCCTCTACTCATTGTCTGTCCTTTCCGAGCGGCGCGTCATCTGATCCAGCACCGGACGCAATTTGTCGCCCATATGACGTCCGCGATTTCCTGCTCGAGTTCGGTTGCTCACGTCGCGGCCCCGCGCTTGCGCTCTTCTCTCTTCCTGAGCACTTCCTGGTAGACTTCCTTGCCGTAGAAGGTTTCCTCCGCTTTGCGCTCCGTCCATGCTTCTGCCGCCAGGGCCTCCTCGATCCCGTCACCGATCCAGACCCCGGCTTCGCGAATGTCGCTGAACGTCTCCTCCCAAAGCCCCAGGTCATACTCCAGCACTTGCCGTTCAAGCTTGTTGAGCAGCCGCCACATCGCGTCGATGTGCTGGATGATCAGGCGGAAGTTGTCCGGCATTTTCTGCGGCTCACTGGGAAGATCGAACATGTTGGCTCCTTTCGCTTGATGGAAGAACGGGTTGCAGTCGTCTTCCTTGGACTAGGAACACGGCCTTTCGGCAGGATCGCGGGTTTTGGTCGTTTTCCCATTAATGGGAAAACGTTTTTTGTTTCTCGGAACAACGGGTTGCGGTCGTGTTCGTAATGCTACGATAACGGTTTTTCATGCGGGTTATCGATCCTTTCCTGTGGCGGCCATGGCCCGCCGCACGTCGCGGTGCAGATTGCGCAACCAGCGTCGGCAGGATGGTGTCGCCGCCGCAAACACGCTACGGCCGTTCGGCAGCACGATGCGCAGGTGCCCGCCGTTCGTGGTCGTGATCTCGGCGAAATCGAATTCACGCCGCAGCTCGCGCTGAATTTTTTTCATGGCGCCGCTCGCTGCCTGCGCCGCCGGCGCGGCGTCGGATCAATGGTCCGTGCCACACAACACAGCGCGACGGTGACCGCCTCACGGGTCACGCGGTGGCGGCCATCGAACGTTTGCTCGCCGGCTTTGATGATCTGCCCGCACAACGCGCAGCGGTTTTCGAATAGGCGTTGCCGGATCATGACGTGCACCACATCGCGAGACGAGCGCGGTGGGACAATCCGGGAAATTGTCTTTTGCCCGCCATAGGGTGATTTGATGGGGTGGGACAAACCAAGCCATTGATGGGACGCGGCTGGGGCAAGCCATCATGATCTACAACCAGCTCGTTGCCATGCGGCAGCGGGTCAGTCAGTCGTTTGCCGACGTGGACGTGCAGCTCAAGCTCCGCCACGACCTCATTCCAAACTTGGTGGAGACGGTAAAAGGGTACGCCTCGCACGAGCGCGGCACCCTTGAAGCCGTGGTCAATGCGCGCAACGCCGCAATCGCGGCGCAGGGGCCGGCCCAGCAGGCGGCCGCCGAGAACATGCTGACCGGGGCGCTGCGGCAGCTGTTCGCGCTCTCCGAGGCCTACCCGGACCTCAAGGCCAACCAGAACTTCCAGCAACTGCAGACCGAAATCGCGGACGTCGAGAACAAGATCGCCGCGGCGCGCCGCTTCTTCAACAATTCGGTGTCCGAATACAACGCCGGCATTCAGCAATTCCCGGCGGTGCTGTTCGCCGGAGCGCTCGGCTTCCGGGATCACGAGTTCTTCGACGTCGGCACCGAAGCGCGCGCGCAGCTCGACAAGCCGCCACAGGTCAAATTCTAGGCCGGCGGCTTCGGCCGGCGGCAGGAGTCCGCAATGGCGGCCGCCTACGGTCTCTATACGCACATCCAGTCGAACAAGCGGCGCTCGATCGCGCTGCTGCTCGGTCTATTCTTCCTCGTGTATGTCATGGTGTACGCCGGTGCACTGGCCGCCGAGGCTTTGCTCTACGACGCGTCGTTGAACTACCTGCTGCGGGCCGCGTGGAAGGACACGGTCCACGCGCTGCCCTGGGCGACGGGCGGCGCCCTCCTCTGGATTTTGATCGCCTACCGGTATCACCAGACGCTGATCGACTCCGTCACCGACAGTCGCGAAGTCACCCGGATGGAGGAGCCGCGGCTCTACAATCTGCTGGAAAATCTCTGCATTTCCCGCGGCATTCCGATGCCCAAGCTCAAGATCGCGGACAACTCCGCGCTCAATGCCTTCGCCAGCGGGCTTAACGAGAAACAATACGCCATTACGGTCACCAGGGGACTGTTGGAGCGGCTGGACGATGCCGAGATCGAGGCGGTGCTCGGCCATGAGCTGACCCACATCCGCAATGGCGACGTCCGCATGCTGGTGATCGCGGTGATCATCGCCGGCGTGATCGGCTTTGTCGCCGAACTCGTATTCCGGCTGTTGATCGAGGGCGGATTGCGGTGGCGACCCAGTCGATCGAGTTCGAGCAGCGACAGCGGCAAGGGCGGCGGCCTCATTGCCATCGTCATCGCAGTCGCCTTGATCGCAGTCGCTTGGCTCCTCTCTGTCGTAATCCGCTACGCGCTGTCGCGGCGGCGCGAATTCCTGGCTGACGCCGGAGCGGTCGAGTTGACCAAGAACCCCGACGCCATGATCACCGCACTGCGCAAGATCGAAGGCCGCGGCGAACTGGAAGGCTCGACCTCGGCGGTGATGGAAATGTGCGTCGACAATCCGCGATCAGGGTTTGCCGACCTGTTCGCCACCCATCCGTCGATCGACAGGCGCGTCGCCGCGTTGGTGGAATTCGCCGGTGGACACGACCCCGGCCCGATCGAACTGCCACCGACCGACGATGCGGTGGACGAGAGCGCGGAGCCTGAAGCGGCCAGCGAACCGCAGCAACTGCCACCTCAGCAAGGCGAGCCGCCAAAGCCGTTTTTGCCCGGCCAACCGCCGGTCAGCCTCGGCGACGCGCCACCCGCGCAGGGTGCCGGCCCCTGGGGTCCGCACGGCCGAAACTGAGATCCAGCGCCGTTCTTGCTTGAGAGCAATGGGGAAATGTTGGCGTCATACGTGTCATTTGCGTTGCCGTTCTGCCATCTTCAGGCCCTACCGTCGCGGGTGAATGCCCCTCGGATCGATCAAAAGGGTACCGATGCCTAAACCGGCAGTGATTTTGGTTGGCGCGGACAAGGGTGGCGTTGGCAAGACCACGGTGTCGCGCGCCCTGCTCGATTATCTCGTCGCGCATAACGTTCCGGCCCGGGCCTTCGACACCGAATCCCCCAAGGGAACGCTGCGGCGCTTTCACCCCGAGATCACTGAAGTGGTCGATATCACCTCGACCGCCGACCAGATGAAAATGTTCGACACCGTCAGCACAGCGAGTGCCCAAATCACGGTGATCGACGTGCGCGCCGGCCTGCTTTCGACGACGTTGCGGGCGCTGCGCGACATCGGCTTTCTTGACGCGGCGAAGAAGAGCCAGCTCACCTTCGCCGTGTTCCACATCCTCGGGCCTTCGGTCGCCTCACTTGACGAGATCAGCGAGACGTCCGGTTTCATGGGTGATTCCAGCTACTTCCTGGTGAAGAACTTCATCAACAACACGACGTTCTTCGAGTGGGACCCGGCGACCTACAATTCGTACTTCAAGAAGATCAAGGGCGCCTACGAGATCACCATTCCGAAGCTCAACGAGATGGCCTGCGAGCAGGTCGAGCTCGCGTCGGTGCCGTTCGTATCGTTCGTCGCCAACAAGGGCGCGGATGGTCAGGCGGCCAACTATTCCTTCGTGCTGCGCGGCTATGTCAGGCATTGGCTCGGCAACGTGTGGGCCGAGTTCGACCGCGTGAAGCTCAACGACATCGTCGCGCAGGACGCTCAACGCAAGAAAGAAAGCCAGGCCCGGCAGGAACGGGCGGGCTGATCGAGCTCGCATCACCAAGAATGCAACGCCGAACGCCTCTCTTCATCGTGTGCTCGGCGCGGCCCCGGGTCGGCAAGACATTGCTTTGCCGGATGCTGGCGGATTTCTTTCGCACCGATGGCCGTCCGGTGGCAGCCTTCGACGTCAACCCTGATGAATTCGCGCTGGTCGATTACCTG
Source organism: uncultured Alphaproteobacteria bacterium (assembly GCA_963787955.1). GTDB lineage: Bacteria > Pseudomonadota > Alphaproteobacteria > Rhizobiales > Xanthobacteraceae > Z2-YC6860. The sequence continues at coordinate 183,323 of CAWBFG010000025.1, read as the reverse complement.
CCGGGCTACACGGCGGTCGCCAGCATCAACGACACTCGGGACCAGATCGCGCTGTTCGACCAGATCCTGATGCCTGATCAGGTGGCGAAGGTGGTCGACCTCGGCCATGCGGTGTTCGATCGGTTCTTTGCAGTGATCCAGGAGATTGGGTTTACCGACGAAGCGATCGCACGCGCCATGGCGCCGGTGATCCTGTTCATCGCCGATCCGGATCGCCGCTCGCGGCAGGGCTACGACATGCTACGCGACCGCTTTCCCAACCTGCCGCTGGTGCCAGTGCTCAATGAGTTGCAGCCTGTTGCACGCTACCGGGACCAATTTCCCGGCACGCGCCTTGGCGGTGCCCCGCTGACCGTGCCTGTGCTGTCGCCGATGGTCCGCGGTGTGATCGAGCGGCCGAGCTTTTCCTTTGCCGCGCTGATGGGCGCCGCCGGCGACACCACCACGGAGCTTTACGGCTGGACGCGGCGAGTGTTCCTGGAATTCCGCGAGCTTGAGCTGAGGCTGCTTGCTGGCGGAGCTCAAGCCGGCGCTGAAGTTCTCGGCATGATCAGTGCCCTGCGAACGCGACCAGCGTGCGCACCGGCACGCCGAGCTTCCTGATCTTGTCGGCGCCGCCGAGCTCCGGCAGGTCGACGATGAAGCAGGCGGCGAGCACTTCGGCGCCTTGCTGCTTGAGCAGCTTGACCGCGCCCTCGGCGGTGCCACCGGTCGCTATCAGGTCGTCGACCAGGATCACCTTCTCGCCATCGTTCACCGCATCCTTGTGCATCTCCATCTCGTCGATGCCGTATTCCAGCGAATAGGCGATGCGCACCGTTGTGTGTGGCAGCTTGCCCTTCTTGCGGATCGGCACGAAGCCGGCGGAAACCTGATGCGCCACCGCGCCGCCGAGGATGAAGCCGCGCGCCTCGATGCCCGCCACCTTGTCGATCTTGGAGCCGGCCCAAGGCTGCACCAACTCGTCGACGGTGCGGCGGAACGCCCGCGCGTTGCCGAGCAGCGTGGTAATGTCGCGGAACATGATCCCCTTCTTGGGGTAGTCCGGAATGGTGCGGATCGAGGATTGCAGGTCGAACTCAAGCGCGGGCGAAATCATGGAAGCCTTTCGGAAATCGTCATGAATGCCGCGTATTCTGCGGCCTGAAGCATTGTGGCGAGGCGGCCACCGACGGTCAAACCACTACAATAATCCGACGCAGACATCCAAATAATCTCCATGGTCAACAGCGATACCGAAGTCGTCATCGTCGGCGGCGGCGCGGCCGGCGTGGCTGCGGCGCGGCGTCTGCACGACGCCGCCGTCGCCTGCCTCTTGGTGGAGGCGCGCCCGCGGCTCGGCGGCCGCGCATGGACCGTGACCGAATCCGGCCATTCCCTGGACCTCGGCTGCGGCTGGCTGCATTCGGCAGAGCGCAATCCGTGGACCGCGATCGCTGAACGGCAGGGCCGCTCGATCGACAAGAACAGGCCACCTTGGGAGCGGCCCTCGCTCGAGCATAATTTCCCACTCACCGAGCAGCGCGACTTTATTCAGGCCCAACATGCGTTTGACAAACGCATCGACGCCATCGCGGAGCCCGAGCCGGATCGTGTCGCGGCCGCGTTCCTCGAGGCCGGCTGCCGCTGGAACGAGCTGATGGAGGCGGTCAGCACCTATTACAGCGGGGCGGCGCTCGACGAGATTTCAGCGATCGACCTTGCGCGATACCAGGACAGCTACGTGAACTGGCGCGTCACCACCGGCTATGGCGCGACGGTGGCGGCACACGCAGCCGGTGTGCCCGTCGTGTTGGATTGCCCGGTGCGCCGGATCGACCATGGCGGCAGGCGGCTTGCCATCGAGACAACGAAGGGCTCGATCAACGTTGACCGGGTGATCGTCACGCTGCCGACCGATATTCTGGCGCGGCAGGGCCTCTTTGCGCCCGCGCTGCCGGATAAAGACCGATGCTGCTGCGGGCCTGCCGCTTGGACTCGCCGACAAGCTGTTCCTCTCGCTTGATGGTGCGGAGGAGTTCCCGGCGGACAGTCGCCTGTTCGGCCGCACCGACCGCCGTGCCACCGGGACCTACCAGTTGCGTCCGTTCGGACGGCCATTGATCGAATGCTACTTCGGCGGACAATTGGCCACCGACCTCGAAGCATGACGGCGAGCGCGCATTCTTCGATTTCGCGTCCGGTGAATTGTCGGCGATCCTCGGCAATGCGTTCGCGCAGCGGATCAAGCCCATCGCCATGCATGGCTGGCGCACCGATCCGTTCGCGCGAGGCTCCTACTCCTACGCGTTGCCGGGCAAGGCCGATGAACGGGCGAAACTCGCCGCGCCGATAGATGACCGGCTGTTCTTCGCCGGCGAGGCGTGCTCGCTCGCCGATTTCTCGACTGCGCACGGCGCGTTCGAAACTGGCGTTGCCGCGGCGGATGCGATCATCGCCGTGCGGCAACGCCGGTGAGCCTGCAAGAGGCCGTCAGCCTTTCAGCACCCGACCCGCAACCGCGTCCAGCTTCTTCAGCAATTCCGGGTCGCACGCCTCGGGCGCGGTGATCAGCGCGGTATCGAGCGCGCGGTCGGAGCCGATCGGGCACGGCTCGTGCTCGCGTGGAAAGTCATTGGCGAGGCGCGCCACCAGGCGCTTGGCCTTGTCGGCGTTCGCCAGCAGCACCTTGAGGATGTCCTGCACGGTGACGGCGTCGTGGTCGGGATGCCAGCAGTCGAAATCGGTCACCATCGCCACGGTCGCGTAGCAAAGCTCGGCTTCGCGGGCGAGCTTGGCCTCCGGCATGTTGGTCATGCCGATCACCGAATAGCCGAGCTGTTTGTAGGTCAGGCTCTCGGCCAGGGTGGAGAACTGCGGGCCTTCGATGCAGACGTAGGTGCCGCCGCGCACTGCCTGGACGCCTTCGGCCTCCGCCGCCGCGGCAAGATGAATGCGCAGCCGCGGCGACACCGGATGTGCCATCGAGACGTGCGCCACGCAGCCCTTGCCGAAGAACGAGCTCTCGCGCTTGTGGGTGCGGTCGACGAACTGGTCGACCAGCACGAAGGTGCCGGGCGGCAGCTCCTCCTTGAACGAGCCGCAGGCCGACAGCGAGATCAGGTCGGTGACGCCGGCGCGCTTCAGCGCATCGATGTTGGCGCGATAGTTGATGTCGGACGGCGACAGCCGGTGGCCCTTGTCATGCCGCGGCAAGAACACGACCGGCAATCCGGCGATGGCGCCGATGCGTAGCGCGCCGGACGGCTCGCCCCAGGGGCCTACGACGCGCTCTTCGCGCACGTTTTCGAGCCCCGGCAGATCGTAGATGCCGGAGCCGCCGATGATGCCAAGCACCGCCTTTGTCATGCTTTGCTCCCGAAACATGCGAAGGGCCCCGAAAGGGGCCCTTGCGTCAAGTCCCGTTCGAGCCGCGAGCGCTCAGTGCGCGCTCGCCCACACCTTCTTCTTGGTGAAGTAGAGCAGGCCCGCGAACACGATCAGGAAGATCATGACCTGCAGCCCGATGCGCTTGCGCGCCTCCATATGCGGCTCGGCGGCCCACATCAGGAAGGCGGTGACGTCCTTGGAGTATTGCGCGAGCGTCTGCGGCGCGCCGTCCTCGTAGGTGACGCGGCCGTCTTCCATCGGCTTCGGCATCGCGATGGCGCCGCCGGGGAAGTACTTGTTGTAGGACAGGGCGGACGGAATGTTGACGCCCGCCGGCGGCTTGTCCTCGTAGCCCATCAGCAGCGCCGTGATGTAGTCCGGACCCTGCTCCTGGTACTGCGTGAAGACGTCGAGCATGAACCAGAGACCGCCGCGCTCGTAGGTGCGCGACTTGGCGATCACCGACATGTCTGGCGGCACGGCGTTGTAGCGCGCACGGGCGGCGTTCTCGTTCGGCCACGGCGGCGGAAAGCGGTCGGCCGGCCGTCCATCGCGCTCGAACATCTCGCCCTGATCGTTGGGGCCGTCCTGCACCTTGTACTCACTGGCGAGTTGCTTGATCTGCGCCTCGGAGTAGCCGAGCGCGCCGGGCTGACCGAGGTTGCGGAACGACAGCAGGTTGAGGCCGTGGCAAACCGCGCAGACCTCGCGATAGACCTTGAAGCCGCGCTGCAGCTGCCCTCGGTCGTAGGTTCCCAGCGGGCCCGAGAACGACCACTTCTGCCGCGGCGGCAGCGGCGCATCATGCTCGCCGGCGGCCGAGGCCATTTGTGGAGCAACGATGCCTGCCAGCGAGGCGGCGAGAACGGCGGCGAGGATCGATCGCATCATCGGCGCCTCCTTACCTTGCTCACTGTGGGCGCATGGCCCGAGGCGCCGGCCGGGAGACCTTCTTTCAAGATCGACTCGGCAATCGAATTCGGCAGTGGCTTGGTCTTCTCGATCCAGCCGAGCAGCGGCAGGATGACAAAGAAGTGCGCGAAGTAATACGTCGTCAGAATCCGCGCGGCGATCACGTAGCCGCCTTCGGCAGGCTTGGCGCCGAGCCAGCCCAGCCCGAGACAGACGATCACGAAGATCCAGAAGAACTGCCGGTACGCCGGACGATAATTGGCAGACCGTACCTTCGAGGTGTCGAGCCACGGCAGGAAGGCGAGGACGCCGATCGAACCGAACAGCGCGATGACGCCCAACAGCTTGTTCGGGATGGCGCGCAGGATCGCGTAGAACGGCAGATAGTACCATTCCGGCACGATGTGGGTCGGCGTCACCGCCGGATTGGCCGGGATATAGTTGTCGGCGTGGCCGAGATAGTTCGGCATGTAGAACACGAACCAGGCGAACACGACGCAGAAGCACACGAGGAAGAAGGAGTCCTTGATGGTGGCGTAAGGCGTGAACGCGACGGTGTCCTTTTCTGTCTTGGGCTCGATGCCGGTCGGATTGTTCTGCCCCACGGTGTGCAGCGCCCAGATGTGCAGCACCACCACGCCGGCGATCACGAACGGCAGCAGATAGTGCAGCGAAAAGAAGCGTTGCAGCGTCGGGTTGCCGACCGCATAGCCGCCCCACAGCCATGTCACCACCGATCTCACCGACCACCGGGATCGCCGAGAAGAAATTGGTGATGACGGTCGCGCCCCAGAAGCTCATCTGGCCCCAGGGCAGCGTGTAGCCGAGGAAGCCGGTCGCCATCATCAACAGGTAAAGAATGACGCCGAGAATCCACAGCACTTCGCGGGGCTCCTTGTAGGAGCCGTAGTACATGCCGCGGAACATGTGGATGTAGACCGCGACAAAGAACATCGAGGCGCCGTTGGAGTGCAGATAGCGGATCAGCCAGCCATAGTTCACGTCGCGCATGATGTGCTCGACGGAATTGAACGCCATGTCGGCGTGCGGCGTGTAATGCATCACCAGGATGATCCCGGTGACGATCTGCGCGCCAAGCAGAAACGCTAGGATGCCGCCGAACGTCCACCAGTAGTTCAGATTGCGCGGGACCGGAAAGGCGATGAAAGAGGAATGGATCAGGCTGGCGATCGGCAGCCGACGCTCCATCCACTTCATGAACGCGCTTTGCGGCTGATAAGTGGAATGTCCGCTCATGATCGAACCTGCAAATCGAAAATCATCGGAGAGTCGTCAACCGATCCGGATTTTGGTGTCGGTAAGGAATTCATAGGGTGGCAGTGGCAAGTTGGCCGGCGCCGGGCCGCTGCGGATACGGCCGGATGTGTCGTAGACCGAGCCGTGGCACGGACAGAAATAGCCGTTGTACTCGCCCTGGTGGGCGAGCGGGATGCAGCCGAGATGTGTGCAGATGCCGATCAGCACCTGCCACTGCGGCTTGCCTTCCTTGACGCGCTTGTCGTCGGGCTGCGGGTCGGGAAGGCTCGCCAGGTTGACCTTTCGCGCCTCCTCGATCTCTTTCTTGGTGCGATGATTGATGAAGATCGGCTTGCTGCGCCAGAACACCTTGATGACCTGACCTTCGGCGATCGGGCCAAGGTCGACCTCGATCAGGCGCGCCGGCGGCGATGGTCGAGGCGTCCGGATTCATTTGCGCGATCAGCGGAATGAGCGTCGTAGCGGCGCCGACTAGCGCCCACGACTGCGGTGCCGATGTAGAGGAAATCGCGGCGTGTCGGCTCGGCCGAAGTGGTTGTCACGGGTTTCAGGTCCCTCGTTATGCCGTTAAGCCCATCCACGCGGTAGACCGTGAACGCGCTTGCATCCAGCGGCGGAGGACGGGCCAGCCGCCCCAGCCCTGGGGAAGGGCAATTGCGGCGATCCGGCGGCGTTTATTGGCACCCTTACAAAGAGAGCGCAAGCCCGCCCTGGGTCGAATGACCAAAAGCCGCACAATTCGTTTGCAGGTCTAGGCTTTCCGGTCATCCTGGCCCCATGCGGATCGCCCTATACGAACCCGACATTCCGCAGAACACCGGCACCGTCCTGCGGCTGACCGCCTGCCTTGGGATCGAGGCACATATCATCGAACCGACCGGGTTCCCCTCCTCCGATCGCGCGTTCCGCCGCGCCGGAATGGACTACCTCGACCACGTGGCACTGACGCGACACATGTCGTGGACGGCGTTCGAGGACTGGCGGCGGGCCGAGCGGGCCCGCCTCGTCCTGTTCACAACGACCGCGGAGCACTCCTACCTCGACTATGCCTTCGAGACCGGCGACGTGCTGCTGTTCGGGCGCGAATCGTCGGGGGTGCCCGCGGCTGTCCATGAGGCTGCCGACGCGCGGCTCAAGATCCCGATGCGCACCGGCTTGCGCTCCCTCAACGTCGCCATGGCGGCTGCGCTCGCCGCCGGCGAGGCGCTCCGGCAGACCGGTGGCCTGCCGGAACAATCGTCAGGCCCGCGGTGATCTCAGCTGCCATGATCTCGAACCTCGCCCTTCGATTTCCACCGCACGCATGGTTCGTCGTCAGCGCGATATTCCATTATCTCGGGCCAGCATTCGCCGCCCTGCTGTTTGCCCAGGTCGGTGTGCTCGGCGTTGCCTGGTTTCGCATCGCCAGCGCGGCGATCATTTTTGCGCTGTGGCTCAGGCCATGGCGGCTGCTACGAACCGCGCCGCGCGAAACGCTGATCCTTCTCATCCTGCTCGGCGCGTGCCTCGCCGTCATGAACTCGACCTTCTATCTCGCAATCGCGCGTCTGCCGCTCAGCCTGGTGGCCACCATCGAGTTCCTCGGCGTGCTCATCCTCGCCTTGGCCGGGTTGCAATCAGCACGAAACTACGGCGCCGTCGCGCTGGCAGCGGTCGGCGTGCTGCTGCAGACGCAACTGCGCTGGGCGAGCGATCCGCTCGGGCTGTTCTTCGCCGTCGTCAATGCGTTGCTCTTTATGGCGTACATCGTGCTCGGGCACCGGATTGCGCGTAGCGGCGCCGCCGACGGCGTGGAGCGCTTGGGCGCGGCGATGGTGCTCGCCTTTGTCTTCGTCATGCCGATCGGATTTTCCGAGGCATTGCCAGCGCTCGGCAGCCCGCTCCTCGTTTTGGCGGGAATCGGCGTCGGCGTGTGCTCGTCAGTCATACCTTACGTTTGCGATCAGCTCGCAATGGCACGACTGCCGCGCAACACCTTCGCGCTGATGCTGTCACTGTTGCCGGCGACCGCGACGGTGATCGGCGCGCTGGTGCTGGGCCAGTTTCCAACTCTCCAAGAACTGGCCGGGGTTGTGCTGGTCATGGCCGGTATCGCGCTGCATCACCCGAGTGAATGACACCGACGCAGGGACAAACTACAGCTACGCCTTTGCAGGCTCGAGCTTCCTCGACCACAGCACGTTGTCGTCGATGTCCTTGAGCGAGACCGTCATCACGCCAGTCGTGCCATCGATCGCAACGTGACCGAAGAACTGCAGGCCATAGCTCGGCCCGTGGTTGATCTTGGGGTCGGTCGCGCCCTTGGTGAATATGGCCTGCGGCCCAAACGTTTCGTCAGGCGGCAGCACGCGTCCGGTGCCGGCGTTGAGCGGCCCGGCGACGAATTCCCAGAACGGTTCGAAGTCCTGAAACGCTGCCTTGTTCGGATCATAGTGGTAGGCCGCGGCGTGGTGAACGTCCGCGGTGATCCAGACCGTGTTGCGGATGCGCTCGCGCTTGATGAACGAGAGAATATCGGCGAGTTCGAGTTCGCGCCCGCGCGGCGGCCCATGGTCGCCCTGCGACATCAATTCCTGGCCCCAGCGGCGCTGCGGATCGTGCGGACGGTTCAAAGCGATCGGCATGTCGCAGGCGATCACCTTCCACTCGGCCTGTGACGCCTTCAACATCCGCTTGAGCCACTCGACCTGCGTCGGCGCGAAGAAATAGGCCGACGGGCCGTAGCTCTCCTCCATATTCTCTGCGTTCGGCCCGCGGTAGCTGCGGGTATCAAGCATGAGAACGTCGAGCAGCGGCCCATAGGGCAGCCTGCGGTACACGCGGTTCACCTCGGCGAGCGTCGTGCGGATCGGCAGGTATTCGTGGAATGCGCGCGCTCCATGGGCCGCCAGCGTGAGCATGTTCTTGACGGTCAATTTCCTGCGCTGGTGCTCTTCGCGCCCGATCGGCTCGTGCGGCCACCAGTTGTTGAAAACCTCGTGATCATCCCACTGCGCGAAGATCGGGATCTCCGCGTTCATCGCCAACACGTTCTTGTCGGTGAGGTTGTATTTGTAGTTGCCGCGATACTCGTCGAGCGTCTCGGCGACTTTCGACCTCGCCTCGGTAACGACATTCTTCCAGATGCTCCCGTCGGCGAGCTTCACCTCCGCCTGCAGCGGATGGTCGGAGTAGATCGTGTCGCCGGAGTGCACGAAAAAGTCCGGCCGATTGCGCAACATGGTGGCGAAGCTGCGCATGCCGCCACGCGCCTCGTCGATGCCCCAGCCCTGGCCGCAGACGTCGCCGCCCCAGACGAATGAGACGTTGCGCCGATCTGGCGGCGCGGTGCGGAAGCGACCGACCGCCGGCTCGCTCAGGATGGTGGGCTGCGAATGATCCCGGAACTGGATGCGGTAGAAGATGTCCTGTCCGGGCGGCAGACCCTCGAGCAACGCCTTGGCGGTGAAATCGCTTTGCGGCAGCGCATCGACGAATACGCCCTGGCGCACGTCGCGGAAGCTTTCGGTGGTGGCGATCTCGACCTGCATGCGCGCCGGCCGTTCGGTGCGCGCCCACACCACACCGCTGTCGAGACCGACGTCGCCCGATTGTACGCCGTGGGTGACCAGCGGCCGGTCGTTGGCGCGGCTGACGTATGGCCGTGCGATGCTCAGCGCGGCTGCGGACGTCGATACGGCAAGGAATTTGCGGCGGGTCAACAAGCTGGACGTGCGGCGCATGGTGGCGCTCCGGGCTGGGCGGCATCATAGCCGGTTGGGGGCAGGGTTGCCTTCCCACGTGACAGCGGCGTGACGATGCTTACGCGACAGTGGAAACCGTGGCGCCGACCGATCATGCGCCGTCCCCGCGCAGCCCTGGGACTCGCGCCCCGGCACCCTGGTATCATTCCAAAAAACAAGCCCAGCGAGGCGCGCGCGACATCTCGCAATCAAACCACGGAGGAAACGATGTCCGAGGATAATTCGCCTATGAAGGTCGGACGCCGCGAATTTCTTGGTGGCGCCGGGGTTGCTGGCGCCGCCGCCGCAGCCGCCTCCACGCTCGCCCCGGTTGCACCCGTGTCCGCGCAGACGCCGGCGCCGCAGGCAACGCCACAGGCCAACGCGCCGGCCGGTTACACGTTCTTTCAACCGCAGGAGGCGGTGTTCATCGAGGCGGTGGTCGACCACATGATCCCGGCCGACGAACTCACCCCGCGCGGCACCGAGATCGGTCTTGCCACCTACATCGACCGTGCGTTCGCCGGCTCCTGGGGCAAAGGCGATCGACTCTATATGCAAGGGCCATGGGCGCGAGGCACCGCCAACCAGGGCTATCAGTTGCCGCTTACGCCGGCCGCGCTCTACCGCGCCGCGATCGCCGGTTGCGATGCCCATTGCCGCAAAGCCTACGGGCAGACTTTCGACAAATGCACCGCCAGCAAAAGGAGGCGTTCCTGCGTGAACTGTCCGGCGGCAAGATCACGCTTGCCGGCGATTTGCCCGGACGCGCGTTCTTTGTCGCGCTCTATCAGAACGTGATGGAGGGGATGTTCTCCGACCCGATCTACGGCGGCAATCGGGACAAGATCGGCTGGAAGATGATCGGATTCCCCGGCGTGATGGCCAACAACGCCGAGAACGTGAAGCAATACAGCGACGGACGGCGCTTTGCCGCCAATCCCGTCGGCATCGCCGACATGTCTTGAGGGGAGCGCACGCCATGGCAACCAAACTTCCTCCTGCTGACATCGTCATCGTGGGCATGGGCTGGACCGGCGGCATTCTTGCAAAGGAGCTTGGCCCCACCGGCCTGAAGATCGTCGTGCTCGAACGCGGCGCGCCGCGCTCGACGCAGAACAATTTCGCGGTACCGCTGATCCGCGACGAACTGCGCTTCGCATCGCGCCACGACATGATGATGGACGTGTCGCAGGACACCTATTCGATCCGCAACAATCCGTCCGAAACTGCGCTTCCGATGCGGCGGCTGGGCTCGTTCCTGCCGGGCGAAGGCGTCGGGGGCGCAGGCGTGCATTGGAATGGCGTCACTTGGCGCTGGCCCGACCACGAGCTGCGCATCCGCTCGAAGTACGAGGAGCGTTACGGCAAGGGCTACATCCCCGCCGACATGCCGTTGCAGGATTGGGGCGTCACCGGCGCGGAGATCGAACCCTACTACGACAAGTTCGAATACACCGCCGGCATCTCCGGCAAAGCGGGCAATCTCAAGGGCGAGATCCAGAAGGACGGCAACCCGTTCGAGGATTCGCGATCGCGCGACTACCCGCTGCCGCCGCTGGTGCAAAATCACGCCAGCCAGATGTTCTCAAAAACCGCGCGCGAGCTCGGCTACCACCCCTTCACCCGGCCGACCGCCAATGCGTCGCAGCCCTACACCAATCCTGACGGCATGAAGATCGGGCAATGCCAGTACTGCGGCTTCTGCGAGCGGTTTGGCTGCGAGTCCAACGCCAAGGGCAGCCCGCTGATCACCGTCATCCCGGTCGCGCTCAGGAATCCCAACGTGGAGCTGCGCACCTACACCTGGGTCACCAAGGTGCTCAAGGACTCCACCGGCAAGAAGGCCACCGGCGTCATCTACGTCAATGTGCTCACCGGCGAGGAGGTCGAGCAGCCCGCCGATCTTGTGATCCTGTCAGCCTATCAACTGTCCAACGTGCACCTGATGCTGCTGTCAGGCATCGGCAAGCCCTACGACCCGGTGGCGCAGACCGGCGTGATCGGCAAGAACTACGCCTATCAGGCCGGTGCGGGCGTGACGCTGTTCTTCGAGGACAAGAGCTTCAACCCGTTCATCGCCGCCGGCGGCTGGGGCACTTCGATCGACGACTTCCACACCAACTGGAATTTCGATCGCACCAAGCATGGCGGGATCGGCGGGGCCTACATCTCGGTCGGCGGTTCGAACGGCCGGCCGATCTCCTACCGTCCGGTACCGGGCGGCACGCCGCAGTGGGGCTCGGAATGGAAGCGCGCCACCGCGAAGTGGTACCACAGCGCGCTCGGCATCGCTGCTTCGGCCTCGGTGATGCCGAACCGCCACAACCACCTCGACCTTGACCCGACCTACACCAATCGGTTTGGCCAGCCGCTGATGCGCATGACGTTCGACTTCAAGGAGAACGAGCACAAGCTCGCCAAGCACGCGGCTGGCGTCATCGGCGAAATCGGCAAGGCGATGAACCCGACCCGGATGGGCAATCCAAATCCGCGGTTGAGCTGGAATGTCGTGCCATACCAGAGCACGCACAACACCGGCGGCGCCGTCATGGGCGCCGATCCGGCGAACAGTGCGCTCAACAAATATCTGCAGAGCTGGGACGTGCCGAACGTGTTTGTAACCGGCGCATCGGCATTCCCGCACAACTCGGGCTACAACCCGACCGGCCCGGTTGGCGCACTCGCCTACTTTGCAGCGGATGCGATCCGGCAGAAGTATCTCAAGAATCCCGGACCGCTGATCTGATGTTCGTTGCCTCCTGGCCGCCGCCGGCGTCATTTTCGCTCGTGCTGACGGCGGCGGCGGCGCAGGATCCCGAACGCGGCAAGGCGCTGTTCCAGCAATGCGTCACCTGCCACATGCTGCAACCCGGTCAAAGCGAGGCCGGGCCGCACCTGCACAAATTGTTCGGGCGCAAGGCCGCGAGCGTCGACACGTTCGTCTATTCGCCGCCGATGCGCCGCTCCAACTTCGTGTGGACGCCGGAATTGCTCGATGCCTTTCTGAAGGAGCCGCAGTCGGGACAGTTTCGCGGCAACCGGATGCCGTTTGCCGGAATGCCCGATGCAGCGGAGCGCGCCGACCTTGTCGCCTATCTGAAAGCAGGCGACCCAATAGCCTTTCGCTCGCAATGGCCCTGGCCTAATGAAGGTCGCCATGGACGCAAGTTCGATCGAAGCCCGCAAGACACGCGCCCGGACCTGGTTCGAACACCTGCGCGACGACATCTGCGCGGCGCTTGAAGCCATCGAGGACGCCCTGCCCGCAGCGGCCCCGCTCTCCGGCCAGTCCGCCGGCCGCTTCAAGCGCACGCCCTGGCAGCGTACCGACCACACCGGCGCTCCGGGCGGCGGCGGCACGATGGCGATGATGTCGGGCCGGGTGTTCGAGAAGATCGGAGTGCATGTCTCCACCGTGTACGGCGAGTTCGCGCCCGAATTCCGCAAGGAAATTCCCGGCGCCGAAACCGATCCGCGGTTCTGGGCATCGGGCATTTCGCTGATCGCACATCCGCACAACCCGCACGTACCGGCAGTGCACATGAACACGCGGTTCGTAGTCACCAGCAAGGCCTGGCTCGGCGGCGGTGCCGATCTCACGCCGGTGCTCGACCGACGGCGCACCCAGGATGATCCCGACACGCAGGCGTTTCATGCTGCGATGAAAGCAGCTTGTGCCGCGCACTCCAACGTCGCGCCATACGACAAGTACAAAAAGTGGTGCGACGAATATTTCTATCTCAAGCATCGCAAGGAGATGCGCGGCATCGGCGGCATCTTCTACGACTACCTCGACAGCGGCGATTGGGAAGCCGACTTCGCTTTCACGCAGGACGTCGGCCGCATGTTCTTGAGGGTCTATCCGGCGCTGGTGCGCGCGAATTTTGCAACACCGTGGGGCGATGACGAACGCGAGGCGCAGCTCGTTCGCCGCGGCCGCTACGTCGAGTTCAACCTGCTCTACGATCGCGGCACCATCTTCGGCCTGCGCACCGGCGGCAACGTGGAGTCGATCCTCTCTTCGCTTCCTCCCGTGGTGAAGTGGCCGTAGCGGTGCACCGGCTGCGAGCATTGACGGTCCCGGCCAATGCAGGTCTAGTTGCCGCCGCAACGATTTACTGCAGGGAGAGCCAGGTGCATCGTCGATTAGCGTTCATTCTCGCTGTTGTAGCTCTCGCTGGTGCAGCCTTGCTCGCGCCGCTCGCGGCGACGGCGCAAAGCTGGCCCGCCCGCACCGTCACACTGGTCGTGCCGTTCGCGGCCGGCGGCGGCACCGATGCCATCGCCCGCGTGCTGGCGGAAAAGCTCAGCGCCCGCTTGGGCCAGCCGGTGGTGGTGGAGAACAAGGCGGGAGCCGCGAGCGCGATCGGCACGGCTTACGTGGCAAAGGCAGCGCCGGACGGCTACACGCTGCTGATGACCACCAATAGCGCGATGGTCATTCTGCCGCTCACCCAGCCGGCTGGATCGCTGAACTACGACCGCAGCGATTTCAACCTGATCGGCCTCACCGGCATCCTGCCGAACCTGCTGATCGTCAGCCCAAAGGTGCCGGCCAATTCGACCACCGAATTGATCGCCTATGCGAAGGAGCGGCCGGGGCAATTGTCGTTCGCTTCCAGCGGCGCTGGCACGATCACCCATCTGATCGGCGAATTGTTCAAGGCGCGCACCGGTATCGATGTCGTGCACGTGCCTTACAAGACCGGCGTGCAATCGGCCCCCGACGTGATGGAAGGCCGTGTCCACTACATCTTCGACAACATCATCTGGTCGCTGCCGCAGGTTCGCGCCGGCAAGCTCAAGGGCCTCGCCATCACCACCAAACAGCGCTCGCCGCTAGCGCCCGACATCCCGACCGTCGCGGAGTCCGGCGTGGCGGGCTTCGAGGGTATCACCTGGCTCGGTCTTGCCGCGCCGGCCAAGACCCCCGAAGCGGTGATCGCGCGAACTCGACACCGAGCTGCGCGCTGTCCTGACCGAACGCGACGTCATCGAAAAACTGGCCGCGACCGGCGCCGAACCACCGACCGCGCCGGGGCCCGCAGGCATGCGCGCGCTGCTCGCCGAAGACATCGCGCGATGGCAGGGCATCCTCGGCGAGGGAAAGATCAAGCTGCAATGAGCTTCCACGATCTCGTCAAAAGCGAGCGCCCACTGGTGCTGGCCGGCGCGTTCGACGCGCTCAGTGCCCGGCTGATCAAGCGCGCCGGCTTCAAGGCCTATTTCACTGGCGGATTTCCCACCATCGGGGCGCGCTGGGGGCTGCCCGACATCGGCCTGGTCGCGCTCGGCGAAATCTCGTCCGCCGTCAAGGACATCATGGCGGCGTGCGATCTTCCGGTGATGGTCGATGGCGACAACGGCTACGGCGACGTCAAGAACGTCGTGCATACGCTGCACAGCTACGAGCGGATCGGCGTATCCGCCATCATGTTCGAAGATCAAGTCGCGCCGAAGCGTTGCGGACACATCGCCGGCAAGGATGTGATCCCGGCTGCCGAGATGGTGGCGAAGATCCGCGCCGTCGCTGCGGAGAAGATCAGCCGCGACACTTTCATCCTTGCCCGCACGGACGCGCGCGACGTGCTCGGCATCGACGAAGCATTCCGCCGCGCCGATCAGTACCTCACGGCTGGCGCCGACGGTATCTTCATCGAATCGCCGCACGACGTCGCCGAATTGGAACTGATCGGCCGGAAATTCGACATGCCGCAGATGGCCAACATGCTGGAAGGCGGCCGCACCCCGATCCTTACGCCTGCCGAGCTGGCGGATATAGGCTTCGAGATCGCGATTTACGGCATCTCGCTGATGATGCATTCGGTCAAGACCATGCAGGACGTGCTGGCCAAGCTCGCCAAAGGCGATGTGAGCTTCATCGGCAAGGGCATGGGCTTCGAGGAGTACAAATCGATCGTCGGTTTCGACGGTTGGGCGAAGATCGAGGAAGAATACAAATCGATCGTTAGATTCGAAGACTGGGCGAAGATTGAGGATCGCTTTCGCCCGTCTTGAGCGGATTTACCGCATCAGCGCGCCCTGCCGAGCGCGAAGAGCAGCTGGTGCGCCGCGGCCGCTACGTCGAGTTCAACCTGCTCTACGACCGCGGCACGATCTTCGGGCTGCGCACCGGCGGCAACGTGGAATCCTTCCTCTCGTCGCTGCCGCCGACGGCGAAGTGGCCGTGAGCTTCGGCGGGTCTTGCAGGAGTGATCCCTATCGCTGCCCCCCTGAATGACGTTCTGCGCCGGTTGATTGTAGCCTCGTTTCGGCCGGTCCTCGGCAAACAACTCCCCGACCTCGATCAGCGAAGCGGTTGGCTTTCCACGTCGACCGCAGGCGGCGGCGAGCCCAATGGAATAGAAAGTCCCCCGGACGCCGTGAAGATATCCGCCGCGCTTGAGTTCGAGGCTGCTCGGATTGTTACCGTCGCGCACGATCAACCGGGAAGCCGGGCCGGGATTCATAACCGCCCTTGATGAAGATCGTTGTCCAGGTCGGCAGACGACGGGTTGAATCCGGTAAAGTTCAAGCGAAGAGCAAGACTGATGTCGGCGCCAGCATCAGCGGCGGATTCAGTTTCGGTCTGCCGGGCTCCACCATAAGCGGAAATCGGATCAATGGCCCGTCGATCAGTCCCGCTACCCGAATAGTGGCCGGGCGTCACCGTCACTTCGCCGTTGAAAATCACGATCCCGCTCCCTGGCGGTAAATCATGACCTGGTAACCGACCCGAGATACGGCTGTCACAGAATTGACGTCCACATTGGTGATGTTGGAGAAATCCCGGTTGACACCCGGGAAGCTGGAACCGTCGGCTCGTCCTGAAACCGGTGCGGCCGGGCTATAATCCGTTGTTGCCGTGGACGGTGAAAAACGGCAGGCGAACGCCACCGCCACCGCCGAAGCCCTCCATGTTGTTGCTGTAGGTGATGTTCGTCACCTGACTGAGCGGATCTGGTGCGGAGAAGAAGGCGATTGCTCCGCCGGTCGAACCCGGAATGTTCAGACCATGGTCGTTGCCCGGATCGTACACGCCGCCGGACGATGACGCGTCCACGTTGAAATCGTTGAAAACGAAGAAGAAGACGGTCTTGCGGCCGCACCACGTCGTTGACCGCAACCTTGAACTGCCCGAAGCCGCCGGTCGCGCTTCGAGTCGGACTGACCTGGTCGAACTGCTGCACGCCGGAACCCTGCAGTTCCCGCGCGAGGAAGACGATGTCGGGCAGGATGAAGAAGAAGCCGCCGCCGGAGGAATCCACGCGAACACCGGCGGCGGAGCGGGAAGGAACCGGCGCCGACGAAGAAAGGTTGATGCGGATCAAGCGGACGGCACCGCCGATTCTCTGACCGGGTGCTGGCGTCTTCGGCATCCGTACCGCGCGCTTAACCCGGTTCGACCAAGTTCGGAGAATGGCGGTCCGGGCTCTCGCAGCCGCGTCACGCACTGCAGGCTCCTCGGCCTGCAGCTTCTTTCTGGCGGCACGCCTTTTCGCGAGAGCCTCCCTGTAATTGGTAGCGCGGGTCCGTTCTGCATCGGCAGCTTTCGCCCTGGCATCTTCGGCGGCCGTCTCCGCCTTGTTTTGCGCCTCTTTGGCGTTCCGTTTCTTTTCCCGCCGCTCATTCTCCTTTTCATTGTCTGCGTGTGGTTGATCTGAGATGTCTTCGTTGTTGCGGATCGCAGCATCGAGCGCGTCTTCAGCTTTCTTGATTGCGTCGCTGGCGGGAATGTTGGCGACCGCCTCCTTCGTGGCGTCGACCACCTCTTGGACGCCGCTTGCACCTGCGGCTGATTGGCGAAGTCCTGCGCGTCACCGCTCGCCGCGCCGATAACAATCGGCATCGTCAACGCCGCGACAACGAACAACCACTTTGCGATCCACGCGCCGATATGGCGCGGCACCTGCACCGATTGCCTACGCATGTTTGCCCCCACGCGGCCTAACCGACAAGGCCAACCAGGCCCGCAAACCCCGACGGAATATGAGTTTGTGCGCCAGCGCATCGACGGCGAGGCAGCGCACCCAGCCGCTCATGCCCCGCTGTCCTCAAGGCTAGGGGATAGAAATAGCGGTCCGCGTCACCAGCCACTGACGACTACAAGCGTTTCCCACAGCTTGAGACTTTCCAGCCACAGCCAAAGGAGCGGCCGGCGGCGGGACCGGCGGCCGAAAACGAGCTATGCTGCGGCAGCGCGGTGGGGATGCGGGGGCCCGGGAGACCGGACCCCGATCCGCGCTCGTCTGGAGGGGGGATGTCGGACCGCGACGCACTCCTGCGTGCCATCGAGGCGGTCTATGCGGGCGGCCTCGAAACGAAATCGGCGTCCGGCGCGCTCGCCGCAACGAGCCGCCTGCTCGGCGCCGTCGGCGCCACCATGGAAGTGATCGACAAGCCGGCCCGACGGCACACCGGCTTCTGGTCCTACGGGATGCAGTCCACCCACAAGAGCGACTACGTCGAGCAGTGCGCCGATCACCCGCGCATCACCGACGACTGCGCCAGCGCGCCGGCCATGTCGGTGACTACCAGGTGCTCGACGAAGCCATGATGGGACGCGACGCTTTCTATGCCGACTTCCTCCCGCGCATCGGCATTCGCTACTTCTTGGCTGCGATCCTGACGCACACGCCGGAAGAGTTCGCGGTCTTCGCGGTCCATCGCCGCCGAACCATGCGCCGGCGCCGAGGATCGCGGTGCGCACGCGCACCGGCAGGCGCGCGACGCACGCCCTTGGCGAGGACGCCACAGTCGCCTTCTGACGACCGCCCGCCACTGACGTGCTGCGCTGCTGCGCAAGGATGGCCGCGTGCTGTACTCCAACGAGGCGTTCGATACGATCGCCCGCCGCAATGACGGATTGCGGCTCACACGAGGCGCGATCGAGTTCGCGGCGCCGGAAGCGCGTGCGCGCTTTGCGGCCGCTCTGGCAGCGACCTGCCGTCTCCACGGCTGCGATCTCGAGACGGGGAAGCACGCCGACTTCCCGGCGCCCCGCGCGACAGGCGTGCCGGCCTACATCGTGTCGCTGCGTCCGCTCGTCGGAGCGCGGACGAGCCAGCAGCGGCACGACGCGGTTGCCATCGTCTTCGTTCGCGATCCGCTCGGCCGCAATGCTGCCGAGCGCAGGCGAGTTCTGCTGGGACTACCGGATTTTCGACGAGCGGATGATGAAGCGCGCGCCGTTCTACGCCGAGTTCTTGCCGCGGATGGGCCTGCGCTATTTTGCCGATGCACTGCTGACTGCTTCCGAAAGCGAGTTTGCCAGCCATCGGTCCAACTCGACCAGAGCTCGCCCATTCATCGGCAGCCGGAACTGGCCATGCTGGACCGCCTCGTTCCGCACGTGCGTGGGGCATTCGACGTGGCGGCGCGACTCAAAGGCACGGAAAGCAGGACAAACGCCTTCGAGCGCGCGCTCGATTGGCTCACCGACGGCGCCGCGCTGCTGCGCAAGGACGGCCGGGTGCTGTATTCCAACGCAGCATTCGACGTCATCGTCCGGAACAATGACGGCGTGCGGATCGCAAAAGGCGCAATCGAGTTTGCCGCGCCGCAAGCGCGCGCCCGCTTCGCCGCCGCGCTCACCACGACCTGCCGTGTCGGCGGCGGCGATCCCGACGCGCTCAGACTTTCCGATTTTCTCGCACCGCGCGCCAGGGACGCGCCGGCCTACATCGTGTCGCTGCGTCCGCTGCTCGACGAGAAGGAGGGCCGGCAACGTCACCACTCTGTCGCTATCGTGTTCGTTCGCGACCCGCTCGGCCGCAACGCCGCCGCTGCGCGGATGCTGCGCGAACTGTTCGGCTTCACGGAGGCCGAAGCGAATCTCGCCCAGGCGCTGCAAGCCGGCGTTCCGCTTGACGATTATGCGCGGGACAATTCGGTGACGCTCAACACCGTGTACACGCACCTGCGCCACATCAAGGAAAAGACCGGCTGCGCGCGCATCGCCAAGCTCCATCGCAAGCTCAAGGAGCTTGAAGTGCCGCTCGTGCAGATTGAGTGCGGCACTTATCACCGCATCATCGCACCGATTACCATCATTGCGCCGCCGATCAATACGACGGCGTCAAGAATCGCGGTATGCACCCGCACCGGTAGCCGCTCGACAAACGCCTTGGCGAGGAAAGCGCCGGCAAAGCCGACCCCGCCGATCAGCAAGCCGAAGGCGACGACCTGTGGCGTGACCACGCCGGCATGACCGAACACTGAAAGCCGCACGACACCGACCACGATTGAGATCACCGCGTCGGTTGCGACCACCGCAGCGCCTTGCAGGCCGGTCGACATCAGGATCGAGAGCAGGATTACGCCGGCCCCGACGGTGCCGCCCATCACCGCCCCGTAGCCCATCGAGCTGAACAACAGCCCGTGGTCGCCGAGCGCCGTTGCGCGCCGGCGCATGGCGTAGCGCAGCGGCACAGTGAGGATCAGCATCGCGCCGATCAGAAACTGGATCGCGCGACCGGTGAGCAGCGTGAAGCCGTAGGCGGAGACGATGACGAACGGTATCGCGCCGATAAGCGCAATCACCGAGCGCCGCCAATCGACGAGACGCAGAAAGGCGAACACGCGGCCGGAGTTAGTGAGCAGGCCCGAGATCGCGATGATCGGCACCACCGGCTCCGGGCCAATGATCGGCACCAGAACCAGCGGCATCAGCGCGCCGGTGCCGTAGCCGGCGACACCGCCGACCACCGAGCCGATCAGCGCGACACCTGCGACCAGTACGAGTTGAAGCAGCGAAAGATCGGCGAAGGCGGCGGTCATCTCGCGCTGTCATGCGCCCGGCAGGCCCGGCTCGCAAGCCGGGTGAGTCGCGCAAGACACAGCTATTGCGGCGCGACGAGATCAGCCGGCGAGATCAGCACGCTGAACTGCTCGCACCAGACCACCACACTGGGATATTTCTTCAGGTCGACGCCGGCCGGCACGACATAGCGCTGACTGCCCTTGAAGGCGCGCAATCGCCCGAGGTCGATGAACATCGAGTTCTTGACGTCGTCCTCGCTGCGCACTTTCGCATTCGGCACCAGATAGACATGATACTTCGGCCCGGGCCCGACCTCGAAGTCCGGCTCGAGAAACACCGCGCTTTGATAGACGCCGACCTTGCCGCGGCCCCAGTGGATCGGGTCAGACGGGTTGGCGTGGATGAAAGTGCCGGTCGCGACCAGCGCCGCGCGGTCCGCGTCGCTCAGGTGCTCCATCGCCGCCGGCGGCGGAAACACGAAAGGAAACAGGAAGAAGCCGAGCGCGACACCGAAGCCGGTGCCGAGCACACCGCCGAACAGAAAGACTGCAACTGCGCGCCAGAAACGTCGCATCGCGAATTCCCTGCTGAATTCACATGGGAACAATGTAGCTTTCGCGTTACAGTGCCCAAAAAATCGCGGCTCGGCCACCCGAAAACCCAGGAACTGCATGGGTTTTCAGGGCCTGTCGCTTGATTTCCCGTCCTCGCGGGCGCTGGATGGCGCTGAAATCAATTCATTCAGGCCTGTTGCAAGGATGGGGCCCGTGAAACGGCTTGCTTTGGTGTTGATTGCCGCGTTGTGCGCGTTTGGCAGTGGTCCGGGTGCATTGGCCGCGGACATGCCGGTCAAGGCCGCCAAGCCGGTGGCGGTCGTCGCACCTTTCAGCTGGGCTGGTTTCTATATTGGTGTGAACGCCGGCGGATCGTGGGCCGACGGGAGCGTCGCCTATCAAAGCCCGTTCACCGGACCTGGTAATATTTTTGCCGTGTGCGGCTCGCCGCCTGGCGTAGCTACGGCGGCGCCGACGTTTCCCAACCCCTTCGACCTATCCGGTCAATGCAGCGACAAATCGAGCTTCGCTGGCGGCGGCCAGATTGGATACAACTGGCAGCGCGGCGTCTTGGTGTATGGCCTCTAAGGCGATGTCGCCTGGCGTGAAAACAAGTCGAATAGTCTTGTGGTATTCGGCGACAATCCGACTGCAGGCTTTCCGATGGGCAGCATCGCGGAGGACACCGCCTATCACCGTTCGGAGCTGGGTGTATTCGGAACGGTACGCGGACGCCTGGGATTCTCTCCAGCGCAACCCGTCATTGGAGCGAATTGGCTGCTTTACGCAACCGGCGGCCTCGCCGTCGGCCACGTCGAACATTCCGTCACCGAAGTGCTTGCTCCCGGCACCACGTGCTTGGTGGTCAGCGGAACGACGTGCCGCAGTATCAGCGACGACAAGACAAAAGTAGGCTGGACCGTTGGCGCTGGCATTGAAGTCGCGTTCGCGCAGAATTGGTCGTTCGGCGCCGAATATCTCTATGTCGACCTCGGCAGCACTACGTTGACCTTGACGCCGATCACGGACGGAGGCTTTTTTACTAATACAAGCACCAGCGAGTTCGAAAACCGGTCGCACGTCGCGCGCGCGAAGCTGAACTATCGGTTCGTGGCGCGGCAGCCCTGAACGCCCGCGGCCGAGCGCCCATGAGCCCGGGCATGCGCGCCCCGGGGCTTTCGTTATGGAGTTGAGCGGCTCTGCTTCGCTGTTACATCGGCAATCGCGGCGATCCTTGCCGCGTCGCTCGGGAAATCCGCCGCGATCCACGCTTCTTCAGCGGCGCGCAGCGCGGCGCCAAGCGCCGGTCCCTTCTGAACGCCGCGCTTCATGAAGTCGTCGGCCTTGAGCGGAAATTCCGGCGCAGTCCAGCGCGCGGGCAACGTCGCGAACGAATGCCACGCCGGATCCGAAGCACCGGTTTACGGCGACGCGCGTCCAGGCGAGCAGCACGCGATCGACGAAGCGCTCCGGCCCCAGATTGATAGAGCAAGGCGTACGCGCGGCCTGTTCGCTTGCCGGGCGAGACGCGCCACCAATCCTTGGCCATGATAGGCGAGCCGGTCGTGCTCGGCGTTGGAGAGCCGCAGCCGCTGCCACAGCCGGATCGCATCCTCGGCGATACGCACGCCAAGTGCGCCGAGCCGGCGGATTGGATCGGCCGGCGTGTCGACCGCCGCCTCGACCTTGGCCATGTTGGCGAAGCTTGCGAGATCCGGCACGCCGCCGAGCACCGTGATCACCAATCCTGTTTCGCTCATCACCGCCAGCGCCGGCACCGCATGCCGCGCCACCACCAGCTTGAGCAATTCCATGCGCACGCGCTCGCGTGACAGCAGGTCGAGACCGGCACGGCCGGCGATGCAGGCGTGCAGGCCGTCCGAGTCGAGCGCGCCCTCCCCATATGCCGCGTGAAAGCGAAAGAAGCGCAGGATGCGCAGATAATCCTCGGCAATGCGCGTCGCCGCATCGCCGATGAAACGCACCCGGCGGGCGCGCAGGTCGGCGATCCCTCCCACATAGTCGTGCACGGTGCCATCGCCCGAAGCGGACAGCGCATTGATGGTGAAGTCGCGCCGCTCGGCGTCGGCCTTCCAATCGCGGCCGAACGCGACCTTGGCGTGGCGGCCGAACGATTCGATGTCCTGGCGCAGCGTGGTCACTTCGAATGCGCGGCCGTCGGCGACGACAGTCACGGTGCCGTGCTCGATGCCGGTCGGCACGACGCGGAAGCCGGCCTCGCCGGCGCGCCGCGTGACCTCTTGGGGCAGCGCCGTCGTCGCAATGTCGATTTCGCCGACCGCCTCGCCGAGCAGCGCGTTGCGCACCGCGCCGCCGACCACGCGCGCGTCCTCGCCGTCGCGGTCGAGCGCGGCCAGGAGCTTCGCAAGCGCCGGCTCGCGCAGCCATACCGCGTCCGCAATCCGGGCGGTCTGCTCGCTCACTTGAACTGCCCCGGCACGAACTTGCCGTCTTTGTCGAAATGCGCCGGGATATAGTCGACGCCCGGCGGCGCGCCGGAAAAATGCGAGAGATAGATGAAGCTGCCAATCATCAGGATGAACGCGGCGATCGCGAGACCGATCAGCGTCTTGGGCGGCCACGAACTGCGCTCCAGCACCGCGGCCTTGGTCACCACCAGAAAGATCGCGTAGGCGACAAACGGCGCCAGAAACAACGCAAGCTCGGTGAGGACGGGACGGATCATTCTTGTCAAATCCGCGTGTCGAAGATGCCTGTCACCGGATACGGCCGGGCACCAAGTTGCCATCCTCGAGGCGTGCTGGCTGGAAGTTTGAGCCCGGCGGCCCGCCAGAGAATTGCGCAAGATAGATCAAGTTACCCAACATCAACAGCAGGCCCAAAGTGGCGAGCGTCATGATGCTCTTCAGCCGCCAGTAACCACGCACGAATACGTGCCCTGCTTTGATCCGAACGAAGATGGCATAGGCAACGACCGGCATCAGGAAAAGCAAAAGCAGGGTGATCGGTGGACGAGTCATCGCTCGTAAACCCGTTCGTACAGGTTGCGCAGGATACCCGCGGTGATGCCCCAGATGTAACGCTCGCCGAACGGCATCGCGTAGTAATGCCGCACGATGTCGTCCTTCCAGATCCGGCTGTGGCGCTGGTGATTGTCCGGCCGCATCAGGAATTGCATCGGCACCTCGAACGTCTCCACCACCTCAGCCGGATTGATGGTGAGTTGGTAGCCCGGCTCGACCCGCGCCACCACGGGCAGGATGCGGAAGCCGGAAAAAGTCAGATAGAGATCGAGATAGCCGATCGGATCGATCAGTTGGCGGTCGAGGCCGATCTCCTCCTCGGCCTCGCGCAGCGCCGCATCGAGCGGGCTCGCATCGGTCGGATCGATCTTGCCGCCGGGAAACGCGATCTGCCCGGAGTGGCTCGGCAGGTCGGAGGTGCGCAGGGTGAGCAACACCATCGGCTCGGCGCGCTCGACCACCGGGACCAGGACGGCCGCAGGCTTGGTCGCCTGCACGCCGGCCTTCTTCCAAAGCTCGTCGTCGAGATCGAGATCGCCACGCACCGCGGTCGCGGTGAGATCGTCGAGCGCCGCCGGCACATCGAGGGTCAGCCGCGCCCGCGCGCGCGCCATGAATTCCGGCCCGGAGAAATGAGGCGCTGCAGCCTTATGCTGCTCCACGGGGGCACCGGAATCCATCAGGCGAATTCCTTCAGGCTGTCGGCCGGCGCCATCACAAAGAACTCGCCGCCCGACGACACGCCGAACATGCGCTCCCCGTTGACGTCGCGCTCCTCGCCAAGTTCGACCAGATCGTAGAACAGCGGCCGCGACACCTTGGCCCACAGGTCGCGGCGGACGTGTAGATAGGGCTTGAGCCCGCCGGTACCGGGTTCCGGCTCGAAGCGCAGCGCATGGCCGGCGCCGCAGGCGACCCAATCGTCGACGTTGGTGCGGAAGTGCAGTACGCGGCCTGTGGCGCCATCCTCGGCCTTCATCTCGACCGCAAGGAACGGCGCGTCGTCCACGGTGATGCCACACTTCTCGACCGGTGTGACCAGGAAGTACCGGTCGCCCTCGCGCTTGAGCACCGAGGCAAACAGCTTGACCAGGGCGTGCCGGCCGATCGGCGTCTTCAGGTAGAACCAGGTGCCGTCGGCGGCGATGCGCATGTCGAGGTCGCCGCAGAATGGCGGATTCCACAGGTGCACCGGCGGCGGCGACCTACCGCCCTCGCGCCGCGCCACCTGCGCGATGCCTTCGAGGCCGCCGGGCTGCCTTTCGTTCGCCATGGTTGACCCTAGGTATATCCATTCGCCGCAAAGCGGGCTCGCGCGATCGTGACTATCGCGAATCTGCACCCCACCTATTCCCCAGAAATAGCGGGGGTTTTGGGTGAAATGTGAGATACGTCCGGTGGAATCGAGGATAATGACGCTGAGATGAATGCTGGCATGAATATTGTCTCCGCTTGGTCCAAGGGGCCGCCTTCGGCAGGCGATAATCGGTAGCAATTCTTACGCAACAGGAGCACCTGATGGCAGTGGCGAGCGGAGACGGGGTCGAGAAGCTCGAAGACATGATCGTGCGCGCCGCCGAGACGACGGCCGCGCATGTGGCCGCCGCCAAGAACGGCATTGGCGCGGTGATCTTCGGCCAGGAGAAGGTGGTGGAGCAAACGCTCATCACCATCCTGTCGGGCGGCCACGGCATGCTGGTCGGCGTGCCCGGCCTCGCCAAGACCAAGCTGGTCGAGGCGCTCGGCATCGTGCTCGGCCTAGACGCCAAGCGCATCCAGTTCACGCCCGACCTGATGCCGTCCGACATTGTCGGCAGCGAGGTGCTCGAAGAGGGCGTCGGCGGCAAGCGCTCGTTCCGCTTCATCCCGGGCCCGATCTTCGGCCAGCTCCTGATGGCGGACGAGATCAACCGCGCCAGCCCACGCACCCAGTCGGCGCTGCTGCAGGCGATGCAGGAGCAGCACGTCACCGTCGCCGGCTCGCGGCATGACGTGCCCAAGCCGTTCCACGTGCTGGCGACGCAGAACCCGATCGAGCAGGAAGGCACCTACCCGCTCCCTGAAGCGCAGCTGGACCGGTTCCTGATGCAGATCGACGTCGACTATCCCGATCATGCCGCCGAGCGGCGCATCGTGTTCGAGACCACCGGCGTCGACGAGGCGAAACCGAAGCCGGCGATGACCTCAGACGACCTGATCGCGGCGCAGCGCCTGGTGCGGCGCCTGCCGGTCGGCGAGTCGGTGGTCGAAGCAATCCTGACGCTGGTTCGCTCGGCGCGGCCCGGCCCCGAGACCGGCGAGCTCGGCAAGCTGATCTCGTGGGGGCCGAGCCCGCGCGCCTCGCAGGCGCTGATGCTGGTCGCGCGCGCCCGCGCCCTGCTCGACGGCAGGCTCGCGCCGTCGATCGACGACGTGATCGCGCTCGCCGAGCCGGTGCTCAAGCACCGCATGGCGCTCACCTTTGCCGCTCGCGCTGACGGCGAAACCATCACCGGCGTGATCGGCAAGCTCGCCGCGCGCATCGGATAGGCCTGAATGGCGGTTGAGCGACCAGGCGGCCGCAACGAACTCCGGGCCACGCAGCGCGCGACCGAGGGCGCCCGTGCGCTCGCCGCCGTCATGCCGCGGCTCATCCTGGAATCGCGGCGCATCTCCGCCACCGTGATCCACGGCCTGCACGGCCGCCGGCGCGCCGGCTCCGGCGAGAATTTCTGGCAGTTCCGCCGCTACGTCACCGGCGAGGAGGCGCGTCGCGTCGACTGGCGCCGCTCGGCGCGCGGCGACGAGCTTTACGTGCGCGAGCGAGAATGGGAGGCGGCGCACACGGTCTGGATCTGGCCGGACCGCTCGCCCTCGATGGACTTCGCGTCACGCACCGCGCGCGAGAGCAAGCTCGAGCGCACACTGGTGGTCGGCCTGGCGCTTGCCGAAGTGCTGGTGGATGCCGGCGAGCGGGTCGGCGTGCCGGGCCTGATGCGGCCGACCGGCAGCCGCGCGGTGATTGACCGCATGGCCGATGCGATCATGCACGACCCCAATGAACGAGCAAGCCTGCCGCAAGGATTTGCGCCGGCGCCGCTTGCCGAGGTCGTGGTGATCTCCGACTTCTGGAGCCCGATCGACGAGATCCGCTCGATCGTCGGCCAACTCTCCGCGACCGGCGCGCAAGGTCATCTCGTGCAGATCGTCGACCCGGCCGAGGAAACCTTCCCCTATTCCGGCCGCATAGAGTTCATCGAGCCGGAAGGCGGCGGCGAGATTACCGCCGGACGCGCGGAAAACTGGCGCGCCGACTATGAGGCGCGGCTCGCCCGCCACCGCGCCGAAATCCGTGCGTTAACTGACAAGCTCGGCTGGAGCTTCATCATCCATCGCACTGACCGCACGGCGAACGAACTGCTCCTCGCGCTGCATGTGCGGATCGGCGAAGGCAACGCCGCCGTGGCGCTCGCTCGCGGCACCGCCGGTAGACCGAGGAGAAGCGCATGATGGGCTTGCCGCTCGGCTTCGCAAGCCCGCTGGTGCTTTTGGGCCTGCTCAGCCTTCCGGTGTTGTGGTGGCTGTTGCGGCTCATTCCGCCGCGGCCGCGGCGCATCGAATTCCCGCCAACGCGTCTTCTCTTCGACATCAAGCCCAAGGAGGACACGCCGTCGCGCACGCCGTGGTGGCTCACGCTGCTGCGCCTCACCCTGGCCGCCCTGGTGATCCTCGCCGCCGCCGGACCGCTGTGGAACCCGCGCACCGCCTCCACCACGGGCGCGATGCCGATCGCGCTCCTGATCGACGATGGCTTTGCTGCCGCCGCCAGTTGGGACGCCCGCATCCGCACCGCGGAAGACATCATCTCGCGTGCCGAGGCCGACAATCGCGGCGTTGCACTGGCGCCGCTCGGCGAGGCGGCCCGTGATTTTTCGTTGCAAACTCCGGCCGCCGCACGCATTCGGCTCAGCCAGATCAAGCCAAAGCCGCACGCCGTCGAGCGCGTTGACGCGCTGCTGGCGATCACACGCCTGTTGACCGCGACGCCCGGCATGGAAGTCATCTGGCTGTCCGACGGCGTCGACATCGGCCGCAGCTCCGAGTTCGTCGAGACGCTGGCGAAAGCCGCCGAGGGCCGTCCGGTCAGCGTCGTCACTGGCGGGCTGCCGACCGCGCATGCACTGACGGCCGCTGACAACGCCGCCGGCTCCCTTACCGTCAAGGTGCTGCGCGCCACCACCGCGGGTACTGAAGGTGGCCTGATCCGCGCGCTCGACCTCAAAGGCCTGCCGCTCGGCGAAGCCCGCTTCGCATTCAAGGATGGCGAACGCGAAGCCGAAGCCGAACTCAATCTGCCGGTCGAAATCCGCAACGACATCGCCCGCGTCGAAATCCCCGCGGAGAAGTCCGCCGGCACGGTGCAACTGCTCGACAAGCGCTGGCGCCGTCGCACCGTCGGGATTGCCACTGGCGCCACCGCTGAAACGGCGCAGCCGCTGCTCGCCTCCACCTATTACCTTGCTCGCGCGTTGAACCCGTTCGCCGACGTCCGTTTGGCCGACGCCGCCGCGCCCGCCGAGGTGGTACGGCGCTTCATCGAGCAGAACGTGCCGATGATCATTCTGGCCGACGTCGGCAATGTCGCCGGCGAGGCGCGCGACCGGCTCGCCGCCTGGGTCGAGGACGGCGGCATGCTGGTGCGTTTTGCCGGGCCGCGGCTGGCCGGCTCGGACGACGATCTTGTTCCTGTGAAACTGCGCCGCGGCGGCCGCATCCTGGGCGGCAGCCTCAGCTGGGATCAGCCGCAACCGCTCGCCGCCTTCTCCCGCGAGGGTCCGTTCAACGGCATGGCTGTGCCGAATGACGTCACCGTCACGCGCCAGGTGCTGGCGGAGCCAGAAGCCGGGCTGATCGATCGCACCTGGGCGACGCTTGCCGACGGCACCCCGTTGGTCACCGCGGTCAAGCGCGGCAAGGGCATGGTCGTGCTGTTCCATGTCACCGCCGACACACGCTGGTCCGACCTGCCGCTGTCAGGCAGCTTTGTCGAGATGCTTCGCCGCGTTGTTGGGCTTGCCGGCACCGCCGCGACCGCCGAGAACCAGAACGACAGCCGCGCCGGGCGCGAGATGGTGCCGCCGACCCGCGTGCTCGATGGCTTCGGCGCGTTTGGCCCGCCGCCCTCGACCGCCCGGCCGGTGCCGGCAGGCTACAATGGGCGCGCCACCGCGGATCATCCGCCGGGCTTCTACGGGCCACCGGATGGCCTGCTTGCCGTTAATGCGCTGGCGTCCGCAGACCGGCTCGCGTCGATTGACTATTCGCGCCTCAACGCGCGGCTCGAAGCTTACCAGGTCAGTGAGCCGCAGGACCTGCGCGGCCCGGTTCTGCTAACAGCCCTTGCCCTGCTCGCGCTCGACGCGATCGTGGTGTTCTTCCTGGCAGGCGGCTTTGCGCAGATGTTCCGCCGGCGGCCGCGGCGCGCCGCGGCCGCCGTGCTGGCGCTACTGGCCACCGGCGCATTGCTCGCCGCGCCGCAGGCCTTGGCACAGCAGCGCCCGCCGCAACAACAGCAACAACAACAACAGCAGCAGCGCGCCGCCCCCCAGGCCGACCCCAACGCGGAAGCCTTCGCCATGCGCGCCACGATCGAGACTCGGCTCGCCTATGTGACGACCGGCGACGCCGAGGTCGACAACATCAGCCGCGCCGGCCTGCAAAGCCTCACCGTATTCCTGGCGCAGCGCACCGCGCTGGAAGCCGGCGATCCGGTAGCGCTCGACATCGCGCGCGACGAACTTGCGTTCTTTCCGCTGATCTACTGGCCGGTGGTGCCGGGCGTCGCCAAGCCGACCCCGCAGGCGCTCGCTCGCATCGATGCCTACATGAAGAACGGCGGCACCGTGCTGTTCGACACCCGCGACGCCATCATGGCGCCGCCGGGGCCGGGCGGCGAAGCACGCGCCCCGGGCATGGTGGCGCTGCGCACCATCCTCTCCTCGCTCGACATCCCGGAACTCGAGCCGGTGCCGCGCGACCACGTGCTGACCAAGACGTTTTTCCTGCTGCGCGACTTCCCCGGCCGCTTCAACTCCGGCCAGCTCTGGGTCGAGGCGACGCAGACCGGCAAGGAAGACGAGGACGAGAGCAAACGTCCGGCGCGCGCCGGTGACGGCGTATCGTCCATCATCATCACCTCGAACGATTTCGCCGGTGCCTGGGCGACGCGTCAGGACGGCCAGGCCATGCTGCCGATGGTGCCGGGCGAGCCGCGCCAGCGTGAATTCTCGTTCCGCGCCGGCGTCAACATCGTGATGTACACCCTGACCGGCAACTACAAGGCCGACCAGGTCCATGTGCCGGCGCTGCTCGAGCGGCTCGGCCAATAGCTTACTATTGACATAGTAATATACTATGACTTACTATTTGGCAGCGATGGAGGTGGGTTATGAGCAAGTATGAACCGCTGCCGCAGTTCCTTTCGTCGGGCACGAGTTCGACGCGTCGAATGAGTTTCGAACAAATCGAACGCATCCTGGGATTCAAACTGCCCAAGAGCGCGTACGAACATGAGGCATGGTGGAGCAACAACGTCACGGGGCACTCGCACGCACGCGCTTGGCTCGCGGCAGGGTGGCGCACGCGCGATGTTGATATCGAGGGCCGAAAGGTCACCTTTCAACGGAGCGAGCCGGCCGAGGAACCACGATCGGCTGCCAAGCGCGACCCGTGGGGTTGCATGGCCGGCACCGTAACGATCATGCCCGGCGTCGATCTCACGGCTCCGACCGGGGACAAGTGGAACGCCGAAGAAGGCCGCCTGTTGAATGAATAATCTTCTGCTCGACACGTGCGCTGTACTTTGGTTGGCAAATGGCGCCGATCTAACTGCTGAAGCGCGCGGCGCGATCAGCGAGAAGGAACTGCACGTTTCGCCAATCAGTGCCTGGGAGATCGCCAACTTGGTGCGCAAGAGCCGTATTGCATTGACCGCCCCGGTGGCATCGTGGTTCCGGCAGGCTGTCGACAAGATGCAAGCTGCAACTCCGGAACTGACAGTCGAAATCTTGACAAGCTCGTGCGCCCTGCCCGGCTCGCCACCCGACGATCCTGCCGATCGAATTATTATTGCGACCGCGCGGGAGACCAACATGGTGCTAGTCACACGCGATAGTCAAATTCTCTCCTACTCGCGCGCCGGGCACGTGCGCACATTGGAGCGCGCGGTGAACTTCGGCGTCGTATTCACTCCGCTGGTTCCGCCCCTGGTGCTGGGGGCCGCCTTTGCACTGGCGTTGCTGCTTGCAGTGATGCTGTTCGTGGTGCGCAGTCGCGGCGCCTGGGTGCGGGTGATGGCGCTGGCGCTGATGGTGCTGGCGCTCGCCAATCCATCCTTCACCCGCGAGGACCGCGAGCCGCTCTCGTCCGTTGCCGTGGTGGTGGTCGACAAGAGCCCGAGCCAGAACTTCGGCGACCGCACGGCGCAGACCGATGCCGCGCGCGCGGCGCTGGCGGAGCGGCTGGGCCGCATCCCCAATCTCGAGGTGCGCTTCGTCGAGGCTGGCGAGGCCGATGGCGAGACTGACGGCACCCGCCTGTTCGCAGCGCTTCAAGCTGCGCTCGCCGACGTGCCGCCCGACCGGGTGGCCGGCGCGATCTTCCTGACCGACGGCCGCGTGCACGACGTGCCGGATGACGCTGCCGCGCTCGGTTTTGCCGCACCGGTGCACGGATTAATCACTGGTCGCGCCGACGAGCGCGACCGCCGCGTCGTGCTGGTGAGCGCACCCCGTTTCGGGATCGTCGGCCAGTCACAGACCATCGTCTATCGGGTGGATGATCAGGGCATGCGCGGCGCGCCGGCCCAGGTCACGGTGCGCCGCGACGGCGAGGTGCTGGACCGCCGCACCGTCACGCCGGGCAACACCGTCAATGCGCAGATCCCAATCCCGCACGCCGGCCCCAACATCGTCGAGATCGAGGCGGCGCCGATCGAGGGCGAACTGACCACGGTCAACAATCGCGCCGTCGTTTCGATCGA
Source organism: uncultured Alphaproteobacteria bacterium (assembly GCA_963787955.1). Taxonomy (GTDB): domain Bacteria; phylum Pseudomonadota; class Alphaproteobacteria; order Rhizobiales; family Xanthobacteraceae; genus Z2-YC6860. Next base: position 151,698 of record CAWBFG010000025.1, on the reverse strand, counting down.
CGGCGTGCGCGACAAACTCCGCGTGCTACTGGTCTCCGGCGAGCCGCATGCCGGCGAACGCACCTGGCGCAACCTGCTCAAGTCCGACGCTTCGGTCGATCTCGTGCATTTCACCATCCTGCGCCCGCCGGAGAAGCAGGATGGCACGCCGATCAACGAGCTGTCGCTGATCGCATTCCCGACCCGCGAGCTGTTCCAGCAGAAGATCAACGAGTTTCACCTCATCATCTTCGATCGCTACGCGCGACAGGGCGTGCTGCCGATCATCTATTTCGAAAACATCGCGCGCTATGTGCGCGACGGCGGCGCCGTGTTGATCGCGGCGGGGCCCGACTATGCAAGCCCGACCAGCCTGTGGCGCACGCCGCTGGACCAGATTCTGCCGGCCGAGCCGAGCGGGGCTACCACCGATACGGCGTATCGCGCGGCGCTGACCGGACCGGGCAAGCGCCATCCGGTAACGCGCGGGCTTGAAGGCGCCGACGCATCGCCGCCACGCTGGAGCCGCTGGTTCCGCCTGGTCGACACCAAGAACAACAACGGCATGAGCGTCATGGAAGGCCCCGACAGCAAGCCGGTGCTGGTGCTTTCGCGCGAAGGCGAAGGCCGCGTCGGCCTGCTGCTTTCCGACCATATCTGGCTGTGGGCGCGCGGTTTCGAAGGCGGCGGTCCGCATCTCGATCTGATGCGCCGGCTGTCGCACTGGCTGATGAAGCAGCCCGACCTCGAGGAAGAGGCGCTGCGCCTGATCGTGCGCGGCCGCGATCTGCTGATCGAGCGGCAGACCATGGCCGACAACGTCAATGAGGTGACGCTGACGCTGCCGTCGGGGGCGCAAAGCACTGTCACTCTTACGGCCGGTGAACCAGGGATTTGGCGCGGCACAGTGCGGGCCAGCGAGCTTGGTTTGTGGCGCGCCACCGACGGCAAGCTCAATGCGCTGATCAACGTCGGCCCGGCCAATCCGCGCGAGTTCGCCGAAGTCACTTCGACCACCGACGTGCTGCGCCCGATCGCCACCGCGACCGGCGGCGATTCGCGCCGCATCGCCGACGCGTCGGGCGTGAACCTGCCGCGCATCGTCGCGATGCGCTCCACCGACAATTTCCGCGGCGACGATTGGATCGGCCTGAAGATCCGCGACGCCAGCGTGGTGCGGGGCATCGGCGTGCTGCCGGTGTTTGCCGGCTTGCTCGGCCTGTTGCTGCTGGTCGGCGCACTCGCCGCGACCTGGGCTCGCGAGGGGCGGTAGGGTGTGTACTCGTTGGCGCACGCCAACAACCTAATACCCAAGCCGCCGCCCCATGTCTGCTTTGGAGGGCAAAGCGGACTCTCTGATGGGACGCTGCGTGACAGACCAGGACAATCACGAATGAGCTTTTGAACCGCTCCCAATTACAGCCACCAGTCAACGTGGAACGATTGCAAACTTCTGTGATTTCAACGCCCACAGGAGCGCGTAGGGTCATGCACAATTATCCCACTCGCGTACTCGCCTGTTCCGATCTCGCTCTTGAGCCCACCCTCATTGTGAGTTTTTCCGCTTATGGACCAAAGCGAAAATCACAGATGAAAAGTTGTCCTAGTCATTGTGTGCGGCCGGGGCTGCGGAGGCCCGGCAGATTATTGATGGGGCACTTGCGGGCCGACCCAGGTACCCGGCGGCAGCGACGGTAATTCGGCCGCCAGTCCGTCCAGCATGCCCTGCACGAGGCTGTCACCCAGCGCGCCAGATTTTTTCTTCGGTCCGACGAGCCCATCGGCCAGTAGCAGAGTGAGACCATGCACGAGGGACCAGCACGCCAGGATCGCGCCAGCAATCTTCCGTTCGTTGCGGGGGGCATCCGGAATGGCGCGCCCCAGACCGCCGGCAACGATTACGCCCGCGAGCAGAGACTTGGCCTTCTCGGCTTCGGCCAGTTCGATGGCGGGGCGGCTGCGCTCGGGACCGCCCAGATAGCTTCCGAACATTAGGCTGTAGAGCGCCGGGTTTTCAACGCCATGGTCGATGTACGCGCGCAACATCGCGAACAACTGCTCGCGAGGACGGCTGAGGCCCGCGATCTCGCTGGTCATGCGCTTGGCCAGTATCTCGAACCCCGCGGCTGAGACAGCCGCCAAAAGCTCGCGCTTGTCGGCAAAGTGCTTGTAAGGGGCGTTGTGACTGACATCAGCTCGCCGGGCAAGTTCCCGCAGCGAAAACTCAAGGCTCTGGGTTTCACGCAGGATTTCGAGCGCAGCCTGGACGATCGCACGGCGTAGATCTCCGTGGTGATACGGCCGCTCCTGGATTTGGGGTCTAGGCATCGCTCCACGAACCGCTGAGTTCGCTCACATTTATCCAACGAAGTTGGCGATGTCAACTTTTCGCATATCAGCCATCCAAGAGCGGCCCAGCTTGCAATGTAGACATTGTCAACTTTAATCACTATCAAGTTGTCAGCGTCAACATTTAGGAAGTTGGAGTTCGAAACAATGCGGTCCTGCATCCTTCTACTTACGGTTCTGGTGATACTTGTCGGCTGCAAGCCAGAGGACGCACCGGCGGCACTTCGGCTGGTGCGCACCCTCGTCGTCGACCCAAAATCTACCGGCGATGACCGCCAGATAATCGGGGAGGTCAAGCCACGTTACGAGAGCGATCTGTCGTTCCGCGTCGGCGGCAAGGTGCTCTCCCGGCTCGTTGATGTCGGCGCCTCGGTCAACCAAGGCGACACGCTGGCGACACTCGACACTCAGGATTATCGGAACCGCCTTCGATCAGCGGAAGCGGACGTCCGCTCCGCGGAGGCGGCACTTGTAGAGGCGCAGGGCGCGGAGGAGCGCCAAAGCAAGCTCTTGAAGGACGGCTGGACGACCAGAGCGACCTACGACACCGTCCTGCGCAATCTCCGTACCGCCGAAGCTAAGCTGGCTGCCGTCAGGGCCAATCTCGACCTTACTCGGGACCAGCTTAACTACACCGAACTCAAGGCCGACTTCGACGGTGTGATCACCGCCGTCGGCGCGGAAGCAGGCCAGAACGTCAACGCCGGCCAAATGGTGGTGAAGCTAGCGCGAGCGGACGACAGGGACGGCGTCTTCAACATCGCCGAGACGGCCTTCGCTGATGTCAGTGACGCGCACCCCGAAGTTATCGTCTGGCCGCTGTCCAACCCGAATCTGACGGTGGACGGGGTGGTGCGGGAGATTTCTCCGGTGGCGGATCCGGCGACGCGCACCTACACCGTGAAAGTCACACTGAAAAATCCGCCGCCGCAAATTCGCTTCGGCATGAGTATCGGCGGCCGCTTGAAAGGGCCTGCCGCTCTCGCCGTCGCGCTGCCCCTCTCCGCTGTTTTTGAAAAGAACGGTTCGCCGGCAGTCTGGGTGCTCGACCAGCAATCGAGCAGTCTTGCTCTGAGGGCCATCGAGGTCGCTCGCTATGAAGCAAATACCGTCGTTGTCGGCAGCGGCCTAGCAAGCGGGGACATCGTTGTCACCGCGGGCGTGAATACCCTAACCGTCGGACAAAAGGTTCGGCTTGCCGAGACAATTTTGGTCGGGAGTAACAACCAATGAAGACGTTCAACCTCTCCCGCTGGGCGCTGGAGCATAAGAGCTTCGTCGTATACCTAATGCTGATCGTCGCGCTCGCAGGCATTTTCGAATATCGCCGGCTCGGTCGCGACGAGGACCCGCCCTTCACCATCAAGACGATGGTGGTGAAGACCTTGTGGCCCGGGGCTACCACCCTGGAGACAATGCGGCAAATTACCGACCGCATTGAGAAGAAGCTAGAAGAGTTGCCCAACCTTGATTACGTGAGGAGCTACACCAAGCCCGGCGAGTCCGTAGTCTTCGTTTATCTGAAGGATTCCACCCGCGCGTCGGACGTGCCCGATCTTTGGTATCAAGTGCGAAAGAAGGTCGGCGACATCAAACACACCTTGCCACAGGGCGTGCAGGGTCCCTTCTTCAACGACGAGTTCGGCGATACCTATGCGCTGATCTTCGCGCTGACTTCGGATGGCTTCTCCCACCGCGAGCTGCGCGATTATGCCGAGCGCGTGCGAGCCGAGCTGCTCAGCGTGCCGGATGTTGCGAAGATCGACCTTCTCGGCACTCAGGACGAGAAAATCTATCTGGAGTTCTCGACTCAGCAGCTCGCCGCCATGGGGCTCGACATTTCCGAGCTGATACAGACCTTGCAGGCGCAAAACGCGATCCAGCCGAGTGGGACAGTGGACTCAGATGCAGAGAAGATCGCGATTCGCGTCTCGGGTCAGTTCTCGTCCGAAGAGAGCCTGAAAGCCATCAATTTTCGTTTCAATGGCCGGTTCTTTCGGCTGAGCGACATTGCCAAGGTGCAACGAGGCTACGCTAACCCACAGCAGCCGATATTCCGATACAACGGCCGCTCCGCGGTTGGAGTCGCCGTCTCGATGCGAAAGAACGGCGACGTCCTGGCGTTCGGTGAGCACCTCAAAGAGCGCCTCGCCAAGGTGACGGCCGACCTGCCGGCCGGCATCGACTCCCACCTAGTGGCCAACCAGCCAAAAGTCGTCGAAGAGGCCGTTGGCGAGTTCATCAAAACCTTGATCGAAGCTATTGTCATCGTTTTGGCCGTGAGCTTCCTGTCGCTCGGCTGGCGCCCTGGCATCGTGGTCGCGATCGCGATTCCTCTGGTTCTCGCCATCACCTTCGTCGCCATGAAGCTTGCTGGAATTAGCCTGCAGCGCATCTCGCTCGGCGCGCTCATCATCGGGCTCGGGCTCCTCGTCGACGACGCCATGATCGCGGTGGAGATGATGATCAAGAAGCTCGAAGAGGGCTGCGACAAGGTAACCGCTGCTACGTTCGCCTATACCTCCACCGCCTTCCCGATGCTGACCGGAACGCTCGTCACCATCGCAGGGTTCGTCCCCGTAGGCTTCGCTGCAAGCAGCGCCGGCGAATATACCTTCACGTTGTTCGCTGTCGTCGGAATCGCGTTGGTCGCTTCCTGGTTCGTGGCCGTGCTGTTTACGCCGCTGGCAGGCGTTTTCATTCTGCCGGACAAGATGAAAGGTCATGGCCATGAGCCATCGCGCTTCGCCCGCGCGTTCCATGCCATGCTCGATCGAGTGCTGCATCTGAGGTACTGGGTGATCGGCGCGACCGTTGCGATGTTCGTCGCTGCTCTCGGCGCCATACAATTCGTGCAGCAGCAGTTCTTCCCGAGTTCCGATCGTCCCGAACTGCTCGTTGACCTGACGCTCCCGCAAGCGTCCTCTATCAACGCAACGCGAAAGGCGGTTGAGGAACTCGAGAAAACCCTGAAGACCGACACCGACATCGAACACTGGTCCTTCTATATCGGCAGCGGCGCCATCCGCTTCTACCTGCCGCTCGACCAGCAGCTTGCGAACGATTTTTTTGCGCAAGGCGTCGTCGTCACGAAAGGGTTCAAGGTTCGCCCGGCCGTGCAACAGCGTATTCTCGCCGCGTTGCAACGGCCCGAATTCGAGCAGGTGCAGCCGCGCGTCAGTGCTTTGGAACTCGGCCCGCCGGTCGGCTGGCCGCTCAAGTTCCGCATCAGCGGTCCCGACCCCATGAAGGTCCGCGAGATCGCGCAGAACTTCGGGTCACTGCTCGGCAAGACTCCGCATGCGCGAAATATCAACTTCGACTGGAACGAGCCGTCCAACGTGGTTCGCGTCGAGGTTGACCAGGACCGGGCGCGCGCGCTTGGCATCAGTTCGCAAGCTTTGAGTCAGACCATCAATGCCGTCTTATCGGGCACGACTGTCACCCAGTTGCGCGATGATATCTATTTGATCGACATCGTCGCTCGCGCCATTCCCGATGAGCGCGCCAAGCTGGAGACCCTGCGCAGCCTGATGATCAACGTGCCCGGCGGGCGTTCGGTGCCGCTTGAGCAGGTCGCAAAGCTCTCCTACGGGATCGAGCCGCCGCTGGTCTGGCGCCGCCATCGTCTGCCAACCGTCACTGTTCAGGCCGACACTGGGCCGGGCCTTGAGGCAGCGACCGTTGTCAAAGCGCTTTCCTCCGATCTCGCCGCATTCAAGTCCAAGCTCCCGGCTGGTTACGACGTGGTTGCAGGAGGCACGGTCGAGGAGAGCGCCAAGGCGGAGGCCAGCATTTTCGCGGTCTTTCCGCTCATGATCCTGATCATGATCACGATCCTCATGGTGCAGCTGCAGAGCTTTCAGCGGCTGTTCCTTGTGCTTGCCACCGCACCACTGGCTCTCATCGGCGTCGCCGCCGCGCTGCTGATCTCGCGCGCACCAATGGGATTCGTTGCGATCCTCGGCGTCGTCTCGCTGATCGGCATGGTGATCCGCAATTCGGTAATCCTGATCGACCAGATCGATAATGAAATTGCCGCGGGCCAGCATCCATGGGATGCGGTGATCGTGGCCACGGAGCATCGGCTGCGCCCGATCCTCTTGACCGCTGCCGCCGCGATCTTGGGTATGATTCCGATCGCGCCCACCTTTTCTGGGGACCGATGGCTAGGCGGTGATGGGCGGGCTCATGGTCGCGACGCTGCTGACCCTGGTTTTCCTCCCGGCACTGTACGTTGCGTGGTTTCGCATCAAACCGAGGTCGGAACCAGAGCTGGCGATTCCTGCCGAAGTTCCTGCGCTTGCCCAAGGCTGAACAGGGAGGAGCGGTGCCCAGGCGCACTACGGCCCATGTAGGCTCTAAAGGAGAGAATTCATTATCGATCAGCTTCCCTATGCTGCCGTGGAGTTTCCCCGACTTTTGTGCGGTGCATGAGTCTGGAAATGGCCCACAGCGCTAATCGATGTCGGCTTTCATGTCAGCAATTGGACAAAGTCGGACCTGGGTTCAGCGTGCGCGGCATCGGCGTGTTGCCGGTGTTCGCCGGTCTGCTCGGCCTGTTGCTGCTGGTCGGCGCGCTGGCCGCGACCTCGGCCAGAGAAGGTCGCTGACGACCAGATGCTGCCGGGGAACGGCCCGTCGCCGCTTCAACCGGTCGCGCCAATCAGTCCGTAGGGAAAGCGGTGCAGGCGGCAGCGACGCACGCCTTCGTCCAGCGAATGCCAAGCCTCGGGATAGTGCGAGATGCTATCCGCGGCGGACAACATCTCGATGAGGAAACCATTGCCCAGACCTGGCGCCTGCAATTCGTACCGGTGGATGGCTTGGTCCAATTCAACCTCGGCCACCTTCCAGGAGGCGGACCGTCACGGCCGATACTTGGCAACAATGTCGCTCAAGTCTTTGACCGGGAGATCGCCGCGGCGATAGGCGGCGAGGCGCTCACATGCCTCCTTCGCCCACAGCCGATCGATGTTAGGGTCCGCTCGGTCGAGGCTATCGGGGACATCTTCCACGAGCGCGATGCGATCCCGCGGCTCAGTTCACGCGCCTGCTCCCCGAGAATTTTAGCCTTTTCGTTCATCGTCATCCCGTTGACCTGGTTTTACCCGGCCCGATGATCCGGCCGGATCGGCCCTGACACATCCTTGAAAGCGCCATCAACAAGCTCGGTGACCAGCAAACGCGCCGGGTCGACCGGACCCGGCATGGTCGCGACGCCTTTGGGAATTTTCTTGAAGCCGACCTGGCCGTAATAGGGCTCGTCGCCCACCAGCACCACCAACCGGTGCCCCTTGGCCTTGGCCTCCTGCAGCGCGCGTTCCATCAGCGCCTTGCCGATGCCGCGCTCGCGGAACGGCGGCTCGACGGTGAGCGGTCCGAGCAGCAGTGCCGGCGTAGCTCCGATGCGGACCGGCGAGAGCCGCACCGACCCGACCATCAGCGTGCCGATCCGGGCGACAAAGGAGAGTTCGAGACGATGTGCGATGTCCTCGCGAATGCGATAGGCGGTGCGCGCATAGCGCCCCGGACCGAATGTGCGCTCGTGCAGCCGCTCGATCGCCTCGGCGTCATCCGTCGTCTCTGACAGAATGGTCAGCGAAAAATCAGTCATCGCCCTTGCCCGCCGCCCTGCCGTCCTGCCGGAAGAACGCGCCCCCTCGCCGATTAGCACGCTGAGCGACGCAGCGTCCATCATCGGCCAGAGGCTGCGCGCCGATAGGCAAACCTCGAAAGGAAAGTGGGGCTATTCCGCGGTGATGCCGAGCTTCTTGATCTGCGGGCCCCAGAACGCGACATCGCGCGCCAGCTTTTGCCCGAAGCCCTTGCCGTCGAGCGCGCCGCTCACCCCGCCGGCGGCAAGCCGTGCCGACACGGTCGGGCTTTTCATCGCTTCGAGCATCGCCTTTTCGAGCGCGGCCTGCGTGTCGGCTGGAACACCGGCCGGCGCCAGCATGGCGTACCAGTTGCCCATCAGCATGCCGGGATAGCCAAGCTCCGCGCTGGTCGGCAGATCTGGGAGTAACGGCGAGCGCTCGGTCGCGAACAGCGCCAGCGCCCGCACCTTGCCGCTCTTCACCAGCGGCTCAAGCACCGGTAGGTCGGCGCTCAGAAGCTGGATGTGCCCGCCGATCAGATCTGTCAGCGCGGGCGCGACGCCCTTGTAGGGCACGTGCGTGGTCTTGATACCGGCCTCAGTGTTGATCACTTCGCCGATGATATGCATGGTCGAGCCCGCCCCGGCTGAGGCGTAGCTCAGCTTTTCCGCCTTGGCCTTGGCGATCAGCTCGGCCAGCGTCTTCACCGGATAATCCGGGCTCACCACGACCAACATCGGCACGGCGCCGACAAAAGCGATCGGCGCGAACGACTTGACCGGATCGTAACTGAGCTGGCCGCGAAGCGCCGCGCTGATGACGTGCGAGCCGGAGCTTGCGAACAGCAGCGTCTTGCCGTCGGCCGGGGCGCGCGCGACCATTTCGGTTGCCAGCACACCCCCTGCCCCGCCGCGGTTCTCGACCACGATATCGGTCTTCAGCCGCGGTGCCATCTCCGAGCTGATGAGCCGCGCCAGCATATCGACCGGGCCACCGGCCGCAAACGGCACCACGACCTTGATGGTCTGCGCGCCGGCGCTTGTTGAGACGACGATAGCCAACCCGGCGAGCGCGACCAGCAGCCTGTGCATCGGCTTACCTCTTTTGCGTTTCCACCCGCGATCAGGGTAGCGCCGCCGATCAGGCGGTAGCAACGCGCGTTTGCTCCTACCAGACCTCTGCCGTGCGCACACCGTCGAGCACCTCGGCGAGACGGGCGCGTGTCCCTGCGGTCGTGCCTTCGGGCAGCGCGTCCACCGGAAAGAAGCCGTGATCGACGATCTCGCGATCCGGCACCGGCTGTCCCGTTTGCCGGAATTCGCGGATGACATAGAGCGCGACCTGGTCGCGGCGCGAGTAGACAGGATTGAAGTAGACGGCATGCAGAGCGGGATCGCCGGCAAGCTCGATCGCGCCCTCCTCGGCAAGCTCACGACGCAGCGCCTCAAGCATGGTCTCGCCGACCTCGACGCCGCCGCCCGGCAGATGCCAGCCGTCGATGTAGCTGTGCTTGATCAGGAAGACGCGGCCTTCACGATCGAGCACCATGCCGCGCACGCCGATGGTCAGGCCGCGCGAGAAGCGCCAGTAGAAGTGGATCAGCACGCCCAGCCAATAGGTGCGGCGGAAAAGCGTTGCCATTTTTGAAATTCCTTGTTTAGATTATTTCTAATCTAGTTCGGTTGCCGACCTTGAAACGTTTTGCCGACCTTAGCGAACAGGAAATCCTCGCGCTCGCCATCACCAACGAGGATGAGGACAGCCGCATCTATCGCGGATTCGCGCAAGGGCTGCGAGCTTCGTTCCCGGCCTCTGCAAAGGTGTTCGACGAAATGGCGGACGAGGAAGTCCGCCACCGCACCATGCTGTTCGATCTTTATCGTTCAAAGTTCGGCGAGTATCTGCCGCTGATCCGGCGTCAGGATGTGAAGGGCTTCATCGCCAAAAAGCCACTCTGGCTGATGCGACCGCTGCCGCTCGAAGAGGTGCGCAAATTCGCCGAGACCATGGAGTACGAGGCCGAGCGCTTCTACCGCAAGGCGGCGGAAACGACGCGGGACGCCTCGACCCGTCAGCTGTTGACCGAGTTGGCAGAGATCGAGGCCCAGCACGAAAATCTGGCGCACAGGCTGGAGGAAAAGATCCTCACGCCGGGTACGCGCGCGGAAGAGACCGAAACCGAGCGTCGCATGTTCCTGCTGCAATACGTGCAGCCGGGCCTCGCCGGCCTGATGGACGGATCGGTATCCACGCTGGCGCCGCTATTCGCCGCCGCCTTCGCCACTCACAACACGTGGGAAACCTTTCTGGTCGGGCTCGCGGCATCGGTCGGCGCTGGAATTTCAATGGGCTTCGCCGAGGCGCTGTCCGACGATGGTTCGCTGACCGGCCGCGGCACACCCTGGCTGCGCGGTTCGGTCTGTGGACTGATGACCACGGTGGGCGGCATTGGCCATACCCTGCCCTATCTCATTCCGAATTTCTGGACCGCAACGACGCTGGCCGTGGCCGTGGTGGTGGTCGAACTCGCGGCGATCTCCTGGATTCGCTACCGCTACATGGACACACCCTTCCTCTCCGCCACGTTTCAGGTCATGGTCGGCGGCGCTTTGGTGTTCCTCGCCGGGATTCTGATCGGCAGCTCTTGATGCTCGTGCTCGCGCACATCTCCGATATTCACCTTGCCCCATTGCCAACACCGCGCCCGGCCGAGCTCCTCGGCAAGCGCGGGCTCGGCTATCTCAACTGGCTGCGCAAGCGCCGCTCGATTCACCGTGCCGACGTGCTCGCCGCCATCATCGCCGACCTCAAGGCGCAACAGCCGGACCACATCGCGGTGACCGGCGACCTGGTCAATCTCTCGCTCAGCAACGAGTTCGCCCCGGCGCGGGCCTGGTTCGAACGGCTTGGCACGCCGGAGCGTGTCACGTTCGTACCCGGCAACCACGACGCCTACGTTCGCGCCACAGCAAGTTGCGCAGCGCGCGACTGGGGCGACTATATGCGTGGCGACAGCGGCCAGACATTTCCGTTCGTGCGCCGCCGCGGCCACATCGCATTGATCGGGCTCTCAAGCGCGCTGCCGACGCTGCCGCTCGCCGCCACCGGGCGGATCGGCGACCAACAGCTGGCGCGCTTCGGCGACACGCTGGCTGCGCTCGGCCGCGAAGGCGCATTCCGGGTGGTCATGGTGCATCATCCGCCGATCGAAGGTGTCAACCGCTTCCGCCGCCTCCACGATGCGGCCGCGCTGCGTGACGTGCTGCGCAAACAGGGCGCCGAACTCGTCTTGCACGGCCATCTGCACGAAAGCTCGATCCGCTGGCTCACTGGACAGGTCGGCAGCATCCCATGCGTCGGTGCGCCCTCCGCGTCAGGCTCGCCGGAGTACAAGGACGATCCGGCGGGCTATAACCTGTTCGAGATTGACGGCGAGCCGGGCGCGTGGCGTTGCATGGCGATCGTGCGCAGCGTGGCGCGCGCTGGCGGAGCGATCGGCGAGACCGGCCGGCAGGTGCTGGCGCAATAGGTGGTTTCAGATTTGGCGAATTATTTCGGAATGCGCGACGCGACGATCCAGAGCGCAGCGAACAACGCAGCGCAACCGATCAGCAAACCGAACAGGAACGCGCGCAGCAGCCGCCAGCCGCGCTGGCGCACCACCATCCGCACATCGTGGCGCAGTTCGATCGCCTGAGCGGCGGAATCACTCGAAAGCGCGCGCGCCCGCTCAACCATGCGGCTCGCGATATAGTGGGTGATCGCCTCGACGATCTTCGCGACCTCGGAGGATTCTGCCAAGACCTTGCGGCCGTACCGCGTGTCCTGCACGAAACGGTATTCTCGCTTGTCGCGCCCCATCATCACGTGGGCGATCACGTCGATCCACAGCCGGGGCTGGTCGCCGTGGCTAATCCCGCGGTCAAACAGATCGACGTCCGGCGGAATTTCGGCAAACAGCGGATCAAGGGCGTCGTTGAGGAGCTCAAGCCGCGCCAATTCGGCGTCGCGCAGGTCGACAACGACGCTGCCACGCTCAGCGCTTTCGATGCGGGCCTGCCGGACCGCCTTGCGCAGCCCGGTAGGCTCGACCGCGGGCAAGGGCTCCGCGACCGCTTTTTGCTTTCGTCCCCACATGGCGAATTGAATTTAGCAGTCCACGCTACCGCAAGACAGATCAACGATTGTTTTCACATGGAACCGTCACAGTTTTCTGGGCCCGATCCCGTAAGGCTTCGCCCAGCCTAGCCCGTCCTCGGTGCCTGCCCTCGGCCGATACTCGCAGGCCACCCAGCCGACCCAGCCGAGCTGATCCAGCGCTTTGAAGATCTCCGGATAGTTGATTTCGCCCTCGTCCGGCTCATGGCGCGACGGCACCGCAGCGATCTGGACGTGGCCGACCAGCGGCTGGTGATTCTCGAAGCGCTTGATCAGGTCGCCGCTCACGATCTGCACGTGATAGAAGTCGTACTGGATTTTCACGTTGGGCCGCCCGACCTTGGCGATGACGTCGGCGGCGTGCTCCACCCGGTTGAGGAAATAGTCCTTCCGGTCGCGCGGGTTGATCGGCTCGATCAGCAGCGTGATGCCGTGCGCCTGCGCCAGGTCGGCGGCGCGCGTCAGGTTGGCGACAAAGGTCTTGTCCGCCGCCGGGCGATCGTTCGGCGGCACCGGGCCGGTCATGCAGTGAATCGCGCTGCCGCCGATCGCCACGATGTAGTCCAGCGCCTGCTTGAAGCGCGCATCCCACTCGCGCTCCTGGCCGGGAATTGCCGCAACGCCCGACGTGTCCTTGCCGCTGCCGGGCGGCGTATTGACGCCGAGCTGGGTGAGGCCGTGCTTGGCCAGCTCCGCCTTGATGGCCGATGGCGCGTGATCATAGGGAAACTGCAGCTCGACGGCCTTGAAGCCTTGGGCTGCGGCCGCAGCGAAACGCTCGATCAGCGGACGCTCGGTGAAGAGGTAGGCGATGTTGGCGGCGAGGCGGGGCATGACATTTCCGGCTTGCGTGGAGGGGGCGCTGTCTATTGATTAGCGCACTTCCCGCCCCTCGCACCATCCGGCTCCCGACATGCTCGCAAACGACGCCTTCCACATCGCGGTTCTTCCCGGTGACGGCATCGGGCCCGAGGTCATGGCCCCGGCGCTCGAAGTCCTGAAGAAGATCGAGGCGACCACGCCCGGCCTGAAGTTCCGCTTCACGGAAGCAGCGGCGGGCGCCACGCACTACAAGGAAACCGGCAAGTCGATGCCGGATTCCACGGTGAAGCTGTGCGACACAGCCGACGCCATCCTGCTCGGCGCCTGCGGAATGCCCTCGATCCGCTATCCCGACAACACCGAGATCATGCCGCAGGTGGAGCTGCGGTTCATTTTCGATCTCTACGCCGGCGTGCGGCCGTGCCGGCTCATTCCCGGCGTGCCCTCCCCGATCGTCGGCGCCGACCAGCACGGCATCGACCTGGTGGTAATCCGGGAATCGACCGAGGGCCTGTTTGCGTCGATGGGCAAGGGCATCGTCACCAGGGACGAAGGCCGCGAGACGCTGGTGATCACCCGCAAGACCTCGGAGCGGCTGTTCGACTTCTCGTTCCGGCTGGCACAGCGCCGCAAGTCGCGCGGCGCCAACAAAGGCAGGCTCACCTGCGTCGACAAGGCGAACGCCTTCAAGGCCTACGCCTTCTTCCGCGAGATGTTCGACGAATGCGCCGCGAAATATCCGAACGTGCCGACCGACCGGCTCTATGTCGACGCCTGCTCCGCCATGCTGGTGCGCCGGCCCTGGGACTTCGACGTGATGGTGATGGAGAACATGTTCGGCGACATCCTGTCCGACCTTACTGCCGGCCTGATCGGCGGCATGGGGATGGCTCCGTCCGCCGACATCGGCGACAAGCACGCGGTGTTCCAGCCCTGTCACGGCACCGCGCCCGACATCATGGGCCAGGGCAAGGCCAATCCGACCGCGATGATCCTGTCGGCCGCGCTGATGCTGGACTGGCTCGCCGACAAACACGGCCACGAGCCGGTCGCACAGGCCGCGGCACGGATCGAACGTGCAGTCGATGCGGCCTATGCGGCCGGCGTCAGACCGTTTGAATTCGGTGGCAGCGATGGGACGGCAGCGATGGCGAACGCCGTGCTGGCCGCGCTTTAGCCATCGGCAACGCACAACTTATTGATTTCTTGAATATTTTCAGTGGGCGCTGGTGGGCAGCTAGGTCCCTTTTCGTACCCAGATGCTTCGATGCTGGGATGTGAGTTTTCTCACAATCTTGTTTTCTGACGTGGAATCAATATGTTGGACATGAGGGCGAGTGCCCATCTATCGGCCCACTGAGATAGTGGGACAGTTTGTGGTTGACCCATTCCGGCAGGATTGGTTCGCTTGGCAACGTCCTCGCGCGTCTGGGGAGACGTGCAAAAAAGCCGCTGCGCGGGGCCGGAGGAAAACACCGGGGTGCCGCGATGAACGCGCAAGAACTGCTGCAGGAAATCTCCGAATATTGCCGCCATACAGGATTGGCGGAATCCACGTTCGGGCGCCGTGCCGTGAATGACGGCAAGCTCGCCAGCCGGCTGCGCCACGGCGGCCGCATCACCACCGAGACGCTCGACCGCATCCGCGCATTCATGCAGTCAAACCGCGACGCCGGCGCGCGGCCTGCTGTGATGCCGCGCATGCAGGAGCGCGTGCAGCAACCGCCTCCGTTGGCGCCATTCGCGCCACCGCGGCCAAGCATGGTGCCCGCCGCGACAACGAATGCCGGAGCGCCAGATCCGCAGCGCAATTTCCGTTTTTTTGATAACCGGCAGAAGTATCTGCTGTTCGTCAACACCTGCAGCGAGAAATGGGTGGTGGCGAACCGGGTCACGTTGGAGCTCGCCAACATCCACCCACGTCCGCCCGCGCTGCGGCTGTTCGATGCGGGTGTCGGCGACGGTACCGTGCTGCTGCGGACGCTGCGTGCCATGCACGATAAGTTTCCGCACACGCCGTTCTACGTGGTCGGCAAGGAGATCAGCCTGGAAGACGTGCGGCTTGCGACACAGAAGATGTCGGACCGCTTCACCGAGCATCCGGCGACTGTGCTGATCCTGACCAACCTCGCTTATGCCGATGCGCCATGGCTCGCGGTAAAGTCGATGTCCGCCGCCTCCAGCATGGTCTGGCATGAGGTGGCGTTGACTGGCACCTCGGCCCACGATTTCGAGCAGCAGATCACTGGTCTGGTGCCGTTCCTCAACGAGAATTGGAAGGCCGGTGTCAGCCCGAAGACTGGCAACCCGGTATACGAACGGCCGGTCGTGCTCGTGGTCTATCGCCAGGATCACAGGTTCTTGCTCGATCCGATCATTCCAAGACCGGGCGGCACGCGGGCCGACTACGACTTGGTCATTGCCTCGCAGCCGTATCGCGCGCGCGCGTCGCTGGAGTTCAAGTCCAAGCGGGTGATCGCGCCGCTCGCCAGGGCGCTCGGGCCGGGCGGCCGGCTGATCGCCATCCATTCGCACGGCAACGATCCCGGCCACGAGATCATTCAAAAGGTTTGGCCGGGGGACAATCCGTTCATCCACGATCGCCACCAGATCATGAAGGCGGCGAAGCAAGAGCTCGGGCCCGCCGGACGCGAACTCAACTTCAATGCCTACGCCGACAACCGGTCGCTGTTCCGCTACGACATGCACACACTGCCGAGCGAAATCTCGGGCACATCTTCGATCGGCACCTCGACGCTGTTCGCCGCATGGAATGCCGCGATCTATGTGTCCCAGGTCGAAGACCACCGGGTGGCAGAGGCTGCGGCCGACGGACGCTATCTCGCGGCCACGCAGGAGGTGCTGCAGAAACACGGCGGGCTCTGGTTCTACGACGAATCGTACGTGATCTCGCGCCGGCGGGATTGACCATGCCGGCCGCCGCCCACCTGCCCTCATCCGAAGCGCCGGCCGCGGCTGCGCAGCGGATCGCGAGCTTCATGAGCGGCTTCTCGCTCGAAGCGATCAGGCTCGATGCGATCGAGATCGCTGCACTGCAGGACGTCGTCCCGCAACGCCCGGCGATCTATCTGACATCGGTTCCGGGCCGTCCACTGCTCAGCGCGATCGAGCCGGCCAAACGGCTGCGCGCTGCGGGCTTCGAGCCGGTACCGCATCTGGCGGTGCGCAGCGTCGCCAGCACCGCCATGCTGGACGATTTGCTGTCGAGCCTCGCAGTCGCCGCCAATGTGCGCTGCGTCCTAGTGATAGCGGGCGACCGGGACAGGGCGGCTGGGCCGTTTGCCAGCGCCATCGAGGTCATCGAGAGTGGAATGCTGCAGCGCTACGGCATCAACGAGGTCGGTATCGCCGGCTATCCAGAGGGCCATCCGCGGATTGCGACACTGGTGCTGGAGCAGGCGCTCGCCGCCAAGATCGAAGCTGCCGAGCAGACCGGGCTCAGGGTTCATATCGTCACGCAGTTTTGCTTCGATTGTGCGGCGGTGATCGACTGGATCATGCGATTGCGCGCGCAGGGCATCGAACATCCCGTGCGCATAGGCATGGTGGGGCCGACTACGCTTTCGACCCTGCTGCGCTATGCCCAGCGCTGCGGCGTTCGCGCGTCGGCACAAGGGCTCACCAAGCACGCCGGCCTGCTCAAACACGTGATTGGAACCAGCGCGCCGGACGGCATGATCCGCTCGCTCGCCGAAGCGGCAGGAGAAGACCGACTAGGCCAGGTTACGCCACATTTCTATTCGTTCGGCGGCACCACCGCGACGGGACGCTGGGCCGCCGCGGTGCGGGCCGGTCAGATTGTCCTCGATCGCACTGACGGGTTCCGCGTCGAACCGTCTTAGACCTACATGCCGCGGCGAGCCTGCCTCGCCTTGCCTCCAGCGCTGTGCAATGATCGGCGAAAGGGGAGGTACAACGATGTTCGGGACAGTCGCCGGCATCCGCGTGGCCGGGCTCGGCGCCGCGCTTTCCGCTGTGGTCCTATCGAACAGCCCCGCTGCCGCACAGGCGGTTGGGATTGCAACCATGCAGCCCGGCTCGCTCAATCACACCACCGGCACGGCGATCGCCAAGGTTGTGAAGGAAAAAGCTGGCCTCAACGCGCTGGTGCAGCCGACCGCGGGCGAGTCCGTGATTATTCCGATCGTCGGCCGCGGCGAGTCCGAGTTCGGCATCGCCAATTCGCTCGAAGTGCTGGTCGCAACCGAAGCCGGCAAGCTTCCCGACCTGAGGCTGATCGGCGCCATCCACCCGCTCTACACGGCGTATTTCGTCCGCAAGAGCTCGCCGATGATGACCATCGCCGACCTCAAGGGCAAAAAGGTGGTGTTCGGCTTTTCAGCGCAGCGCACGATCGATATTTCCGGTCGCGCGATCCTGGCGACTGGTGGCCTGACCGACAAGGATTTCAGCCCGGTCCTGGTACCGAATGTCATTCGCGGCGCGGACGATTTCATCTCCGGCGCGGCGGACACGTTCTTCTTCGCGTTCGGCGCACCGAAGGTCCGCGAGGTCGATGCAACGGTCGGCGGCATCCGCGCGCTGGAGGTGCCCGAAAGCGGCATGGCGGCGGCGCAAAAGATCTTTCCCGAAGGCTATCTGGCTCCGGCGGCGCCCGGGCCTTTCTACATCGGCGTCGAGAAGCCGATGGGTGTCTACACCTGGGACAATCTGCTGTTCACCAACGCCAAGGTGAAGGACGACGTGGTGTACAAGCTGATCGAGGCCATGGCGGACAACAAGGCCGACCTCATCACCGTGCAACCGGCGCTGCGCGCATTCGCGCCCGAGGGCTTGTACAAAAAATTCAGCACTCCCTATCATCCGGGCGCACTGAAATATTTCGCCGACAAGAAAATCGAGGTCAAGACGACCCGATAGCGACTGCTTTCCAGCGGGAGGATACCCATGCTCGTGACCCTACGCGCCGCGGCTCTGGCGCTAGCCGGCATTCTTGGATTTGGCGCCGGAACCAATTCCACGTCGGCGCAGACCTACGGCTTCGCCACACTGCCGCCTGGCACGCTCAATCACACTACCGCGACCGCCGTCTCCAAGGTGCTCAAGGAAAAGGCCGGCATGAACGTGCTGGTGCAACCCACCGCCGGCGACAACGTGATCATTCCCATGGTCGGGCGCGGCGAAGCCGAGATCGGCATCAGCAACATCATGGAAGCGCAGGACGGCTTCGACGGGCCCCAGAAGGACTTGCGCATCATCGTCGCCGCCCATGCGCTGCGCACGCCGTTCTTTGTGCGCAAGTCCTCGACCATGAACACCATCGCCGATCTCAAGGGCAAGCGCGTTGCCATGGGCTACTCCGCGATGCGCAATATCGACAAGGCCGCGCGCGCCATGCTGGCGAGTGCGGGCCTGACCGAAAAGGACGTCGTACCGGTGCTGGTGCCCAACGTGATCCGCAGCGCCGACGATTTCGTTTCCGGTGCAGCCGATATGTTCTATTTCGCGTTCGGCGCGCCCAAGGTTCGCGAGGTCGATGCTACGGTCGGCGGCATTCGCGTGCTTGAACAGGACGAGAAGGGCATGCCTGCCGCCCGCAAGATCATGCCCTGGGGCTATCTGACCCAGGTCGCGCCGAACCCAATTTTCATCGGCGTCGAGAAGCCGATGAAGGTCTACAGCTTCGACAACGTGCTGCTCACGCACGCCAAGGTGTCGGACGACATCATCTACAAGTTTCTCGACACGCTTGAGAAGAACAAGCCTGATCTGGTTGCCGTGCAGCCGGTGCTGCGCGAGTTCTCCGCGGAGAACGGCTACAAGCAGTACGGCATGCCCTATCACCCGGGCGCACTGAAGTATTTCAAGGAGCGCAATCTCGCGGCCAAGCCGCTCGAATAGCGGCGCCGCGCCAGTCGGGACAAGCAGCTTGTAAGGGAGGGGTCCACTCATGAGTGCCACAACATTGAGATTGCTCGCCGCCTCGATCGCCATCATCGGCCTCGGCGGCACGTCGGCGTCGGCGCAGACGTATGGATTCGCGGCGATGCAGCCCGGAACCATCAACCACACCACCAGCTCCGCCATCTCCAAAGTGCTCAAGGAGAAGGGCAACCTCAACACGCTGGTGCAAGCGACCGCCGGCGAATCCGTGATGATCGCCATTGTCGACCGCGCGGAAGCCGACTTCGCCATGGCGAACGCACCGGAAATCGGCGCTCTGATCGCCAATCACAAAAACCTGCGCATGATCGGTCCGGTCTACACGCTCAAGACCGGCTTCTGGGTGCGCAAGGACAGCGGGATGCGCACCGTCGCCGACCTGAAGGGCAAGCGCGTGACCATGGGCTATTCGGCGATGCGCGCGCTCGACCCGATGTCGCGCGCGATCCTCGCAACCGGCGGCCTCACCGAGCAGGACATCAAACCGGTGCTGGTTCCGAACGTGATGCGCTCGGCGGACGATTTCGCCGCCGGCGCGGCCGACATGTTCATGTTCGCGTTCGGCGCGCCGAAGGTGCGTGAGGTCGACGTGACGGTCGGCGGCACACGCTTCCTGGCGATCCCCGACTCGCCCGGCATGCCGGCAGCTCGCAAGATTTCGCCGTTCGGCTATCTGAGCGACATCGCGCCGGGACCGATCTTCGTCGGCGTCGAACAGCCGATGAAGACATACACCATCGACAACATCCTTTTCACCCATGCCAAAGTGACGGACGACGTGGTGTACAAGCTGATCGAGACGATGGAGAACAACAAGGCCGACATGATCGCGGTCGCGCCGAACCTGCGTGAATTCGCGGCGGCGAATCTGCACAAGGACTACAAGTTCCAGTTTCATCCCGGTGCCTTGAAATACTTCAAGGACAAGGGCATCGCGGCCCAGGTCTTTCAATAAGGGTCGCCGATTGAAAGCGTCGCAGTGAACGATAAGCCCCAGCCTGCAGGCGCGGCGGCCACTCCCACCGCCGCGTCCGAGGAACGCTTTGTCGCCAGCGCGGAGGAATTCGCCGCCACCGCGTCGAGAACGACGCTGGTCCTGACCAACCTGCTGCAGGGACTGCTGGTCGCCTGCGTCGTGCTCTGGGTGATGGATGTGCCCAGGCAGGTCTTCAACCTTGCGTTCTACACCGAGCAACTCCTGACCGCGTGCCTGGGGCTGACGCTGGCGCTCGCCTTCGTGGTCGAGACCAGGCGCGAGTACCGCTCCGTCGACCTGGCGGGCGCAATCACCGTCATCATCATTCTCATCTACATCGCCTACCGCTTCCCCAATCCCCTCGACGTTCCGCCGCTGCTGTGGATCGGTCTTGCCGCCGCGCTGGCCTGGACCTTCATGGCGAGTCGGCCGCAGTTTGCGCGTGCGTTCGACTACGCCAGCGCCGCCGTGTCGCTCATTTTGTGCGGCTACATCTTCGTGCACTACGAGCCGCTGACCTACGAACTCGCGATGCTGCCGACCGAAGGCATCGTCGGCAGCGCGATCCTGCTGTTCCTGGTGATGGAGGGCAGCCGCCGCACCTCCGGCTTCGGCTTCGTCGCCATCATCCTGGCGATGGCGATCTACGTCTACATCAGTCCGAACCTGCCGGGGGATTTCCAGACCCGCTGGGTTTCGCCGGAGCGGATGGTCGCCTACCTCGGCCTCGACACCAACAGCATGATCGGCGCCATCCTTGGTGTGGCGGTGCTGATCGTCATTCCGTTCACGATCATGGGTCAGGTGCTGGCGCGCACCGGCGGCGCGGATTTCTTCTCCGATATCGCGATGGCGGCGATGGGCCGCTTCCGCGGCGGTTCGGCCAAGATCGCGGTGGTGGGCTCGGCGCTGTTCGGCATGATCTCGGGCAGCGCGGTATCGAACGTGCTGGCGGTCGGCATCGTCACCATCCCGACCATGATCAAGGCAGGTTTCACACGCTACAAGGCCGCTGCGATCGAGTCTGTCGGCTCGACCGGCGGCCAATTGATGCCGCCGGTGATGGGCGCCTCCGCGTTCATCATGGCGGAGTTCCTGCAGGTCTCCTACGGCGCGGTCTGTATCGCCGCGGCGATCCCGGCGATCCTCTACTACGCATGTCTCTTCATCCACGTCGATCTCGACGCTGCCAAGGAGAAGATCGGCGCGGTCCAGGACCCTGATGCACCCTCGCTCGGCGAGGTGATGAAATCAGGCTGGCACTTCCTGGTGCCGATCGTCTTCCTGGTGTTCGCGCTGATCTATCCCGAGATTTTCCGGCTGACGCCGGAGAAGGCCGCGATCGTCTCGACCGCCCTGTTGATGGTGCTGACCTTCGTGTTCGGCTACCGCGGCAAACGCCCCAGCTTGCTGACGCTTGCCCAGGCTATCATCGACACCGGCCGCATCTCGCTCGATATCATCCTGATCGGCGCAGCCGCAGGCGCGATGGTCGGCATCCTGGCGATCTCCGGACTTGCTTTCAGCATGACACTGCAACTCGTCGCGCTGTCCGGCGACAACGTCTATCTGCTGCTCATCCTGATCGCGATCCTTGCCTTCGTGCTCGGCATCGGCCTGCCGACGGTGAGCGTCTATATCCTCACTGCAACTCTGCTGGCGCCCGCGCTGGTCAAGCTCGGCGTCACGCCAATGGCCGCGCACATGTTCGTCATGTACAACGGCATGCTCTCCATGATCACGCCACCGGTGGCGTTCGCCGCCTACGCGGCGGCGAGTATTGCGCGCACCGACGGCTGGACCACGGGCTGGGTGGCCTGCCTGGTCGGCTGGAGCACCTTCGTGCTGCCGTTCCTGTTCGTGCTGACTCCAAGCCTGTTGATGGATGGCCCGACCCACCTCATCATTTGGAACTTCCTGCGCATCATCTTCGGCCTGTACATCGGCACTGCCGCGATCCTGGGATTCGCCCTGGCGTTGCTGTCGATGCAGTGGCGCGTGATGTATGGCGCGGTGGCGTGCCTGATCCTGCTGCCGCCCGATCCATTCGGAATGACGGGACACACCATCAACTTCGTCGGGGCTGGCGCGGCGGTGGCCCTGCTCGTCGTCGAGCACATCAGGCGGCGCGCAGGAGTTCCAAAACGGGCATAATGCCGGTCCGAGCAAGGCAGCTGGTCGATGACCGAGCGAACCGACTGGATACGCTGGCTGCCGGGACTGCAAACCGCGAGGGAATACCAAGCGGGCTGGCTGGTGCACGATCTCACGGCCGGTCTCGTGCTGGCGGCCATGCTGGTCCCGGTGGGAGTGGCGTATGCGGTGGCGTCCGGCCTGCCCGGAATCAATGGCCTCTACGCCACAATCGTACCGCTACTGGTCTATGCGCTGTTCGGCCCCAGCCGTATTTTTGTGCTGGGACCGGACTCGGCGCTTGCCGCCGTTATCCTCGTTGTTGTCGCTCCGCTATCCGGCGGCGATCCGCTACGGGCGGTCGTGCTCGCCGGCGCGATGGCCATCGTGTCGGGGGCGGTGTTGATCCTTGCCGGCGTGGCACGGCTCGGCTTCATCACCGAACTCCTCTCCAAGCCAATCCGATACGGCTACATGAACGGGATTGCGCTGGTCGTGCTGATCAGCCAGTTGCCGAAGCTGTTCGGATTCTCCGTCGATGCCGAAGGCCCATTGCGCAGCCTCGCGGCAATCGCTACCGCGATATCCA
This sequence comes from uncultured Alphaproteobacteria bacterium, assembly GCA_963787955.1. Lineage (GTDB taxonomy): Bacteria > Pseudomonadota > Alphaproteobacteria > Rhizobiales > Xanthobacteraceae > Z2-YC6860. Next base: position 129,167 of record CAWBFG010000025.1, on the reverse strand, counting down.
ACGGCAAGGCCAACTGGATCGCGTTCGCGATCGGCGCCGGCACGCTGGCGATCATCCTTGCCCTGAGGGGCAGCAAGCGCTGGCCCGGCATCCTGATTGCAGTCGTCCTGGCGACGCTGATCGTCGCAACGCTGGACCTCGCGGCGCGCAGCAATGTCGATGTGCTGGGCGCGCTGCCGCAAGGCCTGCCTGCTCTCTCGATCCCCTGGATTCGGTACGAGGATATCGTTCCCGTGCTGGTCGGCGGCTGCGCCATCGCGCTGGTGTCGTTTGCCGACACCAGCGTGCTGTCGCGCGCCTATGCCGCGAGAACCGGCTCCCGCGTCGACGCCAATCAAGAGATGGTGGCGCTCGGCAGCGCCAATCTGGCCACCGGCTTTTTCCAGGGCTTCCCGATCAGCAGCAGTAGCTCCCGCACCCCGGTCGCCGAGGCAGCCGGCGCGCGAACCCAATTGACCTGTGTCGTCGGCGCTCTGACGATCGCGCTGCTGCTCCTCGCCGCGCCCAACCTGCTGCAGCATCTGCCCGCGCCGGCACTGGCCGCGGTCGTGATTGCCGCTGCGATTGGCCTGTTCGAAATCTCCGACCTGAGGCGCATCTATCGCATCCAGCGCTGGGAATTCTGGCTGTCTATCGCGTGCTTCGTCGGGGTTGCCGTTCTCGGCGTCATTCCGGGCATAGCTCTCGCCATCGCCTTGGCCGTGATCGAATTCCTGTGGGATGGCTGGCGCCCGCACGCCGCTGTGCTGGGCCGTGCTCGCGGCGTCAAGGGCTATCACGACATCACGCGCTATCCGGACGCGCGGCGCATACCCGGCCTGGTGCTGTTCCGGTGGGACGCGCCCCTGTTCTTCGCCAATGCCGAGCTGTTCAAGGAGCGAGTGCTGGACGCAGTGGCGGAATCACCGACGCCGGCGTGCTGGTTTGTCGTGGCCGCGGAGCCGGTGACCAGCATCGACGTAACCGCCGCCGATATGCTCGCCGAGCTGGATGCTGCGCTGCACGACAGGGGGGTGGATCTCTACTTCGCCGAGCTCAAGGACCCGGTAAAGGACAAGCTGAAACGGTTCGAACTGTTCGCGAAGTTCGGCGAACGTTCCTTCTTTCCAACCATCGGCGCAGCCGTCAGCAGCTATCTTGAAAGGCACGATGTCGACTGGGTGGACTGGGAGGATGAGAAGTGATGCAGCCGCCGGCATCGATCAAGCAAAACGCCCCGCCGAAGCGGGGCGTTTCATTTTTCGCGCCGACGTGATGACGGTCAGTTCTTCTCGCGCCAGATGCCGAGCGCTTCCTGCGCCGGCCGGTCGGAGATCGAGAACAGCACGGTCTGCTCCGGGCAGTTGTGCGCATAGCGCTTCCACGGCGGGATCACGAACACGTCGTTCGGACCCCATTCGAGAACCTTATCGTCCACCTTGGTGGAGCCGTGCCCCTCGACACACACGAAGATCATACCGTCGGTCGACTGGTACTCCTGGCCTTTGAAGCCTTTCGGGTACATCGCGAGCCAGGCACCCATGGTCGACATGACGTGGCCGCCGGTGACCGGGTTGGAGTAGCGCACCCGCGCGCCGTGGCGCGGATCGATGTCGCCGGTCTTCATCAGCCGCTCGCAGATCGGGCGAGTGCGGGCGTAGGTGTAGTTGATGACCGGGCTGCGATGCTTGAAGGTATCGATGGTCTGGCCGTCCGGCAGCACGCCCGAGCCGAACCGCTCCAGCGAGTTGCCGTCCTCGCGGTTGGTGTTCTGCGCCTTCTCGTCGTAGTGCTCCATGAACGACGTCTCGAAGTGATTGATAGTCGGCATGTCGAGCACGTCGAGCCACAGCACCGGGTTCTTGCCCGGGTTGCCGTGATCGTGCGGCGCCCAGTTCGGCGTGAGGATGAAGTCGCCGCGCGACATGTTGGCCTTCTCGCCCTCAACCGCGGTGTAGGCGCCCTCGCCGTCCAACACGAAGCGGATCGCGGACGAAACGTGCTTGTGGGCGTCGGCGACCTCGCCCGGCATGATGAGCTGCACGCCGGCGAACAGCGAATTGGTGGCGCGGCTCTGGCCGCGCAGCGTCGGATTCTCCAACACCAGCACGCGGCGCTCGGCCTCCTCCGGCGTGATCAGTTCGCCGGCCTCGAGGATGGACTTCTTGATATCGTCGTATTTCCAGACCTTCGCCGACGCCTTCGATTTCGGCTCCTTGGTCACGACGTTGCGGAGCACCTCCCAGAGCGGCGTCATGTCCTGCTTGCTGATCCTGTCGTAGAAGTTCTGGCGGATGGTCTGGACGTTGTGCTTGGGATCGAGGGCGACGGACATTGCATCCTCCTTGGAAATTTCCTGCCCCTGGAGCGCTGCCTTGGGGCGTTCGTGGCCGGAACATAGCGATTTCCGGGCTGACTTAACAGAGTCGGCTCGGCGCAGGCCGGTATTCCCTGTTTGCAGGGCTTTTTGCCTGGAAAGTCAGGTGTTGTTGGCGCCACCATCCACCGCCAGCAGTTGGCCGGTGAGGAAGTCGCTGTCCTTGGAGGCCAGATAGACCAGCGTGCCGACCAGGTCCTCCGGCACTTGGTCGCGCTTGATGGCGCGCCGCGCCAGCGACGAGGCCCGCGACTGCTTCAGATGCTCCTCGTTCTGCGCTCCGCTGATGGTCAGGCCGGGCGCCAACGTGTTGACGCAGATGCCGTGCTGGCCGAGTTCGCGCGACACCGCCCGGGTGAACGCCGTCACGGCGCCCTTCGAGGTGACGTAGTGCGAAAAGTCAGGAATGCCGCGCGCCGCGGTGCCCGAGCCGATGTTGATGATCTTGCCGGACTTCCTCTCAATCATGTGCGGCGCGACGTGCTTGGTCATCAGAAACAGGCCGCGCACGTTGACCGCCATCACCTTGTCCCACAGGTCGACATCGATATCGGTGACGGAAACCGGCGCGAGCGGCGCGTAGAGCGCGGCATTGTTGACCAGGATATCGATCTTGCCGAACCGCTCCAGCGTTTTCGCCACCACCATCTTGCACTGCGCTTCGTCGCTGACGTCGAACTTCACGCTTGCGGTGGAGTTGCGGCCGTACTTCGCAGCAATCTCCTCGGCGACGGCGGTGCCGTCCTGGATGTCGGCGATCATCACCTGCGCGCCCTCGGCGGCGAGCGCATGGGAATAGTGTTTGCCGATGCCTGTCGCGCCACCGGTCACGATCGCCGCACGCCCTTCCAATCGCATAACGCACTCCCTTGCTGGATCGCGGCGAAAGGTTAGTGCAGTGTGTGCCGGCACGCCAGTAGCGCATGATCCGGCGAAGGGAAACGATGCCGACCAAAAGCAACACCGCCGACAAGCTCGCCATCCGCGAGCTAATCGAGAACTGGGCGATCTGGCGCGACGGCCTGATGTGGGACCGCTTTCGCACCGTCTGGCACAAAGACGGGCAGATGTGGGCCACCTGGTTCCAGGGCTCGGCCGAGGAGTTCATCGAGGTCTCAAAGAAGGGCTACGCCAACGGCGTGCGCGTCATCCATCTGCTCGGCGGCTCGTCGATCGACGTCAAAGGCAAGCGCGCTATCGCCATGACCAAGATGACCATCACGCAGCGCGGCAAGATCGACGGCGAGCCTTGCGAAGTGATCTGCGCCGGACGGTTCTACGACTTTCTGGAAAAGCGTAGAGGCAAGTGGGGTCTCGTGCTGCGGCGCCTGATCTACGAGATGGACCGGCTGATGCCGGTCGATCCCGCCGCGACGATCAAACTCGACAAGACTATTCTCGACCGCTTTCCGGTCGGCTACCGCCACCTCGCCTATCTTCAGACCAAGGGCGGCTTCAACGTGAAGACCGACCTTCCCGGCACCGACGGACCCGCGGTCGATGTGCTGTATGCCAAGGGAGCGGACTGGCTGAAGGGGAAGAAGTTGTAGGAGCTATAGAAGCTGGGAGCCTTGCAACATTCGGTGCCACCCGCGGAAGCGGGCATCCAGTAAACACCGACCACGCCGTGGGTACTGGGGTCCCCGCTTTCGCGGGGACGACAGTCCGATGATGCAGACGCCTACTTGCCCGTAATCTTGCGCACGAACTTCTCGAACGCGGCGAGCTGCGCCTTGATCATATCGACCGCAGTCTGGTCCTCCAGCTTGCCGTCCTTGAACTTCTGTGCGGCGAACGTGACGATCACCTCCGGCCGACCGAACCAGACGACGTCGACCGAGATCAGCGATTGGCGCAACGCCAGCTGCGCGCGCTCACCGCCGATCAGCCCGCCGGCGGCGGACTGCACGGCGGTCGGCTTGCCGTTGAACGGCACCTCTTTTAGGCGCGAAGCCCAGTCGATCGCGTTCTTGAGTCCGCCGGGGATCGACCAATTGTACTCCGGGGTCACGATCAGCAACCCGTCGGCAGCACGGATCGCGTCGCTCCAGGCATTCACCGAGGCCGGGAAGCCAGTGGCCTGCTGATCATCAAAATTGTAGATCGGCATCGATGCAAACGACGGCGCTTCGCTGATCGCCATGCCCTCGGGCGCCAGCGCGATCGAAGTGTTCATCAACATGCGGTTGAAAGAGCCCTTACGCAGGCTGCCGCAGATCGCAAGAATATTGAGCTTGTCGGCCATATCAGTCCCTTCCCGTTGTTTGGGCAATCGTCAGGTTTTTTTGCCAATCGTTGCCGGGCGCCGTGCTTAGCATGGGCGTAGCGGCGATGGCGAGGCGGTTTCAATTCGCCTGCAGGCCCGCCTTGCCGGCGACCTCCTTGAAGCCGCTGATGTCGGACTCGATGGTCTTCTTGAACTCCTCTGGCGTCGACAGATTGGCGACCGCGCCCACGCCCTCAAGCTTCTTGCGTACAGTCTCGCGCTCCAGAACCTGCTTGAGCGCACCGCGCAGCTTGTCGATGATCGGCTGCGGCGTGCCGGCCGGGAACGCCAGGCCATACCAGCCCAGCACGCCGAAGCCCGGCAAGGTTTCGGCGATCGCGGGCACGTTCGGGATCGCAGCCCAACGCTTGGGCGTCGACGTCGCGATCACCCGCAATTCGCCGGCATCCACCTGGCCGCGGATCGCATGATAGAGATCGACTGCGAACGCACTGTCGCCGCGGATCAGCGCGGTGACGACCTCGCCGGTGGTCTTGTAGGGCACCGGCTGCGCCTTCATGCCGGTGCGCTGCACCAGATCCTCGGCGATCAGATGCTGCGTCGAGCCCAAACCCACCGTGGAATAGTTCAGCTTGCCGGGCTCCTTGTTGATCAGCGCGACCAGGCTCTTGAGGTCGGTTGCTGGCGAATTCTTGCCGACCGCAACCACGATTGCGGAGTTGGTGAAGATGCCGATCGGCGCAAAGTCGTTGATGGGATCGTACGGCACGTTCTTGACCATCACCGCCGATACCGCGTGGCCCATGCTCAGCGCGATCGCGGTGTAGCCGTCCTTCGGCGCCCGCGCCGCCAGACCGCCGGCGATGGTCCCGCCGGCCCCGGGCCGGTTCTCGACGGTGAACTGCTGACCCAGGATTTCGGACAGCCCCTCCGCGACGATGCGGCTGGCGACGTCGGTGCCGCCGCCGGCGCCGAAGCCGATCAGGATTCTCACCGGCTTGTTCGGCCAGTCCTGCGCGAGGGTCGGAGCGGACTGCAGCGCGACGGCGAGCAGCGCCGCGGTCGCAAGCTTCAAGCTTCGCATATGATTTCCTCCCCTGGATAGCGACATGGCCGGGACAAACCCGGCCATGTGCCTTTGTTATTCGTTCGGCGTCACATCTTCTTGTAGGCGTCGATCACCGCCTTGCCTTCGTCGCCGGCGCGCTTGAGCCAATCCGCAGTGAGCTGCTCGCCGATCTTGTGGAAGCCGGCCTGCAACTGCGGGCTCGCCACCTGCACCTTCATGCCGCGCTTGGCGATCTCCTGGTGGTACCACTCGGTCTTGTTCTCCCACATCTTCCAGCCGCGCTCCTCGGCGGTCTTGGACAGGCGAAGGATCGCGTCCTGGGTCGGCTTGTCGAGCCCCGCGAGCGCCGCCCTGTTGACGAGCACCACGTTGCGCGGAATCCACGCTTTCAGGTCGTAGAAGTGGGTGAGCGTCTCCCACACCTTGGAGTCGTAGCCGGTCGCGCCCGACGACATGAACGAATTGACGACGCCGGTCGCCAGCGCCTGCGGCAGCTCAGCAGCCTGCACGGTGACGGCCTGCGCGCCGACCAGTTCGCCGATCCGCGCGGTGCCGACGTTGTAGGCGCGCCACTTGAGACCCTTCATGTCGTCGACGGTGTTGATGTCCTTCTTGGCGTACATGCCCTGTGGGCCCCACGGCACGCTGAACAGCACCTGCATGCCCTGCGCGCCAAGCTTCTGCTCGATCAGCGGGCGCGACGCGGCCCACAGCTTCTTCGCCTCCGGGAAAGAGGTCGCCAGGAACGGCACCACGTCGATGCCGAAGATCGGGCTCTCGTTCTCCAGAATCGAGATCAGGACTTCGCCGGTCTGCGCCTGGCCGGTGGCGACCGCGCGCTTGATCTCCGGACCCTTGAACAACGAGGCGCCCGGATGGACCGAGATGGTCAGCTTACCGCCGGTCGCCTCGGACACGTCCTTGGCAAACAAGCCGATGTTTTCCAGATGCGGATTGTCGATCGGATAGGCGCTCGGCAGGTTCCATTTGGTCTGCGCGGCGGACGGTGCCGCGGCCAGCGCCAGCATGGCGGTGCCCAGCGCCAGGGATTTTACATGGGTGTTCATGGTTCTTTCCCTTGGTTTGAAACGGTTGTCGTCACGTTATCAGGCTGAGAACGACCGCGGCAATTGGCGTGCCGGTGCGGCTTTTCGCCAGACTTTCGCGTTTGCACATGTCGTTTTCGAAAAACCGTGCCCACTTTTCCGGGACATGCGCTAGGCCGGAAAAGCGAGCCGCGGCAGCCACATCACGAGCTGCGGGAACACCGTGATAATGGCGACCGCCACCACCAAGAGGAAAAAAAACGGCAACGACGCCCGCGCGACCGTGTTGGAATCCTCTCCCGACATGGTCTGCAGCACGAACAGGTTGAAGCCGACCGGCGGCGACACCTCGGCCATCTCCACCACCAGCACCACGAAGATGCCGAACCAGACCAGGTCGAAGCCGGCGGTCTTGATCATCGGGATCACCACCGCGGTGGTGAGCACAATCATGGAAATGCCGTCGAGCGCGGTGCCGAGCACGATATACATCACGGTCAGCGCGGCGATCAGCATGTAGGGCGACAGCCCCAGCGAGCCGACCCAGGAGGCCAGCGCCTGCGGCACGCCGGTGTAGGCCATCGAGGTGCCCATATAGGATGCGCCGGCCAGGATCAGCATGATCATGCAGGTGAGCCGCGTCGCGCCCATCACGCTCTGCCAGAACGATGGCCAGTTCAGCATACCGTGCCACCAGGCGATGGCGAGCGAGCCGAGCACGCCCCAGGCGGCGCATTCGGTCGCGGTCGCCCAGCCCATCAGCAGCGAGAGGAAGACAAGCATGATCAGCAGCATCACCGGGCCGAGCTTGGCCGACTCGCGCAGCTTGTCGCGCAGCGGCATCGTTGGCTCGGGCGGCGGCGTCTTCTTCGGGTTGAGCAGCGACCAGACGATGATGTAGCCGGAGTAGAGCAGCATCACGATCGCGCCGGGGATGAAACCCGCCAGGAACACCTGAATGATCGAGACATTGGCCTGCACCGCGTAGATCACCATCATGATCGACGGCGGAATCAGGATGCCGAGCGTGCCGGCACCGGCCAGCGAGCCGAGACTCACCATCTGGTCGTAGCCGCGCCTCTTCAATTCGGGCAGCGCGATCTTCGCGACGGTTGCGGTGGTCGCGGCGGAGGAACCCGACACCGAGCCGAAGATACCGCAGGCCAGCACGTTGACGTGCATCAGCCGGCCCGGGAGCCAGTTGAGCCAGGGCGCGAGGCCGCGGAACATCTCCTCCGACAGTCGGGTGCGGAACAGGATCTCGCCCATCCAGATGAACAGCGGCAAGGCGGCGAGCGTCCATGATGCGCTGTTGCCCCAGATCGTGGTCGCCAGCACCGGCCCCGGCGGGATGGTCGCGCCGGCGAATTGCATGCCGGCGAAGCCGCAGGCGATCAACGTGATGCCGATCCACAAGCCGCCGGCGAGCAGCGCGACCAGCAGGATCAACAGCAGGGCTGCGATCTGGAGCAACTCCATCTAAACCCCGCTCTGCACCGCGCGCTCGACCACCTCCTCGGCGGTCTGCGGCTTGGGCCTCTCGTAGCGCGGCGGATTCCCGCGGGCGACGTGGATCAATTCATCGACGAAGGCGATCAGCAGGATGATGAGGCCGGTCGAATAGCCGAGCTGCGGGATCCACATCGGCACCAGCACCACGCCCTGCGACATGTCGCCGAACAGGTACGATTGGTAGTTCATCTTCACCGCGTGAAAGGCGAAGAAGCCGACGAATGCCGTTCCGATGACAAGACAGACCAGTTCGACCCAATGCCGCGATGGCTCCGGCAGCTTGTCGATCAAAAGACCGACCCGGATCATCTCGCCATGGCGGAAGGTGTGGGCGAGACCGAAGAACGCCATCGCCGCCATGCACCAGGACACGAAATCGTCGCCGGCAGGGATGTTGAAGCCGACCGGCCGGCCGGCCGAGAGCAGCATCATCTGCACGAAGATCGCCACCATGAACGCCCCGGCGACATAGCCGGCGTACAGGTAAAGGCGGTCAAGGGCGGCTCGCAGCATCGATCCCCATGCGATGTTGACGATGACCCGCTATGATGACGGGCTTGTCCGACGCCGTGCAAGGGACTTCGATGCCTGTTCGTGCGACACGTTCGCCAAAAAACGCCGCCAAAAAAGTCAGTCCGAATGGCAGCTGGGATTTCTGGATCGACCGCGGGGGCACCTTCACCGACGTGGTAGGGCGCCGCCCGGACGGCACGCTGGCGGCCCACAAGCTGTTATCCGAGAATCCCGAGGCCTACCGTGACGCGGCGGTGCAGGGCATCCGCGACCTGCTCGGGCTGAACGCCGGCGAGCCGATCCCGCCGGGCCGGGTCGGCGCCGTGAAGATGGGCACCACGGTCGCGACCAACGCCCTGCTCGAGCGCAAGGGCGAGCGCACCCTCCTGCTTACCACCAGGGGTTTCCGCGACGCGCTGCGGATCGGCTACCAGGCGCGTCCCAAGATTTTCGCCAAGCACATCATCAAGCCGGAGATGCTGTTCGAGCGCGTCGTCGAGATCGACGAGCGAGTGCGCGCCGACGGCACGATCGAGCGCACATTGGAATTGGCGGGGGCGAAGGCCGCGCTTGAAGAGGCGATGGCGGACGGCATCAGCGCGGTCGCGATCGTATTCATGCATGCTTACCGCTATCCGGAGCACGAAAAGCAGATCGCGAAGCTCGCCCGCGAGATGGGCTTCCCGCAGGTGTCGGTCAGTTACGAGGTGTCACCGCTGATCAAGCTGGTGGGGCGCGGCGACACCACGGTGGTGGACGCGTATCTGTCGCCGATCCTGCGGCGCTATGTGGCGACAGTGGAATCAGAACTCGATGCCAGGCGCGCCGGAGCCCGCCTGATGTTCATGATGTCGTCGGGCGGGCTCACCGCCGCCGAACTGTTTCAGGGAAAAGACGCGATCCTGTCGGGACCCGCCGGCGGCGTGGTCGGCATGGCGCAGACTGGCCGCGAGGCCGGCTTCAACAAGCTGATCGGCTTCGACATGGGCGGCACCTCGACCGACGTGTCGCACTTCGACGGCGAGTACGAGCGCGCGTTCGAGACCGAGGTCGCGGGCGTGCGGATGCGCGCACCGATGATGCTGATCCACACCGTCGCCGCCGGCGGCGGCTCGGTCCTGCACTACGACGGCGCGCGCTTCCGCGTCGGGCCCGACAGCGCGGGCGCAAACCCCGGGCCGAAATGCTACCGCCGGGGCGGGCCGCTCGCCGTCACCGATGCCAATGTGATGGTGGGCAAGCTCATCCCCGACTTCTTCCCGAAGATCTTCGGACCCGAACAGAACCAGCCGCTCGATGCCGGCGAGGTCAGGCACGCCTTCAACAATCTGGCGCAGAAGATCGGAAAATCGGCGGAGGAGATCGCCGACGGCTTCATCAAGATCGCGGTCGAGAACATGGCGAACGCGATCAAGAAGATTTCGGTGCAACGCGGCTATGACGCCACCCGCTACGCACTCAATTGCTTCGGTGGCGCCGGCGGCCAGCACGCCTGCCTGGTCGCCGATGCGCTCGGCATGACCAAGGTGCTGATCCATCCCTTCTCTTCGCTGCTCTCGGCCTACGGCATGGGTCTCGCCGACATCCGCGCCACCCGCCAGCAGGCGATCGAGGAGGACTTCGGGACGAAATCGCTCGCGTCGCTCAAGCGCGAGGGCGCGCGGCTCGGCGCCGGCGCCAAGGCGGAGGTTGCCGGCCAGGGCGTTCCGGCCGCCAGCATCAAGATCCACGTACGCGCGCACGTGCGCTACGCCGGCACCGACACCGCGCTGGTGGTCGACGCCGGCACTCTGCCCAAAATGAAATCCGCCTTCGAGAAGGCGCACAAGTCGCGGTTCGGCTTCATCGACCGCAGCAAGCAACTGGTGATCGAGGCGGTGTCGGTCGAGGCGGTCGGCGGCGGCGCAACGTTCCGCGAACGCACCGGCAAGATCTCGCGCGGCAAGCTGCCCTCGCCTGCCCGCCGCACTCAATTTTTCTCCGGCGGGGAATGGCACAAGGCCGCGGTCTACACCCGCGACCAGCTTCGGCCCGGCGCGAGGGTGCAAGGACCCGCGATCGTCATCGAGCCGCACCAGACCGTCATCGTCGAGCACGGCTGGCGCGCCACCATCACGGCAAAGAACCATTTGCTGCTCGATCGCAACATCAAGCTCAAGCGGCAGAGCGCGGTCGGCACCAAGGCCGATCCGATCATGCTCGAGGTCTTCAACAATCTGTTCATGTCGATCGCCGAGCAGATGGGCGTGTCGCTGCAGAACACCGCCTATTCGGTGAACATCAAGGAGCGGCTCGACTTTTCCTGCGCGATCTTCGCGGCGGACTCGACGCTGGTCGCCAACGCACCGCACATGCCGGTCCATCTCGGCTCGATGGACCGCGCAGTCGAGACCATCATCCGCGAGAACAAGGGCAGGATCAAACCGGGCGACGTCTATCTGCTCAACGCGCCCTATAACGGCGGCACGCACATCCCCGATCTTACGGTCTGCACGCCGGTTTTCGACAAGGCCAAGCGCAAGATCCTGTTCTGGGTCGCGTCACGCGGCCATCACGCCGACATCGGCGGCATCGCGCCGGGCTCGATGTCCCCGCTTGCGACCTCGATCGAGGAAGAGGGCATCTACATCGATAACTTCAAGCTGGTCGACCGCGGCAAGTTCCGAGAGAAAGAACTCTACGACCTGCTCACCAAGGCGCAGTATCCGGCGCGCAACCCGCTGCAGAACGTCAACGACCTCAAAGCGCAGATCGCCGCCAACGAGAAGGGCGTGCATGAGCTGCACAAAATGGTGGCGCAGTTCGGCTTACCCGTCGTGCACGCCTACATGGGCCACGTGCAGGACAACGCCGACGAAAGCGTGCGCCGTGTGATCGACGCGCTGCACGACTGCGAATTCAGATACGAGGCCGACCAGGGCAACGTCATCAAGGTCAAGATCACGGTCGACAAGAAGAACCGCGGCGCAACCGTGGACTTCACCGGCACCTCGCCGCAGCAGGGCACCAACTTCAACGCGCCGGAGCCGGTGACGCGCGCTGCCGTGCTCTACGTGTTCCGCGTCATGGTGGACGACGACATCCCGATGAATGCCGGCTGCCTGCGGCCAATCAAGATCATCATCCCGGATGATTCGATGCTGGCGCCGAAATATCCGGCCGCGGTGGTGGCCGGCAACGTCGAGGTCTCGCAGTTCGTCACCGACACGCTGTTCGGCGCGCTCGGCACCATGGCCGCCGCCCAGGGCACCATGAACAACGTCAATTTCGGCAACGCCACATACCAGTACTACGAGACGATCTGCTCCGGCTCGCCGGCCGGCCCCGGCTTGCCCGGTACCGACGCCGTGCACACCCACATGACCAACACCCGGCTCACCGATCCCGAGGTGCTGGAATTCCGCTATCCGGTCGTGCTCGAGGACTTCCACATCCGCAAAGGCTCCGGCGGCAAAGGCAAGTGGAGCGCGGGCGATGGCATCCGCCGCACCATGCGGTTCCTCGAGAAGATGGAATACACCATTCTGTCCGGCCACCGCCGCATCCGGCCGTTCGGGCTGGCCGGCGGCGAGAATGGCCAGATCGGCGAGAATTACGTGCGACGCAAGGACGGCACGATGGAGCAGCTCAAGGGCGCCGACGCCACCGTGGTCGACGCCGGCGAGGCGATCATCGTGCAGACGCCGACCGCGGGCGGATACGGCAAGCCGGAGTAGCGTTTCGGGCCGGATGACGGGTCATCGAAACCGAAGTCCTGGCTACCGCGAGCGCGGCGCGAGGTGATAGCGTCTCGCCAAATTCCGGGAGGACACATGAACCGTCTGTTTCGAATGCTTGCCGCCGCATTTGCTGTCGGCGCTGCGATCTCTGGCTCCGCCACCGCCCAACAATACCCCTCGCAGCCCATCAAGATCATCGTCTCGCTGGCTCCCGGCGGCGTCGCCGACATCACGGCGCGCGCCTTTGCGGCGAAGCTCGGCGAGGCCGGATTCACCGCGGTGGTCGAGAACCGCACCGGCGCGGGCGGCGCAATCGGCGCCGACGCGGCGGCCAAATCAACCCCGGACGGCTACACCATCTACATGGGCTTTCACGCCACGCAGTCGATCCTGCCGCATCTCAATCCCAAGCTGCCCTACGATCCAGCCAAGGATTTCCTGCCGATTGTGTTCGTCGCCACCTCGCCGAACGTGCTGATCGTGCACCCCTCGGTGCCGGCGAAATCGCCGCAGGAGCTGGTCGCCTACATCAAGGCCAATCCTGGCAAGTTGAGCTACGGCTCGCCGGGACTCGGCAGCTCCGGCCATCTCGCCGGCGAGCAGTTCAAGCAGCTGCACAACCTCGACATCGCACACGTGCACTACCGCGGCGCGGCGCCGGCCTTGCAGGACCTGGTGGCCGGCCACGTCCAAGTGATGTTCGACATCGTCGCGCTGACCAAGGAGCAGCTCGAGGCCGGCCGCGTCCGCGCACTGGCGGTGACGTCGGCAAAGCGCGAGCCCGCAATTCCCAGCGTGCCGACTATGACGGAAGCCGGCATGCCGGGCGTCGAAGGTGGCCCATGGTTTGGCCTGTTCGCCCCGGCCGGAACGCCGCGCGCCGCGATCGACTGGATCAATGCGCAGGCCATCAAGGCGTTCTCTGCGCCCGATCTGCGCTCGCGCCTGACCGGCATGGGACTGACGATCCCGCTCGGTACGCCGGAAGATTTCGGCAAGCATGTCACCGCCGAGACCAAGCGATGGGGCGAGGTCATCCGCAAGGGCAACATCAAGATGGAGTAGTGGCGCCGCGCCGTCGTTCCGCCGTAGCGCAGCCCGGGAAAAATTCAGAAGATGTAGAAATCGTTGCGGGTCACGTCCAGGCCGGCGGTGACGATGGCGAACTGGACCGCCGCCGCCGCGCCGGTGCCGTCGCTGTCGTACGACAAAGCCCCGGTGAGGTTGTTGTAGATGATGCGATCGTCGGCATCGAGCGCAGCCGCTTCAATGCGGAATTCGTTGTCGAGCAGAACGCCGTCGACCGGGCGGGACAGATTGCTGAAGATCGCATCGTCCAGGTAGATGCCTTCTCCAGCCGGGTTAAAGTCCATGATCCTGTCGACGTTGGTCGCGGCATTGAGCATGGTGTCGAAGGCGAAAGTGTCGTTGCCGTCCCGGCCCCAAATGGTGTCATTGCCGCCACGACCCACGAGGTGGTTGTTGCCTCTATTCCCCTGTATCTCCTGCCCATAGTCGTTGCCGGTCAGAATGACATCAATCCATGTGTAGGTGTCATCGACCTGCAACGCTTCGATTTCGGCATCCGAGGCGAGCGCATAGCTGGAGGCGATGACAAACACTCGATCAAACCCTTGGCCGGCCGTTTCAATCACCATGTCGCCGACGTCGTGAACGCGATATGTATCGTTGCCCAAACCGCCGTACATGGTATCGCTGCCATATCCACCATCGAGAATGTCGCTACCGCCGAAGCCCCGGATCACGTTGTCGGCATCGTTGCCTTCCAGCCGATCCCCATAGGCGCTGCCGTCAATATTCTCGATGCCCTGGTACAAGTCGTGTTCGGCATACCCTCCCCGTCCGGTTCCATAAGATTGCCCGTCGATAACCACGGTGTATCGCAGCGAGACATCGACGCCCGCTGAAGAGGTCGTGTAGTCGACGGTGTCATGATAGCCGTCGCCGCCGTGCAGATAATCGGTACCGCCACTGCCTTTCAGTCTGTCGTCGCCGTTGTCGCCATAGAGGCGATTGAAGCTGCCCAGGCCGGTGGCGATGAGCGTGTCATTGCCGTTGGGGCCATGAAGCTCGGCACCGGCAGTGGAGCCGACCAGGAAGTCGCTGTAGAACGAGCCGATCACAATATCGATGCGGAACAGCCTGTCGCCTTGCGCGGTGCCGCCGAAGCCCACGCCGGTGATCAGGTTGACGTTCACCCCTTCGGGCGAGTCGCTGTAATCGGCGGTGTCGATGCCGCCCGTGCCAATGAGCGTGTCGGCGCCGCCGCCGCCCTTGAAGTGGGTGTTGCCGACGCCTGTGATGGTGTCGTTACCCTCGTAGCCGAACACCATGAAGGAGTCGGTACCGGGCGTGATGAAGTCGCTGAGGTTGATCGTATCGGAACCGTTGGTTCCATAGACGGTACGGCGGTGGAGTCGGGATGTGACGCGGTGGCTGTAGGTCCAACATATCTGTTGCCGCCTCTTTCGTCTGGCGGTGCCTCAATGGTTCGACCATGGCTCCGTTTCCACATCCCGCTCATCGAACCGGACATGCAGATCTCCCGCATCCGGCTCTCGGACAAGACCTCACGCCTTCGCCCACGGCGTGTCGTGCCCAAGCCGGCCCAGGCGTACGAGCCCGAAGTGCCCGTAGAGGTGCGAGAGTGGATAGGTTCCGCCCCTGCGTTGTCTGACCTTGTGCTTGATGCGCAACCACCGGCGCAACCGCACCGCGGTGTAGCTGTCGATCACCCGATACGCTTTGGTGACGGTGCCTACTTCGAAGTAGTTCGCCCATCCGCGTAGCGTGCGGTTCAACTTACCCACCAGCTTTGCGGTTTCTTGCGATGTCCCCGTTCGGTCTGTCAGTGCATGGATTTTCTCAACCATGCGCTTGATGCTCTTCTTCGATGGCCGATATCCCAGGCGCGCCTGGCCGGTTCTCGCAGAATGCATCTGTCCGAACGTGTAGCCCAGAAAGTCGAACTCTCCTTCCGGCACCTTGCAGATGCGTGTCTTCTCCTCGTTGAGCGTGAGCTTCAGCTTGCTCATGATCCTGCGCAGTTGCTGCAGCGCCTCATCGGCTTTGCCCTTCTTGCACAGGATCACAAGATCGTCGGCGTAGGTCACGAGGCGAGTGCCGAGGCTTCGCTCCAGCCCGAGCATCTTCCATCCCAACACGAACCGGCGCATGGAAAGATTCGCCAGCAGCGGTGAGATGGGTGACCCTTGCGGAATGCCGCGCCGCTTGTCCCGAACTTCGGTCGTGCGTGTCTTCCGTCCTCGATCATCGGTTTCCTCCACGGAGCATTCCAGCCACATCTTGATCAGATGCAGCACGCGTCGATCAACAATCCGGCGCGCTGCCGACTTCAAGAGTTCGGCATGAGGGATGCTCCCGAAGTAGTCCGCGAGGTCGGCGTCAACGACTTCCGGGTGGCCGCGGAACAGCAGCCCATCCACCTCGACCACCGCCTGTTGGGCGTTTCGCCCGGGACGGTAGGCGTACTGCTCTGGTGGAAGATCGGCTTCGAAGATCGGTTCCAGCACCAGCGTCGCTGCTGTCATGCAGACCCGATCCCGCACGGTTGAGATGCCCAGCGGCCTGAGTTTGCCGTTGGCCTTCGGTATGAACACTCTTCTGATGCGGTCCGGTCGGTAAGTCTCCTGCCTGAGCGCAAGCGCCAGTTCGCCGAGCCACCGCTGCACCCCATACGCGTCGATGTCCGCAAAATCCTGTCCGTCCATGCCAGGCGCGCCCTTGTTGGAGCGGCACTGGGCATAGGCGTGAGCCAGGATGTCCTCGCGGCTGATCTTGTCGTACAGGGTATAAAAGCGATAGCCAGCTTCCGCCTTAGCTTTCGCGTGCAACGCCTTCTGCAGTTTCTGGACAGATTTCGGAGTTGATAGGTTGCCCAATCTCCAGGTCCCTCACCACGTATTGCGTCTGTCTTGAACTGAGGCCCCTTCCCTCCACCGGCGTTACCCGGCTTCCGCGGTACTGCGAACCTCTCCGCCACCCCAGGGCATCCGGCCTGTCCCTCGCGGGCGTCCGGTTGGTCATCCCTGACCACACCTTGGGGCTTCCCGTGTTGCGTGCGTCTTCCTTGTGTACATGCCGCCGCCACTACCCCGGCGCAGCGTCTGGGCGTCTTGCTTCGCTCATTCACCCAGCCGTACCAGCCTTCCCCGAAAGGGTTGTCGGGTCGGCCTGCGCATCGTCCTTTTCGAGGCTTGCTCAGCGTTCACTCGCGTTGCGGCCTGCACACTCGCGCTGTCACCGATTCGTGACACGCTAATCGAAGGCTTCAGCCACTTCGTTACCTCCATGACTGCTCCGATTGCTTCCGGCTGGAGCGGTCGCCGAGTGGGGCTTGCACCCACTGGAAAACGCCGCCTTTCCACGGCGCACACCCATGGCAGCCTCGTTGTGCTTAGTTCCCACTTCCAAGCCACCCATCTGAGAGCGGCCACACTCGATTTACGGGTTGGTCGCTCCAACCCAGCGAAAGGTTCATGCGAATCCTGAATGGGGTGATGGAAGGGGCCGAGATGGGCGCCCTGGCTTGTGGATCGACCTGCAATCCCCGTGAATCCGCCAGTCAGGACGCCGACGTCCCGCTGGTCGAGGGATTGGAGCACGGACGCGCAAAAACAAATGGCCGGACCTTTCGGCCCGGCCATCGCATCCGTTCTGAGACCCGAACTTAGTCGGTCTGCTGGATCGCCGACACCATCCACGGCCCGCCCTGGGCGCGGCGGAAGGTCCAGTACTCGACCCCCTCGTCCGGCGTATCGACGCCCTCGATCACGCGGCCGGAGTTGCGATCGATCAGCTTGTCGACCTGGCTGTAGCGCATCGCGACGGTAGCGTATTCGTCGTCGCCTTCGCGCCACGCCTCGGCGAGATCGCCCTGCACCAGCTTCACGCTGGTGAGCTTGTTGATCACGCCGCGGCTCTGGTTCGCGGCCAGCTCCTCGGCGTAGTACGACAGCATCTCCGGAGTGACGCGCTGGCGCAGCGCGGCAACGTCTTCGTTGCTGTACGCGGCCTGCACTTCGCCTAGCGTGCGCTCGAATGCATCGTAGTCCTCGGGCTTGATCTCGATCGGCTGGCCCTGGTCGTAGGCGGGCTCAGCCTGACCGTTGCCCTGGCCGTGGCCGTTCAGACCCAGGCCATTGAGGAAGCTGCTGCGCTCCTGTGGCATTCCGCCATTCATGTCGCGGTTCGCGCCGAGGCCGGGGCTCGCATAAGCCGCCTGCTGAGGCTGCGAACGGCGCTGCCACCAGCGCCATGCCAGCACGGCGACCAGCACGACGAGGCCGATCTGGATCAGCATGCCGAGCATCGACGCGAAGCCGGCCATGCCGCCCAGGAAGCCGTTGCCCATCAGCATGCCGATCAGGCCGGCGCCGAGGAAGCCGGCGGCAAGCCCGCCCATCACTCCGCCGAACCGGCCGAACATGCCGCCCGGCTGCGCCGCCGGCGTGGTCGGGCGCGCAGCGGCCGCAGCAGCGGGCTGCGTCGGACGTGCGGGCGTCGTCGTCGTGCGTTCGATCGGGCGCGCGGCATTCGGCGCGGTCTGAGTGGCGGGCGGCGCAGCCTGTGTGCGGCTGCCGCGGCTGCCGGCGTTCATGCGCGGCGCGGCCATGGCTTCGACAGCCACGAACGCGAGCGTGGCCGCCACGGCCAGGAACGCAATCAGCGATTTGTTGCGAAACATGCGGTTTCCTCTCTGTGGGTCCGATGGACCCGAAGGCGTTTCTTGATCCTTTGCGCAACCATATGGGATGCCACTACCCGGATTGGTAGTGCCACCCCACGGCCGCCCAAGGTCGCCCCCGCGCCTAAGACGAGGGCCGTGATGGCGAGCAGCATATCACATTCAATGTGCCGCAAGTTTGACAGTCAGACGCCTGGGCGCGGCGCTATGCCGCCTTGCCGTCGGTTGCAGTGCAAAAAACGGGCTCAATCGACCCGGTGGCGGGGCCCGTCGTGCTCGATCCAGTCGTTATCCTCGTCGCGCGCGGCCGGTTTGTTGCGGCGGCTACCAATCGACCCAGTGGTGGCCGGATCGCCCCGCCGCGCGCTGTCGCCGCGCCAGGCAAACGGATCGTTGCGCGAGTCGAACGGCGGATCGTAGCGCCGCGTCGGCGGCGGCTCGAACGGCTTGCCCGCCATCATGCTCGGGTTTCGGCGCACCCGCGCCGCGACCAGTTCGCCGTCGACCGCGCCCGGCTGACAGATGCGCCGGCCGCTGGCGCGCCGCATCAGATCAACGTGAATATGGTCGTAGTGATAGCGGTTCGAGCCCGGCGCCAACACGGTGGTGAATTGGTCGCACGCCGCGCTCTGCACGTCGCGCAGGAAG
Organism: uncultured Alphaproteobacteria bacterium; assembly: GCA_963787955.1. Classification (GTDB taxonomy): domain Bacteria; phylum Pseudomonadota; class Alphaproteobacteria; order Rhizobiales; family Xanthobacteraceae; genus Z2-YC6860. The sequence continues at coordinate 110,349 of CAWBFG010000025.1, read as the reverse complement.
CCCTGCTCCTCGGCCGAGCCCTGCCAGCCGCCCTTCACGGTGATGCGGCGACCGTCGGCCAGCACGAACGCGGCGATGTCGAGCGCGTTGCCGAACGCATGCTCCGAGATGCGGGCGCCGACCTGCCCGTTCATGCCGCGGCACGAGTACGCGGAGATCTGCTTGATCTCGACAACCGGCTGGCCAAACCACTTGTGCGCCGCCGGCTGCACCGCGTTGGCGATCCATTGATCGAGCGCCGAGACAATCGGACAAGCGAGCGTCGCGGCGGGCTTGATCTCGACCGGCGTGGCGATCGCCGTCGTGCCGCGCTGCGGGCCCAGCGCCGGCAGCGGCCTGCCGAACGATGGCGAAGCCGGCGGTGCCTGCACGGCCGGGCGCGTCTGCACGCGGCGGTCGTCGTCCTCTTCGTCGTCCGGTTCGTTCGGCGCGCGGCCGGGCGGCGCGCCCTGCGGATAGGCCGCGCGCGGCGTATCGAGCGCCGGACGTTGCGGATAGGGATACTGCTGCGGCGGCTCGGCGTATGGATCGACCCCCGGCGGGCTGATCGACATCGGCGCGCCGACCTGCGTGCGCGGCGGCGCGTAGCGTTCTGCGTTGGGCGGCGGATAGCTCGGCGACGGTGCGTTGATCCGCTCAGCGCCGGGCGGCGGCGTCAACATGCGCGGCTCGGCCGACGGCACGTAGCGCGGCTGCGGCAGTGTGGGAGCTGGCGAGGGTTGCGTCGCGATCGGCCAGCGCGGCTGCGACGCGCCGGGAATGCTGCCAGGTGGACGGATGTTTTCGCCGGCATAGCCGAGCGTGGAGCCGACGCCGAACGCCGCAACCTTGAGCGGATGCGTGGCGCCGCATACGCCGGGCCCGGCGATCGGCTCGATGCGCACCAGACCCGGGCCCTCGCGCACCGTGCCCGACTGCAGGCACGCCACCTCGGCCTGCTCACGCCACGGCTCGCGCTGGACGTACTGGACGATGCCGCGGCCGCAGCCCGCCAATGCGACGAGCACCAACGCTCCGCCGATGTACCAACGCACGCCGCGCACCATGGCGCGGACAATGCGAGGGATTCATTTAAGGACTCTTCAATGATAAGCGCCGGACTATGGTTAACATCTGCTTGTCGAAGGCGGTCGGCGCAACGTCGGGAGGGAAGCGATGGAAGGCAAGGTCAGGTTCATCCTCGCGGCGTTGATGTCGGCGATCATGGTCGCGATGGTGACGCTCATCGCCACCTTTGTGAATCTTGGTTTGCGATCGGATTTTCTCCTGCAATGGGTCAAGGCCTATGCGCTCGGCTGGCCGGTCGCGGCGGCCACCGCCTATCTGATCATGCCGGCGGCGCGACGCTGGACGACCCGGATCGTCGTGCTGATTGACGGTACACGCTGAGCCGGTCGAACAGCGGACCGACAAACCGCAACACACCCTGGCATTGCAGCCGCACAAACAATGTGCGTTTGGCCGCACCCTGCCTCATGTGGATAAGCACCCCTCTCCGCACCGGATTATACAATCAATTCAAATCAGTAGGATTCCATAGTGTCTGGCGAAACCGTGCCGCGATGCAGCACGTTTGTCACTTGGAGGGCTCCTGGACTCTGGTAAACTCGACTTTGGTCTACATGACGGAGGCCTCGGTGGATCTAACCTTGAGACTGAACCTGCTGGCAGTCCTGGCGGCGATCGTGTTCGTCTCCGCCGTGCTGCTTGGCGCGTTCTGAGTTCGGTTTGCCACAAGAGCTAATTCGGCTGTCAAACGGCCAAGCGGCACCGGAGGGAAACCTCCGGTGTTTTGTTTTTACGCCGCCGCCTCTCGCCTCACCGGAGCCGGCGCGTAGTTGAGGATCGGGGCGAGCCAGCGCTCCGCCTCAAGAACAGTCCAGCCCTTGCGCAGTGCGTAGTCCTCGACCTGGTCGCGTTCGATCTTGCCGACGCCGAAGTAGTGGCTCTCGGGATGGCTGAAGTAGAGCCCGCAGACCGAAGCGCCCGGCCACATGGCAAAGCTCTCGGTGAGCTTCACGCCGATCCGTTCGCCCTCGATCAGCTTGAACAGCGTCGCCTTCTCGGTGTGGTCGGGCTGCGCCGGATAGCCGGGCGCCGGGCGGATGCCGCGGTACTGCTCGGCAATCAGTTGCGCATTGCCGAGCGTCTCGTCGGAGGCATAGCCCCAGAACTCCTTGCGCACGCGCTGGTGCAGCCGCTCGGCAAACGCCTCGGCGAGCCGATCGGCCAGCGCCTTGACCATGATCGAGGAGTAGTCGTCATTGGCAAGCTTGAAGCGGTCGGCGATCTCGTCCTCGCCGACCCCGGCCGTCACGATGAAAGCCCCGACGTGGTCGGCGTGACCGCGCGGCGCGACGAAATCGGATAGCGCCACGTTGGCGCGCCCGGCGCGGCGCGACAGCTGCTGGCGCAGGCTGTGCAGCGTGGCGAGCGGCTGCGCCCGCTCCACGTCGGCGAACAGCTCGATGTCGTCGCCCAAGGAATTGGCCGGCCAGAAGCCGATCACGGCGTTGGCCTTGAACCAGCGCTCCTCCACGATCTTGCGCAGCATCGCCTGCGCATCCTCATAGAGCGAGCGCGCCGCCTCGCCGACCACGTTGTCGGTGAGGATCGCCGGGTATTTTCCCGCCAGCTCCCAGGTCGCGAAGAACGGCGACCAGTCGATGTAGTCAACCAGTTCGGCGACGGCATAGTCCTCGAAGGTCCGCGTGCCGAGAAACGCCGGCTTGGGCGGCGTGTAGCTCGACCAGTCGAGCTTGAGCGCGTTGGCCCGCGCGTCGGCGAGCGACAGCCGCTGCTTGTCCTCCTGGGCGCGCGCATGGGTGGTGGCGATGCGGGCATATTCGGTGCGGGTCTCGCCGACATATTTCTCGCGGCCCTCGCGCGACATCAGCGCCGAGGCGACGCCGACCGCCCGGCTGGCGTCGGTCACGTAAACGGCCTGGCCACGCTTGTAGTTCGGATGGATCTTGACCGCGGTGTGGACGCGGCTGGTGGTGGCGCCGCCGATCAACAGCGGCAGGTCGAAGTTCTGCCGCTCCATTTCCGCCGCGACGTGGCACATCTCGTCGAGCGAGGGCGTGATCAGGCCGGACAGGCCGACGATATCGGCGTTCTCCGCCTTCGCCGTCTCCAGGATTTTCGCCGCCGGCACCATGACGCCGAGGTCGATCACCTCGAAATTGTTGCACTGGAGCACGACGCCGACGATGTTCTTGCCGATGTCATGGACGTCGCCCTTGACGGTCGCAAGCACGATCTTGCCGGCGCTGCTCTTCCGGTTCGAGCCACCGCGCTCGGCCTTCTCCTTTTCCATGTAGGGCATCAGGTGGGCGACCGCCTGCTTCATGACGCGAGCAGATTTCACCACCTGGGGCAGGAACATCTTGCCGGAGCCGAACAGGTCGCCGACCACGTTCATGCCGTCCATCAGCGGACCTTCGATGACAGAAAGGGGACGATCGGCCGCGAGCCGCGCCTCCTCGGTGTCCTCGACGATGAATTCGGTATTGCCGTGGACCAGCGCGTGCGAAAGCCGCTTCTCGACCGGCCAGCTGCGCCATTCGAGATCGGCCTCTTTGTGCTCCTTCCCCTGTCCGGCGAAGCGCGCCGCGATCGCCAGCAGCCGCTCCGCCGCGTCAGGCCGGCGGTTGAGCACCACGTCCTCGCAGGCCTCGCGCAGTTCGGCGTCGAGGTCGTCGTACACTGCGACCTGCCCGGCGTTGACGATGCCCATATCCATGCCGGCCTTGATGGCGTGGTAGAGGAACACCGAGTGCATCGCCTCGCGCACGCGCTCATTGCCGCGGAACGCGAACGACAGGTTCGACACGCCGCCGGAGCAATGCGCACAAGGCAATTGCGTGCGGATCTGCCGCGCCGCCTCGATAAAGGCGACGCCGTAGCCGTTGTGCTCTTCGATGCCGGTCGCGACCGCAAAAATGTTGGGATCGAAGATGATGTCCTGCGGCGGGAAGCCGACCTGCTCGGTCAGGATCTTGTAGGCGCGCGCGCAGATCGCGACCTTGCGCTCGAGCGTATCGGCCTGGCCCTTCTCGTCGAACGCCATCACCACCACGGCGGCGCCATAGCGGCGCACGGTGCGGGCATGCTTGATGAATTCCGCCTCGCCTTCCTTCAGCGAGATCGAGTTCACCACCGGCTTGCCCTGCAGGCATTTCAGCCCGGCCTCGATCACCGAGAACTTCGATGAATCGACCATCACCGGCACGCGGGCGATGTCGGGCTCCGCCGCCACGAGGTTGAGGAACGTGACCATCGCGTTCTCGGAATCGAGCAGGCCCTCGTCCATGTTGACGTCGATGATCTGCGCACCGTTCTCGACCTGATCGCGCGCGATCGCGAGCGCCGCTGGATAGTCGCCCGCGGTGATCAGCTTGCGGAACTTGGCCGAGCCGGTGACATTGGTGCGCTCGCCCACGTTGACGAACGGGATCTCCGGCGTGAGCGTGAAGGCTTCCAGGCCGGACAGCCGCAACAGTTGCGCCGGCTCCGGGATGACCCGCGGCGTCTTGCCTTTCACCGCCTCAGCGATTGCATGGATGTGCTCGGGCGTCGTGCCGCAGCAGCCGCCGACGATGTTGACCAGCCCCGCCTCGGCGAATTCTCCGAGATGCCCCGCCATGTCCTCCGGGCTCTCGTGATAGTGGCCGAACTCGTTCGGCAGGCCGGCGTTCGGATAGGCGCAGATCAGCGTATCGGCGACGCGCGACAACTCGGCGATGTGTGCGCGCATCTCGGTCGCGCCGAGCGCGCAGTTCAAGCCGATCGACACCGGCTTGGCGTGCATCATCGAGTTCCAGAACGCCTCCGGGGTCTGGCCGGCGAGCAGGCGGCCGGAGCGGTCGGTAATGGTGCCGGAGATCATCACCGGCATGTCGATGCCGCGCGCCTCGCAGACCTCGATAATCGCAAACACCGCGGCCTTGGCGTTGAGCGTGTCGAAGATGGTCTCGATCAGCAATAGATCGGCGCCGCCCTCGAGCAGGCCTTCCACCTGCTCGCCGTAGGCCCTGCGCAGGTCGTCGAACGTCACCGCGCGATAGCCGGGGTTGGCGACATCCGGCGAGATCGAGGCGGTGCGGTTGGTCGGCCCGAGCGCGCCGGCGACGAAGCGCTTGATGCCGTCCTCGCGCTCAGCCTGCGCAGCGGCTTCTTTGGCGAGCCGCGCGCCCTCGTGGTTGAGCTCGCGGGCGATCTCCGACATGCCGTAGTCGGCCTGCGCGATTGAGGTCGAAGAGAACGTATTGGTGGAGACGATGTCGGCGCCGGCACGGAAGTACGCGAGATGGATCTCGCGAATGGCGTCCGGGCGGCTGAGGTTGAGCAGATCGTTGTTGCCGCGGACTTCCCTGTTCCACGCGTCGAACCGCGCGCCGCGATAGCCCTCCTCGTCGAGCTTCATCGCCTGGATCATGGTGCCCATGGCACCATCCAGCACGAGGATGCGCTCGGACGCGATCTTGCGAAGGAGAGTCTGGGCGCTGGTGTGGGACGATTTCACTGTCATTGTTCCGAGTCTCAGGCAGCCTGGCGGGATGCAGGGCGCAGGCCCAACAGATGGCAGACCGCGTAAACCAGGTCGGCGCGGTTCATGGTGTAGAAGTGGAAGTCGGTGACGCCGCGATCGACCAGGTCGAGCACCTGCTCGGCGGCGACCGCGGCGGCGATCAGCTTGCGCGTCGCCACGTCCTCATCGAGCCCGTCGAAACGCTCGGCGAGCCAGCGCGGCACCGAGGCGCCGCAGCGCGCCGCAAAGCTGGTGGTCTGCTTGAAATTCTGCACCGGCAGGATGCCCGGCACGACCGGAATGGTGATGCCGCGCGCGCGGACGCGGTCGAGATAGCGGAAGTAGAGGTCGTTCTCGAAGAAGAACTGGGTGATCGCCCGCGTCGCGCCCGAGTCGATCTTGGCCTTCAGCATGTCGATGTCGGCTTCGACCGTCGGACTGTCCGGATGCTTCTCGGGATAGGCCGACACCGACACTTCGATGTTGCCGACCTGCTTGATGCCGGCAACCAGATCGGCCGATGTCGCGTAGCCGCCGGGATGCGGCGCGTATTTGTCACCGACTCCGCCGGTCGGGTCACCGCGCAGCGCCACGATGTGGCGCACGCCGGCATCCCAATAGCCGTGGATCACGCTGTCGATTTCATCCTTGGTCGCGGCCACGCAGGTCAGATGCGCGGCTGGCGTCAGCGCGGTCTCCTTCAGGATGCGCCGCACCGTCGCGTGGGTGCGCTCGCGCGTCGAGCCGCCCGCACCGTAGGTGACGGACACAAAATTGGGGCTCAGCGGCGCGAGCCGCCCGACCGCCTCCCACAGATTGCGTTCCATCTCCTCGCTCTTCGGCGGGAAGAATTCGAACGAGACGCGGATGCGGCCTCCGCCGCTGAAACGACTGGCCCGCTCGGTGGGTAAGGCATTCATCACGCCACCTCGCGCGCAGTCTTGGCCATCAGGATGCGCGGATCGCGGCTGAGCCAGAGCGACACCGCGATCTTGCCGTCGGAGCCCGGTTCCGGCGGCAGGCTCTGGTACAGCGTCATGTCGAGGCCGGCGGCGGTCACCCATTGCGCCACCGCCTCGTTGGTGAAGCCGAGGCGGCGATGCGCGTGCTCCTCGCGCAGAAATTCGAGATCGTGCGGCGCGAAATCGATCACGACCAGACGGCCCGACGGCGCCAGCACGCGTGCGGCCTCGCGGATCGCGCGGCCGCCGTCGTCGAGGTAGTGCAGCACCTGATGGATGACGACGACGTCGAACGAGCCCGCCGGCACCGGCAGGTCATAGATATCGCCCTGGCGTACGCTGCAATGACGCAAGCCGGCGCGCTCGAGCCGCGCGCGCGCGAGCGACAGCATGTCGAGCGAGAGGTCGATGCCGAGCCCGCGCTCGATCGACGGGCCGAACAACTCGAGGATTCGTCCGGTGCCGGTGCCGAGATCGAGCAGCGAACGGAACGGCTTGTCGCCGAGTGCATCGGTGATCGCACGTTCCACCGCTTCGTCGGTGACGTGGAGCATGCGGATGCGATCCCACTCCGCGGCGTGTTCGCGGAAATAGGCCTGCGCCGCATCGGCGCGGGCGCGCCGCACCGCCGAGAGCCGTTCGCGATCCCGCATGACAATCGGGTCGCGGGGATCAAGCCGCGCCACCAAGGCGCGGGCAAGCTCCGCGCTGCCGTCGCCTTCGGCGAGACGGAAGAACGCCCAGGCGCCTTCGCGGAAGCGTTCGATCAGGCCGGCTTCGACCAGCAGCTTGAGATGCCGCGAGATGCGCGGCTGCGATTGGCGCAGGATGTCGGTCAGATCGGAGACGGTCAGCTCGGCCTCCGCGACCAGCGCCAGGACGCGCAGCCGCGTCGCTTCGCCCGCCGCCTTGAGGGCAGCGTTGAGCGCGTCAAACGGCAGGTGGGCGGAATCATCACTCATGGGAAGAATCCCATCATATAAAGATATGCTTATACCGTTAAACTATGGCGCGGCAAGGGCTGCCAAGCTCTTTTAGGAGTAACCAGGCCCGGCCGCACCCTTGGCCACGGTCGCCGCCCGGTACAAAGTCCCGGCCATGAGTCAACACAAAGACCCGTTCGGCGTCCGCGAGGGCGAGGTTGCCGCCGCTCTGCCCCGGCGGTTCGACGCCTCTCTCTATTTCATTGGCCGTATCCGCACCCCTTGGAAGGAGCGCAAGGACTGCCCGAAGAACGCTGGCGAGGCACGGGCCTCCGGCACTGTCTGCACCATAGAGGTCGATCCGCGCTGGGCACCGGCGCTCAAGGACGTCGAAACCTGCTCTCATCTCGTCGTGCTTTACTGGATGGATCGATCGCGGCGCGATCTCGTGGTCCAGGTGCCAGGGCACTACAAAGCCGGCCGCGGCACCTTCGCGTTGCGCTCGCCGGTGCGCCCCAATCCGATCGCGATGAGCGTGGTGAAGCTGGTGAAGGTTGAAGGTAACACGCTGTCGGTGGTGGGGCTCGATTGCCTCGACGGCACGCCGTTGCTCGATCTCAAGCCGTATTTTGTGTCGACCGACGCCATCCCGGACGCCAACGTTGGCTGGCACGCAGAGCACAACGACAAGCGCTGATGAACACCGCCGCGCTTTGAACCTTTTTCCGCCTTCGCGCGACCAATCAAATACCGGAACGCGGCACGCTCGCCGCGATCCGACCTTATTCACGACCGGTGCGACGCGTATCGCCGGCCGGGAACCCATGCCCGGCCGGCGTCACATTTCGGATCGGAACCGAACGCGGGGACCGTTCGTTATGAAGCCACACGAGGGGTGAGGAGAATGTCGGGAGCGTTGTCATGCGTAATCCGCTTCACCGCCCGCGCGCCCTTGCGGCAGCGCTCGCTACCCCCTTGATCTGCGCCGCGCCGGCGCTCGCGCAGCCGCTGGCGATCATGGAAAGCTCCCCCTATCCCACCATCTTCCAGCAGGTCCTACCCACCGAACGGCCGCTGCCCCCACGCTACGACACTGCAGTGCCGACCGATGAACTGAGCGTCGAACTGCCCGCGCACCTGCGCCGCCAGATCGTGAACTATCCGACCCGCGAGGCGCCGGGCACGATCGTGATCGATACGCCCAACACCTATCTCTATCTCGTGCTGGGCAACGGCCGCGCGCTGCGCTACGGCATTGGCGTCGGCCGCGAGGGCTTCACCTGGGCGGGTGTGCAGACGATCGCCCGCAAGCAGGAATGGCCGGACTGGCATCCGCCCGCCGAGATGATCGCGCGTCAGCCCTATCTGCCGCGTTTCATGTCGGGCGGCCCCGGCAATCCGCTCGGCGCGCGGGCGATGTATCTCGGCAATTCGCTGTTCCGCATCCATGGCACCAACGCGCCCTCGACCATCGGCCAGCGCGTCTCGTCCGGCTGCATTCGGCTGACCAACGAGGATGTCGAGGACCTCTACAACCGCGTGAACCTTGGCGCCAAGGTCGTGGTGCTCAACGATCCGCGTCATCGCGTGCCCGCCGATGTCGCGAGCGTAACGGTCCGTGAGGCCGCGCCGCAGCCGATGGCGCGTCAGGAGCGGATCGCGCCGCGCTACGAGGAGCCGGTCCTATACGCGCCGCGCCCGCAGGCCATCGTCCCGATGACTGACGAGCGGTTTTATCGCGGCGCCAATCCGTATTTCGGCGCGTCGGCCTCGCGCATCTACTGAGCCATGTCCGTACGTTTCGACGCGGCGCCCGGTGATCACGGGCACCGCAAGCCTTGGTGCGCCTTCAACCTGCAAGCGCGGCCGGCCTTCGTTACACGCGAAACCGATGCACCAATTCTTAACCATCGCGATCGTAAATCGATGAAAATTGCTTGCGGTACATGGAACTGCCTGCGGTGCGAAACAGCACGTCGTCTCTTTTCGGCCGCTCCCTCGACATTGCTTTTCTCGCATGCCTGTCGATCGGTGCGCTTTACGCGAGCGCCCGCGTCGGTCTGTCGCCGCGTCAGCCGCAGACCGGCGTCGCCGTCATCTTCGCTCCGTGGACGCAGCCGCACGTAGCGCTGAGCCGCGCCGTCGAGACCGGTAGCCGCTTTGTCCGCTTTGGCGGCTTGCCATTCATCGCCGTCGTCGTTCCCGACGACCCGGACTATCCATCCCGCATTCTCACCGCCGGGGCTTGGCTGGTCGCCGATCCGAAAGCCCTGGCGTCCTGTCTTCCTTTTCTCGCAAACGCGCCTGACGCGAAATGACAGAACTCGAAACATTCCAACGCACGATTGTCCGCGCGCTGATCGTGCTTGCGTTCGTCCACGTTCCCATCCTCGGTGTCGTCGCCTGGATGTTGAGCCGCGACGTTGCATCGATCGCCGGGCTCGCCCTGTTGCTTGCGGTCGCGCCCGCCGCGTTGATGTGGATGGGACGGCCCCTGCAAGTCGCATTCTTCGCGCTCGCGGTCGCCCTGGTCGGACAAACGTCGCTCCTGGTCTTTGTCTTGAGCGGGCATCCGTGGCAAGTCGAGATGCATTTCTACTATTTCGCCGTGCTGGCCATGCTGGCCGGCCTCTGCGATTGGGCGGTGCTGCTCACCGCCGCCGCGCTGATCGCCGTTCATCACCTCAGCCTCAACACCATCTTGCCGTCGGCGGTCTATCCGGGCGGCACCGACTATGTGCGCGTCGTCGTTCATGCCGTCGTCGTCGTGATCGAGACGGCGATCCTGATCTACATCGGCCACGCCATCCGGGGCGCGTTTGCGCAGGTCGGCGAGGCGCGCAAGGCTGCCGAGACGTCGGCGGTGGAACTCAAGCGGGTCGGCGACCAGCGCGAGCGCACGCTCACCGAGACGACATCGCGCGCCGACCGCGTAACACAGCTGCTGGACCGCTTTCGCCACGAGGTATCGCAATCGACCGAAGCGCTTCATTCTGCGGCACAGGATCTCGAGCACAATGCCGACGGCCTCGGCCGCGCCGCCACCCATGCGAACACCCAGTCGGCCACCGCCGCGGTTGCTTCCGAGGACACCGCCGAGAAGGTCACGTCCACGGCGCAGGCCGGCGACGAACTGGCGGAGACGATTTCCGAAGTCGGCTCGAGCGTCGCGCAGTCGTCACGGCTTGCTGCACAGGCGGTGACCGAGGCCGAGAACACCAACGCCACCATCGACGAACTGGCCCTGGTGGCGAGCGAGATCGGCAAGGTGACCGAACTCATCAACGCGATCGCCGGCCAGACCAACCTGCTGGCTCTTAACGCCACCATCGAGGCGGCGCGTGCCGGCGAGGCTGGACGCGGCTTTGCGGTCGTCGCGCAGGAGGTCAAGGCGCTGGCCGGCCAGACCGCCACCGCGACGCAAGACATCGGCAAGCGCATCGAGGCGATGCAGAGCGCCACCGGCCGCTCGGTCGAGGCCATTCAGGCGATCTCCGGGACCATCCGGGAGCTCGACGCGTTCTCAGCCAAGATCGCCGCGGCGGTGGAACAGCAGGCAGCCGCCGCACGTGAAATCGCTGTCAATGCCAATGCCGCCTCATCGAGCGTCGGGCAGGTCAACGGCGCGATCGCCGAGATCGAGAACGTCGCCGAAGAGACGTCACAGGCCGCCACCCGGCTGACCCAGGCGGCGGGCAGCATCAGCAGCCAGACACGAAGAATTCGCGATCAGGTCAAGGCATTCACGGACGATCTTCGCGCCATCGAGGCGGCGTGAGACTCGTGCAGCCGAGAGCGTCGTCGACATAGTCCGCCGCCGCTGTCGCGCCCCAGCCTGGCGCGCAAATGACTGGACCCACTGCGTTTGCTTCGCTACATCGCAGCGCTGACACAGTGAGGTTGCGATGCGTATTGCGGCGATGGCGGCGGGAGCGGTCGGTGGTTACTTTGGCGCACGGCTCGCCGCGGCTGGCCATGACGTGAGCTTCATCGCGCGCGGCGCATTGCTCGAAGCGATTCAGCGGAACGGCCTCAAGATCGATAGCACGCTCGGCAACCTGCATCTCAAGGAGGCCAAGGCGACCTCCGATCCAAACGAGGTCGGCCCCGTCGACGTGGTGCTGTTCGCGGTCAAGCTTTGGGACACCGAGAAGGCCGCCGAACAGGCGCGGCCCATGGTCGGCCCCGCAACGCGCGTCATCACTTTCCAGAATGGCGTCGACGCCGTGGAGCGGATCGCGCCGATCCTCGGCGCCGAGCAGACGATCGGCGGCAGCGCCTACATCGCCAGCGTAATGGCCTCGCCGGGCGTCATTTCGCACACCAGCGGCTTTGCCCGGATGGTGTGCGGCCGGATCGACGGCAAGCCGGACGCCAGGCTCGACGCGTTTGCCGACGCGGCGAAGGCCGCTGGCATCGAGATCAAGGTGTCGCCTGCGATGGACGTCGAACGCTGGCAGAAGTTCGTGTTCCTGGTCGGCGTCTCCAGCGTCACCGCTTCGATGCGCATGCCGCTCGGTGCGATCCGCGAGGATCCCGACACCCGCGCGTTCTTCCACCAGATCATGCGCGAGGTGCTCGCGGTCGGCCGCGCCAAGGGCGTCGCGCTGCCGGCCGATTTCGCCGACCAGCAGATGAAGTTCGCGCTCGACGCCGCGCCGGCGTCCATGAAGGCGTCGCTGGCGCACGATCTCGAACGCGGCAACCGCCTCGAGGTCGACTGGCTGGCCGGCAAGGTGTCGACGCTCGGCCGCGAGCTTGGCGTACCGACGCCTGCCAACGATGCGGTGTATGCGGTGCTCAAGCTGCACCGAATGGGCCGCCAATAAGCCGCAGCGGCGGGCGCATTGCAGCCCAAGTCTGACGACAGTTTTGCCGCTTCCGGCTAATATACGGCTGGTTGAATCGAGAATGCCAAGGCATGCGCAGGATCCTCATCGCCGCGGTGATCGTCGTTCTGTTCTTGGGCGGCGGCCTCTGGGCGTTCACTGCGTTCTGGGGCGATGCACCGGCCAAGCGCCCGGCGCTCGCCGAGCCGCCGCCGCTCAAGCCGGTGTCGCACCTCTCGACCATCATCGCGCCCGTCGCCGTCGCCAACAATGCGGTCCGCGACGTGATGGAGGCGCAGGCGCCGCGCAATCTTACCGGCAAGCGCGACAATCCGCTGAGCGATCTGCTCGGCAAGGCGGACATCGGCTGGAATATCAACCGCGGCCCGCTCGCGGTTGATGGGCGCACTGACGGTATGGCGATCACCACCACAGTCAACGGCCAGCTGCGCGCCACCGGCCAGCTCGGCGAGCAGGCGAGCCAGCTCACCAACCAGCTCGGCGGTCTCATCGGCGGCAATATCGGTCGCGAGGTCGGCAAGCTCGCGGGCAAGTCGTTCGATCAGAAGCTCGACATCGCCGGCAACGTCACGGTGACGGCGAAGCCGGCGCTGCTGCCGAACTGGCGGATCGAGCCCAATCTCGCCGCCAACGTCGCCCTCGCCGACCGCAGCGTGAACATCTCCGGCGTGCGGCTCAACGTCACCCAGGAGGTGAAGCCGCTGCTCGACCGCACCGTCAACGAGCAGATGGCCAAGCTGCAGCTTCAGCTGCGCAACGATCCGACACTGGAGCAGACCGCGCGGCGCGAATGGGCGAAGATGTGCCGCTCGATCTCGCTCGGCGCGGCCGGACCGAGCCTGCCGACGCTGTGGCTCGAGGTGAAGCCGACCGTCGCGGTCGCGGCGCAGCCCAAGATTGACCCACACTGGCTGATCCTTACGGTCGGCGTGCAGGCGGAGACGCGCATCAGCTCGAGCGAGACCAAGCCGGACTGTCCGTTTCCGGCGCAGCTGCAGATCGTACCGCCGATGGACCAGGGCAAGGTCGCGATCGCGGTACCGATCGACCTGCCGTTCACCGAGCTCAACCGCATCCTGGAGGCGCAACTCAAGGGCAAGACCTTCCCCGCGGACGCCAGCGCGCCGGTGCAGGCGACCGTGCTGAAGGCGACGCTCGCCGCCTCCGGCGACCGGCTCCTGATCTCGCTCAAGGTCAAGGCCAAGGAGAGCAAGAGCTGGTTCGGGCTTGGCGCCGATGCCGACGTGTTCGTCTGGGGCAAGCCCGCGCTCGACAGCAAGGAGCAGATGCTGCGCTTCACCGGCATGACGCTCGATGTCGAGTCGGAAGGCGCCTACGGCTTGGCCGGCGCAGCCGCGCGCGCGGCGATCCCTTACGTGCAGCAGTCGCTCGCCGAGCAGGCGGTGGTTGATCTCAAGCCGTTCGCGGCAAGCGCCCGCAAGAGCATCGAGACGGCGATCGCCGATTTCCAGAAGCAGACCGACGGCGTCAAGGTGGAAACCGCGGTAACAGGCATCCGCCTGGTCGGGATCGAGTTCGACGCCAAGACGCTGCGCGTCATCGCCGAGGTCGACGGCACCGCACGTGCCCTGGTGACCAAGCTGCCGTAGGCCGCTCCGTTCCACGGCACCATCCGCCCTGTGCCGACGTAGTGGTGCCAGCGTTGCCGATCTGACAATATCGCCCGGCGCTCACACGGCCCGCGGAGCACGATGCTATTCAACAGTTATGAGTTTCTGCTGGTTTTTCTGCCAGCGGCACTATTGATCTACTGGTTTACGGACGAAAGCGAGCGCTGGCGCACCTGGGTGCTGCTGCTGCTATCCCTAGTCTTCTACAGCTATTGGGACGTCCGCTTCCTGCCGCTCATGGTCGCTTCGATCCTGATGAACTGGTGGGCCGCCAAACTTTACGCCGCGACCCAGCGGCACGCGATCATCACGGCAGCCATTGTCGCCAACCTCGCGGTGCTCGGCGTCTTTAAATACACCAACTTCTTCGCCGACACCTTCGCCGCCATTCTCGGCACGCCTCTGACACGCTTTCAAATCGCACTGCCGCTCGGCATCAGCTTCTTCACGTTCCACCACATCATGTATCTGGTCGACCTTGGTCGCGGCAAAGCGCCGACCTATCCGCTCGACCGTTACGCGCTCTACATCTGCTTCTTCCCGCAGGCGATCGCCGGCCCGATTGCGCGCTGGAACGAGGTCATCCAGCAGTTTGGTCACCGGGTGTTTGCACCCGGCTGGGAGAAGCGGTGCGCGCTGGGAGCCACGTTCATTGTCGTCGGCCTGGTGCAGAAGGTGTTTCTCGCCGATCCCATCGGAGAAGCCATCGATCCCATTTATCAGCAAGCATTGACGGGGCCGGTTTCCGACGGCAAGGCGTGGATGGCGCCGGCCTTTGCCTTTCAGGTGTTCTTCGACTTTGCCGGCTACTCCGACATCGCGATCGGTCTCGCTCTTATTTTCGGCGTGCAGTTGCCGCGCAATTTTGATGCACCGTTCCGGGCGACCAGTATCCTGGAGTTCTGGCAGCGCTGGCACATGACGCTGGCGCGTTTTCTGCGCGACTACGTGTTCACGCCGCTATCAAACCTCCGGATCGGCGGTCGCGAGCACCGGGTCACGCGACTATGGATAGCGCTGCTGCTCACCATGGCGCTGTGCGGACTGTGGCACGGCGCTGGGTGGACCTACGTGCTGTGGGGTACGCTGCAAGGGCTGGCGATGGTGTTCGCCGCCGCTTGGCGGCGCTACCTGCCGCCCGTGCCGGCCCCGGTCGGATGGGCCGCCACGATCGGATTTTTCGTCGCCACCATCGTAGTGTTTCGCGCCGGATCTTTGGAGGCCGCGTGGCGCATTTACGAGGGCCTGGCGCAGTTTCCGACTGAACGCCTGCTGGGGCGGAACGCGCTGATCGTCGCCTTTCTGTGCGCTACCATCCTGCCACCGAGCCACGAAATCTGCCGGCGGCTGACCGAGGCTCCGCGGCGTGCCGTCGCCTTCGCCCTTGCCGCGGTGACGGTAGCCGTCCTTGTCGCTATCAGTGGTCAGGAAAAGTATGAGTTCGTCTATTTCCAGTTCTGATGACGCCGCTGCACCAGCCTGGCGCCGATGGCTTTGGACGTTCGCGCTGGTGCCGATCGCGTTTGCGGCGATCTGCGCGCTGACCCTTGTGCTCGATCCCTACTCGACCGGGCGCTTCACGCCCATCACCCGCATCGATCTGGCGACAAAAAACGATTTGTTTGGACATGCCGCACGCATTCGCGACCGGACCTTTACGGCGGCCATGGTCGGAAATTCCAGCGCGTTGCCGTTCGATCCCGCACGCTTGACCGCGGCCACCGGTCAACGCTTTGCTCAGCTTTCGGCGCTTGCGCTGCGACCGGACGAGGAACTGATGATCGCCCGCGCCTTCATCCGAAACCGCCGCAATCAGTCGCCCACCCTGGTCATGGTGCTCGATCACCTTTGGTGCGAGACGGATGATGTTCACTACCGCATTAGGGGCGTGTTCCCGGCCTTTGTCTTTGAATTGTCGGACCTCGAATATCTCAAGCGCATGATCTTTCCGGCCGCGGTCGAAGCGGCGGGTTACCGCATGCTGATGCTCGCAGGCCTTACGAGCGACCGGCGCCGGCGCGACGGCTACGCGCCCATCATCTTTGCGAACGAACAGTCGGACCAGCAGATCGCGCAGGCCGCGACCTGGCCGCGTCCGACCACCGCGCCGCCACTCGATGCGCCGCTGCCGGCGCTGGCCGGGCTGCAGGCCCTGGCACGCGAACTCGATCCGGAGACGCGGCTGGTGTTGTATTTCATGCCGGTGCCGCTGTTCCGCATCCCGGCGCCGGGAAGTCCCGCCGCCGCACGGCTCGACCACTGCAAGAGCCGCTATCGAGAGCTGGCGAATTCCCGGCCGCACACCGCATTGGTCGACCGCATGATCGACGACGAATTCGCGCGCAACACGCGCAATTTCGGCGACAGCATCCACGTGCACAACAGGGCGGCGCCGGTGCTCGAGCGGCACATCGTCGACGCGCTCGCGCAGATGCGGCCGCGCTAGCGACGACGCCACTTTGCGCCGGCGAGCATGCTCACGGCAGTGCGGGCTTCTCGCTACCGGGGCTTGCGCCTATCGGCGAGCGCCTTCACGCGGGTGCCTTCCAGCCGGTCCATCTGATTGGCGAGCATCGCCCAGCTGCGCGCCATCGCCATCAGGACGGTGCTGCGTTCTGCAATGCCGGATTTGGCCGCAAGCGCCATGCACTCCGCAGCCTTTTTGCGGGCCAAGTCCCCTTCCTTGCCTTTCCCCATTCACGCTCCCTGTTCACGCCGCTTTGGCCATCTCCTTTGACTCAGGTGATTCTGGCTCCGGGGCCGACGGCTCGTGCACGCAACGCTCAGGCCTTTCACAGGCGGCGCGGTGCTGCTCGACCACGTAGGAGCCGAATAGTGAGTAGATCTGGGTATTGCCTTGTTTGGTGAGCATGACAGCCCCCAATGTCGTTGGTTGAACACGTGACGCTATATTGGGTCGGAGCCGGCCAATCCGATGTGCTGGAAATCACAAAAAGGCGGATTTCCGGGAGTTCTGCACCCCTGGCCTATCCAGTTGCTCCATAAGGGTTTTTTCATCGCCTTCGGCCAATATGACACTGACCGGCTTGGGGAACTCACATGGCGGGCCAGCGCAACCCTTTAACCGCTTGCGCCGGCGGCCGGGTTTGTTTCACACTTGCCGAACGTAAAACCGCATAGCGGGCGGGGGATTATTGTGGGTCGGGGACCGGCGCTCAGCCGCCGCGCGTTCATTGCAGGCTTAGGGGCTGCGTCGTTCGCCTGCTGGCCGCGAGGCTCGCTGGCGCGAGTGTTCGACCATTCCGACGACATCCGGATGCGCATCATCGACAGCGCCTGCGATCTGACGGCGCATGCCGAAGGCATCAGGCTCGCCGGGATCAAGACCGTCATCCGCTACTACGCGCGCGGGCCCGGCCAATGGGCCGGCAAGGTGCTGACCAGGAGCGAGCTCGATGCCCTGGAGGCGCAGAACCTGTCGGTCGTCGTGGTGTTTCAGAACGACAATCACAAGCCAGACGCTTTCTTCGACGAGTACAAGAAGGTCGAGGATGTGATGTGGGCGCGCACGCACGCCGACCATCTGCAGCAACCCGGAGGCACACCAATCTACTTCGGCGTCGACTTCGATCTGCGGCATTGGGACGGCAAGAAATCCGACAGCAGCGTCACCGCGCAGCGCATAGCGGCGGTCAAGTCCTATTTCGATTACGCCCGGCAGGAGCTTGCCAAGGACGGGCGCACGATCGGCGTCTACGGCTGCGGCGCGACCTGCGAAATCCTGGAAGGCATCGCCGACTATTTCTGGCTGTCGGCGTCGGCCGACTACTCGCGCAGCGGCGAATTCTACAACTCCGGCAAGTGGCACCTGTTCCAGAACCGCGTCGACTTGACGAGATTCTACGGCGATCCGGCGAGCTGCCCGATCGATTCAAACCTGGCCCATCCGGATCACGAAGATTTCGGGCAGTGGCGGCGCGACAGCGAGTCCCACTTCAACTCCAGCTACATCTCACGGCAGGTGCTCGAGGCACGATCGTTCGTCGCCGTGCAGCAACTCGGTCTTTACAAGAATCATCCGCAGCACAGCGTGACGCTGCTGAAGCCGGAAGAGCTTTCGCCGAGCGAGCGGGCGGCGCTGCGCTACGCCTTCAGCGTGAAGATCCTGAGCGAGGAAGGCAACTTCTACGGCGTCAGCCTCGATGAGGGCGACACCATCCGCGGCTATTGCCACAAGAGCGACCTCAGCGCGGACGGCGCAATGCCGCTGCGGGCCAACCGGCCGCTCGCGCCGAAATCGGCCGCCGCCGTTCCGGGCACTGCGGGCACCTTCAAGGTCGCAGGCACTGGCGGTCGGAAGATTCAGGTTCAGCCGCGCCGCAGCAAGGGCCAGAAGCTGGCGAAGGCGGGCTGAGGCCTAAGCCCGCCGCAGCAGCGGCCAGAAATCGTCGAATGATTGTTGATCGCCGAGCGTCTTGAGCGCCGCCAGAATCCTATCCGCCGCGGCCTTGTCGATCGCGTGCGTGGCGCAGTCCATGAACTTCTCCTCGATCTGCGTCTGCGTCAGCGGATATTGCGGCGAACCGCTCGGTGCGCGGCGCGCCTCCTCGTAGGTGCGGCCGTCCTTGAGCGCGACCTTGAGCCGGGTCGGATAGTGGGTACGCGCTTCGGCGAATTCGCCGTCGATCGAGACCGATACCATCTGCGCCAGCGCCTTCACCCGCGGGTCCTTGATGGCGGGTGGATCGAATGCGTCGAGCTTGGGCACGCCGCGCGCCAGCGAATAGCCGACCACGTATTGCAGATTGAACTTCGCCGCCTCGGTGTCGCGCGGATAGTCGGGCTTGGCGCGGTCGGCGGCATACTTGGAAATGCCGGCATGGATCGCGGCGATGTCGGCGCCCTCGCCGATCGCCTGGCGGATGATCAGCGCAGCGTCGATCGCGGTGTGGATCACGCCGCCACAGGGATAGCGCTTGGGTTGAAAGCCGTATTCGGCGAGGTCGGATTGCTTGCCGAGGTCGTTGAACGGCGCGGCGTTCCAGTCCAGGCCGCGCGCGAAGGTGCGCGCGAAGCCGCCGCGGCCTTCGATCGCCGCCGGATTCGAGGTGAAGCCGCGTGCGCCGAGCAGCGCCGCCATCACACCGTTGCGCGCCGCCTGGCCCGCGTGCAGCGGCTTGGTCATGGTGCCGTAGTTGGCATTGACGCCGGAGGCGAGCGACACCGCGATGCCCATCACGTCGAGGATCGCATCCTGCTTCACCTTGAGGAGGCGCGCGGCAGCTGCCGCGGCGCCCAGCGTGCCGATCGTGCTGGTGCCGTGCCACAGCCCGCCACCGTTGTGGTTCGGATTGCTGCGGCTCAATCGCGACACCACTTCGAAGCCGACGATGTAGGCGGCGACGACCTCGTTCTGGGTCGCGCCATTTGCTTCGGCGAGCGGCAACAGCGCCGGGATCAGCGGCGCGGTGAGCTGGCCCTGCTGAAAGGTGAGATCGAAGTCGAGCGCGTGCGCGGCAACGCCGTTCGCCAGCGCGGCGAGCTGCGGCGAGGTACGCAGCGCGCTGCCGACGACGCCGACCACTTCCGCAGCGTCTTCCGCCTTCACCATGTCGCGCACGATCTCGGCCGCCTTCTCCTGGCTGCCGGCCAGCATGACGCCGACGGTATCGATGAAGGCAATGCGCGCACGCCCGATCGCGAGCGGCAGCGCGGACTTGAGATCGAACCCGGACGCGAACGCCGCCACTTTCTCGCTCAGGATCGTCGTTTCGACTGACGGCGGCATTTGCGCGTGGCCCACGTTGGGTATCAGCGTCGTTGCTGCGGCGCCGGCGAGGAAGACGCGGCGATCAAGCCCATCGGCACGTTGAGTTCTGCGCATGGCACACCTCCGCAGCACGCATTGACACCCCCGCCAGCCGGCCTAGATTAAACGCATTCCGAGGGGAGCTCCGCAAGGAGCTGAGAGGCCGCATGACGGCGACCCTTCGAACCTGATCCGGATCATGCCGGCGAAGGGACGGAACATGCGCCAAAGCTCATCAACGATCCAATCTTCGGCACCGATCAGCGTGATCGGCGCCGGCATCGCCGGCACCTGGCAGGCGCTGCTGTTTGCGAAAGCAGGCTGCAAGGTCACGCTGTACGAGCGCGGCGACGCGTCGATGACGCAGGCCGTGAGCCACTGGGCCGGTGGAATGCTGGCGCCGTATTGCGAGAGCGAGGCGGCGGAACCGCTGGTGACACGGCTCGGCCTGCGCTCGCTCGATCTGTGGCGTAGCGAAACCCCGCAGACGCCGTTCAACGGTTCCCTTGTCGTCGCGCATGCGCGCGACCGCGCCGACTTCGAGCGCTTCGGCCGGCTTGCCAACGGGCACCGCCATATCGATACAACCGAGCTTGCTAGCCTGGAACCCGATCTTGCCGGCCGTTTTCATGCAGCGCTGTTCTTCCACGATGAAGGCCACGTCGAGCCGCGGCGTGCGCTGCCCGAACTGCACGAGCGGCTGCGCGCCGCGGGTGTTGGAATTGAATTCGACGCCGCGCCGGAGCCGAAGGATCTTGACGGCACCGTGATCGACTGCCGCGGGCTGTCCGCGCGCGACGTGTGCCCCGACCTGCGCGGCGTGAAGGGCGAGATCATCGTTGTCGAGACCAGCGAGATCGCGCTGTCGCGCCCGGTGCGCCTGATCCATCCGCGCTGGCCGCTCTACATCGTGCCGCGCGCCGGCAACCGTTTCATGATCGGCGCCACCTCGATCGAAAGCGAGGACGACGGCGTCAGCGTGCGCTCGGCGCTCGAGCTCCTGACCGCCGCCTACGCGGTGCATCCCGCGTTCGCCGAGGCGCGCATCGTCGAGATCGGCGCCGCGCTGCGGCCAGCGTTTCCCGACAACCTGCCGCGCATCGTGATCGACAACGCGCGCATCATCGTCAACGGACTTTACCGGCACGGCTTTCTGCTAGCGCCGGCGCTGGCGGAGCTCACGGTCGCGCATGTGCTGCGCGGAGAGACCAACAACGAGGTGTTCCGATGGTCCTGATCGTCAACGGCGAGCGTGTCGAAGCGTCCGCGGCCACACTCGACCGCCTGCTCGGCGAGCTCGAATACGAGGGCACGCACTTCGCCATCGCGCTGAACTACGACGTGGTGCCGCGCACGCGCTGGGCAGCGACCGCGTTGAAGGACGGCGACGAGATCGAGATCATCGCGCCGCGCCAGGGAGGCTGATGATGACCAACAAGGCAACCATTAGCTCCGTTCGTCCCCGCGTAAGCGGGGACCCAGGGCCAATTGCGCTATCCGTCGTGTCGACCTGGATTCCCGCTTGCGCGGGAATGAGCGGGATGGAGCGTGCACGCCGATGCAAAGGTGAGAGTCGCCATGCTTGAATTCTACGGCAAGCCATTCACCTCGCGCCTGCTGATCGGCACCGCGCTCTATCCCTCGCCCGCGATCATGCAGCAGGCGATCTGCGCCTCCGGCGCCGGGATCGTCACGGTGGCGCTGCGCCGCGAGGCGGCCGGTGGCAAGGCCGGCGGCGCATTCTGGCAGTTGATCCGCGAGCTTGGCGTCACCGTGCTGCCCAACACCGCCGGCTGCCGCAGCGTGCGCGAGGCCGTGACCACCGCGAAGCTCGCGCGCGAACTGTTCGAGACGAACTGGATCAAGCTCGAAGTGATCGGCGACGACGAGACCTTGCAGCCCGACGCGGTCGGCCTCACCGAGGCCGCCGCCATCCTGATCAAGGACGGCTTCGAGGTGTTTCCCTATTGCACCGAGGACCTCAGTGTCGCGCTGCGGCTGCGCGACGCCGGCTGCCGCGTCATCATGCCGTGGGCGTCGCCGATCGGCAGCGCGCGCGGTATCGTCAACCGCGATGCGCTGATCCTGCTGCGCGCGCGGCTGCCCGACGTCACCTTGGTGGTCGACGCCGGGCTCGGCGCGCCGTCGCATGCTGCCGAAGCGATGGAACTCGGCTACGACGCGGTGCTGCTCAACACCGCGATCGCCAAGGCCGGCGACCCGGTCAACATGGCGAAGGCGTTCCGGCTCGGCGTCGAAGCCGGCCGCATCGCCTATGAATCCGGCCTGATGGGACCGCGCGATTTCGCTTCGCCGTCAACGCCCGTGGTCGGGACACCGTTCTGGCATGCCGCATCCTGACCGCTTCTATCCCGTAGTCGACAGCGTCGCGTGGGTCGCGCGCCTCGCTGCGCTCGGCGTCGGCACCATCCAACTGCGCGTGAAGAATGTCAGCCATGCCGAAGCCGTGGACCTGATCCGCCAGGCCACGGCCGCAGCGGCGAGCGCGAAGCTCGTCGTCAACGACTACTGGCGCGCCGCAATCGATGCCAAAGCCGCGCACCTCCATCTCGGCCAGGAGGACCTGGCCGAAGCCGACGTTGCTGCAGTGCGCCGCGCCGGGCTGACGCTCGGCCTGTCGACCCATGACGACGCGGAGCTGGATAACGCGCTGCGCCACAATCCCGACTATATCGCGCTCGGCCCGATCTATCCGACCACGCTGAAGGTCATGCGGTTCGCGCCGCAGGGGCTCGACAAGATCGCGCTCTGGAAAAAACGGATCGGAAAAATCCCACTGGTCGCGATCGGCGGCATCACCTTGGAACGCGCTCCCGGCGTGTTCGCCGCCGGGGCCGATTCCATCGCCGTGGTCAGCGACGTGACCCAGTATGCCGATCCGGACGCGCGCGTTCGCGCATGGCTGATATTGGCTGCACACATGCAGCCCTCTCACTCCCTCGCCCCGCGTTAGCGGGGAGAGGGTGGGGTGAGGGGCATGTATCAAAGATCTCGTTCTATTCGAGAGTCCCCCTCACCCGACGCGCTTCGCGCGTCGACCTCTCCCCGCAAGCGGGGAGAGGTGAAGTAGGGCCGCAAGCGGGGAGAGGTGAAGGAGCGCGCGTTGACCCACCTCCCCCCAGCGCCTACATTAGCGGCAGATTCCGAGGGGAGCCGGTTGGAGCCGGCTGAGATCGCACTGGTTCGTGCGGCACCCTTTGAACCTGATCCGGGTCATGCCGGCGAAGGGACAGGACATGCAGAATTCCATCTTCATAGCCAGGCTGGTCGGACCGCTGATGCTGGCGGTGGCGGCCGCGCTGTTCATCGACCGGGCCGCTTTCAAGTCGATGGCGGAGGAGTTTCTTCAGAGCCGCGCGCTGCTCTATCTATCGGGCATCCTGACCATGCTGGCTGGCGTTGCCATCATCCTGACGCACAATGTCTGGGGGGCAAACTGGCGCGTCGTCATCACGCTGCTCGGTTGGCTGATGGCAATCGGCGGCGCGATCCGCATCGTCGCGCCCGGACGCACGCAGGCCTGGGGCCGCGGCTTCCTGCGCCACCCATCGGGCACGTTGATCGCGGGCGCGATCTGGCTCGCGTTCGGCGCCGTGCTGACCTTCTACGGCTATTTCCGCTAACATCAGGCATCCCACTGGGAGCATCCAAATGAACAAGCCTCTCTCCGAAGCCGAGCTTGCGACCCCGAAGGTCACCACCGGCCCGATCGTCGGCTCGCGCAAGATCTACTCGAAGCCCGAGGCCGCGCCCGAGCTGCGCGTGCCGCTGCGCGAGATTGCGCTGTCGGAAGGCTCCGGCGAGCCGCCGCTGCCGGTGTACGACACCACCGGGCCCTACACCGACAACGACGTCGCGATCGACGTGGAGAAAGGCCTCAAGCGCAGCCGCATCGAGTGGGTGAAGGAGCGCGGCGGCGTCGAGGAATACGACGGCCGTCCGCTCAAGCCGGTCGACAACGGCAACGCCACCGGCAAATACCTCGCCCGCGCCTTCCCGGTGCAGCACAAGCCGCTGCGCGCGCTCGACGGCAAGCCCGTCACGCAGCTCGAATGGGCCCGCCTTGGCGTCATCACGAAAGAAATGATCTACGTCGCCGAGCGCGAGAACCTCGGCCGCAAGCAGCAGCTCGAGCGCGCCGAATGGGCGCGCCAGGACGGCGAGAGCTTCGGCGCGTCGGTGCCGCTGTTCATCACGCCCGAGTTCGTGCGCGACGAGGTGGCGCGCGGCCGCGCCATCATTCCGTCGAACATCAATCACGCCGAGCTCGAGCCGATGGCGATCGGCCGCAATTTCCTGACCAAGATCAACGCCAACATCGGCAACTCCGCCGTCACCTCCTCGGTGGAAGAGGAAATCGACAAGATGGTGTGGGCGATCCGCTGGGGCGCCGACACGGTGATGGACCTCTCCACCGGGCGCAACATCCACAACACCCGCGAATGGATCATCCGCAACGCGCCGGTTCCGATCGGCACCGTGCCGATCTACCAGGCGCTGGAGAAGTGCGACGGCGATCCGGTCAAGCTCGACTGGGAGCTCTACAAGGACACGCTCATCGAGCAGTGCGAGCAGGGCGTCGACTATTTCACCATCCACGCCGGCGTCCGGCTCGCCTACGTGCCGCTCACCGCCAACCGCGTCACCGGCATCGTGTCACGCGGCGGCTCGATCATGGCGAAGTGGTGCCTGTCGCGGCACAAGGAAATCTTCCTCTACGAGCGCTTCGACGAGATCTGCGACATCATGCGCAAGTATGACGTGTCGTTCTCGCTGGGCGACGGCCTGCGGCCCGGCTCGATCGCCGACGCCAACGACCGCGCGCAGTTCGCCGAGCTCGAGACCCTGGGCGAGCTGACCCAGATCGCCTGGAAGAAGGGCTGCCAGGTGATGATCGAAGGCCCCGGCCACGTGCCGCTGCACAAGATCAAGATCAACATGGACAAGCAGCTCAAGGAGTGCGGCGAGGCGCCGTTCTACACGCTTGGGCCGCTCACCACCGACATCGCGCCGGGCTACGACCACATCACCTCGGGGATCGGCGCCGCGATGATCGGCTGGTTCGGCTGCGCGATGCTCTGCTACGTGACGCCTAAGGAGCACCTCGGCCTGCCCAACCGCGACGACGTCAAGGAAGGCGTCATCACCTACAAGATCGCGGCGCACGCCTCCGACGTGGCGAAGGGCCACCCGGCGGCGCAGCTGCGCGACGATGCGCTCAGCCGCGCGCGCTTCGACTTCCGCTGGGAGGACCAGTTCAACCTCGGTCTCGATCCCGACACCGCGCGCGAATACCACGACGAGACGCTGCCCAAGGAGGCGCACAAGGTGGCGCACTTCTGCTCGATGTGCGGCCCGAAGTTCTGCTCGATGAAGATCACGCAGGACGTGCGGGATTATGCGGCGAGTTTGGGCGATAACGAGAAGGCTTCGCTGGGACTCGATGCCGAGGCCGGCATGAAACAGATGAGCGAGAAGTTCAACGCGATGGGCGGGCAGGTGTATGTGGATGCGGAGAAGGTGAAGGAGAGCAATAAGGTGCTATAGTAGTTTATTGCACTTGAACTCGAAACGAACGTCGGTTGAAATCCGCCAGAGAATCGAGACACCCTATCTTCGCTCCATCCATGCTCTCACCATGTAAGAGTTCTCGGGCCCGGGCCAGCAGTGCTGAGCGCCTGTTGTTCATTGTTGCTGTCACGATTGTGCTTGCAGTGGTATTCACGGCCTTACCCGATGACTGCCTGGCGGCCGCGAAGCGAGCGGCCCGGCGTGGCTCCCGTGGTTACTCTGGTAGCATTGGATTTCCCTTGAGTTTTTTTCTCCTCGTTGCAATGGTTGCAGCTTGGTACGGCGCTAAGATCGTGGCTAAAAAATTGATCGAGTTCTGCGCTAGAGCGTACCAAGGCGTCTCGGGCGCAATGATCACGCTGTACTTTGTAAAGGCAGCCAATCTTAATTTGAACTTGTTGGCTATTCTGACAGTCGTGTCCGCCATCTACTACTACGCCTATGATGATCCCACGTCATTTGTTGTGGTGGGATATCTGATCGGTCTTTTATCGCTGTGGCTCCTCACCAACTTGATCGAACTTAGAAGGGGCGGCCTTTTTAGCTCTGAAGACGGTACCGCGGAACTGTTGAGATACGTGCGAACGAACATGCTCCGTGCCCCCTTCAAGCAGGAGCTCATCGAAACGCGCGCGAAACGGGTTGGGAGATTCAGAGTTAGGTAATCGCCATGTTCGCATCTAACTCTCAGATTGCGAAGTTCGTGGTTGCTGCACTAGGCGGCCGCAACGCTTCCCGACTCGGAATTGGGTTTATACTGGGTTATCCGCTAAAGATGATCGTTGACGGCATTCACTCTGCATATCCGTCCAGCCAATTTCTAGCAGCCATCAACGGCTACGAAGTAATCTATTTTGGCCTCCTTACAACGGCATTGGTCTTTTCTCCTGTTTTGATAGGTCGACAGTTTGTCGCCGATCGATCACTTGGAGACGTACAAACGATCAATTTCTTGCTCGCCAACGCTCAGCTGGATGAAGCCCAAAAAAAGGAATTTTGGCTGCAGTATCTCAACAAGACGATCCAAACGCTCGACCCGCGGTTGGACGAAGATATAAAAAAGTATCTTGAGACACGAAAGGAATGACGCGCAGCAAGTAGCCCGTAGTGATTGCGGTGACACGTTACACTGTCACCGTAATTCATCGTTGAAGATCGCACGACCATGAGTATTTGGTCGTTTACGCCCGCGCAGCATCCCGCACATCCTGCCGTCGTGCGCCGAACGATTGTCCAACAAGGGGATGACATCTTTGTTCGAATGAGTGCCTTGTGCGAAGCGTCGAAGCCGTCCTGCGATGAATTGGTGGCGGAATTCCAAGAATTGAGCAACAGGATGCGCGAAAGCTTGACCCGCCGTCGCAATCCCTGACGCCGCGCATTTCCGGAAACGACGGGGAACGCCATGACCGCCTTCAACATCCTGCGCTTCAAGATCAAGCCCGGACGCGAGCAGGAATTCCTCGACGCCCACAAGACCATTACTGCCGAGCAAGTGTAGCCCGGATGAGCGATGCGAAATCCGGGAGGGACACATCCAATGTTTCCCCGCTGACCATTTGGGATGATATCCCGGATTTCGCTTCGCTCATCCGGGCTACTCGCTAGTTGGCCGTGAACAACTGATAAGCCGTTGACCAAGAATCGGATTTTGAATCGCCGGGTGGTTTTGAGATCGCAAGGTTTTGGGATCTGAGCGCCCGAAAGCTTGCAATTTCGTTTTGAAGATTTCCTCGAATTGGCAGGCGTGATTCTGTGGCTGCATCGGAGGGAGCGATGCGGCCGAAGAAGCATGAGACGACGGTATCTGGCGATCTGTTCCGGGCGCGGCTCGAGCAGATCATCAACACCAAGCACGCGCTGGTGCAGCTCGCAGGCAAGATCGACTGGGAGTGGATCGACGGCGAGATCGCGCCGCTCTACAGCGACAAAGGCCGGCCGGGGATTGAGACCCGGTTCGTGATTGGGCTGTTGTTGCTCAAGCACATCTACGGACTGTCCGACGAGGGTGTCTGCGAGCGCTGGGTGCATGACCCGTATTTCCAACACTTCACCGGGGAGGAGTTTTTCCAGCACGAGTTCCCGCACGAACGCTCGGATCTGAGCCACTGGCGCAAGCGGCTGGGTGACAAGCTGGAGCTGTTGCTGGCCGAAAGCCGGCGGGTCGCGCATGCCAGCGGCGCGCTGCGGGCCAGGGATCTCAAGCGGGTCACGGTCGACACCACGGTGCAGCCCAAGGCGATCACGTTTCCGACCGATGCCAAGCTGCTGCACGCGGCGATCAAGGGATTGAACCGGCTGGCTAGCAAGTACGGCGTGCGGCTGCGGCAATCCTATCTGCGCATCGCCAAGCGCGCCGCCATGATGGCGGGACGCTACGCCCATGCCAAACAGTTCAATCGCCACCGTCGCGAACTGCGCATCATGCGCACTCGGCTGGGCCGCATCATCCGTGATGTCCGACGCAAAATCGTGGGCAGGGCCGAGCTTGAGGCCGTATTTGCCTGGCCACTGTCGTGCGCCTCACAAATCCGCTCTCAGCAACAGCGCCAGCGGGGTTGGAAGCTGTATTCGTTCCATGCCCCTGAGGTGGAATGCATCGGCAAGGGCAAGGCCAGCGCGCCCTACGAGTTCGGCGTTAAGGCATCCATCGTCAGCACCAATGCCCGCGCGCCGGGCGGCCAGTTCGTACTGCATGCCAAGGCTCTCCCTGGAAACCCCTACGACGGCCATACCCTGGCAGCCGTCATTGAGGGGACCGAAAAGCTCACAGGCTGTGAGGTGGAGCGCGCCTATGTCGACAAGGGCTACCGCGGTCACGAAACGGCGAACCCACGCCGTGTCTTCATCTCCGGTCAGAAGCGCGGCGTGTTCGGCGCCATCAAGCGCGAGCTACGACGTCGATCCGCCATCGAAGCCGCCATCGGTCACATGAAGAACGATGGCCATCTCGGGCGCTGCTATCTCAAGGGCCGAGACGGCGATGCCGCCAACGCAATCCTCACCGCCGTCGGTTACAACTTCCGCCTGCTCCTCGCCTGGCTGAGGATTCTCTTGCGCCTGATCCTGACCGCGCTCCTGCGCAGCTTCGCGATCCCTTTAACGATCAAATCAGCTTGTTAACGGCCAACTTCGCTAGTTTCGCGGCAGGCGCTACAGAGCAGTTCGTCATCGCGGAGCAATTCGGATGCGCCTCATGATAAAACAAACTAGACAGATAAACCGGAAAACAATTTATGGGCATTCTCGGATACAACTACTTTGTCTCTTGGCCGCAATTGCAACGATGATCACATCGACAGAAAAAGCTTCCGCACAGGGCAAAATGCCTCCCAACTATCGAGAGCTAATCGCTCGCTACATGCAGACGATGCCTATCCCTCGGCAAGACCTAGACACTGCAAAGATTTCGGCACCATACGACAGGTGGGCGGGGATTTTCCAAACCGGAACAATACCCACCGTCTGCGTATCGATAGAAACCCAAAACATGCTCGGAATGAGATTCACTGGCTATTTTCTTTTTACCGTCGAAGACGGTCGCGCCCGCCGGCTATCTACTGGAAACGCGCTAATTGATAAGTGTCCGCCATTCTCCCCGTTTTATGAGGTAAGAAAGCGATAGAAGGAGCAGCAAGCGTAGCCCGGATGAGCGAAGCGACATCCGGGACAAGCAATTCCACACTCGAAACGATTGTGACGGCGTAGGGCACCGACAGGCGGTTCATCTCATCTGCATAACGCTCGGAACGCTCGCGCCTCGCTTGCGCAAGAGCCTTCCATCGCGCCACCTCGGCGTCTGCCGCGTCCTTGTCCAGGTACATGTTCATCGGAATGAAAGCGTCCTTTCGAGCGATGAGTTCGTCCGTCTCGGCATCGAAAATCTGCAGTTTTCCGTTGCCGAAGAACTCATCCTCGAACCTACGGACCTCCGCTATCCTTAATGCGGACTCGGCGGTGCCCGTGTCGCTCACAGCGATGTCGTCGAACACTGAGAAGTTCAGTCGCTCGGCCGCGAAGTCCAGTTGAAAGCGAAAGACCACGTCACCGGTCTCTAACTCGTACCGCGCGTGGAATACGTTGCCGACCTGACCGATTGACTTGATGACGAGATTTGACAGCGGTGCATAGGGCTCGCGTTTCCGAATGCGCACGCTGATGTTCGGCATGTTGACCATGCGTTGATCAGTGATCGGCGCGCCTCGCACGAGATGATCGACGGTGTCGGCACCCAGTATCTTCTTGAACCCGGCAAGCTCATAAAGATGCTTGCGCCACACCGTGTGGCTCGTCTCGACGCCTAACTTTTCCTCAATCGCCTTCTCGGCAAGAGCCCTCATGATCGGAAGTTCGGACGACATCCGGCGCATTTCCGCCGGATCGTCAGGATCGACGATGGGCGTCCGGTTCGCGTGCGCCACCGCACACCGGCCAAATTCGTACAGGTGTTTGCCGATGTCGGTGATGCCCTTCTTGGCCAACTCAGCAAGCGCCTCGCGCACCTGAAAGCCCTTCACGGTGGCAACGTTTGCGGCGATCCAGGCTACGCGGGCGTTCGCGCTCTGAACTGCAACCTCAAGCACACGAAAGAACGAGAGAAACGCATACGCCGGATGGTTCAATCCGCGTCCTTCCCGCATCAGAGCTAGAGCCAGCAGCGCCTTATCGCTGGCCGGTTCCGGGAAGTACGACAGATCGAACTCTTCGCAAATCGAGAAGCCGCGCTCTTTGTCGCGTCCCATCGGCGCAGGCAGGCTGCCGCCACCGATGCCCATCGACCAGGCGCCCTGGTCCTCGACCGACATGCCAGATGCTGACGAACCGCGTCGCTAGCTGCTCGCATTCCGGCTCGCGCTCTGCCCTTCGGCACCTTCATCGCGACGGCAGGGAAATAGCCGCGCATGATCGGCGATGATCTGAAGAGCGCCTCGCCCCGGTACATCAGCTCCTGCGACTTACCGGCCACGCGCTAGTTCATCTGGATGATTGCCACGATCCACTCGCCGCGACCGGCAAGTTCGCCAACGATGACGTCCTTGACATCATGAATCGTCAGTTCCAAGCGGACACTCGGGCTCGTCGCCCTGGTCTTCCCCCTGGGCCTTCGCTTGCCCCACAGCCACGTTCATGGCCTGCAGCCCACAATAGAACGCTAAAATCGGAACGCGGTGAAAGCGGGCAAATAGGAGCAATTTTGCGAAAATCAAGTGTCCGCTTTCTCGGCCGAGGCGGTGACGCCTTAAGGTGTCACCGCAACTCGACCGTCTCCACATTATTGTCAGGCTTGGCTCGCCAAGCACGGCTGTTTCAAAATCATTCGTCGCTTCACAAGGAGCTACAAAAGTCAATTTCCAATCAGCTCCGTGCGTTGCGCCCATCTTGCGAAATCAGATCAGATCGGCGTCGCCTGATTCAAAAGGAGGATGGCAATGGATACCGAAGAGCGCCAACACTGCGGATACGTCCTCAATGGAAAACATCATGCTGGCCAGTGGCAAGTTCACCTCTATGGAGACGACAAAGTCTCGCCACTCCCGCGCGACCTCACGGCTGTGCGTGATGTCGATCAGGAACGCGCCTTTGCAAAGGCGGAACAGCGGATCGACGACTTCCTTGATTATTGGAGGAGCCGGATCGGAGACGATGATAGCCCCACACTCCGCGCTAGACGCTCATAGCAAGCGCAGCCTGGATCAGCGAAGCGAAATCCAGGACAAGCCGTGCCGTGGATGACTACGACACCTCGGATTGCCGAAAGAACGTCGAGAAGGCCAATGCGCTGGAGCCGCGCGACGCCCCGCTCGAAGCCGCCGCCTCGGCCTACGCAGACGCCGTGTCGAAGCTCGAGCCGCTGCTCAAGGAGGCCGACGACTATTACTCGCAGGAGAACTACAAGGACGACAGGATGGCGAAGGGCAAGGCGCTGCATCCGCGTCTCCTCGCCGCCTGGGGCGCGTTCGAGAACGCCGACAAGATGCTGCGCTCGGGCGTCGAAGCCATCAACGACAGGCGCGCGCTGGAGAAACTCGCCGAGATCGAGCAGGGCGAAGGCCGCAAGGCGCGCTACCATGTCGAAGCGCTGATGATCCACGCCAAGCGCCTGCTGCGCAGCTACGACAGCGCGAAGCCCGACGTCGCGGCGATCACGCAGGCGCTGAACGAGTACGAGAACCTGGTCAAGGCGACCGAGCAGTTTGCGGCCGACAGCGACGCCAAGATCGACTCGTTCTTCATCAGTGGCGCCAAGTCGTATCTCACCACCGCGAAGCAGGCGATGCGCCGCATCCGCGACAAGGTGCCGTACAGCCAGGGCGACAAGATGATGCTCGGCGGCGGTGGCGGTTGGATGGTCGAAGGCTCCCCGGCGCGCCTGTTGCGCGACTACAATCAACTGATCGAGGCCTACAATCGCGGCGCGAGGATCTAGCGGCAGGCGAATCCCGATGCGCGCGACCCCTTAACCCAACTCGAACGTCGTCACGCCGAACACCCGCTCGAGCGCCACGTCGCGGATCGAGCCGGAATACATTCGCGCGGTCTCGAACACCGGCTTCAAGTCATGCGTCTCGGCGAGCGCCACAGCCTCGGTGTTCGGTTGCGGCACGTCGAGAAAAACCTCGCCGCCTGCATTACTGACAAGCGCAGCGAACACCGCCTCGGCCGCGGCGCGGTCGTCGGCCACCAGCGGGCCGATCTTGCAGCCGCTGCGACACGGCCTGATCACGCCCCACGCTGCGAGCCGCCCGTCGCGCAGGAGCGCGCGGCCGATATGTCCAGGCGTGGTCAGCCAAGCGCGCAAGAACGCGGGCCGCGCCGCCGGAAACACCGTCGCGTCTTGGCCCACGACTGTCTCGAACGGCACTTGCGACAACGGCACGGTCGCTGGCCGCGCCGCGAGACGCGGCGCGGTGCCGCCATAGCGGATGTTGTTGTAGGCGAATTTGAAGCCGGACTTGCGATAGTTGTCCTGCTGCGCCACCACGCCATCCAGGCCGACGGTGCGCGCGCCCGCGTGCGACATGCCGGCCTCCCAGACGCGAAGGCCGAGGCCGCGCCCGCGAAGCTCGGACCGCACGATATAGAAGCCGAGGAAAGCAAAGCGCGCGTCGTAGTTCGCGACCGAGATGATGGCCGCCGGCGCTCCATCGAGTTCGCCGACCAGAAAGCCTTCGGGATCGACCGACGCAAACGGGCGTTGGTCGGCCAGGCCGGGGTTCCATCCCTCCGCCGCCGCCCAGTCGAGTGCCAGCGCGACCTCGTGCGCCGCCATCGAGCGAATTCGGAAGCCGGTCATGCCACAGGGCTCGTCGATAGAACAATCCGTGCAGCATGTTACCGCGGACCTGGCAGAAGCGCAGGGGTGGCCTGAACGCAGCGAACCATCGCGTTTGAGATGCGTCGGGCGGGTTTCGCTTCGCTCAACCCCGATCAACTACAAGCAAGGCTGCTGCGCTCTCACCCCCCTCTCTCGAGACGGCTGAGCGAGCTATCGTGTGGCAGTTGCGGCCGGCTCGACGTCCCCGTACAACCTTCTGCCGGCCCTGGAGGCCCCATGAAGATCATCCGAAACCTCTTCCTGATCCTCGCCTTCGCACTCATCAGCGGCCCGAGTCACGCCCAACAAAGCGGCATCAAAATCGAGAAATTCACCCACAGCGCCTGGACCAAGGGCATCTTTTCCGAGGCGGTAACGGTGACCGGAATCGGCAATGCCAAGTTCGTTTACCTCGCCGGTGTCGGCGCCGAGGATGAGAACGGAGCGCGCGGCGACATCCGCCACCACGGCAATTTTCTGGAGCAGTGCCGCTATTCCTACGACAAGGTGAAGCGCGTGCTCGCCCACCACGGCGCCACCATGGCCGACATCGTCGAGGTGACCACCTACATTACCGACCTGCGCCACCGCCTTACGCTCGGCAAGTGCGTCGGCGACACCTGGGGCGGCGTCGTGTTCCCCGCCAACACGCTGATCGGCGTCGCCGCGCTGGCGTTCCCGGAGATGATCATCGAGGTCGACGTCACCGCAGTCATCCAGGCGAAGTAGCCATATCGCATGCGCCCTGACGTCGACATGCCGCCTCAAATCAGCGCAGCCGGCGCGCCGCACCGGCTGCTGCGGTGTATCGCGGCGCTGGGCGCGGCGTTCGCCGCGCTGATGCTGGGTGTGATGGTGACGACTTGGCTGCAGAACTGGGACTTGCCGCTCGATCCCATTCCCTGGGGTTTTATCCTGGTCTTCGGCCTGATGCTCGGCCTGCTGTGGTCGGGAATTTCGCTCCTGCGCGCGCCGACCGACGGCGCCGAATTGGCGTTCATGGCCACCGCGCTGCCCGGCGTGCCGCTGGCCCTGTTCTGGGCCCTCATCGTGTTCGGCGATTGAAATGGGCCTGCGCCTGAAACCCGCGCTTTCGATTACCGCGCTCGCCCACCCCAGCCGCGCTAAGGGCCCGCCCCGCGCCCTCATTCCTCGGCGGGACGCGGCCGGAGAGGGAGTTAACCGCCGATCGATCCGCTTCAGCCAGCGAACGGGCTTTCACTGCAGCGAGATCGCCAGGCCGCTCAGGTCCGCACTTGCGATCAGGCCAACCTGCCGGCCGGACAGCGTCAGCACGGCGCCCTTCTCGTTGCGCAGCACGATCGCTTGCGCGCCGGCTCCGACCGCTGCTCCAGCGCCGGCCGCGCCGTAAACGCCGGCGACGTCCGACGGCCGGAAAATGTTGGTCACCGTGCCGACCAGGTTGGTCTGCGATCCGCCGAAGGTGAAACCATAACTCAGGCCGCCGATCGCCAGCGGGTAATTCCGGCCGCGGAAGGTCAGCGTGCCGCTGCCGGCCGATCCGCCGATGATCCAGCCGGCCTTCACAAACGAAATGCGGATGGTGCCGCTGTCGGCATGGGCGGCCGACGAAATGCCGGCGGCAGCAACGATGGCGATGAGCGCGATCAAGCCTGAACGAAGTCCTGACAGAAATCGCATGATGAATTCCTCCCAAATTTTTCGAGCGTGTTGACCCCAGCACCGTGAAAAGCCCGGCGACAATGCGCCAAATGGCGCGAAGTTCCCGCTGCGGCGCTGATCGCGGGGGTTACTCCGGCTTGAGCCCCGCCACCTTCGCGGCCTCGGCGGTGCTGTCGAACTCGCGCTTGATATAGGCGGCAAAACCCTTCGAGTTCTGCAGCGGCTCCGGCACCAGTTCGGCGCCGGTCGCCAGGAAGCGGTCCTGCACCACCTTGGTGGCGAGCGCCTTGACGAGCGCGCCCTGCAGCGTGGCGATGATGTCGCCCGGCGTCTTCGCCGGCGCCAGCAGGCCGACGTAACTCGCGGCGAGGAAATCCTTCAGTCCCGCCTCGATCATGGTCGGCACCTCGGGTACCTGTAGCGAACGCGTCGCCGAGGCCACCGCGAGGATGCGCAGCTTGCCCGCCTTGTGGTGCGGCAGCGCGGTCGACATCTCCGTCATGATGCCGTTGACGACGCCGGACAGCGTGTCGGGCACCGGGGTCGAGCCGCCCTTGTACGGCACGTGCGTCAGCTTCGCGCCGGTCGCGGTCATGAAGCGCACCAGCGTCATGTGCCCGGCGCTGCCGGTGCCGGAGGTGGCGATGGTGATGTCGCGCTGCTTCGACAGCGCGACCAGCTCGGCGACGGTCATGGCTGGCACCGCGGGGTTCACCACGATGGCGTGCGGTGCCAGGTTGGCGAGGCCGACCGCGGTGAAATCCTTGAGCGGATCGTAGGCGAGCTTGGCTTGCATGAACGGATTGACGGTCAGCGGCCCGTTCGAGCCGAGCAGCAGCGTGTAGCCGTCGGGCGTGGCACTGGCGGCGGCACTGGCACCGAGGCTGCCCCCCGCGCCGGCGCGGTTCTCCACCACCAGGCTCTGGCCGAGCGACGGCGCCATGGTCTCGGCGAGCAGCCGCCCGACCAGGTCGGCGTTGCCGCCGGGTGCGAACGGCACGATCAGCCGGATTGGCCGGTCGGGATAGGCGGCGAATGCCGAGCGCGAGGCGAGCGTGGCGAACGGCGCAGCGGCGAGCGTGGCGAGAAGTGTGCGGCGGGACAGGGTCATGGGGTTTACCGGATGTTGAGGTCGCGCGCAGTGTCCGGCGGACGCGCGCGGCTGGCAAGCCCCTGGCACACGTACCGCATTGCGCTACGCTCGGCCCAGCCGCCACGACGGATGCCGCAATGCTGACGCTTTATTCCTATCCCACGCTGTTCGGCGTCGCGGACAACAATGCCTACGGCCTGAAGGTGTACGCATTCCTGCGGCTTGCCGGCGTGCCGTTCACGCACGAGCACATCTTCGACGCCTCCAAGGCGCCGCGCGGGCAATTGCCCTACATCGTTGACGACGGCGAGACGGTCGGCGACAGCGAGACCATCATCGCCTATGTCACCCGCAAATACGGCGTGACGCTCGATGCCGCGCTGACTGCGGTGCAGCGTGCCACCAACCTGATGGTCACCCGGATGCTCGACGACCTCTACTGGGTGATGTCGTATTCGCGCTGGAAGGACGAGCGCTACTGGCCGGCGTTCCGCGACGCGCTCAAGCGCGAGCATCCGAATCTCACCGACGAGGGCCTCATGAAGGCGAAGGAGTACAACGCCCAGCGCTACCACTTCCAGGGCATCGGCCGCTATCAGCCGGACGCCGCGATGGCGCGTGGTCTCGCCGACCTCGCGGTGCTCGCCAATCTCATCCCTGCGAGCGGATTCATGCATAGCGATGCGCCGACCAGCATCGACGCCGGGATTTACGGCTTCATCGCCAACATCCACTTCTACGAGATCGAGACGCCGCTGAAGCAGTTCGTCGACACGCACGACAACATGGTACGGCACTGCCGCGCGATCCACGCCAAGGTGAGCGGGTCGTAGCCGGCGGCGCCATCCGACCCGCCCTTGTTTCTCCTATCCCAGCGCCGTGCAGAGTTGCGGCGACGCATCCACGGCGTTCTGAACCGCGAGCAGCATGTCGTCGCATTCCGTCTTCAATTCGGCTTTGCGTGTGTTGATCGGGTCCCAATGCGAGCGGATGAACCGCAGGCCAACCGCGGCGAACTCCGCCGCGAAGGCCGGGCATTCCTTCTGCAACTGCTGGAATTCGCGGCCCAGCCCGTCGCCCCAATTGTCGAGATCGCCCGGCTTCACTGTCACGCCCTCCTTGAATACGTCGACAAATCCGGACGGATCAGCGGAGTACGCCTCAAACAACGTGGGCAACAGCGAGCTTGCGGTGCGCGCGTTGAAACTCGTCTGGAACAGGCCGGACTCGGCAGTGTCCGCTTCCTTGTTGTTGGCGGATTTGTCGCGTCCCTCACAATAACGGCCCGAGCTTTCGCGCATGCCGAGCCCGATCAGCAGCGCGAAAAGATGACGAAGCGTCGCCGAGCCATCCGTGCTGTTATCCATGCCGACGTCGGCAAACTGATCCTCGTAGTGGCCAAGCACATCTTTGTTTGCGGCGCTCGCGGCCTGCGCCATCACTACGGCGGAGGGATCGCCGGCCTTCCATTTACACACGCGCGAAGGCCAGCGCCATGCCTTTGGTGTAGCCGAGTGGCGCGCGGCCGCGGTCCTTCCACTTGTATTTCGCAATCGACGACTTGGCCGCGATCTGGATAATCTCGCCGATCGTTCCGACGACAAGTGGCGCTTTCGGCTTGGCGCGGCGGGCTTTGAGTTTGGCTTTCTTCGATTTGGCGCGCAGCGTCGGCTTGAGGACTTTCTGCTTTCGCTTTCTCGATTTCGCCTTCGACGATTTTCGCTTCGCCTTCGACTTTGACTTGGACTTGGATTTTTTCGCCATGAGTCCCCCTGTTGAGCGATCAACGCCACGCAACGCGGACCAAGCGCGAATGACTGTACAACCTGTGCGGCTGTTGGCAATCTCGCGGTTGTGTCGGCGCAAAGTAAAGATTGCCGTGACTCGGGGGGCAAACAATGGAAATCAAGGACGGCTGGATCAAGGATGTGAAAAAGCGTGACCTGTCCAAGGCCGCGGACAACACGAATCCGTCATACACCAACCAATCGATCGAGCCGAAACGGATTGTGCTGCACTATTCGGCGGGCTCGACGCTCAAGAGCGCCGTCGACACGCTCAGAGAAAAGGGCTTCTCCTACCATGTGCTGATCGATGTCGACGGGGAACCCTATCAGTCCCGGCCGTTCACGATCAGGGCTACGCACGCCGGCCGCAGCAACTGGAAGGAAAGCGGCGATGTCACCAACAGCAACTCGCTGAACGAAGACAGCATCGGAATATCCTTCATCAATTTGGGCCAGCACGGCTACTTCAACAAAGGATTTTGGTACTACGGCTACGATCGCAAGACCAAGACCTACCTGTCGCCAAAGGTGGCGGATGCGGCTGCCACCAAGGACGCGTTGGCCTATACGCCAGGCCGGGTGAACCATTGGGCCCCCTTCGATCCTCGCCAGTTCGCGACATGCAAAGAAATCCTCACTGAGCTTGTCGGAGAATATGCCGACATCTTGGAAATCGTCGCGCATCATGACATTGCGATCGACGAGAAGCCTGATCCCGGCCCCCTCGTGCCGATCGATCAATGGCGCAAAGACCTGAAGATGGAGGGCGAACTCGGCTTTCCGACCGAGGTCGCGAGCACCGACGGCGAGTTGAACTCTGCGCGACCGCCCCAGTGTCACCGACGGCAAGAAAATCGACGTCCTCAAGAACGGAAGAAAGGTCTACGTACGAGCGATCCCCTATTCGGCGCGGAGCGAGCGCGCGATCATCGCCGACGGCGGCGCAAGGTTCCTGACGCCGTGGGCGTCGATCGACATTGATGGCTCAAACACCCACGCTGGGTTCGTCCATCTCAAATATCTGAAGGAGACTCCCTTGGCGCCGGCTTACAAAAAGAAGCTTTGAGCAGCGCGCGGACAGAGCACAGCAAACTCGAAGGCGGACTAAAACCGCGTCACCTTGTAGACCTTCCCCTTCGCGTCATAGGTCGTGCGCTCGCCCATGTCGAAATGGCCGGAGCGCAGCTTGGTGCCGTCCTTGCGAAACCACTCCCAGTAGCCATCGAGCGTTCCGCCGCGCGTTCCTCCCTTGGCGCGGATGCTGCCGTCCTTGTGACGGTCGATGCGCGTCTTGTGTGGCGGTTTGGCCATGGTGGGACTCCGGCTTGTTGAGCGCTGCGTCCGCTACTTTCCCCTCTTATACAAATTATACGCACTCCCCCTGCCCGCCCCCACCTGCGGGTTGGTGTTGATGAACTCCTCATCCGTCAACTTGTCGATCGTTCGGGTCTGCGACGTGCCCTCCCAGTTCGGGAACGTCGACGCGGTGAACTTCATCGTGAATGTCTTCTTCTCCTCGTCCACCGTGTAGGTGCCGAACTGCGCGATGGTGCCGCGCATGATGCCGGCGTATTCCTCCGGCGTGGCGTTGAGCCGATTGCCGTTCGCGATCTTCGGCACCTCGCTGGCGATGTGGATCTGCATGAAATCGCCCGCCGGCGTGAAGATCACCATGCCGCGCGGCGTCGGCCCGAACGGAAACGACTTCTTGCCGTCCGGCGCAGTCACCTCGGCGACGACAAAATGCCAAGTGCCGTGGAGGCGCTCCTTCAGGGTTTTCTGCTGTGCCGCTGCGGGCCCGCCGAACGCAGCGAGTGCGAGCGCCGCTGCAGCCATGGCAGGCTTCATAGTACGCGTCATGCTGTCCTCCCCAGGACGAGTTTGATCATGGCCAATCATGCGGAGCGTGGCGGGCGGCAGCAAGCGTCCTGCCGCTCATTCCGGCACGTCGCTTCGCGTGTGTGGGCCACTTGCTGCCACAGTCTTTAGCCACGGTCGCACGGTACGGGGGAAGCACGGTGCGCGATATTCCAGCCGGAATACACGCCATTCGGGGCGTCATGGGGGTCTGCCATCTGCTGGTCGACGCAGCCGGCGATGCGGTGCTACTCGACACTGGCCTCGTCGGCGAGCCTTGGCTGATCCGCTTCCGGCTAAAGCAGCTTGGCCTTGGTCCGACCGCGATCAAGGCGATTCTGCTCACGCACGGCCACCTCGATCACGCCGGCAATGTCGCCTGGGCCAAGGCGTTCACCGGCGCGCCGATCTATGCGCATCCGCTGGAGCAGGCGCATATCGACGGCACGTATCCCTATGCGGGCGTGAACCTGTGGTGCGGCCGGCTCGAGAGCGTCGGCCGCGCAGTGCTGCGGGTCGGCCGGCCTGCCGCGATCGACGTGCCGTTTGCCGACAGCGACGAGTTGCCGTTCTGGGGCGGGCTTCGGGTCGTGCATCTGCCCGGCCACACGCTCGGCCATTGTGGCTTCTACTCAAAGCGCCATGATCTGATGTTCAGCGGTGATCTGTTCGCGAGCTATTTCTTCCACGTGCATCTGCCGCCGCCGATCCTTAACAGCGCGCCGCAGCTGATTCCACCGAGCCTCGAGAGGGCGCAGCGGCTTAATCCTCGCCTGATGGTGCCGCAGCACTATGACGTGTTGGACGGCGCGCTGCATCGGCGCCGCTTCGACCGATTGATGGCGAAGCTTGCACGCTCGGCAGTGAGGCCGGCCGAGGCGGCGTAATCGCGCGCACGACCGATAGCGCTACCGGTTGCGGCTGCCTTCCTGATCGCGGTGGAACGCCGAGATGGTCGGTGCCTTCGGCTTGACCTTCTTGGCCGGCTTCTTCGGCGCTGGGTTTGCCGCCGCCGCAGCTGCGAGTTTGGCGTCGCGGGCGAGCCGCAGCGCCCGGAGCTTGGCGGTCTTGGCGCGCATCGCGATGCCATCCGCCTCGTATTCGGCCATGGCCTTCTTGCCGTCCTGCTCGCGCTGGGCCTTCTTGAACTGGGCTTCGGCCGAAGCCGTTTTCGAGGTGTCGGCCAATGTGTTCTCCTTGGGGCAAAAGGCTCGATAGCACGATTCCGGCGCGCGCTGCAGGAATTCCACCCACCGCCTGGGCGCCCGGCGGAGCCGGGCCGGCGCTCACTCCGCACCGCCGGCGGACCTGCTAGCTCATGTCCCGGCTTAGCGCATGTCCCGGCGAAAGCCCGCCCTGGACTTGATCCGGGGTGGGCGCCGGTTCGCCGAAAGGGACATGCGCCACCTCGAAAAAATCTGGAGCCATCGCGGTTCAATTGAACCGGGGATGGCTCTAGGCTGCCGCGCCTGTCAAAGCGGACGCGTGCCATGTCCTCCTATCTCGAATTCGATCCCACCGTCATCGACAAGCGCCAGGTCTACCGGCTGCTCACCGGCGCCGTGGTACCGCGGCCGATCGGCTGGGCCTCGACCATCAGCACCAAGGGCGTCACCAACCTGGCGCCGTTCTCCTTCTTCACCGTGGTGTGCGTCATCCCGCCGATGATCTCGCTCACGATCGCGCGCAACCCCGACGGCAGCGAGAAGCACACGCTCAAAAATGTGCGCGAGACCGGCGAGTTCTGCTTCAACGTGGTGACGCAGCCGGTGTGGAAGGAGATGGTGGACTCGGCCAACGCCATCCCGGAGGAGGACTGTGAGTTTGAGAAAACCGGGCTGACCCCGATCCCAAGCGTCAAGGTCAAGCCGCCGCGCGTCAAAGAGGTGCCGATCCATTTCGAGTGCAAGCTGCGTCAGGTGATCGAGCTCGGCCCCAACCGGCATCCGCTGGTGATCGGCGAGGTGGTGTACATGCACGTCGATCCGGCCTGTATGACGAATGGCTACATCGACATGAAGAAGCTCGACCCGATCGGGCGACTGAACGGCTTTTTCTACGTCACGCTCGGCGAGATTTTTCACCGCGAGTTCGAGGACGGACAACCGCGATAGCGGCGCGCAGCGAACCGCTATCCTTTGCCGCCAGAATCAAGCGTGAGCCGGTAGGATGGGTTGAGCCCTTGCGAAATCCATCGGACTTTCCCGGCACGACCACGATCAAGGTCCGTCAAACCGGCGATCGTCACCAACCAACAGATCGCGAAGGTTTTTCGTCACCGGAAATCCGTAACCTCGCCCGGGCTCCTCCCAGAACAGCTTTCCCGACCGGTGTGCCTCGCTGGTGTAGAGCAGCACGCCGATGCATTGCATCGCAAGATGGATCGCCTGAAACTTGTCCACGCCGTAGATTGTCTTGACGTCGTGCCCATCTGGCCAGTCGATCTCGAACCGGCACCCTTCGGCCTGGCCATCTCGGGCCGGCGCAAACAGGCGGATTGCCATCTCGATGTCGCCGCCAGGCTCGCGGACCTTCAGAACCCGCATGGCG
This sequence comes from uncultured Alphaproteobacteria bacterium, assembly GCA_963787955.1. Classification (GTDB taxonomy): domain Bacteria; phylum Pseudomonadota; class Alphaproteobacteria; order Rhizobiales; family Xanthobacteraceae; genus Z2-YC6860. Next base: position 68,842 of record CAWBFG010000025.1, on the reverse strand, counting down.
ATCAGCATGACGGCACCACAGCGGCCGTTGGCGCGCCCTCATCAAAGATAGCGGTCATATTTTGCGATCACGGCTTCGATTTCAGCTTCGAGCTCGGGCAGCGATGACGTCACTTGATTCACGATTTTCAGCTGGGTGGACGCAATGACCGTTGCGATCGCCCTGGCGTAGCCCTCGTATTCCTCCGGCTCGCAGTGCGCCTTCAGCACACCCAGCAAGCCGCCCAGTTCGCGGCTGCTGCGAAACGCCGTCCGCACCACGTGGCGCGCCAGGTCGATATGCATGGCTCACGGCGCCTTCCATTCGGCGATGGAGTTCAGCCGTTGGTCGGACAGAACGAAGATTTCAATCGACATGACGACGCCCCCTCATAAAACGCAACTTCTGATTGTTTGAACAAAACGGGAACATTGTCAAGGGCGCGCCTTCGGCGACTGGTACGCCGCAGTGTCAGTCTCGGTCGGCGAGAGGGAAACGCTGCCGGTGCGCTGGTGGGCGTTATCCACCGCGGCGCCGCGCTGAATTGAGTGTGACAACGAAGTTTGTAATGAACAAAACGACGAGATCGACAGGGGGGGCGTCATGGCCGACGACGCAGCGTTCGAGCGGCGCGGGCCACCGGGGCCGCAGGGCCCACGTGGCAATCCTGGCCCTCAGGGTCATCCCGGACGGCCCGGTGCCGAAGGGCCGCGCGGCAAAGTGGGACCGGCGGGTCCGACCGGCCCGCAAGGCTCGCGCGGCGAGGCTGGGCCGCGCGGCAAGCCGGGCGCGCAGGGGCTGCGCGGCGAAGCCGGTCCACGCGGCAAGCCCGGCGTGCAGGGCAAGCGCGGCGAGGTTGGCCCACAAGGCAAGCCGGGCCCGCAGGGCTCCCCCGGTCCGCGCGGCGAGGCCGGCCCGCCCGGGCGGCTGCCTTCGGTCGACGAGGTGATGCCGTGGCTGCACCTCATCTTCGAGGCCTGGGAGGACTACAAGACGGAGCGCGAGCGCGAAGCAAAAGCGCGCAGCGATCGGGCGAGCGCCGAACCGGAGCCTATCGAACTACACGCCGCAGCAACGCCGGACGCCGATCCCGACGATGCTGCGGACGACGACGGCGGCAAGAAGAAAAAGAAGAAGAAGAAAAAAGACAAAGCAGAGAAGAAAGACAAGAAAAAGCACAAGAAGAAAAAGAAACACAAGTAGCGCGGGCGACGCCGGATTGCCCGCTCCGTTGCGCGCCGCGCTGGCTGCGCGTCGCGCAATACCTGATCGGGGTCGCGATCTTCGCGTGCTTAGCGATGGTCGGCAGCTGGGTCGGATGCGGCGGCGGCGAGCGCACGTTCTCCGGTTCGGTGGTGGGACTGAGCGGCCCGGCCAATGCCGGCATCGGGCGCACCGTGTTCGGCATCGGCGCCATCATGATGTGGCTCGCCACGATTGGTTTCGTGGTCAGCGGCGCGCGCAAGCTGTTGGGCCTGCACAAGTCAACCCGATAGGCTGGCGCGCGACGGGTTGCCGTTATGCGCCGCTTTGTCTTTGCCGCCGTCACTCTCGAAACGCTGATCTACTTCGCTGTCCTCGCCACCGGATTCCGCAGCCGGCCCGGCCCAAACATCCTCACCGGGCTGACGGTGATGTACTTCTTCTTCGTCATTCCACTTTCGCGGTCGTATTGGTCTGCTTCACCGCCTTCATTTGGCTGTCGCTCTACGTCGGCGGCAAGATTTCCAACTAAGCTCGCTACAACCCTGCGGTTCGCATCGGCACGAAGATACAACGCGTGTTGGCGCCCTGATGCCGGACCCAGTGCCGGCTAGTGGCGTCATAATCGCAGGCACAACGATAGAACTTGCCGTCCGGCGACCAGTCGGTGCGGTTTCGCACCTGGCCGGTGGAGATCACCTCCCACTGATCGTTCGGCAGCGACTTCAGCTCGCGTTCGGTGACCTGCCAGCAGCAATCGTTGGTGACGCAGCAGGTCGCAGGGATCCACGACAGCAGCCACGGGTTGGAGTGATATTCGCCGGCGAGCGCCACGCTGACGATCGTCAACGCAGCGAGGCTGACCGCCATGAACAGCGTGACGGCGCGCGGCCGGCGGGCGTGCGACGGCCCGGACTCGGGCCGCGAGTCAGCAGTTTCGGACGCCGCATCACACGCACGCGGCGCCCCGTCGGAGTTGGTCGGTTTCGACATGGCGTTTGTTGTGTTGGCACGAGTGGACCCGGCCTCCAGCCAGAAGCAAGTGCCGCGCCAGTCGTGCTCCCTGTCGCCCTTTTCGGCAATTTCCCGGCCTGCTGCTGCGCTTTGGCCGCTGGTGGATTCATACCGTCGGGCGAACGCATCGGATGGCGCCGCATTGAGGGCCTAAACCGGAGTCATTCCCTGCTGAAGAAAGAGTCATATCTGCCGAGGCGATCTTTATCCACACGGCTCAACCCACCTCAGGAGCGGAACCCCATGATCGACGACGAACGCGCCATCCGCGACCTGGTCGCGACCTGGATGAAAGCGAGCGCGGCCGGCGACCTTCCGGCCGTGCTCGACCTGATGACCGACGACGTGGTGTTCATGGTTCCCGGCCGCGAGCCGTTCGGCAAGGAGGCGTTCGCCGCAATGTCGAAGGGCATGGGTGCGGTGCGCATGGAGGGACGAAGCGACATACGCGAGATCCAGATGCTCGGCGACGTCGCCTACATCCGCAACCATATCGAAATGACGATGACGCCGCCTGGCGGCGCAACCGTACGCCGCGCCGGCTACACGCTCAGCATCCTGCGCAAGCAGGACGGCAAATGGCGGCTCGCGCGCGACGCCAACCTGCTCGCGGAAGTGAAGTGATCGATCAGCTCGACAGCTTGATGCCGAGTTCGCGCACCAACCGCTCGTATTTGACGGAATCCTCGCGCGCCTGGGTGGCGAGCACCGACGGCGGGCCGCCGGCGCCTTCCATCGAGCCGCGCACCAGGGCTTCCTTCATGGCGGAGTCCACCAGCGCCTTGCCCATCTCGGCGTTGAGCCGCGTCACGATCGCGGCCGGCGTGCCCTTCGGCACGAACGCGGAGTACCAGGATTCCAGCACCACGCCCTTCAAGCCGGATTCCTCGAGCGTGGGCACGTCCGCGATGTACGGCGGGCGCTTGGCGGAGGAGTTCGCCAGCAGATGCAGCTTGCCGGCCTGGTAGTGCGGCACGGTGGCGGTCGGCCCCAGCAGGGCGAACTTGACGTGGCCGGCGATCAGATCGTTGATCGCCTGACCGGCGCCACGGTACGGCACGTGGTCGAGCTTGAGCCCGGTCTCGCGCTTGAACCATTCGCCGAGGATGTGCTGGTTGGTGCCGACGCCCGAGGTGGCGTAGCCCAGCCCCGGGTTGGCCTTGGCATGCGCGATGAACTGCGCCAGCGTCTTGACGCCGAGATCGGGATGCGCGCACAGCACGGTCGGCTGGCGCGCCAGGAAGATCACCGGCTCAAGCTCCTTGATGTAGTCGTGCGCGAGCTTCATGACGTGCGGCGCGCTCGCCGCGTTGTCGTTGGTGATCAGCACGGTGTAGCCGTCGGGCGGGCTCCTCATCGCGGCGTCCATGCCGACCGTGCCGCCGGCGCCGGTGCGGTTCTCCACCACCACCTCCTGGCCGAGCGGCGCCGAGATGAACTTGCCGACCGCGCGCGCGATGAAATCGATGCCGCCGCCCGGCGCGAGCGGCACGATGAACTTCACCGGCCGGTTGGGATAAACCTCTTGCGCGAGGGCGCATGCCCGGCCGGTCCGCCGGAAAGCGCGACGCCCGCCGCCGCATGTTTGATGAATGTCCGCCGCCCGATCCTGGTCATGCGTTCCGTCCCTTGTCTTTGTCAGTTGGCGCGCAACCTAGCACGACAGAATGCGCGGCGCGATTGCCGCATCCTGCCCACTCAAATTGACCCCCGCGAATGGCGGCCCTATCGTTGCCCATTCGGGAGGAAAACCAATGATGAAATGGACTTTGGCGCTTGCGGCCTGCCTGCCTTGCTGCGCTCACCTCGCCCGCCGCGGCGCAGGAATACCCCACGCAAACCATCAAGATGATCAGTTCGTTCGGCGCCGGCGGCGGCTCGGACATCATCGCGCGCATCCTTGCGGCGCGCATGCAGGAGAAGCTCGGCCAGAACGTGATCGTGGAAAACCGGCCAGGCGCCGGCGGCGTGCTCGGCAATGAAGCCGTCGCCAACTCCCCCAAGGACGGCTACACGCTCGGCGTCCAGACCGCGGGCCAGATCATCGCTTCGGTCATCACCAGGAACATGCGCTACGATCCAGTGGGCGCATTCGATTGGATCGGCCAGATCGCGACCGCGGGCTTGTTCATCGTGGTGCGGCCCGATTCCCCCTACAAGGACATCAAGTCGCTGGTCGCAGCCGCCAAGGCCAATCCCGGCAAGATCTCGTTCGGCAGCCCGGGCTTCGCCGCCACGCAGCACCTCGCCGGCGAATTGTTCAAGCAGAATGCCGGCGTCGACATGCTGCATGTCCCCTACAAGACGTCGCCCGAGGTGCTCGCGGCGCTGCTGTCCAAGAACGTCGACGTGGTGATCGACACCATCACCGTGCTGCTCGGCCAAGTCCAATCCGGCAACGTCCGCGCGCTCGCGGTGACCGGCAAGGAGCGCTTCCCGACCACGCCCGACATTCCGCCAGTGATCGAATCCGGCGTGGTGCCGAACTACGACGTCGCCACCTGGTACGGCCTGTACGGGCCCAAGGGCATGCCGCCTGCCGTCATCGCCAAGCTCAACAAGACTCTGAACGAGATGCTTGAGGAGGCTCCGATCCGCGAGCGCCTGACCAAGATCGGCGCCGTGGTGAAGGGCTCTACGCCGCAGGCGTTCGCGCAGTTCATGGCAGCCGAACACAAGAAGTGGTCCGAGGTGCGGGCCAAAGCGGGAATCGAGCAGAAGTAGCAACCGAGCGTTTTAGGGAGTCCGCGATGATCACACGCCGCAGCTCCTCGCGACATCCGCCGCGGCGGCTTTGGCACCGGGCCTGCGGGCTCGCGCCCAAACGCGCGAGGCGTCCTGGCCGTCGCGCCATGTGCGGCTGATCGTGCCCTTCCCGCCCGGCGGCGGCACCGACGATGTCGGGCGCATTCTCAGTGCGCGGCTGTCCGAGATCTGGGGCCAGCAGATGGTCATCGAGAACCGCGGCGGCGGCGGCAGCAATGTCGGAAGCGAAGCGGGCGCGCAACATCGCCGCCGGATGGCTATACCATCCTGTTTGCCGCGTTCCCGTTCGCGACCAACCAATTTCTCTATTCCAAGCTGACCTACGACCCGAGTTGCCGATTTCGCGCCGATCACGCTGATCGGCACGTTTCCGAACATCCTGGTGGTGCCGAACACCTCGCCGGCGAAATCGGTCAGCCGAATTCATCGCTCTACGCCAAGGCAAACCAGGGCGACGTCACCTTCGGCTCGTCCGGCATCGGCACCTCCCCGCATCTCAACGGCGAGCTGTTCATGCGCATGGCTGGCTTCGAGATGACGCACATTCCCTATCGCGGCGCCGGCCCCGCGATCATCGACCTCATCCCCGGCCGGCTGACCATGATGTTCAACACGTCGGGCTCGCTGATGCCGCATGTGCAGTGCGGGGCGGTTGCGCGCGCTCGCCGTAAGCTCGGGCAAGCGCTTCTCCGCCGTGCCGGAGCTGCCGACCGTCGCCGAATCCGGCGTGCCAGGCTTCGACGTGTCGTCGTGGTACGGGCTGCTTGCGCCGGCCAAGACGCCGCCTGCGATCGTGGAAAAAATGAACGCCGACGCCGTCAAAGTTCTGCGCGAGCCGGACATGCGTCAAAAGCTGGAGAGCTTGGGCCTCGAGGTGGTGGCATCGACGCCGAGCAATTCGCCGACTTCATCAAGGCGGAAATGGCCAAATGGGGGCCGGTGATCAAGGCTGCCAACATCATCGCGCAATGAGAATCGCGGCGACGCCGAAGAGAACCATGAGGAAGACCGCGAAGGCTATTGGGGCAAGGTGCGCCCTGCTCGCGCTTGTTCGCCGCCGGCGCTGCACGACCGGCGCACGCGCAGACCCCGTCGCGACTTCTACAGCGGCAAGGAAATCACGATCCACGTCGGCTTCGGCGCCGGCGGCGGCTATGACACCACGGCACGCTTGTTCGCCCGCTACTTTAGCAAGCAGATCCCTGGCAATCCTTCAATCGTGGTGCAGAACGTGCCCGGCGCCGGCTCGATGGTTGCGGCCAACTCGCTGTTCAACGTCTCGCCAAGGACGGCACAGTGCTCGGCGTGTTCGCGTCATCGACGGCGCTCGAGCCGCTGTTCGGCAACAAGGCGGCGACCTATGACCCGCGCAAATTCGAGTGGGTCGGCAGCCTGCACCGCGACATCGCAAGCTGCAGCGTCTGGAAAGGAGCGGGCCAGCATATCCGGCACCTGCCCGACTTGATCGGCGCGAAGCGAACGGTGCTGTTCGGCTCGACATCGCCGACCGCGATCACCAGCCAGCATCCGCTGTTCCTTAAGAACTTGCTCGGCGCCAACCTGCGGGTCGTCTATGGCTACAAGGGCACCAAGGATGTATCGCTCGCCATGATGCGCGGCGAAGTGGATGGCAGCTGCGGCAATTTTGAATCCTCGATGCGCAGCGCCTTCGACATCCACGTCAAGGCCGGCGAGCTCAAGACCATTGTGCAATTCGGACGCGATCGCGCGGTGCCCTACTTCGGCGACGCGACGCGGCTGTACACGCTGCTGTCGACGGAGCAGAAGAAGGTAGCCGACGTGATCTTCCCGCAGACCGAGCTGGCGCGGCCGCTCGCCGCGCCGCCCGGCGTACCGAAGGAACGGCTCGCGGCGCTGCGCCAGGCCATGCTGGCGGCGCTGAAGGATCCGGGCCTGCAGGCGGAGGCGAAGCGGCTGGAGATCGACTTCGACCCGATCCCCGGCGAGGAGACCGCGCGGATGTTCGCCGAGTTCTACGAGATCCCCCCCGCCCTGGTGGAGCAGGCCCGCCGCGCAACGCAGCCGGAACAGAAATGATCCAGCTCGCGCCACAGCACCCGATACAGGCCCGCTTCGCCGTCAGTCGACCTGCGCGCCCGACGCCTTGATGATCGGCGCCCACTTGGCGAGCTCCGCCTTGATGAAGTCGGCGGTCTGCTTGGGCCCGCGGCCTGGCGTCGGATCAACGCCGACATCCTGCAGGCGCTTGATTACCGTCGGATCCTCCATCGCCTTTTGCACGGCACCGCTCAGCCGATCGACGACCGGCTGCGGCGTGCCGGCGGGCGCCAGGATCGCGTTCCAGGTGTAGCACTCGTAGCCCTGCATCCCCTGCTCTTGCATGGTCGGCAGGTTGGGCAAAGTGCGCAGACGTTGCGCCATGCCGCCAGCGAGCGCGCGGATCGCGCCGCTTTCCACCTGAGGACCCGCGCTCGGCGTAGCGTCGAACGCCATCGAAATCTGGCCGGCGATCAGATCTTTCATCAATGCCGAGGAGCCGCGATAGGGTACGTGCGTGATGTCGAGCCCGCCCGCCATGGATTTGTACTGCTCGCCGCACAAATGAAGGATCGAGCCGACGCCGGAGGAGCCGTAGGTGTATTTGCCCGGATTGGCCTTGAGCAGTGCGGTCAGACCCTTGACGTCGGTCGCGGCGACCGAGGGGTGCGTCACCAGCAGGATCGGTGTCACGCCGACCTGTCCGATCGGCGCGAAGTCCTTCACCGCGTCGTATGGGATCTTCCTGTACAAGCCGGGATTGATGGCGTGGGTGGACACCGTCGACATCAACAGGGTGTAACCGTCGGCCGGCGACCTTGCCACGTCGGCAGCGCCGGTGTTGCCGCCCGCGCCCGTCCTGTTCTCCACCACGAACTGCTGGCCGAGCAGATCGGAAATCTTGGCGCTCATGACCCGCGCGACAATGTCGGTCGGGCCTCCGGCGGCGAACGACACCACCATGCGAACCGGCTTCGAAGGATACTGATCCTGGGCCGGCGCAGCTGTTCCAATCAGAGCGAAAGCCGAAACAAGGACGGCGATGCGTCCCATTCCCACAGTCGTCATTGCAATTTTCCCCCTCGTTCGCCTTGCTCACCCCGAGCAGGCCGCGTTGTGTTCAGCCTCCCTGCATTCCCACTGACGCCTTTCCTTCTCGTTTCTCTAGTCGGCGTACTGACCGGCCGCCTTGATGATCGGCGCCCAGCGATCGATTTCGCTCACCAGCGTCCCCTGCGCGGCGTCCGGCGTGGCACGATTCTCTCCCACCGGGGTGGTGCTGATGTCGTTGAAGCGCTTCGCCACGTCCGGCTCTTTCAGAGCCGCCTTCAACGCGGTTGAAAGCTTCTGGACGATGGCGGGCGGAGTTCCCTTCGGCGCGAACAGACCGTGCCAGATATTGAGCTCGAAGCCCTGGAGACCAGCCTCGTCGGCAGTCGGGACGTCAGGCAGCGTCTTGAGCCGCGACTTGGTGGTGACGGCGTACGCCTTGATCTGCTTCCCGAGAATCGGGCCGGTGGTATTCGTCGCCTGGTCGCACGCCATGTCGATCTGCTTGCCGATCAGATCGTTCATCACCGGCGCGGTGCCTCGATACGGCACGGTCGTAAGCTGCAGTTTGGTTGCCGACATGAACAGCATGCCGCACAGATGTGCTGCCGAGCCGATCCCGGCATTTCCGATCGTCGTTTTTTCTCAACTCTTGAGATGGGGGATGAGTTCGCCAAGCGTGTTCGGAGCGAAATCGCTGCGCGCAATGATCGTCATCGGCGCATCGGTGATAAGTCCGACCGGGGCAAATGCCTGTTTGGTGTCGTAAGGCAATTGGCGGTAGAGCGTGGCCGCTGTCGCCAGCCCGACATGGAAGATCAACAGCGTGTAGCCGTCGGGCGCAGCGCGCACCACGCGGCCGGTGCCGATGGTGCCACCGGCGCCGCCGACATTCTCGATCAGGATCTGTTGGCCGAGCGCCTTCGACATGGCTTGCGCCGTGACGCGCGAAACCGTGTCAGTCGGGCCGCCAGCGGCGGCCGGAACCACGATCGTGATGGGCCGCGCCGGATAGTCCTGCGCAGCCGCAGAACTGGCAGCAACCAGCAAAGCGGCGACAAACGTCACCCTGCGCATCGGCGCCTCCCTTATGTTTTTTCCTAGACTATTCCTCCCCGGCGCGTTTTCACAACAGACTTCTGCCGCGGGACCGGCGACTTGGAGATTGAATTTGCCGCGCCATTTGAAATGCGGCCCACCGGTTTCCCTGCCAATACGACGTCACTATATTCGCTCCTGAACGAGTTAGCTCAGACGGACCAACCATGCCCTCCCGCCAACTCCATCTCGGCGCCTTCATGCGGCCGGCCAGCATTCACACCGGCGCCTGGCGCTATCCCGGCGCGTGGCCGGACATGAACTTCAACTATGAGCGCATCAAGCAATCGATCCAGGCGCTGGAGCGCGCCAAATTCGATGCCTTCTTCATGGCCGACCACATGGCGGTGCTCAACATGCCGATGGATGCGCTCAAGCGCAGCCACACCGCCACTTCGTTCGAGCCGTTCACGCTGCTGTCGGCACTGTCGCAGGCGACCACGCACATCGGTCTGGTCGCCACTGGTTCGACCACGTTCGACGCGCCCTACCACATCGCACGGCGGTTCGCCTCGCTCGACCATATCAGCAATGGACGCGCCGGCTGGAACATCGTCACCACGTCCAACCCTGACGCAGCACTGAACTTCGGGCTTGACGAGCATATGGAGCACGGCGAGCGCTACGAACGCGCGCGCGAGTTCTACGATGTAGTGACCGGCCTGTGGGACAGCTGGGCAGACGACGCCTTCGTCCGCGACGTTGACAGCGGGGTGTTCTTCGATCCCGACAAGATGCACGTACTTGGGCACAAGGGAGAATTCCTGTCGGTACGCGGACCGCTCAACATCGCGCGTCCGGTCCAGGGCTGGCCGGTGATCGTACAGGCGGGCGCCTCCGAGTCCGGCCGCAAGCTTGCCTCAGAAACCGCGGAGGCGGTGTTCACCGCGCAATCAAGCCTCGACGCGGGACGGCAATTCTATGCCGACGTAAAAGGTCGGATGGCGAAGCTCGGTCGCGATCGCGACCACATGAAGATCTTGCCGGCTTGCTTCGTGGTGGTCGGTGACACGGTTGAAGAGGCGAAAGCCAAGCGGGCCAAGCTCGACAGCCTGGTGAACTATGCCAACTCGATCGCCTCGCTCTCGATTGCGCTTGGCACCGATGCGTCCAAGTTCGATCCCGACGGACCATTGCCGGAAATCCCGGAAAGCAATGCGTCGAAGAGCGGGCGAGAACGCGCGATCGCCGCTGCCAAGCGCGACAACCTCACAGTGCGCCAGCTCGCGCAGCGCATGGGCGGTTATTCCGGACTCGCGATGGTCGGCACGCCGAAAACGATCGCCGACGAGATGGAAGAGTGGCTCGAAACCGAAGGCAGCGACGGCTTCACGGTGATGTTTCCCTATCTGCCCGGCGGCCTCGACGACTTCTGTCAAAAGGTCGTGCCGGAATTGCAGCATCGTGGTCTGTTCCGCCGCGAGTACGAGGGCAAGACGCTGCGCGAAAATCTTGGGCTGCCGCGGCCGGTCAACCGCTTTTTCACCGCTCAGGCATCGCAGACGGCGGCTGAATGAGGCGAAGCTGAATGAGCGCCATTACCGGCTATCATGCCCATGTCTATTTCGATGCTGAAACGCGCGAGCAGGCGCACAAGCTCTGCACGTCGGCCGGTGAAGCTTTCGGTGTGAAGATCGGGCGGATGCACGACAAGCCGGTCGGCCCGCATCCGCGCGGCAGCTGCCAGCTCACCGTTCCGACCGATCAATTCGCGGCCGTCATTCCCTGGCTCATCGAAAACCGGCACGGTCTCACGATCTTTGCGCATGCCGAGACCGGCAACGCGCTCAAAGATCACACCGATCACGTGCTCTGGCTTGGTCCCTCGGAGCCGCTCAAGCTTTCGGCGCTGTCCTGACGTGCTAGGCTTCCCGCGGTCCGTCACTCCGTCGGGGAACAGCCATGAACCGCACGCTTGAAATTCCAGCCGAGAAGCTCACCGCCGAGCAGAAGACCGTGTTCGACCAGCTGGTCGCCGGGCGCGGCCGCATCCTCGGCCCCTACAAGATCTGGATTCACTCGCCGACCGTCGCCAGCGGCATGGAGCACATCGGCACGTTCCTCAACAAGCGCTCGTCGCTGTCGACCCGCGAGGTCGAGATCGGCATCCTGGTGATCGCGCAGCATTGGGACGGCGAATACGTCAAGCAGGCGCACATCAAGGCCGGCAAGGCCGCCGGGCTGACGCAGGACCAGATCGACGCCATTCTCGCCGGCCGCGACCCCAAATTTACTGATCCGCACGAGAGCACTGTGCACCGCTTCGCAACCGCGCTGGCGACCAAGACCAAGCTATCGGACGCGGACTTTGCCGAGATCGAAAAGGCGATCGGCCGTGACGGCATTGCTGAGGTGCTGGTGCTGCTGGGCTACTACACCTCGGTCGCGCTCGGCATGAAGGTGCATGAGGTGCCGATCCCGCAATCGTAGCCTTTTCTGCTTTTTCTGCTTTGCGCGTGATCTTGTCCGAAACCGGTTCCCACTTTTCGGGATCACGCGCTAGGCGCGACCGAGCACGTTGCCAAGGTCGTTGTAGATCGTATGCAGGTGCTGCGCCGCGTCATCGACCGAGCCCATTTCGATGACGAAATTGTCGCCGATGATGCGATAGCCGAACGCCTTCTCCGGCGTGTTCGGGCCATACCACGCGAAATGCACTGCCTCGCGGTCGCCGGTCCGTAATCGCGCACGCTGCGCTGCGGCGAGCGGCGACGGCAAATGATCGACCGCGTAGGTCTCGACCAATTGCCACAACAAATCGCGCTGCGCCGATACGAACTCGGAGACGGCGACGCCGACTTTTTTCGCGTTGGCGCGCTCGCGTCCGGCATACGACATGATGTTGCTCAGCGCGTTGTTCGAGAGCCGCGCCCGGCGTTGCAACTCAGGCCGGAGATCACCGACGAGCTTTCGAGCCAGCGCTTCTTCGTCCTTCAGCGTATTGAGCCCGGCGTATTTTCCCGAGCCGACACGATTGGGATACGACGAGAACGAGGACGGCGTCACCGACACGATACGGCCATCGCGCACCGCAACCGATTGCGTGAGGTGGTGGCCCTCGAAACGCAGCCCCCAGGGCCCGGCTTCCGCCGGCGTGCCGAACACCGATACCGAGAACCGTTCTGACGAGCGGACGCCCGCGCCGTTGCCCATCGACGCCAGCACATCCTGCAACGTCATCACGTTCTTCGCCTTGGCGAGGCCGGACGGCGACCACACGGCGGCCAGCACGTCCCATGCGGCGGCTTTCTGCGTCGTATCCATCTGCTCGAGCCGCAGGCCCGGCTTGATGAAGCCGCCGACACCGAAGTAGTTCCACTCCCGCCACTCGGAGCCGCTCCAGGCGAACGAAGCGGCCTTGCGCTTGTCCGCATCGAGCATCGAGGTGAACCTGCGCACGCTCGCCAGAAGATCGGTTGCCGGCGCGAGTCCGGCATCAGCGCCGCCGGCGGCCTGTGGCACAGCGACCACGCCGACCAGCGCGGTACCGCCCAGGATCAAATCGCGACGGTCGATCTCGTTCATGGGAACCTCCTTGCCGTGCCGCCAATACCGACTGGACCCCGATGGAGCGGGCACGAAATCCACGCTACGCTCGGTCGCATAATGGCCGCTCCGATGTACAAGTTCCGGCCACAGGAGGCGACGTCATGACATTCACAATTTCGCGACCCGCATTCATGTTCGCTTGCCTGATCGGTGCGTCAGCATCGCTTCCCGCTGCACCAGCTTTGGCGCAGTCCGCGCCTTCGCGCAGCCTGCCGATGTTCGAGGTCGATCCGTCCTGGCCGAAGGTGCCGCCGCAGCTGAAGATCGGCGACGCTTCGAGCTTTGCCATCGATGTGCAGGACAACGTCTGGCTGCTGCATCGGCCGCGCACGCTCAAGGATCAAGCCGCGATGGCCGCGAAGCCGGTGATGGTGTTCGACTCTGCCGGCAACTTCGTCAAATCCTGGGGCGGCGATGGCAGTGGCTTTGACTGGCCGCAACGCGAGCATGGCATCCACATCGACGCCAAGGGTTTTGTCTGGATCGGCGGCAACTACTGCGCAGCACTCGCCTTGTTCGGGTTGAAGCCGGTGGCCGACGACGCGCTGCTCAAGTTCGCGCCGGATGGCAAATTCGTCATGCAGGTTGGCCGCAGCGATGGCAGCAAAGGCAACGCCGACACCGCCAATGTGCACCGCGCTGCCGACGCCTGGGTGCACGCGCCGGCCAATGAGGTGTTCGTCGCGGATGGCTATGGCAACACCCGCGTGATCGTGTTCGACGCCGACACCGGCGCGTTCAAGCGCATGTGGGGCGCATTTGGCAACAAACCGGCGGGCGACGACAATTGCAGAGTGACGGCGCCGAAATCTTTTCCTGACGCCGAGGGTCCGCAGCAGTTCAACGTCGTGCACGCCATTCGCGTGGCGAAGGATGGCACGGTTTACGTGGCCGACCGGGAAAACCGGCGTGTACAGATGTTCAGCAGCGACGGCAAATACATCAAGCAGCTGATCCGTACTACGACACCATTTGCCCGCAATTTGGCGTTCTCCGCCGACCCGGAGCAACAGTTTCTCTATGTCGGGGCGGAGAAGGATATCGCGATCGTGGACCGCAAGACGCTCGAAGTCGTGGGTGCGATCCAGTCGCCGGGAATCATCGGCGCAGGTCACCACATCGCCACCGATTCCCAAGGCAATCTTTACGTCGCGCAAACCGCGCGCGGTATGCAGAAGCTTGTCTTCAAGGGCATGTCGGCTCTGCCGGCGAAATAGCGGCTGCAACACCGAAACTCCAGCAAAGGACGTAACATGCCGTCGGACATTGACCCGCAATCCGGGATGCGCCTGCCGTTGCCGCGACGCGAGGATCTCGATGACGCGGGCAAACGCACGTACGATCGCGCCAACACACCGGGTGCGAGCATCGTCGGCCTGCACGGGCCGGCCGGCGCCCGGCTCTACAGCAAGATTTCCGAGCCGCTCGGCGCCATCAACCGCTATCTGCGTTTCGAGGCGGGCATCTCGCCGCGCATTCGCGAAATCGCGATCCTCACCACCGCGCGCGAGATGGACAGTCAGTTTGAATGGGTCGCGCATGAGCCGGAGGCGCTTAAGGAGGGCGTGCCGGCGAACGTGATCGATGTCATCAAGCATCGCCGCGCCACCGCAGGCCTCGACGAGGCCGACGCCGCGGTGATCGAACTCGGCCGGCAGATTTGGCGCGACCATACGGTCACGTCCGAGACCTTCGCAGCGACGAAGAAATTATTCGGGCCACACAAGTTGGTCGACCTCGTGTTGCTGATGGGCAACTACGCGGGCACCGCAGCGCTGCTCGCCGCCGTCGACATGCAATTGCACAAGGGCAAGGAACCGCTGTTGCCGATACCTTGAGAAGCGTCGATGCCGAAAACTGCAATCTATTCGAACCGCGTCCACAGAAGCGAACTGCCATTCGCGCAGGCCACGCTCGCGGGCGGATTTATGTTCGTATGCTGCGTCGGTGTCGACCGCGACGGCCGGTTCGTCGCTGGTGACGTTCGCGCACAGACGCAGCAGGCGCTCGACAACATTCGTGCGCTGATCGAGGAAGCCGGCGGCACTATGAAGGATATCGTCAAGTGCACGGTCTACGTTACCAGTCGCGCTGACTGGCAGCCGATGAACGAGATTTACTTCGCCAACTTCACCGGCGATCCGCCGCACCGCGTGTCGTGTATCGTCAGCGGACTCGGTTCACCCGAGTGTCTGGTCGAAATTGACGCAACGGCCTACCTCGGCGCCCAGTAACAGCACGCATCACATCCTCGCCCAATCATGGCGGCTTTCAGGCGCGGACGTTCAGTGAGCGTTCAGCGCCCATAGCGGAACTTTTGCCGCAAGACCACAACGGAACTCTTGCTGCAAGAAGCGCGTTGCTCTTTCGGCTAATTGTGGAGGTACCCATGACGAAATCACTGGCTGCCCTCGCCGTTGCCGCGACTATTGCGGTTGCGACAATTGCCGCACCGACCCCTGCCGAAGCCCGCTGGCGCGGCGGCGGCTGGTACGGCGGCGGTGCCGTTGCTGCCGGCGTGCTCGGGGGCCTGGCGCTCGGTGCGATCGCAAGCGGCGCCTATGCCGCCCCGTATTATTATGGTCCGGGCCCCTACTACTATGGCGCCGGCCCGGCCTACTACGGTCCACCCTGCTACTGGCGTCGTGAGCGGATCTGGGACGGCTACGGCTGGATGGTCCGCCGCGTCCGTGTCTGCTACTGATTTGCCGTTGGCGGGCGGAAGCTGAACTGACGTTCAGCTCGCGAAGCTCCAACCCGGCATTCCGCACGCGTTGGAATGCCGGGTTTTGTCGCGGTTCAACGCCACGATCTCGCCATTAAGATTTTCACAAATTGCGACGGCTATTCTTTTGCCCTAGTCACTAGTCTCGATACCGCAGTCTCGATACCCGCGATCGGCGTTGGGCCGGGCGCATTCAGGAGAGAAACGACCCATGAGAAAAGCTATTCTCGCACTTGTCGCGTTGACAACGCTCGTCGTTGCTTCGATCGGCAGCGCGGACGCGCAATATAGGTATAGGCGCGGCCCGAGTGGCGGTGCAGTGGCTGCCGGCGTAATCGGCGGCCTCGCAGTTGGCGCCATCGTTGGCGGTGCGATTGCGAGTTCGCGGCCGGCCTACGCCGGCTACGCGGTGGAGCCCGGCTATGTGGCCTACGACGGCTACTACGCGGCCGGCCCCGTCGCCTGCCCGAACGGCTACTGGGCGCGCCGGCCGCGCTTCGATGCGTACGGCAACCTGGTCGGCTACAGCCGGCCGCGGTACTTCTGCCCGTAACATGATCGTCCTCTCACGATAAGACCCGGCGGCGCCCCGCGTCGCCGGGTTTTTGTTTGCGCGCATGATCAGTCCTTCGCCCGGCCCTGCATGTGCCCGAGCACAGCGGCGGTCGGCCAGCAGTCGAGCTTGAGCCCGTTCGCCTTCTGATACGCACCGAGCGCCGAGCGCGTCAGCATGCCGGCGCGGCCGTCGATCTTGTCCTTGTAGAAGCCGCGCGCCGTGAGCACACGCTGCATCGCCTCGACCTCAGCGGTGCGCAGCTGCGTGTTCTTGCTCCACGGCGCCTCGAACGGCCGCGCATCCTGGATGCGGTCGCTGAGATGGCCGACGAACAGCACGTACAGATCGGAAAAGTTGTAGTCCTTGATGACGAAATAGTTCTTCGGCGTCAGGAAGGCCGGACCGTAGGTGCCTTCGGGCATCAGCAGCGAGGCGCTCTCCTTCATCTCGTCGGCTGAAAGCTTGCGCCCGTAGGCCGGCGCGTAACCGCGCTTCACCCATTCGCCGACCGGCAGCGTCACGGCCGGCTCGGCGATGGTGCAGTCGATACCGCTCGGCGCTTTCACCTCATAGGCCCAGCGCTTGCCGCGCTGCCAACCCTTGGCGGCAAGCTGCGCCGCCGCGGACGCCAGCGCATCCGGCACCGAGGTCCAGATGTCGCGCTTGCCGTCGCCGTCCATGTCGATCGCGTGCTTGTAGAACTCGGTCGGCAGGAATTGCGTGTGCCCCATCGCGCCGGCCCAGGAGCTTTTCATGTCTGCGAGCTTGACGTGACCTTCCTGCAGGATTTTCAGCGCGGTGAGGAACTCGTCGCGGAACATGTCCTTGCGCCGGCCGAGATAGGCCTGCGTCGCCAGCACGCGGATCGCGTTGTGCGGCAGCATGTGGCCGCCGAATGCGGTCTCGCGGCCCCAGATCGCCAGAATGATGTGCGGCGGCACGCCGAAGCGCTGCTCGATCGCCGCGAGCGTCGCGCGGTGCTGCTCCGACAATTTCTTGCCCTGTGTTGCAAGTCGAGCGATCGTCGCTTCGCGCAGGTAGTCGGCCGGCGTTTGCACGAACTCGGCCTGTGGCGGCTGCGGCCGCTCGGCTTTGCCGGGCAACACGAGATCGGGCAGCGTGAGATCAGGCTCCAACCCGCGCGTCGCCGCATCGAACGTCGCGCGCGATACGCCGAGCTTTTGCGCGTCCGGCCACAGCGACTGGATGAAATGATCGAACGCCGCGTCGGCAAGAGCCGCGGGCGCCTGGAACGACACGCAGAGCGCCAGCAAGAGGCTAGCGAACGCACGCACCACGTTGCCTCTAGTGGTGCGCCTTCTTGCCGGCCGCATACGTGTCCTGGCTGATCTTCTCCACATAGGCGATGCCGATCGCCGAGAAGATGAAGATGACGTGGATGATGGCCTGCCACTGCACGCCCTCGACCGTGTACCGGCTGGTTTCCGTGCCGAGCTGGCCGGCATAGATGAAAACGCGCAGCAGATGGATCGAGGAGATGCCAATGATCGCCATGGCGAGCTTGATCTTCAGCACGCTGGCGTTGACGTGCGACAGCCATTCCGGCTGGTCGGGATGCTTCTGCAGTTCCATCCGCGACACGAATGTCTCGTAGCCGCCGACGATCACCATGATCAGCAGGTTAGAGATCATGACCACGTCGATGAGGCCGAGCACCACCAGCATGATCTCCTGCTCGGTGAAGCTCATCGTGTGGGAATACGAGGTGCACCAGTTCCTTGAGGAACAGCACGACATAGACGCATTGCGCCACAATCAGGCCGAGATAGAGCGGAAGCTGCAGCCAGCGCGAGGCGAAGATGAGCTGCGGCAGCGGGCGCAGGCGTTTTATTTCTCTCTGAGGGATCGGCTCGTCGGCGGCCATCGACATAGTGAGTTCCTGGAAGATTAAGGAGCGGTCACAACGCCGCTCTTGTCGCAAGATGATATGTGATTCGCAGCCTTGAATTGCCAGTGTCGCCCGACCGCCTACATCGTCGGCCGCTCATGTGCAGCTACCGGGAGAACTTCTTGTACTTGATCCGCTTCGGCATAATTGAGTCTTCACCCAGCCGGCGCATCTTGTCCTGCTCGTAATCCTGGAAGTTGCCTTCGAACCATTCGACGTGGCTGTCGCCCTCGAAGGCAAGGATGTGGGTGGCGATGCGGTCGAGGAACCAGCGATCATGGCTGATGATCACCGCGCAGCCGGCGAAGTCCTCCAGCGCCTCCTCCAGCGCGCGCAAGGTATCGACGTCGAGGTCGTTGGTCGGCTCGTCGAGCAGCAGCAGGTTGGCGCCGGACTTGAGCATCTTGGCGAGATGCACGCGGTTGCGCTCACCGCCTGACAGCTGGCCGACCTTCTTCTGCTGGTCAGCGCCCTTGAAGTTGAACGCCGAGACGTAGGCGCGCGAGTTCACCTCTTTCTTGCCGAGCAAAATCTGATCGTTGCCGCCGGAGACCTCTTCCCAGACGTTCTTCTTGCCGTCGAGCGCGTCGCGCGACTGGTCGACGTAACCGAACTGCACCGACTCGCCGATCTTGATGGAGCCGGCGTCGGGCTTCTCCTGGCCGGTGATCATGCGGAACAGCGTGGTCTTGCCCGCGCCGTTTGGTCCGATCACGCCGACGATGCCGCCGGGCGGCAGCTTGAAGGTAAGATCGTCGATCAGCAGGTTGTCGCCGTAGCCTTTTTTGAGTTCGCTGAAATCGACCACGTTGTTGCCGAGCCGCTCCGCCACCGGGATGATGATCTGCGCGGCCTGGGTCTGTTTCGCATTGGCCTTGTTGAGCAGTTCTTCGTAGCGCTCGTAACGAGCCTTGGACTTGGCCTGCCGCGCCTTGGGTGACGAAGCGATCCACTCCTGCTCGCGCTCGAGCATCTTCTGGTGCGCGGCTTCCTCACGGCCCTGCTGCTCCAGCCGCTTCTGCTTCTGCACCAGCCACGACGAATAGTTGCCCTCGTAGGGAATGCCACGACCGTGATCGAGCTCCAGGATCCAGCCGGTGACGTTGTCGAGGAAGTAGCGGTCATGGGTGACGATCAGGATCGCGCCCGGATAGTTCCGCAGGTGCCCTTCGAGCCAGTGCACGCTTTCGGCGTCGAGATGGTTGGTCGGCTCGTCGAGCAGCAGCAGCTCCGGCTGATCGAGCAGCAGCCGGCACAGCGCGACGCGGCGGCGCTCGCCGCCCGACAGCGCCTTCACGTCGGCGTCGTCCGGCGGGCAGCGCAGCGCGTCCATCGCGAGGTCGACTTGGGAGTCCAGATCCCACAGGTTCTTGGAGTTGATCTCGTCCTGCAGCTTCGCCATCTCGTCGGCGGTCTCGTCAGAGTAGTTGGCGGCGATCTCGTTGTAGCGGTCGAGCAGTGCCTTTTTGGCGGCGACGCCGAGCATGACGTTTTCGCGAACGGACAAGCGTTTCGTCGAGCGCCGGCTCCTGCGGCAGATAGCCGACCCGGGCGCCCTCGGCCACCCAGCCTTCGCCGGCAAAATCGGTATCGATCCCGGCCATGATGCGCAGCAAGGTCGACTTGCCGGAACCGTTGACGCCGAGCACACCGATCTTGGCGTCCGGATAGAACGACAAGTGGATGTTCTCGAGCACCTTGCGGTTACCCGGGTAGATCTTGGTGAGACCCTGCATGTGATAGATGAATTGGCGGCCGTTCATGGGTCTGTCATGTCTCGGGAAAATGTCGGGATGTGCGGCGGTGATGTAGCGAGCAGCGAAGCCGAGAGCAAGGGAACGCGCACGCGTCATCGCCCGCGGATTTGAGGCGCCGCGGTGGCCTTCATTTCAAGTGGCGCTTCCCTTGGGCGAGGGGTGCGCGGGACGCCGAGGTCCTGGAGGACCCACGGACCTTCGCGCCTCGCGGCGCAAAGGCAGTCCGGAGTTCAATTCCGCAAGTCCGCCGCTCTTCCGGCGTCCCGCGCACGGTGTTTGAGGCTTACTCCGTGACACCCCCGGTGGTCTGACATTCTAACCACCGCTTTGGGCCGCCGCCTTCGCCTAACGGTTGGAACCGCCGTACGGCTTCGGCTTCCAAGGGCCCCAGTGATGCGATGCTGTCGCAGCGGGACTTCACGGCTTGGGCCGCCGCGCTTTGGAAGTACGTTGCATCCTGGCGCGGCCACCGCACCCTGCTCCGCCTGCATGACGCCTCATGAAAACGCCCTCAGCGAGCAAGGCTACAAGACTATAATCCTCTTAACAGGAATGTCAACCTAGCTGTTTACCCTTGCTGAACCTTTGGGCCAGCGACGCGACCAATAGGCAAGTGAAGCAATAGCTGGCTTCCCAAGGAGCGCGTCATGTTCCGCACCAACGAGCACCGCCTAGTTCCCCGACTCGGTCTGACGTCGCTGTGGCGGGGCTTGATGCGCGACTTGTTCGACGGCTACCGGCCCGAACGGCACTACATGCGCGGCCCCGGCCCGAAGTGCCGCGCTAAGCACCAGGAGGCGTAAATGTACTCCGTCACCGGATTCCGCCCTCGCACCGAAGACCGCCCGCAAGGTTCCTTGCGTACCGCATGGCTGCCCCGGCCTTCCAAACGTCGCCGGCTGCTGCTCAGGAGCAGGCGGCGAAACCCCAGGCCTTTGTTCGAGTTGCTGCCGAATTGACCAGCCATCCGGGCAAGCCCCAGGACGCGCACAAGCGAGCCTGCCCTGCTAGAGTGCGGCAAGGGCGTGCGAGCAAACTGAAACGAACCTAGATCGCGACGCCCTTCCAGTCATGGGAGGAATGCGATGCGATTGTTCGGAGCGATGCTGGCCATACTGGCCGCCGCAGCGGGACCGGCAAAAGCCGACGACAGCTGGCCGCAGCGCCAAGTCACCATCATCGTTCCGTTCGCCGCCGGCGGCACCACCGACCTGTTCGGCCGGATGCTCGCCTCGCATCTGCAGGCGAAATACGGCAAGCCCTTCGTGGTGGAAAACCGCGCCGGCGCCGCCGGCAATCTGGGAACCACCGCAGCGGCGCGCGCGCCGGCGGACGGCTATACGATCCTGATCGGCACCACCGGGCCGTTCGGCATCAATCCCACGCTCTATACGAAGCTGCCGCACGACACCGTCAAAGACTTCCAGCCGGTGACGCTGATCGCGCGCGTTCCCAATCTGCTGGTCGTGAACAACAAGCTGCCGGTGAAAACGGTGCCGGAGCTGATCGCCCATCTGAAGGCCAATCCCGACAAGCTGTCCTATGGTTCCTCAGGCGTCGGCTCGTCGCAGCATCTCGGCACCGAGTTCTTTCTGACCAAGACCGGCACCAAGATGACCCACGTGCCCTACCGCGCCTCGAATGAGATCATGAACGCGCTGATCGGCGGTCACATCGACGTCGCGCTCGACAACATCACTCTGGTGCTGCCGCAGGTGAAGGCCGGAACCGTGCGCCCGATCGGCATGAGCACCTTGCAGCCCTCGCCGAGCGCGCCGGACATCGCAACGATCGCCACGACTCTGCCTGGTTTCGAAGCGTCAGCGTGGCACGGCGTTTTCCTGCATTCGGGCGTGCCGGGATCGATCGCCACGAAACTCAACGCCGACGTCCGGCAGTTTCTCGGCTCGGCCGACGTGAAGACCAAGTTCTTCGAGGTCGGCGCGGTGCCGGCGCCGATGAGCCCCAACGAGTTCGCCGCCTTTGTCGCCGAGGAACGAAAGAAGTGGGCGGAGGTTGTCAAGGCTTCGGGAGCCAAGGTGGACTGAACCGGGAATGGCCGACATCGCCTGCGTGGTGCAATCGGGCGACTCGCTTGGCGAGTCCGTCATCTGGTGCTCGCGCACCCGCAAGGTCTGGTGGCTCGACATGCTCAAGCCCTGCCTGCAGTCGTTCGACCCCGCGAGCGGCGCGCACAAGGTCTATCCGCTGCCGGGGCCGAACTGCGGCTGCGCGGCGCTGCGCGCCTCTGGCGGCTTCGTGCTGGCGATGGACAACGGCCTGCACGCGTTCGATCCGGAGACCGGACGGCTCGACTTCCTGTTCCATCCGGAGCCCGAGCCGCCGACCAACCGCTACAACGACGGCCGCTGCGACCGGCGCGGCCGGTTCTGGCTCGGCACCATGGATTGCGACATCCGCGGCCCGACCGGCGGCTTCTATCGGCTCGGACTGGACCGTTCGGTGTCGAAAATCATCGACGGCATCAGCGTGCCGAACTCGACCGCGTTCTCGCCCGACGACCGCGCGATGTATTTCGCGGACACGCCGCGGCATGTGATCTGGGCGTTCGCCTTCGACATTGCCGCCGGCACCATCACAAACCGCCGCGTGTTCGCCGATCTGACCGATCGCAAGGGCCTGCCGGACGGCTCCTGCGTCGACGCCGACGGCTTTCTCTGGAACGCCGAGTTCGCGGGCTCGAGGCTGACGCGCTACGCGCCGGACGGACGCGTGGAGCGGACGGTTCGATTGCCGGTGACAAGTCCGACCTGCTGCTGCTTCGGCGGCGAACGGCTCGATACGCTTTACGTTGTCAGCTCGACGCACCGCCACACCGCCGGGCAACGCCAGGCCGAGCCGTATAGCGGCGGATTGCTGGCGCTGGACGTGGGTGTGCTCGGGTTGCCGGAAGCAATGTACGGGGGCTGAATTCTCTCCGTTCGTCGCCGCGAAAGCGCGGACCCAGTGCCTCAAGCAAGATCCTTCGTGCGGTCCTGGATTCCCGCTTGCGCGGGAATGAGCGGATAGGTCTTGCCTACCCTTGTCACCGCCGCGTCATTATGTGCATCGTTGCGCGCCCGGCGGACGGGCCGTTGGTGTGAAGGAACGTTTCCATGGCTTCGTATCGCTGCGTGATCCTCGACGACTATCAGAACGTGGCGCTCAGCCTCGCCGACTATTCCAAGGTCCCGGAGGTCGAGTTCAAGGTGTTCAACGATCCGGTGCGGAGAACACCGGAGGACACGATCCGCGACGTCAAGGACTTCGACATCGTGGTGATGATGCGCGAACGCACTGCGTTCCCGCGCAAAGTGATCGAAGCGCTGCCCAAGCTCAAGCTGCTGATCACCACTGGCGCACGCAACGCCTCGATCGACATGGCAGCCTGCGCCGAGCGCGGCATTCTGGTGTGCGGCACCTCGAGCTACGGCAACCCGACCACCGGCATCACCTTCGGCCTGATCCTGGAGCTCACTCGCCGCATCGGTTGGGAGAACGCGCGGCTCAAATCGGGGGAGCTCTGGCAGGTCACGCTCGGCGCCGACATCGAAGGCAAAACGCTCGGCGTGCTCGGCCTGGGCAAGCTCGGCACCCGCGCGGCCGGCGTCGGCAAGGCGTTCGGCATGAAAGTGATCGCGTGGAGCCAGAACCTTACGCCTGAGAAGTGCAAAGAGGCGGGCGTCGAATACGTTTCGAAGGAGGAGCTGTTTCGCCAGGCGGATTTCGTCACAATCCATCTGCAGCTCAGCGACCGCACCCGCGGCCTTGTCACTGCCAAGGAATTGGGCCTGATGAAAAAATCGGGCTACATCATCAACACGTCGCGGGGACCGATCATCGACGAGAAGGCGCTGCTCTCAGCACTCACCGGCCAGCAGATCGCGGGCGCCGGCCTCGACGTATTCGACGTCGAGCCGCTGCCGCTCGACCACCCGTTCCGCAAGATGGACAACGTGGTGATCACGCCGCACCTGGGCTACGTCAGCCAGCAGAATTTCGACCGTTATTACCCGGACATTGTCGACAACATCCGGGGCTGGCTGGACAAAAAGCCGGTCCGAGTGGTTACCGCAAAGTAAACGTTGCGCCCGCCTCATCCGAATACCGCTGAATTATTGAGCAATCCTAACGTGAAATAAACGCATCTGCGGCTAATTGATCGCATTCAAATCGATCGGTTGGCGGCGTGATGGATCGGGTGTTTGCTTGCCTTAGCGGCGAGCATGATTGGCGACTTGTGTTGTTTGCGGGTGCAGTCTGCCTGCTGGGGAGCCTTGTCGCCATAACCCTGTTCCACCGCGCCCGCGCCACCTCGCAACGGCTGCGCATGACCTGGCTGATGCTGGCGGGAGCGGCTGCCGGCGGCGGCATCTGGGCGACCCATTTCATCGCCATGCTGGCTTACGAGCCCGGCGTCGCATTAGCCTATGACATCGGGCTGACGGTCCTGTCGCTGCTCGCCGTCGTGGTGGTGACCTCGATGAGCCTCGCCGTCGCGGCCAGGGGCACGCGACGGGCAGGCATCGCCGGTGGCATGCTTGCCGGCGCCGGCCTCGCCGCCATGCACTACACCGGCATGGCGGCGCTGCAGCTGCCGGGCCGCGTCAGCTGGCACATCGACCTGGTGGTGGCGTCGATCGTGCTCGGCGCGGCGTTCAGCACAGCTGCGCTGGTCATTGCGGAGCGTCGCAGCGACCTGCTTGCGACCGTCGCTGCCGCAGCGCTGCTGGCCCTCGGCGTCATGGTCCATCATTTCATCGCGATGGGCGCTGTGCAGATTGCCTTCGACCCGTCTCTGGTCGTCGGCTCGTTCACCCTCGACAACCACACCCTCGCCTTCGCTGTCGCCGGCATTGCGATGGCGATCCTCAGCATGAGCTTGATCGGCGCGATCGCCGACAGCCCATCCGCCGTCACGGCCGAGCAGGTCACCCATGCGGCGCGCCAGCTCATCGCGGATGCCGAGGAGAAGGTGCGCGAGCACAACATCTTCCTCGACGCCGCGCTCAACAATATGACGCAAGGCCTGTGCATGTTCGACGCCTCCGAACGCGTCGTCGTGCTCAACCGCCGCTTTCCTCGAAATGTACAAGCTGTCGCCGCAGGTGGTGCGGCCTGGCTGCACGCTGATCGATCTACTGCGGCACCGCAAGGAAGTCGGTCTGCTTGAGGCGGATCCGGATCAGTATTACGTCGAACTCAAGCGTGAACTGGCGCAGGGGCAATCGTCGCATCGGACGCTGCATACCACCGACGACCGCTACATTCTGGTGCACAATCAGCCGATGCCCGACGGCGGCTGGGTGACCACGCACGAGGACATCACCGAGCGGCGCAATGCCGAGCATGAAGTCCGCGAGCAAAAGCTCAAGCTCGACGCTGCGCTCAACAACATGTCGCAGGGCCTGTGCATGTACGATGCAACGGGCCGGCTCATCCTGTGCAATGAACGCTACCGACAGCTCTACAACCTGACGCCACAGGACGTGATGCCGGGCCGTACGCTGTGGGAGCTGTTCCTGCTGCGCAAACAACGCGGCCTGCTCAAGGACGACCCGAACAAATACATCGATAGCCTGAAGCGCGCGCTGTCTCAGGGCAAGGGCGTCGACTTCGTCATCGAGTTGAACGACGACCGGGTAATCGCCATTGCCAACCGCCCCTTGGCCGACGGGCGTTGGGTGTCGACCCACGAGGACATCACGGCACACCGCCGCGCCCAGGAGCGCTTGAACAAGCACAAGCTGCAGCTCGATACCGCGCTCAACAACATGTCACAGGGTCTGTGCATGTTCGACGACGATGCTCACCTGATGCTCTGCAATCAGCGCTATCTGCAGATGTACGGCATGGCGGCGAGCGACGTGTATCCCGGCATGACGCTGCTGGAACTCCTGGAAAAGCGTCGCACCCAGGGCACCTGGTCACGCGATACGCATCAATACCTCAAAGAGCTGCATGAGGTGCTGGCCAAGGGTGAAACCGTCACCTTCACCGTTGAAGGCCCCGGCGGCCGCTTGATCTCGATCTATAACCGGCCGATGCCGGACGGCGGCTGGGTGTCCTGCCACGAGGACATCACCGAAGAACGCCACGCCGAGCAGGCGCTGCGCGAGCAAGCGGTCAAGCTCGACGCCGCGCTTAACAACATGTCGCAGGGCCTCAGCATGTTCGATGCAGAGGGCTGCATCGTCCTGTTCAATCCGCGCTATGCGCAGATGATGAACGTGACGCACGAATTCCTCAGCAACTGCACGCTGCGCGACCTGATGGCGCATCGCAAGGCACAGGGTCAGTTCTTCGGCGATCCTGATGCCTTGAGCGCCTCGGTGCGTCAGGCCATGCAGGCCGGCAAGGCCGAGACCAAAATCCTCGAGCGGGCCGACGGGCGGGTCCACCAGATCGTGCTGCAGCCGCTGCCAAAGGGCGGCTGGGTCGCAACGCTGGAAGACATCACCGAACGACGGATTGCGCAGGAGCGGCTGCGCGAGCAGAAGCTGCAGCTCGACGCCGCGCTCAACAACATGTCGCAGGGCCTCTGCATGTTCGACGCGGACGGCCACATCGCCCTGTTCAACCCGCGCTATTCCGAAATCATCGGCTTCCCGCCGGAGTTCCTGCGTGGCCTCACATTCTACGAGCTACTCAAGCACCGCAAGGCCAAGGGCGAGTTTGCCGGCGACCCCGAGACGTTCAGCGCCGACGTGGTCCGCGCCGCGCGCGAAGGCAAGACCATCACCAAGGTCGTCCAGCAGCCGAGTGGGCGCATCCATCGCATCGTGGTGCAGCCGCGATCGACCGGCGGCTGGGTCTCCACGCTGGAGGACATCACCGAGCAGCGCCGCGCCGAAGAAAAGCTGCACGAGCAGAAGATCCAGCTCGACACCGCGCTCAACAACATGTCGCAAGGCCTCAACATGTTCGATGCGGCCGGGCGTCTGGTGGTGCTCAACGACCGCTATCTGAAGATGTACGGGCTTGGCCCGGACGACGTGAAGCCCGGCTCCACCGTGCGCGATCTCGTGCAAGCCCGCATCGCAAACGGCACGTTCTTCACGATCGATCCGGAGCAGTACGCCACCGAGATGCTCGAGGCGATGAAGAAGCGCGAGCCGACCCACACCGAGATGGAGCTGCATGACGGCCGCGTCATCGCGATCGCCAGCCAGCCGACGCCGGACGGCGGCGGCTGGGTGGTGACGCACGAGGACATCACCGAGCGCCGCCGCGCCGAGCAGGAGCGCGACCGCAGCCGCGTGTTCGCCTCGACTGTGATCGAGAACGTGCCCTCCACCATCGTGGTGAAGGACGCCCGCACACTGCGCTACGTCCTCGTCAACCGCGCCGGCGAGGCTTATTTCGGCACCCAGCGCGATGCCATGATCGGCAAGGCCTCCGACGAGGTGTTCGGCGCCGAGACCGCCGGGCTCATCGCTGAACACGACCAGGCGCTGCTGCGCACCGGTCAGGCTCAATTCTACGACGAGCACCCCACCACGACGCCGGGCGGCGGGCCGCGTATCGTCACCACGGTGCGGATGCCGATCCGCGACGAGCAAGGCGAGGTCGCCTATCTCCTCACCGTCATCGAGGACCGCACCAACCGCAAGCGCGCCGAGGCTCAGATCGCGCACATGGCGCATCACGATACGCTGACCGGCCTGCCCAACCGTTCCGCGTTCAACATGTGCCTCAGCTCGACCATCGAACAGGCGGCCGGCGACGGCACGTCGTTTGCGCTGATGTCGCTCGATCTCGACCGCTTCAAGGAGGTGAACGACGTGTTCGGCCACGTCGTCGGCGACGATCTCTTGTGTGAGATCTCACGCCGCCTGCAGAAGACGATCGGCGGTGCCTTCATCGCGCGGCTCGGCGGCGACGAGTTCACCATCATCTCGGTCGAGGGCGAGCAGCCGGCGGCGGCGGAGGCCCTTGCCGATCAACTGCTGTCTGCGATCGCCGAGGAATTCAACATCGACGGCCATCAGGTGCGCATCGGCCTGAGCATCGGCGTTTCGATCTTCCCGACCGACGCAAACGACGACACCACGCTGGTCGCCAACGCCGACGCAGCGCTCTATCGCGCCAAATCGGAAGGCCGCGGCATCTATCGCTTCTTCGAAGCCGGCATGGACAAGAGCCTGCGCGAGCGCCGCGCTCTGCAGCATGATTTGCAGGCCGCGATGGAACGCAACGAGCTTACGCTCTACTATCAGCCGCAGGCCCGCATCAGCGGCGAAATCATCGGCTTCGAGGCGCTGGTGCGCTGGCGGCATCCGACGCGCGGCATGATCTCGCCCGGCACCTTCATTCCGCTCGCCGAGGAAAGCGGCCTGATCGTTCCGTTGGGCGAGTGGATCCTGCGCGAGGCGTGCCGCGAGGCGGCGTCCTGGCCGAAGCCGCTGCAGATCGGTATCAATCTGTCACCCATCCAGTTCCGCCACGGCGATCTCGTCGCCATGGTGCATTCGGTGCTGCTCGAAACCGGCCTGCCGCCGTCGCGACTCGAGCTCGAGATCACCGAAGGCGTGTTGATCGGCGATTTCTCGCGGGCGGTGTCGATCCTGCGCCGGCTGAAGGCGCTCGGCGCGCACATCGCCATGGACGACTTCGGCACCGGCTATTCCTCGCTGTCCTACCTGCAGGCGTTCCCGTTCGACAAGATCAAGATCGACCAGGCCTTCATCTCCAACCTGGAATCCAACGCGCAGTCGGCGACCATCGTCCGCGCGGTGATCGGGCTTGCCCGCGCGCTCAACCTGCCGGTGCTCGCCGAGGGCGTGGAGACCCAGGCGCAGCTCACCTTCCTGGCGAACGAGCGGTGCGACGAGGTCCAGGGCTACCTGATCGGCCGGCCGCAGCCGATCGAAGAGCACGCCGCGCTGCTCGGCCGCTCGACCGGCAAGCCATTGCCGAAAAAGGCCCGCGGCGCGGCCGCGAGCTGATCGCAAGCATTCCGTTCACCGCCGCAGCCCGCCTTCGCTGAAGCTTCGGGGTGGCGTTGTCACGGCCATGATGCCTGTGTCAGGCTCCTGCCCGCTGCCGCACCCGTTTCAGGAGCTCTTTTGCCATGCCCAGCTACATGCTCGTGACCTATCAATCCGACAAAGGACCGCGCGCCGGCATCGCGGTCGGCGACAAGTTGTTCGACGCCGCCGCGCTGACCCGCAAAGCGGGTTATGCCAGTGTGCTCGCGATCCTGCAGGACTGGGGCTCCGCCAAGGGCGTGCTCAAGAAGGCCGCCGCCGCCGCGGGCAAAAGCAAGCTCAAGAGCAAGCCGCTCGCCAAGGCGAAACTGCTCGCGCCGGTGCTGTGGCCATCGGCGATCTACTGCGCCGGCGCCAACTACACCGACCACATGATGGAGATGGCGAAGCTGCAGGGCATTCCGCCGGCGCCCGATCCGCACGACGTGGGGCTCAAGCCTTGGCATTTCATCAAGGCGTCGCGCACCGTCACCGGCGACAAGGCGACGGTGAAGCTGCCGGCGGCGTCCAACGCGATCGACTGGGAGGCCGAGCTCGGCGCTGTGATCGGCAAGAAGGCCAAGGACGTGCCGCTGGAGAAGGCGCTCGATTACGTGGCCGGCTACACCGTCGCGAACGAACTGTCGGCGCGCGATCTCGGACGGCGCAACCAGCTTCCAGACGCGACGCCGTTCAAGTGGGATTGGGTCGGCCAGAAGTGCTTCGACGACGCCTGCCCGATCGGCCCCGGCATCGTGCCGGCGAGCGACATCAAGGATCCGCAGAAGCTCGGCATTAAGCTCTGGGTCAACGACGTCATCAAGCAGGATTCCAACACCAGCGACATGATCTTCAACCTCGCCGAGCAGCTCTCGCACCTGTCGTCGCGCATCACGCTCTATCCCGGCGACATCATCCTGACCGGCACGCCGGCCGGCGTCGGCGCGGCGCGGCGCGAATTCCTCAAGAAGGGCGATGTGACCAAGGTGTGGGTGGAAGACGTCGGCACGCTGACGAACAAGATGGCGTGATTTTCCGCGCCTTTACCAAGGCTTGGCTACGGCGGAGAATGAGGGATGCGACGCGGTTCGCAATTCCTGCTTGTCGCGCTCACCGGCCCGTGGCTTCTGACTGGAGCCGGGCATGCCGCCCCCGAACTGCCGGTGATGGCGTATCAGCCTGGCATCAATCCGCAGGCGTTTCTGCCGATTTCCTATCAGTGTCCGACCGGCAAGAACGGCGTTGTCGAAGTCGTGAAGATGAGTTCGGTGGGTGCGCGCATCAAAGTCCGCGTCACGTTCGAGGGAGAAAGCGCGACACACGCCTCCGTTCAGCGCGCGTGGCGTGACAAGTCCTTTGAAGGCTGGCACGAGTTCACGAACCCACGAAAGAAGCCGGACTCGGACGCCGAGCGAACCATACTGCAAACCGCTCTGACTGAAGCCGACTCGGTTCGCATGGCGATCTGCATCGGCGTGCCGGCGACGAGAGAGAAGTACGACGCGATCCTGGAGCACAACCGGCGGCATCTGCGGCCACCGCCGGATTGATTGACGACGTCGGTGCGCATGCCTCGCCGTGCCTAATTTTGCCGCGGCGCATGCAGTTGCGGCGGCTTGCGCGCCGCCTTTATGATGCCGCGCCAATAACAATCGGGAGGACACCATATGCGTCGGCTTTGCGGTGGGATCACACTCTTGCTGGCAGCGTTGACCGCGCCAGCCTTCGCCCAAGCCTGGCCGACCAAACCGATCAGGGTTGTGGTGCCGCTCACCGCGGGCAGCGCGACCGACGTGATGGCGCGCATCGTGTTCGATGAAGTCTCGAAGCAGGTCGGCCAGGCGATCGTGATCGAGAACCGGCCCGGCGCCGGTAATTCCATCGGCATGAACGCGGTGGCGAAGGCGGACCCCGACGGCTACACGATCCTCGCCAATTCCTCGACACACACCGTGTCGCCCGCGGTACGCGCCACCATGCCGCTCGACACCGCCAACGACCTCTCCGCCATCATCCCGCTCGGCAACATGCCGGTGGTAATCCTGTTCAACCCGAGCAAGGGCTACAAGCACCTCTCTGACTTCGTGAACTGGGCCAGGGCCAATCCCGGCAAGGCGAACTACTCGTCGGCGGGCGCCGGCAATTCGTCGCATCTCAACGGCGAGCTGTTCAAGCGTGCCGGCAAGTTCGAAGCCGTGCACCTGCCGTTCAAGGGCGCGCCGGAGGCGATGACCGAAGTGATCGCTGGACGCTCCGATTTCTATTTCTCGCCGCTGGTCAACGCACTGCCGCTGATGAAAGACGGCAAGCTGCAGGCGCTGGCGGTGAGCAACGCCTCGCGCGCCTCGGCGCTGCCGGACCTGCCGACCGTCGCCCAGGCCGGCTATCCGCAATCGGAATACAACTTCTGGGCCGGGGTGTTCCTGCCGGTGAAAACGCCGGCGCCAATCAAGGAAAAGCTCTACGCCGAGGTCAAGAAGGCACTGGAGTTGACCGCCGTCCGCGAGCGGCTCAAGAACCTGGGCGCCGATCCTTTCCCGGTCACATCGGTGCAGTTCGACGCCATCGTGAAGAAAGAAATCGAGAACAATTCAACCGTCGCAAAGGCGGCGAACATCCGGGTGGAATAGCGCAAGCCCGGGTCCCGGACGCAGTGCATCGCATTAGCGGTCCACCGCTGATCCGGGACCCCGGTTACAACGACGGAAGCTAGGTCCCGGGTCTCGCTTCGCTCGCCCGGGACACGAGCTGATAGAGGAGGAACAAATGCAACGCTGGCTTCTCACGCTGGGATTCTACCTCATCGGCGCAAGCGCCGCGCTGGCGCAGGCCTATCCGACCAAGACCATCCGCGTCGTCGTGCCGTTCTCGGCCGGCAGTGGCACCGACATCGTCGCCCGCACCATCATGGATCAGGTCTCGCGGCAGGTTGGGCAGCCGATCATCGTCGAAAACCGCGTCGGTGCCGGCGGGACGATCGGCATCAGTTCGGTCGCCAAGGCCGATCCCGACGGCTACACGCTGCTCATTCAGTCGACCTCGTTCGCGGTGGTGGCGACCACCTACTCCAAGCCGGGCTATGACTTGATCAAGGACTTTGCGCCGATCACCGCGCTGGTGAGCCTACCGAATGTGATGATCGTGCAGGCCAACAAGTACAATACGCTCAAGGATTTCGTCGCCTACGCCAAGGCCAATCCGGACAAGGTGAACTACGCCTCGGCCGGCGCCGGCAGCGCGGCGCATCTCAACGGCGAACGCTTCCGCCTGGCCACCGGCACCAAGATGCAGCACATCCCCTACAAGGGCGGGCCGGAGGGCGTCACCTCGGTGATGAGCGGCGAAACCGACTTCTATTTCATTCCACTGCCGGCGGCGCGCGGCCCGGTCGCGACCGGCAAGCTCGCGATCCTCGCGGTGTCGGGCTCGCAGCGATCGGCGTCGCTGCCCGACGTGCCGACGACCGTCGAGGCCGGCTTCCCGAACTCGGAGTACGATTTCTGGGTCGGCTTCTGGGCACCGGCCGGGACGCCGCAAGCGATCGTCGACAAGCTCAACGCGGAGACGCGCAAGGCGCTGGACGATCCGGCCGTGAAGGAGAAGCTCAAAGGCATCGGCGGCGATCCCTTGCCGATGAGCCCGTCGCAGTTCGGCGCCTTCGTGAAGAAGGAGATCGACATCAACGCCACGCTGGTGAAAGCGTCGGGCGTGCAGATCAACTAGAGCTTCAAGGACATGAGTGCGGTGCACTCGTCGGGTCCCGCGGCATGTCCCTCACCGGAGGATAGGCCATGGCCACATCACGGAAGTCGGAGCGCCGCCTGCTCAGCCAGGACGAGTTCGAACTGGTTGAGCGCACCCGCCGGCCCGCTATTTCGGACCTGAAGCTGGAAGAGCTGACGCACTGATTGCATTGATTCGTGAGCGGCGCGACCGCGCGCGCGACATTGCGCATCGCCAGCGCCGTCAGCTCCGTGGCAAGGACCGCGCGGCGCGAACCACAGCGGAGGACGCCGATGCGGGCAACCGCCGCAAGGCCGCCACCCTTGGCGAGGCTTTGACGCGCTTGATCGATGAACGGTCGCGCCGCACCGCCCGCCCGCAGCTTGTCGCCAACGCCCGCAAGGCGCTCGCAATGAAGCTCGCCGCAGCCCGTCAGTCCCGGCCATCGCCCGGGCGAACCGCCAACGAAGGAATGAAGCCGCAGCGCAAGGAGCGGGTCGACCGAATCGGCAGCGCAATGGAGGCCGGGCGCGTATCGCAGTTCGTGCGGGACGCCCAGGCCAAGCGCGACGGGACGGACGGCTAGCTGCAGAACTATTTCTTCAGCCCGGCTGCCGAGGCCGCCTCGCCCCAACGTCGGGTCTCGCTCGTGATGTAGCGCGCGAGGTCGTCAGGGCCGCCTTTGAGCGGCAGGATGCCCTGCGGCTCCCAAGCCTTGGCAACCTCGGACGCGGCGGTGGCTTCGCCGGCCGCCTTGGCAAGCTTGTCGATGACCGGACGCGGCGTGCCCGCCGGCGCGACGAGGCCGAACCAGATCGAAGTCTCGAAGTCCGGCATGCCGGCCTCCGCCATGGTTGGCAGGTCCGGCAGGACTGCGAGCCGCTGGCCGGTTGCGGTGGCGAGCAGCTTGAGCTTGCCCTCCTTGGCCTGCGCGATGACCGCCGAGGCTGGCGAGAACATCATCGACACACGGCCGGCGAGCAGATCGGTCGCGGCCTCCGGACTGCCCTTGTACGGCACATGCTGGATCTTGATGCCGGTGCGCGCGCCGAGCAGTTCACCCGCCAGGTGCGGCACGGTTCCGGGACCAGTCGAGGCATAGTTCAGCTCGCCAGGCTTCGACTTGGCGAGCGCGACCAGGCCTTTGACATCGTTCAAGCCAAGCGACGGATGTACCGCCAAGATGATGGCGGTCGTGTTGACCATCGCGACGGGGGCAAAATCTTTGGCGATGTTGAACGTCAGCTTGGGATTAATCTGCTCGTTGATGATGTTGGCTGACGACAGCATGAACAGCGTGTAGCCATCCTTCTCGGCGCGGGCGATCTCGGCGGCTGCGATGCTTGATGCCGCGCCGGGCTTGCTTTCGACCACCACCTGCTGACCGAGCAATTGCGTCATGCGGTTGCCGACCACGCGAGCGGCGATGTCAGCGGAAGAGCCGGGTGGGAAACCAACGATCAGCCGCACCGGCCGATTGGGATAGTCGCTCTGCGCCTGGGCTGCAGGACCCGCCAGCCCGGCAGCG
The DNA here is from genome assembly GCA_963787955.1 of uncultured Alphaproteobacteria bacterium. Lineage (GTDB taxonomy): Bacteria > Pseudomonadota > Alphaproteobacteria > Rhizobiales > Xanthobacteraceae > Z2-YC6860. The sequence goes on along the minus strand of CAWBFG010000025.1, from coordinate 34,997 downwards.
AGCAACACGACGCCCGCGAGCGCGAGCCGACCTGATCCACCCATCACGGTTCCTCCCCACCGGCGCGGCACCACCCGCTGCGCCGCAATTTTGTTAACGCATTATTAGGGAATTCAGTCCGACGGCAACCGGCGATTAACCATTAAGCAATCGGAGCGCGGGACACTGCATTTCCTACACCCACTACGGGAATCGGATGTTCCGGGCCCTCACTTGCCTAGTCAATGAGCACGACGACTGGCGTCTGATCGTCATCGCCGGCGTCGTCTGTTTGCTGGCCGGCGTTGCGGCGATCAGCCTGGTGCGGCGCGCCCGCACGAGACTACGCGAGAAGGTGCAGTTGCAGGCCGCCTTGGACAACATGACGCAAGGTCTGTGCATGTGGTCGGCGACCGGCAAGCTGATCCTGTGCAACAAGCGTTACGCCGAGATGTACGACCTCGAGCCACGGCTGGTGAAGCCCGGCAGCCCGCTGCGTGACATGCTGCAGCACCGCATCGACGCAGGCACCTTCTCGGGCAATCCCGACCAATACATCGCCGATCTGGTGAGCAGCATCGCCAGGGGCAAGACCGTCACCAGCGTTCGCGAGCACAAGGGGCGCTTCGTCGCCATCGTCAACCAGCCACTGGCCGGCGGCGGATGGCTGGCGACGCATGAGGACATCACGGAGCGGCGCGCTGCCGACCGCCAGCGCACCTCGATGCAAGAACAAGAAGCGCGGCGCGCGGCAATCGACGCAGCGCTCGCCACGTTTCGCGAGCGCGTCGAGAGCGTGCTGGCCACCGTGGGCAAGGACGTCAGCGCGATGCGAGGCACCGCAACCAACCTGTTCAGCTCGTCCGAACAGGCGTCGCACCGCGCCGAGGCCGCGGTGGATGCTTCGAACGAGGCGTCCACCAACGTCGAGATCGCGGCGGCCGCGGCGCGCGAGCTCTCCAGTTCGATTTCCGAGATCAGCCTGCAACTGACCCGCGCGACCGAAGTGGTTCGCGCCGCGGTCGGCGAAGCCGAAACCACCAACAGCCAGATCACCGGGCTCGCCCAAGCGGCGCAGAAGATCGGCGACGTGGTCAAGCTCATTCGCGACATCGCCGGTCAGACCAACCTGCTGGCGCTCAACGCCACGATCGAGGCGGCGCGTGCGGGCGAATCCGGCCGTGGCTTTGCAGTGGTCGCCTCGGAGGTGAAGTCGCTCGCGGTGCAGACCGCCAAGGCAACCGAAGATATCGCAGCCCAGATCCTGGCGGTGCAGGGCTCGACCGAAAGCGCCGTGGCGGCGATCGGCTCGATCGCCGAGCGAATGCACGAGATCAGCCAATACACTTCCGCGGTGGCCGCATCGGTCGAACAGCAGAATGCCGCAACCAGCGAAATTTCGCAAAACGTGACCAGCGCGGCGCAGGGCACCGTGCTGGCAGTCTCCGTGCTAACCGAGGTATCCGGCGCCGCGACCGCCACCCGCTCGTCGGCGCAAACCGTGCTGACCGCCTCGAAGTCGGTCGAAAGCGCCGTCACCAACCTGCGCGGCGAGGTCGAGACGTTCCTCAGTAAGGTGGCGGTCTAGTGTCCCGGACCCGAACAGCAAGCTGAGAACTCGGGCGGACTTCCGAACCGCGACAGCAGCGCAATCGCGGGATATCAGGCCGGCCAGGTCCGCAGTGCCACGTCGGCCGACCTTGCGCAATTCCTTCCGTGTTGCGCCGGCGGCAGCCCGCACCGACATGCCTTCCAGCACGGTCATGATGTAGTAGCGAGCATCATCAGCGGGATTGAGATCCGGCGGCATTTCGCCGTCCCGCTTGGCGCACTCCAAGCGCTCCCGCAGCCAGAGTCGAGCCCGGACCGCAACTGGCATCGGCGGCATCGCGCCATCCACAGAACGGCGCGAGAACCCAGGCCAACACTGGATTTTGCAGGCCATTCCGGCTTCACTGCAGGCCATGCCGAAGAACATTCCGCTCACGCTGGCGTGCGGCGACTACGAGATCGTGCGCGCCCTCAAGGAGGGCGAGGTCAAGCCGGACGGCATCGATCTCACCATCCTCACCGACATGGATTCGACCACGCGGCACTGGCGCTTCATCCGCAACCGCGACTTCGACATGGCGGAGACCTCGGGCTCGTCCTACATCGTGGCCCGCGACCAGGGCGCGCCGGTTACCGCGCTGCCGGTGTTTCTGCACCGCCGCTTCCGCCACGGCTTTGTCTTCATCAATACAACCAAAGGCATCAAGCAGCCCAAGGACCTGATCGGCCGCAAGATCGGCGTGAAGTCGTTCCTGGTCTCGGCCGGACACTGGATGCGCGGCATTCTCGAACATGAGTACGGCGTGCCGCACAAGTCGATCGAATGGTTCGCCGAGCTCGACGAAGACATCGAGTTCACGCCGCACCAGGACCTCAAGCTGACCCGGCTGCCGCACGACAAGTCGGTCGAGACCATGCTGGCGGAAGGCGAGATCGACGCCGTGATCCATTCCAGCATCATCAAGCCGATTGTCGAGAAGGACCCGCGGGTCGGCCGGCTGTGGCCTGACTACAAGTCGGAAGAACAGGCGTTCTACAAGAAGACCGGCATCTTCCCGATCATGCACGTGATCGGCATCAAGCAGGAGATCGTCGAGCGCCATCCCTGGGTGCCGATCAACATGTTTCAGGCCTTTCAGAAAGCCAAGGCAATCGGCATGCGGCGCATGCACAATCCGCGCGTGGTGCCGCTCGCCTGGTACCGCGAGGCCTGGGAGGAGCAGGAGGCGGTCCTCGGACCGGACCCGTGGGAGTACGGCCTGACCGACCGGAACCGGCGCACGCTGGAAACGGTGGCCAGCTATTCTTATGAACAGGGTCTGACGCGGCGGAAATGGACGCCGGACGAACTGTTTGTCAGCGTGTTCCAGGGCCGCAAGCGGGGCGAGGAATTCCGCATTTGACGACGCACGCACGCGCGCCTAATCGGATGTCCAGAGGATGAGCAAATGACCACCGGGCTTGGATTTACCGACAAGAAGGTCATGGCCGAAATAACGGCCAAGATGCTGCTCGAAGTCGAAGCCGTCCGGTTCATGGAGGACAAGCCGTTCATCTTCACCTCCGGCTGGGCGAGCCCGGTCTATACCGACTGCCGCCGGCTGATCTCATTCCCGCGCGTGCGACAGACCCTGATCGACTTCGGCGCCGCCACGGTGCTGCGGGACGTCGGGTTCGAGCAGTTCGACACCGTGGTGGGCGGCGAAACCGCGGGCATTCCGTTCGCCGCCTGGATGGCGGACCGCCTCGGGCTGCCGATGCAATACGTTCGCAAGAAGCCGAAGGGGTTCGGCCGCAACGCCCAGATCGAAGGTCACCTAGAGGCGGGCCAGCGCGTGCTGCTGGTCGAGGACTTGACCACCGACGGCCGCAGCAAGGTCAATTTCTGCAACGCGCTGCGCCAGGCCGGCGCCATCGTCGAGCATATTTTCGTGGTGTTCTTCTACGGCATCTATCCGGAGAGCACGAAGATCCTCGGCGACCTCGGCATCAAGCTGCATCACCTGTGCACCTGGTGGGATGTGCTGGAGTTCGCCAAAACCTGCGGACAATTCGATCCGATCAAGCTCGACGAGATCGAAAAATTCCTGCACGACCCTTCCGGCTGGTCGAAGGCGCACGGCGGCGTGTCGGAAGCGGCCGAGTAGTCCGCCGATGGAATTCGACAACGCTTTTGAGGTGCCGCTGCCGCCAGCCGAGTGCTGGTCGGTGCTGATGGACATTCGCGGCATCGCGCCCTGCATGCCCGGCGCGCAGCTCACCGAGGTGATCGACGAGCGCAACTACAAGGGCAATATCGGTGTACGGCTCGGGCCGGTGGCGCTGACCTTCGCCGGCGTGGTGACGTTCGAGGAGATCGACAACGTCAATCACGTCGCCAAGATACGCGCACAGGGCACCGATGCAAAGGGCCGCGGCTCGGCGCAGGCGAAGGCCACCTTCAGGCTCGCGCCATCCGCTCAAGGCTCCAAGGTGCTGGTGCATACCGACCTGACGTTGTCCGGCGCGGTCGCGCAGTACGGCCGCGGCGTCGGGATGATCCACGCGACCGCGTCGGCGCTGATGAACCAGTTCGCCAACGCGCTGAAGGCGCAGCTCGCGCAGCGCCAGCCTGCCGCCGCGGCACCGTCAGCTGGGGCGGCGCCTGCGGCTGCGCCAACCGCCGCCCCAAGCGCGCCGGCAGTTCAGCCGACGGCAGCACCGTTGCCTCAAGCCGCCAAGCCGATCTCCGGCTTCTCGCTGATGGCGAGCGTGCTGTGGAATTCGATCAAGCGGCTGTTCACCGGCCGATCGCAGTGATGACCGCCACTGACCACGATCCGGTTGTCCTGGTCGACACCGACGACGTTGCGATCGGTACAGCGGAGAAGCTCGACGCGCACCGCCGCGGCCTCAAGCATCGCGCCATCTCGGCGCTGGTGCACAACAGCGCCGGCGAGTTCCTGCTGCAGCGGCGCAATCCGGCGAAGTATCACTCCGGCGGGCTGTGGACCAACGCCTGCTGCAGCCATCCGCATCCCGGCGAAAACACCGCCGATGCTGCGCACCGCCGGCTGCGGCAGGAGATGGGCGTGGCATGTGCGCTTGAGCCGCTGTTTCGTTTCTCCTATCGCGCCGCGGTGCCGGGCGGGCTGATCGAAGACGAGATCGTCCACGTGTTCGGCGGCAGGCATGACGGTCCGGTCAATCCCGATCCGGCCGAGGTCGACGAATGGAAGTGGATGGCGCTGGACGATCTCAAGGCCGACCTGCACGCGCGGCCGGACGCCTATACCGTCTGGTTCCGCCAATATGTCGCCGAGCACGGCGGCCTGATTGCGGACTGGATCGGGCGCCGCTAGATCTTGAACGCCGCCATCAGAGGCCTCATGCCAGTCCAGGTTCTCATCCTCCATCACGACGCGCAACGATACCGCGAGCGGCTGGCGCGGAGCTTTCCCGATGTCACTTTTCACGCGGTCGCGCACGGCGCGGACGGCAAGGCGGTCGCCGCCGATATCGACGTCATCATCGGGCTCGGCCATCACATCCCGACCGATCTGATCAAGGCGGCGTCCAAGTTGAAATGGGTCCAGGCCCTGACTACCGGCACCGAAACACTGACCGCGCCGGGCGTGCTGCCGCCCCACGTGCTGCTCACTTCAACGCGCGGCATTCACGGGCCGCAGATGAGCGAGCTCGCGTTCATGTTCATGATCGCGCTCAATCGCGACTTCCGTAGAATGCAGCGCAACCAGGCCGAGGCGAAGTGGGAGCAGTGGAACCAGCCGATCCTGGAGGGCCGCACCGCCGTCATCGTCGGCCTCGGCATCCTGGCCGAGCACCTCGCCGCACGCTGCAAGCTGTTCGGCATGACGACGATCGGCGTGAGCGGCGGCCGCGCCCAGGCGCCGCATTTCGACGAGGTGCATCCGCGCGAGGCGCTGGTGAAGGTCGCGGCGCGCGCCGACTTCCTGGTGCTGCTGGTGCCCTACTCCAAGGCTACGCGCCACCTGATCGACCGCACGGTGATCGCCGCGATGAAGCCTTCGGCCTTCCTGGTGAACATCGCGCGCGGCGGCGTGCTCGACGAAGCCGCGCTGGTCGAGCACCTGCAGGCCGGCAAGATCGCGGGCGCGGCGCTCGACGTTCTGTCCAAGCAGCCGCTGCCGCCGGACAGTCCACTGTGGAAACTGCCCAATGTCATCATCACACCGAACGTCGGCGGCCGCAGCGACAATTTCGTTGAACAGACATTAACAATTGTGGAGCCAAATCTACGGGCATTCGTCGGGGGTCGCCTGGAGGACCTGCGCAATCTGGTGGCCCATTAGGTGCGGCGCAGTATGGGCGGGCTTGGCCGCGGCCGCCCGTTGCCATATATTTGGCGCAGTCGGACGGCTATTTCGATCCAATACGGGTTGGGGATTGTCTATGAGACGGCTTCTTACAGCAGTGGCAGCAACCGCATTGTTGAGCGCGCCGGCCGTGGCCCAGTTCAACATGGGCAGCGGGAATAAGGAATCCACGAAGACGCGCTACACCGAAGAGGAAAAGCGCAAGGAAGCCGAGGTCGAGAAGGCCTATCGCGAGACGGTGAAGAACACCAAGAGCGCGACCACCGAGGCCTATGATCCCTGGCGCAACATCCGGCCAGCGGACGAGAAGAAGCGCTGAGCCGCGGCTGATTCGCGGCACCCTTACTTGATGCCGAACATCTTCTGCGCGTTGCGGAAGCTGATCTTTTCGCGATCGTCCGGCTTGAGATCGAGCAACTCCAGGACCGCGATGGTCGAGCGGATGTAGCCCGGCCCCTTTTCCTTGTCGAACGGGCAGTCCGACGCGAACAGCACGTGATCGGCGCCGAAAAACTCGATGCCGCACACCATCGGCGCCCGCACACCCTCGATCGCAGTGTCCGCGTAGAAATCCTTGAAATAGTCGAACGGCCGCTTCCTCAGGCTCTTGCGCAGCGCCTCGTAGTCCTCGTCCGAGGTGCGTGCGCCCATCTGGTCGAAGCTGTGTGAGATACGGCCTTCGAGATAGGGAATGACGCCGCCGAGGTGATGCGAGACGATCTTCAGATCAGGGTAGGTGTCCATGATCTTTGAAAAGATGAACCGCGATAGCGTCACGCCGGTCTCATACGGCCAGCCGAGCACCGAGCAGATTTCGTATTTCGATTTATCCTCGTCGACGTAGTCCGGCATTTCGCGGGTGCGCGCGGGATGCAGCAGGATCGGGCGGCCCGACTTGGCGATCACCTCGTAGAGCGGCCAATATTCCTTGCCGTCGATGGGCTTGCCGGCGGCGTTGGTGCCCATCTGAAAGCCGTTGCAGCCGTTCTTGATGGCGCGCTCGGCCTCCTTGACCGCGGCGTCCGGCGCGTTCATCGCCACCACCGCGGTGTAGCCGGCGAAGCGGTCGGGATGCTTGGCGACGACCTCGGCGAGCCCATCGTTGGCGATCTTGGCCATCTCCGGCGCCTGGTCCGGCCCCCACAGCCGCTCGACCATCGGCATGCCGAGCGAGAGCACCTGCGTGTAGTCGGCAAACATGTCGACCACCTTGAGCCGCAGATCGAGATCCCACAGCGCCGGAATGCCGCGCACACGCTTGCCAATGTCCTTCTGTCCCGCCGGTGACTGCAGCAGTTCGTCGAAATAGCGCTTCGGATTGAAATGATTGAAGGCATCGATATAGCGCATGCGGAACCTCTGTGGTCAAATCGCAGGCTGTTGGGTTCGTCATGCCCGGCCTTGTGCCGGGCATCCACGTCTTTCGTGCTGCATTCAAGGCGTGGATGGCCGGGACAAGCCCGACCATGACGAGTGGAGACGGATCGGCTCTGTGATCTACAAGGATTTGCGCGGCTTCATCAAGCAGGTGGACGAGCTTGGCGCGCTGCGGCGCGTCAACGGCGCCGATCAGAAATACGAGCTCGGCGGCATCACCGAAGTCGCGGCCGGTACGGCGGAATGTCCGGCCCTGCTGTTCGACCGCATCAAGGGATTCCCGGCGGGCTTCCGCGTCTTCACCAACGCCACCACCACGCCGCAGCGCGCCGCGCTGGCGCTCGGCATCGATCCGTCGCTCAAGCCGCTCGATGCGCTCAAGGCGTGGATGCAGCGGCGCCAAACGCTCAAGCTGCTCAAGCCCTTCGAAGTTCGCGACGCAGCGTTCATGGCGAATTCCTTCATCGGCAAGAAGGTCGACATGACTCGCCTGCCGGCGCCGTACTGGCACCGCAAGGACGGCGGCCCGTACATCGGGTCCGGCTCGATCGTCATCATGCGCGACCCGGACGGCGGCTGGATCAACGCCTCGATCTATCGTGTGCAGGTCCACGGCAAGAGCCGCGTGACGATCCAGTTCGACCATCCCGGCCGGCACGGCGCCGTGATCGCGAAGAAGTACTGGGACAAGGGCAAGTCCTGTCCGGTCGCGGTGATCAACGGGCAGGACCCGGCGCTGTTCATCGCCGGCTTCGAATATCTGCCCGACGGCCAGTCGGAATACGACTTCGCCGGCGCGATCAAAGGCGCGCCGATCGAAGTGGTGCCTGGACCAGTGACCGGCCTGCCGCTGCCGGCGAGCGCCGAGATCATCCTGGAGGGCGAGCTGCTTCCCATGAAGAAGCTGACTCTGCCGGAAGGTCCGTTCGGCGAGTTTACCGGCTACTACGCCAGCGCGGCGCGGCCCTGCCCCGTAATCGACGTCAAGGCGGTCCACCACCGCGACGACCCGATCCTGCTCGGCTCGCCGCCGATGAAGCCGCCGCGCTTCCATTTCGGCCTGCCGTTCCGCGCCGCCTCGATCTGGAGCCAGCTTGAGATGGCCGGCGTCAGCGACGTCACCGGCGTCTGGCAGCACGTCGCACAACTGATGACCGTGGTGGCAATCAAGCAGCGCTACGCCGGACACGCCAAGCGCGCGGCGCTGATTGCCGCCGCCAACAGCTACATGGGACGCCTGGTTGTGGTGGTCGACGACGACGTCGATCCGTCGAACCTCGCCGACGTGATGTGGGCGATCACCACGCGCTGCGAGCCGGCCGAGCAGATCGACATCGTGCGCAACGCCTGGTCCTCGGTGCTCGATCCGCGCATTCCCGAGGAGGCGAAGCTCGCCGGCATCACCTCGCACTCCAAGGCGATCATCGAAGCGGTACGGCCGTTCCAATGGAAAGACAGCTATCCGCCAACCTCGGCGCTCACCGCGGACGAAGCGCGCGAGATCGAGGCGAAATGGGGCGGCGCGATCAAAGGAAAGGCGGGGCGACCGGCGAAGAAACCGAGGCCGAAGAAGCGTTAAGCTAACATGCCCGTGATCACATCCGCCATGCCGGCGAAAGCCGCCGGCCCAATCCCGCCTTCTCTATAATTGCCTGGCCGATCCTCTCGGCTTCAGCAATCGCCCTCTGCGGTTCTGCCAGGCGTGCGAATTTTCCGTCACGATAGACGACGCGGCCATCGACCAGCACCGCCCGCACGTCGCTGCCCTTGCCTGCGGCGACGAAGCTCGTCAGCGGCCGGTGCAGCACGCCAACATACGGCTTTTGCAGATCGAACACGGCAATGTCGGCGCGCTTGCCGGCCTCCAGCGAGCCGATCTCCGCGTCGAGACCCAGCGCCTTCGCCGCGTTGATCGTCGCCATCTCCAGCGTGCGTTCGACCGGCATCCGGGTGGGATCGAGATGGCGCGCGTGCTGCATCAGCGCACAGACCTTCATCTGCTCGACCATGTCCACCGAGTAGTCGACCATCGGCCCGTCGGTGCCAAGCGCCACGTTGACCCCCGCGCGCTGCGCGTTGGCGAAGGGCGAGATGCCGCCACCACGCATGGCTTCGCTGGTCGGCGTATAGACAAAGCTGCAACCGACCCGCGCCATGTGCTCGATGTCGAGCTCGGTGACGTGGATGCCGTGAATCAGCACCCATTGCGGGTCGAGGATGCCGAGCTGCATCAGGTAGCGCACGTCGGTGCGGCCGGTCTCCCGCAAGTATTTCAGGAAGCCCTTTTCCAGCGAGAACGTGCCGCCGGAAATGTGCGCGGTAATCTTGAGCCCCAGACGCCTGGCCAGGTCGTAGCCCCGCACGATCAGTTCCTCGGTGCTCATGCCGGCCGCGACCCAATGGGCGTTCGACTCAATCGCCATGCCGAAGCGAACGAGCCCGGAGTACGCGCCATTCCAGCGCCCGACCTCCGCTTCGAACTCCGCCAGCGCCTCATCGAGGCTGAGCGCATGACGTGGATTGCCGGGCGTCCGGCAGCGCAGCTCTTTGGCATAGACCTGCCGGATGCCGAGCTCCGCCTGCGGCTCGATCGAAGTCTTGACGAGTTCGGGCGTGGTGGTCGTGACCGAATGGTTGAATGAACAGGTCGTGCCGGTCGCCAGCATCTCCATGCCGGCAATTGTGCTCGATATGCGCATCGCTTCGGCGTCCAGCTGAAGCGACAGCGGCAACAGAATGTCGGTCACCCAGTCTTCCAGCAGCAGGCCGTCGGCGATGCCTTTGAACAGCGTGTACCAGTGATGCTGGTGCATGTTGATCAGGCCCGGCACGACAATCGAGCCGGCGGCATCGATGACCTGGTCGAAATCTTGCGGCCTTGGCGCCTGCGCCGACGGCCCCACCGCGGAGATTTTCGTCCCATCGACCGCGACGAAACCGCCGGGATAGACGCTGCGCGTCTCGTCCACCGTTACGACGTATCCATTCTCGATGAGCACGCGGCTCATGCAACGCCTATTCCTGCGACTGGGCGATGCCGGCCTTTTTCACCACTTCGCCCCAGCGCGCAATCTCCGATTTGATGAACGCCCGCATGTCGGCGACCGACGGGTTGCCCATCGGGATCACGTTCATCTTCGCCATCTGCTCGCGAACCGGGGGCGAGGCCAGGATCGCGTTGATCTCGCCGTGCAGCTTCGCCACCACCGGCTCCGGCGTCTTTGCCGGCGCCGCGATCATCAGCCACGCTGCGCCTTCAAAACCCGGCAGCGCGTCCGCGATCGGCGCAATATCCGGGAAGCCCGGTAGCCGCGCCTTGGTGGTGACACCGAGCGCACGCACCGTCCCGCCTCGGATCGCGCCGGCAGCCGAGGGCACGTCACAGAACATGATGGCATCGGTGACCACAAGGCATCAGGCAAATCAGCCACTTGGGCCGCCCGGCCGCGGCCACGGATAACGCCGGGATAGCAAACCAATGGCGCGCCGCGCTGCCGCGGCGGCAGCGAGTTAGCTTACCATCGGCGCCCGCCGGTTGCGACGCCATAGACCGGATCGCCAACCACAAGACCAGCAGCGTAACCGACGACTATGGACCGCCACGGCTACGCCGACGAGGACAAGCGGATCATGGCGGCGGTGGCGCGGCACGTGCTGAGCTTGGTCGAGGGCGCCGGGACGAGCAACGTGGTTACCCGACACGCACTTGCGGCCTCGCCATTTCGCGACCGCGCAAAGGCGGTTCGCTGGCGGTCCGACCGCAGATGCCCGCAGCCCCGGATCGCCTTTCGCTAAATTTCGGAATCAACAGCGCGTGGAGCGATCACGAACTTTACGACGGACATCATCAGACGATGGAGAAACATTTCAGAGCCCAAATGGCCGAGCAATCTTGACCACTCGCAGGCTTCGCAAAGCCGCAGACTACGAATCTGGGGGTCAGGAGTTCGAATCTCTTCGGGCGCGCCAATTAGCCAAACAATTCATGGTGTTGGACTTGATGCCCGCTACATGTTGCAACCTCTGCGACTTGTGTCCGTACAGTGTCCGCTTCACGATGTAAGCCGTTTGCGACGGACGCCCCGCATATTTGCTTCCGCAGAATTTCCGCGCAGAGCGAGAGTCCCGACGCTCGTCGACGCGCCAGGCTTTTGCCACTTCCGCGATAGAGATCGCAGGGTCTGGCGCCTGTGCCCCGGCTGATCAGCGGCTTCTGCTGATGACACTGTTGGCACGAAGCCGACCTTCCGTGATGTCCGCTCTTCGGTCGGTATCGGGGGTAAAGCGGACGTCAAAATTGGGAGCCGATTGACACAAAATCCTGGCGCACTGGGAACAGGCTGCCATAGAAGGGGGAATGCGTATGGTGCACGAAGAGTTCTGCATTGTTTGCGACTTCCCTGAAGTCCTGAAGCTGGATGAGCGGAATCGTCCACACTGTGCGGACGGCCCATCACATCGCTGGCGCGACGGCTGGGCGCTCTACCATTGGCACGGCACCCGTATCCCTCAGTCGTGGATCGAAGACAAGACGAGCCTCACTGCGGCGATTGCGCCCACAGTTCGCAACGTCGAACAGCGGCGAGGCGATGGAAATTGTCGGCTGGCACAACGTGCTGCGCGAACTAAAAGGCTATGTTGTCGCCAAAGACCCGGATCCGCAGCACGGCCGTCTCGTCGATGTGAGGTTACCAGGCCTTCGGAAACTGTCGCGGTTCCTGCACGTCCAGTGCCCGACCGGCCGCGAGTTCGCTGTCGGCATTAACCGCAGATACAGAACCGTCAAGGGTGCGCATGCCTGGCTCACCGGTCTTCCAACCAGAAAGTTCAAGTTTCCAACCGTGCGTACCTGACGGACACCATTCCAGCAAAAGGAGAGACATCCATGAGAATTCTCGAGACGCTCGGCGCCCAAGGTGAAATCCGGATGTTTCGCGTCGACCAGGTTCCGGCGGACGCCAGGCCGGTAAAAAAGGAGCTCGGGACGGCGCACGATGTCATTGGACATTCGGAAAGCGGGCATCACCACGTCCTGGTTGCTGACGGGCTTAAGCTCTTTCAGGATGCTAACGCGCCGGAGGGAATGCGCGTCCTGTATGCGATTCTGAAATCGCCGGGTCAGCTGAGCCACTTGCGCGATTTCGACACCCATGCACCGCATATGTTTGAAGCCGGTGATGTCATCATGTTCCGGTGCGACAGGGAACTGGATCCCTATAGGGATCGCGCGCGCGGGATTCTTGATTGACTGACGTTCCGCTGTCGGGTCGACCGACACGCGGCTCACGTCAAAGCCGTTGGGTGAACGGGCGAAAACTTCCAGCCCACATGCTCGGCCCTTTTGGGGCCTAGGACGGTCGATCCCGAGGACGATGCCGCGAGCGAGGTCATGATCGAACTATTCGGGGCCCTCGACGCCCACGCCCCGGCGCATGCTGTAGAAACACAGAGAACTGGGAAGAATGCGCGATGGTGCTGGCGTCGTCGCACAGACACCCAGACCCAAGCCGACACCATCTGCAGAGGCCTTTGTTATAAATGCACGACGGCTCAGAACCAGTCGCTGCTCTCGGTTCAAGCGCTGCAGTATCTTGACGCAATAGAACTGGGAAGATTGCGTCAGATCTCTTGCGCGATGCCGGCCCTCGCGTCAGATCGCTTTGACCGGTGCGGTGCGGGAATACTTCAGAGTGCTCTGCGCTCAAAGATCGCTTACCAAACCGCCTCTTGGTGATGGAACCGATAGTGGACAGCCGGTTGTATCTTGCGAACGCCACTGCTGCCGGCATCTGGCTTTCCCCAAAACAGTAACGGCCACGCAATCACCACGGCAAGCGCGGCGGTCACGCCCAGCTTGATCATCGTGTTCATGTTGGCTCTCCTCAACGCTGAGACATTGAATCTAACGTTGGATTGAGCGGCGGCTGTGTGAACCAGATCACGTCGGCGGCAAACTATCGCCGTCATCATGCCGCGGCAGGACGGGAGACTTTAGGAATGGTGTCTGAACTGTCTCATAGACCCCCCGCCCGAACTGCGTTTCCAAGAAGGGAGCGAACGAGTTTCGGGCGCCAATCGATGGCCCGAACGACCACGAAACGATGTGGTCTTGTCCGCGACGCCTAGTCATCCGCTGTGCAATTTAAGCGTAACTGCTAGCTCGGCAGGTTGCGGGGACGCTTTGCACCCACCGATTGTTCCGCCTCGTCGGACGCGACGCCCGCCAGCGCCATGGGAGCCAGGATAACAAGCGCCCCGCGCTCCAGCTTCAGCCACTTGCGGCGCTGCCAATCGCGCAGCAGCTTGTTCACGCTCTCGCGCGATACCCCGACCACTTGACCAAGGTCGCGCTGAGTTAGGCGTAACTTGATGTCAGCACCTGACGCCGTTCGTTCGCTGAGCTGCAAGAGCGTCTTGGCGAGTCGCGTAGGCAGGCCATGAAACATGAGGTCTTCGACCTGCTCTGTGGTCTTTCGCAGCCTTGCGCACACGATTCCGACGAGCTTCATGGCGAGTTCGGGATTGTCACGCACCAGCGGCACGAAGTCGCGCCGCTCGATCAGCATCAAATCACCATCTTCGATGATCACTGCGTCGGCGGTGCGGGGCCCGCCGTCGAGCAACGCGATTTCGCCAAACATTTCTCCCGAAGGGATTAAGTTGAATATAGCGTCTTGTCCTTGCGGCGACGGCGCGCTGATCCGGACCGCACCGCTCAAGACCACGTAAAGCGTTGTCCCTGGGTCGCCTTTGCGGAACAGAACGGTGCCCGTTTTTACCTTGCGAATGACGGCGTGCGACACCACGCTATCGACGATCGCCGGCCGAACGTCTCTGAAAAAAGGGTGCGCGGCCAGCACCGCTCGCTTGTCGAACTGTTGGCTCACAGGTTGAGCGCTCGCGCGTAAGTTCACTCGAAGCTTGGGGGGTGGCGCTGCCATATTCCGAAAAGGATAGCAAAATGCGCTTCCCGGATGTCCGAAAAGTGCCATGAGCGTCCAGCCACGCTCAGACCAACATTCGCGCTTATCAATTGGCTAAACGGTCATCATTGGAATTCGGCACGGGCGCCGGGGGGGGCGGGGAGAAACCCAGGTCGCCACGCGCGATGAGGCCTGGGTAACCTTGCAGTAAGGTGATTGTTGGATTAGTGCTGGCAGGCATCCGATCCAGCGAAGCCCCGAGCAGACCTGGAAAAATCTTTGGCATTTTTGCTACGGCACTATGCGTGGCCTTAACTTCGAGAGGGCGACCAGGGCAAGCAGATGAAGGTTGGCTGTGTGAGATTTCTGCTCGCCGTGGGTCTGGTTGCAGCAGCGTTCCCGGCGCTCGGCCAGCCAAGTCCCTGGCCAAGTCGGGCCATCACCATGATGGTGCCGTTCCCGGCAGGTGGTGGGGGCGACCAGTATGGCAGAATTTTCGCGAACCGGTTGTCGGAGCTTTTGGACCAACCCGTGGTGGTCGAGAATGTGCCGGGGACAGGGGGGATGGTCGGTGCCGCTCGGGCAGCAAGGGCGGCTCCGGACGGCTATACGCTCCTGTTGGCCAGCTCCGGATCGCACGCCTACAGCCAATCGCTGTACAAGAATCCGCTCTACGACGCAGTCACGGATTTCGCACCGGTAGCACTGCTGGCCGAGCAGCCGCTTGTGCTGATCGCGCGCAAGGATTTGCCTGCTAGCGATCTACCTGACTTCATATCTTATACCAAAGTCAATCAGTCAAAAATGCAGTACGGCTCGGATGCCGGTGTCGGTTCGGCAAATCACATGGTTTGCTTGCTGCTGAATTCGAGAATCGGCGTCAACGTGACCCACGTTCCCTATCGTGGCGGTGCATTGCCGGACCTCCTCGCGGGCCGCATTGACTACTTGTGTTCGGTGGTATCCCCGAACATTACACCGCACGTCGCGAGCAATTCGGTGAAAGCCATTGCAGTGCTGTCCAAGAAACGTACACCGGTGCTGCAAAATGTACCGAGCGCGTCGGAGCAAGGACTCGCTGATTTCGAAGGCAGCACGTGGCTTGCATTTTTCCTGCCCAAGGGCACTCCTGACGCGATTGTTCGGAAATTCAACAGCGCGACTCGAGAGGCCATGGCCACTCCCTGGGTACAGGCGAAACTCGGTGAGCTCGGAGCCGAATTGGTTGCGCCGGAGCGCCGGTCGCCGGAGTACCTGCAGCAGTTTGTCGCGAGTGAAATCGAAAAATGGGCGGCTCTGATCAAAGCTGCGGGCGTGACCCCGCAGTAGATGTTGCACCGCGCCAGTAGTAACCATGCGTCCGACGGTGACGCGCATTGAGCAGTCGATACCGAATGGAGGACGCTTGCTGCCGTTGGCTGACTGGCGAATTGGCCCCGTTCAGCCGCACCGACACCGGATGTCGAAAGCGCTTGTGCATGTCCGCCACCGCCCTGCCGCATGAGGGGTTCTCGCCACTGACCAGACTGGAGACGCGTGCTTGAGTGAACCGAATGGCTCGGCCCGACCATCTGCACCCTCGCACTTGGCCGAGCGTCGCCAACTGACGTTGATGTATTGCGATCTCGTTGATTCGGTCGGCCTCTCGACGCGGCTTGATCCCGAAGACCTGAGTGATGTGATCGTCACCTATCGGTCTGCTTGCCTCCGGCCCATCAAACAGTATGGCGGCCACGTCGCCAGGTATATTGGCGACGGTATTTTTGTCTTTTTCGGCTACCCGATTGCCCACGAGGGCGATGCGGAGCGGGCCGTACATACCGGCCTCGAGATTATCGAGTCCTTGTCTGCGCTCAACGATACGCTTGGGCTCTCTGGTGATTTGGCGCTGAAGGTCAGGATCGGCATTGCAACGGGCTTGGTCGTTGTCGGTGACGTCAATACCGAAGGAGTGACGGAGCACGATGCCGTCGTGGGCGAGGCGGCGAACCTCGCCGCGCGCCTGCAAGTACTCGCGTCGCCCAATTCAATGGTTGTGTCCTCTCTCACGCGGCAGTTGGCGAGGGAGCGATTTGAGTATCACGACCTGGGGACAGCCACCGTCAAAGGCTTTGATAGACCGATTCCTTTGTACCAGGTTGTTGGCAGACGATCCGTCAGCCGCTTCGAGGCGGCCGCCCGAGGGCTCACGCCTTTGGTCGGCCGGAAGGACGAGTGCCAGCTGCTCGCCCAAGCCTGGGAGGTCGCGGCCCGTGGAGAAGGTCAGGCGGTCCTGATATCCGGCGAGGCCGGGATCGGGAAGTCGCGTCTGGTGAGGGAATTGCGCGAACGGATTGCGGGCAACTACTTCGATCTGCAATTGCAGTGCTCCCCACATTACCAGAACAGCGCGCTTCATCCGATGCTCGAGCGCCTGGAATCGGAGTTGCCCCTGAAAAGCGCACGGAGTCCTGCGCACCGGCTGGGTATACTCAAGGAGAAGCTGAACGAGCTTGGTCTCAACTCCGGCGATCGTCTGGCGTGTTTGGCCTTGCTGCTCGGAATTCCCTTGGAGGACCACGCAAGCACGCTGGCCCTTGAACCGGAGAAGGTGAGACGGCTGACCTTCGAGACGCTGCTGACCATGTACGAGCGCGAGGCGCGCGGCCAACCGATGCTGATCGTGGTGGAGGATGTGCACTGGTGTGATCCCTCCACGCTTGAATTTCTGCACTTGGTGACCGAGGGTCTGCGCCGCGCGCGTGCGATGATTATCGCGACGTTTCGCCCGGAGGCCAGGCTGCCATGGTCGAGCGGGACGAACGTCGTCTTTCTTCCGCTCTCGAAACTCACCTCCGGACATAGCAAGGATCTCGTGGCGAAGCTGGTTGGGGATGAGCAGATTCCCGAGGATGTTCTGCAGGAAATTCTCGTTCGGGGTGACGGCATACCCTTGTTCGTCGAGGAGTTGACGCGATCGGTCATTGATGGTGGGGCGGTTCGAGGGGAGCATCCTCCCGCCGCGTCGCGACATTCCCGGCAATTCTCCATCCCCAGCTCGCTCCAGGACTCCCTCATCGCGCGGCTCGATCGATTCCCGTCCGGAAAAAGGATCGCCCAGCTTGCGGCATTGTTCGGTCGGTCTTTTGACTATGAGATGCTGGCGGCGGTCTTGAATGAGGATGAGGCCGCCCTGCAATCGGCGTTGTCGGAACTCGTGGCAGACGGACTTTTGGTTCAGCGGGGAGCGCCGCCAACCGCGACCTACGAATTCAAGCACGTCCTCGTGCAGGACGCCGCCCATCAGCTCCTGCTCAAGCGAACGCGACAGGATTATCATGCCCGGATTGCCGAGGTCATGGAGCAGAAGTTCGCCGAGCGGGCGCAGTTGCGTCCCGAGATCCTGGCGCATCACTGGACCGAAGCGCAGCAGGCCACCAAGGCGATACGGTATTGGTTGCTGGCCGGACAACGTGCGAGCGAGCGCTCGGCCATCCGGGAGGCGGTGAGCCATCTGCAAAAAGGGCTCGGCCTTGTCGACGAGATTTCCGATCAGGAGGAACGCAACCGGATCGAGCTCGAAATACAGCTCCCGTATGCCGCCGCGTTGATGGCAACGGCGGGGCCCGGGTCGCAGGAAGTCGAGGCAGCATACGCGCGCGCACTATCGCTTTGCGAGGGACTGCCGCAATCGCCCATGCATTTTGCCGCCGGATGGGGATCGTGGCGCATCGCGATGGACTTCCAGACCGGCCGGGAGCGGGCCGACAAGTTGCTCAAGCTTGCACGTGATATTGGCGACGCAGAGCTAACATTGCAGGCCCATCACTGCCAATGGGCCACATTGTTCATGCTTGGGCACCAACAGGCATGTTGCCGCCAAATCGAACAGGGGCTCGAGCTTTATGATGCCAGGGCGCACGCTTCCCATGCAGGCATCTACGGCGGACACGACGCGAAGGTGTGCGCGCTCGGCGAAGCCAGCCTGTCGTTCTATTTGCGCGGCTATCCTGCCAGCGCCCTGAGGCATGGAAAGGCAGCGCTGGAATGGGCGCGCCATCTCGATCATTCCGGCAGCGTCGCGCACGCATTGGACTACGCGGTCATGCTTGGCCGCTACGTGCGCGATCCTCGGGCGATCCTCAGGCACGCGCAGGATCTCATCCGGTACGCGGAGCAACAGGCGTTGACGGACCATGGCGTCAAGGGGCGTTTTTTCCGCGGTTACGCCTTGACGCAATTCGGCCAGCTCGAATGGGGCCTCAATGAAATGCGGGAATGCATGGATATCGAATTGCGCATCGGGACCCAGGAAGACTTCCCGGTGTATTTCGAAATGCTGGCCGAGGTTGCCGCGCGCGCGGGCCAATACGATGATAGTCTGCATGTGATCGTGCAGGCAGCGCCGGTCGTCGATCAAAGAGGAATCCGCTATTGGTCCGCGGAATTGCACAGGCGACGCGGCGAGGTCCTGTTGGCGCGAGACGGTGCAGGTGGAATGGAAGCGGAGGACGGGTTCCGTCAGGCTCTTGCGATCTCGCGTGAGCAGGACGCCAAGCTGCTCGAGCTTCGCGCCCTTTGCAGCCTCGTGCGGTTGAAGGGCGGATCGGCGGCAAAGGATAGCCATTACGACGCCTTGCACGCGCTCGTGTCCGAATATCCAGAGCCAGACGAGACTCCCGATCTCGAGGAAGCAAGGGCGCTGCTCAGCCTGCCTTGGCGGTAAGCCGGCTCGCGTCGCACCGAATACAAAATGACTTCCCGCGAAGCCGATCAGACCGGGAGAAAGCTATACCGCGAAGGCACGCATCGCACCCAGGCTCCGGCCCGGACGTTGGCCCGTATCCGGCCCCACATGGCCGCCATGGGCATTACGCGAATTGCCAATCTGACCGGCCTTGACCGACTGGGCATACCCGTCGTCGGCGTGTTTCGACCGAATTCGAGATCCGTGGCGGTTGCGCAGGGCAAGGGTCTCAATCTCGACGTAGCCAAGGCGTCGGGGCTGATGGAGGCGGTGGAGACTTTTCATGCGGAGACGACCGCCGCGCCGAAGTTCGCAAGCTTGGAGGCGTTGCGACGCGATCAGGCAGTCGTCGACACCGAGCGGCTCCCCCGCGCCTCAAATGCTGATCTGCCGCGGGACCAGCCGCTGCCATGGATCCGCGGCGAGAATTGGCGTACGGGCGAGCCAATGTGGGTGCCTTACGAATTGGTCAGCACGGACTACACATTGCCGTTTGCAACCGGGACCGGATATTTCCAGGCCAACACCAATGGCCTCGCGTCCGGGAACTGCGCGATAGAAGCGCTGCTTCATGGCCTTTGCGAATTGATAGAGCGCGACGCCACGGCCCTGTGGTGGCAGGGAACTCCTGAAGCCAGGGCAACCCGCGCCGTTGATCTTGACAGCGTCACCAATCAAGGCTGTCGGTGGGTATTGGACAGATATGCCGAAGCGGACCTAAAGGTCGCGGTGTGGGATACGACGACCGATGTGGGGGTCGCATCGTTCCTTTGCGCGGTTTACGGCAAGGACCCGCCGCTCCCGGAGCTTGGCGCCGGTTGCCACGCCTCGCGCGACATCGCGCTGCTGCGTGCCTTGACCGAAGCCGCGCAAGCGCGCACCACCTTCATCGCCGGTTCGCGCGACGATATCGGGCGCCAATCCTACGCCTCCGACATGGCGTCCGCGCGATTGAGCACCTTTCGCGCCCTCATGGACAGGCATGAAACAGGCACGACCTTTCGTGAGGTGCCGACGGCCGAGTTTGATACGATCGCCGAAGACCTGGAGCATGTGATTGCGCGTCTCTCGGCCGCGGGAATGAACGAGATTGCCGTGGTCGATCTCACAAAGCGGGAATACGGCATCCCGATCGTGCGGGTGATTGTTCCGGGATTGGAAGGTCTCGTCGAAGACGATTATGTGCCCGGGGCTCGCGCACGCTCGGGGGCGGCCGGATGAGCATCTTTGTTTTCGTGGGTCCGACCCTCGGTATCGAGGAGGCGCGAACAATCCTGGACGCGACCTATCTCCCGCCCGCCAGCCAAGGTGACGTCTTTCGACTGGTGGCGACGCAAGACGCGCGCGTCATCGGCATCATCGACGGACATTTCCAGGAGGTGCCGTCGGTTTGGCACAAGGAATTGTTGTGGGCGATGAGCCAGGGCGTTCATGTCCTGGGCGCCGCGAGCATGGGCGCGCTGCGCGCCGCGGAGCTGGCCGCCTTCGGCATGATCGGGGAAGGCCGTATTTTCGAAGCCTATCGCAGCGGCGTCCTGGAGCCGTATGACGCGCCGTTCGAGGACGATGACGAGGTCGCAGTGGTCCACGCGCCCGCCGAGTTCGGCTATGAGCCATTGTCGGACGCGCTCGTCGACATTCGCTGCACGCTCGACCTGGCGTCGCGGCAAGAGGTGATCTCGCTCGCGCTGCGGGACCGGCTGGTGGGATTGGGGAAGTCCCGTTTCTACGCCGAACGCAACTACGAGGCACTCCTTGATCTCGCCTTCCGCACCGGCTGGCCCGCGCTGGAGCTGACGCAACTGCGCGCCTGGTTGCCTCGGGGCCGCATCAGCCAGAAGACCGAGGACGCCCGCGCCATGCTCGCCAGAATTCGAGCCGGTGATTTTGTCGATCGAAAGCGGGTGACATTCGACTTTCAGCATACAACCGTGTGGGATCGATTGACGGCGGAAGCGTCCGAATGGCAGCGGGTCGTTGCCGAATCCGGGCTTGCGGATGACGAACAGGCGGTGCTCGCGGAGGCGCGCCTTCACCCCGATGAATACTTGAAAATCAAGGAACAGGCTGAACGGGTGCTGCGGATCGGCCCGTGCCCGCCGGTGCGGCGCGTGGCCCTCGCCATGTTGGACGTGTTGCGGCAGGAAGGCTCCTACGCGGCGCTCGCCGCCCGCGGCGGACGAAAGATGTCGTGGCTGTCCCTTGCCCAGACGCCGCCCGCTTCAGACCTGAGCGGCCTCCAGACGCTGCAGCTGCTCGATTGGTATTTCGGCCGCCGGCTTGGCCGCGACATCCCTGATGATGTCGAGGCGTTCGCGCAAATCCTCGGCTATTGTGATCGAAAAGATTTTGTCGACGCGCTCTTGAAGGAGTATGCTTTTGTGAGTTCGGAGGCAGGACTGGAAACGGGTTGATTGTTGGCGGCAGCGCATGATCCGTCCCAGACCAAGTGCCGACACCGTGAGCCGGCGCGGGCAGCCCGACGAGCCGTCTGGCGTGCGTTTCCGGCTTTTTCCGCAGGCGCCGGTGGTGCCTGCGTTTGCCGAGCCGGAAACCGTCGTCCTATCGCGGGCCCCCGGAAGCATCGGACCGGGCCCTTCTGACGAGCGCATGTACGTGGTCGATGCGCTGGGGAAATCACAGCCCTACGCGTTTCCTTATTTGCCTCCGTTTACCGGTTCCGCCAATCCGCCGGTGCTGCCCGGACCATACGGTCATTTCGATCATTTCGAGGTCGGCACGCGCGAGTTCGACGCAGCCCACATGTACGGAACCTTACGGTTCGTGCTCGACATCTGGGAAGGCTATTTCGAAAGGCAGGTCGAGTGGCACTTCTCGAAACACTTCACTCGCCTCGAGTTGATCCCACATCTCGACTGGGACAACGCGCAATCGGGCTACGGCTTCATCGAGACCGGCTACGGGTTCGACGACGACTATGGCGAGCACCCCTTCTGCCTGAACTTCGATGTCCTCTCACACGAGCTCGGACACAGCTTTGTGTTTGCGCTCGTCGGCACGCCTCCAATCGAGCACGTTTCGGCGGAATACCTGGGCTTCCAGGAGGCGGCAAGCGACATCGTCACGCTGCTGTCCACGCTACATTTCACGTCGGTGGTCGATCATGTCCTGGCTGAGACTCGCGGCAACATCTTCGCTCCCAACGAATTGAACCGCTTCGCCGAGTTGTCGCCGACGCATCAGATTCGCTCTGCCAGCAATTCGCTGCGCGTCAGCGACGTGCCCGACCTCCGAACTCCGACGGAGCGGCTGTCTCAACCCGATCGCCATCTGATCGGCCAGCCACTGACCGGCGCGGTGTTCGACATTCTCGTCGAGCTGTTTCAAACCATCCTGGTCCAGGGCGACCTCATCAGCAGCGAGCTGAATGCGATGTCGCTCCGCGTCGACCAAGGCGTCGACGAGCGCGAGGAGGCGCTGGTCCAGCAGCGCTTCGACGAGGCCTTCCGGAATCGCAACGAGGATTTCGCGCAAGCCTTGTTCGATGCACGCGACATCGTCGGATCGCTATGTGCGTCTGCGTTCATGCAAATGCACCCGGATCTGACATACAATCAATTTTACGAGGCTTTTCTGCGTGCCGACCAGCTCCTTATGAGGGGGGAGCTTCGCGATATCATACGTAAGAGTTTCGACTGGCGCGGGATCATCATCCCCGAGCGAGAACCGAGAAGGTGGGCAGGCCGCGGCTTCGAGCGGCGAAGCATCGTGACAAAGAAAATCAAAACAGCCGATCTGATGCGAAGGTTATGATGGAGCTATCGTCGAATCTTGGTGACGATGGGATCAGGCGGCAGCGGTTTGAGCATCTGAACTGACGACCTCGATTCCATCGTTGAACTTTGCTCCAGGCAGGTGCCATGACGTACCGGTTGCCGGCCGTCATCGGTGCGCTTGTCGGCGTACGCGGCGAGGAAGCCCGCTACTTCGGTCTTGATCGCCTGTGCAAGCAACGCGCGGGCGCCGTTGCGCAAGACTTCGGTCAGCGAGTCAACAAAGGTCCCTGGCTGGACGAGGGCAAGAACGATAGTGTCGGTCATGGCGTATCACTCCTTCGGTGGAGAAGTGGAGGCTCGAACACCCCCCGCACGACACGCCGCCTCATCCCTTCATGCCGTCACCAACTTTCGCGGTTAGCTCCTATGATGCTAGGGTGCTTCAAAGTTGCTTGCCTATAGGGTTTGTACTACTCTTTTATTGGCTCAAGGGGAGGCTTCAATGGCTACGAAACCGACCAAACCGACCACGGAAAGCCTTTTTACCCCGTCGGCAATAAAACTGTTTGGTCGGGAATTCAAAGGATTGAGCGTCAACCAGCCTCTCGACGGCGAATCCCCTTTGGGAAAGCGAGCACGGATTCCGTCCCAACAGGTTCAGCAGCGGCTCGAGCGAGACCAAGGATACAAGCAGATTCCCGGGCGACTTGAGCGATCGCTCAGGAAGGTTTCCGTGGATGATCCCGACGGGAAAAACCACGCCCGCTTCGCCCGGATTTACGGCTTTGCTTACGAGGGTCAGTATTACGAGTTGCCTCGGCCGACGCTGTTCCTGGTCTACGGACCCGGAGAAGATGCTGAGAACGATAGCTTCACCGTCCAGAATGTCGGACTCGCCGCCAAGGACTGGAAATTTGCGAGCGATATCAAGATGTGGCAGGTCGACGACAAGGACGTGTCGATGTGCATCGATATCGAGTCCGGACCGATGAAGGAAATCCTGTTGCAGCCCATCTTCGAGGTCGAGGAGGAGATTGCCCTGAGCGGGGCCGCCGCATCACGCGGCGCGGCCGCGGGGCGCGGTGCAGCGGCGTCCAGAGGCGCCGCCGCCGGACGCGGCGCGGCCGTCGCCCGAGGCGCGGCGATCACGCGGGATACTCACCGCAACAGATGAGCGTTGTGCCGGTTGTCACTGCTGCCAGGCCTGCGTTGATGGCACGATCGGCAAAGCCCAAATCAGAATGCGCGCCATCACCGGCCACGCAGCTATCGCGGCCGCCTGGCATGACAGGTTGAGCCGTTACGATGCCGCCTCCTGAACCTAGGAGCGGGCATGAGGCGGCGGGAATTTCTCGGTGCTCTCGGTAGCGCGGCGGCGTGGCCGCTCGCGGTGCGCGCGCAGCAGCCGACACTGCCGATTATTGGATACTTCAACAGCCAATCGCCTGAGACTTACGCGGATCGCCTGCGCGCATTTCAGCGCGGCCTGAAGGACGCCGGTTACGTCGAGGGCGAGAACGTGGCGATTGTATACCGCTGGGCCGAGAATCAAATCGACCGGTTGCCGACGATGGCGGCCGATTTGGTTCGTCGCCAAGTGGCCGTGATTGTCGCGAATGGCCCCGCGGCGCTCGCGGCGAAGGCAGCGACCGCGACAATCCAGATTGCGTTCTTCGGCGGCTACGACCCGGTGACGGTCGGGCTCGTTGCCAGCCTGAATCGACCGGGCGGCAATGTGACCGGCGTGAGCCTTCTGAACGTTGAGCTCGGACCAAAGCGGCTGGAACTCCTACGCGAACTCGTACCCGCAGCCACCGAGATGGCATTGCTCGTCAACCCAACCAATCCCAATGCCGCGTCGGTGACGAGAGACATGCAGGCAGCGGCCACAAGCTTGAAGCTCACGCTTCATCTCCTCCACGCCAGCACCGAACGTGAGGTCGATCATGCGTTCGAGAGCGCATCAAGGCTCAGGGCTGGCGCGCTGGTCATCGGCAGCGACCCGTTCTTCAATACTAGGAGCGAGCAATTCGGCGCGCTGACGCAACGCCACCGCGTGCCGACAATTTACCACTACCGCGACTTCACCGCCGCCGGCGGCCTGATGAGTTACGGCGGCGACAACGCCGACCTTTACAGTCAGGTCGGCCGCTACACCGGTCGGATTCTTAAAGGCGAGCAGCCCGCCGACCTGCCGGTGCAGGCTCCGATCAAGTACGAGCTGGTGATCAATCTCAAGGCCGCCAAGACGATCGGCCTCACCGTGCCGACAACACTGCTCGCGCGCGCCGACGACGTGATCGAATAGGGTCTCTATTTCTGCGAGGGGGCTACGGCCAAAAGCACGACGAGGAAGTTTCTCATCGGGAATTTCTCGCGGATGCGGGTGAAGGTCCGCGGCGCCGGCTCGCAGAGACACGATGCAGTTTGCTGGCCTGCCGTGCGCGCGCCGCGCGCGCCCATGCCACGCCGCGCCACTCAGAACCCCGAGAAACTCCCGCCGCCTCATACCCGCCCCATGCCCAGGATCAGGCATCGTAGCGGCTCAGCAGAACATTCCGGAAGGGGCACAAGTGGCTTCGGACACGGACTTTTCCCTAGGGCTCCGATACCCGGTAAATCCACCATTTTGTGACGTAGGTCACAGAAGCATTTCAAGGAACGTGGAATGGTGCCAATGAAGACAGGAGGTCGCCATGTTCTACACGCAAGGCAACACCCAGATTTACTCCCCCTTCGGATCATTGGTGGTCGAACAGCATGATGCCGGTTACCTCAGGCGCCATATCGAGGACCTGCCGCGCCCGGATTTGAAGTTGGGGAAAGATCACCCGCTGGCGCCGGCTTGCAGCGACGAGCGCCGCGCAGCCTAACAAACTATTTTGTAACTCCTCTTTCTTGCCTTCGAAGTAATCTGCCCCGGCGGTTGAAGCCGGGGCCTTTGTTCAATGGCCAAAAATGGTCAAACGATGATGCGCGCGACAATGCGCTTCCTGTTAAAATTAAAACCGCCGTTGTCGGTCTACCGAAGGCTGCAACGTCGCGTTCAATCTCGATCGGATCGCGCACATTGATCGGACTCGCTTCAATGGCGAGTGACGGGGCCACGGACTGAATTGCGCCAAACTGACCGGTTCCGGCAGCTAGATCAGCGTCACGGAGAATTGCAACCCTTTTTCCCGCGGCGCAATCTCCTTGAGCAGTTCCAACGATTTGGCGCTCAAGCCGTATTCAAACTGGATAAATCCGGTGGCGTTGCCACCCGGCCTCGCCAAACTTCCGACAAAGCCAGCGCCGACTGGATCAGCGGCAAAAGCAAACACGATCGGGACCGTGCGAGTTGCTTGCAGCAGGGGTGCCCGGGCGCCCGTCCGTGTGGACGGCGGATTGGGTCAAGCACCGCATGGTGGAAGCCTTCACCATCGAGCGCCGCATCCCCGGACAAGCGAGTTGGCCCGGCCATCGTCAAGGGCGCCTGGGCGAAGAGCCTGGCGCGCCGACCGGTTGATGAGACGAAGGTCAAAGGCGCTTATGTGAATTAGCTCACACACGCGGTCCCAAAATACTGCCAGACTGATTTGCGTCTGGGTCGAACGCGACTGGGGACGCGCGATGGCTGGCGAAGTCGACCCAAACATTTGTGCGTTCTGCAAAAAAGGGCATGTAATTGAGCGCATGGAGAAAATCGCGTTTCGGCAATGGAGCGACCTAGGATACATCCACTGCCGGGTCGCGATCTTGATAGGCACCTGCGATATTTGCGATGCAAAGTCACTCGATCCTGGGTCCGACAAGATTTTCAGCGATGCCTTTCAACAGGCGTACGACCGCCAAGCTAGGTTGAAAGACAAGAACTCGAACAGTTGACAACGGCGCAGCTCGCAACGCATCGCGGATCGTCTCAAAGCGAGCCGTGGCGGTGCGTTAGACCGTCGGCGAGCAGAACCACTGACCTACCCGACGAGCGACTTCATTGGCCGGACCGGTGCCGGCGCCTGGCGGGCCTCGGCCTCGGCGGCGACACGACCGCGCAGTTCGCCGCGCCGACCGGTTGCCGCAATGAAACGAAGATCAAAGGCGCCTAGGTGAAGTAGCTCACAGACTCCGTCTTAAACAATCGCCAGACTACTTGGCGTAAGGTTGAACGTGAGAGGAGGCGCCAATGGCTATCCAACAGAAGCCTCCAATTTGCACAGTCTGCAAAGAGGGACACGTTACCAAGCGCATAGAGGAAATCGCGTTTCGGCAATGGAGCGATCTGGGATTTATGTGCTGCCGGGTCGCGATCTTGATAGGCACCTGCGATATTTGCGATGCAAAGTCACTCGATCCTGGGTCCGACAAGATTTTCGGCGATGCCTTTCAACAGGCGTACGACCGCCAAGCTAGGTTGAAAGACAAGAACTCGATCGGCTCAGTTGACAACGGCGCAGCTCGCAACGCATCGCAGATCGCCTCAAAGCGAGCCGTGACGGTGCGCTAGGCGCGACGACCCTGCAGCGCCGCACGGACTAAACGTTGGACCTACGCCATCCTGCTGCGCGCGCTGCCGACTCCGAACAGAACCAGCGCTCGCCTCTGACCCAGTTAATTCGGGTGGCATAGTAATATTTTTGGCCAGGAGCGTGATAAATGCGCTCTCCTGTGCGCAGGCTGACGTTGCCTTTGATCGGGCAGCCCGCGAGCGGGGGACCAACCTGCGGCAGCGACGCCAAGCAAAAGCAATCCGAAAATTGTTGCGACGATTGGCTTGGTTTGGTTGGGGACGATCATCACAAGTACGCCTGTGACCAGGCTGTGATGTAGCGACGGACACCGGGCAAAGCCTTGCGATTTACCGCCATTTATTTGCGCTGATGCGCAAAGCGGCCTACGTCAGGCGTCCGCGAGCATCGCCGGGTGCGGGGACGTTCTCGACTTCGCCGCGCAACTTCACTGGAAGGTTTCGCCGCCGCGTTGCAGCCAGGTGTGCAGATCGGCACCCTAGTGGACTGACTCTAACGCTTGCTTCCCTCGTTTGACAGCGGCGAGCACGCGTTTGGGATCGGCGATCCAGACAAAGGGTCTTGGCTCGGAGTTTGTTTCTGCGATGAAGCGATCGATAGCCGCCTTGAGGTCGTCGACGGACTGGAACACGCCGCGCATCGGAAATTTGTTGAAGCTTTATTCCGTCGTCGCCAAGCAGGCTAACGTCGGCGTTTTCCATCGCTTCGCGGTGATGCGACACTGGCGCGAGGTCGCGAACATTCCGTTCAAGGTGTTCCTGTCGGAGGATGAGCTCCACATGAATGACTGGAGCTATGGCTGCATCGCCAAGCTCTTGGCTGGTGCGATCGTCGAGGCCGCGACCCGCGAAACTATTACCGCGAAAGCCACTGAAATCGAGACGATATTCGCAGTGAATTATCCGCTACTGGCCATCAACAGTTTTCATTCAGCCGCCAAACGGCTGCAAGCGGGAGATTGGCTTCGCGCGGCCGTTCGTTGAACTGACGCGCTACTTTGTTTAGATGAGTTTGCGAGTACACCGTGAGATGTGTGAGGCCCGTCAGGCGCGAGGATTGCGCAGCACGACACAGTCGCCGCCACTCTTGTGAATGCGAGCGCAAAGCGCATTCGCGTCCGCACGCGTTTCAGCGCCGATCCTGACCTGATAACGCGGCAGCGGACCGCGGCTGCGCTCAAGCAGGATAGGTCTCGTCCGGCCAATACTGCGGCGTGACGCTGCTGAAGCTCCGCGTATTTGCTCAGCATGCGCGGGCGCGACATATCGGCACCGAGGATGACCCCCACGGCTGCACCACGCCGGCGACGATGCGTTGCTCAAGCGCCGCAACGAACCGGCTGGGCGCGCGCCTGAGCAGCGCCATCAATTCGCCGCAGCCCAGTCCCTGCTCTTGCTTTCCGTCAGCGTCGGGACCGGCCTTGGACCACTGCTCGACGGGAGCGCCGGTAATGGCCAGCACATAGTTGCGCGTTTCCGATGGCATCGCCCCCGAGCCGTTCATCCACTCGCGAATGCGTCGTGGCCCGGCGTTATAGGCAGCGGCGGCAAGGCCAAGGTTGCCGAACTCTCTGCGCAATTCATGCAGGAACTCCGCGGACTTTGGCAGTGCCTGAATCGGATCGAGCGGATTGAGCAGGTTCCGCTCCGCGGCCGTGCCCGGCATGAACTGCGCGATGCCGAGCGCACGCTTGCCGCTGCGGGTGACCGGACCGACAGCGTCGGAGCGAAACCGGCTCTCCTGCCAGATCACGCGGGCAAAGAATTCCACCGGCAGGCCGTTGGCGCGCCGCCAACTCGAGCAGCAGGCACACCGATTTCTGTGCGTCACCGGGTTCGCTCGGCTTGTCCGGCCCGGCCACCGCCGGCGGTTCTTCGCGAGGCGCGTCCTGCGCGAAAGCGGGCACTGCCGACAGAACGCCCAGAATCAATCCGAGCGCCGGCCGGATGCGCATCAGTGCGCGGGTTTGCCTTCGCGGAGGAATCCGAGTTTCTCCATCCGGCTCGTCGCTGACGCGGAACAGCACCGCGCCATTGTCGCTGCGACGTCCCCAGGCTCAGGAGATGGCATCGTAACGGTTCAAATGAGCCCTTTGATAGGGGCAGAAACTGGCTTCTGTAACGGGCCGTGATTGGTCAATCCCTTTTATACGTTGTCCTTCCGCCGGGGTCTGGCTTCTGTCCGGGGTCGGCGCATGGCCGCCACCTGATGGGATTCGATGAGGACAGGTCGGCCAATCTTCGCTGCGTGGTCGTGATGCCACTAGTCCGGTTTTCCGGCCTAACCTGATCCATCGTCCCGGCGTCGGGACTTCGCTTCGGGATGGCTGGTGTCGCGGCCCGCCCGAAATCTCTTGTTCTCTCCTCGTTCAAGCCGTGGCGGCGAATTGAGTGTTGTTGATCCACATGCGGTGCAGGATCACGGCAAGTCGTCGCGCGAGCGCGACTTTGGCTTTCTTCATTCCGGCTCGCCTGGCGAGCTTGGCCGCCCAGCTCTTGAGGTGATGACCCTTGACCGGGCGGGTCAGGATGATGTGCGCGGCCTGGTAGAGCGCCGTGCGCACCAACCCGTCACCGAGCTTGCTGATTCTGCCGGTGATATCCTTCTCGCCAGATTGATGCTTCTTTGGCGTCAGCCCGAAATGCGCGCCAACCCCCTTCGAAGACTTGAATCGCGTCGGATCGTCGATTGCCGACACATAGGTGAGCGCGACGATCGCGCCGACGCCGGGGGCCGACATCAACAGGCGTGCCCGCGCATCGACACGTGCCATCGTCCGTACCCTTCTTTCGAAGCTTGCGAACTCGCGCAGCAGTACTGCATGCACGGCGAGCAACGCCGCGGCCACGACTTCCAACGTGGCATGGCCGCTGACAAGCTCCTTGATCCGCCCGGCAAAGCGGTTCGGCGTGGTCGGTCCGACCTTCAAGCCAAAGCCACGCAGAATGCCGCGCAGGCTCATCTCGATGTCGAACAGCTTCGATTGAACGAGCTTGCGCGCAGTGAGAAAAGCGCGCACCTCCTGAGCCACCAGCGACTTGCAATGAACCGGGCGGAACCAGCCGAGACGGATCAGTTGCGCAATGCCGCGAGCGTCGTTGCGATCGCTCTTCACCGGCATCGCCTTGAACGCATCCCGCACATGCCGGGTCTCCAACAATTCGACCGCAAGTCCTGCCTGCTGCATCGCCGCGTAAAGCCATTGCGACAACGGTCCGGCTTCGAGCCCGATCCGCACCAGGCCGAAGCCGAGTGAACCGAACCAGGCGATCAACGCCTCCGGTTCGCTCGCAACCTTTCCTTCCCGAACGATCTTGCCGCTCGCGTCGACAACGCACACGCTCGAGCATTCCAAAGACACGTCGATTCCGGCATAGTGTTCCATGGTCGTCCCTCGATGATGCTTGGAGCGGACACGTCCGACTCCGGTTAATTGACACCATCAATTTGAGGGACGACCACCGTAGCCGCTACGCTCGGCCGGCCCGTTACACCATCTTCGCTACTGCAACATGAGATGCGGGGCGATGCCCGCTAGAAAGTGCGTCATTTTGGAAACCACGTTTTTGTGATGGCCAACACAGACTGGCCGGTGTCGTTCAGCAGAGCATGTTCCACAGGACCCAACCGAGGGGCCCGTTCGATGTACCCTCGCAAACCAATGCAATACCCACGACGTTCGGATCAGTTGAGAGTAACGATGCCAATATTCTCGTTCTGTGCGGTCGTCGGCGTAGCTCTCCTGGGCCTGATCTATTTCGCCGAAGATATACTCGGGCCGCCCCGTGAGCTCGCCGTCAGCACCAATTTTGACGGACTGCCCAAGCCATTCAAGGCCGGCCACTCGGTTGAGGTCCTGACCGCGCGTCAGGCACCTGCGCCGCAGGCTTCGGCCGGTGAGCAGGCCCTCGCCCAAGCAGCTTCTGAGGTCGTGGCGCCGAAGAAGGTCGCGCTCACTAACAAGGGCAGGAAGACAAAGAAAGTCGTGCAAGCAGTGCGGACACGACCGCGCAGCGAGAGCCACGCACACGTGATTAACAACAATTTCCGAGACGTGGTGAGAATGTCGGGCGTATCCGCCTCCTCATTCGCGAAGAGTACGAACAACGCTGGCGGTGGGACGGGCGCTCACGTTGTTGCCGAACTCTTTCATGATCGCCTCGTCGTACTCAGGCAAAGTCTTCACCGCCTCCTTCGCCTTAACCTCACGTCCCAGCAGCCGCTGGCCTTCAGTCTGATCCAGTAAGCTCTGGCAACGCCACAGCTGTGACGTGTTGGATGTCGTGCAGGAGGATGATGCCCTTACCCCGCTTCTCTAGCTTGGTCATCACGGAAGCGACGACCTGCTCGGGCTTGCGAATTTTAAAGTGAAGCTGTCCACGTCAGTCGAAAAGATGCCGATGTTTCGGGTTCCAAGATATGAGACCATCTCCGTGGGTGCCGCAGCCCTGGAAAGCGAAAGAATGAAGCCCCCGGCGCTCCCAGCGCAGCGCGCACCGCACTGGCCCCCTTTTCGAACTCATCCTTGGCTTTGTCGATGGGTAGTTTTGACAAATCGGCATGAGACCAGGAATGCGAACCGATCGTGTGCTCCGCGGTGGCCACCTTCTTGAGGAGGTCCGGCTGCCACATGACGTGTTTGCCGACAGGAAAAAACATGGCTTTGGTGCATTGATCCGCCAATGCCTTCAAAATGGCCACGGTATTGCCCTGGCCACGGTCCATCGTCGAATGTCAGCACCACCTCGTGCTCCCGCAGGAAATCGTGAGCCTTGAAATTCTCGAAGCCAAAACCGGGCCCATCAGCGGTGTCGATCTCAACCACACGGGACACGCTCAGCGCATCCGGGCGGTTACTGCACGACGAAGTCGACGTGCTGGTCGCGTTGGCAGTGCGGGGCGCCGGGAGTTCGGTTTGGTTCGTCGGGGGCGGAAGAACAGCCGGCGGCTGCTCAGGGATTGAGCCAGCGACACGACTCGAGGCAATCAAGCCGGTCACCAGGTCCGATTCGCCGCCCGGCTCCCAAATTCACAATGACGGCCAAACCGAGTGTAAAGCTGATCAATACAACGGTGCACAGAAAAACGCTGCTACTCTAATACCCTCTCCCTACTCATTTGCACTTCGTCTCCAACCGCTAAACAGCCCCACGTGGCTCACTGCTATGTTGGAGATGAAATGTTTACATTCGGTTTGTGACCAGTAAGCGGAGGACAGTGATGGCCCTGCAGAATAGCGCGGCGGCTTCGTTCTGGCCTGCATGGGCCGGATCGCGGCCGTCGCGTTCGGTCTGTGGATTATCATGCCGTAGGCGTGAGTGGCTCGCCCCGCGATGGATTCTGGCGCCACTTTGCACGGAACCAGCAAGGCCGTCCCGGAATTATCTGGATGGCGGCTCTGGCCACCTCAGCCCCCCAGGCGTAAGGGTCGGAGTTCGCTAAGGCCCCGTTGGGCTCCCGCTGGCGGGGCCTTTCCTTTGCCTGCGGTATGCCGATCGCAACGCAGCGGCTTCGTTCTCACAACATGGGGATGATCGCCGCCGTCGCGTTCGGCCTGTAGATTATCGTGCCGTAGCCTCCGCCGGTGCGAATGGCGAGCGCGAGAATGGCTGCTCGCGCCGCATCGCGTTGGACGCAGACTTGGCAGCATTGAACCAAGAAGCGTTCGGGCGGATTTCAATGTTGCGCTCTCGCAACGCAACAAAGAGTTTTCTGCAAAACACTTCCGGACTTCGTGCACCGCACGCCCTGTTCGATAATCTCGTCAGCGCGCAGCAGAGGTCGAGGTTGGTATCTCTCTGCCGATCGATTTGGCAGTCTTCAGATTGAGGATGAATTCGACATCTACTCGCAGGAGTGTTTCCGGGTTTGCCCCCAATTCGGACGTCGGTGAGCCTCGTGAATCTCAATCGGGCGCGTAACCGGTGCGGCTAGACTAGCTCCCCAGCGAGCTGCCGTTTGAGCGTTTTGCCCGCCTCGATTTCCTGATCGAGTGTCGCTCCTCAGCGAAACACTGGTCGTTTCAAATCGGTCCAGTTGATTTGCGAGCGTCGCCCAACTGCGTGCCATCGCCCTAAGCATGTCACGACGCTCATCAGACGAGGCTTCGGCGGCCAGCGTCATGCAATCAGCGGCCTTCTTACGGGCCGCGTCCCCACTCTTTACCATTCATCCTCCCCAAGGGTATCAAACTGTCTCGTGGTTGGTCGGCATTGCTCTGGTGCGCATTGTCCCGCCGTCGTGCCGCAGCAAATTCAGAAGAATTTGTAAACGTGCGGGTGTGGGTCCGACCGAGTGAATTGGATAATAGCGTTGAAGTCCTAGACCGATGGCGGCTTGCTCAACCGTCAGCACATTGTCGTCTTTCCGCTGGGGCAGATCAGGCACCTCAAACTTGGTCGGGGCAACTTCTGGGTGCTGCTTTGCCTTGCGAGGCACATGGCCGACCTCTCGGCTAAGAATTCACGAGGGTATGTTCTGCCGAATAGACGCCAAGCGCTGTGTTGGCCGTCACAAAATGCAGGTTTTTGCTGGCTTCGCTGCATCTAATTCGCAGCGGCCACCACAACATTGGCTGCCTTGTGGAAGCTGTTAATGACGACGACCACAATGGCAATGGCGTAGAACGCCAACCAAGCCATTGCGCCACCAACAGCGCTCTTCTCCGCCTGCAAAAGATGGCGGTACTTTTCTTCAGCGTGGTGCTCCGCAACGTAACTGGTGCCGACGACATCGAAAAGTTGTGCGTTGGTTTCGAAGGACATCATGGCCTCCCCCGTGATGTTCAAACACTAAGGGGTGTTGGGCCAGCGCGATGTGATCGTCGTCACAAAAAAGCGGGTTGTTTGAGAAAGTTAGGGTCAGCGCTGCTGTCCTGTCGATGTTGCATTGAGGCTTGTTTCGTTTCGGGAGCACAGCGGGTGGAGTTGGGATGTGACGCGGTGGCTGTAGGTCCAACATATCTGTTGCCGCCTCTTTGTCCCGCGGTGCCTCAATGGTTCGACCATGGCTCCGTTTCCACATCCCGCTCATCGAACCGGACATGCAGATCTCCCTGCATCCCGGCTCGGGATAAGACCTCACGCCTTCGCCCACGGCGTGTCGTGCCCAAGCCGGCCCAGGCGTACGAGCCCGAAGTGCCCGTAGAGGTGCGAGAGTGGATAGGTTCCGCCCCTGCGTTGTCTGACCTTGTGCTTGATGCGCAACCACCGGCGCAACCGCACCGCGGTGTAGCTGTCGATCACCCGATACGCTTTGGTGACGGTGCCTACTTCGAAGTAGTTCGCCCATCCGCGTAGCGTGCGGTTCAACTTACCCACCAGCTTTGCGGTTTCTTGCGATGTCCCCGTTCGGTCTGTCAGTGCATGGATTTTGCAACTGATGCGCTTGATGCTCTTCTTCGATGGCCGATATCCCAGGCGCGCCTGGCCGGTTCTCGCAGAATGCATCTGTCCGAACGTGTAGCCCAGAAAGTCGAACTCCTCTTCCGGCACGTTGCAGATGCGTGTCTTCTCCTCGTTGAGCGTGAGCTTCAGCTTGCTCATGATCCTGCGCAGTTGCTGCAGCGCCTCATCGGCTTTGCCCTTCTTGCACAGGATCACAAGATCGTCGGCGTAGGTCACGAGGCGAGTGCCGAAGGTTCGCTCCAGCCCGAGCATCTTCCATCCCAACACGAACCGGCGCATGTAAAGATTTGCCAGCAGCGGTGAGATGGGTGACCCTTGCGGAATGCCGCGCCGCTTGTCCCGAACTTCGGTCGTGCGTGTCTTCCGTCCTCGATCATCGGTTTCCTCCACGGAGCATTCCAGCCACATCTTGATCAGATGCAGCACGCGTCGATCAACAATCCGGCGCGCTGCCGA
>CAWBFG010000024.1:0-322391 GCA_963787955.1 uncultured Alphaproteobacteria bacterium | reverse complement strand
CCGCAGACCCAAGGCAAGGTGGAGCGCTTCCATCGCACGCTCGCAGCTTGGCTTCGCCACCATCGCGTCACGAGCCGCTGCTGGCGGACTTCCAGAGCGCCTTTCTTGACTTTCGCCTCGAGTACAACACCGTGCGGCCGCACGAAGCCCTGAATCTTCAGACGCCGGCGCAGCGCTATCGACCCAGCCCCAAGCCCTACCTGGCGGACCCGCCCAACCTGGCAGTACCCAACCGGCTCGGAGATCACGCGCGTCTCGAGTAACGGCTGCATTTACCTCCAGGGCGCCTTTCGTTTCGTCTGCGAAGCCCTGCGCGGGCAACCGGTGCGCCTCGAGCGCTTCGCCGATCGCATCCTGGTCTCCTACCGACACATGCTCATCCGCGAGCTCAACCTCGCCACTGGCGCCAGCCGCGCGGTGCTTCGGCCACGCGCCGCACTCCAACGGTGACTGAAGCAGCGGGTCTCCGGTCGCCGAGCCGACCTACGACCCGCCCGCTTTGCAGAACCCTGACCTCTATGAAAGTGTTACCCATGTCCTGAGGCCAATCCGTTACCGATGAGGTGAGGCCGAACAGCTTGCTGCTCCCCTGTTCCCTGAACGGTCTCCTCCCCTACAGCTCCCATTCCAGGGATCCGCACAGCGGATAGTCGTGAAAATCGTCCACCATGCCAGCCCGCACGGGATTGCGAAGAATGTACTTTGCAACCGCAATCAGATCCTCGTCGACGCGCAGACCGTGGTCCCAGAAACTCCGCTGCCAGGGCGATCTCGGCTGGTGGCCCAGCGCCACCCACTCGCGGTAGCAAAGTGACTTCCAGCGCTGCACGAATGCGACGACCGAGATGCGCTCGCTTGCGCCGACCAACAGATGCACGTGATCTGGCATCAAGCAGTAAGCGTGCACCGAGGCGCCGGTGGCTGTTCGAAGGCCGCGGAGAACGGCGATGCAGGCCGAGCCGAACTCGAGGTTCTCGAATATCGGCGCCCGGGGCCGAGTGCCGATGGTGATGGAGAACACCATCCCTTCTGTGGCGTAGACCGAGGCGGGCAGCCGGATGGACTTCCGGCGCTGTGGTTCCATGACCGCATGGGACGTGATTCCACGAACGCGCCTCGCGGACGTTCTCTTCCGTAGGGGAACAGCTTGCCTGCTCCATTGCCCGCGATCAGGGGCGGAGACAAGCTCCGCCCCTACATCCCCTCTCGATCGACACCGGGCCGTACCACAACCCCTGTTAACCTCGCCGCCTGATGGCGGACACCAACTCGCCGATTCCCGACTACCGCTATCCCGATCGTCGCGGGTTCGACGACCTCGCGGTGGGCGATACCTTTCCCATCCCTTCACGCACCATGACCGAGGCGCTGTTCGCCGCGTTCCAGACCGCGTCGGCCGACAACCATCCGATCCACTACGACCGCGAGTACTGCCGCCGCCACGGCCACCCCGACCTGCTCGCGCACGGCTTCCAGGTGCTGATCCAGACCGCGGCCGGCGCCGGTACCTTCGCGCACGCGATCGGCGACGCGCTGATCGCGTTCCTCGACCAGTCGTCGAAGTTCCTGAAGCCGGTGTATGCCGGCGACACTCTGTACTGCACGCTCACGGTCACGGAGCTCGAGCGCCAGCGAACGACCGGAGTCGTGACGCTGCGCTCGACCGCGCACAACCAGCGCGGCGAGCTCTGCCTCGAAGGGACGCAGCGGTACCTGCTCCGGCTCGCGGCCGCGCAAGGATCGCGAGTGAGCTCACCGCCCCGCCCGCTCGACGGCATCCTGGTGGTCGCGCTCGAGCAGGCGGTCGCGGCGCCGCTCGCCACCTGCCGCCTCGGCGACGCCGGCGCGCGCGTGATCAAGATCGAGCGCGACCGCGGCGACTTCGCCCGCCACTACGACACCGCGGCCGGCGGCGAGAGCGCTTACTTCGCGTGGCTCAATCGCGGCAAGCAGTCGATCGTTCTCGACATCAAGGCCGGTGACGACCGCGCGCTGCTCGACCGCTTGTTCGCGCGCGCCGACGTCTTCGTGCAGAACCTGGCGCCCGGCGCGGCCGCCCGCTCGGGCTTCGGCGCCGAGGAGCTGCGGCGCCGCCATCCGCGCCTCATCACCTGCGACATCTCGGGCTACGGCGAGAGCGGTCCCTATCGCGACCGCCGCGCCTACGACCTGCTGGTGCAGGCAGAGAGCGGCCTCGCTTCGATCACCGGCCGCCCGGAGGGTCCGGGACGCGTCGGCGTCTCGGCCTGCGACATCGCCGCTGGGCTCTACGCGCACGCCGCCATCCTCGAAGCGCTGCTCCTGCGCGAGCGAACCGGCGAGGGGCGCGCGATCCAGGTATCGCTGTTCGACTGCATGGCCGACTGGATGACGGTGCCGCTGCTCCATCTCGAGCACACCGGCTACGAGTGGCCGCGCGTCGGACTCGCCCATCCGACCATCGCTCCGTACGGCGCCTTCCCCATGCGCGGCGGCGCCGAGATCCTGATCGCGGTGCAGAACGACGAGGAGTTCCGCCGGCTGGCGGGCGAAGTGCTGGACGACGCGACCATCGCCGACGACCCGCGATTCCGCACCAACCGCGATCGCGTCGAGCACCGCGGCCAGCTCGAGAGCCTGGTCGCCGATCGTTTCTCGGCACTCGACCGCGCCGAGGCTCGAGGCGCGACTCGAGCGTGCTCGCATCGCGTACGCGGCGGTGAGCACGGTCGCCGACCTCTCGCGCCATCCGCAGCTTCGCCGCGCACGACTGACCGACGCCGCACGGCACCATCGAGATCCCCGCGCCGCCCGCGATCGTTGCCGGCGAGCCGCCGGCGCTCGGCCGTGTGCCCGCGCTCGGGCGAGCACGGCGACGCCATTCGCCAAGAGTTCGGCGCCGCAGCAGGCGCCTAGACCGCCGATGCCCGAACTGTTGTCACCCGAGCTACGCGATCTCGCCGAGCGGACGCGCCGGCTGCTCGAGGACGAGCTGCGTCCGCTCGAGGAGTCGCTCGACCCCGACCCCGGCATCGCCGTACCCGCCGCGGTTCGCGCGCGCGTCCGCGAGCGGTCGCGTGCTCGCCGGTCTCTACACGCTTACCCAGCCGCCCGAGCTCGGCGGCGGCGGCGCCGGACCGCTCGCGCTCACCGTCGTGCGCGAGGCGATCGCGGCGGCGCACCTGCGTGTCGGGCGTTGGGTCCTCGGGCCCGATCCCGGCGCACTGCGTCAGGCGGAGGGCGAGCTGCGGCGGCTCTATCTCGAGCCCGTGTTGCGCGGCGAGAAGCAAGCCGCCTTCGCGTTCACCGAGCCGCACGACGCCGCGGGCCCGACCCGCGCGGTTCGCCACGGCGACGCCTTCGTCGTCGACGGCGCCAAGTCGTACGTGACCGGCGGCGCGGAGGCGGACTTCTTCATGACGGTGGTCAGAGTCGTGGAAGGCGAGCAGACCGCGGATGCAGCCGCGGCCAAGAAAGCCGAGAGCGGCGCGGGCGCCGCGGCGTCGAGCTCCAGCACCGCGCTCCTCGCCATCGATCGCGATCTGCCCGGCGTCACCGTCGAGCGCGAGTTCGCTTCGCTCGAGGGTGGCCGCCACGTGGCGCTGCGCTTCGCCGGGGCGCGCGTACCGGCCGACCGCGTGGTCGGCGCCATCGGCGAGGGCATGCCCCGCGCGCTGCGCGCGATCGGCGACACGCGGTTGGCGGTGGCGGCGTTCGCGGTGGGCTCTTCGCTGTGGGCGCTCGACTTCGTGACCAGGCACCTGCGCGCGCCGCACCGCCGCGGCGCGCCGCTAGGCGACCTCGAGTCCATCCGCCTGCGCTACGGCGAGCTGCGCATCCAGGTGTACGCGGCGCGCAGCGTCCTCTATCGCACCGCGCGCCTGGTCGAAGCCGGCGGCAACGTCGTCAACGAGACGATGGCGGCAAAGGTGCTCGCCACCGAAACGCTGGGGACAGTCGCCGATCAGGCGATCCAGCTCGTCGGCGGCGACGCGCTGGTGGTCGGCCATCCGCTCGAGCGGCTCTATCGCGAAGCGCGCTCGCTGCGACTGGCCGAGGGAGCGAGCGACCTGCTGCGGCTCCAGATCGCGCGCGGCGCGTTGGAGCTCGAGAAGGGTCGGCTTTAGGTGCTTTGGCGAGCGGCTCAACCCGACTCGCGACGCGCCAGGCGCAGCGTGAGGATGGTCAGGAACGCGACCAGGATCACGATCGCGCCCCAGAGCAGCGCCCGCTGCCACCCTTCACCCGACGCCAGCCGCGCGCTCGCGCTGAACGCGCCGTTGGCTTCGAGCGCGCCCACCTCGGCCGGGGCCGAGCGCACCGCGAGCACGACGTCCCTCGCCCGCTCCAGGTCGTAGCGGGGCGCTGTCGCCTCGGGCTGACCCACCAGCACCGAGTACGAGCCGGCCGGCGCCGCGAAGAAGACCTCGGGGACGGGGAATCGCGCCTCGACGCCCGCGAGGTCGAGCGGAGCGTCGTCGCCGTCGGTGACGCGGAGCTCGAGGTGATCGAAGCGCGTCGGCCCAAACGCGATCAGCACCGGCCGCGGATCGCCCGCCGCGCGAGCGAGACGACCGCTCGCGATCACCCGCTCGTCCTCGCCTTCGCGTCGAGCGCGCAGCTCGAACGGACGATCGAAGTAGGGCACCGCAATCTCGAGCGTGAGCTGATCGCTGGTGGCGGGCGCCGCCGGCGGCGTCAACGTCCACGACGAAACGCCGTCGCGCGAGCGCGGTCCTTCGCTCGCGAGCGGCAACGTTTCGGATGCGGTGTCACGCTCGAGCAGGTAGGCCCACTGCCGGTGCTCGTCGTCGAGGATGCGCAGGTCCGCAAGGTCGGGTCGCGCCACGCCGAGGTCGGCCACGCCGAGGCGCATCCGCGACAGTCCCTCCGGCGAGGGTCGCGCCTCGAGGCCGCGACGGTGACTCCAGAGTCGGGGATCGAGCGAGGCGCCCGCTCGTTGCGCCCACGCCAAGGCCGGCTTGGGGTCGTACATCGGGTTGGCGCCGATCGCACCGAGCATGGCCGCTGGAAGCCGCGCGGCGTCGTAGAGGATCTCGGCGACCTGCGCGCGCTCCCCTACCGCCGGTATCTGCGGCGGCAGCGACGCCACGTCGTAGCGCGGCCGGAAGGCGCGACCACCGCCGAAGCGCAAGGTTCCCGTCGCGCCCTCCGCGGTGCCCTCTGCATCGCCCTCGCCGGCCGAGGGCAGCGCGAAGAGGAGCGCCGGGCGCGGGAGCAGAGCGAGGAAGGCGAGATCGGCGAGCGGCGGGCTCGATCCATTCTCGATCACGACCCGCAGCGCCTCACCGCTCGCCGGAGCGACCTCGACGTCGAGCTCCTCGACGGTGGCCGCCGCCTCGACGCGAAAGACACGGCTACGACCGAGCACGTCGTCGCGAGCGCCGGCGCCGTCGTCCCACACCTCGACCGCCCTTTGAAAGAAGGGCGTCGACGATATGACGCGCAGCCGGGACGGCAACAAACCGCGGGGACGCTCGAGCACCACGACCGTCGTCGAGTCTTCGCTGGCCGTCGATCGCGCTTCGAGCGGCGCCTCGAGCTTGGCCGTGCCCTCGATGCGACGGCGGCTCTCGTAG
The DNA here is from genome assembly GCA_963787955.1 of uncultured Alphaproteobacteria bacterium. GTDB lineage: Bacteria > Pseudomonadota > Alphaproteobacteria > Rhizobiales > Xanthobacteraceae > Z2-YC6860. The sequence continues at coordinate 316,812 of CAWBFG010000024.1, read as the reverse complement.
TGGAACGCCGGCTCGAGGAAGCTCCCGCCCTCGGTCTCCAGCGTGACTAGGAGCGGCATCTCGACCTCGACGCTCAAGGCCAACCGCAGCTTCTCGGCGCCGATCTCACGCATCCTGAAGATCGAGCCCGCGCGCCATCGGTTCGGCCGCGGGAACCGACGACGATGCCGGGCGCACTTCGATGCGGCTCGCGAAGTCGGCGGCGTTCACGGCGAGAACGAGGTCCCAGGCCGCTCCCGCCGGAGGCGCCGGCGGTGCGGCGATCACGTAGCTCTCGCGCAGTATCGACGGCGCGCGCTCGCGCTCCTGGGTCTCCCGCGTCGCGTCGAGGATCTCGGCGGTCGCGACCGTCACCGCCACGAGGCCACCGCCGCGGTTGCCGTGGTCGCGAGTGGCGCCGCTCTCGACCACGAACGCCACTTCACGGCCGGCCGCGTCGAAGACGCGCAGGTCCGACAGGTCGGCGCGGCAAGCGCCCAGCACCTCGGCCGGCAGCTCGAGTCGCACCAGCTTTCCCGCGACCGGAGCTTCGATCGTCGCCTGCGACGGGAACAGCGTGGCGAGGTCGCTCGACTGCGAGCGCGCCGGCAAGGCGGCGCCGAGCGCGGACCAGACCATCGCGACCACGACGGCGACCCCGCGCGAGCGCGCCGGCCGGCGGCGGGGCCCGACACCCTGGGTCGTTCGGCTAGGCAGCTTCGTCACTCGGGCGGCGCCGGAATACGAACCGTTGGTACGCGAGCGACACCAGGATCAGCGAGATCGCCAGCCCGACCAACGACGCCACGCGATAGAGGTCGCGCAGCTCGCCGAGATCGTAGAGGAAGACCTTGCCGATCGAGAGCACCAGGAAGCCGAGGCTCAACCAGCGCAGCGCGCTCGAGTCGCGCGCCATCCCCAGACCCAGCAGCGTGACCGCGTAGACCACCCAGGCCAGCGACAGCGTCAGATCGCGCGCGGGCAGTCGCTCGACCGAGAGCGTGAGCGCCGACCCGGTCGAGAACGCGTGGAAGATGGTGAGGTTGATCCAGGCGAACACGACGAAGATGGCGGCGACGGCCGCGGCGCCCGAGATGACCGGGAGCCGGCGCGAGTACAGAACGGATTCCCAAGGCCGCGCTCTGGCCGACCTCGAGCGGACTGTGCAGTCGCCGGAGAGCGTCCGGCTCGAGCCAATGAGTCCCGCGCACCCCGAGCAGGCAGGCCGCCGGCACCAGATAGGCGTAGGCGAGCCAGTTGAGCACGGGCAATCCGGCGCGCTCGTGATAGCGCAAGACCTCGGGGTTGAGCGAGCAGCCTCACCGTCACCGCGCGCGAGCAGCGCGGCACCGAAGTACTTGAGGCCCGGATGATCGAGCCGCTTCCACAGCGCCGTCACCGCCAGGCCTTCCAGCGCCCAACCCACGGTGATCCATTCCTTTTCGAGCTGGAGCGGCACCGCGACGGCGGCGAAGCCGAGCACCACCGCGCCGAACCAGGCAAGGTGCGCGGTGCGCACCTTCGGTTCGTCCGACGCCCACACCTGGCGGCCGCGGTACGCGGCGCCCAGCGTGATTGCGGCGAGCAGGAGCGGCAGGAGACCGATCGCGCCATCGCCGAAGCGTTCGCCCCACAGCCTGCCCATGGCGAGGAACCAAGCGGGCCCGGCCAACGCGGCGGCGCGCCACGCCGTGCGCGACGTCGCGAGCCGCGGCGCGAACGACGGCCACAGCGCGAACGCCGCCGCCGCGATCGCATCCACGATCAGCCACAGCAACGCGTGCTCGCGCCAGCCGGCGTGGAGCGGGAGATCCATGTCCGACACGCACCAGGCGGTGTTGACGACGGCGAGCAGGACCATGCCGCCGAGATAGCCGCCGCCCGATTCGAGCCTGGTGGTCGCGAGTACGAGAAGCAGACCGAGCAGCATCGACACCGCGAGGAATACCGGCGCGTCGAGCGCCGGCTTCTGCGCGCCGAAGAGGAGGCCGGCGAGGACGACGGCCGGATAGACCGCGGCGGCGACGTCGCTCGAGCGTCGCGCCGGTCCGCTCGCGCGCATCAACGCCAGCCACTGGAAGGCGGATCCGAGCAAGAGCACCACGCCGAAATAGATCTCGGGCGCCGGGAGTCGCTGCGACTTGCGCCGCGATCAGGTACCAGCCGCTCATGCCCGCGGCGACGCCCGCAGCCGCGATCAGCGGCGTGAACGAGCGCTCTGGATCGATCGAGAGGCGGACCAGCATCGCGCCGAGCAGCACGAAGCCCACGATCCAAGGCCACGGCGAGTCGAGCGACGAGAACGCGTTGAGCATGAGGACGACGAGGAATCCCGTCTCCGCGACCAGGACCGAGACGCTGGAGGGTCGAGCTGCTCGCACGTCGAGCTCGAAGAAGAGATGGAACGCCCCCGCCAACACCACGCAGACCGCCACCAGCTCCCACACCAGGCCCGGCGTCCACTCGACGTCCCACGACCACGCCAGCGACGACCGCGATCGAGCCCGCGGCGGCGCCCGACGACAACACGTCGGCGCCGTGCTCGCCGCGCGATCCATTGCGCGGCGATCGAGAGGATCAGGATCAGTGCCGCGACCGGATAGAGCCGCGGCCCGAGGTCGGCGCGCGCCGCGAAGTAGAGCGCGAACGCGAACGGAGCGAGGAGACCCGCGCCCTCGGCCATCAACCAGCCGAGGCGCGAGGCGCTTCCTCGCCTGCGTCCGCGCGCGCGCCCAGCCAGCGAAGCCGAACACCAGGGCGAACAAGCCGAGGATGGCGAGACCGAGCAGCGCGCTCTCGGCGCGCATGCGCGTGAACACCCAGAACGCCTGATAGAAGACGGTGCCGAGCAACGCCAGCAGCGCGAGCGCCGACCAGCCGCGCCGCCGCGCCAGCGCGATCAGTCCGAGATCGAGCAGCAGCACGTAGCCGAACAAGCCGATCGGATTGTCGGTCTTGGCCGCGATCAGGAACGGCGTCGCGAAGCCGCCGACCAAGCCGAGCACGGCGATGAGCATCGACGCGTTGCGCCACGACAGCACGCCGCAGGCGACCGTGACCAGGCTCATCAACGCGTAGGCGGCGCCGGCGCCGACGAAACCGTAGAGCGCGTGCGCCGCCCACAGCGCCGCGTAGAGCAGGACGATGCCCGCGCCCGCGAGCGCGTCGGCGGTGATGCCGATAGCCGCGCGAGCGCAGTCGCAGCGACCACGCGATCGCGCCGAGCCCGAACGAGGATCCCCATCGCGACCCGCAGCGCCGGCGAGATCAGGCCGTGCTCGATGCTGTAGCGCACGAACAGGATGCCCGCGAGCGCGAGCACGATGCCGCCGAGGACGGCCGCGCCACGCACGCCGATCCAACGCTCCCAGTCGATGGTCGGTCCGCGGCTTTCGCCGGAGGGCGGCGTGCCGCGTCGCCTCCGGTCGGAGGCGGCGGCGGCGGCGCGCTCGAGGGAGGCAAGGGCGGCGCCGTGACCGGCGAGCCGGGCAGGTCGACCGCGGCCGCGCCAGCGGCAGTCGCCGCGGCCATCGCCGGAGCGGCGGCCGTGGCGGCGACCGGCGGCGCCGGTGCGACCCTCGATCGGCGACGCGACCGTCGCGATCGCCGGCTGGCGCTGCGTCGCTGGCCGTCGCGGCCTGGCACTCGCAGCGCGGACGTCGCCGGCGCCGTCCGCCGCCCGCGCGCCAGCACCTGATCGACCCGCCGCGCGCAGTCGGGCCAGCTCGTTCTGCAGATCGGTGACGCGCGCGGTCTGCTCGCGTTGGCGCCGGTACTGCAACCCGAGCAGCACCCACGGGCCCGCAAAGAACCCGAGCACGAGCAGGCCGAGCAGGATGATAGAAGCAAGCTCATCGGGGAGCGGCCGCGATCCTACACCCCGCGAAATCGCGGCCGCGAATCGCGTCAGCCGGCGCGTCGCAATCGTCCGCTGGGCAACGCACTCGATCTCGACCGCGGCGCCGATCGCCAGCGTCTGCACACCGATGGTGGCCCGCGCCGGAGGACGGTCGCCGAAGAACGGCATCCAGGCCTCGTTCATCTCGGCGAACTTCGTCATGTCGGTGAGATAGACGGTGCAGCTCAGGATGTTGGTGCGGTCGGTGCGCGCGGCGTCGAGGATGCGATCGATGTTCTGCAGGGCCTGCTTGGTCTGCGCCGCGACACCGCCGCTCGCCAGATCGCTCGTTCCGGGCACGGTACCCAGCGTTCCGGCGATGAACACGAGCTGACCGGAGCGCCACCGTGGCGTGAGAGAACGCCGGCAGCCGTCCGAGCGCTTCCACGTTGATGCGCTCGACCTCGGCGCGCGACGGCGCACGGTCGAGTCGCGATACGAGCAGCGAGAGCGAGGGTGAGCGCGAGACGTAGTCCGACGAGACGCGTGAAGCGAAGCACGACGGCTCCTTTCGAGGTCGAACCTTGGTCGACGACCATGGACAACGTTCGAATGACGCATGCTAGCGTCGAAGCTCCCATGGCCACCCTCCGCTCGGTCCGCGTGCCGGTCTTCTACGACTTCTCGTCGACCATCTGCTACTTCACGCATCGCGTGCTCGGCCGGCTCGGCCCCGAGCTCGACGAGCTCGGCATCGTGCTCGACTGGCTGCCGATCGACCTGGTCGGGATCACGGCGTGGCAGCGCGGCGAGGCGTTCGGGCCGGAGCGCACGCGCAACCTCGAGCGGCTGTCGCAGCGAGCTCGCCGTGCCGGTCGCGACGCCGTCGCACTGGATGGACTCGCGCGCGGCGATGGCGGTGGCGCTCGACCTCGCGGCGGCGCGCGACGGCAACGAGGAGCGCTGGCGCGCGGCGGTGTGGACCTGGGTCTACGAGGACGCGCGCACGCTGGACGAGCCTGGCGCGCTCGACGCCATCGCGCAGCGCGCCGCGGTCGAGGTGGAGGCTCCGGGACCACGCGGTCTCGAGGAGGTCGAGCGCCGCACCGCGGAGGCGCACGCCGCCGGCGTGCGAGGAGTGCCCACCTTCCTGCTCGATGCGTGGCCGGTCGGGATCGGCATCCAGGAGCAGGACACCATGCTCGATTTCCTGCGCCGGTTCGCCGCCAAGAAACGCGGCGAGCACGGCCCGCACTAGCAGGGCGTGGTCAGTACCACGCCCTCCGCTAGCGATGTCTGTCTGGCGCCGCAGGACGGCGCGGTGGGTGTACTCTGACCGGGCGTGGCGGACTCGTCTCCCAGCACCATCGCCGGCCGACTGCACGTCGGCACCGCGGCGAACGGCGAGCTGCGCTGGGCGCTCGCCGACATCACGCCGCTGGTCGAGGAAGCGCGCATCCTTCGCGACCTCTCGCCGCTCGCCGCGATCGGCCTCGGACAACTGCTCACCGCCGCCGTGCTGTTGACGCGGCTGGTCTCGAAGGACCCGCTGCGCCTCGTGCTCGAAGTGCGCGGCGACGGCCCGCTCGGACGCCTTCGCGCCGAAGCCGATACCCACGGACGCGTGCGCGGACTGGTCGAGCGTCACCTGGCGGAGCGGCCCGCCGGCCACGAGCGCGCGACGCCGGAGCTCGGCACCGGCACGCTGCGCGTGGTGCGGCAGATGAAGACGCGCAACTACGAGAGCCGCGTGTCGCTGGTCGAAGGCGGCGTGGCGAGCAACGTGGTCCACTTCCTCGAGCAGAGCGAGCAGATCCGGTCGGCGGCGATGCTCGGCGTGCTGACGCGGCCCAGCGGCGTCGTGGTCGGCGGCGGGCTCATCGTCGAGGCCCTGCCCGGCGCCGATCCTCACCTGGTGCGTCGCCTCGAGACGCGGATTCCCAACCTGCCCTCGGTGAGCGGCCTGCTCGAGGACGGCGGACCGTGGGCTCTGCTCGATCACGCCATCGGCGAGGTCGAGCGGGAGACGCTCGAGGAGCGCCAGGTGATCCTCACCTGCGACTGCGATCGCGAGCGCTTCCGCGGGCATCTGCGCGCGCTCGCGGCGCGCGACCCCAGCATCCTCGGCGACGACGAGGAGGTCGAGGTGCAGTGCAACTTCTGCGGCGCCGAGTACAAGTTCCCAGTCGACGACCTGCTCACGCTGCATTGAGGAGCGAAGCTGCGTGACCCGATCTCCGACGCCACCCAAGCGCGCCGACCGCCGGCAACGAAGAGCAGATCCGTCACTGGAACGAGGTCGCCGGACCGGTGTGGGTCGAGCGCCAGGACATCCTCGATCGCCTGATCGGCGCCTTCGGCGCGAAGGCGCTCGACGGCGCGCGATTCAAGGCGGGCGAGAGCGTGCTCGACGTCGGCTGTGGCACCGGCCAGACCACGGTCGACATCGCGCGCCGCGTGGCGCCCGGGCGGCCGCGTCGTCGGACTCGACATCTCGCGGCCGATGCTCGGCGCGGCGCGCCGCCGCCAGACTCCCTCGGGAGCCGTGCCGATCGACTTCCGCGAAGGCGACGCTCAGGTGGCGCCGATCGAGCGCGGCGCCTTCGACGTCGTGTTCTCGCGCTTCGGCATCATGTTCTTCGCCGACCCGGTGGCCGCCTTCAAGAACCTCCACGGCGCCCTGCGGCCGACCGGGAGGCTCGCGATCCTGTGCTGGCAGCCGCTGCCGCGCAACCCGTGGGTGGCCGGTCCGGTGCAGGCGCTCGCCGCCGTGCTGCCGATGCCCGCGCCTCCTCCGCCGGGCGCTCCCGGTCCCTTCTCGATGGGCGATCCGAATCGAGTGAAGGAGATCCTGGGCGGCGCCGGCTTTCGCGACATCGGGCTCGAAGGAGATCGAGGACGATCTGACCGTCGGCGACGGCAGAGTCGAGCCCACCGTCGAGTTCCTGCTCAACATCGGCCCCTGCGCGACGATGCTCAAGGACGCGCCGCCCGAGAACGTCGAGAAGGCGCGGTCCACGCTGCGCGCGTTCTTCGCGCGGCATCGCGCAAGACGGCAAGGTGAAGCAGCGCGGCGCCACCTGGCTGGTCACCGCTCGCCCGTCCGACGCGCAGAGCTGATCCTTATACTCGCCGCCGTGCGCTCCACGCGCCGTCCTCGGCGCCAAAGTATCGGCGGCGGAGCGAATGGTAAACACCATTCGCGGAGCCGCGCGGCTCGCGCTGTTCGCCATCTTCGCCGCCACCGGCATGTCGGCGCTGATCCTCCAGGTGGTGTGGCAGCGCGTGCTCTCGCTTCACGCCGGCATCGACCTGCTGGCCGCGACCACCGTCGTCGTCGCCTTCATGGCCGGGCTCGGTCTCGGCAACCTCGTCGGCGGCGCGCTCGCCGACCGCCTCGGCCCGCGCGGCTCGCTGCTCGCGTTCGCGCTGTCGAACGCCGGGCTCGGCCTCTACGCCTGGTCGAGCCTCTGGCTCCTCTACGACGTCTATCGCCGGTTCGTCGAGCGGCTCGACGGCGCGCTCGCGATGGTCGCGTTCCACTTCCTGCTGCTGGTGGTGCCGACCACGCTCATGGGCCTGTCGCTGCCGCTGCTCGCTCGCGGTGTGGTCGCCTCGCGCGACCGAGATCGCTCCGCTGGTGGGACGGCTCTACGCCGTCAACACGCTCGGCGCCGCGGCCGGCGCCGCCATCGCGGGCTGGTGGTTGATGGGCGAGCTACGGCTTCGTCGCCACCGTGCGCGTCGCTGCGTCACTCAATCTCGCGCGCGGCAGCGGTGGTCTTCCTGCTGTGGTGGCGGTGGCGCGAGCAGGAACAGGCCACGATCGCGGCCGCGATCGAGCCGACGCCGGCGACGCACGCCACCCACCTCCGATGCCACCGCGGTCTGGCCCTGGCTCGTCCTCTATGGCCTCACCGGCGCCGTGGCGATCGGGCTCGAGGTCGTCTACTTCCGCGTCATCGACGCGGTGATGCGCAACAACTCCTACACCTTCGCCACCGTGCTGGCGATGTACCTGCTCCTCTTCGCGCTGGGCGCCGCGCTCGGCGCGCGGTGGTCGCGGCGGGTGGCCGCGGCGCCGCGCGGCCCGTCCCGAGCTCTGGTTCCTCTGGCTCCAGTTCTGCGTCGGCGCCGCGGCGCTGCTCGGCGTGGCGGCGCCTCGCGCACCCGCCGCGCGGCTCGGCATCGCCGCCTTCGTCGAGCGCTACTTCGCCACCGACGGCTTCCTCATGGGCTACGCGCTCGACAACCGGGAAGACGTCGGCTCGCCTTGCTCTACGTGCACGTGGTGGCGCCGCTCCTGGTCATGGGCGTTCCCGTCCTGCTCATGGGCGCTTCGTTCCCGTTCCTCCAAGCGGTGGTGGCGCGGCGGATGGACACGCTGGGACGGCGCACCGGCTCGCTCCTCTTCGCCAACATCTGCGGCAACGTCGCGGGCGGCGCGATCACCGGCTTCGTGCTGCTCGAGCGGCTGGGCACCGCCGCCACGCTGCGCGTCCTCGCCGGCGTCCTGCTCTTGCCGGGCCTGCTCGCCGCCGCGCGCCTGGCGACGCCGCGCCGGCGGGCGGCGGCAGCGCTCGGAGCCGTCGCGCTCTTCGCGCTCGGTGCTCTCGCCGTGCCGAGCAACGAGCGACTGTGGGCCTTCCTTCACAGCGCGCCGCTCGACCGCTTCGAGCTCGACGAGGATCGCGCCTGCGTCACCAGTCTGGTCGACCGCGGCGACGAGACCTTCCTCTACATCAACGCGAGCTGGCAGAACGGTCACCCGTACGACTCGTTCCACATCCTGATCGGGCTCCTGCCCACCCTGGTGCACCCCGAGCCGCGACGCGGTCTCGCGGTCGGCCTGGGCATCGGCTCGACCGCGTACTCGCTGGCGCAGCATCCCAGCTCTCGAGCACGTCGACTGCGTCGAGATCTGCGGCGGCGAGAAGCGCCTGATCGCGCGGCTCGGGCGCGCGCGGCTCGCACCACCAGCCGGCGCCTGGTCGAAGACCCGCGCGTGCGCCTGATCGACGGCGACGGGCGGCGCTTCCTCCTCGCCGGCGGCGAGCCCTACGACGTGATCGTGGTCGACGCCGTGCGGCCCAACACCGCCTACGCCGGCAACCTCTACTCGATCGAGTTCTACGAGATGGTGAAGCAGCCGGCTCGCGCCCGGGGGCCTCTTCGTGCAGTGGGTGCCGACCGGGCGGGTGCTGAACAGCGTGCTGACGGTCTTCCCTCACGTCTCGACCACGGTCGTGCCCGAGTACTTCGGCTCCTCGTTCCTGATCGCGAGCGAGGGCCGCCTCAGGATCGACGGGGACACCCTCCGCACCCGCTTCGCGGCCCTCGACCTCGTCGGACTCCTTCAGCCCGCGCCAGATCGAGCGGCTGCAGCGCGTTCTTCGACCAGGCGAGCTTCGAGCGTCAGCCCTACCGGCGCATCAAGGACCTGGGCCCGCGGGCCTTCAACCACGACCTCTTCCCGCGCGACGAGTACTTCCTCAACAACGAGTGGTGAAGCTGGCTAACCTAAGGGCGTAGCAACCGGTTGCGATCGACCTCCAGCTCCAGGAGAGAGGTCATGCCCTCGACAGTGCCACTCGTGACGACGAACCTCGGGCGTCTCCTGTCCCGGGTGTCGTCGATCGCCATCGTCGCCGGTACCGCGCTCTCGAGCGCGTTCGCCGCCACCGACAGCGAGGTCACGTTCCATCGCGACGTCGCACCGGTGCTGCAGAAGAACTGCCAGACCTGCCACCGCCCCGGCGACATCGGACCGATGCCGCTGCTCACCTACGAGCAGGCGCGTCCCTGGGCCAAAGCCATCCGCGCCGCCGTGAGCTCGAAGACCATGCCGCCCTGGCACGCCGATCGCCGGTACGGAACCTTCTCGAACGATCGCTCGCTCTCGCGAGTCCGAGATCGCGACCTTGGTGCGGTGGGCCGAGACCGGCGCCAGCGAGGGTTCGCCCGCCGACGCGCCGCCGACGCGGACCTTCGACGAGGGATGGCGGATCGGCACTCCCGACGTCGTCTACGAGATGCCCAAGGAGTTCGACGTTCCCGCGACGGGGACGGTGATGTACCAGTGGATCCAGGTCCCGACCGGCTTCACCGAGGACAAGTGGGTGCAGGCGGTCGAGGTGCGCCCCGGCAATCGCGCCGTCGTCCACCACGCCGTGGTCTATGCCCGCGAAGACGGCGCCGACTGGGCCAACGGAGCGCCGGTCGGAGAGTTCTTCAACCTGTTCTCGCTGGGGCTGCCGAAGCGCGTCGAGGGCAACACGATGTTCTCGCAGAAGCGCGAGCCGGAGCACCTCGAGGTGTTCGCGCCGGGCGCCGACCCCATCGTGCTGCGACCCGGCCAGGCCCGCTTGATCAAGGCCGGCTCCTACATCGTGTTCGAGATGCACTACACGCCGACCGGCGAGCCGGCGAGCGATCGCAGCAGCGTCGGGCTGGTCTTCGCCGAGACGCCGCCCACGCAGCGGGTGCGGACGGTCCGCGTCCAGAACGGCAACAGATTTTCCGATCCCTCCAGGCGAAGCGAACTACCGGATCGAGTCCCGGGTGCGCACGTTGCGCGATCTCGAGATCGTCGCGTTCATGCCGCACATGCACCTGCGCGGCAAGTCGATGGAGTTCCGCGCCCTGTATCCCGACGGCGAGTCGGAAGTGCTCCTGTCGGTGCCCCGCTACGATTTCCACTGGCAGATGAGCTACTACCTCGACTCACCCAAGAAGCTTCCCAAGGGCACGATCCTCGAGTGCACCGCGGCCTGGGACAACTCTGCCGCCAATCCCAACAACCCACACCCGGAGAAGACCGTCGTCGAGGGGCTGCAGAGCGAGGAAGAGATGATGGCTGGCTTCGTCGAGCTGGGCATCGAGGCCAGCACCGACTCCGACGTGTGGGATTTCTTCGTCGATGCTCCCCTAGACTCGCCAGGGGAAGGTCCAGCCGACGGCGGCGCGGCCGGGCGGCGCAGCGCGAAGCCGGCTCGAAGTAAGGTTACGGAGGACCGCATGAAACGCTCTTTGTTCGCATCCGCCTGGCTGGCGATCTCGGGAACGGCGGTCGCGATGGCCGCTCCGACCGCGCCGCTCACCTTCCACCGCGACGTCGAGCCGATCCTCCAGCGGCACTGCCAGAGCTGCCACCGGCCCGGCGAGATCGGGCCGATGCCGCTCCTGACCTACGAGCAGGCGAGGCCGTGGGCCAAGGCCATCCGCGCCGCCGTGCAGCAGAAGCTGATGCCGCCGTGGTTCGCCGATCCGGCGCACGGGCGCTTCGCCAACGACCGCACCCTGTCGCCAGCCGAGATCGACACGCTGGTGGGATGGGCGAAGAGCGGCGGGGCGCAGGGTGACCCCAAGGACGCGCCGGCGCCGATCGAGTGGAGCGACGGCTGGAGCATCGGTACGCCCGACGTCATCCTCGAGATGCCGATCGAGTTCAAGGTGCCGGCAACCGGCACCATCCCCTACCAGTACATCGTCTTCCCCACCGGCTTCACCGAGGACAAGTGGGTCGAGCGGATCGAGGTGCGGCCGGGGAATCGCAGCGTCGTCCACCACATGATCGCTTCGGTCGCACCGCACAACCCGGCCACGCCGCAGGGCCGGTTCTTCGACCTCGAGTGCAGCCCCAACCGTCCCGGCGCCGACAAGACGACGCAGTTCGCCGCCGGCGGCGCCGGCGAGACGCTCCACGTGTTCGTGCCGGGCGGCAACGCACCGGCGCTCGAGCCCGGTCAAGCGCGCCTCATCAAGGCCGGCTCCGACATCCTGATGCAGCTCCACTACACGACGATCGGGACCGAGGCGAGCGACCAGACCCGCATCGGGTTCGTGTTCGCGAAGAAGCCGCCGGTCGAGCGCGTGCGCGGCGTGCTGATCTACAACACCGACTTCACCATCCCCGCCGGCTCGCCCAACGCGATGGTGATGGCGGCGGCCGAGGTGAAGTCCGACCTCAAGCTGGTGTCGCTGCTGCCGCACATGCACCTGCGCGGCAAGTCGTTCTCGTATCGGGCCACCTACCCCGACGGCACGCAGGAGGTCCTGCTCGACGTGCCGAAGTACGACTTCAACTGGCAGATCAACTACTACCTCGCGGAGCCCAAGCTCCTGCCCAAGGGCACCGTCCTCGAGTGCGTCGGCCACTACGACAACTCGACCGGCAATCCCTGGAACCCCGATCCGACCGCCGACGTCCACTACGGCGACCAGACCTGGGAAGAGATGCTGAACGGCTTCATGGAAGTGGCCATCGACCCCGAGCAGCCTCAGGAGATCTTCGGCCCCGCTCCGAAGCGCGACGCGCCGACGCAGACTTCGGCGGTGACGCCCGCGGCGACGACCGCCAAGGCAAAGGCCGCCTCGTTGCACGCCACCGGCGGAGCGCCGGCGCCGCCGATCGAGGTCACGTACCACAAGGACGTGGCGCCCATCCTCCAGAAGAGCTGTCAGGGCTGCCATCGGCCCGGCGAGATCGGACCGATGTCGCTCCTCGCCTACAACGAAGTGCGCCCGTGGGCGAAGGCGATCCGCGCCGCGGTCGTGCAGAGGCAGATGCCGCCCTGGGGCGCCGATCCGCACTACGGCGAGTTCTCCAACGATCGTTCTCTGTCGCAGCAGCAGATCGACACCGTGGTGGCGTGGGTCGAAAGCGGCGCGCATCGAGGGCGATCCCGCCGACGCGCCCGCGCCGCTCGAGTTCGTCCAGGGTTGGAGCATCGGCGAGCCCGACGCGGTCGTTCAACCGCCGAAGCCGTTCGAAGTGCCGGCGCAGGGCGCGATCGAGTACCAGTACGTGATCTTCCCGTCGGGCTTCACCGAGGACAAGTGGATCGAGCGCGTGGAAGTCAGGCCGGGCAATCCCGCCGTCCTCCACCACGTCAACGTGTTCGCGAGCCCGCCCGGCTACAAGACGTTCGCCGCGCTCGAGCGCGGCCGGTACTACCAGTTCCCGGCCAAGCCCCAGGACGATCCCGAGCCGTTCAGCTTCGCGATGAACGGCGGCGAGGCTCTGCACGGTTTCGCGCCGGGCGGCAATCCGACCATCTTCGCGCCGGGTCAGGCGCGGCTGGTGAAGGCGGGGTCGGACATCGTCTACCAGCTCCACTACCAGGCGGGCGGTACCCAGGCCTTCGACCAGACCAAGGTCGGCTTCGTGTTCGCCGAGAAGCCTCCCACCGAGAGGATCACCTCGGTCACGGTGCAGAACTTCAACTTCACCATCCCGCCCGGCGCCAACGACTATCCGATCCGCGCCGAGGCGCTGCTCAACGTGGACGCCAAGTTGATCTCGATGCTGCCGCACATGCATCTGCGCGGGAAGGCCTTCGTCATCCGCGCCTACTACCCCGACGGGAAGGACGAGACGCTGGTGAGCGTCCCCAGGTACGACTTCAACTGGCAGACCACCTACGTCCTCGAGACGCCGAAGATGCTGCCCAAGGGAACCCGGCTCGAGTCGATCGGCTGGTACGACAACACGCCGAGCAATCCCGCCAACCCGGACCCCAACGCCCTGGTGGTCTATGGCGAGCAGACCTGGAACGAGATGATGGGCGGCGTGATCGACCTCGCGATCGATCCGAAGCTCGAGTCGCCGGTGATCTTCACGCGCGTGCCGCGCGAGGCGTCGTCGCAGGTCTCCCAGGTCGAGCAGAAGTAACCCGCGGCGCTCGGCGACGTAGAGATCCTCAGGAATACCTGACGGAACCCGACAGGGGGTGACTCGTGGTCAAGCGCACGGTTGGCGTCTGCTGGCTTCTGCTCTGCCTGGCAGCGGGCAACGCATTCGGCGCCGAAGCGCCGAGTCCCGATCTGTCCGATGCCGAGTTCGCCGAGCTGGTGGCGCTGCTCGATGAGACCCAGGACCAGTTGATGGCGCGGCTCAGCGGGATGACCGACGAGCAGTGGAGCTTCAAGCAGAACCCCGACCGCTGGTCGGTCGGGGAATGCGTCGAGCACATGGCGCGCGCCGAGATGGAGCTGCTGGGGCGGATCAAGCAGACGCTCGCGTCTCCCGCCGACCCGGAGTGGTTCTCCCGAACCAACGCCAAGCTGGGAATGGTGCGCCAGTACGTGCCCAATCGCGGACCGCAGGGCCAGGGCGGCGTGCGGGCCCCGTACGAGCTCGAGCCATCCGAGCATTGGAGCCGCTCGCGCGGTATCACCGAGGTCTACCGGGCCCACGGAGAGGTGCGCTCGGTGGTCGAGACCATGGGCCGCGAGGTCAAGAATCGAACGATGGAGAGCACTCCTCCGTTCGGCTGGATGAACGCCCACGACTGGCTCAACCTGCTCGCGCTGCACGTGGTGCGGCACACCAAGCAGATCGCCGAGGTGCAGGCCGATCCTGGCTATCCGGCGAGGCCGGCAGCGGTGACGGTCACCGACCCCAATCCCAACGTCACCGACGATGAGCTCGCCGTGCTGGTGAAGGAGATCGACGACGCCCAGGACAAGCTCGTCGGCAGCATCAGCGGCATGACCGACGAGCAGTGGAACTTCAAGCAGAACCCCAACCGCTGGTCGGTCGCCGAGTGCGTCGAGCACATCGCGCGGACCGAGCGCGCGATTCTCGGCGGCATCGCCTTCTATCTCTCCCGGCCCCCCAATCCAGACTGGTTCGAGCAGACCAAGGGCAAGCTCGAGCTGGTGCGCCAGGTCGTCTCGACCCGCGCCCCGGGCGGCGCCGGCAGCCCCTTCCAGGCGGGCGGCGAGGTGCTGCCCACCGAGCACTGGGATCGAGCGCGGGGCATTCGTGAGTTCTATCTGTCCCACGGCGAGCTACGCGCCTTCATCGAGACCATGCCGCGGGAGATCAAGAACCGCACCTTCCTCAATCCGTTTCCGTCGATCGGCATGTTGAACGGCTACGACTGGCTGACGCTCGCGGCGCTGCACGTCAAGCGCCACACCATGCAGGCCATCGAAGTGCAAGAAGACCCCAACTATCCCCAGAAGGCAGTCGCGACGGGAGGATGAGCATGGTCAGGCGTACGACCGGCGTCGGGTTCCTTCTGCTATCGCTCGCGTTGGGGAACGCCTTCGGCGCGGATGGTCCGAGTCCCGCTCTGTCCGACGCCGAGTTAGCCGAGCTGCTGTCGTCGCTCGATGACGCTCAGGACGGGTTGATGGGACGGATCTCCGGGCTGACCGACACGCAGTGGCGCTTCAAGCAGAACCCTGATCGCTGGTCGGTCGGCGAGTGCGTCGAGCACATCGTGCTCGCCGAGTCACGGCTCCTGGGCAAGATCAAGCAGGTGGTCGCCGTGGCCTTCCGACCCGGAGTGGTTCTCCCACACCGACGGGCAACTGGCGCGGATCCGGCAGCTCGTGCCCAATCGGCCGCCGCAGGGGCAGGGCGGCGTGAAGGCGCCGGAGGAGCTCGAGCCGACGCAGCACTGGGACCGCTCGCGCGTCGATCGAGGAGTTCTATCGGGCGCACGGCGAGGTGCGCTCGTTCGTCGAGACCATGGATCGCTCCATCAAGGATCGAACCGAGAGCTCGCCTCCGTTCGGCTGGCTCAACGCCCACGACTCGCTGGTCTCGCTCGCGCTGCATACGGTGCGACATACCAGGCAGATCGCCGAGGTGCAGGCCGACCCTGGCTACCCGACGAAGCCTGCCGCGGTGACCGGTCGCCGACCCCAACCCCGACGTGACGGACGCGGAGCTCGCGGCGCTGGTGAAGGAGATCGACGACGCTCAGGACCTGATCGTGCGCCGCATCAGCGGCATGACCGACGAGCAGTGGAACTTCAGGGAGAACCCGGACCGCTGGTCGGTCGGCGAGTGCGTCGAGCACGTCGCCGCGGCCCGAGCGCGCATCCTCGGCGGCATCACCTACTACCTGACCCAGCCGCCCAATCCGGCGTGGGCGGAGCAGACCAAGGGCAAGCTGGAGCTGGTGCATCAGTCCGTACTCAGCCGCAATCGCGGGCGGAGCCGGCAGCCCGTTCAAGGCGCCTTATGAAGTCCAACCGACGGAGAAGTGGGATCGCGCGCGCGGGATCCGGGAGCTCTACAAGAGCTTCGGTGAGCTGCGCGCGTTCGTCGAGACCATGCCGCCCGGGATCAAGAGCCGAACCTTCATGAATCCGTTCCCGTCAGATCGGCATGCTGAACGCGCACGATTGGCTGACTCTCTCCGCTCTGCACTACATGCGCCACACCCAGCAGATCATCGAGGTGCAGGAAGACCCCGGCTACCCCAAGTCGGCAGCAACCGGTACCGGCGGCCGCTGAGGAACGCCGCGGCCGCTCGCCACGAACCCTCCGGCCGGGAACAAACCCGGCCAGCCGGACCGTAGAGAAAGCATCGGCCCTACCGGAGCCGCCGTCCCGGCTTCGTCGATTCAATGGGGATGCCCATGGACACCCTGCGCAAGGACGTCTCGTTCGCCCTCCGCGGCCTGGCCAGGAGCCCCGGCTTCGTCGCCGTCATCGTCGCCACGCTCGGGCTCGGCATCGGCGCCAACGTCGCCATCTTCACGGTGGTCGACGGGATGATGCTCGAGGCCCTCCCCTACCGCGACTCGCGCGGCGTGGTGCGGATCTGGGACACCAAGCTGTCGCAGGGATGGGACGAGTCGTCGATCAGTCCGCTCAACTTCCGCGACTGGCAGGAGCGCAACCGCACCTTCGAGGACATGGCGATCTTCCAGGGCCGGAGCTATCAACCTGAGCGACGAGAGCGAGCCCGAGCGGATCGTCGGGATCGCCACCACCGCCAACGTGTTCGGGATCGTGGGCGTGCGCACCGTCCCTGGGCCGGGACTTCCGTGAGCAGGAGGACGATCCCGGCGCCGACCCGGTGGTGATCGTGAGCGACCGGTTGTGGCAGCGGCGCTTCGCCGGCAATCCCGCGATCGTCGGCTCGACGCTGCGCCTCGACGGCCTCGTCCACACTGTCGTGGGCGTCATGCCGGCGCACTTCTTCTTCCCCAACCAGGAGATCGACGCCTGGATCCCGACCGCGTTTCCCACCGAGCCGGAGGCGCGCGGCAACCGGAGCTTCGCCGCGGTGGCGCGCCTGCGTGCCGGCGTGACCGTCGAGCAGGCGCAGGAGGACCTGGCGCGGGTCGCTGCCGAGCTCGAGCGCGAGCACCCGGAGGAGAACGCGGGCTGGAGCGTCAGCGTCAAGGCGGCGATCGACGACCTGATGGGCGACGAGGTGCCCAAGTTCTTCGTCCTCCTCATGCTCGCGGTCGCCTTCGTCGCGCTCATCGCGTGCGCCAACATCGCGAGCCTCCTGCTCTCGCGCGCCGTCGCCCGCACTCGCGAGATCTCGGTGCGCACCGTGCTGGGCGCGACGCGCGGTCGCCTTCTTCGCCAGTTCCTCACCGAGGCCCTGGTCCTGGCGGTGGCGGGTGGCGCCGTGGGCATCCTGGCCGCGTTTCCAGCGGTCCGCCTCTTGATCCTCATCGCTCCGCCCGAGGCGCCGCGCATCGACAACGTCACCATCGACGGCAGCGTCCTCTTCTACGCGGCGGGCGTCACCCTCGCCACCGCGTTCCTGTTCGGGCTGGTTCCGGCGCTGCAGGCGTCCAAGCCCGACCTCCACGCCTCGCTCAAGGACGCCGCGCGCGGCTCGGGTGGAGCGTCTCGCCACCGCTTGCTGCGCGGCCTGGTGACCGCAGAGGTCGCGCTCGCGACCTCGCTGCTCGCGCTCGGCCTGCTCAGCGTGAGCAGCCTCCAGGACCTGCTGCGCCAGGATCCAGGCTTCGACACCTCCGACGTCCTCACCTTCCAGCTCAACCTGCCCGAGACCAAGTACCTCGACGAAGCGCCGCGGCGCCTCTTCTTCGAGCGACTGATGGACGAGCTGCGCGCGCTTCCCGGCGTCGAGGCCGCGTCGGCGGTGCAGACGCTCCCGCTCGCCGGCTCCAACTCCTGGCGCGGGCTGGTGGTCGAAGGCGTCCCGCTCGAGGACCCCGACCGCCGCCAGTCGGTCGGCTACATGCAGATCGAGGATCAGTACTTCGAGACGCTCGACGTTCCAGTCCTGCGCGGGCGCACCCTCGGACCCGCCGACCTCGAAGAGAACGCCAACGTGGTGGCGGTCAACCAGTCGTTCGTCGAGCGCTACTGGCCCAAGGGCGACGATCCGCTGGGGCGGCGGCTGCGCTTCGGCTGGGAGCTGCCGGAGAACGAGCCGCCGCCGCCATGGCTCACGATCGTCGGCGTGGTCGGCGACATCCGCCACCAGGGCCTCGAAAGTCCGCCGCGACCCGAGGTGTACGTGCCCTACGCGAACTCACCCGGCCGGGGCATGACGGTGGTGATGGAGACCGCCGCCGCCGATCCGGCGGCGCTGGCGACCCTTGCCCGCGAGACCGTGACGAAGATCGACCCCGATCAACCGGTGTTCAACGCCCGCACCATCGACGAGATCGTGATGCGGGAGTCGGCGGGGTTCCGCGCCATCGCGCAGATCCTGAGCGCCGTCGCGTTCGGAGCGCTCGCGCTGGCCGCGGTGGGCATCTACGGCGTCATCACCTGGAGCATCAGCCAACGGCGCCAGGAGATCGGCATCCGGCGCGCGGTCGGCGCCGGCGCTCGCGACATCGTGTGGCTCACGCTGCGGCAGGGCCTGACTCCGGTCGCGATCGGACTGCTGATCGGCACCGGCCTCTCGATCGGATTCGGGTTCGCGCTTCAGAGCCTGCTGTTCGGCATCGTGCCGACCGCGCCGCAGACCTACCTGCTGGCGGCCTCGGGCTTGCTGGCGGTGGCGATGGCCGCGAGTCTGGTGCCCGCCGCGCGCGCCACTCGGCTCGACCCGCTGGTCGTGCTGCGGCACGAGTAGTTGATTCGCCTTGGCTAACCCTGCTCGACGCTGGCGCGGAACGTCGGCGCCCGACGCCGCAGCGTCGCCTGTTCGAAGGCGTAGGCGATCGAGATCAGCTCGCCCTCGGCGAACGCGCCGGCGAAGAACGAGATCCCCACCGGCAGGCCCTGCACCAATCCGGCGGGAACGGTGACGTTGGGATAGCCGGCGACCGCGGCGTGCGTCGAGCTGCCGCCGCCGAAGTGGTCGCCGTTCACCAGGTCGATCGTCCACGCAGGTCCGCCGGTCGGGGCCACGATCGCGTCGAGTCGGTCCCTGCTTCAGCGCCCCGTCGATGCCGTCGCCGCGGGTCAGCCGCCGCGAAGTCTCGAGCGCCGCCAGGTACTTGGGCTCGGTGAGCGGGCCCTTCGCCGCCGAGGCGATGAAGCGCTCCTGACCGAACCAGGGCATCTCGCGCTCGCGGTTCTCCTCGTTGAAGCGAATGAGGTCGTCGAGCGTGCGCATGCGGGCGCCGGGGCCGAGCGTCGCGAGGTAGGCTGCGATGTCGGCTTTGAACTCGTAGAGCAGGACCTCCTGCTCGCTCTCACCGAGCTCCTCGGAGCGCTCGAGCGCGATCGGGTCGACGATCACCGCACCGGCGTCGCGCATGGCCGCAATCGCCTCCTCCATCAACCGATCGACGCCGGCGTGAAAGCGCGAAGAACTTGCGCGCGATGCCGAGCCGCTTGCCGCGCAGAGCGCCGGCGTCGAGGAACACCGTGTAGTCGGCGTGGACGGCGCCGCCGGAGCGCCCGAGCGTGGCCGCATCGCGGGGATCGGCCGCCGTGAGCGCCGACAGCACCGCGGCGGCGTCCGCCACCGTGCGCGCCATCGGCCCGGCGGTGTCCTGGCTGTGCGAGATCGGGATGATGCCGGCGCGGCTGACGAGTCCCACCGTGGGCTTGATGCCGACCAGGCCGCAGCTGCGACGACGGACAGACGATCGAGCCGTCGGTCTCGGTGCCGATCGCGGCGGCGCAGAAGCTCGCCGCCGCCGCGACGCCGGAGCCCGAGCTCGATCCGCACGGGCTGCGGTCGAGCGCGTAGGGATTGCGGCACTGGCCGCCCCGCCCCGACCAGCCGCTCGATGACGGGCGGGCGCGGAAGTTCGCCCATTCGCTCAGGTTGGTCTTGCCGAGGAGAACCGCCCCCGCCTCGCGCAGCGCGCGCGCCACCGTCGAGTCGCGCGCCGGCACCGACCCCTCGAGCGCGAGCGAGCCCGCGGTCGTGGTCATGCGGTCGGCGGTGTCGATGTTGTCCTTGAGCAGGATCGGCATGCCGTGGAGCGGTCCGCGCACCCGGCCGCGCGCTCCGTTCCTGATCGAGAGCGCGGGCGATCGCCGGCGCGTCGGGGTTGACCTCGAGCACGCTGGCGACCCTGGCATCGAGCGCCTCGATCCGCTCGAGATAGAGCTCGGTGGCTCGGAGAGCGGTGAGCTCGCCGCTCTCGAACCGGCGCCGCAGCTCGGCGATGCCGACCTCGAGCAGCTCGAAGTCGCCGCCGGGCACGCTGGTCGCCTCCGCCGGGGATTCACCGCTGCGTTCGCCCGACGGTTCCTGCCCGCTCACCCCGGGGCTCGCGCCAGCGCCTGCCATCAGTGCCGCGCCGCCCAACGCGCCGAGAAAGCTCCGCCGGTCGCTACCCGATCGTCTGCCCATCGTCGTGCTCCTCTATTGCTTTCCATCCGCTCGCGCCAGGAGACTGCGCGCCGCCACGCGAACCTGCGGATCGGACAGCCGGTAGACACTCCGGTCCAGCAGATAGTGCACGAACCCGGTGGCGAAGCCGAGCGCGAGGAGAGCAGGAACCCACGACGACGTGCGCAGTCCGGTCGCGATGGCGCCGAAGATCCGGTCCCCGTAGTAGCCAGCGCCAGCGCCCTGGCGGCCCGCCTCGACCTCGAACAACGGCAGGAGCACGATCGACGCGGCCACCACCAGAAGCAGAATGGCCCAGGGTCGCGTGTTCAGGCCGTGCAACATCCGGCGCGCGGCGCCTCGCCTCGGTGCGGGCGCACCGGCCGGCGTCAGAGAGGCGAGGCCCGTCGCCAGAATCCAGTGCTGCGAGGTCCACAGGACGAGGAAGAGAAACAAGCCCCGCGGACGAAAAGCGAGGGCGACCATCGCCGCGATTCCCACGACGTAGAGCAGGCGGGGCAGCGACCAGCGCGGCGCGCGCAGCTCGACCACGAGCATCGAGGCCGTCGCGGCCAGCAGCACGACCATGGCGCCGGCGCGGATCGCCTGCCTGCGACGCGACCAGCCATTCGGAAACCGCCCAGCGATCGACCCAGCGGTCCTGATAGGCGACGGCTCCGGCCAGGACGTCCGCCAGGAACACCAGCACGCCGCCGACACCCAGCGCGAAGAGACGATCCATCGCCCTCGTGCGCGAGCAAGCGCCGCGGCCGACCCGCGCGCGATAAAGCGAGAGCGCGCCGAAGTGCTGCGCCGCGAAGTGGTAGGTCACGAAGATGTAGTCGAGGATCGCCAGCGCCACCAGCCGCTCCGCGCGGCTCCACGGCAACGCCGCGTCCGGCGGAAGAATGACGGCGAAGCACCCGGCCGTCACCACCAGCGGGAGCACGACGAATCGCACCGGCTGGGTGCGCAGGAGCGGCCGATAGGCTTCGGTGCAGTACGCGAGGTACGTGCTGGACAGCCGGTGGCCGATCCAGAACAGCGCGGTCAGGCCGAAGTAGAGCAGGTCGAGCGGACTGTCTTCGGGATTCGCATGCCGGCGCGAGAGCCAGAGAGCGACCGGCGCCAGCCAGAGCGCGCTGTGCATCCAGAACGCGTCCCAGGCCGGAGCCCGCACCCAGGGCGACGGTCCCGGGCCCGCGGCCGCAACGACAAGGTCGGGATGTGACCGGGCCTCGGACGTCGCGCTGGTCATCGCGAGAAGGTCCCGAGCACGGTCGAAGGGCGCCGCGCCGGTGCTCCTAGTTCCCGAGTGGCGTCAAGGTGTTCGCCTGCCCTGCTGGATCTTCTGCCAGGCGTCCTTGAGCGTGACGCTGCGATTGAAGACGTGATGGCCCGGCATCGAGTCGGGATCGACGCAGAAGTAGCCGAGCCGCTCGAACTGGAACCGCTCCCCCGCCCGTGCGGTGGCGAGACTCGGCTCGATCATCGCGCCCTCGATGGCCTGGAGCGAGTCGGGATTGAGCAGTGACAGGAGGTCGTCGCCGCTCGCGTCCGGGTCCTCGACGGTGAACAGCCGGTCGTAGAGCCGCACCGTCACCGCCTCGGCATGCGGCGCCGAGACCCAATGGAGGGTCGCCTTCACCTTGCGGCCGTCGGGCGCGTTGCCGCCGCGCGTCGCCGGGTCGTAGGTGCAGCGCAGCTCGACGATCTCGCCGCTCGCGTCCTTGACCACCTCGCGGCAGGTGAGGAAGTAGGCGTAGCGCAGCCTCACCTCGCGGCCCGGCGCCAGCCGGAAGAACTGCTTGGGCGGATCTTCCATGAAGTCGTCGCGCTCGATGTAGAGAACGCGCGAGAACGGGATCGCGCGGGTGCCGGCGGCGGCGTCCTCGGGGTTGTTGACCGCCTCGAGCTCCTCGACCTGACCTTCCGGGTAGTTCTCGATCACCACGCGCAGCGGCCGCAGCACCGCCATCCGGCGCGGCGCGTGACGATTCAGGTACTCGCGCACGCTGGCTTCGAGCATCGCCACGTCGGTCATCGACTGGTTCTTGGTCAGCCCGACCCGGTTGGCGAAGTCGCGGATCGCCTCGGGCGGGTAACCGCGGCGGCGCAGACCCGAGAGCGTCGGCATACGCGGATCGTCCCAGCCCGAGACCAGGCCCTCGTCGACCAGCCGCCGCAGCTTGCGCTTGGACAGCATGGTGTGGGTGATGGCGAGGCGCGCGAACTCGATCTGGCGCGGCTGGCTGGGCGCGTCGGTGTTGTCCAAGATCCACTCGTAGAGCGGACGATGGTCCTCGAACTCGAGCGAGCACAGCGAGTGGGTGATGCCCTCGATCGCGTCCGACAGCGTGTGCGCCCAGTCGTACATGGGGTACACGCACCAGTCGTCGCCGGTGCGGTGGTGGGTCGCCTTGCGGATGCGGTAGAGCGTGGGGTCGCGCAGGTTCATGTTGCCCGACGCCATGTCGATCTTGGCGCGCAGGACGTGCTCGCCCTCTTCGAACTCGCCGGCGCGCATGCGGGCGAAGAGATCGAGGCTCTCGGGCGATAGGACGATCGCGGTACGGGCTCGGCTTCCCCGCATCGTGCCAGCCGCCGCGGTACTGGCGGATCTCCTCGGCCGACAGCGAGTCGACGTAAGCCTTGCCGTCCTTGATGAGCTGGACCGCGAACTGGTACAGGCGCTCGAAGTAGTCCGAGGCGTAGTACTCGCGGCAGCCCCAGTCGAAGCCCAGCCAGCGGACGTCCTCCTTGATGGCGTCGACGTACTCGACGTCCTCCTTCAAGGGGTTGGTGTCGTCGAAGCGCAGGTTGCACTCGCCACCGAACTCCTCGGCGGCGCCGAAGTCGAGGCACAGCGCCTTGGCGTGGCCGATGTGGAGGTAGCCGTTGGGCTCGGGCGGGAACCGCGTGCGGATCGAGGTGTGCTTTCCGCTCTCGAGATCGGCGCGGATGATGGCGCGGATGAAGTCCTCCGACGGCGCCGGCTCCTCCGCCACCGTGACGGGACTTTCGCTGTTTCGCTCCCTGCTCATCGCGCTACTTCTACGGGGACCCTCGCCTGCTGGCGCCACCTGCGGCCGGCGGGGGCTGAAGTATAAGGGTCCGACGGCGCCCGCGTCATCCGCGGGACCCAATTTGGTGACAGGTTACTAATTCGACCAATTGGTAACCTGTCACCCGATTCGATACTAGAGTCCCGCCCATCACGACTCGGGTGTTGGTGCTCGGCCTGTGGATCTCGCTCTCGACGGCAGCCTGCCAGCGAGACGCGGCGCGGCCGGCCGCGCCAGCGACGCCTCCGGACCCCGGGACTGCTTCGCGAACCGCGGTGTTCGCGCTCTACACCGACATCAAGGACTGGGACCCGGCGTCGGGCTTCACCGCCGAGATCGACCTCTTCGCCAACGTCTACGAGACGCAGGTCCGCTACCAGCCCCCGGGAAGCGCCACCCAGCTCGCGCCCGGGCTCGCTCCGATGCTGATTCACGACGAGCCGATCCGACGCGACGGCGAGATCGTCGGTCGTATCACGTCCGGCGCGTTCGGCCACACCGTTGGCGCCTCGGTCGGGATGGGGTACGTCGCGCTTCCGCGCGACGCGATCGGTCGGCCGCTCGCGGAGTACGCGGCGAGCGGGCGTTTCGAGATCGAGATCGCCGCCGATTGCTTCCCGGCGACAGCCGCGGCGCGACCGTTCTACGACCCGAGCGGCGCGCGCCTGCGGCTATGATCCCCCGACTGTCGCGCCATCTCGACGCGGCGTCGAGGAGATCCCATCATGTCGATCGAAGAAGGAAGGCCGGCGCCCCCGTTCACGCTCGAGGACATCAGCGGCAAAACCGTGACCCTGGCCGACCTGCGCGGCAAGGACGTGATCCTCTACTTCTACCCGCGCGACGAGACTCCAGGCTGCACCAAGGAAGCCTGCGGGTTCCGCGACCTGTGGAAGGACATCCGGGGCGAGGGCGTGGAAATCTTCGGCGTCTCCCCCGACAGCCGCGAGTCGCACCAGAAGTTCGCGGCCAACCATCGCCTCCCCTTCCGTCTCCTCTCCGACCCCTCGAAGAAGATGATGACGAGCTACGGCGCCTTCGGCGAGAAGTTGATGTACGGGAGGAAAGTCCAGGGCGTCATCCGCTCGACCGTCTGGATCGGGCCCGACGGCAAAGTCAAGAAGCGTTGGGCAAGAGTCGCGAGCGCTGCGGACCATCCGGCGCACGTCCTCGAAGCCCTGCGCGCCGGCTGACCTACTCGGTTTGGTGACAGGTTATTGATTCGGAGAATTAGTAACCTGTCACCAATCTCCGGTGGCACGGGACAAGTGCAGGTGGCATGGGCGCTGCATTGGCTGAGCAGGGGCAGACATTTTTGCCGGGCGACCGCGGAGTAGTCGCATCGATCTGGCCACATGGTGTAGTAACATCCCAACGCCACTTGGTAACAATGTCGGCACAACCACCGTCCCTGGCCCTCCTCGCACTCGAGGGCAGAGCCGTCGCCGAGCTTGGAGCCTTTGTCCAAGCACTCCCACTTCTGCACATGGCCCCCCGCGGCGACGGGCACCCGGTGCTGGTGCTGCCCGGCTTCTCCGCCAGTGACGTCTCGACCGCGCCGCTGCGGAGCTTTCTGCGTCGGCAGGGTTATGCCTCGTTCGGTTGGGCTCAGGGCCGCAACCGCGGGCCGCGACCCGGTGTCGAGCTCGCCATGCTGCGCCGGCTCGAGCATCTCTACTGGCGAACCGGGCGCAAGGTGAGCCTGGTCGGCTGGAGCCTGGGCGGCATCTACGCGCGCGAGCTTGCGCGCCAGCGCCCCGAGATGGTGCGACTGGTCGTCACGCTCGGCAGCCCTTTCGCGTCAGCGCGCTCGACCAACGTCGATCGGCTGTTCGAAGCGGTGTCGGGTCTGAGCATCGACGAGCTCGACGCCGACTTCCTGCGTCGCATGCGCGAAGCGCCTCCGGTGCCGTCGACCGCCATCTACTCCACCAGCGACGGCATCGCGCACTGGGAAGCGTGCGTCGACGCGCATGAGGACGCCACCACCGAGAACGTGCGCGTGCCGGGCAGCCACTGCGGCCTCGGTCACAATCCACTCGCGGTCTACGTGATCGCGGATCGTCTGGCGCAGCCGGAAGGCCGCTGGCGTCGGTTCGATCTCAGCGGCTGGCGCTGCCTGGTGTTCCCGCCCGCCGGCGACGCGCAACGGTCGGGTTCGCCCTACCGCCGCGGCGCGGCCCCATGCCGCCTGACCGCCGCTCGATTCACCGCCCGACTCACCGTCGCCTCGCCTCGTCCTCGGATACTCTCGCGTCTTCGCCGCGCGCTGACCCAGGGAGCACCACGCCATGAAGGAGCTGATCTACCACCGCCATCTACTGCCCGCGATCGAGCGCTTTCCGAACCGCACCCTGGCCATCGACGGGAACTACCGCGCGACCTACCGCGAGCACGGCGAGCGCGTCCTGCGCTGCGCCGGCGCGCTGCGCAAGCTCGGGTCTCGGCAAGGGCGACCGCTTCGCGGTGATGGCGGCCAACTGCCACGAGTATCTCGAGCTCTACCACGCGGCGTACCTCGGCGCCGGCATCATCAACCCGCTCAACCTGCGGCTCGCGGGCAAGGAGCTCGACTACATCGTGCGCGACTCGGGAACCGAGGTGGTGTTCGTCGATCGCCACTTCGCCGCCGCCTTCGACCAAGCGATGCGCGCCGCCGGCGGCAAGAGTCCGATCCGTCGCATCGTGCTGATCGGTGAGGGTGGACCCGAGTCGCCCCACGACCTGCGGTACGACCAGCTGCTCGCGGCAGCCCGTCCCGAAGTGCCCGACGAGCCCGAGGAGGACGATCCCGTCGTCCTGATGTACACCGGCGGCACCACCGGACTGCCCAAGGGCGTCTCGGTCGAGCCAGCGCGCCGAGATGCTCAACTGGTACCACTTGGCGATGGTGTTCCCGATCGGCGAGGAACAGGTCTTCCTGATGCCCGACGCCGATCTTCCACGCCGCGTCGATGATCCCGGTCCTGGCGCTGCCGGCGCTCGGCGGCACGCTGGTGATCGCGCCGCGCTTCGATCCCGAGGAAGCGATGCAGCTCATCGAGCGCCACCAGGTCACCCGCACCGGACTGGTGCCGACCATGGTCGGCATGATTCTCAACCACCCCAACTTCCGGCCCGAGCGCCTGGCCTCGCTCGACTCGCTGGTCTACGGCGCGTCGCCGATGCCCGAAGCGCTGCTCACGCGGCTCATGACTCTGTTTCCCAACATCGAGCTGGGCCAGGGCTACGGTATGACCGAAAGCTCGTCGATCCTCACGTTGCTCACCGCCGACGATCATCGGCGCGCCGGCAAGCTGCTGCGCTCGGTCGGCCATCCACTACCCGGGATCACGCTCTCGATCCAGGACGAGGCCGGCAACCAGCTTCCGCCCGGGCAGACCGGCGAGGTCTGCGCGCGCGGCGGCAACTACATGATCGAGTACTGGAACAAGAAGGACGCGACCGAGGAGGCGTTCCGCGGGGGCTGGTACCACACCGGAGACGCCGGCTACCTCGACGAGGACGGCTATCTCTACCTGGTCGACCGGGTCAAGGACATGATCGTGACCGGCGGCGAGAACGTCTACTCGATCGAGGTCGAGAACGCGATCTCGACGCACCCGGCGGTGGCGCAGGTCGCCGTGATCGGCATCCCCAGCGACGTCTGGGGAGAGGCCGTGCACGCCGTCGTCGTACTGCGCGAAGGCGCCGAGGCGACGCCCGAAGAGATCATCTCGCACTGCCGCGAGAGCGTCGCCAACTACAAGACGCCAAAGTCGGTCAGCTTCCGGCGCGACCCGCTGCCACTCTCCGGCGCGATGAAGGTGCTCAAGCGCGAGCTGCGCGAGCCCTTCTGGGCCGGCCGGGAGCGACGCGTGAATTGACGGCTTGACCGAGCGAATCGTCACCGGGCCGCACGTCGAGCTGTGCGCCGAGTCCTTCGGCCGTGTCACCGACGGTCCAGCGATCCTGATGATCATGGGCGCCACGGCGTCCATGGTCTGGTGGCCCGAAGAGCTCGTGAACGCGATCGCCGCGAGCGGGCGCTTCGTCGTCCGCTACGACCATCGCGACACCGGACGATCGACCTGCTACCCACCGGGCGCGACGCCCTACACGGTGGACGACCTGGCCGGCGACAGTGACGGTCATTGATGCCTACGGGGTCGGGCGTGCGCACCTGGTCGGCATGTCGCTGGGTGGTCTCTTGGCGCAGATACTCGCCCTGCGAGCCCCGCAGCGGGTCGCGAGCCTGACGTTGATCGCGTCGGAGATCCACGGCGATCCCGGCGCCGACGTCCCCGCCATCGACCCGGCGCTGCTCGCTCACTTCGCCGCGGCCGCGACCGTCGACTGGGACGACGAATCATCGGATCGTGATTCACGGCACCGCGATCCCGTGGTGTCGCTTCTTCACGCCCGCGCTCTGATGGGCGCACTACCGAGCGCACGATTGGTCGCGCTCGAGGGCGCCGGACACGAGCTGCACTCCAGCGACTGGCGCGCGATCGCGGATGCGGTCGAGCCGCTGACTTCGCCGTGAGCCCGTCGACCTTCGGCTTGAACACCTCTCCAGGGCGAAGGATTTCGGCGTCCTCCTCCACTAAAGTGGGCAGGGGACTATCGCTCGCATGATGCACTCTCTCTTCCTGCTCGCCATCCTGCTCGCGGCTGGGCCGGCTCACGCGGGTGCCGCCCAGCCGACCGAATCGACCGCCGGCGAACTGCTGGATCTGGGGCAATGGCAGGGCCAGGTCGTCCTGGTCGACTTCTGGGCTTCCTGGTGCATTCCGTGCCGCCAATCCTTCCCCTGGATGCAGTCGATGCTCGCCAAGCACGGCGACTCCGGCTTGGTCGTCGTCGCCGTCGACGTAGGCGAGAGCCGCGAGGCCGCCGACGCATTCACCCGCCAGTTCCAGAACGGATTCCACTACCTCTACGACGCCGAGGGACGAATCGCCGACGCTCTCGGCGTCGATGCCATGCCGAGCTCGATCCTCTTCGATCGTCAGGGCCGGCCGATCTTTCGCCACGCGGGATTTCGCTCCCAGGACACGACCGCCTACGAGGAGCAGATCGTCTCGTTACTGGAAGCGAACGCGCAGGCCGCTCCGCCGGCGCTCGAGATCCGCCAGGCTCGCAAGTCCGGAGTGAGGCCCTGGCAGCGCGGCGTTCTCGCCCGAGAATCGATGCGACTCGACGCCGACCTGCTCTCGCTCGCCTTCGACGACCACATGTACTTCAGCAAGGAGGCTTCGAGCGGTGGCCGCAGCTTCGGAGGAGGAGGTTGCGGCTGCAACTGAGCGAGCGTGAGCCAGGCCCAGTCGCCGCAGGCCGGCGATCGTCCCAGGGGAGGGATCGCCGCCGCCCTGGCGGCGGCCACCGCGTCCCTGCTCGCCACCGCGGGCGGCACCAGCGCGGCGGTGGCGCAGGAGGCGCCCGGCGGGAAGTGGGACTTCGACCTCGCCGTCCACTCGTACCGCGAGACGGACCGGGTGAACGACGCTTCGGGCACCTTCCTCGTGCGCCGAGGCTGGGGCGGCGGCCGGGAGTTTCGGCTGCTGTTCACCATCGACACGCTGACCGGAGCCTCGGCCAGCGGCGCGGTACCAGCCGGCCGCGCCCAGACCTTCACCTCGCCTTCCGGCAAGGCGTCCTACACCACGCCAGCCGGAACCATTCCGCTCGACCCCACCTTCCTCGACACGCGCGTGGCTCTGGCCGGGAACATGGTGCAGCCGCTGGGACGTTTCTCGAAGGTCGACTTCGGCTTGTCGGTCTCGAGCGAATGGGACTACCTCCACACCGGCGTCAACGCCAACTACACCCGTGACTTCAACGAGCGCCGCACCACGTTCACACTGGGAGGCGCCTTCGCGCAGGACACCATCGATCCCGAAGGGGGAGCGCCCCTGCCCCTGGCGCCGATGCTGCCAGTCGGAGATCTCAGCAACAAGGCCGGAAGCGACGACAAGACGGTGACCGACTTCCTGATCGGCGTCACCCACGTCCTCGGCCGCAACACCATCGGTCAACTCAACTACTCGCTCAGTATCGCCGACGGTTACCTCACCGATCCGTACAAGCTCCTGAGCGTCGTCGATCGCGTGACCGGCGAGCCGGCACCGGGCCCCGGAGACCTCGACCTCTATCTCTTCGAGTCGCGTCCCGACTCGCGCACCAAGCACTCGCTGTTCGCGCTCTGGAAGCACTCCCTCGGTCGCGACGTGGTCGATCTCTCGTACCGCTACATGACCGACGACTGGAAGATCGACTCCCACACCGTCGAGCTGCGCTATCGGTGGGATCTCGGCTCGTTCGATCTTCAACCTCACGTGCGCTACTACACGCAGAGCGCCGCCGACTTCTACCGCGGCGCGCTGTTCGCGGGCGATCCGGTGCCCCAGTTCGCGTCCGCGGACTACCGCGTCGGCGAGCTCGACACCTACACCGTCGGCTTGGCCTACGGCCGACCGCTGGCCAACGGCCATCGATTGAGCGTACGCCTCGAGTACTACGAACAGTCCGGCACCAGCCCGCCCGAGCTCGCCGTCGGCTCGCTGCGGGGCTTCGATCTCGCTCCCTCGGTAGACGCGCGTGATCGCCGAGGTCGGCTTCCGCTGGTGAGCCGCCGTCGCACGCGGATCCGCCGCGCCGAGGATGGCCACTGGGTGGGGACCTTCCAGGCGATGGCGAGCCCGTGCGAAGTGCTGATGGACGTGCCGCATCGCCAGGAGGCGCTACGCCTGCTGGCGATCGTCTCCGGCGAGGCGTGGCGCATCGAGGACAAGTTCAGCCGCTATCTGCGCGGCAACGTCGTCGACGCCATCAACCGCAGCGACGGGGCGCCGGTCGAGGTGGACGAGGAGACGGCTCGCCTCCTCGACTTCGCGGCCAAGCTCCACGCGCTGAGCGACGGTCGGTTCGACATCACGTCGGGAGTCCTCGGCCGCGTCTGGGCCTTCGACGGACAGCGCCAACGCCCCGATGCCGAGGAGATCGCCGCCGTGCTGCCTCTGGTCGGCTGGCAGCGCGCCGACTGGGATGGACGACGAGCTTCGCCTCGAGCCCGGAATGCAGATCGACCTCGGCGGCATCGGCAAGGAGTACGCGGTCGACCGCGCCGCCCAGCTCGTGGCCGATGCGACCGAGGCGAGCTGCGTCGTCAACTTCGGAGGCGACCTCGTGCTCAGTCGACCGCGCCCATCGACCGAGCCCTGGCGCGTCGGCATCGAAGACGTGACGCAAGCCGGCCGCGCCACCCGGGTCGTTCTCCTCACCGCCGGAGGTCTCGCCACCAGCGGCACCACCAAGCGGTTCCTGCTCGCCGACGGCGTGCGCTACGGCCACATCCTCGACCCCACCACCGGCTGGCCGGTCGAGGACTGTCCACGCTCGGTCACCGTCGCGGCCGGCTCGTGCGTCGAAGCGGGCATGATCGCCACGCTGGCGATGCTCGAAGGAGCAGGAGCCGAGTCCTTTCTCGCCGAGCAGGGCGTGCGTCACTGGGTAGCGCGATGAGTAGGACGCCTGTTCAGGGGGTCCCTGCGTCTACGACGGCGTGGTGACAGCAGCGCCCCCTGGAGCGCGTGAGAGGATACGCGCGGCCCCGCGACTGCCGGGTCCCGGGAGGAAACATGCGCCACCGCTTCGTCGCAACGTCGGCCGCCGCCGTCGCCGTTCTGCTCTCGGCCTCGGTTTGCGCGCTGCAAGCGGAGAGCGGGAAAGTCGGGACCGTCGACTTCCCCACCTCCGCGTCCTCACCCGAAGCGCAGAGCCACTTCCTTCGCGGCGTGGCGGCGCTCCACAGCTTCGGCTGGAAGCAGGCGATCGCGGAGTTCGAAGCGGCGCAGTCGATCGAGCCCGGCTTCGCGATGCCGTACTGGGGCCAGTCGTTGTGCTACAACCACCCGCTCTTCTCCGATCTCGACCCCACCGACCCGCGCAAGGCTCTCGCCAAGCTCGGCGGCGACCCCGCGGAGCGCAGCGCCAAGGCGCCGACCGAGCGCGAGAAGGGTTTTCTCGCCGCGGTCGAGGCGCTGTGGGGCGAAGGCGACAGCTCGGCTCGCAAGATCGCTTACGTAGAGGCGATGGAGCGCCTCCACCAGCGCTATCCCGACGACGACGAGATCGCCGCGTTCTTCGCGCTGGCGCTCCTCTCGGCGGCCGAAGCGCTGGGCAACGAGGATCTGCGGCACAACGTGCGCGCCGGCTCCATCGCACTCGACATCTTCGCTCGCCGCCCCGACCATCCCGGCGCCGCCCACTACGTGATCCACGCCTTCGACGATCCGGTGCACGCGCCGCTGGCGCTGGATGCGGCGCGACGCTACGCCGAGATCGCGCCGGCCGTCTCCCACGCCCGCCACATGCCGTCGCACATCTTCATCCAACGCGGGATGTGGCGCGAGGTGTCGGCGTCCAACGTGTCGGCCTTCGCGGCGGCACGAGACCTGTGGGAGCCCGGTGACTCCGTCGCGGACATGGTGCACTCGCTCGATTGGGGGCAGTACGGCGACCTGCAGCGCGGCGACCTGGAGCAGGCGCTGCACTGGCGCGACGAGCTCGAGAAGATCGTCGCGGAAAGCAAGAGCGACTCGCGCGCAGCCTCCACCCTGCCTCTGCTCGAGGCTCGCCGGTTGGTCGAGACCGAGACGTGGGAGATCGGTCCGCTCGAGGACGCGACACCCACCCCGGGGATCTTCACCACCGGCCTGTCCGCGGCGAAGCTCGGACGAGCTCGCGGTGGCGCGACGGGCCGCCGCGCTGCTCGAAGCGCGCGCCAAGCAGCCGGGTGACCGGTATGACGGCGGCGGCGAGTCGGCGAGCATCATGCGGCTCGAGGTCGAAGCCCTGGTTCAGCTCGCGAAGGGGCGGCGCGACGCCGCGCTCGCGGCGCTCGACGAGGCTCAGGACGATCGCGGAGTCGATGGGCCCGCCCGCCGGCCCCGCGTCACCGGTCAAGCCCATCCACGAGCTCTACGGCGAGGTGCTGCTCGAGCTCGGCCGTCCCGAGCGCGCCGCCGAGCTCTTCCGCGCTTCGCTCGAACGCACTCCCGACCGCCCGCTATCGCTGCGCGGCCTGGCGCGCGCGCTGGAGCTCGCGGGGCAGACCGAGCGATCGCGCGAGACCTGGTCGCGCCTGCTCGAGATCCGCGAGAACCGGCCTACGGCGCTCGGCGTCGAAGAGGCGAAGCGCGCGCTGTCGGCCGCTGGCGTGCCGTCCGCCGCAGCGTCGCCACCGGTGAAACGGGACGCCGACCCGCCAGCGCGCGGTGGCGATGCCCACGATCATGGTGATCATCGATGAGCGACAGGTCGGAGTCTTCACCCTACCTGCTCCGGCGAAGCGACCTCGAAGGTCTGCCCTTGAAGCGCTTCGTCCATCAACACAACTCGAGCGCGGTTCGACATACGACGTGCCTGACCGATGCGCTCGGATTCACCGAGCATGGGCGTTCATCTGGTCCATCTGAAGACCGGCGATCTCTCGTCCGAGCACCACTTCCACGAGGAGGACGAGGAGTTCATCTACGTCCTTTCGGGACGCGGGGTCGCGTTCATCGGTGACGACGAGCTCGAGGTCGGTCCGGGCGACTTCATGGCCTTCCCGAAAGGCTCACCGGCCCACCACCTGTCGAACCCGAACGCCGACGACCTCGTCTATCTGGTCGGCGGGACCCGCTCCCGCATCGACATCTGCAACTACCCGCGCCTCGGCCTGCGCCAGTACCGCGTCCACGGCAAGCGTGAGTTCGTCAAGGTAGACAGGACCTCGAAGAGACTCGAGCTGAGCCGCGCGAGAGAGAGATGATGGACAAGGATCGGACCGGCGACTCGACGCGACGCAAGTGATGCAGATCCCAGCGGTGTCGGACCTCCCCATCCGCCTGACGCGGATGGCGCCGCGCGAGGCGGCGAAGATCCTGATGCGCGTTCCCGACGTGGAGGCCGCTCGCGCCCTGTCACTGATCAACCCGTCGCTCACGGTCGACATCCTCTCCTTCTTTCCAGCGGAACGCCGGGCCCGCATCGCGGCCGCCGAGACGTCGGGTCGCGGCGAGCAGTGGTTGGTCGACCAGAACTACGCTCCCCATACCGTCGGCCGCCAGATGGACAAGCCGTTGGCCGTGTTCGCGCCGGACACGACCGTGAAGGAGGCGATCGAACGGCTGCGCGTCCTGGTCACGCGGGCGAGGCTTCACCTCGCCTTCGTCACCGAGGGCGACGGCAAGCTACTGGGCGTCTTCGCCTTCCGCGAGCTGCTGTTCGCGCCGCCCGACGCGCCGGTCTCGTCGCTGATGAACCGGGATCTGGTGACCCTGAGCACCGGCATGACGCATGCTCGAGGCGACCAAGGCGGTCATCTCGAAGCATCACCCGGCGTATCCGGTGACCGACGAGGAGGGCAAGCTGGTCGGGATGATCCGCGCGCGGACCATCTTCGAGGAGGAGGCGCTGGATCTCTCGGCGCAGGCCGGAAAGATGGTCGGCGTCGAGGCGGAGGAGCGCATCTCCACCTCATGGATCCGCAGCTTCCGGTTCCGCCATCCCTGGCTGCAGCTCAATCTCCTCACCGCTTTCGTCGCCGCGGGCGTGGTCAGCATCTTCCAGGAGACGCTCGATCGCATCGTCGTGCTCGCCGTCTTCCTGCCGGTGCTCGCCGGTCAGTCGGGCAACACCGGCTGCCAGGCGCTGGCGGTGACGCTGCGAGGCCTCGCCCTGGGTGAGATCGACCGGCTGCAGGCGAAGTCGATGATCAAGGAAGCCTGGGTCGGAATCCTCAACGGCATCTTCGTCGGCCTGGTGGCGGGGATCGGGATGTACTTCTTCGCGCGCTCGCAGGGAAGCGAGGGACCCCTCGTTCTCGGTCTGTGCGTGTTCCTGGCGATGATCTTCAGCTGCGCCGCGAGCGGCATCTCCGGCTCGACCATCCCGCTGGTGTTGAAGAAGCTCGGAGCGGACCCGGCCACCGCGTCGAGCATCTTCCTCACCACGGCGACCGACGTCGTGAGCATGGGGGCGTTCCTGGGCCTGGCCACGCTGTTCATCCCTGGCGGCTGATCAGCGGGGCCCGGCGGCGGTGACCTCCGGCTCCCGGCCCAGGAGGCGCAGCACCCGCGCGTACTCCTCACGCGGCTCGCGCAACCGTGGGTTGTCGGCGCCGAACGCCGTTTCGCGAATCGCGATCGCGCGCTCGAGCTGAGCGGCGGCTTCCTCGGCGCGGCCGGTCGCCGCCAGCAGCCGCGCCGAGCTGATCAGGCTGGTCGCCACGTTGGGATGGTCGGGACCGAGGCGCGCCTCCAGGATCCGGCGCGACCGCTCGTAGGCCGCCGCCGCGCGCTCCATCTCGCCCTCTTCCTGCAGCAGATCGCCGTAGTTGTGGAGAACGACCGCCACGCGCGGGTGGTCGCCGCCGAGGATACGCTCCATCGCGGCGAGACTCTTGGTCGTACGCGGCGTCGGCGTCGCGATACCGGCGCGCCTCCGCATAGACCTGGCCGAGGTTGTTGTACATCACCGCGATGTCGAGCTGGTTGGGACTGGGGAGCTCTCTCCGCGGTCGCGATCGCTTCGAGATACAGCGGCTCCGCCTGCTCCGGCTTCCTCGCCGAGTGGTAGTGCAGGGCGAGGTTGTTGAGGACGGTGGCGAGCTCCATGGGCGGGAGATCCTCCACCGCTCGCGCTTCTTCGACCGCCTGCATCAGCACCGGCTCGGCGCGAGCCGAGTCGGCGCGGTCGCGGTAGAAGAGACCGGTATTGGTGAGGATCGACAGCCGCAGCGGATCGCCGGGCGGAAGCGAGGCGTCCATGATCGCGCGCGCTTCTTCGAGCAACGGTTCTGCCTGGTCGAACTTGCCGGCGTCCTTGAGCGTGGTGGCGAGCTCGTGGAGGGCGCTGGCAAGCTGCCGGGTGCCTTCGCCTTTAGCCAGGCTGCGTCTCAGATCGAGCGACTGTCGCAGGCTCGCCTCGCTCTCTTCGACCAGTCCCAGGTTGCGATAGACGACGCCGATGGTCTCGAGCAGCCCGGCGCGCGTGGCGGGCTGGTCGGAGAGCTCGGTGCGCAGGCGCTCGCTGCCACGCTCGAGGATGTCGCGCGCCGATAGATCGGCGCCCTCCGATTGGCTGGGGTCCTCGCTCTTGAACAGGCCGGCGAGGAAGGCGGCAGTGGCCTCGGCGGTGGCGGCCGCCTCGTTCGCCCGCTGTGCCTCGCGCCGCGCCTGGAGCAGCCCCGCCGTGGTGCCGGCGACCGCGGCCAGCAGCGCCACGGCGACGGCGGTGCCGGCGGCCACCAGCACGCGATGGCGCCGCACGAACTTGCGGGCGCGGTAGACCGGGCTCGGCGGGCCCGCCATCACCGGCTCGCTCCTCAAGTGCCGGCGTAGATCCGCCGCCAGCTCGGCGGGCGACCCGTATCGGCGCTCCTTCTCCTTTTCGAGCGCCTTCATCACGATCCAGTCGAGGTCGCCGGCGAGGCGCTTGACCAGCGCGCGCGGCTCGATGCGCCGCCGTTCGGCCGCGCCGGTGGTGGTGGCACCCGCGCCTCTCACTCGCGTCGAAGGCCGCGGCGGCTCGACGTCGCGGATGAGACGGCGCATCTCGTCGACGTCGGCCGCGTCGAGGGTATCGGCGTCGAACGGACCGAGCCCGGTCAACAGCTCGTACAGCATCACGCCGAGCGAGTAGACGTCGGTGCGCGTGTCGAGGTCGTCGCTGATCTGCGCCTGCTCCGGCGACATGTAGGCGGGCGTCCCGATCCAACCTCCGAGCACGGTGTGCGCGGTCTTGTCGGTGAGCGACTCGAAGGTGGCCTTGGCGACGCCGAAGTCGATGATCTTCGGCGCCGCCTTGCCGTCGACCTCGGTCACCAGCACGTTCGAGGGCTTGAGGTCGCGATGGATGATCCCCTTCTGGTGGGCGTGCTGCACGCCTTCGCACACCGCGAGGAAGAGCTCGATGCGCTCGGGCACCGCCAGTCGCTCGCGATCGCAGTAGTCGGTGATCGGCGCGCCCTCGACGTACTCCATGACGAAGTAGGGACGGCCGGCGTCGGTGGCGCCGCCGTCGAGGACGCGCGCGATCGCCGGGTGCTCCATCAGCGCCAGGGCCTGGCGCTCCGATTCGAAACGGGCGATGAATTGGCGGGTGTTCATGCCCAGCTTCACCAGCTTGACCGCCACCCGCCGCCGCAGCGGCGCGCTCTGCTCCGCCTCCCACACCTCGCCCATGCCGCCCTCGCCGACGCGACGAAGGAGCCGGTAGGGCCCGATCTGGCTGGGGGGCGCGCCAGCATCGATGGCGAGGCGATAGAAGTCCGAGGGTGCGAGCTCGCCGGGCCGGGATGCCGCGTCGTGCGTCGGTGCGTCGTGCTCAGCGACGTCGTGCCCCGGCCCGTCGTGCGCCGACGTCGGTGAGCTGTCGTCGCGCTCGGGCATGCGCTAGCTCGCGTCCGCCGACGACCACGCCACGATCCGGTCCGGGACCAGACGGATCACCTCGGGACCGACCTCGATCTCCGCGTACTGCGGATACTTCTCCCGCAGCGCGCGCAACGCCGGCTCGGCAGCCGCGCCGGTCACCAGCTCACCGTGCCCGTGCACCGCGATCCAGCGCAGCTCCCGCCAGTCCTCCTCGTAGTGATCGACCAGCAGAGCGGCGCGGGGGTTCTCGGCGAGGTTCTTCACCCGGCGCAGAGCCCGGGTCGACTTCGGCTTGGCGTCGATCGGGGTCCACACCGTGCCGGCGTCGTCGAGAACGAAGCAGACCGGAACCAGGTGCGGCGCCCCGGACGCGTCGGTGGTCGCGAGTCGCGCCACGCGCGCATGGCGCAGCATCGCCCATGCCCACGGCGGCGCCTCGACACTCCCCGCGGAACGCGCGCGCGGCACGCCGCTCACGCCGGAGCGAACGCGACCAGCTTGGCGTACTGGTCGAGCAACGGCAGCGTCTTGTCGCGGTCGGCCGACGGCAGACGCAGCAACACCCGCTCGACCCCGGCGCGCTCGTAGCCGTCGAGCGTGGCGCGATCGGGCCGCGCGCCGAACACGCTGATGCTGAGGGTGGACATCGGCCGCCCCTTGGCCTCCGCTCGCCGCTCGATGTCGGCGATGCCTTCGAGCACCGTCTTCTGATCGGCGCCGATCGGCAGCCAGCCGTCGCAGTAGTCGACCACGCGCTCGCGCGTCTTGGGAGTGGCGCCGCCGAGGAGCACCGGCGGATGCGGCTTCTGCGCCGGCTTGGGCCACGACCAGATCGGATCGAAGTCGACGTACTTGCCGTGGTACTCGGCCTCGTCCTTGGTCCAGATCTCCTTCATCGCCAGCACCTGCTCGCGCAGCTTGCTGAACCGCGTCTTGTACTCGGTGCCGTGGTCCTCCATCTCCTCGCGGTTCCAGCCGGCGCCGATCCCGAACAGGAAGCGGCCGTTCGAGAGCGCATCGAGGCTCGCCACCTCCTTCGCCAGGACGATGGTGTCGCGCTCGATCACGAGGCAGATGCCGGTGCCCACCTTGAGCCGCTTGGTCGCGGCGGCGGCCGCCATCAACGACACGAACGGGTCGAAGGTGTGCCAGTAGTCCTCGGGCAGCGGCGCGCCGCCGGGCCAGGGCGTCTTGCGGCTGGTCGGGATGTGGGTGTGCTCGGGCACGAACAACGACTCGAAGCCCCGGTCCTCGCAGGCGCGCGCGAGCTCGTCGATGCGGATGGCGTAGTCGGTGGCGAACATGAAGACGCCCAGGTGCATCGCATCCTCCCTTCGAGAAAACGTGAGAGCGAGAAACGAGCTTATCGCGACGCCCCGCCAACTCACCCGCGAACGCGGTATCGTCGTCCTCGACTTTCCAAGGAGCCAAGCATGCCCAGGTACGCCGCCCTGATCGCAGCGCTCGCCCTGGTCCTGGCCAGCGCATCGTCGACGACCTCGGCCCAGGAACGCAAGGCCACCACGGTGGCCGGAAGTCGAGAAGTGGATGACCGAGCTCTCCAACTGGGGCCGCTGGGGCAAGGACGACCGCCTCGGCGCGGTCAACCTGATCACGCCCGAGAAGCGCAAGGCGGCGGCCAAGCTGGTCAAGGACGGGGTCACCGTCTCGCTCGCGCACGACGTGCTCGAGGAAACGTCGCCCGACAATCCGACGCCGTTCGAGCACACCATGACCGCGACCGGCGGCGCCGAGAATCCGTCGCCGTACGCGATGGACCGCTACGCCGTCACCTACCACGGCTTCGCGCAGACCCACCTCGACGCGCTCTGCCACGTCTTCCACCAGGGCAAGATGTACAACGGCGTCGATCGCGCGACGGCGACGGCGCAGGGCTGCAGCGAGCTCGACGTGACCACCATGCGCGACGGCATCCAGACCAGCGGCGTGCTGATCGACATCCCCTGGCTGCGCGGCGTCGAGTGGCTCGAGCCGGGCACGCCGATCTATCCCGAAGAGCTCGAACAGTGGGAGAAGAAGATGGGCATCACGGTGAGCCCGGGCGATGTCGTGCTACTGCGCACCGGTCGCTGGGCGCGGCGCGCCGCCAAGGGTCCGTGGGGCCCGGCCGAGGGTGCCGCGGGTCTTCACATCTCCTGCGCGAAGTGGCTCAAGGACCGCGGCGTCGCCATCCTCGGCTCGGACGCCGGCAGCGACGTGGTGCCGTCGCTGGTCGAGGGCGCAGAGGGCGTCTACCTGCCGCTCCACGAGATGGCGATCGCGATGCTCGGCATCCCGATCATCGACAACGCCGATCTCGAGCGGGCGTCGGAGGAGGCGCGCAAGCGGAACCGCTGGGAGTTCCTGTTCACGCTCGCGCCGTTGCGCGTGGTTGGCGGGACGGGGTCGCCGGCGAATCCGATCGCGACGTTCTAGTCGGGCGCCGCCCGGAGGCGCCGACCGAGTCGGATGAGGTCTTGGCGAAGGACAGGCCGTCCTGCAGCGTTCCGTCCGTCGCCTCGGCTTCGTCGCCGCGACCGGTGAAATAATTCTGCCAGACTTCAGCGTTGTTCGCGACCACACCAATCGGGAGGTAGGACCATGGCATGGATTGGGCGAAAGAGACTTGCGCTCGTGCCGTTGTCCCGCACGAACGCCTTTCCTCCAGACCAGATTCCTGTCGATTGGGAAGAACAAATACTTCGGCGGATGTTGTTCGACCCCACCTCGACCGGTACTGACAGATCGCTGCGTGCCTATATCCACGCCGCGTCGTCCGGACAAGCAGACCTTGATGCCGTCGTCATGCCGAGGATGACCGCGGCCCAGCAGGATGTGCCGGTCGGGTTTCTGGAAGGGCAAATCGGTGCGCAGCTGCGGGCTCAGGGCTTCGATGCAGCAGCCATCGTCATGCTTGGCGGACCCGGCGCGGGCACTGCTGAAAGTGGCGGGTTCTGGGCGCGATTCGTCATGGTTGAAGGTGTCGGCGTATGGGCAATGGAGTTCATGCACGTCCTGACAGCTTTCCGTGACCTCTACCCATTCAACGGAAATATGGGTGACTTCGACGAAATGGCCTGCGCGTGCGGCACGCACCCTTCTGCTTTTACGAAGGCGGCCATTGGATGGCTTGATCACTCTTCGATCGCTCGACACACCCGCAGGGCTGCGAGCTATGACCTGCACTCGGTCGGTCTCGTTCAGCCACCTCCAGCCGGCAGAGTGGCGGCGGTACAGATTGGTGCGCTGGCCCAGTACTTGATGGTCGAAGCGCGACTGCGGGTCGATCAGTTCGACCGCAATATTCCAAGCGAAGGCGTGATTGTCTACCGGGTGCAGACGACGGATCTGCTCGGGGGTGCGCAGAATGGTCTTCCCCCGGTTGTGCTGCTCACCCCGACTGCACTCACGCCGGGAAATACGTTCACGTCGGACAAAGGCGTGGAGGTCCGCGTAGTCAAAGCGCTGCCCGGCGGATTCTCAGTCAGCATCACGGACCCTGCGGATTCCTCCGCGTACACGCTCCGGCAAAGGAGCAACGGGCGATTTATGGATGCTCATGAGATCGAGGGCAGGGATTTCGCACTTGTGACCCGGCCGGCACAGAACAACGACACGCAACGATGGGTCATCACGTCCCTGGGCAAGAATGAGTACACCATCCAGCAAAAAAGCAACGGCCGGTTTGTGGATGCCCACGAAATCGAGGGGAAGGACTTCGCCGTTGTGACCAGGCCTGCACAGAACAACGACTCGCAACGGTGGGTCTTCACGCCCTTGGGCAACGATGTCTACACGATCCGACAGAAGAGCAGTGGCCGGTTTATGGATGCCCATGAAATCGAGGGGAAGGACTTCGCCCTTGTGACCAGGCCTGCACAGAACAACGACACACAGCGATGGGTGATCAGGACGGTAAGGACGCCGGGCAACATTATCCAGTGAACAAACCTGAGTGAAGAGCTGCCGCTGCGCCGAACCGCCCTCTCAGCACTTCCGCCCGCCCTCCGGATGTCGATCGCCCCGCTTGCGGGGCCCCCTCCTGTAACTACTGCTTTTGCCGCACGATCCTCATCTGCGCACCGCTTCGGCAGGTCAGGGGATCGACCTCATGGAGTTGACGGTCTCCACCCGCCACGCTCTACGAGCCCCTACGCCGCGTCCAGTCCGCCGACGAGGCGATCGCTCGATCGCGCACCTGCCCGATGCGCTCGGGAGCTGGCCCCGGCACTAGCGGCCGACGAGCTCTTCGACCAGCCGCTCGGAGACACCCTGAGAGCCTGGCGGCGGGACGGGATCCCCGTCGAGGTCGAGAAGCGATGGACCGAGGCGGGCCATCCGGCCGCGGCCCTGAAGGTCATCGAGGCGGCTGTCCGCGAGGCGGAGCGGCTGCCCGACGATCTGATGGATCCGCTGGGGGAAGTGGTGGCGTGTCTCACCCGACTCGCCAGCGGACGCGCCGCGTGGGCGAGAGAGATCCTGGCCGCCTTGGATGCACAGTAGCGCCGACCACGCGGCTTGGCGCTGCACCAACTCCTGAACCGGGAAGATGCGGTGCACGTCGTGCGCCGTCGCGAGCGCTGACAGGGTGTGCGAATTCGCAACTCGCGCGCGCGCGTCGCGCGTATCGGGCCGCAGGTCTTGTCAAATCGTTTGCAATCTGAATAGACTAGGCACGCAAGTCGATGAGAGTTTGTCAAGAGCTTCGAATCACGAAAGACGTGTAGGAGAAGCAACCAAACAGGGGCACACCGACCCCAAACAGGAGAAGCAACGATGGCGGAAGACATTCTGTCGATGATGGGAGACGGCGACGACGCGAAGCGTGAGGCGGTCAAGAGGGCCATCGTCAAGCGGGCCCTGGTCAAGAGGGCGATCAAGCGCCGCGCCGTCAAGAAGGCCGTCAAGCGCCGCGCCGTCAAGAAGGCCGTCAAGCGTCGCGCCGTCAAGAAGGCCGTCAAGCGTCGCGCCGTCAAGAAGGCCGTCAAGCGCCGCGCCGTCAAGAAGGCCGTCAAGCGTCGCGCCGTCAGGAAGGCAGTCCGGCGTCGCGCCGTCAAGAAGAAGGCCGTCAGGGGATAGGGCTTCCTTTCGTCACCACCCATCGTCGACTTGGTTGAGCGGGCAAGTGCGCGCTTCACCGGCGGTGGGTGGTTCGACGCTCGCCGAGCGGTGAGATCGGCAGGTGGTAGGGCCGCTGTGGCCGAGAGCGACGCTTCGCGCTGCTGACTCTAGGACGGCGGTTCGCCTGGCGACGCGCTTGCGTATCCTTACGGCGAACCGCCAGTCCCAGATCGCTCTCGTAACGCCCGAGCTTGCTACCTGGCTCGCAGGGCCGTCTTAGTCCCCGGCCGAGCTCTCCGGCCTCACCGTCTTCGCCGCCACGCTCGCGCCGGTGATCGCGCGGCCCTGACCGCGCAGCGTCGCGAGGTTCTCCGCCGTGAGCTCACGGCCGAAGAACACCTCGCCGCTGAGCGCGGCGCGATCGGCCGACGGCTTCACCAGGAAGCCGAGCGGCATGCGCGCGCCGCCGCCGCCGGTCACCATCCAGGCATTGACCAGCGTCTCGTCGCCGACCTGATGGACGTCCTTGGCCGACGCCGAGATCACCAGCTTGCCGAACACCATGTAGAGCTTGCCGTCGGCGCCTTCCGTGCGCGGCACCACCAGGCCCCACTGCTGGCCGAAGCCCATGCCCTCGACGTTGACCAGGAACGACTCGTCGGCGGCGTGGAGCGCCGAGCAGACGCTCGAGCTGCGGCCCGACCGCCGCCGGACGCGGCCGCGTCTCGGTGGCGTCGATGTAGTCGATGAAGCCGACCAGCATCTCGTTGTTGGTGCCGTCGCCCCAGGGCACGTCGATCTTGGGGTCCGGGTTGACCGGGTTCGACGCGGAGTTGTTCCAGTGCGCCTCGACCTTGACGATCGAACCGGCGGGGGCCGCGATCGGCTCGCGGAGGCGATAGATGTTCTGCCAGTTGTAGTCGTACTTCGGCACGTCGAGCAGGATCTGCTCGCTGCCATCGGGACGCACCAGGGTGTACTTCATCGACTTGCCGCGGTTGTGCATGTGCGGCAGGAGCGAGGTGATCAGGGAGTCGCGCGCGAACAGGTAGACCCCGTCCTCGCGATGATCGTCGGCGCCGGCCGGGATGAGCATGCCGGGGTCGGCGGCGAACGCGGTGGTCACTTCCTTCACCAGCTCACCCTGGCCGAAGTAGATGCCGAGCTTGGAGCGATCGCGTGCCGGCGTTCCCGCTCGGGTGGTAGTGCATGTTGAAGGAGAAGAGCTCACCGGCGGCAAGCGACTGGCCGTGGCCGGTCGGGAACTTCGACGGCGGCGCTCCCGCCACCCACACGCCACCGATTCGCGGCGCCTCGGCCATGCCGATCTCGCGCTTGGCGGCGTCGTTGAGGTAGATCGTCTTGGTGATGCCGGAGTTCGACTCGTCGCCGTTGTCGTCGTCGCCCATGCCGAACGGGCCGAGGTACGTGACGACGTGATGCAGCACGTCGGTGTTCCCGGGCAGGAGCTCGATCGCCTGGACCCACTTGCCGGCGGGGATGTCCGAACCGAAGATCTGGGTCACGAAGACGTCCGGACCGTCGGCGGCGATGTCGACCGCAGCGAGCTCGATCACGTAGTCGGGCTGGCGCCCCATCTTCCAGCTTCCCGGCGGCGGCAGCTCGGGCGCGGCGGGCAGCTTGGCGCTATCGCCCTCGGGAGCGCCCAGCTCGACCCAGCGCTTGACGATCGCGATCTCGCGATCGTCGAGCGAGATGTCGTTGAGGAAGTCGCCGTAGCGCGGATCGGCATCCCAGGGTGGCATCTCGCGATCGACCACCGCCTTGGCGATCGACTTCGCCCACGGCCGCGCGGTGTCGTAGCTCAGGAGCGACATCGGGCGCCACGTCGTTGGGGCGATGGCAGGTGACGCAGTGCTCGTAGAAGATCGGCGCCACGTGCTCGCTGAACGTCACCTGCTCGGGGATCGCGGCGACGTCGGACGGCGGTTTCGGCGGCGAGCCCGGAGGTGCCGAGCGTTGCGACCAGGACCGCGCTGCGGCCACGGCGGCGGCGCGGTGGCGGGCTAGCTGCGAGCGCTGCCATCGCTCCTCTAGCGCGGCTCGAGACGGGCGGTAGCCAGAGGGACATGGTCGTCTCCATGGAATGAATGAGGTCCGGAGTGGATTATGGGATCCCGGTCGAGCTCGCCGGCCGGCCGGGCCGAAAGGTCGAGTCGCAGTCGCATTATAGAGGTTCGCGCATGCCTTGGCTCGGCCATTCAACGGGGAAACTCGGCGGGCTCCCTCGAGGGCACGCTGGAGCTCACGCAGGAACCGCCGCCGCGACACCGGCTGAGCCCCGAACCGCTCGAGGTGAGCGGTCTCCTGCTGGCAGTCGACCAGTCGGAAGCCGCGCCCGGCGAGCTCGCCCACCAGGGTCGCGAACGCCACTTTCGAGGCGTCCGGCTCGGTGTAGAACATCGACTCGCCGAAGAACACGGCGCCGATCGCGACGCCGTAGAGCCCGCCGGCGAGGCGTCCATCGACCCAGCTCTCGGCGGAGTGCGCGTAGCCCAGTCGGTGGAGGTCACAGTACGCCTCGATCATCGGCTCGCTGATCCAGGTTCCGTGCTCGTGGCGCCGGCGGGTCGCGGCGCAGCCCCGGATCACCCCCTCGAACGCGGTGTCGCAGCGGACCTCGAACCGCCCGGCGCGCAGCACCTTGCGCAGCGATCGGCTGACGTGGAGCTCCGAGGGACGCAGCACGAAGCGCGGGTCGGGGCTGAACCAGAACATCGGGTCGTCGACCTCGCCGAGCGGCCAGGGAAAGATGCCGGCGCGGTAGGCCGCGAGCAGGCGCTCGGGCGTGAGGTCGCCGCCGACCGCGAGCAGACCGCTCGAGTGGGCCAGCTCCGCCGGCGGGAAGATCGGCTCGGGACCGAGCCAGAACGGACCGCGCAGCACCATGGCTGGATGCTACC
This sequence comes from uncultured Alphaproteobacteria bacterium, assembly GCA_963787955.1. Taxonomy (GTDB): domain Bacteria; phylum Pseudomonadota; class Alphaproteobacteria; order Rhizobiales; family Xanthobacteraceae; genus Z2-YC6860. Next base: position 272,064 of record CAWBFG010000024.1, on the reverse strand, counting down.
GCGACAGTAAGATCGGATCGACTTCCCCAGGGGAGGAGCGATGGCAGGCCTCTACTTCGAAGAGTTCGAGATCGGCCAGACGTTCGATCACGCGCTGCGCCGCACCGTGAGCGAGTACGACAACATCCTGTTCAGCGCGCTCACCCACAACCCCCAGCCGCTCCATCTCGACCACGAGTTCGCGAAGGAGACCGAGTTCGGGCAGCGCATCATGAACAGCCTGTTCACGCTCGGGTTGATGGTGGGCGTGTCGGTCGGCGACACCACGCTCGGCACCACCATCGCCAACCTGGGCATGACCGACGTGCGCTTCCCCAAGCCGGTGTTCCACGGCGACACGCTGCGCGCCACCACCACGGTGATCGAGAAGCGCGACAGCAAGTCGCGGGCGGACGCCGGACTGGTGACCTTCGAGCACCGCTGCTTCAATCAGCGCGACGAGGAGGTCGCGGTGTGCAAGCGAGCGGCATTCATGCGTAAGAAACCGACGTAGGGGCGCAGCTTGCATGCGCCCGGGTGAGCGGACGAGCTGCTCCTACAGGAGGAATGACACATGCGAATCGGCATCATGGCAGGCGCCACCCAGGGATCCGAGGCCACGCTCGACGGCTTGCTCGACAAGGCGGCGCGCGTCGAGGCGCAGGGCTTCGCCGCGCTGTGGCTGGCGAACATCTTCGGCCTCGACGCCATCACCACGCTCGCGATCGCGGGTCAGACCACGAGGCGCCTCGAGCTCGGCACCGCGGTGGTGCCCACCTATCCTCGCCATCCGACCGCGATCGCGCAGCAGGCGCTGACGGCGCAGGCGGCGTGCAGCGGGCGCTTCGCCCTCGGCATCGGGCTCTCGCACAAGATCGTGATCGAGGACATGTTCGGCCTCTCGTTCGAGAAGCCCGCGCGCCACATGCGCGAGTACCTCGAGGTGCTCGGGCCGCTCCTGCGCGGCGAGCAGGTGAGCTACCGCGGCGAGCTGTTCAAGGTCAACGCGCAGATCGCGGTGCCCGGCGCCAAGGCGCCGCAGCTCCTGGTCGCGGCGCTCGGTCCGGTGATGCTCGGCATCACCGGCCGGCTCGCCGACGGCACCATCACCTGGATGTGCGGACCCAAGACGCTCGAACAGCACATCGTGCCGCGCCTGACCGCCGCCGCGCGCGACGCCGGCAGACCCGCGCCGCGCGTCGTCACCGGCCTGCCCATCGTGCTGACCCGCGACGCCGACGCCGCCCGCAAGCTCATCTCCGAGCAGCTCGCGATCTACGGGCAGCTTCCGTCCTACCGGTCGATGCTCGACCGTGAGGGCGCCGCCGGGCCGGCGGACGTGTCGCTGATCGGCGACGAGGGGGTGCTCGGGCGCGAGCTCGATCGACTGCGCGACGTCGGCGTCACCGACTTCGTGGCGTCGGTGGTGACCACCGATCGCGAGGCCCAGAAGCGCACGCTCGACTTCCTGGCTTCGCGCACCGCTATGGCGGCGGCGTAGGGACCGGCGCCGCGCTCGCGGCACCCGCCAGCAACCCGCGCGCGTCGAGCTCCTCGAGGATCGCCGTCGCGGCGATCCGGTGCGCCAGCTCGGACGGATGCGCGTCGAGGAACGGATCGAGCGCGAGCCGATGCGCGTCGATGCCGACGTAGCGCGCCAGCAGATCGACCGAGTCGATGCCGAGCTCGTTCGCCGTCCGCGCCACAGTCTCGTGCAGAGCGTGGTAGTGGTAACGGCGATCGAGCTGCGAGTCGAAGATCGGGAACACCACCATCAGGAACGGGATGCCGCGCGACGCGGCGAGGTCGTGCATCTCGCCCAGCGCGCGCCGCGTCGCTACCCAGCTCGGCTGCCCCTCGGCGTAGAGACGGTGGTAGTAGTCGGTGGTCGCTCGGCGCATGCGCAGATTGTCGGCGCGCTGTGAACACGATGCGATAGAGCGCGCTGTGCGCGAACAGGAAGCGCGAGAGCGGCGAGACGGGCTGGCCCGGGAAGACGCCGCGGCGAAGCTCGGCGAGCTCGCGGCGGCGCAGCGGCTCGTTGTCGTTGAGGCAGTAACCGAGAACGATGACGTCGGGCGCCAGTGAGTCGATCGAGCGCCGCAACGCGCCGAGCTCGAGGGGCGTGTTCCAGCCCGGTCGGCTGAAGTTGACGACCTCGACCGGAGAGTCCTCCGAGTCGGGGCGTTCGCCGGCTCGGCGGCCGGCGGCGGTGGTCGGCACCGGCTCCGGGGTGGGATCGCTCGGCGTCGGTGCGTCGCTCGCCGGCGCTTCGCCGCTCTTCTTGCGCGCGCGTCGTGCTCGCGGCGCCGTCTCGGTCGAGCGCGCCCGGCGCTCGAGCTCCGCCTGCATGCGATCGGGATAGGCGTCCTGCGCCAGCACCCCGGCGCCCCAGGTGAAGGAATCGCCGACGACGAGGATGCGCCGTACGTAGGGGCGCTTCTCGGCCGCGAGCGGGTTCCCACGATCGCGGAAGTCGGGGCGGCTCGGCGGCGAGCGATGGTGCGTGTCGAGTCGGCCGGAGCGAAGCGGAGGACCGGGCCAATGCGCGACGCGCAGTACGATCTCGGTCATCCCCAATGCCAGGAGGACGCCGAAGAGAACGGCGACCAGACGGAGAACGAATTTTCTCGAGCGGGGCATGTGTTGGGGCTGCGCGCGCCGGCGCCGGAATGATAGCCGCCGCGCCGCCATCGAGCCCGGATATGATCGCCCGCGGTTTTCCCCGTTCCGATCCGAGCCGATAAGAATGACGACCAGCGAGTCCCAGCGCACACTTCCCGGCATCGACGCTCCGCGCGTCACCGAGTGGATCGAAGGGCACGTCGCCGGATCGCGACCACCGTTCAGCTTCGAGCTCATCCCGGCCGGCCACTCCAACATCACGTTCAAGGTCACCGACGCGCGCGGCGAGCGCTACGTGCTGCGCCGTCCGCCGCTGGGAGCGGTGCTCGCGACCGCGCACGACATGGGCCGCGAGTTCAAGATCATCTCGGCGCTCGGCCCCACTCGCGTGCCGGTCCCGCCCGCGCTCGGTCTCTGCACCGACGACGCGGTGAACGGGGCGCCGTTCTACGTCATGGGCTTCGTCGACGGCCACGTGCTGGTCGAGACCGCCGACTCCGAGCGGCACTTCTCGGCCGCCGAGCGCCGCTCGATCGCCGAGTCGCTGATCCAGGTGCTCGCCGACCTCCACGCGGTCGATCCCGACGCCGTGGGGCTCGGCGACCTGGGCAAGAAAGAGGCCTACATCGCGCGCCAGATCAAACGCTGGCGCAAGCAGTGGGAGGGCTCGAAGACGCGCGAGCTCGAGGCGATGGAGACGGTGGCGATCGCGCTCGAGAGCCACATGCCTGAACAGATCGGCGCCACCATCGTTCACGGCGACTTCCGGCTCGGCAACTGCATCACCAGCCATGACGCGCGCATCGCGGCGGTGCTCGACTGGGAGCTCTGCACGTTGGGCGATTCGATGGCCGACGTGGGCTACATCCTCAACGACTGGGTCGAGCCCGGCGAGGCGCCGTTCGGATCGCTGACGCGCCCGGGACCGTCGGCGGCCCCGGGCTTCCTGCGCCGCGGCGAGATGCTCGAGGCTTACCAGCGGCTCTCGGGTCGCACCGTCCGCAACGTCGACTACTACCGCGCGTTCCAGTACTGGCGGCTCGCAGCCATCGCCGAGGGCGTGCTCGCGCGCTTCCTCAAGGGCGTCATGGGCAAGGAAGCCGACACCGACGGCATGCGCAAGCGCGTCGAGAGCCTGGCCAACGCAGCGCTGGCGTTGACGAGGACAGTTCGAATGATCCGTTCGGCTCGCCGGCATGGCGTTGTGCTCGACCCTCGCGACCGCGGCCGCGGGCCAGGTCGCCGTCGCCGAGCCCGAGTACACCGGCGACGATCGCATCGAGCGCTGGGAAGGAAAGACCATTCTGGTCGTCACCCCGCATCCCGATGACGACACCTTCACCTCCGGCGGCACGCTCGCGATGCTGGCGCCCAAAAACCAGCATCCACGTCCTGATCTACACCTCCGACAACGCCGGCTCGCGTGACCCGTCGATGACGCACGAGCGCCTGGCGGCGATCCGTAAAGCGGAGGAGGAAGAGGCGTGCCGCATCCTCGGTATCCCGGCCGCCAACATCCAGTGGCTCGGCTACGACGACGGCATGCTCGAGTACGTCGATCGCCGCGATCTCACCAAGGAGGTGAGCCGCGTGATCCGCAAGCTCAAGCCCGACGCGGTGTTCTCGGTCGATCCCGGCGCCCCCTACGAGCAGTGGCACAAGAGCGACCATCGCACCGGCGGCTACATCACGGCGGACGCGATGCGCGCCGCCGAATGGCGCCTCTACTTCCCCGAGCTCGAGGCGGAAGGGTTGGCGCCGTGGGACGTGCCGGTGGTCTTCCTCTTCTATTCGGCGCAGCCCAACTACACCGTCGACATCACCTCGGTCATCGACCAGAAGGCGCGCGCCGCGGCCGCCCACTCGAGCCAGTTCGGCGATCTGGTCGATCGCTACGACAAGGAGCGGGCCGACGCGCAGCGCAGCGGCCTGGCGCAGGAGCTCAAGGGCAGAACGCCGAACGAAAGCGGACGCTACGTCGAGCGCTTCCGGCGCTCCGAAGCGTACTGAGAGAGCCCACCACCCACGCCGATCGCGAGAAGAGGATCCATGCGAGAAATCGCCTCCGGTCTCCAGTTCCCCGAAGGGCCGATCGCGATGGCGGACGGCTCGGTCCTGCTGGTCGAGATCCGCCGCGGCACGCTCAGCCGCGTCGGCGCCGACGGCAGCGTGCAAGTGATCGCCGACCTCGGCGGCGGTCCCAACGGAGCCGCCATCGGCCCCGACGGCCGCGTCTACGTCTGCAACAACGGCGGGTTCGAGTGGCACGATCGCAACGGTTTCGTGATTCCCGGCAACCAGCCGCCGTCCTACAAGGGTGGGAGCATCCAGGCGGTCGATCTGGCCACGGGCAAGTTCGAGGTGCTCTACCGCAACAGCGGCGACATTCCGCTCAAGGGGCCCAACGACCTGGTCTTCGATCGCAGCGGCGGCTTCTGGTTCACCGACCACGGCAAGAACCGCGCGCGCGACCGTGACCGCACCGGCGTCTTCTACGCCCGCCCCGATGGCTCGTCGATCGTCGAGATGATCTTCCCGGTCGAAACACCGAACGGCCTCGGCCTCTCGCCGCAGGAAGACCGTCTCTACGTCGCAGAGACCGTGAGCGGACGCGTCTACTACTGGGACCTCGACGGGCCCGGCAGCATCAAGCGCAACGAGCGCTCGCCCAACGGCGGCCACTTCCTCGCCGGCGTGGGCGGGCTCCAGCTCTTCGATTCGCTCGCGATCGACGGCGACGGCAACGTCTGCGTCGCCACCATCGTGAACGGCGGCATCACGGTGATCTCGCCCAAGGGTGAAGTCCTCGAGCACGTCCCCTGCCCCGACCCGCTCACCACCAACATCTGTTTCGGCGGGCCCGACCTGCGCACCGCCTACGTCACGCTGTCGGGAACGGGCAAGCTGGTGGCCCTGGACTGGCCGCGCCCGGGCCATCGCCTGGCGTTCTCCTGACCGCTGACTCGGCGGCGCTTCGACCCTAGAGGTAACCCAGCGCTCGCAGCCGCTCGAGCTCCTCGGGGCTCGCCTGCGCCGCCATGTCGGCGTCGCTCTTCAGTCGCTGCGACTGCGCCTTCTCGCGCCAGCGAGCGAGCTGCTCGGCGAGCTCCTTCACCTTGTCGGGATGATCCGCCGCGACGTTGGCGAGGTTGAGCGGGTCCTTGACGTGATCGAAGAGCTCGTACTCCGCAGGAGGCGGCGCTGGCGTCGGCATCGGCCCGCGCCCAGGAGGCCCACCGAAGGGCGACCCGCCCGGCGCTCCGCCCGGCGGGCCGCCGCGGGGCGTCCCGATCGGCTTTGCCGCCGCAGCGCCGGCGGCGGCGCGGCACGTTGTGGATCAGCTTCCAACCGTCGCAAACGATCGAGTACGACGCATAGCCGCCGGGCTCGCGAGCCGCGACGTACGCCTTCTCGGTGATTGCCGGCGCGCGCCTCCAACCCTTGGCCGCGGCGGTCCGGACTCCTCGTCCCTTCGGCCTCGAACCACGGCCGCAGGCTCTGGCCCTGCGCCGCTTCCGGAGCCTCGAGCCCGGCGAGGTCGAGCACCGTCGGCATGAAGTCGAGATTCTGCACCGTGGTCGGGATGCGCACACCCGGCGGGCACATACGACGGGCCCCCAGAAGAACATCGGAACGCGGTTGAGCTCACCGTAGACGGTGTGCCCGTGGAAGTGCTGGCCGTGATCGAGGAACTCGGTGCCGTGGTCGCTGGTGAACGCGAGCAGCACGCGATCGCGCAAGCCCAGCTGGTCGAGACGCTCGATCAACTTTCGCGATCTCGACGTCGGTCGAGCGGATCAGCGCGTCGTAAGCGTCGCGCTCGTAGGCGGAGGATCTCCTCGGCGTCGACGCCGGCCTCGTCGAGATCGGTCTGTGCCGCCATGCCGAACATCTGCATCAACGGGTTGTCGATCTTCGGGCGCACCTGCTCGAGCAGCGTCGCGATAGCGGCTGCGGGTCGGCGGGGTCAGCCCAGGTGGTGGCGAACGGCTGCGGGGCGACGTAGGGGCTGTGCGGATCCTCGACGTGGAGAACCGCGAAGAACGGCACGTCGCGATGGCGCTCGACCCACGGCAGCAGCTCGTCGACATAGCGGCGGGCGGCCTTGTCGTTCATGACGGTGGGATTGACGTTCGAGAAATCGGCGCTGGCCTCCCTGAACTGCTCGTAGCCCTGATGCAGATTGGTCATCTTGCCGGTGAACGGAATCGAGGAGAACCCTAGGGTGGCATAGCCCGCCTTGCGGAACACCTCGGCCATGGTCTCCGCCGACGCCGGCAGCAGGTCGGGAAAGTCCGTGACGGTGTGCGAGGTCGGATAGAGCGAGGTCAGGATCGACGGCACCGAGACCTTGGTCCAGGCCGCCTGCGAGATGGCATCGTCGGCGACCACGCCCTCGGCGGCGAGCGCCGAAAGGTGCGGTGCCGTATCGCGATCGTAGCCCCAGGCCGCGAGGTGGTCACGTCGCAGCGTGTCGATGATCACCACCACGACGCCCTGCGGCTTGGCTGGAGCGGCGCCGCTCGCGATCCGACTGCGCACGATCGGCGAGCCCCACAGCCCGATCGCACCGGCTTCCGGCGCGTCGACGTGAAGCGACAGTCGCGTCGCCTTGCCGCCGAGGTCGGCGAGGTCGACGCGGATGTCCTCCCAGCGCTGCGGCGTGGTCACCGTGTGACGCAGCCGTGCCGCCTCGCGGATCGGTCCGGATCGTCGCCGACCGAGATCTCGAACGTGACCGGGGCCGGCGACAGCGTGCCCACCGCCAGCTCGAGATAGGGATCGGCCGGCAGCGTCAGATCGAAGCGCAGCGTCTCGGGGCTGCGCGCGACCAGCGTCTCGCGGAATGTTCCCTTGATGCCCCTGCCAGGACAGCCCGGCCGGAATCGACGCCAGATGCTCGCGCTCGAACACGATCCGTACCGATTCGATGGCGAACTCGGCGCCGGGAGCGTCGGCCGGACGCAGCACCAGATGGCGCACGCCCCCGACCGGCGGCGGAGTGATCGGCCGCAGCGTGTAGAGCTTGGTCTCCTCGCCCGCGACGATCGGGCTGGTGAAGGCGAACGCGAAGGGGTTGGGGCCGAGCAGCGCCGGCAGGAAGATCTGCTCCTGGCGTACTGGTCCCGAAGCTGGCGCGGCCGCCGCCGCTGGTCTTGAGGCGCAGCTCGATCGAGTGGATCTTGTCGTCGGCGACCTCGGGCGGCGGAGTCCAGTCGAGGCCCAGGAGTGGCGCCGGCATCTCGGTCCTGCCACGCAACGCGCCGCCTTCGACTCGCAAGTCGGCCACTCCGGCCAGCGCCTTCCAACCGGCGGTCCCGGCATCCGCCTCAGCGCTCCAGACCCACTCGGTTCTCGCCACCTGCGGCGCGGCGCTCGAACCCTCGACCGTCGCGCTGGCGAACACATCGGCCAACCGCACCGGTTGGCGATCCGCTCCGCCGCCGCCGGGCCCGCCCGTGCAGGCGACGGCGATTGCGCTCAGCATCGCGACGACCGCGACGGCGAGCGATCGGATCTCGATCCGTCCCATCCGTCCCCGCGAGCGATTGCTCCCCCGCCCCCTCGATTGCCGCGCAGCCATGACTCTCCTTCCCTCGAAAATAGTCGGCGATCATGCCGCGCTGGGCAGAACCTCGACCCAGAAGCGCTCGATGGTGTCGAGCAGCACCCGGTGCGGCACCAAGCCGTTGTACATCCAGCAGAAGATCCAGCGCACCGGCAGGCGCGCGCGCAGCTCCGCGAGCTGGCGGCACACCGTCGAAGGGCTCCCCACCAGCGCGAGGCCGTCGCGGAAGAGGTCGGCCTGCTCTCCGCTCTCGGGGTCGATCATGCCGCGCGCGAAGCCGAACGGCTCGAACCAGGCGGCGCCGCAGAACGCGCCGCTCGATCGCCACAGCTGGTAAGCCTCGCTCGTCGGTCGGCGCGATCACCAGATCGCGCAGCACGCCGACGCCGTCGCCGAGCGGGCGGCCGGAGGTCTCGGCGTAGACCTCGAACAACCGCTGCTCGAGCCGCGGATGCAGCGGCGGCAGGATCGCGGTCACCCCTTCCGCCGCGCACCAGCGCACGCTGCGCTCCGACGACGCGAAGGGCTGGAAGATCGGCGGATGCGGCTTCTGCACCGGCTTGGGCACCACCGCGACCTGGCGCAGGATGCCGTCCTCGACACCGCCACCCCAGCTCTTGGTCGCCTCGAGCTCCCACGGCGTCTCGCCCGGCGGCACCCGCCAGTAGCGGCCCTGGTAGTCGATGAAGTCCTCGGTCCAGGCGCGCTTGATGATCCGGAAGCACTCCTCGAACGCCTCGCGGTTGGCGGCGTCGATGGCGTCGTGCTGATGCGGCAGCGCGCCGTGGATGCCGTGCGTCTGCTGCGCCATCACGTCCACCCAGCGCCGTTGATAGCCGCGCGCGAACCCGGCGTTGGCGCGGCCGCCGCTCATCTGATCGAGCATCGCGATGTCCTCGGCGACGCGGATCGGATTGTTCGCCGGCAGCACGATGCCGAGCTGGCCGACGCGCAGCCGCCGCGTCTGCATCGCGACGAAGAGGTCGAGCAGCACCGGGTTGTTCGAGAGCTCGAAGCCCTCGACGTGGAAGTGGTGCTCGGTGAAGCTGATCGAGTCGTAGCCGAGATCGTCGGCGAGCCGCGCCTGCTCCCCCACCTCGGCGAGCATGCTGCGGTAGAGCTCGGGGTCGAGTCCGGCGCGCCCGCGCTCGATGTCGGCCCGGCCGCCGACGCTCGGGCAGATAGAACAGTGAGGCACGAAGGTCGCTCATGACCGGACGCACCCTATAACGGTCGGGGTTGTGGGCCGCGGCTCGAGGCGAGACGAAAGGATCGGCGTAGCGATCAGTGCGTCGAGCCGGCGTCTCCGCCCAGACACGGCGGCGACTCCTGGACCGCGCCTCCGCGCGCGATCCATTCCTCGGGCGTCAACGTCTCCAGCGCCAGCGCGTGGATCGAGCGCGCGAGCTCGGCTTGGAGCACGCGGTTCACGGCGCGATGGCGCTCCACCAGGCGCTGGCCGTCGAACGCGCGCGACACCACGCGCAGGCGGAAGTGCGACTCCGACCCGGCAGGTACCGAATGGTTGCCGGTCTCGTCGAGGATCTCCAAATGGAGGGGATCGAGCGCGGCCCGCAGCTTGGCTTCGATGGTGGCGCGGACGGACACGGGGTCATTGTAGCGACTCGGCGGCGGCGCCGGCGTGCGCGCGCGAGGAGCGCGCCCGCAGCGACTTCGACACCGCGGCGGTGAGGGCGGTCGCCGCGGCCACGACCAGCGCCACTTCGGCCCAGGGCGCCACCGCTCGGCTGAAGCGCCGCACCGGCCCTTCGACGAACACCACGTTGGCGACCGCGGTGCCGAGCAAGCCACGCCCTTTCCAGTCCAAGGGCTCGAGCGTGCGCTCGCCGCCGCGCAGCGCGTCGATTGCGCCAATGGCCGACCCGCGCTCGCGCTCCGCCGCCGCCACCGCCTCGGGTCGACGCCGAGATGCTCGCCGAGGAGTCGATGCCGCAGCGCGGCGATGCCGGCCGCCAGGTCGACCCGCCCCCCCGCCTCGAAGGCGAGATCGCACTCGGTATCGAGGCTCATCGAGCGCTCGCTCAGGTTGGCGGAGCCGATGCGCGCCAGCTCGTCGTCGACGATGACCAGCTTGCTGTGGACATTGAGGCACTCGCCATCGAGTCCCGGCACCACCGGGTAGAGGATGCGCAGCCTCGAGTGCAGGTCCGCCCGCGCCAGCGCGTTGAGGAAGCCGGCGCGCAGGACGCCCATGGTGCCCTCTTCGAGCCAGTCGCACTGCTCGCGCGGCGTCACCACGATCACTTCCGGGCCCGTGGGCTCGCGCAGCCTGGCGGCCAGTGCCTCCGCGATCCGCTCCGACGTGAGGTACTGGTTCTCGATGTAGATCGAGTGTTGGGCGGCCGCCACGCTGTCGAGCCAGAGCTCCTCCACTTCCCGCACCGGCGGTTCGGTCGCGACCGTCGAGTCGGTGCGGCTGATCGCCACCTCCACGTCCTCGACGTCGACGGCGAGATTCGCCGGCCACGGGAACGAGGCCACGCGCGGGGGCGGCTCGAGCTCCGTGCCGGTGGCGTTGCGCCAGCGGTCGCGGAAGAGGTCGCCCAGCGCCGCCGCCGCCTCGCCGTCGACCGCCATCTGCGCGTCGTGGAAGGGGCGCACCGGCTTGCCGCCCGGGTCGACACGGCGAGCGTCGTGGCCGCGGTGCTCGCAGGTGTCCCAACGGCCGAAGGTCAAGTCGATGCCGCCGGCGAAGGCGATCGCGTCGTCGATCACCACCACCTTCTGGTGGTGCGACGCGCCGAAGCGGTGCACGCCGTCCTGGACGAAGTGAATCCGCTCGTGGGTGGCCCAGCCCAGCTTGAGGTGCTGGAAGAATTCGCGCTCGCGCAGGTAGAGCACGTGGTAGTCCCAGACGTTGATGTAGACGTCGAGGTCGGGCCTCATCTCGACCAGGCCGTCGAGAAAACGCGCGAGCTCGGCGCGCCCGTCGTCGAGCGCCGTCGGGTAATCCTCCGGTGTCCCTTCCTCGCCATCGAGACGTAGTCGTACCCGGCTGTGCAGGTCCCAGCCCAGAATGTAGAGGGTGTGGCGCGCGTGCGCCGCGGCCGCGACCAAAGCCTCGAAGTAGGGTCCGGCGTCGATCAGGAACGCCGCGCGAGGGGCTCGCGCGAGACGCCAGCAGTTGCGGCCTGGCTCGAACAGTGACGGCACATGCAGAGGTCATGCAATGCCGCTGCCATCCACCCGCTAGGAGCGCTCGGCACCCATGCGGTACGCCTTGAGCCGGTTGTACAGCGTCTTGAGGCTCACGCCCAGCACGTCGGCGGCGCGCTTCTTGTTGCCGCCGACGTCCTCGAGAGTGGCGCTGATCAGGCGGCGCTCCACCTCGGCGATCGACATGCCCACGTGGATGTCGAGCCCTCCGTTGGGAGCCGCTACCGCCGCCGCTACCGCCGCCGCTGCCGCCGCCCCTGACCCCGCCGCCGGAGCGGGCCGGTTTCCGGTGATCTCCGGAGGGAGGTTCTCGGGTTGGATCACGCTTTCGGAAAGGATGAAGGCGCGCTGCAGCACGTTGCGCAGCTCGCGCACGTTGCCGGGCCAGGGATAGAGGCGCATGATGTCGAGCGCCCGACGTGAGAGCTTCACTTCCTTGCCCTCGCTCTCGGACATCTCTTCCAGGAGGTGGGTGGCGATCAGCTCGAGGTCGGCCTCGCGCTCGCGCAGCGGCGGCATGCGGATCGGAAACACGTTGAGCCGGTAGAACAGGTCTTCGCGCAGTTGGCCGGACTCGACCGCCTGCTCGGGGTCGCGGTTGGACGCCGCCACGATGCGGACGTCGACGGCGATCTGCGCCGACGCCGCCGACGCGCTGCAGCTTCCCGGTCTCGAGCACGCGCAGGAGCTTCACCTGGAGCTCCGGCGGCATCTCGGTGATCTCGTCGAGCAGCAGCGTGCCGCCGTTGGCCTGCTCGAAATAGCCTTCGTGCCGGCGCGTGGCGCCGGTGAACGCGCCCTTCTCGTGGCCGAACAGCTCGCTCTCGATCAAGCTCGACGCCACCGCGCCGCAGTTGACGGCGACGAACGGCTTGGAGCGGCGGCGGCTGAGGGCGTGGACGGTGGCCGCGGCCAGCTCCTTGCCGGTGCCGCTCTCGCCGAGGAGCAGGACCGACACCTCGCTGGGCGCGCCCTTCTCGATCAGGTCGTAGACGTGCTGCATCGCCGTCGAGGTGCCGACCATCGCGCCGAAGCGGCCGAGCTGGCGCAGCTCGTGACGCAGCGCGGACACCTCCTCGCGCAGCGCGCGATGGCGGCTGAAGTTGGCGAGCAGCGTCTTCAACCGCGCCTCGTCGACCGGCTTGACGAGATAGTCGTAGGCGCCCAGCCGGAGCGCCTCGATCGCGGTGTCGACCGAGGCGTTGCCGGTGATCAGGATCACCTCGGTCCCGGGCTGGTCTCGCAGCAGGGTGAGGATCTCCATGCCCTTGCCGTCGGGCAGGACGACGTCGCACAGGACGACGTCGGGCCGCTCGCGCTCGAGCTCGCGACGCGCCTCGGTGATCGAGGCCGCGCGGCGAACCGAGAACCCTTCGAGCTCGACCAGCGTCGCCAGCGCCCGCAGCGTCAGCGGATCGTCCTCGACGACCATCGCCTCGGCCTTGCCCCTGCGCTGCTCGGGTTCCCGAGCGATGCCAGTTTTTACTGTCATTCGATCATCTGCACCTGGAACAGAGCCGACCCGGATCGCCGCTACCGGCGACCCGCGACGGCCGTCGTCGTCGAACCGACCATTGGTACGGAATACGGAGGCTATCCCAGGACAAGATTTACAACGAGCCTGGCTTCCGCCCCGAATGTTCACCGGAGGATCCCGCATCGAGGCGGGGGAGGAGGCGCGCATGGTGAACGAGGCCGTGGTCCCCTGGCCCGGCAGCGTTGGCGTCGATCCACAGCCGACCGCCGAGCTGGCGCACCGCCTCGGTCGCGAGCACGATCCCGATCTCCTGGCGCACCACCACCGGCGCGGCCGGCGCCTCGTCCGCCCCGACCGACTGCTCGATCGCGCGCTCGATCGTGGGCAGGCCGACGCCGTTGTCGGCAACGTCGACCCGCCACTCGCCCCGCCCGCCGCCGGATCCGACCCGGATCTCGACCCAGCGCTCATGCTTCGAGCGGTCGGCGTGCTTGATCGCGTTGGAGACCAGGTTGAGGAGGGCCAGCCTGACCTTGGCGGCATCGACCGCGATCTCGGGCAGCGGCGACGCGATCCTGAGCTCGATCTTGCCGCCCGTCAGGTCCCGAGGTCGTCGCGCAGCTCCTCGAGCATCTCCTCGATCGGCTGCAGGCGGACCTCGGCCGGAAGCTCGCGCGCCTGGGCGAGGGCGACCGAAGAAACGTCGGCGACCGAATCCTCGAGCTGCTTGAGGCTCTCGTCGAGCACCTCCAGCAGCTCGCGCTTCTGCTCTTCGGGCGAGAGTCGATAGACGCTCAGGCTCAGCCGCGCGGCGTTCACTCGGTTGCGGAGCTCGTGCGTCACCGCGCGCGCGAACGCCCCGAGCAGCGCGGCACGGCTCTGACTGCGGGCGATCGTGTCCTGGCGAAACACCCAACGGGTGGTTTCGGCCATGTCCCGCGCGGTGACGAGGAAGCGCTTGGTCAGCGCCAGCACGTCCTCGGCCCGCACCGCGGCGCCCGCCGATCTGGCCTGCTCGACCACCTGGTCGAAGATCGCGTCCTGGAGCCGTCCGAGCTCGACCAGCACGGTGGCCAGAGGATGGCCCTGCGCTCGTCGCAACCGCACCAGCCGCATGAGCTCACGGCCGAGGCGGGCATTGGCGGCGTCGCTCGAGCCGTCGGCGAGCGTGGCGGCAAAGGCGCGGATCAGGTCCGTGGCCGGCGGCCGGCCGATCTGGTCGGCGCGCGCTTCCACGGTCTTCGCCACCGCATCGGCGAACGAGGCAAGGGCAGGGTGCGACAGTGGCTCCGTCATGACTAGCGCGAAAGTGAACGACCGCTTCCAGCAATGTAGCACCCGCCGCGGAGCAGCAACGCGGCGCGCTCCGCCATGCGCAGCAAGCTGGGCTCGGGGTTGAGAGCGCCGATCTCGGCCCGCGGCACCCATCGCGCCTCGTCCGACTCGTGGCTCGCGCGCGGCGGCTCCGTAGGATCGGCCACCAGGAGAAAGCGGAGGTCGAGGTGCAGGTGCTCCGGGTCGTCGCCGCGAGCCGGGATGCGATGCACGTCGACGTCGAACGGCTGCGGCGAGCCGAGCCGTCGCGCCACCAGTCGATCAGCCGCAGGCTCTCGAGCCCCGACTCCTCCGCCGCTTCTCGACCCGCGACGGCGGCGGGATCGGGATCGCCGTCGGCATGTCCTCCGGGCTGGAGCCAGGCGCCGAGCTTGCGATGCAGGATCAACAGCGCCTGTTCGCCATCGGGCGAAGCGATCCAGGCCGAGCCGGTGACGTGGCCATCGCGGCAGGAGCGCTCGAAGCAATCGGCGTGGCCCTCGACGAAACGCCGGATCGTGTCGGCGCGGTCCCGATCCTGGGGAAAGCGGACCTGGTAGCGATCGAGCAGGGCGAGGAGAGCGCGCCGATGCATGGGCGCTCTACTCCTCGTACTCGGAGTAGCCGCGATCGTCGGCCAGGTAGCCGATCGCGCCACGCGCCACGAACGGCGCCAGCAAGAGGACGACGCCGAGCGTCGCCGCGGCTACGCGGGCCACCGCATCCGCGGCGCGCCAGCGCGAGAGCGACCGCCGCGGCGAGCGGAGCGAGCGCCAGCACGATCGCGGCCGGACGCTCCGAGCTCGGCGTAGAAGAGACCATTGAGGACGAGCGCGTGGAGCATCGGCGCGAGGAAACGGCAGCGCCGCCGCGTCCGAGGCGTTGGCTCCGATCGACGGAGGCGCCACCATCGTCACCGCCAGCAAGCTGACGGCGACGGTCGACGCGAGCTGGGCGAGCAGCGCGGTCCTCGCGAACAGGAGGAGGAGGCCGGTCGAGGCGAACACCGCGATCCAGCCGGCGCGCACCTCCGCGACAGACAGTCGGGCGGCCAGCGCCGCATACGCCCACCACAGCGCGACCGCGCCGACTCCGAGCGCCACGATCGCGACGACCGACGCGCCGAAGCTCCACTGGTAGCGCATCAACGGATGGAGCGTGAGCCCGAGCATCGAACCGACGGCGGCGACGCGCTGCCCCGCGGCGCACCCAGGCGGCGCCGCCCACCGCCGCCAAGCCGAGCGCAGAGGCGACCAGCGCGAGATAGAAGAGCCCCTGCGTGGTGTCGACCGGGGGAAACGACGGCGCGCCGACGGCGGCGAGATGGGCCGCTGTGTAGCCGGAGCCGAGCGCCGCGAGCGGCGCGCCGCGTCGCAGTCGCGACGACTCGGGCAGCAGCCGCGCCGCCGCGGCGACCACTCCAGCGACCAGACCGGGCACGAAGACCGAGACGAGCAGGAGGCGGAGTACCACGCTCTTCGCCCGGTCAGGCGACGCCGATCAACGGGCTACCGCTTGCAGCGAGATCTGGATGTCGATCTCGTCGCTCACCGGACCCACCATGTACTTGATGTCGAAGTCGCTGCGCTTCAGCGTGAACTTGCCTTCGAAGCCCACCAGGGTCTTGCCGGCGCGCGGATCCTTGCCGCTGCCGACCTTCTCGACCTTCGCCGTCACCGGCTTGGTCACCCCGTGCAGCGTGAGGTTCCCGGTGACCTCGAAGGCGCCGTCCACGGCGCGCACGCCGGTGCTCTCGAACTTCATCATCGGAATCTGGGCGGCGTTGAGGAAGTCCGGGCTGCGCAGGTGATCGTCCCGCCGTTGATTGCCGGTGTCGACGCTGGATGTCTTCACCTCGAGCGCGAGCTTGCCGGTGGTGACGTCCTCGCCGGTCAGGTCGATCGTGCCGGCGAACTCGTTGAACCGGCCGTAGACGTACACCACGCCCATCCGTTTGGCGCGGAACATCACCGCGCTGTGCACGGCGTCGACGTCGTAGGTGTCCGCGCCGGCGGTCGCGGGCAGGAAGGCGATCGCCGCCAGGACGAGCGAGCGACGCAGAGCTCGAGAGGTCGACATCGTCCCCGTCATGAGTCCCTCCTTGGTCCGGGGATCTAACCACACCTCGAGCCGGCGCGACGGGCGGCTCAATCGCCGTCCAGCACGTCGCGGACGCGGCGCAGGTCGTCGATGAACGAGGCCATCGCCTCCTCGCGCTCCTGGTCGGTGCGTTGCCGCAGGATCGACGACGGATGGATGGTGGCGGTGACGTAGGGCGCGAGCGAGGAGGGGACGAAGCGCCCGTGCTCACGACTGACACGGAACCCGGCGCCCAGGAGCGCCTGGGCGGCGGTCGCCCCGAGCGCCACCAGCACGCGCGGCTTGACCAGCTCGATCTCGGCTTCGAGCCAGGGGCGGCAGGCGGCGATCTCCTCTGCTGTTCGGCTTCTTGTGCAGCCGCACCTTGCCGCGCGGCTCCCACTTGAAGTGCTTGACCACGTTGGTCACGTAGGTCTTGCCGCGATCGATCCCGGCCGCCTCGAGCGCCCGATCGAGAACGCCGCCGGCAGGTCCGACGAACGGATGGCCTTCGAGGTCCTCGCGGTTGCCGGGCTGCTCGCCGACCAGCATCACGCGAGCTCGGCGCGATCCTTCGCCGAACACGGTCTGGGTGCCGGTCTTCCAGAGCTCGCAGGCGCGACAGGAGGCCGCGGCTTCGCGCGCCGATTCGAGCGTGAGCGGCTCGGGTAGGTAGCGCGCCGCGGTTTCTTGACGCGCCCTGCGGCTGCTCTGCGACGCCTTCTTCCTGGCCATGACTCTCGAGCTACGCCGAAAACGAGTCGGCGTCGCTCTCGAGGTCATGGTAGCGAGCCGGAGACCTCGATTCGAGGCTCCACCGCGCCGAGCGCGCGCCAGCGGCCGCGCCAGTCGAGCAGGATCGCGAGCACGACCAGCGCGGTAAGCGCGGTGGCGCCACCGAGTGCCACCATCACTTCGGGTGGCACGCCCTCCATGCGCAGCAGCGACGGCGTGTCGAGCACCGACCCGGGGAACGAGACCACCAGGGCGCCCCACAGGTTGTTCGCGGCATGGGCGCCGATCGCGACCTCGAGCCCGTCGTCGAGCAGCGTGGCCAGACCGAGCACGACTCCGATGCCCGCGTAGTAGAAGAGGAACCCGCGGCCGAAGTGCGCGAGCTCGGGGTTGCCGAGGTGCACCGCGGCGAAGAGCACCGACGTGACCAGCAACGCCGCCCAGCCACGGCCCAGCATCCAGCCGAATCCCTGCATCAGGTAGCCGCGGAAGAAGAGCTCCTCTGCCGCGCTCTGGAGCGGCACCAACAGGACGGCGACGACCAGCAACGGCACGAATCGCGCGGCATCGAAGGTCCAGGTGTAGCTGCCGGGATAGAGCAGGTACGAGACGGTCTCGAAAGCCGCCGCGGACCCCGCCCACACGCCGGCCGCCAGCAGCGCGCGACGCCACCGCAGCGGACCTTCGACGCGCACCAGGGTGGCGGGGCTGCGGTGGTGGAGCACCGGCACGACCACCACCACGCCGACCAGCACGGCGACCGACGGCAACAGCAGGATCGCGAGCGTCGCCGCCGCGCCGATCGACCCCAACGGCAGCTCGGGGATGGCGGTCGGATCGGAGCGGCGTGCCGGCGGCGCCGAAGAGCACTGCCGCGGCCATCAGCGACACCACGACGTAGAGCACCACCACGACCAGGGTTCCCAGCGCATACGAGGCGACGCTGGTTCGGCCCTGACGCGGCGCCAGTAGAAACGTCATGGCGCGGCGGCCGGTCGGGAAGCGAAGATGCGCACGCTGTCCTCGCTCTCGTTCTGGCGCGCGACGACGGGGAGATCGAGCGGCCAGGTCAGGCCACCCCGGTCGTCAGGATCCACCACCAGCCAGACTCCATTGGGCTCGGCGAGGAGCGATCGCAGCTCTTCCTCATCGCTGATCTCGCGAGCGAACGGCGCGCCATAGAAGAGTAGACCGCCTTCCATCTCGTGATACGACGCCAACGTGTATCCGCTGGGAAGCTCCGTCGCGATGACGCCGGCGAGCGAGCGCAGCGACAGCTCGGGATCGAGCTTCGGCAACAGCCAGACGAACAGCGGAAGCGTGGTGAGCGCGAGACCGAGAGCGAGTGCCGCGACCATGGGCACGACCCGTCCGCGCCAGGCGAAGGCGAAGGCGACCGTCGCCACCGCCGCCAGCGCGCCGATGCCGATCGCGGTCGGCGCCAGGAACGGCGTGGCGAAGGCCGGCACTTCGACCCAGCGCGTCGCGTGCGGCGCCGCCAAGGCGATGGTCCAGAGCAGCAGAGCGAAACCAGCAGCCGGCCACGCCAGCCACCCGATTCTCGATCGTTCGCCGGGCCCGCGCCGCGACAGCGCGGCCAGCCCAGCACCGGTGAGGAGCGCGAGCGCCGGATAGCAGGTGAGGACGTACACCGTCCGCTTTCCCGGCGACACGCTGAAGAACAGCACCGTCACCACCACCCAGCAGGCCAGAAACAGCAGGTGACGCCGTCGCTCGCGATCGAGCGAGCGCGCGCCGATGACGGCGGCCGGCACCAGCAACGACCAGGGCAGGAAGTCGACCGGCAGCACCTGCGCGAAGTACCAGGGCGGCTGGTAGTGACCCCACGGGTTGACGTAGCGCGTGACGTTCTGGCGCAGCAGGATGTCCTGCGAGTAGGGATCGCCGCCGAGCACCATCGCCGGGCCGAGCCAGAGCACCACCACGCCCCACCACAGCAACAGGCCGCGCCCCAGACGCAGATCGCGGAAGCCTTGGCGATCGAGAGCGAGGGCGAGGAAGGCGAGGATCGCAAGGAGCGGTGGCAACAGACCCACCGGGCCCTTGGCCATCGTCGCCAGGGCGGCGAACGCGAAGAACGCGTACGACCAGCCGGGGCGGCCTTCGAGGCGGCCCTTCATCCAGCAGCAAACGCCGCAGAGGACGAGGAAGGTGAGGAGCATGTCGATCTGCCCGAAGCGCGCCTGCCACAGGACCTTCGAGCAGGTGGCGAACACGATCGCGGCGAGCCAGGCCGCGCGGCGATCGAACAGGCGGTGGCCCAGTGCGTAGACCAGCAGGACGCAGCCGATCGGCCGCCAGCGCCGACGGCAAGCGCACCGCCGTCTCGTCGAGGTCGCCGAGCACGAAGCCGGCGAGCGCCATCGCCCAGAACATGAGCGGCGGCTTCTGCGTGTAGAGCCGACCGTTGAAGTGCGGCACCACGTACTCGCCGCTCGCGACCATCTCGCGCGCCACCTCGCCGTAGCGCGGCTCGTCGGGATTCCAGAGGTCGCGCCGGCCGAGCCCGGGCAGGAAGAGCAGCGCGGAGACGAGCGCGAGCACCGCCAGGTCGCGACGGCGCGCGCCGCGCGGGTCGGGCTCGGCCGCCGTCAAGCCTTCTGTCCGCGCAGGATCATCCAGAGATTGCGGCTGTAGACCAGCATGCCGCCGACCTGTCCCAGCATGAACACCGGATCGCGCCGGTGGATGGCGTAGGTGAGCAGGACCAGCGAGCCCGCGATGCTCAGGAACCAGAACGAGACCGGGATCACGCTCCGCTTGCGGCGCTCGGAGACGATCCACTGGACGATGAAACGAGCGGAGAAGATGGCTTGTCCGATGAAGCCGACTGCGAGCCAGAGCCTGTCGATGGGCATGCGATGCTTTCCTCGATTGCGGCAAAAGGATCGACCCAGCGTCGCCTCATCCAGCGAACCCCGAGCAGGTCGACCAAGCCGCGCCACAGCCGGTTGCCGACGCCGTACTTGCTCGAGCCGTGCACGCGCGGCCGATGGGCGACGTCGATCTCGCGCACGCTGCCGCCGGCCATCTGGATCAGAGCGGGAAGGAAGCGATGGAAGCCGTTGAACGCGGGAATGCGCCGCAGGTACTCGGCGCGATAGGCCTTGAGCGAGCAGCCGACGTCGGTGACGCCGTCGTCGAGCACCGAGCGCCGCACTCCGTTGGCGATCCGCGACGAGACGCGGCGCAGCCAGTCGTCGCGGCGGTTGCGCCGCACGCCGGAGACCATGGCGACGCCGTCGAGCGCCGCCAGCACGCGCGGAATGTCGGCGGGGTCGTTCTGCAGATCGGCGTCGAGCGTGACCACGCTGCCGCCGCGCGCCAGTCGGAACCCCGCCGCGAGCGCCGCCGACTGACCGCTGTTGCGCGGCAGCGCCGCGACGCGCAGCCGCCCGTCGCGGCGGCGCCAGATCGCGCAGCACGCCGACGACTGCCGTCGGTCGAGCCGTCGTCGACGAAGACCATCTCGTAGGTCGACGGCAGCGGCGCCATGGCCGCGTCGATCTCGGAGACGAGCTGCGGCAAGCTGCGTTCCTCGTTGAACACCGGAACGACGATCGAGACGTCGGGAGGTGGCATCACGTCCTCCGCGCGAGCCGGAGGATGGCGCGATTATGTCCATCGAGCGGCGCGTGCATCGCTTCGCCGCCGAGTCGTCGGACGCGCGCGGACTAGAAGCGCCGGCTCAGGCCGAAGTGGATCCCGGTCAGGAGATAGTCGTCGACCTGCAGCGGTGTCGCCGCCGGCGACTTCGCGCAGCTCCCAACTCGCCGAAGTGCTGCTCGAGGCGGATCTCGGTCGAGACGGCCCACTTTCCTCCGCCGAACCAGTAGCGGAAACCGCCGTTGGCGATCAGGAGGAGCTCGGTCCCGGCGTCGGTCTCGACCCGGAACGGCGTGCCGTCGGGGCGCACGCCTTCGAGCGGATCGATCTCGACGTCGGTGACGCCGGCGCCAACCCCCCACAGCCACTGGAAGCGCTCGCCGTAGGTGCGCTCGATCCAGGCGCTCAGAGTGGTCGAGGAGCCCTTGGAGTCGATCTCCTCCTCCTCGTCGCCGCTCTGCTCGAAACCGACGATCTTCGCCGTGCGCTCGACGTCGAACTCGGGCGAGTGATCGAGCGCGAAGCCGATGCTCCAGCGGTCGTTCAGCGGAACGTGTCCGAACAGTCCGTAGCCGAGGACGTCGTTGGTGGGTTCGCCATCGCCGGCCAGGATGTTGGCGCGCAGGCCGAGATCGAACTTGCCGTCCTGGGTCAGCGCCGGCGCCTCACCACCCATCGCGATCGTGACCAGCATCAGACCCAAGTGCGGTTTGGGCAATGAATCTCCTCCTTGCGCCATTCGATGCGCGAACCTCCGAGATCCTTCGAAATTTCTTCAGGCGCCGGGTGCCGGACCGGTATACCGCGCGCGCGGGCGGATCAATCGGCCGCGCTGGTACTCCTCGATCACGTGGCCGACCCATCCCGCCGTGCGACCGATCGCGAACACGGTGAAGGCGCCGCCCGGCCCGAGCCCGAGCTCGAGCGAAAGCGTCGCCAACGCGAAGTCGATGGTCGGCCGCTGGCCGATCAGGCTCTCGACTTCGGCCGCCACCGCGCGCGCCGCTTCCACCGTGGTCGAGCCGGGGTAAGCGCTGGCGATCAGGTCGAGCAGGATCGCGGCGCGTGGATCGCCGTCCGGGTAGAGCGGTTGGCCGAAGCCCGGAATGTGCTCGCCGCGCTGCAGCCGCTCCTCCACCAGCCGGCGCACTTCCTGGCGCGGCGGCGGTCCGTCGATCAGGCGATGGACGCCGAGCTCGGCGAGCAGGTCCTCGACGCGATCGGAGTGGCCGCCGTGGCGAAAGCCGCGCAGCGCGCCGAGCGCCGCCGCCACCGCCTCGTACGGATTGGAGCCGGCCGAGGCGACGCAGCGCGCGGTGAACGACGAGACGTTGAGCTCGTGGTCGGCGCACAGGATCAGCGCGCCGTGAAGGAGCCGCCCGGCGTCTTCGCTGCCCGGCATCCACGCTTCGCGCAGCGGGTCGAGCAGCGGCTCACCCTCCTGGTGGCGCCGGCCCGACACGGTGGCGACCATGAGCGCGAGCAGACGCGCGCCCCAGGCGGCGACGCGCTCGGGCCGCAGGTCCATCGCTGCCGGGTCCTCGCTCGCCGCGTAGCGCAGCACGACCTGCAGCCGCTCGCCGGGATGGCGATCGCGCAGCCCCGTCACCACGCGCCGCCACGGCGCCGGCAGCTCGATCGGACGCACCGGGAAGACCTCGCCGGCGCGCGCCGCGTCGCCGAGCCAGAGCAGCGCCGCCACCTGCTCGAAGGTCCACTCGCGCGCCAGCGTGCCGACCTCGATGCCGCGGTAGTAGAGAGCGCCGTCGCGGATCAGCGTGATCGCCGACTCGAGCACCGGCAGCCCCCACGACAGCGCTTCGCGCGACACCGCGGCCGGGTCGCGCCTGCCGTCGCGCCGCAGCTTGAGCACCTCGACGTCGTCGCGCGCGTAGAGCCGCGAGCGCGAGTCGGCGCCCGCCTGCGAGTGGAGCAGGCCGCGGCTCACGTAGGCGTAGAGGGTCGATGGCTTGACTCCGAGCTCGCGCGCGGCCTCGGCCGCGGTGAGCAGGGGGCCGGAGTCGGCGTCGCGGAGCGGATCGTCGTCTGGCCATTTTTGAACGCCTGTTCAAACTTTCGGGGGCCGACTCGGCGACGACATATTGATATCACAATCAACGTTGACAACATATTCGGCCCGCACCAGAATCCCGGATCGGGCGCCGCAGAGAGCGGACGACGCGACGACCATCGCGGCGCCTCAGGCGCGGCCGCCGACCGGCCGCATGCCAACGCGGCCGGATCGGCCGCACCAGGAGGAGCACGATGAGCACTTCCGCCGCCGCCTACTCACCCGGCCTCGAAGGCATCGTCGCCGCCGAGACCCACCTGTCGCACGTCGACGGCGAAGCCGGCAAGCTGATCCTCGCCGGCCTGCCGGTCGAGGTGCTGGCGCCGACCGCCAGCTTCGAGGAGACCGTCCATCTGTTCTGGGAGGGCTCGCTGCCGAGCCGCGACCAGCTCGATCGGCTCGAGCGCGAGCTCGCCGACCGCCGCGAGCTGCCGGCGGCGACGCACGACGTGCTGCGCGCCGCGGCGCGGCGCCGGCGCCGACCCGATGGACACCCTGCGCACGGCGGCCTCGACGCTCTCGCTCCTGCCCGGCGCCGGCAACGCGGAGGAAGACGCCAAGCGCCTGGTAGCGGCCTTCCCCACCATCGTCGCCGCGCTACTCGCGCCTGCGCTCGGGCGAGCAGCCGATCGCTCCCGATCCGTCGCTCGGCCACGTCGCCAACTACCTCTACATGCTCGAGGGCAAGCGGCCCCACCCGCGGCGCGAGCGCGCGCTCACCACCTACCTCAACACCGTGGTCGATCACGGCATGAACGCCTCGACCTTCACCGCGCGCGTCATCATCTCGACGCGCTCCGACGTGGTGTCGGCGGTGGTGGGCGCGGTGGGCGCGCTCAAGGGACCGCTCCACGGCGGCGCGCCCGGCCCGGCGCTCGACATGGTGTTCGAGATCGGCGAGGCGTCGCGCGCCGAAGCGGTGGTGCGCAGGATGATCGAGCGCGGCGACCGCATGATGGGCTTCGGCCATCGCGTCTACAAGGTGCGCGATCCGCGCGCCGACGTGCTGTCGCGCGCCGCGACCACGCTCGCCGACCAGGGCGAGGCGGCCGAGCTCCACGCCCTGGCGCGCGCGGTCGAGGAGACCGTGCTGCGCCTGCTCGAGGAGATGAAGCCCGGGCGCCGGCTCAAGACCAACGTCGAGTACTACACGGCGCTCCTCCTCCACGGCATCGGCCTGCCCAAGGAGCTCTTCACGCCGACCTTCGCGATCGGGCGCGTCGGCGGCTGGACCGCGCACTGCTTCGAGCAGCTCCAGGCCAACCGGCTGATCCGTCCGGCGTCGATCTACACCGGCGAGGAGCACGGCCGCTGGACGCCGATCGAGGAGCGCGCCTGAACGGCGGCCTCCGCTAAGCTGCGTCGCGCGCGCTCGCCACTCCAACTCGGAGCGAGCCGCGCGACGCGCGATGGCCAAGAGCAAGAAGACGACGCCGGCCGCCAGGCCGATGAAGATGTACCAGGAGATCGCCTCCTGGTGGCCGCTGCTGTCGGCCCCCGAGAACTACGAGGAGGAGGCGGCGTTCTACCTGCGCACCCTGATCGAGGGGTGCGAGCGCAAGCCGCGCACGCTGCTCGAGCTCGGCAGCGGCGGCGGCAACAACGCGTTGGTACATGAAGGGCTCTTCGACGAGGTGGTCCTGGTCGACCTCGCCCCGGACATGCTCGACGTGAGCCGCGAGCTCAACCCCGACTGCGAGCACGTCGCCGGGCGACATGCGGACGGTGCGCCTGGGACGGACGTTCGACTGCGTCTTCGTGCACGACGCGGTCACCTACATGCTCACCGAGCGCGATCTGCGCCAGGCGATGGAGACCGCGTTCCTCCACTGCAATCCCGGCGGCGCCACGCTGTTCTGTCCCGATCACGTGCGCGAGACGTTCGGCCCGTCGGACGACCACGGCGGCCACGACAGCGCGACCGGGCGCCGCGGCCTGCGCTACCTCGAGTGGACCTGGGATCCCGATCCCGACGACACCACCTACACCGTCGACTACGCCTACCTGATGCGCTCCGACGACGGCAGCATCCGCGTCGAGCACGACCGTCATCTCGAGGGTCTGTTCGCGCGCGCCGACTGGCTGCGTTGGCTCGGCGAGGCGGGGTTTCGACCGGAGCGCGTCCCGTTCGATCACTCCGAGCTCGAGCCGGGTAGCTACGAGCTCTTCCTGGGCCGCAAGCCCGGGTAGACTGCACCATGCCCGGCCCACTCCACGGCTACACCGTCCTCGAGCTCGCCACCATGGTGTCGGGCCCGCTCGCCACCCAGCTCCTCGGCGATCAGGGCGCCGACGTCATCAAGATCGAGGATCCCGACGGCGGCGACCTCATGCGCCACCTCGGGCCCAAGCGCGGCGGCATGACCGCGATCTTCACCACCGTCAACCGCAACAAGCGCTCGCTCGCGCTCGACCTCAAGACACCGGAAGGGTTCCGCGTGCTCGAGCACCTGGTCGAGGGCGCCGACGTCTTCGTGCAGAACTTCCGGCCCGGCGTGGCCGACGCGCATGGGCCTCGGCTACGAGGCGATGCGCGCGCTGCGCCGCGATCTCGATCTACGTGTCGATCTCCGGCTTCGGCGAGCACGGGCCCTACGCGCAGAAGCGCGTCTACGATCCGATCATCCAGGCGCTGTCGGGCCTCGCCGCGATCCAGGCCGATCGCGACACCGGCCGGCCGCGCATGATGCGCACCATCATCCCCGACAAGATCACCGCGATGACCGCGGCGCAGGCGGTGACCGCGGCGCTGCTCGAGCGCGAGCGCAGCGGCAAGGGCCAGCACATCCAGCTCGCGATGCTCGACGCCACGGTCTCGTTCGCCTGGCCCGAAGGCATGGTCACCCACACCTTCATCGGCGACGGAGTGGCCGAGCCCAAGCCGGGCTCGACCGCCGACCTCGTCTACGAGACCGCCGACGGCTACATCACCGCGTCGACGATGTCGGACGCGGAGTGGAAGGGGATGGCGCGCGCGACCGGACATCCCGAGTGGCTCGACGATCCCCGCTTCTCGACTCCGGGCGGCCGCGTCGCCAACTCCGACGCCCGCCTGCGCCTGGTCGGTGATGTGCTGCGCCATCGCACGTCGGCCGAGTGGCTGGCCGCGCTCGAAGCCGAGGACGTTCCCTGCGCTCCCATCCTCAGCCGCGAGCAGCTGATCGACGATCCCCAGGTCGCGCGAGAACGAGCTCCTGATCGAAGAGGAGCACCCGCTCGCCGGGCGCATCCGCTACGCGCGGCCGGCGGCGCGCTTCGAGCGCACGCCGGTCGAGCTACGGCGGCCGGCGCCCGCGCTCGGCCAGCACAACCGCGAGATCCTGGAGCAGATCGGCTACTCGGATCGCGAGGTCGCCCAGCTGCGCGCGGCCGGCGCGTTCGGATCGCCGCCGCCTCCGGCGGTCGTCGAGCAGCGAGTGTCGTCCGCCACCGGAGATCGCGGCAATGGCCACGGTTAGATATCTCGTCGACGACGTCGAGGCCGCAACGCGCTTCTATACCGAGCGGCTCGGCTTCGAGGTCGCGGAGCGCTGGTGGCGCGCTCACGATCGTCGCCAGGGGCGACCTGCGACTGCTGCTCAGCGGGCCACAGACCTCGGCCGCGCGCCCGATGCCCGACGGCCGCAAGCCGGCGCCGGGCGGATGGAACCGGCTGGTGATCGAAGTCGAGGATCTCCCCGCGCTGATGGCGACGCTGCGCGCCGCGGGCGTGCGCTTCCGCAGCGACCTCGTCACCGGCCCCGGCGGCCGCCAGGCGCTGGCCGAGGATCCGGCGGGAAACCCGGTCGAGCTCTTCGAGCCGGCGCAGCTGCGCTAGTAGCCGGCGTGCCGCACGAATTCGCCCTCATCACCACCATCGCCGCCGCGCTCGGCCTGGCGCTGATCCTCGGCTTCGTCGCGGTCCGGCTGAAGCTGCCGGCGCTGGTCGGCTACCTCGTCGCCGGGGTCATTCTCGGCCCGGCGACACCGGGGTTCGTCGCCGACGTCCATCTGTCGCGGCAGCTCGCCGAGATCGGCGTGATGCTGCTGATGTTCGGCGTCGGGCTGCACTTCTCGCTCTCCGACCTGCTCGCGGTCAAGACGCATCGCGCTCCCGGGCGCGCTGGTGCAGATCGCGGTCGCGACCGCGCTCGGCGTCCTGCTGTCGCGAGCCTGGGGATGGAGCCTCGGCGCCGGGCTCGTGTTCGGCCTGGCGCTCTCGGTCGCGAGCACCGTCGTGCTGCTGCGCGCCCTCGAGCGGCGGGGCTTGATCGAGTCGCTCAATGGACGCATCGCCGTGGGTTGGCTGGTGGTCGAGGACCTGGCCATGGTCCTCGTGCTCGTCCTGCTGCCGGCCCTCTCGACCTGGCTGGGCGGCGACGCGCGCGGTCGCCGCCGGCGATCTCGGCCGCACCCTGGCGCTCACGCTCGGGACGGGTCGGCGCTGTTCGTGGCGTTGATGCTGGTGGTGGGACGCCGTTTCTTTCCCTGGCTGCTGTGGCAGGTGGCGCGCACCGGATCGCGCGAGCTCTTCACGCTGTGCGTGATCGCGGCGGCCGTCGGCATCGCCTACGGCTCGGCCGAGCTCTTCGGCGTGTCGTTCGCGCTGGGCGCGTTCTTCGCCGGCATGGTGCTGCGCGAGTCCTCGCTGAGTCATCGCGCCGCCGAGGAGTCGCTGCCGCTGCGCGACGCCTTCTCGGTCCTCTTCTTCGTCTCGGTCGGCATGCTCTTCGATCCGCGCCTGCTGATCGACCGGCCGCTGCGCGTGTTGATGGTCCTCGGCCGTCATCGTGCTCGGCAAGTCGATCGCGGCGTTCCTGCTGGTGATCGCCTTTCGCTATCCGCTCAACACGGCGCTCACGGTGTCGGCCAGCCTGGGGCAGATCGGCGAGTTCTCGTTCATCCTCGCCAGCCTCGGCGTCTCCCTCGGCATCCTGCCGAGCGAGGGCGAGAGACCTCATCCTGGCCGGCGCGCTGCTCTCGATCGCGCTCAATCCGCTGCTCTTCAACGCCATCGAGCCGCTCCAGGCCGCCATTCGGCAGCGGTCCCAGCTCGCCCGCGCGCTCGAGCGCTCCGACGACCCGCTGGCCGAGCTGCCGACCACGATCGACGAGAAGCGGCTCACCGGCCACGTCGTGGTGGTGGGCTACGGCCGCGTCGGCCAGCGCATCGGCGAAGCGCTGCCGGCGCGCGGCGTGCCCTTCGTGGTCGCCGAGCAGAACCGCGAGATCGTGGAGCGCCTCCGCGAGCGCGGCGTGGCCGCGGTCTCGGGCGACGCCGCCGAGCCGGCCGTGCTCGATCCAGGCGCACATCGCTCGCGCGCGCATGCTGGTGATCGCGACGCCGGATGCGTTCGCGGCCCGCGCGATCCTCGCGCTGGCGCGCACGATCAACCCCCGGGTCGAATCGGTGGTGCGCACGCACAGCGACGAGGAAGCAGACCTCCTGCGGCGCGAGCACGCCGACCAGGTGTTCATGGGCGAGCACGAGCTCGCCCTCGGATGAGCCGGCACGTGCTCGACCGCTACCCAGACCCCGCGGACTAGGATAGGCGCTGACCACGACGACACCGGACGGCGCGGTCGAGCGTCGCGAGAGGAGGGGCCATGGCCTACGACTATCAGCGCATCCGCACCCGCAACGACCGCGGCGTGCTCTACGCCACCATCGACAACCCGCCGATCAACGTGATGACGATGGAGCTCTACCAGGAGCTGGCGGCGTTCACCAAGGAAGCCGAGGCCGACGAGTCGGCGCGGGTGCTGGTGTTCCAGAGCGCCAACCCCGACTTCTTCATCGCGCACTTCGACGTCGCGGCGCTGCTCGGGATCCCGATCGATCAGCCGGCGCGCCGCGAGCCGCAGCTCAACGAGTTCCACCAGATGTGCGAGCGCGTGCGCACCATGCCCAAGGCGACCATCGCCAAGATCGCGGGTCGCGTCGGCGGCGGCGGCAGCGAGTTCGCGTCGTCGTGCGACATGCGCTTCGGCGCGCTGGGTGTGACCAAGGTGAACCAGATGGAGGTCGGGCTCGGCATCCTTCCCGGAGGCACCGGCACCCAGCGGCTGCCCCGCCTGGTCGGCCGCGGCCGCGCGCTCGAGATCATCCTCGGCAGCGACGACCTCGATGCCGTCACCGCGGAGCGCTGGGGCTATCTCAACCGCGCGCTCCAGCCGGTCGAGCTCGACGGCTTCGTCGACCGCATCGCGCTGCGGATCGCGAGCTTCCCGCCCGAGGCGGTGGCCCACGCCAAGCGCTCGGTCCTCAACGCCGAGCGCATGCCGCTCGAGGACGGGCTGCGCGAGGAGGCCTACCTGTTCCAGGACACGCTGCGCTTCGAGTCGGCGCAGCGCCTGATGAAGCGCTTCCTCGAGCGCGGCGGTCAGACGCGGATCGGAGAGCTCAGGGTCGGCGAGCTGATGGCCGAGATCGCGGACACCGACCGACGAGCTAGCGGGGCCGTTCGTCACTCCGGTGGGAGAGATCCCGGAACGAACGAGCCGGCCCCGCTAGCTGATGGCTCGACCTCGCTAGTCCCCCTCAAGTCGAGGGAGGCGCCGGGGAAACCTCGAGCGCCGACGACAGCAGCGCCCCGGTCACCGGGTCGTAGAGCACCGCGACCATCTCGTGCGCGCGGCGCCGCATCAGAAGCTCGGTGGTGAAGGTGAGGGTCGACCCCGGCGCCGGCGCGGTCGCTCGACCTGAGCGTGACCGGGATCACCGGCACCTCGGAAGAGTCTCCGTGCTCGTCGATTGCCGCGACCCGCAGCTCGAGTCGCGCGACGTACTCACCGGCCTCCGGCTGAATCGCCACCGCATCGACCGGCACCACCAGCGTGAGCGGAAGCATCATCCGCCCGCGCGCGCGGTCCTCGGGAGCGCCGACGCGCACTTCGAGCGGCTGCGGCCCGAGCGGGCTGCCGAACAGGAGAGCGCTCTCCACCGCGAGGCTCAGCTCTCGTCCGGGCGAGTAGTCGAAGTAGTCGCCACGGCTCCGCACCTCGAGCCCCGGCTCGCCCACCGACACCTTGATGACATGCGAGCGATCGTCGCCCTGTCGATCGGGCACGAAACCGAGCCAGTAGTAGGAACGCGTGTCGGCCACGGTCGCCGCGAACGGCTCGGTGCTGCGCGCGTTGATGAGCGCTCTTGCCGCCGGTCTCTCGCGCCAGGTACTCGAGCGACGCGTGAAGCTCCTGTTCACGATCGTAGGACAGGGAGCGCGGCGACTCGAGCTCGGCGGAGCGCAACAGCGAGCCATCGAACCCGGTCGCCTGTTGCCCGCCAGATCGACGGTGTACAGCGTGTAGCCCAACAGGTTCACGGTGTCGGTCAGCGGCCGATAGAGCTCGGCGCCCGCCGTCGATTCCCGGCTCGATCGCGGGTCGTCGCGGATTGTCGATCGCGAATCGCACCGGGTCGAACGGCCAACCACCGGACAGGAGCATCATCACCTTGCGGCCCGGAGGCGCGGCGAACCCGCGCGCGGTCGATGCCGCGGCCATCGTCACCCGCTCGACCTGGTCGGCGACGACCCGGGCATAGAAGCTCTCCTCCGGGGTGAGATCCCAGGACGACCGCCGGAACCTGAACGCCCCCGGCAGCCGGCGATCGAGGTCGTAGCTGCGCCGCTCCGCCCAGCGCTGGAAGCCATCGGCCGGCCGCGACGAGGCGCGCTGCAGCACCGAGTCGAGCTCACGGCTCGACCGGCTCCAGCTCGAGAGCATTTCCACGCGATCGCCGTCATAGGCCACGATCGCCATGCGATCCTCGGGACCGAGCGCCGGGAGCTCCGAGCGCAGTCGCTCGAGAGCGCGGTCTCGATCGAGGCGCAGCGAGAAGTAGTCATCGATGAACACCAGATAGCTGGTGCCGACGGGTTGACCGGGCACCACGCCCGGGACTCCGAGCCATCCCTTCTCCGCGCCGGAGGACGCCGGCGCGACGGCGTCACCACCGCGGATCTCGCTGAAGTACTGGATCGGGACCTCGCGGCCGTCGACGGTGAGCTTGAAGTTCTCCGCCGCGAGCCCCGGAACGCGGTTGCCTTGACGATCGGTCACGACCGCCTCGACGTTGACGACCTTGACCTCGACCGTCTCACCGAAGCTGTCTTGTGCGGCGGTGACTCCTGCTTGCCGACGTCACTCCAGACCGCCGCCGGAACCAGAGCGAGGAAGAACGAGAGTCCGAGAAGCACTGATCTTTCTTGATGATTCGATTGCCAGCTTTGGCATGACCCAACACTCCTTCAGGGGACTGGGGTGGACGGTAGTTTGCGAGACGTTTGCCACCCCCACACTCTCTGTTAGAGGTCAAGAGCCGTGCCACCATTCGGACCTGGCTGAGCCGCACCAGTCGAGACGCTGTAACATCTTCCATCCAGAGGACTTGCGCCGTGTCAACCCAGAGCCGGAAACCGGCGCGCGGCGACGCCGGATCGTCACCTGGCGCGGGCGTCGCGACTCCTAGCGAGAGCGGGCGGCGGCGCGACTGCCGACGACGGCCCGCCACGCCGTCGAGCCGACGATCAACGCGCCGCCGCCGAGCGCCCACGGCCCCGGCCGCTCGCCGTGGAGCGACCAGGCCAGGAGCGAGCTCGCCACCGGCTCGACCAGCATGAAGAGCGCGACTTCGAGCGCGCGCAGTCGCCGCACCGCGCTGGTCATCAACGCGTAGGCGGCGCCGACCTGGAACACTCCCAGGTAGAGGAGAACCGCGACGTCGGCGAGTCGAACCGAGCTCACCGGCAGCGCCGCCGGCAGTCCGGCCAGGCACGCCAAGACGTTTCCACACACCACCGTCGCGCCGGCGGCTCCGACCGGATCGTCGTCGCCCCACTGCACCCAGCGCAGACCCATCAGGCCGAGCGACCAGGTGAAGCCGGAGACCAGCGCCATGACGTTGCCGGTGCGTGGATCGGGCGCGGTCGCGAACGGCTGCTGAATGCCGATGAAGAAGGTCACCGCGCCCATCGCGAGGAACGCGGTGTAGATCACGTCCGCTCGCTGCGGCCGCTCGCCGAGCAGGCGCGGCGCGAGCGCCAGGATCCACAGCGGCGCGGTCGACTGCAGGAAGACGGTATTGGCCGCGGTCGTCAGCTTGTTGGCGTGCGCGAAGAGGAGCAGCGTCGCCGCCAGCGCCACGCCGGTGATGACGAACTTCAGGTTGATGCGACGGCGCGCGCCCTTCACCAGGACCAGCAGCGCGATGGCGCCGAGGCCGGACCGGAAGCTCGCTACCTGCCAACTGGTGAGGCTGGTCGCCTTGATGGCGGCGCCGCCGGTCGAGAACAGGAGAGCGCTCGCCAGGATCGCGAGGTAGGCGGTCGCGGAGGAGGATCGTTCGGTCAGGAAGGCGTCACTCGCGGGGAGCAGGATGATAGCTCGCGCCGCCTTGCCAATCGCGAAGCAAAGCAGGCAACATGTGCCCGCCGCGAGCGCCCGAGAGGAGACTCACTTGATGAATCACACGCAGTTTCGACTCACGACGCATGGTCTTCGCTTGGGCGCACTCGTGCTGGCGCCCGCGGCGCTGGCCGAGACGACGTCGTCCGACGCCGGTACCCGCAGAATCGTCAACGGCGTCGAGACCCAGGACTTCCCCACCGCGGCGGCGCTGCTCGATCGCGCCACCAAGCTCGAGTTCTGCAGCGCCGTGCTGGTCGGTTGCAGCACCGCGCTCACCGCGGCCCACTGCGTCTGCGACGGAGTGGGCAGCGAGTGTCAGCCCGGTGGCGCCGGGCTGGTGAACCCAGCCAGCATCGAGCTCTTCTTCCAGCACGCCGGCTTCTTCGACGTGCAGTCGATCGTGGTGCCGCCGCTCTTCGACTTCGGCCTGCGCGACGACATCGCGGTCCTCCGCTTGTCGGCGCCGGTGCAAGGCATTCGGCCGTCGCCTCTCAACTCGGTCGAGCGGCTCGCTCTGGGCGCCAGCGCCGAGATCGTCGGCTTCGGGCTCGCGGCCGAGGACATCTTCGACAACGGGCTCAAGCGGTCCGGACAGATCACGACCTCGGCGTGCAGCGTGGTCCCCGCCGACGAGTACGTCTGTTGGGAGTTCGACGAACCGCTGGGGCCGCCCGGAAGCGACGCCAACACCTGCTCCGGCGATTCCGGCGGGCCGATGTTCGTCGACTTCGGCAGCGGCGACCTGGTCGCCGGCATCGGCTCCGGCGGCCTCAACGCCGACTGTCAGCCCGACGATCTGCCGTTCGACGCCGACGTCTTCGCCAACCTCTCCGGCATCGCCTCCGCCGCCGGCTCCGATCTCGGCATGACGGAGTGCGGCAACCTTCCCGTGGTCGGAGGCCCGGCACGATCGAGATCCGCGACGCGGGCGAGATCACGCAGCCCAATCAGATCGTCGACCGTCCGTTCCAGGTGCCGGCCGGAGCCCGTTCGCTGCGGGTCGCGCTCAACGCCGAGGAGGGACTGCTGGTCAACGAGCTCGATCTCGCCGTCCACAGCGGCGGTCCACCGCCGGTGGGGCAGGTCGAGTGCGCGTCGACGCGTGACGGCGCCTACGAGTTCTGCGAGGTCGCCAACCCCGCCGCCGGCACCTGGAACGCGCGGGTGATCGGCACCAGCGGTGCCGGCAGCTATCAGCTCACCACCACGATCCTGCGCGAGGTCGACCTCGGTCCCTGCGTGCCCGGACCCAAGACGCTCTGCATCGACGACGCGCCCGGCGACGGCCGCTTCGAGGCGACCATCGCGTTCGACACCTCGCAGGCCGGCGGCCAGGGCGGACTCGGCAACGCCATCGAGCTCGACTCGCTCGGCATCAGCTCGGGAGGCGTGTTCTGGTTCTTCAACCGCGAGAACCCCGAGGTGCTGCTCAAGGTGCTGAACGGCTGCGGCGTCAACGGTCACTACTGGGTGTTCTGGTCGGCCGGAACCAACGTCCGCATGGTGGTGACCGTGACCGACCGGCGGACCGGCCGCCAGCGCATCTACCAGAATCCCGACTTGACGCCCGGCTCTGCCGGTGACCGACACCTCCGCGTTCACCTGTTGAAGGCGCCGTGGCATGTCGATTGCTCTATGCGAGGGTCAGGGGGAGGAAGGCGACCATCTCCCCTCTCCTCACGGGTATGTCCGTAATGTAGGGCACCCCGAGCCTTCCTCCCCCTGTTACCCGCTTCGCATTTCTCCGCCCACTGCCGCACCGCTCCTCCTCCGCGAAGGGGCCCTCGCTTCAAAGCGCACTCTCCAAAAGGAAAGGGCGGAGCCGAGCTCCGCCCTTTTTTACGATCGACAGATCGAGTCGGTCGGTTACGAGCCGGCCTCGACCTGGAGCATGTTGTCGACCTTCTTGACGCCACTGGTGTCGCGCGCGATCCGCTCCGCTTCCTGCTTGCTCTCCATCGACTTCACGGTACCGCGCAGCGTCACCACGCCGTCCTTGGTGTCGACGTTGATGTTGAAGGGGCTGAGATCGCCGTCGCCGGTGATCTTGGCCTTGATCTTGGTGGTGATCTCGGTATCGGACAGGCGGTCGCCCGTGTCGCGGCCCGGGCCGATGGTGATGTCGTTGATCACGCGGCGGACACCCTCGGTGTCGCGCGCCAGCTTCTCGGCCTCGGCCTTCGCCTCGGACTTCTCGACCTCGCCCGACAGCCGAACGACGCCCTCGTTGGTGTCGACGTCGACGTTGTACGCGCTCACCTCCGGATCGCCGGTCAGCTTGGCCTCGACCTTGGTCGTGATGGTGGCGTCGTCGATCTCCTCGCCCACCGTCTGCGTGCTCGAGCAGCCGAACGTCGAGTAGCAGCAGCAATGCTCCGAACATCGGACTCAGAATGCGGATCGGTCTGATTCATGAATTCTCCTTCCTAGCCCTCTCGGGTCGTTTTCCGGGTCCCGTTCATGCCAGTAGTGCAAGTCCGATACCAACGTCGAGGCCGACCGAGCCCGCCGAAGATCGTCGGCCGGACCGGAACTTTTTCCGCCGCTGGGAAAGAACGAAAGAGCGCCCGCGCCTACTCCAGCGGCCGCGCAACGCCACCTCCGCAGCCCGCTCCGCTGGCACGACCACTGCAAGCAAATCGGTCAAGAGAAGGACCACAAGCCATATGGAGAAACTTCTACATACCGTCTCTGCTCGCGACGGCGCGATCTTGCACTCGTCGAACGGCGATCGCCGCCTGCCGCTCGTGCTCGAAGCGGCGGGCGTGAGCCATCCCGGCCGCCGTCGACTCAATCGAGGATCAGTTCCTGATCGCCGATCTCGCCGCCGCCCGCCGGCGCGAAGGTGCAGGCATCGGCAACGACCGCGGTAGCGAGTTGCTGCTGGTGGTGGCCGACGGCTTGGGCGGTCACCCGGGCGGTGAAGTCGCGAGCTTGCTCGCGGTGCGGGTCCTGCTCCGCGAGTTGGTCCACGGGGCCGATGGCGACAACCCGGTGCGGCGGCTCGAGCGCGCGATGCGGTCGAGCGATCGAGGAGATTCACAGCGCGGGCTGCCCGGCGCGGCGACCTCGCCAGCATGGGCACGACTCTCACCGCCGCCTGGTGGATTCCGCCGATGCTGTACTTCGCGCACGTCGGCCACAGCCGGCTCTACCTGCTGCGCGGAGGCAGGTTGGCGCGGCTGACCAAGGATCACACCGTCTCGGCCGGCATGACCGAAGCCGGCTTCGAGGAAACCAAGGCCGCCGGCTTCGAGCACGTGCTCACCCAAGCGCTCGGCGGCGACCACGAAGGCGTCGACGCCGAGGCAGGCTGCCGCCGCCTCTATCCCGGCGACGTCGCTGCTCCTGTGCACCGACGGCTTGCTGCGCGGCGTCGACGAAGACCACATCACCCGCGTGCTCGAGGAGGTCCAGTCCGCGCCCGACGCGGCTGCCGGCCTGCTCGAGTCCGCTCTCGCGACCGACGATCTCGACAACATCACGGCGCTGGTGGCCCGAGTCGAGGCCGAGTCCGGCGAGGCGCTTCGCCGGTTCCCGGTCCAGCGCCTGACCCTGGAAAGGGGGATTCCCGATGAGAATCCGATCGACTGCGCTGGCGTCTTCCGTCGCGCTGGTCTCGCTGCTTGGCGCTCTCGTGCGCCACCAGCGGCGTCAACAGCGGCGACTTCAATCTGATCTCGCTCGATGAGGAATGGCAGCTCGGCTCGCAGCTCGAGAGCGACCTCGGCAAGCAGGTCAAGCTGGTTCAGGAACGGCAGGGCCGCCGACTACCTGAACCGCGTCGGCCACGCCATCGTCGGTCAGACCGAGCTTCGGCGATCGTGAATGGACCTTCCATCTGGTGGACGATCCCGCGGTCAACGCGTTCAACATCCCGGGCGGACACGTCTACGTGAACACCGGCCTGGTCGAGGCGGCGCCCGACGCCGCCGCGTTCGCCGGAGTGCTCGCCCACGAGATCGGCCACGGCGTCGCCCGCCACGGGACCGAGCAGCTCACCAAGGTCTACGGCATCAACATCCTCGGTGGCGTGCTGCTCGGGCAGAACCCGAAGGCCTACGAGCAGATCCTGGCGCAGATCCTCGCCGGCGGCGCCGTCGCGCGCTTCTCGCGAGCCGACGAGAGCGAGGCGGACGAGCTGGGCGTGCGCTACAGCTACGAAGCCGGGCTACGACCCGATGGGCCTGCCGCGCATGCTCGAAGTGCTGGCCAGAGAAGGCTCAGCGCAACCCCGGCAAGATCGAGCAGTTCTTCGCGACCCATCCGATGACCGAGGATCGAGTCGAGGCCACCGACGCAGTTGGCGTCGAGCCTCGAGGGCGGGCGGCGCAACGACCAGGGGTTCGAGGCGTTCCAGCGAGTCGCGGCGCGCGCCAACTACAACTCGACTCGTAGAGCGTGGGGAGCAATCGCCGAGCTCGCCTATCCGCTTGCCGTGGGAGCAGCTCGCCGCTCCCCTGCCGACGATCGGCACCTGCTAGCATCGCGGCCGAGTGACCCCGCGGACCGCCGCTCATCGCCGCGATCGACGAGTCGTTCGACGCAGCTCGAGCCTCTCGGCGACGACGACCTCCGTCACCGCGCCCTGAGCTGCGCGCGCGAGCCGGCGACGATCGCGTGATCGACGGCTTCTCGCCTCGTGCGCGAGACGGCGCGCCGCGTCTCTCGGCCTGCGCCTGCACGACGTGCAGATCCTCGGCGGGCTCGCGCTGCATCGCGGCGCCGTCGCCGAGATGGCGACCGGCGAGGGAAAGACGCTCGCCGCCGTCGCGCCGGCGTTTCTCACCGCCCTCGCCGGCCGCGGCTCGCACGTCCTCACCGTCAACGACTACCTGGCTCGCCGCGACGCGGCGTGGATGGGCGCGGTGTACGAGCGCCTCGGCGTCACCGTCGGCGTGGTGCAGGAGGGCATGGCGGCCGACGCAGCGTCGCGAGGCCTATGCGCGCGACGTCACCTATGTCACCGCGAAAGAGGCCGGCTTCGATCTGCTGCGCGACGGCCTGTGCCTGCGATCTCGCCGGACCAGGTGCACCGCTGGTCGCTCGCCGAGGGCGATCAGGGCGCGCCGCTTCACGCCGCGATCGTCGACGAGGCCGACTCCATCCTGATCGACGAGGCGCGCATTCCGCTGGTGATCGCCGGCGCCGGCGCCGGCGAGGACGCCGGTCTCGCTGCCCCGCTTGGCCGCGATCGTGCGCCGGCTCGAGCGCGGGCAGGACTTCGAGATCGACGAGCACGGGCGCAACGTCTTCCTCACCGATCGCGGCGCTCTCGCGGTCGAGGCGCTCGCTCGGACGCGGCAGCCTGGTCGCGCCCGAGAACCTGAACCTCGCGGCGGCGACCCGCAACGCGCTGCATGCCGAGGTGCTGCTGCGGCGCGACGTCGACTACATCGTGCGCGGCGGCACCGTGGAGCTGGTCGACGAGCTGACCGGCCGCGTCGCCGAGAACCGCCAATGGCCCGACGGGCTGCAGGCCGCGGTCGAAGCCAAGGAAGGGCTGTCGCTGGGCGCCGACGGCCGCATCCTCGGCTCGATCACCATCCAGCACTTCCTCCGCCTCTATCCACGCCTCGCCGGCATGACCGCCACGGCGCGATCGTCCGCCGAGGAGCTGCGGGAGATCTACGGCCTCGAGGTGGTGAGCATTCCGCCGCACCGCGCCTGCCGGCGGATCGACGATCCCGACCTGATCTACGCGCGACGCGA
Organism: uncultured Alphaproteobacteria bacterium; assembly: GCA_963787955.1. Taxonomy (GTDB): domain Bacteria; phylum Pseudomonadota; class Alphaproteobacteria; order Rhizobiales; family Xanthobacteraceae; genus Z2-YC6860. Next base: position 234,309 of record CAWBFG010000024.1, on the reverse strand, counting down.
GGCGCGCGATGCCGCGCTGCTGGCCGAGATCCGCGCCGCGCAACCAGAGCGGACGCCCGGTCCTGGTCGGCACCGCGAGCGTGGCCGACTCCGAACGGCTGGCGGCGGAGCTGCGGCGACACGGCATCGCGCATCAGGTGCTCAACGCGAAGAACGACGAGCGCGAAGCGGCGATCGTGGCCGAGGCCGGCGCGCTCGGCGCCGTGACCATCTCCACCAACATGGCGGGCCGCGGCACCGACATCAAGCTCGGCGGCACGGACGAGGCGGACCGCGAGCGCGTGCTGGCGACCGGCGGCCTCTACGTGATCGGCACGCACCGCCACGAGAGCGTGCGCATCGACGATCAACTGCGCGGCCGCGCCGGGCGGCAGGGCGACCCCGGTCGCTCCCGCTTCCTGGTCTCGCTCGACGACGATCTGCTGCGGCGCTACGGCATCGACCGGCTGGTGCCGCGCCGGCTGCTCGAAGGCGACGCCGGCGCCAGCGACTCGCCGCTCGACTCCGCGGTGGTGCGGCGCGAGGTGGCGCGAGCGCAGCGGATCGTCGACGGCGAGAGCTTCGACGTCCGGCGCCGGCTCTATCGCTACTCGGAGATGCTCGAAGGCCAGCGGCGCTACATCGCCGCCTGGCGTCAAGGTGTCCTCGACGGAACGAGCGGCCTCGATCTCCTCCAGCCGCCGCTCGCCGGAGCGGTGGCAGACGCTGCGCGGCGAAGTCGGCGCCGAGGTGCTCGACGACGTCGAGCGCCGACTGACGCTCCTCACGCTCGACCGCGCCTGGAGCCAGTATCTGGCCGACCTCCAGGTCGCTGCGCGACGAGGTCCACCTGGTCACGCTCGACGGCCGCGATCCGCTGACCGAGTTCACGCGCGCCGCGATCCCTTCGTTCGAGCGCCTGATCGAGAACGTGGAGTCGGAGATCGTCGAGACCTTCGCCACGCTTCCGATCACGCGCGACGGCGTCGACTGGGACGCCGCCGGCCTGCGTGGCCCGTCGGCGACCTGGACCTATCTCGTGAGCGATCAGGTGTTCGGGCCCAACGTGCTGCGCGGGCTGGCGAACCGCGCGTCGATCGGGCTGTGGGGGACGCTGCTACTCGGCCCGGTCCTGTTCGCCTGGGGCATCTACCAGCATTGGCGGAAGCGTAGAGAGATGCGTCGCGTCCGATGATGCCAGCCAGGGGACACATGACTTGCGACGGCTCGACGTTGATCGGCGGCGCGGTGGGCGATCGGCTGTACCCGTGCGATCGTCAACTGCGACCGAACCGCTAATCGCTCGCGGTTGACGATCCATCGCTCGGTCGCGCTACTCGTCGATGCGGCAGTCGGCGCCGCGATCCGCGCCGGATTGCAGCGCGCGACACCACCGCCAGGCAGATCGACTTCGTAGCCGGTGCCGAACGCTGGGTTGGGCTCGTAGTAGTCGGTCGAGACCACCTGCGCGCCGCTGGCGAACGCCGCCTCGCGGCGGGCGGTCTCGCCGCTGCGCGCCTCGCGCGTGTCGGCGTCGGCGCGCGTGCGCACCAGGAATCCCTGCGCCACCAGCTCGCGGATGCGCGCGCCGTCGGCGATCGGCTCGTTCATGATCAGGAACGCCGCCTCGTCGCGCTCGGGCGGCGCGTTGACGAAGAGCACGCGGCCCGCGAGCGACGGATGACCGGCGACGTAGCGATCGCGCTTGGCGCCGGTCTCGTCGAGCACGAACAGGAAGCGCCCGCGCGCATCGTCGATCGCCGGCCAGGCGTTCGCCAGCACCGCCTCGCGCAGCGTCGCGCCGCGTCGCCGCGCACGTCATCCGGCACGATCGAGGCGCTCGCGCGGCAGCACCGCCAGGATCTCGCGATCGAGCGCGTCGTACGCCGCGGCGTCGAAGGGCAGCGGCTCGACCACGCCGTCGATGCCGGTCAGCTTGTCGTCCTTGGCGTTCATGGTGACGACGATCGGCAGGTGGCGCGGATGGGCATCGGACCAGCGACGCAGCTCGCCGAGGCAACGCGCGAGCGTCGCGCAGTTGCTGCGGAAGTCGAGGTCCTGGACGTGCAGGACCTTGAAGCCGGGCGCCTTCATCTCGCCTTCGGGATCGTACGGCCGCGACCCGGCGATGTCCGCGCTCCGCCAGCCAGGCGAGGCCGCGCGGCGCCGCGTACCGTCCGCCCTCGCGGATCGTGGAAGACGTCGAGCTCGAGCGCGCGCAGGCCGGCGTCGAGCTGATCGGCTCAACGGCGGATGCCCGTACTCGAGAGGGCGGATGCGCGCGGGCGAGCGCAGCTCGAGCAGCAGCGCGAACAGCGGCGGGTCGATCGGCTCCTTGTAGCTGTTGTGGCTGGCGAGGACCTGCAGGTCGTTGAGGCGAAGCGGCTGCGGCCGCGGCGCACGCGCGCCGCGCGATGCCCACCGCGCCGATCGCCAGCACGGCGAGGAACAAGACGCCTCGAATTTGAACAGGCTGTTCAAATTCTCGACCGGCCCGTGTCAGCCGGCGAGCGCCGGCGGCGGCTGGAAGCCACCCAGCAGCCGCTCGACCTCGCGCGCGATCGCGAGCGTGGTGCGGTCCTCGAGATACGGCCCGGCGATCTGGAGCCCGACCGGCAGACCGTCGCGGGTGAGACCGATCGGCACCACGGTGGCGGGCAGGTAAGCCACGCCCGTGAGCCCCATCCACTTGATCTGGTCCCAGTAGGGACGCCGCGCGCCATCGACGTCGATCGTCCGTAGCGCCGCCGGCTGGGAGTGATCGTGCGGGATCGCCGGCACCGGCGACACCGGCATCAGCACGGCGTCCCAGCTCTTGAAGAACTGGAGCCACTTCCTGCGCATCTGGAGGCGCCGCTCGTTGGCCGACAGCCAGACGCGATGACGCAGCGTCGAGTGCTGCATGCCGGGGTCGTGCGTGCCGGCGGCGACGCGCGCCGCCATCTCTTCGATCTCGGCGGTGCTGAAGCCGCCGCACTGCGCGGCGCCGAGGAGCTGATCGTAGACGCGGCTCGCGTACTCGAACGTGAAGTCGGGCCGCGCGTCGCGCGCGACGGTGGCGCCGGCGCGCTCGATGGCGTCGACGGCGGCGTGCAGCAGCCGCGCGACCTCGCTCGACAGCGGGCAGTGACTCGTCGTCGATCCAGGCCGCGAGCCGGAAGTCGCGCAGTCGCTGGTGGCGCGGCGGCGGCAGCGCGAGCTTCCACCCCACCGCCTCCCAATCGTCGGGGCCCGCGAGGATGTCGAGCGCGACCTCGAGATCCTCGACGCTGCGCGCCATCGGTCCCGCCACCGCGATGTCCGCCTGCGTGAGCGTGCCGGGCGGACCGGGGATCTGCCCGTGCGCCGGCACCAGCCGGTACGACGGCTTGTGGCCGACCACGCCGCAGCAGTGCGACGGATTGCGGATCGAGCCGCCGATGTCGGAGCCGAGCTCGAGCGGCGTGAAGCCGGCCGCGAGCGCGCCGGCCGAGCCGCCCGACGATCCTCCGGGGCTGCGCGTCGTATCCCAGGGATTGTTCGACTGAGCCGAACACCGCGTTGTAGCTCTGCACGTCGCCGGCGTAGATCGGCAGATTGGTCTTGCCGAAGATCACGGCGCCCGCGGCGCGCAGCCTCGCCACCGGCGCGGCGTCCACGGCGGCACGAACTCTCCGAGCTCGGGCGCTCCCGACGTGGTGCGCAGTGCCGGCGGTCTGGTACGAGTCCTTGATCGTCATCGGCAGACCGTGAAGCGGCCCGCGCAGCTTGCCGCGCGCGACCTCCTCGTCGGCCGCCGCGGCATCGCGGCGCGCCCGCTCGAGGTCGAGCGTGACCACCAGATTGAGCGCGCGATCGTGCCGCTCGATGCGCGCCGCCAGCGCGTCGAGCGCCTCGCGGCTCGAGATCCGGCGCTCGCGGATCGCGGCCGCGAGCGAGGTGGCGGACAGGTGGTGGATCTCGCTCGTCGCGCGCTCGTCGCTGCCGAGGCTCGGTCACGGAGCTCCTCCCTTCTCGGGGCTCGCGGCGGTCATGCCCGGACCGGCGTCGAACTGCGCGGTCCAGCGGTCGATTCCCCACAGAATCGTGAGCTCGCCGCCGCCGTTGGTCGCCGCCATCGTCGCCTCGAACGTCGACTTCGCTTCGGCGTCGGGCACGCGCTGATGGACCAGCGGCGTCTCGCCGACGTCGGCGGCGGGATCGCGCATGGTGCCCCAGATGTCCGGCTCGCGGTTGAGGACGAGCCGCCAATCATCGCCGGCGCGGCGCAGCCACAGGCTGTAGACGCCGGCATAGGCAGCCGAGACGTTCCCCGGCCGCGCCACCGCGCCGCCGGTGAAGCGCAGCTCGACTTCGGTCTTGAGCTTGAGCGCCATCGAGCGCGTGAGCTCGAGCACCTCGCCGTCGTCGAGCGTCGCGATGGCGGCGGCGTCGGGTCCATCGGCCGGCAGCAGCGGATAGACCACCGTGACCAGCCCGGCCGGCAGCTCGAGCTTCGCGGTGGCGTTGACGCGAGCGCGGCGACGCGCGTTGTCGTTGTCGTCGTTCTCGTCGACGGCCGGGCCGGCGGTGGGTCGAGCGGCGGCTTCGCCGCTTTGCGCCGGTTGCTGCGCGTGGCCCGGAGCGGTCGCGAGAGAAGCGCCAAGAAAACAGGATGCAGCACAGCAGCGCTCGCACGCTCACTCCTCCGGCTCGCCGAAGTTGCGCACCATGTACTCGTAGTAGGGGCCGCGCAGGAAGCCGTGGAAGATCTCGTCTCCGTCGCTGGACAAGTCGGGGTCAGTCGGCTCGCAGATGCTCCGGGGACGACCAGCCCCTCTCTGGTGGCCGAGACCGACGATCTCGGCGACTTCAGGGTCGCGGGGCTGCCTTCCGGTCGATACAAAGTGACGTACTCGGGCGGGCGTATCGCTGTCACCGGGGGCAGCGTCTCGCCATTTGCTCCGGCGCCGGAAGAGCAGATCGTGGAGGCGCGGAGCGGCGATGAAACCTTTGTCAGCCTTACCGATCGCACTGCAGCGCGCCTGGTCAGTGCTCCGAAGCTGGTGGTAACGCCTGCAGCTCTGGCAGCCGCGATCGACAGCGCCCGAGTCGAGGGGATCTCACAGAACACCACCACTGCCTCGTCTTCCGCCGCTGCAACGCAGGGCGGCGTCATCCGGGGCCGGGTGACGGGGCCTGATGGCCAGGCCGTTGCCGGTGCGATGGTCCGGCTGATGTCATCGGCCATGGTGAGCCGCACCTCGAGCACGGTGGGGGCCGCAGCGGCCGTCGCCTTCTCGGAGAAGTTCGCCACGACCGATGCACAAGGCCGCTACGAGCTGAGGAACGTTGCCGATGGTCATTACGTTCTGCTGGTGCGTAAAGCCGGCCTGGCGCAGGCGAAGGACATAGACGCTCCCGCGACTGACACGTGGCGGGGCACGGAGCTCTCAATCCGAGCAATGGAGCAACAGAACAGGGTTGATGTCGTCCTCGTCAAGGGCGGTATCGTGAGCGGTCGGGTGATGGATTCGACCGGACGACCCGTGGCTGGCGCGTCGGTCCGTTCGGAAACGGGAGGATCGGAAGGAAGTCCCGTATCGGACGCGCAAGGCCGTTACGAGCTCAGAGATCTTCCAGCCGGTGCGCTCAGCATCGTGGTGAGCAGGCCGCTCACAGCGTCGGGCTCCTTCGATGGTAACGAGACGATGCAGCGCAGGACAATCGTGCTCGGCGAAGGGCAGCGTCTGGACGGCGTCGACCTCGTGTTGCCAAAGGGCGGCGTCATCAGCGGCCGAATTCTCGACGAGCTCGGCGAGCCGGTGGAAGGGCTCTCTGTCCGTGCGTTGCAGGCGCAGACGGTTGGCGGACGCACCCTCGCGCGGCCTGTCGGCCGGGTAGCGATGCGGAAGACCGACGACCGCGGACAGTATCGAATCTACGGCCTCCCGCCGGGCACGTTCTACATCGTGGCCACCGACCGCACGACGGCCGCCACCGGCAGCGGCGTCGATCTCGAGACCTCCCCACGTGTCTACTACCCGGACCGGCCGTCGATGACGGACGCACTGACGGTGCAGATTGATGGCGTGTCAGATGCAGCCGGCGCCGACATCACGTTCGCGCCCGCTCGCGGCGCACAGATTGTCGGCGTGGCACTGCACTCGTCGGGACAGGCAGTCACCGGTGCAGCAATTCTGCTGACGACTGGGCGTCCTGGTGTTGCGATACCGGAGCCGCTGGGCTCGACAATCGGTCCAGCTGGCGAATTCGAATTCCGGCACGTCCCTCCCGGCGACTACATCGTCCAGATCATCGGGCGACGGCTGTGGGGCGTCTCCGAGGAGTTTGCCGCGCAGGCCGTCAGCGTGCGCGGCACCGAGTCCCTTCCGCTGGTGATCACGACGTCGAGCCCATCGACGCTGCTCGGGCGAATCCAGCTCGAAGGGGCCTCCACGTCGCTGTCGCCCTCGAGCTTCACGTTGCGCGCGCTCCCTGCGGATCCCGATCTCACCCCCGCGCTTCCCGTCGAGCGGGCCCTCGAACCGCGATCGGTCACACGCGACGACTGGACGTTCGAGATTACGAACCTCACCGGTCCGTCGCGCATCTCCGCCGTGCCTCCGGACGGCTGGTGGCTGAAGTCGGTCACCATCGACGGGACCAACGCGGCCGACGACCCGTTTACCTTCGGCGCCAGGGAGCGCACCCGCACGGATGTCGAAGTGGTGTTCTCGAGTGGTGCGGCCTCGGTGACCGGCCGCGTGGTCGACGCCCGCGATCGGGCTGTCGTCGACGGCTCGGTGATGGTATTCCCCACCGATACGTCCCGCATCTATCCCGGCTCGCGGTTTCTGAGGCTCGTGCGCTCCGGCCAGGGTGGCCGCTACAGCGTGCCCAATCTTCCACCCGGAGACTATTGGGCGGTGGCGGTGAGCGACGTGGCCGCCGATGGCCAGAGCGCTGACGTGCTCAGCGGCCTGATCGCCGACGCTCGCATGATCACGCTCGCAGACGGAAAAAGCACGACAGTGGATCTTCGATTGGCGCGCTGAAGGCTATGTCGATCAGCCCAGCGCTCGAGCTCGGGGCGGGGATCCCGGTGCGCAACAGCGAATCACGACGAGGGGAAGATTTGGCGCTTATTGGCGATAATGGGTACGAGGTGATGGCGACATGAGCAGTTCCACCCCCTACCAACCCGTTTCGATGGCAACCACGCAGCACCCGCTTCTCGGCTGGACGCACCTTATCTACGCTCTGCACGCGTTCAGCCTGTTGACCGGCATCGTCACTACCGCGACCATCGTGGGTGCCTTTCTCACCGGCTGGCCGTCGATCATTGCGGTCATCCTCAACTACGTGAAGCGCAGTGAGGCGCAGGGCAGCTGGCTGGAGTCGCACTTCCGATGGCAGATCCGGACGTTCTGGTTCGGGCTCTTGTGGGTGGCGCCCTGTATATTGTTCGTGATTCTCACGCTCGGGATCGGTCTAGTGGTTGTCTGGCTCCCGCTCGGGGTGGTGACCCTCTGGTTCATCTACCGCATCGTGCGAGGCTGGATGGCGCTGAGCAGCCGGCAGACGATGTACGGACAAGGCTGAAGTCCATTTGAGGATTGATGATTGATGATTTGAGGATCGATCATCGATGATTGGCGCATCGGATCATTTTGCGCCTCGATCGGCCATTTGAGCATTTGAGAATGGCTTGTCAACGAGCGTCGGCCTTCTTGTACACCATCTTCTGAGACTGGCTCCCCTGCGTTCGCTCCACGGTCAGAAGTCCGCCCGACACGCTGTAGACGTCCTTGATCTCGAACTTGAGCTCTCCGTCGGGTCCCTGAATCGTCCGTGTGATCGTCACCACGAGCTTCCCGTCCTGCCATCCGGCGCGCGCGCGCGTATTCCAGCCGAGCGGCCCCGGAACGGAGCTCTCGGACCCGTCGAGTCTGTAGATCGCGGTCTGGATCTGATTCTCGGTGCCGGTGTTCGTGTCGACAGCCACTTCGGTCGCCGTCTCCGAGATCACGAGCCGCGTCGCCGCAGAGAACCCGGCGAAATTTCCCCGGCCGCCACCGCGGCCCCCCGCTGTCGCATCTATCCACGTCCCCGCGATCACCGACGAGGGGTTGCTCTCGCCTTCTGGCGCCGTGCGTCGGCGCTCCGCGGGCGGGACGACTGCTTCCCTGGCCGTGCGGCCACCTGCCGATCGCTCTTCCGCTCGCGCGGCGGCCAGCACGTGCGCCATCGCCAGATTTCCCTCGTGGCATGCGTACTCGACGACGGCCTCCTTGTCGTTCCGCGTGAGAGGCATGGCAAACGTCCATCGCCGCGTCCATGTCGTGGGATCGTCGACCGTGACGGACCACTCGACCTTGTCTCGAGAGATCGCCGTGAAACGCTCGATCAGGCGCAGCGTCTCAGGATTGGCCCCTCGGTAGGCTGGTTCGTCCTTGAAGTTGGTGGTCTCCACCACCAGCGTGTCGCCCTCCCAGCGTCCACGCGCCTCCCCCATGTATTGACGAATCGAGGGTGCGAGCGGTGCGCGGCCGTCGAGCGGGATGATGCGCGTCTCGTGCACCATCTCATAGGTGATGGCCACATACCCGGGAGCCTGAACGATCCGGTAGGAGTTGCCGTAATTGGTCGGCATCATCGACGCAGGAAGCCCGCGCGTAATGCAGCGGTCGTAGAGGCTTCGGTCCTCGTACGAGTCGGCTGGCCCGCGCCCGCGTCGCTGCGCCGTCCTGGCGGCCGCGCGCGCCGTCGACGCCTGCCGCCCCTCGGGCGACATCGGCGGTATTTTCCCATCTGGCGGATCGATGACGAGCCACGGCCGGCTGCCCTTGTCCGCTTCGAACCGGTCGTAGAACGCGGGGGCGCCGCCAAAGTTACCGGCTACGGGATCGCCGCCCGTAAACGGCGCGTTCAAGAGCACCTCAGACGCGCGCTCGCGTACGAGCGCGGCCAGTTCGGCGCCCGTGATGTCCTCGAGTCGTCGTCCGTCGAATTCGGCCGGCCGCTCGAAGGGAGTTCCCTGTTCGTATTTGTTCGAATAGTCGCCCTGAAGGTCAGGATCGCCCCACGGGGTGCGAGGAGGTGTGAAGCGCTGGCCTGCGGCAGGTACCTCCGCCAACAACAGGAGAACCGTCAACGCCAACGCACCGAACGCCGCATCCACGTGTCTGCTCATCTGACGACTCCTCGCAGAGCAACTGGTCGCCGCGCCAGAGCCGTATCGCGCAAGCAGCCGGTCCTACCGGGCTTTCGCTTGAGCGAGCGCTTCCCGCACGGCATCGTGACGACGCCGGATGCGCTCCAACAACCCACCGGGTCCGTCGAGCGCCTCCTCGAACGCCGCCTTGGACGAGACGGTGGTGTGCGTGGTCCGCTCACCTTGATCGCCTACGACGAATGGGGCAATCAGTGCGTGGAGCTGGCGCGCGCGCTTCTCGATCGCCTCAGGGGAATAAAGGCCGCCAAGGGCGTGTTCCAGGAGCTCACGATACCGCGCCGCGTACACCTCGTCGGAGAGCAGACTGCGAATCAATGGCCATCCATCGCCAACCTGCTCGTGCAGGATCGTCGCCACTCCGCCCTGATTGATCTGGATTCCACGGCCAAGCACGAAGTTGTTTGCTGCGACCAGCGCCGCAAGGTCACCTGGCGGGATGGGAATCGGCCGGCGAACCTCGACCCCGGCTGCTGCCGGCGGTGGTAATGGTGGTGGCACGAACGGCACGGCGCCGACCGGCGCCCCGACACGGCCGCCCCGGCCACGCCCGAACGACATGTTGTGGTCCCACGGGATCCATGTAAGCCGTCCTCCACGAGCGGGGTCGGCGTACAAGTAGTAGTTGTGGGGCATCGCGCCGTACGTGTCCCAATTGTCGATTGCGGTGTTCACCGCCAGCCATCGCAGGAAGAGGTCGACGTCGAACCGCGTTTCGAGACCCGCCCTCCATCGGCTCGGATCGGTGCGTGGCGCGTGCAGGGCACTGATGGCTCCGAGGATGTCGCTGTAGTCGGCCTTGTCCTTGTTCGTCTTCCTCTCGAACCCCTCCACGACGAACATCGTCCAGTTGGCACCCGGACCTTCGGGTTTGTAGAGATTGCCACCCTTGCCGCCGAACTGCGCGTCGAGCATGGCGCCATCGGCGGGATCCTCGATCATCGTATACAGGCCCCAATACTCGGATCCTGCGCCGGCATCGACGAAGACGCGGTAGAAGGCCGCCCGAGCCGACGGCACGCCCCGGTCCCGGAAAATCTCGGTCGCGAGGACCTCGCGCAGCTGCGAATCGTCGCTGTAATTCGAAGAGAAAGTGAGCGTCTCGAAGCCGTAGAACCGCTGATTGCTGATGGCGGGGACGTCATCTTCGTAGCGGTCGAAATCCAGCCGGAACGGAACTTTACCGGCGCCGCTGCCCCTGGCCGCCATCAAGGAGGAGTTGCCCTTGAAGCGCATGCCGACCTTTGTCCACACATTGCTACCGTGTCGAACGGTGGCCGGCACGAAGATCGGATCACGGGTCGCGAAGTTCGGACCGCCAGGCCGCCCGGCGTTGCCGCGTGCGCCGGGAACGCATCGCAGCTCGCCGCCCGGTGGTGAAGCCGTGCACTGACCGTCCGCCCCTTGAATGGCGCACGGGGCCGATGCGGCTTTGGCCGAGCAGGCAGCCTTGGACGCCTCGAGGAATGCCGTGACACTTGCAGGGGGATTCGCTGGATCAGCGGCCGGCACGCCGCCGGGGCCTGGCGGGCCGCCACGTCGTGGACCCAGTATCGTGACCGTCGCGAGATCGGCTTGCATCGCGCGGTAATCATCCGGGGTCAGAACGATGTGCAGCTCGTGCACCCTGTCCATGGCGAACAGGCCGGCGTAATCGGGCGGGACGCGCGCCCCATGCGACGCCTCATCCCATCCCGGAGGCCTGGGGGGACTCTGTGCCACGACCCGAGTGCCCACCAGATTCCACGCCACACTCGCGAAACAGACGGCCCCGGCCAGGGCGCCGACGCCGCTCCACAGGGCCCCATGCGCGTTGCGCCAGCGCGGATGCATGAATGCTATTCCCGCTCCTCCCCTGCGACCCGAGGAAATGGCTCGCCCGGTCGCCTACGGCATGTTGCCGTCGGTGGAGACCAGGATCTTCACGCCCGGACGATTCACAAGACCCAGAGCGAAGTTCTTCATGGGTCCCGTGGCGCCCGCGGGCCGCTCCATCACCACGCGATGCTGCATCATCTGCCTGATATAGCGGAGCGTAATGGACTGTGCCAGCTCGGGCAGGATCTTCGTGCTCAGCGCGCTCGTACCTGCGCCGGTTATAGGAATGTATTGGCCGCGCGTGACCTCCTGGACGATCTTCGCGATCTCGCCGTTCTGGCCCTCGTCGGCGTCGATGGACGGGACGGTACCTGGGACGCCCGGCGGTCGGACCGGCGCCACCATGATCATCGTGGTCCAGACGTGGTGTTTCCGCAGCGAGGTGATCATCTTCAGGTTGGATTCACGCTGGACATGGCTGCCGTCCTGATCTCTGGTGGCCAGTGAGATCAGGACCGGCAGGTACGGCGGCAACTGTTCCGGCGTTACGTTTCGGAACTCCTCGTCGAGACGCTTGGCGTACTCGATGAGTGAATCGCTGAAGCGGCCCAACGCCTCGTTGTCGATCGTGAGGAGGTTGATGGCCTTTTCGATCTGCACCTTGTCCTTCGTCTCGCGGAGCAGCCAGCGCGGGTTGGGAGCCGTCGCGATGAGCGCCACCGGAATTTCGGGAGGAAGACCGGCGAAGAATTTCTTCAATCCCGTACGGTAGTGAACCAGGGAATCGCCCGCGCGCAGGCCGTTGTCAACGAGCACAGTCACCTTGAGTGGCCAACCAAAGCGTCGGACACTCACGATGGTGCTCGCGCCAAGGTCCTCCTTTATGGAGATCTCCGACGGTCGAAGATCGAGGACCGGTGTGCCCTCCGCATCCATGGCGAACAGATACACCGCGAACTGCTCCTGCCCGTATATCGCGATGGAGGCCGCGGCAATCAGGCCGATACCAACGAGCGACGCTACCGAGGCGCTGGTCACCTTGCGACCACGCCCTGGAATCCCTATCATGCAAAGCCTCCGTTTCCGGCCACCTGACGTCAAAGGACCGCTACGGCCGGCGTAGCTCCCCTCCTGTACACGGGCTCGCAGCGAGCGCCAGTGCCAGTTGCTGACCTGCTGATTGTAGGCCACATCGGCGGTTCCGGCACCCTCGAACACGTCCCCGGACGATCAGCGACGTACCGGCACGGGGACCGCACATCCCCTGCCTTTCAGGCGGGATTGTAGATTCTTGGCGCTCGCGTGTCATCAATGTTTGTCCGGCGTCCGCGACCCCCACCTCTTCCATCGGATCGACGCGGCGGGCGGCCGACGACGCCATCGCAGCCCGGTCCGGCCATCGGAGCCGGGGTTCGTGGCTCAACACAGGTGAGCCTGGGAATAAGGAGTCGTGCGCTACAGGACGCCGTCGTTGTGGACGACTTTGCCACCCACGACAGTCAGGAGCGATCGGATGCGTCTGAGATCGTCATCGCGGCACGGTGAAGTAGTCGCGATCGAGCACCGCGAGGTCGGCGTGGTTGCCGACCTCAATCGAACCGATGTCGTCCTCCCAGATGAACCACTTGTTGGCTGCGGTCGCGAGCCGCAGCGTCTGCTGGCGCGTGAGTGTCTGATCCCCGAGGATCTGCTCCCCCGCGAGGTTCCGGCCGGTGATCATCGTGTAAAGATTGAGCCAGGGATTGATCACCGTGATGTCGCCACCATCCGAGTGATAGCCCACATTGAGGCGTGGTCGAAGAGCATCCGGTACGGCGGACCGACGTTCGTGCCGGTCCGCAGCGGTCCCCAGCCGACGAGCACGCCCATCCCGAGCGCATGGGCGCGGTTCGCCAGTTCCGCAGTGAAGCCGGGGATGTGCGAGATGATCCAGCGCAGGTTCGCGATCGGGATCTCCGCGTTCACGGTCTCGCGGTTCGCGATGAGGGAAGTGGCGCCGGCCAGGTTCAGCGCGTGGTCCTCGCCACGCCAGCCCGCCCGTGCGATCGCCCGCAGGCCGTCCAGCCCGCCGCCCGTGAACTCGCCGATCCCGCCAGTCCGCAGCCAGTCGTTGCCGAACATTGGGAACGAGTTCCTCAATCGTCGGCGAGGTCGCCAGCGGCGGATTGCCGGTGGGCGCGTCCTGGTGAAGAAAATCGATCCGCAGCCGGGCCGGCATCCGTCCCTCACGGTTGAGCGCAAGGAAAGGCTCGTGCATCGTGTAGGTGTTCTCGCTCGCGAGACCGGGCGCCAGCTCGTCGGCGTGGAAGGCGCCCGAATCACGATGGGTGGTGATGCCCAGCTGCGCGTAGTACTGGAGCGCATCGAATGCCGAGCGCTTTCTGGTGTCGGGAGTCAGCAGCTCCTTGCGGAGAGCCAGCAACGCCACCCCGGTCGCAGCGCCGGCGATCGCGCCGTCGGCCGCGACGGTGACGCCCCGCTTTTCGAGCCATGCCTTGCCCTCGGTGTTCGTCCTCGTGCCACCTTGCGCGGCCTGCAGGTAGACCGGACGGCCGACGGCGTCGAGCTCCATCAGGTTCGGCAGACGTCCCTCCGCGAACTGCATCGCGGAGATTGGGCCGATGGTCGTGATGAACGCACCTGACGGGACCATGGCACTGCGCGTTTTCAGCGCCGCGATCGCGTCGGGGATGGTGAAGACGTGCTCGAGCGGCGTGTGCCACCCCGGCCGGTTGCCAACCAGGACGATGTGGTCGTGGGCGTCGATGAGCCCCGGGATGACCGTTCTTCCCCTGAGGTCGACCACCTTGGCATTGGCCTGGGCGACGCTGTTGCCGACAGCCGCGAATCGGCCGTTGCGGATCAGCAGCTGCGAGACAACGCGGTTGTCCCGATCCATCGTGTGGATCCGGCCATTGGCCAGGACCAGGTTTCCGAGGTCGCCTGCAGTCGCCGTCTGCCCCGCCTGCGCGTGCACCTTCGGGGCGCACAGGCCGGCGCTGACGACCGCAACAGCGCCGCCAAGAAACTCCCTGCGCGATGGCTTCATAGTGACTCCGGCTCTCAGGTGTGACTCGCCTGCATTATTCATGAATCTGGGAACCGGGGATCACTCCATTCGCCGATACACGTGCGGGCTCCACGCTTGTCCGCGACCGGTCCCGGTCAGAACGTGGCGATCGGATTGAGCGGCGAACCGGTACCACCACGAATCGCCAACGGCGCTGCAGTCAGCAGGAACTCCCATCGCTTTCGCGCAGCGGCGGCCTCCGCCAGCGCCTCGAGATCGCAATTGTCGAACAGGTGCACGCCCAGGTGGACCAGGGCGAAGTCGTGGACGGCCCCCCGGAGGTTGGACGGCGACACGTATTGCGGGTGGTCGCTGCCGAGGACGGCGACATCACGCTGCTTCAGCCACGGGATGACCGACGGATGCAGACCCGCCGACGCGCCACCTTCGGCACGGCCGCGCAGCCAGGGCCCCACCGCTTTGCGTCGGGCCCACACGCCCGTCCGCACGAACAGCGCATCTCCAGCCGCCACCTTGATGCCAGCCCGCTTCTCCCAGGCTTCGAGATCCTCGACGTAAATGGGCGTGCCAGGTTCCAGGTAGGGCGCGCCTTTCAATCGCGGGATATCTATCAGGATGCCTCGAGTCAGGATCCCGTTCTTGACGTTGTGGATGGAGTTCCGCGCGTGGCCGCCCTCGAGCACGGCCTTGGCATCGGGCGTATAGCCGTTGTAGAAAACGCCGCTCTCGTGAATGTGCGCTAGCGAGTCCAGATGCGTGTGAGCGATGCCGTGATAGGTGACCGCGATGCGGTCGGACCCGATCGCCAGCATCGTGTGCTCGTAGGGATTCGGATTGTCCACGGCCTTCATCGTGTCGGCATCGGCCGCAAGCGAGACAGAGACGCCGTCGCGCACCAGGGCCGCCGCCTGCCGCCGCTTGGCCGGCGTAATCAGATTCAACGCCCCGATCTGATCCTCCTTCCCCCATCGTCCCCAATTCGACAGCTCCTTCTTCCAGCGCGCGTACTCGGCGTCGCTGACGGGACGGTCGGATGTGGCAGCCGATTGCTGCGAGGAGAGCGTTCCACTGGAGAACGCCACGAACAGCAGTGCGCAAATGGCTCTCGACAGAATGCCCACGTCACCCCTCCGCCGTCTGTCATTGGTTCACGTCGCCGCTGGCCTTCGGCCGGCGACGGGCTCTGGGCCGCACGAGGGCAGGGCCGGCGCGAAGACGAGCAGATTCTGCGTCAAAGTCATGGCGGGGCGCCAGTGATGCCCGCCCCTGCCCCGTAATTCACAGCGTTCGCGTCTGCCCGCCGTCGGCGTCGACGATCGATCCCTGGCAGAAGGCCGCCTGTGGCGAGGCGAGAAACGCGACCAGACGCGCGATCTCGTCGGGCGTCCCGAATCGCGCCACGCCGAGCGCGCGGGCCATCCGTGGCTCGGCTTCGGACATCGCGATTCCATTCTCGGCAGCGAACGTCTCGAGTCGCGTCTTGAGACGGTCGGTGGCGATGCTGCCCGGGTTGACAGCGTTCACGCGAACGCCGTCCTTGATGCCCCGGTCCGCGAGGACCTTGGTGAGATTGAGCAGCGCCGCGTTGACGGCACCACCGATCGCGAACTCCGCTGAACCGGTACGGCCGCCGATGCCGACGATGTTGACGATCGCACCGGCGGACACCTGCAGGTGTGGCCACGCGGCTCGGCTGAGACGCATGGCGCCGAAGAACTTGAGGGCGAACCCGTCGGCCCAGTCCGTATCGGACAGCGACAGGAAGTCGCCGCGCCTGGTCGCGCCAGCGTTGTTGACGAGTACGTCGATGTGACCGAACCGCCCGATGGCCGCCTCGATCACGCCCTCAGGCGCGTCGGGTGCCATGAGATCGACTGGGTATACCAGGCACCGATCGGCGAACGGAGCCGCCACCTCCTCGAGTAGCCTTTGCGACCGGGCGACGAGGACCAGGCGCATGCCCTCGCTGGCCAGCGTTTCGGCAATGGCGCGGCCGATGCCTTTGCTGGCGCCGGTCACGATGGCTACTTTGTCGGTCAGATGAAGATCCATTGGTAGATCCTACTTGTCTCCAGTCAGAGAGACTGGATGTCAGCATGACCCCCGTTCAAACCGTGCGTGCGGATTTCCCGCACACGGCTTACCAGGTGGTCTTGGAATCGCTGCATTACGCTGCTCCCGGATACTGAATCGTCCCGCGCAGGCGGCAGAGGCCCAATGTTTCGAAGAAGGGGCGGTCCCATCGCACGAGCTGACCCGCCGCAGGGCGACCGTTGGCGCGCTTGAAACGCAAGCCGCGCAGACGGCGCTCCACGTAGGCTCGACATCGGTGAAGTGATCCGCCGCGTTGCCGGTGCGGAAATACTGGCCCCAGCCACGCAGCACCGGGTTGAGGTCCGCAATCACGAGGCGGAGGTCCTCATGGCACCGGCGCCGCGGCGTGAGCTCTCGCACACGCTGGCGCACCCGACGCAGCGCGCGCTGAGATGGCCACCGCTGGAGGTAAAAGACGCGTTGCCGCGACCGCTCCCAGATCGGCCCGCTCATGCGCTTGCGCAGGTGACACCCGAGAAAGTCGAAGCCCTCGCGACCGCGCGAAAGATCGACCAGTCTCGTCTTCTCCGGATGGAGCTCCAGCCCGAGCCGCGTGAGCACGTGCTCACGCGTCGGCGGGCTTCCTCGACCTGCGCCTTCGTGTCGCACATCACCACGAAGTCGTCGGCATAGCGGACCAGCGTGCCCACTGCGCACACTTGTCCTCCCACACCCGGTCGAGGACGTGCAGGTAGATGTTGGACAACAGCGGCGAGATGACCCCGCCCTGCGGCGTGCCGCCAGCGTCTCACGTCGCTGCCCCTCCTCTATCACCCCTGCCGTGAGCCACTGCCGCAGCAGCTTCAGCACCCGGCGATCCGAAATGCGCAGCGCCACCAGCTTCAGCAGCTTCGACTGATCGATGCTGCCAAAGTAGTCGCGGATGTCCGCGTCCAGCACATGGTTACCGCCACGCGCGCCATGCACGCGCAGCGTTTCCAGTGCCTGCGTCGCACTGCGCTTTGGTCGGAAACCGTACGATGAAGCGCGGAAATCCGCTTCAAAGATCGGCTCCAGCACCAGCGTCGTCGCCATCTGCGCGACGCGATCTCGGACCGTCGGAATGCCGAGCGGCCGCTGACGGCCATCAGGCTTCGGGATGTACCGCCGCAAGACCGGCGGCGGTCGATACGTGCCTGCGTGCAACACGACCTGAAGCTCATCGAGCATGCGCTCCACGCCGTATTGCTCGAGCGCGTCGAGCGTCTCGCGATCGACGCCCGCCGCGCCGCGGTTCGCCTTCACCCGCCGCCACGCCTCCTGGAGGACGTCACGCCTCCAGATCCGATCCATTAGCGCGTGGAAGCGGCGCTCCGGGGATCGCTTGGCTGCGACCCAGAGGCGGCGTTGCAATTGGCGCACTTTGTCGACGGGCGGACGCCCGCCGGGGTGATTGGACCTCTGCGGTCATGCCCTCGCGCGTGCTTGCTCGACCGACCTGACCACCGCAGGGACCCTTCACTCCCCTCGCGTTGTTCGTCGCGAGGCTCGGCACTACTACGGTCCCCTCGGACGCCCGCTGCACCGCGCTCGACTTCGCCGTCGGCTTATACGAGCCACGCCGCCCCGACCCGGGCTGTGCAGACGGGCCTCTCGTGTTCCGTTCCGCTCCGTGTCCGCGTGCTGCGCCCTGTACCCCGCCGAGACCTCCCGCGCGTGTACCTCCGGACTGAGGCGCGGGAGACATGGCCTTCGCCGCGACATGAGCGGCTCGGCTCTCGGGTTGTAACTGTGTCGAGGCTGCAGGCTTCACTTGATGTTGCGGCCCGCGGACTGGCTCCCTCCGTAGAGGCTCTTGACACCCCGCTCGGGCCACCGGGATCTCTCCCGATGCCTGGGGTCTGCTACTCGGCGCTCCGGCGCTTACCGAGGCGGGACTTGCACCCGCTGGAGAGGAACAGCGTGAAGCAGACGATATGCTGTCTACTTCGTCACGACGCGACATGGCGGCAGTGTTGTACGGCATCGGGATCGATCGTGTCGATCCTCTTTTAACCACAGGCTGCTAGGCGCTGATTCGGCGCGGCATCTGTCACACGGCTCAAAACGTCAGCGGTAATGCGAGGCATCCGAAACGCGGGGACGGAAGCGCGCGGCGGAATCGCTGCGGTCGCGTTCCGGCTTCGCGGCGTGCTCGGCCTGGCGCACGCGGGCGCCGTCCGGCATCCGTGCCCGGACTTGACAGGGGCGGAAATGTGGCTTGGTCGGAGAGAATGACGCGCGTAACAGCTCGCGGTCGGGCTCCGGCAGCGAGCCGGCGTCCCCCCTGTCAGCCCAGTCACGGGTGCCGGCCGGCCGGCGACAGCATTGGCCTTCCGTCCACCAGTTCGGTCCCCGGCAGCCTCGCTGAATTCACGCTGCGCTTCGTGACAAGATTCGATGATGGCCACCCACACTGCCACGCGCCTGTCGCTGACGCGCCGCCCCAGACGGCTTCGTCGCACCGAGGCAATCCGTTCGCTCGTCCGTGAGACGCGGCTGACACCGGACTGCTTCATCTACCCGCTCTTCGTGCGTGACGGCGAAGGCGTCCGACGCGAGGTCGACTCGATGCCCGGGGTCTTCCAGCTCTCGGTGGACGAAGCTGTCAAGGAGGCCGCGGCTGCAAGGGCGGATGGCGTCCTCGGCGTCCTGCTCTTCGGGTTGCCGGACAGCAAAGACGAGACCGGATCGCTCGCCGCCGACCCGGAGGCTCCAGTGCAGTCTGCGATTCGGGCGATCAAGCGTGCGGTCCCGGATCTGCGTCGTGATGACCGACGTGTGCCTGTGCGAGTACACCTCGCACGGCCACTGCGGCATCGTCGACGGCGAAGAGATCCTCAACGACGCCACGGTCACCCATCTGGTGCAGGCGGCACTCTCGCACGCCGTCGCCGGCGCCGACTTCGTCGCGCCGTCCGACATGATGGACGGCCGCGTTGGCGCCATCCGCCAGGCGCTCGACGATCGAGGCTTCGTGCACACGGGCATCATGTCCTACGCGGCCAAGTACTGCTCGGGGTTCTACGGTCCGTTTCGCGAAGCGGCCGATTCGACGCCACAGTTCGGCGATCGCCGCAGCCATCAGATGGATCCGGCCAACGTCGATGAGGCGCTGCGCGAGGTGGAGATCGATCTCGCCGAAGGCGCCGACATCGTCATGGTGAAGCCGGCGGTGCCGTATCTCGACGTGCGTCCACCGTGTCAAAGACGCGATTCGGCCAGCCGACCGCCGCCTATCACGTCAGCGGCGAGTACGCGATGATCAAGGCCGCCGCCGCGCGCGGATGGATCGACGAGCCGCGCGTGATGATGGAGACGCTGACGTCGATCCGGCGCGCGGGCGCAGACATGATCATCACCTATTACGCCCGCGATGCCGCGCGCGCCTTGTGAAGGAATGACCCTCCGTTCATGTTGAAGCCTGTCATCTCTCGAAAGCTCTTCGCGCGCGCCTCGCAGATCCTGCCTGGCGGCGTCGACAGTCCCGTGCGCGCCTTCGCGTCGGTCGGCGGCTCGCCGCTGTTCATCAGTCGCGCGTCGGGCGCGACGATTCGAGGACGTCGACGGCAACACGCTTCATCGACTACGTCATGTCGTGGGGACCGCTGATTCACGGTCACGCGCCCTCCGGGCTCATCAAAGCCATCGGCGCGGCCGCGCGGCGCGGGACCAGCTTCGGCGCGCCTTGCGCTCTCGAGCACGAGCTGGCCGAACGCGTGCGCGCGCTCATGCCGTCGGTCGAACGCGTGCGCTTCGTGAGCTCGGGCACCGAAGCGGCGATGAGCGCCGTGCGTGTGGCTCGCGCCTTCACGCGGCGCGACAGGATCGTGAAGTTCGAGGGCTGCTATCACGGCCACGCGGATCCGTTCCTGGTCAAGGCCGGGTCGGGAGCGACGACGCTGGGTATTCCCACCAGTCCAGGCGTCCCGGGGGCGGTCGACCGCCGACACGCTGCTGGCGCGCTACAACGACCTCGCCTCGGTGGATGCGCTGCTCGAGAGCCATGGACCGTCAATCGCCGCGATCATCGTCGAGCCCATTGCGGGCAACATGGGCGTGGTCGCGCCCGCCGATGGATTCCTGGCGGGCCTCCGCGAGCGCTGCTCGCGCTACGGAATCCTCCTGGTGTTCGACGAGGTCATTTCCGGGTTCCGCGCCTCGGCCGGAGGCGCGCAGACGCTGCTCGACGTGCGGCCGGACCTCACGTGCCTGGGAAAGATTATCGGCGGCGGGCTTCCGGTTGGCGCCTACGGCGGCCGGGCAGACGTGATGGCGATGGTCGCACCAGCCGGACCTGTCTATCAGGCGGGAACGCTCTCGGGCAATCCCGTGGCCATGACCGCGGGCATGTGGGCGCTGAAGCGGCTCACGCCCACGCTGTACAAGGATCTCGCACGTCGGGGCGCCATGCTTGCCGAGGGGCTGGCCGACGCCGCGCGGGCCGCGAACGTGCCGCTGCAGGTCAACGCGTTTGGCTCCCTGGTCACGCCGTTCTTCACGACATCGCCCGTGCGCGACTACGACTCCGCCCTCGAGGCCGACACCGGAGCGTACGCGACGTTCTTCCGTGGCATGCTGACCGAGGCATCTACCCGCCGCCGTCACAGTTCGAAGCGTGGTTCCTGTCGGCCGCTCACACCGACCGGCACGTGGCAAAGACCATCGAGGCGGCACGCGGCGCGATGAAGAACGTGGCGAGGCGGAAGTAGGTCGTCGATCGTCAGTTGCGCCAGGGCATGAGGCGTTCGACGACGCTGATCCGCGTGAGGTCGTTGTAGATCACCGTCACCATCAGCATCATCAGCACGACGAACCCGGCCAGCAGCATCTTCTCCTTGACCTGCATGCTGAAGTCGCGCCGGGCGATGCCCTCGAGCGCCATGATCAGAATGTGGCCACCGTCGAGCACCGGAACGGGCATCAGGTTGAGCAATCCCAGATTCAGGCTCAGCATCGCCATGAAGGACAGCAGCGACAGCAGGCTGATCTGCGCAGCTTCTCCGGACAGCTGCGCAATCCCGACGGGCCCCTGGAGCGCCTTGACCGAGGTGTGCCGGTGAACAGTCCCCCGAGGGTCCTGAAGATGAGCCCGCTCGACCTGATGTTCTCCTTGACGCTCTCCTGGAACGCTTCGAACGGTCCGAGCTCGACGGGCTTGGTGGCCTCGGTCGGCGTGACACCGATTCTCCGGCGGTCTTCCTTGTTCACCGGCGTCACGCGAACCAGCTGCTCCGCCCTCGCGGCGGATGGTCAGCTCGAGCTCGCGATCGCCATACTTCGACGATCGCATCGCGCAGATCCTGCGCAAACGCCACCAGCTCCCCGTTCACGGCGACGACGACATCCCCGGCCTTGATTCCGGCATGCTCGGCGGGATAGTCCGCCTCGGTCGAGCGGACGACCGGATTCACGTCGGGTAGCACGCCGATTCGTCCGATTTCGTATTTGCCCTCGGCGTTCGGCCTCACGCGCGAGCTGATCGTCTTTCCCTCCCGCAGCACTGTCAGCTCGATTTCGCGACCGGCGCGGGTCCCGATACTGAACTCCAGGTCGTCCCAGGTCGGGACCGCGCCCCCCGCCACAGCCAGGATCCGGTCGCCGGGCTGTATCCCGGCCTGTTCCGCGGGCGAATCCGGCTATGACGCGCGCGACGACCGGCGGCTCATCCAGGTAGATGCGGCCCCTCGCCGCCCTGGGCCAGAACGATCGCGAGCACGATGACCGCGAGCGCGATGTTCATCACCGGTCCCATGATGTAGACCTGGAACCGCTCCCATTTCGTCCTCGACAGAAACTCGTCGGGTGCTCCCGATCCGAGGCTCTTCGGCATTCTCGCCGGCCATCTTCACGTAGCCGCCGAGCGGGATCGCGCTGATGCAGTACTCCGTGTCGCCACGCTGGATCTTCAGCAGCTTCGGCCCGAACCCGAGCGAGAACGTCAGGACGCGCACGCCGATGCGCCGCGCGGCAATGAAATGCCCGAACTCGTGGATGAACACGAGCACGCCGAGCACGAAGAGAAAAGCCAGGATATAAATCACTTACCGTAACCTCAGACTCTCAATTCTAACTCGCGGGTCCGCGCCAGCGCGTACTCGCGCGCCCACCCATCCACGTGCCGTACGGTGTCGAGGTTGATACGCTCTCTACCTCATGCGCGTTCATCGTCTGCGCGATGACATGTGCAATTGCGGTAAATCCCAGCCTTCCGTCGAGGAATCTCGACACGGCGATCTCGTTGGCCGCGTTCAGCACCGCTGGCAGCGTGCCGCCGGCGCGAAGCGCGCGGTAGGCCAGGCCGAGGCAAGGAAACCGCTCCCGATCGGGCTCGTGAAAGTCGAGCCGGCCCGCGCGGACGAGATCGAGCGACGGAAGCGCCGCATCCCACCGCTCCGGGTACGAGCACGCGTACTGAATGGGAAGGCGCATGTCCGTGACGCCGAGCTGAGCAATGACCGAACCATCGTTGAGCTCCACCATCGAGTGCACGATCGACTGGGGATGCACGACCACGTCGATGCGATCGGCCGGCACGTCGAAGAGCCAGCGCGCCTCGATGACCTCGAGCCCCTTGTTCATCAGGGTAGCCGAGTCGACGGTGATCTTACGCCCCATCTGCCAGGTCGGGTGCTTCAACGCGAGCGCCGGATCGACGCCAGCCAGTGCGTCCTCGGTCCATCCGCGGAACGGGCCACCGGAAGCGGTCAGAATGAGACGCCGGATCTCCTCGTGAGGGCGGCCGTGCAGGCATTGGTGGATGGCATTGTGCTCGCTGTCGACAGGGAGAATGGCCACGCCGCGCCGCCGGGCCATGCCGGTGACGAGCTCGCCTGCCATGACGAGCACCTCCTTGTTCGCCAGCGCAATGGTCTTTCCGGCCTCGATCGCGGCCAGGACCGCCTCGAGCGCCGCCGTGCCGGCCGACGCACAGAGCACGATGTCGGCAGATGCGTGCGTGGCCACGGCGATGAGGCCGTCGCGGCCGATCGCAATCGGCGGTAACGACTGCGCTCCGCAGGCCGCGCGGAGACGGCTTGCTCCATCGCTCGTGCCCATCGCCACAAGCGCGGGGCGGTACGTGCGCACCTGTTCCGCGAGCAGCGAGGCATTGTCGCCGGCGGCGAGCGCCACCACCTTCAGGCGGGTGGGATGCGCGTCCACGACCGAAAGCGCACTGCGTCCGATCGAGCCGGTCGAGCCGAGGATGGCAAGGCCTTTCGCAGTCTGCGTCACACAAGGCTCCTGACCGCGACATAGAACGCCGGCGCGGCAAAAAGGAGCGCGTCGATACGATCCAGGATGCCCCCGTGCCCGGGAATCAGCGCCGAGCTGTCCTTCATGCCTGCCGTGCGCTTCAGACGAGATTCGAAGAGGTCCCCGCACACTCCCAGCACGACGACGGTCAGGCCCAGCAGGCCAAGCGACACCAGGCCAGCCTCCGGGAAGAGGCGGGCGCCGACGATCACCATGAAGAGCGTGCCGCAGATCAATCCACCCACCGCACCCTCGATCGTTTTCTTCGGACTGATCGACGGCGCGAGCGCATGGCGGCCGAACATCCTGCCGGAATAATACTGGGCGGAATCGCTCACGATGACGAGCGTCACGAGCAGGAGCGTGGCGCGCCACCCCTGAAGGACGTGCAGCACGACCAGCATCCCCAGCGGGGCGCCCATGTACACCGGAGCGACCAGATCCGCCGCCGCGTCATGGAGTGTCCGCCCGCTCAATACCATGACAGCGACCCAGCCGAGCGCGACGAGCAGAAGGATCGCGGGCTCGAGCCGAGTCTGGAGGGCGACGCTCGCGCAGAGGAGCATCGTGGCGGCAATCGCCACGCCCTGAGGGAGCGCGCCGCGAGTGCCGACGATCTGGAGATACTCGTGAGCCGCGAGGCCGGCAACGCCAACGGCAACAACCCTGAGTGCCTGGATCGGTAGGAAGAGGATAGCCGCCACGGCGGCAG
Source organism: uncultured Alphaproteobacteria bacterium (assembly GCA_963787955.1). Taxonomy (GTDB): domain Bacteria; phylum Pseudomonadota; class Alphaproteobacteria; order Rhizobiales; family Xanthobacteraceae; genus Z2-YC6860. Next base: position 210,246 of record CAWBFG010000024.1, on the reverse strand, counting down.
CGGCGAGGATGATCCCGCTGGCGAGACGGACCATCGCAGGCTACAAGCCCCGGATCCTGGCTGCAGGCTCGGGGCGCTGACGTGTGCTCTCTTCCATTCGAGGGTGAAGGGCGAAGGCCGAAGCCCGGAGAATCACTTGGCGCCGAGAGCCGCAGGACGTCGGGGTGATGCCGCCATAGCGGCGTTCGCGCTTCTGATAGGCCAGCACCGCTTCGAGCAGATGGCAGCGGCGGAAGTCCGGCCATAGCGTTTCGGTGACGTAGATTTCGGCGTACGCGATCTGCCACAGCAGGTAGTTGCTGACCCGCATCTCGCCGCTCGTGCGAATCAGCAGATCGGGATCCGGCTGACCGGCCGTATACAGAAAGCTGGCAAACCGCTCCTCGTCGAGGTCGTCGGGCCGGATGCCGGCTTCGATCGCGCGGCGCGCGGCGTCGACGATCTCCGCACGTCCACCGTAGTTGAGCGCGATATTGAACAGCATCCCCTTATTGCCCGCCGTACGCGTCATCGCCTGTGTCGAGCTCTTCCTGAACGTCCGGCGCAAGCTCCTCCATCCGTCCGATGACCTGAAAGCGGATGTCGTTTCGCAGCAGCGAGTTCAACTCCGAGCGGAGATATCGCTTCAGCAGCAGCATCAGCGTGCTGACTTCCGTGACCGGCCGCTTCCAGTTTTCGACGGAGAACGCGTACAACGTCAGGACGCGAATGCCCAGGCGGGCCGCGGTCTCAACGGTGTCGCGGACCGCTTCGATGCCCGCGCGGTGCCCCTCGACCCGCGGCAGGTGTCGCTGCGCTGCCCACCGGCCGTTGCCGTCCATGATGATCGCAACGTGGACCGGCAGCCGTTCGCGCGTCAATTGGCGCGCGAGCATCTCGTCCGGGTGGCCGGCTGGAATCCACGCCAGCAGCTCGTCAAGCGACACGTCGCTCTCCTCGTGACGCAGACCGCCGGCACTGGAACTGCCGGCGATTCCCGCTCGCGCCTGTCAACCCACGTACCTCAGCGCCTCTGGCCTCGAGCCCCGCCCAGTCCCTTTGACTTCGCTCGGAACACCCCGAGCCGAGTCGATGGCTCGACGGACCTCATCTCGACCGAGCCAGCCGAACGGGTCGATGGAGTGGGCCCGCGGCCTGGAAGAGTGGGCCCGTCCTTCTGGCGCGGCGTTAATCATAGTCCACACAGACCAGATACAACCCGTGGGCCGGCGCCGTGGGACCTGCCTGTGCGCGGGTGCCTCCCCGCATCAGTGCGCCGACGCTGTCGGGCTCACGCCAGCCCCGGCCAACGTCGACGAGCGTGCCCACGATTGCACGAACCATGTGCCGGAGAAATCCGTCACCGCGCACTTCGTAGGCGAGGAGTATCCCCTCGTTCGCCCCGTCGTCGCCGTGGAGTCGCGAGCCGGTATACCTCACGATCTCGGAGCGCGTAAGCGTGCGTCGAGTGCTAGCGAGGCTGCGCCTCAGACCGTGAGCATGGAAGAGTGGGTCCGCCTCGCTAGCCACAGCGTCTCTTTGCCCCGCTTCGCGGGGCGAGCCGTCTTGACCGGGGAACACTTGACTCTTTATCCCGACTTCTGGGCGGTCAAGACGGCTAGAACGGTCGGCGCCGGCACTTTGGAATGCCGCGAAGTCGTGCGTGCCGCACAACGACCCTGCGGCCGACTCCATGCGGGCCACATCGAGCGGCTCCGGCACGTGCCAGACGTAGTCGCCTTCAAAGGGATTGGCCAGCGGGGCGCTCCGGATCAAGTACCGATAAAATTTCGATCGGGCGCTGAACCTTGCATGAAAGTCCGGGGAGGCCTCCACGGTGGACAGCACCCGCACATCCCGCGGGAGCCGGGCATTCAATCCGCGGGCGAGCGTCGCTGCGTCATGGCCGCAGGCGAGGGTGACGCTCGCGACCTGGCCGAGTGCGTGAACACCGGCGTCGGTTCGTCCGGCGCCATGCACCGTGACCGGCCCACCCTCGAATCGCGCCAGCGCCGTTTCCAGAAGGCCCTGCACCGACTCACCGTCGGCCTGCCGCTGCCAGCCGACGAAGCGGGTGCCGTCGTAGGCCAGGGTCAGCTTGAACGTCCGCAGAGCCCACATCTTCTATGGCACAGTCGTCACACTTGAAGCAATTCTTCAAATGGCATAGGATCGCCCGGTCCTTCGACCGGCTCAGGACGCCCGGCTCCGCCGAATCGAGCGGGCGAGAGGCTGGCCTAGCGAAGCAGGCCCAGCAAACTCGACGGTTAGCGGAGCTTCGTAGGCTCGGGCACGGCTTCACCCCGGCTCGCCTCGAGCACGGCGGGCAGCGTCGACTGACGGTCGCCAGAGCGACAAATGGAACGTCGAGGCGCTGCTGACCGCCGCTCCGATTGATGATGGCGGCCGCACCCACCACCTCGGCCCCTGCGCCGCGGGCCACTTCGATGGTCTCTCGAGTCGATCCCCCCGTCGTGACGACGTCTTCCACGACCAGCACCCGTTCGCCGGGGGCGATTGTGAAGCCACGGCGCAGCGTAAGCGCCTGATCCTGCCGTTCGACGAAGATGGCACGCACGCCGAGCGCCCGCGCCACCTCGTGCCCGATGACGATTCCACCGATAGCAGGTGATAGCACCAGCCCCACCCCGAGATGCCGGAGGCGGTCGGCGAGGGCGACGCCGCAGGCTTCGGCCTCGGCAGGGTGCTGCAGGACCAGGGCGCACTGCAGATACCCGGGGCTGTGCAGGCCGGACGTCAGCCGGAAGTGACCGTCGAGCAGCGCCCCGACACGTCGAAATCTCTCCAGAATTGCATCGACGGTGACAGAAGCCATCGAGGCCGAGTATACCTTTTGCACAACCAGAACATCGATCCGCCGCGCTTCGTCTACAGACGTGAAATCACCGCATCGGGAGCCAGGGGACGGGAGACGGCTCGGCCCGGGGCGCGCCTGCCGCAAGAGGCCCGCAGATTGCGGTTTCCGGCTGAAACGAGCGGCTCCGCTCTTCAAGGAAGGACAGACTTTTAGATGTTTACCGCTTTAACTCGTGCCTGCCTCGCGGCCGCCGTGGTGGCCGCTTCAGGGACGCAGGTGTCCGTTTTCGCACAGCCGCCCGCCGGGGCGCCCCAGCAGACTGCCCCGACACCGGCGCCGGCGCCGGTGAGGCGCCTCGCCGTGGAGGACGCCGTGCGGTTGGCGGCCGAGAACAACCTCGGGCTCACCATTGCGCGCGTCAACCCGCTCCTCGAGGACATCGCGATTGCTCAGGTGCGCGCCGCCTGGTCCCCGTCGCTGAACAGCTCGTTCATTCGCAACAGCACGGTCAATCAAAACACCGGGTTCCTGTCGGGGGCGTCCGGCACCAAGACCACCAACGCCCGGCTGAACAGCGACCTGGGGGTTGTTCAGGCGCTGCCATGGGGCGGCAACTACTCTTTGGGCTGGAGCGGCTCGCGCTCGACGTCGAACAGCCTCCTGGACAATTTCTCTCCCCAGCTTCGCTCGGGCCTGGCGTTCAGCTACTCGCAGTCGCTGTTGCGGAACTTCAAGATCGACAGTAACCGTCAACAGTTGATGAGCTCGGTGAAGCAGCGCGAAATCGCCGACGTGCAGCTGCGGCAGACGCTCGCGGCCACAATGCGCACGGTGCGAAATGTGTACTGGGATCTCGCGTATGCGATCGCGTCGCTGCGGGTGCAGCAGCAGTCGCTGGATCTGGCGCGGGAGAGCCTTCGCAACACGCGGGCACGGATCGAGATCGGCACCCTGCCTCCGATCGACGAGATCGAGCCAGAGGCGGAAGTGGCACAGCGGGAGGAAGCCGTGATCACCGCGGAGAGCAACATCGGCTCGGCCGAGGACCTCCTGCGCGCCCTGATCTTCAATGCCAACGAGCCGGACTTCTGGGCGATTCGCATCGAGCCGACCGAGCTTCCCAAGTTCGAGCTGGCCGCGGTCGACACCGACATGGCGGTGCGCAATGCGCTCGATCGCAGAAGCGATCTGCTGCAGAGCAAAAAGTCGCTGGAGCAGAGCGACATCACCATCCGCTACCTGCGCGACCAGACGCTGCCCGAAGTCAATGCCGACATCGACTACAGCGTCTCGGGAGTCGGGGGCACGCAGCTCATTCGAAACAGCGTCATCGGAGGCGACGTGATCGGGCAGTCGCAACGGAGCTTCGGCGCCGTGATGGGCGATCTCTTCACGAACAGCTTTCCCACGTGGACCGCAGCACTCACCATCCGGTATCCACTGGGCAAGAGCGCACAGGAGGCGAGCCTCGCCCGGGCGCGGCTCCAGGTACAGCCAGACGCTGACGCAAATCCGCCAGCAGCAGATGCAGGTCACGACGCAGGTCCGGGACGCAGCGCGTCAGGTGACGACGAACCAGAAGCGCGTGGAGACCACACGGCGGGCCCGCGAGTTCGCGGAGCGAAAGCTCGACGCCGAGCAGCGCAAGCTCGCCGCGGGCACGCAAACCAACTACTTCGTGCTCCAGGCCCAGCGCGACCTGGCGCAGGCGCAGAACACCGAGCTCAGCGTCATCCTCGACTATGCGCGGTCCGTGGTCGATCTCGACACCATTCAGGAGATTCCGCTCGCCGGCGGCGCAGGGGTTTCCGCGATCAGATAACCGCTTCGGCGCCGGTGGCGTAATATCGCCCGGTGCCGAAGGTATCGGTCATCATCGTCACGCTGAACGAAGCGGCGCACATGGGCGAGGCCATCGACAGCGTCTCGTGGGCCGATGAGATCGTGGTCGTCGACGCCGGGAGCGGCGATGGCACCACGGAGATTGCCCGCCGCAAGGGCGCGCGGGTCAGCACCCGGCAGTGGAGCGGTTGGATCGATCAGAAGAACCATGCCGCGAGCCTCGCGGTGAACGACTGGATCTTCTCGCTCGACGCCGACGAGCGTGTGACGGCGGAACTGGCCGCGGAGATTCAGACGCTCATCGCCAGCGAACCGCCACTCCGCGGCTACCGCGTACCACGAGTCACCTTTCATCTCGGACGCTGGCTGAGGACGACCGACTTCTATCCCGACTTCCAGACACGTCTCTACGACCGCCGCACCGCGCGGTGGCGCGGAAAGTACGTGCACGAGTCGGTGGGAGTGGATGGCCCGGTGGGCACATTGACCCACGAGATCCAGCACTATTCGTTTCGCGACCTGTCCGACCAGCTCGAGCGGATCAATCGGTATACGACCCTGGCTGCCCGTGAGCTGCACGAGGGCGGTCGCCGGACGGGGCCAGTGGCGTTGTGCCTTCACCCTGCGGCCGCGTTTGTCCGCAACTACATCCTGCGACGCGGGTTTCTCGACGGGACCGCCGGTCTGGCGCTGTCGATGGTCAACGCGTTTGGCGTATTCGTCAAATTCGCCAAACTCTGGGAGATGCAGCAGAATCAGCGGAATCCTGAATCCCCCCGTGAGAAGGGCTCGAACGCCGTGCAATGAGCCCTACGAGCATGTATACTTACACCGTATTTGGAAGCTTAGCCCGCCGCTTAACCTCGCCAGTGTTGATCGAGCCACTTTTTTCAGACTCGCTCCTCTCTAGTGACCGTCGAGCCCGAGCATGAAGCTCAGGCCAGTTTCCGAAGTTACGCCCGCAGGGCGATGCACCCTCACGGGTGTCAGAGGAGTCAGATGAGTCGAAAGCTTTACGTTGGCAACCTTCCGTATGAAACGAGCGAAGCGGATCTGCAGGAGCTCTTTGCCACGGTTGGATCGGTGGACACGGTGCGCGTGATGCGCGACGCTGCCACGGGGCGGGCGCGAGGATTCGCGTTTGTCGAGATGGCCAGCGACGAGGACGCGCAGGCGGCGATCAACCAGCTCAATGAACGCCAGCTCGGCGGGCGTGCGCTGACGGTCAACGAGGCGCGTCCGCAGGCCGCGCGCTCCGGCGGTGGCGGATTCGACCACCGCGGTCCCGGTCGCCGCACCGAAGCGCGCTGGTAACCAACGCACAGGGACGGGGCGTGCATCGCACGCCCCTTTCTTTTTTTCAGGGAGGCTCGCGTGCATCGCTATTCCGTGGGGGACCGCGTCAGCCAATCGGCATACGGGCCCGGAACCATTACCGCTGTCGATGAGCGACACACCATCATCTACTTCGATGATCACGGCAGCCGAACGTTCGTTACGGCGATGGTTCAACTGGAACCCTCCGCCACGGAGAAGCCGGTCAAGGTGAAGCGCGCCCGCAAGACGGCTGCGAAGCCGGCCGCGAAGTCGGCAGCCAAATCTGCCGTCTGATTCGCCTCCGGCCTGTCAGGCGCGTGCCTTCTTCAGGTGCCGGGCCGATCGTCGACGCTCCGCAGGATGACACAGGCCGCGAAGCGGACATTGCCGGTCCCCTTGCGGCCGGCCATACCCGCACGCGTTCATCATGCCGACGTGACACAACGAGAAATCGTACCGAACCGGATCTCGCGGTTCGAGCGCCCTCAGTGACGATGTGATCTCGGCGGCCATCTTCCATCCGGGACTCGTGTATCGCGTGAGCCGCAGGCATCGGCCCACCCGAATCACATGCGTGTCGAGCGGGATGATGAGACGTGACGGCGATACGCCCGTCCATATGCCGGTGTCGATTGCATCCTTCCGTACCATCCATCGCAGAAACAGGTTGAGCCGCTTGCAGGCGCTGCCCGCGGACGGTCGCGGAAAGAAATAGCAGACGCCTGGCCGCTTTGGCATCCGTCGGCCATACACCTCACTGAGGTCGGTCTCGAGGGCGCGGCGGCAGAAGGCGTCCAACCCCATCGAGATGTCCGCGGACGCCGGATCATCGCCGGCCAGGAAGAAGGCTTCGATCGAACCGGATTCCTCGAGCATTCGTCTGAGCACCAGCAACAGCGCTACGAGATCGCGGCCCCGAATCCACCGGTGTACCAACGGCTCGATCCGGGCGCTGTCGCGGACCGGCTCGAACCGTCGCACGAACCGCGCAGGCGCCGGACCCATGACGCCGAGGAGCGATTCAATCGACTGCAGCACGCTGGCTACACGCCCGAATGCGAGGGCGGCGGCACAGAATCCAACCACCTCCCGGTCGGCCGCCTTCGTGTACCGGCGGACGATGTGCACGGGATCGGTCGCCGAGTCGACGTGATCGAATGTCCGGTACAGATCGTCCAGCCGCTTGCGGCCTGCCGCCAGCGAAACGGCCCGGCGTGTCAGGGACGCGGTTGTCATATCGAGCGAGGCTCCGCCTCAGACCGTCGAGAAAACACCCCAGGCTCTGCCTCGCTAGTCACAGCGTCTCCTTGCCGTCTTGACCGGGAAAACTTGACTCATTATCACGACTTCTGGGCGGTCAAGACGGCTGGCCAGATGGCGCGACTGTGCGCCTGCCGGTCCTGCCAGTTCTCTGGAGGACGATCGCGATCACAAGGCCGATTGCACCAATCGCGGACCAGTAGGCCCGGCGGTCCCACGTGTAGAGGGGATACGGCTCGGCCTGGCTTTTGAACGTCGGAGCCGCGCCAGCCGCGAGCGCCTCGAGCTCGGCACGCTGGGACGGCGGCCATCGCGACGGCGCGGGTGCGGCATACGAGGGCAAGTCCAGCACGGGACCGAAGAAGCGCTCGAGGATCAGGTTCTCGCGCCACGCGGTCAGCGCATCCCCGGCACCTGCCGCTTCGTTCCGACGCTGGACGTGCCAGATGCCCTCGGACAGGTATTGATCTTCGCGTGACAGGCGGCGCAGCTCGATTGGCGGTCCCTCACGGTCCCACTCGAGGGCACGGTCGCGTGATGCGGCGTCGAGGCCGGCTTCGGTGAACCGCGAGAGGAAGGTCGTCGCCGGCACAACGCGGACCTCGCGCCCCAGATGCACGACGTCGAAAAACAGCGCGCAGATCACCAGAGTCGCCATCGGCAGCAGTGCCGCACTCCGCGACGTCCCCGGCGATAACCGCAGGCTGACCCCGGCCGGCGGGTCGATGCCGAGAGCAAACAGCAGACCGCATCCGATCGCAACGGTGTCGAGCACCACGTCGCGCATCTCCCCGACGCGCGCCGGCACGAACCATTGAAGCCACTCGTCCAGCGTGGCCACCACGATTGCCGCCAGCACGGGCGCGGCCAGGGTGGACAGGTCGCTGCAACGACGCCACACGCGGTAGAACAGCATGGTGAGCAGGCCGGTACTCGACGAAGTGGAAACGCTCCACGACGTCCACACTCGCATTGCCCGTGCTGGCGGCGCGCGCGTACGCCAGTCCGATCCCGAGCGCCAGCGCCAGCGCGCCGAACCGCAGCGCTCGATGCTCACGCACGCGCGCCACCCCGGTCGCCACGGCCAGGGCCACGGCGCCTATGAGGACGGCCGCAACCACGATCCGGAAGGCGCCGGCAGGGAGCGCCGACTGGAGTGCGGCGCGAATCTGGCCCATGAAGGGAGACGACAACACGATCGCGATCGCCGCCAGGAGCGCGACGAGCAGAGGGCGTCTCGAAGCTGTACCACCAGGGCTCACCTGTGTTGAGCCACGAAGTCCGCGGGATAGGCCGACCGATCGCCGGACCGGGCTGCGATGGCGTCGTCGGCCGCCTGCCGCCGGGTCGCCCCTGTCGCGCATCGCCAGAGGGCGACCGGGGCTCAACCTCGCTGGTGCCCACGGCCTTCTCGCCCGGTCGACGTCGCGTCGGCCGATCTTCCGCAGGGATTCGCGACTCAACACAGGGGAGCCCTGGGGTAGAAGGCCATCACCGGCACCCGGGACTGGCGGCTCCCGCAATCACAGCCCCGACGCCGCCGGCACGCGAGGGTTGACGAAGACCGTCCGGCCGCCCACGATGGTCGCCGCAACCCCGCCCCGGAGCGTCCAGCCGTCAAACGGCGTGTTCTTCGACTTGGACCGCAGTGCGCGCGCGTCGACGGTGACCGCCAGGTCCGGCGCGAGGATCGTGATGTCGGCCGGCGCGCCCGGCGTCAGCGAGCCGCCCGGCACGCGCAGAATGCGTGCAGGGTTCACCGACAGGAGCTCCACGAGCCGGGACAGAGGGATCATGCCGGCGTGCACCAGCCGGTCGAGCGACAGTGACACCGCCGTCTCCAGGCCCACGATTCCGAACGGAGCGCGATCGAACTCGACGTTCTTCTCGTCGTAGTGGTGCGGCGCGTGATCGGTGGCGATCGCGTCGACGGTGCCGTCGGCGATGCCGGCCAGCATTGCGTCCCGGTCCGCGCTTTCCCTGAGCGGGGGGTTCATCTTGACGTTCGTGTCGTACGGGATGGGCGAGGCCAGCGCCTCGTCGGTAAGGGTGAAATGGTGCGGCGCCACCTCACACGTCACACGGACGCCGGCCTCTTTGCCTTTGGCGACCGCCCGCAGCGACGTCCGCGCGCTCATGTGCGCGACGTGGAACGCAGAGCCTGTAAGCTCCGACAGCAGCACGCCCCGCTCGACGCCGAGCGCCTCGCACACGCCCGGGATGCCCCGCAGGCCGAGCGCGGCCGCATGGTAGCCCTCATGCGCCACACCGTCGCCCTTGAGCGTCTGATCCTCGCAGTGTTCGATCACGGGCATGTCGAACATCCCGGCGTATTCGAGCGCGCGACGCAGGAGCAGCGCGGTCGCCACCGGGTGGCCGTCGTCGGTGATGGCGACGCACCCGGCCTGCTTCAACTCGGCGATGTCGGCGAGCAGCACGCCCTTCGACGACTTCGAGACGGCGCCGATCGGATACACGCGGGCAAGATTCGCTTCTCGCGCCCTTGCGATGATGAGCGCGGTGACCGTTGCGCTGTCGTTGACGGGATTGGTGTTCGGCATGCAGGCGATGGCGGTGAATCCGCCCGCGACCGCCGACGCGCTCCCCGTGGCCACGGTCTCCTTGTGTTCCTGCCCGGGCTCTCGCAGGTGGACGTGCATGTCGATGAATCCGGGGCACAGCACCAGCCCCTCGGCCATCTCCACGACCGTCGCCCCATCCACCGGCAGGTCGCGACCGACCTGCGCGATGCGATCGCCGTCGATGAGCACATCGAAGAGGCCATCGATACCGTTGACCGGGTCGATCACCCGGCCGGATTTAAGCAGCCTCTTCATGTTCGGAACCGCTCGCGAGCAGGTGGAGTACGGCCATGCGAACGGCGACACCGTTGCCGACCTGGTCGAGAATCACCGAGTACGGGCCGTCGGCGACCTCGGAGGCAATCTCGACGCCCCGGTTCATCGGGCCGGGATGCATGATGATGACGTCCGGACGCGCGAGCCGCAGTCGCGCCTCGGTCATACCGAACACCGAGAAATACTCGCGGAGCGAGGGGAAGTAGGCCCCTTCCATCCGCTCCAGCTGAATCCGGAGCAGCATGATGACGTCAGCGTCCGCCACGGCGTCCTCGATAGCGCTCGTCGCACGGACGCCGAAACGCGCGATGTCGGCGGGCATCAGCGTCGGCGGGCCGCAGACCCACACGTGCGCGCCCATCTTCGTGAGCAGATGGATGTTGGACCGGAGCACCCGGCTGTAAGATCACGACACCATCCGAATTCGCAGCCTTCTTCGAAGCTGAACTGCGCAAGTTTCCGCCCTTGCTGAGGGCCGTCGGCCTTCAGCCGCAGTGATGGAGCTAGTGACCGCCGCCCGTGGGCTGATGGACGGCAGGCGCCGGCTTCGCGCCCCCCAACGCCTTGATCTTCTCGCGCGAGTGCTGGAACACGACGTAGAGTAGCGGGATCATGAAAATCCCGATCAGCGATGCCGCCAGCATGCCACCGAACACCGCTGTGCCGACGCCGCGCCGGCTCAGCATGCCGGCGCCGGTCGCGATCACCAGCGGGATGAGGCCGGCGATGAAGGCGAAGCTCGTCATCATCACGGCGCGGAAGCGTTCGCGCGCGCCCTCGATCGCCGCTTCCTCGATCGACAGTCCATGCTCGCGGCGCTCCTTGGCGTATTCGACGATCAGGATGCCGTTCTTGGCGGCGAGCGCGATCAGCACCACCAGGCCGATCTGCGCATAGACATCGTTCGGCAGCCCGGAGATCAGCAACGCGAGCATCGCGCCCAACACGCCGACCGACACCGACAGCAGCACTGGGACCGGAATCGCCGTGCTTTCATAGAGTCCGACCAGGAACAGATAGGCGAACACCACGGCGAGCGCGAGGATAACCGTGGTCTTGCCGGCGGCTTCCTTCTCCTGCAGTGCCGTGCCGGTCCACTCGAAGCCGTAACCGCGAGGCAGCGTGGCAGCCGAGATGCGTTCCATCGCGGCGATCGCGTCGCCCGACGAATAGCCCGGCGCCGGCCCGCCCAGCAGCGTCACACTGCGGAAGTTGTTGTAGCGCACCACCGACTGCGGCCCCAGCACCAGCCGCGCCTCGGCGAAAGCGCGCACCTGCACCATGTCGCCGGCCCTGTTGCGCACGTTGATGCGGTAGATGTCGGAGATGCGCGTGCGGTCGACCGCTTCGCCCTGGATGTTGACCTGCCAGGTGCGGCCGAACAAGTTGAAGTCGTTGACGTAGGCGCTGCCGAGCACCGATTGCAGCGCGTTGAACACATCCGACAGTTCGATGCCCAGCGTCTGCACCTTGTCGCGGTCGATGTCGAGATAGAGCTGCGGCGTGCTGGCGCTGTAGGTGGTGAAGACGCGGTTCAGCGCCGGATTCTGGTTGGCCGCGAACACCATGCCGCGCGCCACCGCGGCGATCTCGGCCGGCGCCGCACCGGTCTTGCTTTCGAGCTGGTACTCGAAACCCGAACCGGTGCCGAGTCCGATGATCGGCGGCAAGTTGTAGGCGAAAACGATCGCTTCCTGGATGGTCTGAAACTGACGCGACAGCGCCGCAATAATCCCGTTCACGCCGAGCGCGGCGGACTCGCGCTCGCCGAACGGCTTAAGCAGCAGGATTACCAGGGCACTGTTAGACTTTCTCAGGTTGTCGATGAGGCTGAAGCCGACCACCGACGTGACGCTGGCGACACCCGGCGTGTTGCGCACGATCTCCTCGACGCGCCGGACTACCGCCTCGGTGCGGTTGACCGATGCGCCTTCCGGCAATTGCACCTCGGCGAAGATCGCCCCCTGGTCTTCCGATGGCAGGAAGCCGGTCGGCGTGATCTTGAACATATAGCCTGCGCCCGCCATCACCAGCAGCAGGACGACGAGGCCGAACACGGCAAACCGCACCACCTTGCGCACGATGAGCGCATAGCCGTCGCGCGCGTTGTCAATGCCGCGCAGGATGTAGCCCATGATGCCGCGCTTGGGCCCGTGTTGCGCGCGCAGAAACACCGCGCAGAGCGCGGGCGACAGCGTCAGCGCATTGACAGCGGAGATCACCATTGACACCGAAACCGCCACCGCGAATTGCCGGAACAGCTCGCCGGAGATGCCGGGAATGAACGCGACCGGCACAAACACCGAGAGCAGCACCAGTGTAATGGCGATGATCGGCGCGGTGATCAGCGTCATGGCGCGATGCGCCGCCTCGGCCGGCGAAATCGAGGGGTTCTTCTCGAGCTCGGCCTCAACCGCCTCCACCACCACGATGGCGTCGTCGACTACAATACCGATCGCCAGCACCAGGGCGAGCAGCGACACGGTGTTGGCGGAATAGCCGAGCGCCAGCATCGCCGCGAACGTGCCGATCAGCGCCACCGGCACCGCGATAAGGGGAATGATGGTGGCCCGCGCGTTGCCGAGGAACAGGAACACCACGATGACGACCAGCACAAACGCCTCGAACAGCGTGTGCACGACGCCCTCGATGCTTTGGCTGACGAACACCGTGGTGTCGTAAGTGATCTTGTAATCGAGCCCCTCCGGGAACGAAGTCCTGAGCGCGGCCAGCGTCGCCTTCACCTTGTTGGCGGTGTCGAGCGCGTTGCTGCCGGGCGTCTGGAACAACCCCATCACCACCGCCGGCTGGCCGTCCTGGCGGCCGCGCGTTTCCGAGAGCTGCGCCGTAAGCTCGACCCGCGCGATGTCGCTGACCTTGACGAACGATCCGTCGGGATTGGCTCGCACCACGATGGCGCCGAACTCCTCGACGGTGGTCAGCCGCCCCTTGGTCTGGATGTTGAGCTGGAACTGCTGGTCCGGCAGCGCGGGTTGCGCGCCGATGCGCCCGACCGCGGCCTGGATGTTCTGCCGGCTGATGGCGTTGGCGATGTCCTTCGGCGTCAGCCTGAAGCTGGTCATGCGGTCGGTGTTGAGCCAGATCGTCATGCTGTAGTCGTACGGCGTGAACAGCGTGACATCGCCGATGCCATTGATGCGTTTGATCTGGTCGATGATGTTGATGGTCGCGTAGTTGGACAGATAGAGCTGATCGTAGCGGCCGTCCGGCGACGTTAGCGCGAGCACCTGCAGCAGCGCCGACGACCTTTTCTTGACGCTGACGCCCTGCGCCCTGACCTCGGGCGGCAGCCGCGGTTCGGCAATGCTGACGCGGTTCTGCACCAGGACGTTGTTCAGGTCCGGATTGGTGCCAACCGCGAAGGTCACCTGCAGCGTGTAGCTGCCGTCGCTGCCGCTGGTCGACTTCATGTAGAGCATCTTGTCGACGCCAATCACCTGCGCCTCGATCGGCTGCGCGACGGTCGCCTCCACCACCTCGGCGCTGGCGCCCGCGTAGAGGCCCTTCACCTCGATCTGCGGCGGCACGATGTCGGGGAATTGCGCGATCGGGATCTGCGTGAGTGCGACCAGGCCGGCCAGCGTGATGACAACCGAAATGACGGCCGCCAGCCGTGGCCTTTTGATGAAGACGTCGGAGATCATGGTTCAGGTCCCCGACGGCGGCTTCATTTCGGTCGGATTGACCACCTGTCCGGGCCGGATCCGCTGGATGCCTTCGGTGACGACGCGCTCGTCGGCCTCGAGGCCCTTACGCAGGATCATGCTGCCGCCGCGCGGGCCGGCGAGATCGACGCGGCGGACCTGCACCTTGTTCTCGTTGTCGACCACGAGCACGAACGGGCCCGCCTGGTCGAGCTGCAGCGCCTGCCCCGGCACCAGCACGACGTGATCAGGCTTGCCGCCCTCCAGCACGATCGAGACGAGCTGGCCGTCAACCAGCGTGCGCTCGGGATTCGGGAAGCTGGCGCGCACCAGCACGGTGTCGGTGCCCTGGTTGACCGTCACGTCGAGGAAATTGATCTTGCCCGGGTGCACATAGCGGCTGCCGTCCGCGAGTTGCAGATACACCACCACCTCGCCGGGAGCGCCGGGCGTGCTGCGCTCCTTGCGATAGGCCAGGATCTCGCGCTGCGTCACCGGAAAGCCGACATAGATCGGGTCCTGACTGACGATCGTCGACAGCGGGCCGCTCGCAGGGCCGACGAAGTTGCCGACCGCGAAGGCGGCGCGCCCAATGCGGCCGGCGATCGGCGCGCGGATGTCGGTGTAGCTGAGATTGAGTTCCGCTCTCTCCAGCGCGGCCTTGCCGGCGAGCAGGTTGCCGCGAGCGTCGCCCTGCCTGGCGGTCGCCTCATCGAGCCGCGCTTGCGCGCCGACGTTCTTCTGCACCAGGTCGGATTGCCGGGCGAACTCAATGTCGGCGAGCTTGAGCGACGCCTCCGCCCTGGCAATGCCCGCCTTCGCCTCATCGACCGCGGCCTGATAGAGGCCCTTCTCGATGGTGTACAGCAGGTCGCCATCCTTGACGTCGGCGCCTTCAACAAAGAACCGCTTCTCCAGGAAGCCATCGACACGCGCCCGCAGATCGACCTTGAAGATCGCCTCGATGCGGCCGGTGAAGCGGAACTGCGGCCGGATGTCCTCGGCGTGCGCCTTGACCACGGTGACGGCCGGCGGCGGCCCGGACGGAGCCTGGGCCTGCTTACCGCTATCGCCACATCCCGCCAGCGCAGCAACCGTTGTAAGCAGCGAAATCCTAAGACATTTCGTAAAGATACGGAGCATGAACAACTCCCGTACGCCGCTAAACGGCAATCCTCACAATGCGCCGAACATGTGGCGCAATTCCAAGCCTATAATGAAAGCAGAGCTCCGAGAAATTGAGCTTTTCGATCCTCTCTGTTATCGGTAGTGCCGGGGAGCAGGAATTTGGCCGCTTCAACCAACCCAGCCGCGCCGCATCACCTTCCGGGCTTCATCACGGCGCCCGGGGAAACCGACACGTGGCTCGTGATCATGGCGATCTTCCTGGTCGCCGTCGTATTCGGCGTTGGCGTCCTGTTTCTGCGGCTGCACACTTTGCCCGAGCGCATGGCGCACGGCCGGCAGAAACTGCAGTTCGAGATCGTCGCGGTGCTGGGATTGCTCGCGTTGTTCACGCACATCCATCTTTTCTGGGTGGCCGGCCTGATCCTCGCGCTCATCGATCTGCCGGACTGGAGCACGCCGCTGCGCCGGATCGCGGGCTCCACCGAAAAGCTCGCCGGGCTACCGCCAGGCGAGGGCGACACCGAGCCTGACAAGCCGGCGGCCGCCTCCGGCCATCACGGGAGCTGAGCGCGTGCTCGAACTTTTCCTCTGCTCCCTGCTCACGATCCTTCCCGACTATCTCTATCGCCGGTACTGGCAGGGAAGGCGGATCGGCAAGGAGATCACACTGTTCTCGGTGTGGTTCGAGCTGCGGTGGGGCATCATCAGTTGCCTCATGCTGACCGTCGCCCTGATCACCGTCATTTTCTACTTCCATCCGTCGACGACCAACGTGACCTACTTGTTCAGGACGGTACCGATTTCGCCGGAGACGGTCGGGCGCGTCGCCGAGGTCTATGTCCAGATCAGCGATCGCGTGGAGCAAGGCAAACCGATCTATCGGCTGGACAGCACCCGGCAGGAGGCGGCCGTCGAGACCGCGCGTCGCCGAATCGACGAAACCGATGCGGCAATAGTCGGCGCACGGGCGGATCTGCTGGCGTCCGTCGCCCAGCTTGAGCAGGCCAAGTCAGCTCACCAGCAGGCCCTCGAGGAGTTGCAGACCAAGGAGGAACTGAACCGGCGCAACCCGGACGTCGTCGCTCGCCGCGAGATCGAGCGTTTGACGGTTGTTGTGGCCGGCCGCAAGGCTGGGATCGATGCGGCCGACGCAACGAAACAAGCTGTCGAGGCCAAGGTCACGACATTGCTGCCAGCCCAGAAGGCCAGCGCCGAGGCCACACTCGCTCAGGAGCAGGCTGACCTGGCCAGGACCGTCATCCGCGCCGGCGTGACCGGGCGGGTGGAGCAGTTCGCCCTCCGGGTCGGCGATATCGTCAACCCGATTTCCCGGACCGGCGGCGTCCTGATCCCGGAGGGCGCCGGAAGGAGCACCTTGATCGCGGGCTTCGGACAGATCGAAGCGCAGGTCATGCGGCGCGGCATGGTTGCCGAAGTGACCTGCGTGTCCGTGCCCTGGAAGATCATTCCAATGGTCGTCGTCGACGTGCAGGACTTCATCGCCGCAGGCCAGTTCCGCGCCGGCGATCAACTGATCGACCCCCAGTCGGTGACGCGCCCCGGCACGATCCTCACCTTCCTCGAACCGCTATACGAAGGCGGCCTCGACGGCGTGACGCGGGGCAGCAGTTGCATCGCCAACGCATACACCAGCAACCACGAATTGCTGGCCTCGAAGGATATAGGCTCCTTCAAGCGCTTCGTCCTGCACGCCGTCGACGCCGTCGGCCTCGTGCACGCCCTGCTGCTTCGCATTCAGGCGCTGGTGCTGCCAATCAAGACGCTGGTGTTCAGCGGCCACTGAACGGTTGCGAGCACCGACCTGACGGTCGGACCGCGGGTTCGGGAACAATCAGGTCTCGACGATGCCCTCGCTCGACCCACCGGCCTCGGAATCGCGCCGACCGTGCGGCAAGGCGAGAAAGGACCGTGAGCGCATCTCGATCAAGCGCGAAGCGGCGCGCTTGAACTCGTTCGCTTCGTAGCCTTCGCTGCCGGTGTAGAGCGCGTCAGGCTCCGCCGCAGCCGACGCGACCAACTTGACTGCATGGTCGTACAGCGTGTCGATCAGGATGATGAAGCGCTTTGCCGCATTGCGCTGCTCGAAGCCCATCACCGGGATGCGGTCGATGATCAGGGTGTGGAATTCATGGCAGATGCGAAGATAGTCGGAGGCGCCGAGCGGCTGCTCGCAGAGATCGTGGAAGAAGAAGCGCGCCACGCCCATCGCGGCGCGCGGAATTCGTAATCTTCGGCCCTTTACGGCCAGCTCCTGTGGCACGCCGCTGCTGCTGCCGACCAGGCGCCGCCAGGCCTGATCGAGCGCCTCCGAGGCGTCGTCATTGGCCGGCACATACCAGACCTTCTGGCCTTCCAGCTTTTCCAACCGGAAATCGGTGCGCGCATCGAGCCGCACCACGTCCATCTGCTGCTGCAGCGTGGCGATGAACGGCAGGAACAGCGAGCGATTGAGCCCGCCCTTGTAGAGGTCGTCCGGCGCCACGTTCGAGGTTGCCACCACCACGACGCCCAGCTCGAACATGCGGGTGAACAGCCGACCCAGGATCATCGCATCGGCGATGTCGGTGACGTGGAATTCGTCAAAGCAGAGCAGCCAGCTTGCCTCCGCGATTTCGGCGGCGGTCAGCCGGATCGGGTCTTCATCTTCGATCGCGCCGAGCTTGATCTGCTCGCGGAAGGCTTTGACCCGCTCGTGCACGTCCGCCATGAATTCATGGAAGTGGGCGCGACGCTTGCGCACCACTGGCGACGCCTCGAAAAACAAGTCCATCAGCATGGTCTTGCCGCGGCCAACGTCGCCATGGATGTAGAGGCCCCGCGGCCCCTCGCGTTCGCGGGGACCGAACAGCCAGCCGACCGGGTTGGCTCGGCGCGCCGAACGGTGTTCGACGATGCGCTTCTCGAGTTCGTCGAACCGGGCCAGCAATTGTTCCTGCGCCCGGTCGCGCTCGGCCTTCTTGGTGACGATGAGCGCTTCGTAGAGTTCGCGGGCGGACATTCAGCAAAATCGCGCGAAAACCCCGCAATCACCAAGCCGCCCGTACGCCGCCATGCCAGCCATGCAAATTTGCACGCTCTATCAACACCTTACCGCGCAACACAAATGGTCGATAGTCTGCCATAGGAATGTTGCATTGCAACATTAGCGTTGATTCGCGGCGCAGCAGCCGCCGAATGGGAAGAAACCTCCACTGGGGGTCCTTGGACGCAAATGTCAGGAGACCTCGATGCATAAGCCTTTCGCCGACGGCGTGATCCGGAAACTGTGGATCGCCGAGTCGGACCTCTACAGAGACCACTTGCTTCGCCTCGACCGTGATAGCCGGCACAGCCGGTTCGGCGGCGGTGTTTCTGACGATTTCGTCGCCGATTACGTCGGTGCCACATATCGGCTTAACGCCGTGGTGCATGGCTTCTTCGCCGACGGTACGCTGCGCGGCGCGGCAGAGCTGCGGCCGCTTGGTCCGGCTTTCACCCGCGAGGCGGAGGCGGCGCTGGCGATCGAGACGCCCTGGCAGAGCCACGGCATCGGTTCCGCACTGCTCGAGCGCACGTTGCTCGCCGCACGCAACCGCGGCATCAAGCGCATGCATATGGCCTGCCTGGCCAACAACCGCCGCATGCAGGAGCTGGCACGCAAGTTCGCCGCCGAACTGAGCTTCGATTTCGGCAGCGTGGTCGGCGAGGTGGCGGCGGCGCGACCGACGCCGCTGTCGGTATTGCGCGAACTGGTTGCTGACGGGCACGGCTTCGCCACCGCCGTGCTCGACGTGCAGTCCCGCCTGCTCAGACCGGTCTAAGCGCGGCGGAACGCCATACCTCCGTGAAATAAGGCAAACAGCCTGTTAACGAGTTGGCTGGAATTGCGGCCTATCCTGTTCCTCACAGCACTTGAGGGGCCTCATGGGACAGGCGGCCATCCGTAAGACCGAAATCCGCGTCTTGAGCCCAGGCTCGATCGAGGATTTCCACGCTCATCTGGTGCGGCTCGACCGCACCAGCCGCTTTCCAGGCGAGGACGATCGTGCCATCGACGTCCATTGCCTCGGCCTGTTGGCGTCCGGCGCAATCCTGATCGGTGCGTTCGTGAACGGGGTGATGCGGGCCGGCGCCGAGATCATACCGGACCGCACGGCGCGCCGCGCCGAGGCGGCAATCACCATCGAGGAAGGATTTCATGATCGCGGGCTGGAGCGCGATCTGACCGCCAAGATCATCGACGAAGCGCAGCGCCACCATCTCAATCAACTGCGCATCCAGGAGCAGAACGCGACGCGCAGTTACCGCGTACCGGTGTTCCAGCTGCAGATCTACGCCAGCGCCTGACGCGGCTTCAGCGCGCGGCCGGGTGCAGAGCCGGTGCCCAGTTTTGCCGATCGCGTGCCAACGGATAGTCTGCTTCGACCACGTAAGGGCCCCCGCCGACCGAGGCGCGTGACGAGAACAGCACGAAGTTTGACACCGGGAACGGCTGGGAGCGGAACGCTCCGCGTGCCGAGAGATATTCGGCAACGTCATGACTCGACGCGTCGCGCAACCGCGCCAGCGTGACGTGCGGCGTGAACTTGCGCCCTTCCGGCTCGATGCCGATCCGCTGCATCAGCCGCTCATGCTCGGCCTGCAACTCCATCACCGCCGGCGACGGCGTCACGGTCGCGACCACGGCGCGCGGCTTGCGGCCGCCGAACGAATTGAGCCCGTCAAGTCGCAGCTCGAAGCCACCCCGCCGCACCTTGCCGAGCGCAAAAATGACCTCGCGCGCGATGGTGTCGTCAACGTCGCCGATGAAGCGAAGGGTCAAGTGATAGTTTTCAGGATCGATCCAGCGCGCTCCGGGCAAGCCGCCGCGCAGCATCGACAACGACTGGCAGATGTCTTCGGGAATCTCAAGACCGGTGAACAGGCGGGGCATTGGAAGCCTCGTTCTTGTTAAGAGCCGCGTTTGCCCTGAACGCGGGCCAGCAACTCCTGAACCTTTGGTGTGATTCTTGTGACAATCGTGTCAATGCCGGCCGCGGTCGGATGGATGCCGTCCCGCTGGTTGAGCTTTGTCTCAGCGGCGGTCCCATCGAGGAAGAACGGATAGAAGACGACGCCGTGAGTCGAAGCAAGCTCCGGATAGATCGCATTGAAGGCGCGCTCGAAGTCCGCGCCCAAATTTGGCGCCGCCCGCATGCCACACAGCAACACCTCAATGCCGCGCTGCTTGAGCCGGCCGACGATCTGATCAAGCGCGGCGCGGGTGACCTGCGGATCGACGCCGCGCAACATGTCGTTCGCGCCAAGCTCGACGATCACTGCATCAGTGCCGTCCGGCACCGACCAGTCCAGCCGGGCCAGCCCGCCGGAAGCGGTGTCGCCGGAGACGCCGGCGTTGGCAACCTCGACTTTGACGCCTTTGGCCCGGAGTGCCTGTTCGAGCCGCACCGGGAAGGCTTCGCTGGCGGCCAACTGGTAGCCGGCGGTGAGCGAATCACCCAGCGCCACAATTTTGACCGGCCGCTCAGTGGCCGCGACCGAACTGCCCACCAAAACGGCGCTGGCGAGGGCGGCGACTGCGAACCGCTGGACCAGACAGCCCCAGTTCCCATATGAGCGGGACTCGGAAATCGAACCGGGGCGGACGCTACATCTCATGAATGATACCTCCGCTGCGGCTCGGCCAGCTATCGCGCTCGCCGGCATAAACCTGTCCCTCGGTCATGGTGCTGCCCGGGTTCATATCCTCAAGGACGTCGACCTGCATATAGGAAGCGGCGAGGCGATTGGCCTGGTGGGTCCTTCGGGGTCGGGCAAGACCACGCTGCTGATGGTGCTGGCGGGGCTCGAGCGCGCCGACACCGGCTCGATCGTGGTGGCCGGCGAAGACCTCGGCCAGCTCGACGAGGACGCGCTGGCGCGCTTTCGCGGCCGCAATGTCGGCATCGTTTTTCAGTCGTTCCACCTCATCCCGACCATGACGGCGCTGGAGAACGTCGCGGTCCCGCTGGAGCTCGCCGGCGACGCCTCGGCGTTCGAGCGCGCCCGCGACGAACTCGCCGCGGTCGGCCTCGCCGAACGGCTCAACCATTATCCGGCTCAGCTCTCCGGCGGCGAGCAGCAGCGCGTGGCGCTCGCCCGCGCGCTGGCGCCCAATCCCGCGATCCTGGTGGCCGACGAGCCGACCGGCAATCTCGACGAGGCGACCGGCCAGCAGATCATCGAATTGCTGTTCCAGGGCCACGTCGAGCGCGGCACAACATTGATCCTGGTCACGCACGACAACGCGCTGGCACAACGCTGCGACCGCATCGTGCGGCTGCGGTCCGGCCGGATCGAGGGGGAGACGCTGACATGAGTGAATCGACGATCGCATCAACGCCGGATCGACTACCATTAGCGTTGAAGCTCGTATTCACGGCATTTATGGCCGTGCTCGTGCCGGTCTATTGGTACTACTACGGCCCAACTAACTTCCTTTATTTCTGCGACGTTGCACTGTTTCTCACCCTCGCCGGCATCTGGCTGGAAAGCCCATTGCTGGTCTCGATGTGCGCGGTCGGCATCGTGGCACCGCAAATCCTGTGGTGCATCGACTTCCTTCTCAACCTGTTCGGCTTTCCGCTGCTTGGCATGACCGACTACATGTTCAAGCATGAGAACTCGCTGTTCCTGCGCGGCTTGTCGCTGTTCCACGGCTGGATCCCGTTCCTGCTGCTCTATCTCACCTGGAAACTGGGCTACGACCGCCGCGCGCTGCCTGCATGGACGGTGCTGGCCTGGGCGCTGATCCTGATCTGCTTCTTTCTTGATGCCGCCGCCACATCCCAATCCCGGACTGACGCCGGTCAACATCAACTATGTGTGGGGACCAAGTGACAACGTCGCGCAGAGCTTCGTGCATCCTTACGTCTGGGTGCTCGGCCTGATGATCGGCATGCCGCTGCTGCTGTTCCTGCCGACGCATCTTGTCCTGATGCGAACCATGCCGAAGGGCGCAACTGAGCCCTCATGAGCCTCGTGTCCCCAAGCATTCCGAGAGGCGGCGCGAGCCCGTTGCGCTTCGCGCTACGTGAGATGCGCGGCGGTCTGCGCGGCTTCTATGTCTTCGTCGCTTGCGTGGCGCTCGGCGTCATGGCGATCGCCGGCGTTGGCTCGTTCGCGCGCAGCCTGACTGACGGCCTCGCCCGCGAGGGCCGCGTGATCCTAGGCGGCGATGTGTCATTCTCGCTGATCCATCGCGAGGCCAATGCTGCCGAGCGCGCCTTCCTGGCGCGGCATGGCAAGGTTTCCGCCGCAGCAACCATGCGTGCCATGGCGCGCAACGCTGCCGGCCAACTGGCGCTGGTCGAACTCAAGGCCGTGGATGGCGCCTATCCGCTTTACGGTGCGATCAAGCTCGATCGGGACGTGCCCCTCGCAACGGCGCTGGCGCCGCGCGACGGCGCGTTCGGCGCAGTGGTCGATTCAACCTTGCTGGCGCGGCTCGACGTCAAGCCGGGCGCGCGGCTCTCAATCGGCAGCGCGCCGGTCGAGATCACCGCAGTGCTGTTGAGCGAGCCGGACAAGTTCGCCGGCGGTATTGCGTTTGGCCCGCGTATCATCATCAGTGAGGCGGCACTGAAGGCGACCGGCCTGATCCAGCCCGGCAGCCTGGTGCGCAACCACTACCGGCTTGCCGTGCCCGGCGGCAGCGACCGCGCTGCCGAAGCTGTGATCGCGGACGCGACAGCGCAGCTGCCGGACGCCGGCTGGGAGACTCGCACCCGCAGCAACGCTTCGCCTGCGCTGGAGCGCAACGTCGAGCGTTTCACCCAGTTCCTCACCCTGGTCGGGCTGACGGCGCTCCTGGTCGGCGGCGTCGGCGTCGCCAACGCGGTGAAGAGCCATCTCGACCGCAAGCGCGACGTGATCGCTACGCTGAAAGCGCTCGGCGCGAGCGGCGGCAAGGTGTTCTCGATCTACTTGATCCAGGTGCTGGCGCTGTCGCTCGCCGGCGCTCTGATCGGGCTCGCGCTCGGCGCGGCGCTGCCGTTCGCGATCAATGCTTCGTTTGGCGCCATCATCCCGTTGCCGATCGCACCGGCGCTGCATTTCGGCGAACTGGCACTGGCGCTGATCTACGGCCTGCTCACCGCGCTCGCCTTCGCGGTCTGGCCGCTCGGCCGCGCCCAGGACGTGCCGGTGTCCGCGCTGTTCCGCGACGCAGTGGCGCCGGAGCGCCGCTGGCCGCGCTGGCACTACGTCGCGGCGGCCGCTGCAATCGTCGCGTTGCTCGCCGGTTTCGCCGTGTTCGAGGCCTACGACCGGCGCATCGCCGCGATCTTTGTCGCTGCTGCGGCGGCGGTGTTCGTGACGCTGCAACTGGTTGCGCTGCTGGTCATGGCGATCGCCCGGCGCGTGCCCCGCGCACGCATCACCGCGGTGCGACTTGCGGTCGCCAACATCCACCGGCCGGGCGCGCTGACGCCGACCATTGTGCTGTCGCTGGGCCTAGGGCTGGCTCTGCTCGTGACCGTGATCGAGATTGACGGCAACCTGCGGCGTCAGTTCATGGCAGCGTTGCCGGACAAGGCGCCGTCATTCTACTTCGTCGACATCCAGTCCGCCGACGCCGACCGCTTCGACGCGTTCCTGCGCGAGCGGGTGCCGCAGGGCAAGCTCGAGCGCGTGCCGATGCTGCGGGGCCGCATCGTCGCCGCGAACGACATCAAGGCGGAGGATCTGAAAGTTCCGCCCAACGCTGCGTGGGTGCTGCAAAGCGACCGCGGCATCACCTACGCGGCCGAGCTGCCGGCCGGATCACGCCTGGCAAGGGGCGAATGGTGGGTCACGGACTACAAAGGCCCGCCGCTGGTTTCGCTGGAGCGCAAGATCGCGGAAGGGCTGGGCCTCAAGCTGGGTGATCCCATCACCGTCAACGTGCTCGGCCGCAACATCACCGCCAAGGTCGCCAACTTGCGCAGCGTGGACTGGCAGGGGCTGGGCATCAATTTCGTCCTGGTGTTCTCACCCGGCACGTTTGCCGGCGCGCCACACACCCATATCGCCACCCTGACGATGCCGGGCAACGGCCCGCCCGACCAGGAGATCACCCTGGTGAAAGCCGTGGCCGACGCGTTCCCCGCCGTCACCACGGTGCGCGTGAAGGACGCGCTCGATGCGGTCGGCGGCCTGGTGCGCAATCTCACGCTGGCGGTGCGCGGCGCCAGCGTGCTGGCGTTAATCGCCGCCGTGCTGGTGTTGGGCGGGGCGCTTGCCGCCGGTCATCGCCACCGGGTGTACGACGCCGTCGTGCTCAAAACGCTCGGCGCGACCCGCTCCCGGCTGATCGGTGCCTACGCGCTCGAATATCTGCTGCTCGGCGCCGCCACCGCGGTGTTCGGCGTGGCGGCGGGTTCCGTCGCCGCATGGATGGTCGTCACCGAGGTGATGAACCTGCCGTTCACTTGGCTGCCGGGGCCGGCGGCCCTGGCGGCGCTCGGAGCCCTGATGGTTACGATCGTGTTTGGATTGGCCGGCACGTTCAGCGCGCTGGGGCATAAACCCGCGACGGTGCTGAGGAATTTGTAAGATTCGCGACAAACCGTCGCGTAATCGATCAATAGAACAATAACTTAGCCGCCGTCACGCTTGCGTCGCGCATTGTGCTAACATAGCTCTAGCCAGACCGCGCGACGTGCGCGGAACGAGAGGCACACTGGGTTCGACAACCACGGGGGTTCGACGATGTCGGACTTTAATCGGAACGTGACTAGCGCGCAGTACGGCACCACTGCCGGCCAGACCGTAGCGGTCGATGCAGGTCTGCGCGCCTATATGCTGCATGTCTACAACTACATGGTGATCGGACTTGCGATCACCGGCTTGGCTGCGCTCGGCATCTACATGATGT
Source organism: uncultured Alphaproteobacteria bacterium (assembly GCA_963787955.1). Taxonomy (GTDB): domain Bacteria; phylum Pseudomonadota; class Alphaproteobacteria; order Rhizobiales; family Xanthobacteraceae; genus Z2-YC6860. The sequence goes on along the minus strand of CAWBFG010000024.1, from coordinate 185,484 downwards.
CGATGACCGGCGACGCGGCAGCCGCCGCGAAAATTGATCCGCAACGGCGTCGAGATTCGCGGCGCGCGTGGCCGGGAACATGTATCTTACCCAGCTCGGCGTCACGCTGTTCGTAAGCCCAGTGAAGTGGGTCGTCATTCTCGCCCCACTCGCGATGGTGTTCGTGCTGAGCTTCGGCATGCAACGCATGCGCCCGGCCACGGCGCAGGTGATGTTCTGGCTGTTCGCCGCGCTGATCGGCCTGTCGCTCGGCTCGATCTTCATGGTCTACACCCACACCTCGATCACGCGGGTGTTCTTCATCACCGCGGCGTCGTTTGGCGCACTCAGCCTGTGGGGCTACTCCACCCAGCGCGATCTCTCCGGCATGGGCTCGTTCCTGATCATGGGCCTGTTCGGTGTCATCCTGGCGAGCCTCGTCAACCTGTTCCTGCAGGCGCCGATGCTGCAGTTCGTGATCTCCGATTGTTGGCGTGCTGGTGTTCGCGGGCTTGACCGCGTACGACACCCAGCGGCTGAAGAGCGAATATCTCTACGGCGCGATGGACGGCGAGACCACGGAGCGCTCGGCGATCATGGGCGCACTGTCGCTCTATCTCAACTTCATCAACCTGTTCACCCTGCTGATGCAGCTTCTCGGCCAGCGCGACGAGTGAACGCGTTTGCCATGACAACAAGCAAGGCCCCGGCCTCGACCGGGGCCTTTTTTTGGCCCGGCGGCCACGTGAATATTTCGTAACCTGGGCTCGGCCCGGGGACCTGGGCATCTGGCGGGAAGCCCCAAGGTACCATAGATTCTGCGCGACGAAGGTGCCTCCGGCCAAGCGTGCCGCGGCGCCGTAGAGGCCCGGCTCAGTCCGGGATTCTAGAGAGGGAAATTCCATGTCGGACTTCGATCGGAATGTCGCCGCCCGCGGCAGCTTCTCCGACCGCGCGATTGCGATCGACGCGGGCCTGCGCGCCCACATGATCCGCGTCTACAACTACATGGCATCGGCCGTGGCGCTCAGCGGCGTCGTCGCGTGGTTCACCTACCAGGCGGCCGGCGGTGACGCCATCGCCGTGACCGGCTCAGGGATCACCGGCCTGACCGCCTTTGGCCAGACCGTCTTCAGCGGCCCGATGATGATCGTGCTGATGCTTGCGACGCTGGGGCTGGTGTTCTTCCTCAGCTTCCGCATCGACCGGCTGCAGTTCACCACCGCGCTGATGGTGTTCATGATCTATTCGGCGCTGCTCGGCATAACACTGGCGCCGATCCTCCTGATCTACACCGGCGCGTCGATCACGCAGGGTGTTCTTCATCTCGGCGGCGTCGTTTGGCGCGCTGTCGCTTTGGGGCTACACCACCCAGCGTGATCTCACCGGAATGGGCTCGTTCCTGATCATGGGCCTGTTCGGGCTGATCATCGCGATGCTGGTCAACATCTTCCTGCAATCGAGCGGCCTCGACTTCGTCATCTCGGCCGCCGGCGTGCTGATCTTCGCCGGCCTCACCGCGTGGGACACGCAGAAGATCAAGGAGATGTACGATGTCTCGGATGACGGCACCGTCAGCGGCCGCAAGGCCGTGATGGGCGCGTTGTCGCTCTACCTCGACTTCATCAACCTGTTCCTGATGCTGCTGCGCCTGGTCGGCGACCGCCGCTAACGACAGGTCGAAGGCCATGCAACGCCCCGGCACCGGCTGGGGCGTTTTTGCTTTGGTGCGTCGTCATAGCAGGTTTGACGAGCGACAGATTGCGGGGCCCAGCCCGGCAATGACAAACTGCGGCTCGCCATGACCTCGCTTTCGATCCGCGCTGCCACGCCCGCCGACCTCCCCGCCATCACCCGCATCTATGCCCACGCCGTCATTGCACGGCACTGCATCGTTTGAACTTGAGCGCCGGACGAAGCCGAAATGGAGCGACGCATGCAGCGCGCTGCTCGACGGCCGCTTTCCTTACCTCGCGGCGGAAGCGGGCGGCGAACTGCTGGGCTACGCCTATGCGGGTCACTACCGCACCCGCCCGGCGTACCGCTTCACCGTCGAGGATTCGATCTATATCGCCCCGCAGGCGCAACGCCGTGGCGTCGGACGTGCGCTGCTCGACCGTCTCATCGTGGAATCGACCGCGCGCGGCTTTCGCCAGATGCTGGCGGTGATCGGCGATTCCGCCAATGCAGCGTCAATCGAGCTGCATCGCGTCGCAGGCTTCAGGATGGTCGGCGTGTACGAGAACGTGGGCTACAAGTTCGACCGCTGGCTCGATAGCGTCCTGATGCAGCGCGCGCTCGGGCCTGGCGCTACGACGAAACCAACGCCGTAAGCGTTGTCGCCGCCACGATGCCGGGCGCGCGCGTCAGTAATGCGAACGGCCGACTATGCGACGATAGAGCTGGGCTTTTGCTCGCGCACTTCCGCCGCCGCGTCGTGCACCGCTTCTGTGTTGTGCGATGCGACCGGCAATTGCAGCACCGTCGCCCGCTGACCTTCGCATAACCGGGTTACCAGAATCACCGTCCCGTCGGCGAACTCCAGCGCATCGTGATAGGTGTGCTGGCGGTCTTTGTTGACCTGTCGGAAACGAGCCAACCGGTCTTTCAGTCGCATACTCGGCAAGAAGCCAATCATGCGCTCATGCTCGACGTCCTTCTCAAACGCAACCTCCGTACCCGGGAGCAGGCACACGGCCACGTTCGGTTCACCGACTGCGGCGAAACCTCGAGTTCGAGCAGCTGGTGAACTTCGTCGTTACGAGATGGTCTCCGATCCTTGCAGGTCGGGATGCGACGTTGTGGAGACTGTAGTCACACATCGAAGAAACCCCACTGTGCTGAACAGCCGAAATGGTTGTCCTTCCGCAATGGAGTTAGCAAACGCCAGTGGCGATCTTGCGGCGCGATGACGCTCAGAATGCGGATTCGCCGCTGCGCCGCACGTCGGTGCTTTGCGCATCACCGCTACACCCTCCGTGGGATACCGAGATTAAACCGTCACCAAGCTCACCGACTTGTCGATCGCGCGCAGCACGCGGTCGAGCTCGTGGCCGCGTCGCACGATCAGCCCGGTCGCCGAGACCACGCTGTAAGCGCCCTGGCGTCGCGCCAAGCGCGGATCTTTCTCGATGCGGTAGATCGGCACTTCGGAGGATCGTCGGAATACGGAGAACACCGCGCGGTCCTTGAGGAAGTCAATCGCGTAGTCGCGCCATTCGCCGGCGGCAACCTTGCGGCCGTAGAGGCCGAGGATGCGGTCAAGCTCGCGGCGGTCAAAGGTCACTCGGTGGCCGGGGGCGACTGGAGCAACATAGCCGCCCCCGGGAATCTGGCTTGGTTCGGTTTCGCCGAAGGTCATGCGGCGCCTCCCTTCTCTGTCGTCCGGTCGTCATGATCGCGCCGGAGACCAACGACGGCAAGGGCTTAGCGCAGCATCCAAATCGCACCCGTGGCAGGCCGCGGCGCTCACGGATTCGTTAGCAAAATCATAAAGCTGCCCTATTTCGGCCAAGCGAGCGCCCAACCGGATGATAATATCGGGACAGTTGCCTCAGGCCCGGTCCGCTCAGCGTTCCGGATTCCTCAGCCCCCCAGCCCCCCGGGGCGTCGACGGACCGGGCCCGTTTGTTTCCGCGTACGGTTCAATCCCCAACGATCTCGGGCCGGCTTCACCGCCGGCCCTTTTTCTTGTCTCGCGCTATTCGTCATCACCGGGCCGCGCCGAAGGCACGTCATCTGTTCCGCGAAAATTGATGAATGCGCGGATCAAGTCCGCGCATGACGACGGTAGAACGGGAATGTCGCTTAGCGAATCGCAACCTGCGCGACGCCGAGCATCGCCTTGGGCGCGCTGGCGACGCCGCTCTGCACCACCACGGCGACCTGATCGATCTCGCCGGTCTGGATGTCCTTGAGCGGCACGCTGAAGCTCTGCGCCTTGCCGGTCCACTCGCCGAGCTTGGTCCAGTGCCGCACCACGTGGCTGTAGATGATGGTGTGGCCGCGGTTCTCGCCACGGCCGATCTTGACCGGAACCGCCTTGGTGATCGGACAGAGCCAGACCTCCGCCGGCTGCTGCCCGTCCTTGCCGGCCACGATCACGGTGAGCTTGTCGTCGGCAAGCACTAGCTGGACCGGCAGACCGAGTGTCCCGGCTTGATTGCGGGTCAGCGCGATGGCGCGATCGATCGCCGCTTTGTCGCTGCCCAGCACGTGCATGGCGCCGTTCACCACGACCTGCGGCGTATAGACCTCGCGGTCGCCACGCACGTTGGCGTAGGCGCGCTGCCGGTAGGTGTGGCCCTTGAGCGCCAGCGTGTCCTTCCAGCCGAGGTAGTCCCAGTAGTCGACCGCCAAGGTCATCGTCACCAGCGAGGGGTCTTTGCCCAACTCGCCGAGCAGCTTGTCCGCCGCCGGACACGACGAACAGCCCTGGCTGGTGAAAAGCTCGATCACCGCGCGCGGCTCCACCTGCGCAGCAGCGGGGCCGGAGAATACGGCGAAGCAACTCAGCGCGACCGTCGATGCGATGCGAAGAGGAATCATGGCGACGTCCCTGCCATCTGCGCCCGCGCAGCCGAGGCCGAAGTCATAGTCGGGCTGGCGTTCACCCGCCACTCACTTCGCGGTGAGTGGCGGTGAGGCTCAGGCAGCAAGATGGCGCAGCACGTACTGCAGGATGCCGCCGTTCTTGAAATAGTCCAACTCGTCGTAGGTATCGATCCGGCACAGCAGCGGCACGCGCGTGAGCTTGCCGTCGGCGCCGACGATCTCGCACATCAGCTTCTGGCGCGGCTTGAGGTCGCCGTGCAGGCCACGGATCGTGACCGTTTCGTCGCCCTTGAGGCCGAGCGACTGCCAGGACGTGCCCTCGTCGAAGCACAGTGGGATCACTCCCATGCCGATCAGGTTGGAGCGGTGGATACGCTCGAACGATTGCGTCACGACGGCGCGGACGTTGAGCAGCGTGGTTCCCTTGGCCGCCCAGTCGCGCGACGAGCCGGTGCCATATTCACGGCCGGCGAAGATCACCAGCGGCACGCCCTCAGCCTTGTACCTCATGGCCGCATCGTACATCGGCATGCGCTGCTTCGACGGATAGTGGATCGTCACGCCGCCTTCGACGCCCGGCACCATCTGGTTCTTGATGCGGATGTTGGCGAAGGTGCCGCGCATCATCACCTGGTGGTTGCCGCGTCGCGTGCCGTACTGGTTGAAATCCTTCGGACGCACCTGGTGATCGCGCAGGTATTCGCCCGCCGGGCTCGCTTCCTTGATCGAGCCGGCCGGCGAGATGTGATCGGTGGTGATTGAATTGAGGAACAGGCCGAGAATGCGCGCGTCGATGATGTCCTCGATCGGCCGGCTGCGTTTTTGCATGCCGTCGAAATAGGGCGGGTTCTGCACGTAGGTTGAACGATCGTCCCAGCCGAAGGTGAGGCCACCCTTGACGGCGATCTTGCCCCATTGGGCGTCACCCTTGAACACGTTGGCGTACTTGCGCTTGAACACGTCCTTGGTGATGCACTTGCGGATCACCGCGTTGATCTCGCGGCTGGTCGGCCAGATTTCCTTGAGGAGGACCTTCTTGCCCTTCTTATCGACGCCGATCGCGCCACGCGCCACGTCGACGTTCATCGAGCCGGCGATCGCGTAGGCGACGACCAGCGGCGGCGAGGCGAGATAGTTCGCCCGCACGTCGGCATTGACGCGACCTTCGAAGTTGCGATTGCCCGAGAGCACCGCGGCAGCAACCAGATCGTTGCTGTTGATCGCCTCGGAAATCTCCTCGGGCAGCGGCCCGGAATTGCCGATGCAGGTGGTGCAGCCGAAGCCGACCAGATTGAAGCCCAGCGCGTCGAGATCCTTCTGCAGGCCGGACTTGTCGAGGTAGTCGGCCACCACTTGTGAGCCTGGGGCAAGCGAGGTTTTCACCCACGGCTTCACGGTCAGGCCGCGCGCCACCGCCTTCTTAGCCAGCAGGCCGGCCGCTACCATCACGCTCGGGTTCGAGGTGTTGGTGCAGGACGTGATCGCAGCGATCACCACGTCGCCATGGCCGAGATCGTGATTGCGGCCGGCGACCGGAACCCGCTTGGCTATCTCGGAGGCCTTGTTGAACTCCTTGTCCATCGAGCCGGCAAAGCCGCTCTTGACCTCCTTGAGCGAGACGCGGTCCTGCGGGCGCTTTGGCCCGGCGAGCGACGGATCGATCGAGCCGAGTTCCAGCTTGAGCACGTCGGTGAAGAACGGATCCTGCATGTTCTTGGTCCGGTACATGCCCTGCGCCTGGGCATATGCCTTGACCAGATCGAGCCGTTCCTTGGTGCGATTGGTATCGTCGAGATACTGCATCGTATCGTCGTCGATCGGAAAGAAGCCGCAGGTCGCGCCGTATTCCGGCGCCATGTTGCCGATCGTGGCACGGTCCGCGATGGTCAGCCCGGCGAGGCCAGGACCGAAGAACTCGACGAACTTGCCGACCACGCCGCGCTTGCGCAGCATCTGCGTGACGGTGAGCACCAGATCGGTCGCGGTGATGCCTTCCTTCAGCTTGCCGGTCAGCTTGACGCCGATCACCTCGGGCAGAACCATCGAGTAGGGCTGGCCGAGCATCGCGGCCTCGGCCTCTATCCCGCCGACGCCCCAGCCGAGCACCGCGAGGCCGTTGACCATCGTGGTATGCGAGTCGGTACCGACCACGGTGTCCGGATAGGCGATCTCCAGCGTTTGCTCTTTGCCGTCGACTTTGATGGTGCCGGGCGCGCTCCACACCGTCTGCGACAGATATTCGAGATTGACCTGGTGGCAGATGCCGGTGCCGGGCGGTACGACACGGAAATTCTCGAACGAGCGCTGCGCCCACTTGAGGAATTTGTAGCGCTCCTGGTTCTGCTTGTACTCCTCCTCGACGTTCTTCTTGTACGCGCCCGCCTCGCCGAAGAAGTTGACCGCAACCGAATGGTCGATGACGAGGTCGACCGGCACCAGCGGGTTGATCTTCTTGGCGTCGCCGCCGAGGTGCTGCATGGCGTCGCGCATCGCTGCGAGATCGACCACCGCGGGCACGCCGGTGAAGTCCTGCATCAGCACGCGGGCCGGATGAAACGCGACGTCGCGGTCCGAGGTCTTGGTCTTAAGCCATTGCGCGAAGGCCTGGATGTCTTCCTTGCTAACGGAGCGGCCGTCTTCGTGGCGCAGCAGGTTCTCCAGCAGCACCTTCATGGAGAACGGCAGCCGCGAGATGCCCTTGAGGCCGTTCTTCTCGGCCACCGGCAGGCTGTAATAGGCGTAGGTTTTGCTGCCGACCTTGAGGGTTCTGGCGCACCGAAAGCTGTCGAGCGATGTCATGGCGAATGGTTCCAAATCCCAGGCGCGGAGCGGCCGAGCAGTTCCGGGCTAAATGTCTGCCAGGACAGGTCTTTACGCCCCTGAGCCGCGAGCCGGGTACAAATCGTGCGGCCAGAGGGTTTATAGGGTCTTTTTTGGACCTCTGCTAGACAATCGAGAAAACGGCACGAAGGGGGCTGCGTTGCAGGATTTCGGTGGCTATGGCCGCCTTTGGGCGCTGAGCGCCGCCCGCATGCGGCGGGCCGCATGAGGCTGGAAGCGACCGATTTGGCCTGCATCCGCGGCGGCCGGGAGGTCTTTTCGCGGGTCGGATTTTCGGTCGCTAGCGGTGAGGCCCTGCTGGTCACCGGGCGCAACGGGGCCGGCAAATCCTCGCTGCTACGGATGATTGCCGGCCTGGTCCGGCTCGCTGGCGGACAACTCGCGCTGACCAATGGCGACCCCGAGCTGCCGCTCGCCGAGCAGGTCCACTATCTCGGCCATCAGGACGCTCTGAAGCCCTCGCTCACGGTCGCGGAGAACCTCAACTTTTGGGTGCGCTACCTCGGCAGCGGCGAGAAGGAAGCGGCGACGCTCGCCATTGTCGGCCTCGACGCGGTCGCACACCTGCCGGCCGGCTACCTTTCGGCAGGACAACGGCGGCGGCTGTCGATTGCGCGGCTGATCGCGGTGCGCCGCCCGATCTGGCTGCTCGACGAGCCGACGGCGGCGCTCGACCGTGCTGCGCAGGATCGGCTCGCTGAATTGATGCGCGAACAGCTCGCCCGCGGCGGGCTGATCGTCGCGGCGGCGCATGGGCCGATCGGATTGGAGCGGGCGAAGGAGTTGCGGCTGGGGGACGCGGGATGACTCCCCTCGCCGCCTTGTTCATCCGCGACATCAAGCTCGCCGTGCGGGTCGGCGGCGGTGCCGGGATCGGCGTGCTGTTCTTTCTCACCGTCGTGGTGCTGGCGCCGTTCGCGATCGGACCCGACCTCGCATTGCTTGCCCTGATCGGCCCGGCGATCCTTTGGCTCGGCGCGCTGCTCGCGAGCCTGCTCACGCTCGACCGGTTGCTCGCCGCAGACGCCGAGGACGGTTCGCTCGACCTGATCCTCACCGGGCAGACCCCGCTCGAACTCGCCGTCGCGGCGAAAGCATTGGCGCACTGGATCACGACCGGGCTGCCCCTTGTGGTGGCGACGCCGCTGTTCGGCATGTTGATGAACCTCGACGCCCATGCCGGCCTCGCAGTCGCGGTAACGCTGCTGGCGGGAACGCCCGCGCTCACTTTCACCGGCCTGCTTGGCGCCGCGCTGTCCGTGACATTGCGCCGCGGCGGTCTGCTGCTCGCCGTCCTGGTATTGCCGCTCACCGTGCCGGTGCTGATCTTCGGTGTCGCCGCCTCTAAAGCCGCCATTGCCGGACCGCTGCCGTTCGGCATGCCGTTCACGATCCTGTGCGCGTTATCGCTGACGAGCCTTGTGATAAGTACGTTCGCTGCCGCGGCCGCGCTGCGGCATGGCATGGAATGAATTGCTGATGGCCCTGCTCGACCTTGCCAATCCTTCGCGCTTTCTGACGCTCGCCGAGCGCGCGTTGCCGTGGCTCGTGGGCGCAGCCGCAGTGACGCTGGCAGCCGGGCTCTACCTCGCCGCCACCGCGCCGGAGGATTACCAGCACGGCGCGGTGGTGAAGATCATGTTCGTCCACGTGCCGTCAGCCTGGCTTGCGATGGGCGTCTGGACGCTGATGAGCATCGCAGCGCTCGGCACCCTGGTGTGGCGCCATCCGCTTGCCGACGTCGCCGCCAAGGCGGCGGCGCCGATCGGCGCCACCTTCACGCTGCTGTGCCTGATCACCGGCATGCTCTGGGGCCGACCGATGTGGGGCGCCTATTGGGTCTGGGATGCCCGCCTCACCTCGGTGCTGGTGCTGTTCCTGATGTATCTCGGCATCATGACGCTGTGGCGAACGATGGACGATCCCTCGCGCGCCGGCCGTGCGGTCGCGATCCTGACCTTGGTCGGCGCAATCAACCTGCCGATCATCAAGTTCTCGGTCGACTGGTGGAACACGTTGCATCAGCCGGCGTCTGTGCTGCGGCTGGCCGGGCCATCGATCCATCCCGCCATCCTGACGCCGCTGCTGGTCATGGCGCTTGGCTTCGTCCTGCTGTTCGTGACGCTGCATCTTGCTGCGATGCGCAACGAAATCCTGCGGCGGCGGGTGCGCACGCTGATGCTGATGCAGGCCCAAGCAGCGCCGGGAAGCGGCGCATGAATCTCGGCCAACACGCAACCTTTATCGTTGCTGCCTACGGCGCAGCGGGAGTCATCCTGTTGTCGCTGATTGCCTGGATCGTGCTCGATCACCGTGCGCAGAAACGCGCGCTCGACGAACTCGAAACGCGTGGCATGGGGCGGCGCTCGGACCGCGCCGCCGGAAGGATCGCGTGACATGCGGATGTCAGGTAGCGTCAAGGCGAGCCACCGCCGAGCCATGTTGCTAACGCCGCTGATCGGGTTCCTGGGCTTGGTGGTTTTGTTCTACCTCAGGCTCTGGAGCGGCGATCCATCGCGCATCCCATCGGCCCTGATCGGCCGCCCGGTGCCGCAGACGACGCTGCCCGCACTCGGAGGGCTGACCAACAACGGTGCGGCCGTGCCCGGTATTTCCAACGCCGATTTCAACGGCGCGGTGACGTTGGTCAATGTCTGGGCATCGTGGTGCGTGCCTTGCCACGACGAAGCGCCGCTCCTGATGAAGCTCGCCGATGACAAGCGGATCCGGCTGGTCGGCATCAACTACAAGGACCAGCCCGACAACGCGCGGCGTTTCATCGGCCGCCACGGCAATCCGTTTGTCGCGGTCGGCACCGATGCCAATGGCCGCGCCTCGATCGACTGGGGCGTCTACGGTGTGCCGGAAACCTTTCTGGTCGGCCGCGACGGCCGCATCGCCTACAAGCTGGTCGGACCGATCACGCCGGGCAACCTGGAAGCTGCGCTCAAACCGGCGATCGAGAAAGCGCTCGGCGCGCCATAAGCGCCACAATTGGCGCGCCCAATTGTCGTGATCATGCAATGCGCGATGGCGTATTGTCTTGACCATTGAGCAAACCAACAAATGAGGAGCGAGCCATGAGCATCTTCGGAAAGATCATGTCCGCGATTTTCGGTGGCCCCAGCGCCGCGACCACGGTTCCGGGTACTGCATCAGCCGCGCCAGACGCATCGGGCGCAGCGCCTGCAGGCGGAGGCACCGCAACGGCGACCGTGACGGCTCCGATGTCACAAGTGGACGTCGAAGCGGTGCTGACAAACCTCGCCGCCAACAACAAAGAGAAGCTCGACTGGCGCAAGTCGATCGTTGACCTGATGAAGCTTCTGGGTCTCGACAGCAGTCTCGGTGCCCGCAAGGAGCTCGCCAAGGAGCTGAGCTACACCGGCGACACGAACGACTCGGCCAAAATGAACATCTGGCTGCACAAGCAGGTGATGGTGAAGCTCGCGGCCAACGGCGGCAAGGTTCCCGACGATCTCAAGTGATCGCTACGGCGACGGTGCGCATGCGGGCGGCCGCGAGAACTCCGGCCGCTCAATAAATCTGGTGATAATCCGCAGCCAGCCGTGCGCGGCAATGCGGATTGAATAATCTTGTCGTGCTGGAGGCTGTAGGCTCGTTCCCAGCTGAGCGCGACGCAATGGGGATCTTCCTTTTTCGCAACGGCGACAACCTGATCGAATACTGCGCCACTGATACGCGGTCGGGCCATCGGCTGCCGGCGGTACAGGCCAGACAGGGTTGGCTCTACCACACCGAGCTGCAGAATGCGGTTCATGCTGCGGTGTTCGGCGTGACGGATTTCGAGGCGGCAAAGCGCTCGATCTCGCGGCGCGGCTATCTGCGCTACACCGAGAATCGCATGCTGCGGAATTACAGCTAGTCCTTTGGACTGGCGGCGTATTTCGTCAGCAGTGGATATTGCAGCATCGCGAACACGAAGGTCAGCGGCATCACGCCGAACACCTTGAATGTGACCCAGGTGTCGGTGGATTGCGTCCGCCACACGATCTCATTGAGGACGGCGAGCGCGAGGAAGAACAACGCCCAGCGCACCGTCAGCTTGCGCCAGCCCTCCGCGGTGAGATTGAACATCTGGTCGAACACCATGGCGAGCAGCGGCTTGCGGAACAGAATGCCGCCGAACAGCGTGCCGGCAAACAGCAGATAGATGATGGTTGGCTTGAGCTTGATGAACAGCTCGTCCTGCAACACCAGCGTCAACCCGCCGAACACCACCACCACGACGGCCGAGACCAGCGCCATCATGGGCAGTCGCCGCGTCAGCGCATACGACACCGCGAGTGCGACCAGGATCGCCACCATGAACACCGCGGTGGCGACGAAAATGCCGGCGCGTTCGCCGGTCGCGACCGCAGCCGGAATGATCGGCCGAATCAGCGGCTCGAACAGCGCCGGCCTAGAGTTGGCGAAGAAGAACAACAGCAGCGGCCCGAGATCGAGCGCCAGCTTCACGAGCGGACTGGGTTGGGTCTGTTCTGTCATGGCCGTTGTCTAGCATTCCTGTCGGGAAACCACACGCCGCGCGCAACCGCGACCGCGATCATCGTGCCGAACAGCGCCAGCGCCAGCCCGAGCGTCAAGAACACCGCGGTCAGGCTGCCCGTCAATTTCAGGATCATGTATCCGCCACCGATCGCGGCGATCATGCGCAGAAACCCGGCGAGCAGCGGCCATCTCAACGTGCCCGCGCCCTGCGAGGCGAAGTAGAGCGCCATGCCGAGCCCGAAGAAGCCGTAGAACGGCCCGACCGTGCGCAGATAAGCGCTGCCCGCCTCGATCACCGCCGGATCGCTGACGAACAGCGACAGCCATGCAGCCGGAAACAGCGCGGCCAGCGCGCCGATGATTCCCGTCAGCGCGAACGACACCCAGCCGCCGATCCAGGTGGCGCGCAGCGCCCGCTCGCGATTGCCGGCACCGATGTTGGTGCCGACCAGCGCAACCAGCGCGCCGCCGAAGCCGAACGACAGCGGCACCAGCATGTACTCAAGCCGCGTGCCGACGCCGTAGCCGGCGATTGCCGCCGCGCCAAACGTCGAGATCAGCGCCGTCGTGAGCGCCATCGTCACGTTGGTCATCAGCGAGATCACCGAGGCCACCGCGCCAACCTGGAAGATGTCGTAGAACAGCGGCCAGCGCAGCCGCGTGGCGAACAGGTTCGGCCGCACCACGCTGCGCCCCGACCACAGGTAAGCGGCATAGATGATCGTGCCGAGCCCGTAGTAGCTGAGAAGCGCGATGGCGCCGCCGGCCACGCCGAGTTGCGGGAACGGGCCGAAGCCGAAGATCAGGCAGGGCGACAGCGGAACGAGCAGCGCCGCACCTGCCGTCGTCACCACGGCGGGGATCGCCGTGTTGCCGGTGCCGCGCAGGATGTTCGCCAGGACGTTGAAGCTCCAGATCAGGATCACGCCGCCGAACACGATGTTCGAATAGGTCAGCGCGACGTCGAGCGCCGCGCCATGGCCGCCCAGCGCGGCATAGAGCCAGGGACCGCTCGCGACCACCACCACGCAGAAGAACGCCGCGAAGATCGCGCCGATGACGAGCGCATGCAGCACGATGGCATCGGCGTCGGCGCGGCGGCCGGCGCCGAGCGCGCGTGCGACCGCCGAAGAGATGCCGCCGCCCATCGCACCGCCCGACATCATCTGCATCAGCATCAGGCCCGGAAACACCAGCGACACGCCCGCCACCGAGTCGGTGCCGAGCTTGGCCATGAAGTAGATGTCGATCAGCCCGATCGAGCCCTGGATGGTGCTGGTGACGATGTTCGGGATCGCCAGCCGCAGCAGCGTCGGCAGGATCGGAGCCTCAAGCAGCGTGCGGGTGCGAGGGTCCACCGTTCACTCGATCCCGCGCGACTGCCTTGCCGAAGTCCTTCGCGGAGAATGGCTGCGAGATCGTCGACGCCCTCGCCGACGCCGATGAAATGGACCGGCAGCCCGAACTTCTGCGCGATGGCGACCAGGATGCCACCCCGCGCGGTGCCGTCGAGCTTGGTCATCACCAGGCCGGTGACGCCCGCGGTTTTCTGGAATATCTCGACCTGCGACAGCGCGTTCTGGCCGACGGTGGCGTCGAGCACCAGCAGCACCGCGTGCGGCACGTCCGCATCGACTTTTTTCATCACCCGCACGATCTTCTGCAATTCATCCATCAGCTCGGCGCGATTCTGCAGCCGGCCCGCGGTGTCCACGACCAGCACGTCGGCGCCGTCGCGCTTCGCGTGCGCCAGTGCATCGAATGCAACGCCAGCGGCATCGGCGCCCGGTGCGCTGGCGACCACATGGGCGCCGGTGCGCGTGCCCCAGATCTTGAGTTGATCGATCGCAGCGGCGCGAAACGTGTCGCCGGCCGCCAGCACGACCTTGCGGCGCTCAGCGGCGAACTTTGACGCGAGCTTGCCGATCAGCGTGGTCTTGCCGGAGCCATTGACACCGACCACCAGCACCACGAAAGGCTTCGCGGTACCGATCACCAGCGGCTTCGCCACCGGCTCGAGCACCTTGGCGACGTGGTCGGCGATAATGCCCTTCACTTCCTCCGCCGTGATCGCCTGCTTGTACCAGCCACGGCTGATGATTTCGGTGACGCTGGCTGCCGACTCCAGGCCGAGGTCGGAGCGAATCAACGCCTCTTCGATCTCATTGAGTGTCGCGGGGTCCATCGGACCCTTGGTGACAATGTCAGCGATCGCAGTTCCAAGCGCCGACGAGGTGCGCTTCAGGCCGCCGGTGAGCTTGCCCCACCAGCTCTTCTTTTCGCTGGATTCCGCCGCGGTTTCGTTGGTGCTGTCGTTCATGCCGGCTGCCGTGATACGCGTTTCCCTATGACACCGGAAGAGATGGTGAGCCGCTTGCTCTACCGCGACGGGCTGATGCTGATCATCGACAAGCCCGCGGGCGTCGCCGTGCACAAGGGGCCGAAAGGCGGACCGTGCCTGGAGGATGATTTCCCGGCACTGCAATTCGGGCTGCCGCGGCCGCCCGCGCTCGCCCACCGGCTCGACCGCGAAACCTCCGGCTGTCTGGTGCTGGGCCGCCACCGCAAGGCGCTGGCCAATCTCAGTGATCTGTTCCGCCACGGCAAGATCGGCAAGGCCTATTGGGCGGTGGTCGAAGGTGGCCCCGCGGAGTCGGAAGGACGCATCGACCTGGCCCTGAGCAAGCTCGACGATAACCGCGGCTGGTGGATGAAGCCGGATCCGAGCGGGTTGCCGTCATCGACCATGTGGCAGGTAATGGGACGCGGCGATGGCATGACCTGGCTGGGACTCGAGCCGCTCACCGGCCGGACCCATCAGTTGCGCGTACATTGCGCGGCGATGCAATGGCCGATCGTCGGCGACAACATCTACGGCACCGCGCCTCGCTCCGGCGGTTCGCGTCTCCAGTTGCATGCGCGGGAAGTGACAGTGCCACTCTACAAGAACCGTGAGCCGATCCGCGCGGTGGCGCCCGTGCCGGCACATATGCATGAGCGGTTGAAGGCGTGCGGGTGGGATGGGAAAGATGCTGCTGCCGGCGCGGCTGGGCAAAATCTCGTGTCGCGGACAAGCGGCGAAGCGAGCCGGCGCGCCGATCCGGGACCCCGGTTTGATTAGAAAGCTGGGTGCCGCTAGCGCTCGCCACCGCGCGTCGAAGACGCGCGTGAACGCGCTTATGGCTCGCTTGGCCGGGACACGAGAGCGAGTACTAGTAAATCGTCGCCTTTATGCGTTCCGGCGCGAGCTTGTCATGCTCAGGCCCGCCGAGCTTTCCGCCAGTGATCTCGGCGAGGATTACGCCGGCCGTCGGCAACGTGGAGCGCTCGATCTGGGTCTTCGGATCCCACAGCTTGGAGCGCACGATCGCCTTGGCGCACTGGAAGAACACCTTCTCGACCTTCACTACCAGCACGCTGCACGGCGCCTTGCCCTGCATGATGAAGCTTTCGCACAGCGCGGGATCGGTCGAGATTGTGGCGCGCCCCATGATGCGTAGCGTCTCGCTGACGCCCGGAATCAGGAACAGCAGCGCGACGCGCGGATCGCTGATGAGATTGCGCAGGCTGTCGATGCGGTTGTTGCCGCGGCGGTCAGGGATCACGATGGTTTGGTCGTCGACCACACGCACGAAACCGTTGGGATCGCCGCGCGGCGAGCAGTCGAGACCATCCGGCCCGATCGTCGCGAGCGCAAAAAACGGCGACGCCTCGACCAACTTGCGGTAAGCGTTGGTGATACGGTCGACCTCCTTGAACTTCGCCGGCGGATAGACGCCTTCCGAATAAAGTGTCTCGAGCTGCGCCATGGTGGTGATGGCGTGGCCGTTGCCGTTCGAAGCAGTCATCGTATGTCTCCCGATTCCGTCAGCTCATCTTAGCGCGGCGTGCGCGATTTGCCATCAGGCCGCCAGCAAGTGCAGGCCGTCGTGGCCGGCCATCGTCACATCGAGCATCAAACCGCGCTCGACCGGTCGGTTGAACCGCACCGGCGTAAACTGCGGGGTGCGGCCGATGCCGCCCAATTCAGTGAGCACACGGCGCCGCGCGCCGACTTCGCTGTCGAGATAGCGCTCGAGTGCTGTCGCCCCCTTGGCGCGCAGCCGCGCGGCGCGCTCTTTGATGACGTCGCGGGGAAGCTGCGGCATCCGCGCCGCCGGCGTGCCCGGGCGCGGCGAGAACGGAAACACATGGAGATGCGTGAGCCCACACTCATCGACCAATTCAAGCGACCGGGCGAACTTGGCTTCGCTTTCGGTCGGGAAGCCGGCGATGATATCGCCGCCGAACACCACGCCAGGACGCAACCGCCGCACATGTTCGCAAAACGCGACCGCGTCGGCGCGCGAATGCCGCCGCTTCATACGCTTGAGGATCAGGTCGTCGCCGGCCTGCAGCGACAGATGCAGGTGCGGCATCAACCGCGGCTCGTTGCCGAGCGCATCGTAGAGATCGGCGTCGGCTTCAACCGAATCGATGGACGAAAGGCGTAGCCGCTCCAAGTCCGGCACCTGCCTGAGCACCTCTTTCACCAGTGCGCCGAGCCTGGGCGCGCCGGGCAGCTCGGCGCCGTAGCTGGTGATGTCAACTCCGGTGAGGATGGCCTCACGATAGCCGTTGCTGGTGAGGCGTCGCACTTGCGCCACCACGTCGGCCACCGCCAAAGAACGCGAATTGCCGCGGCCGAACGGGATAACGCAGAAGGTGCAACGATGATCACAACCGGTCTGCACCTGCACGAAGCCGCGTGTACGGCCTTCCAACGCGTCGACAGACCGCGGCGTCAGATGCTTCGCCGCCGTGATGTCGCCGACGACCACGCGCGGCTCGGCGTCAAGTGCAGACCAGGTCGTGGCATCGAGCTTTTCCTCGTTGCCGATGACGCGATCGACTTCTGGCATGCCGGCGAATTCCTGCGGCGTGGTCTGCGCGGCGCAGCCGGTGACCACGATGCGCGCATCGGGCCGCGCGCGGCGCACCTTGCGGATCGCCTGGCGCGCCTGGCGCACCGCTTCGGCGGTGACGGCGCAGGTGTTTACCACCACGGCGTCGCCGAGTTGGGCGGCATCGCGGCGGATCACCTCGGACTCATAAGCATTGAGCCGGCAGCCGAAGGTGAGGACGTCGACGCTCATTGCCTCATCCCACGCTAGCGTTCTCGAACAACGCCGCCGCAAAGCGTCCTTCGTACTCAAACTGTACCGGGCCGGTCATCAGAACGTGGTTGTCGCTCTCGCGCCACTCGATATCGAGAGCGCCGCCCGGCAGCACGATCGTCACCTTGCGTCCCGTGCGCTTGAGGCGCGCCGCCGCGACGGCAGCCGCGCAGGCGGCCGAGCCGCAGGCCTTGGTGAGGCCGGCGCCACGCTCCCAAGTGCGGATCGCGATCTCGTCGCGCGACCGCACGTTGGCAAGCGAGATGTTGGCGCGCTGCGGGAACATCGGATGATGCTCGAGCAACGGCCCGATCTTGGCGAGGTCGTAGGCGTTGACATCGTCGACCCAGAACACCGCGTGCGGGTTGCCCATGCTCACAACCGAGGGGGTGTGCAGAATCGGCTTGTCGATCGGACCGATCTGCAATTCGACCGCGCGGGTATCGCGGAATTCCTCGGCGAGCGGAATCTCGTTCCAGGCGAAGCGCGGCTCGCCCATGTCAACCGTGAAACGACCGTCAGCATTCTTCCAGGTCTGCAGCACGCGGCCATCGACTTCGAACGCCAGCCTGTCCTTGCCGGTCTCACGGGCGATCAGCGAGGCGACGCAGCGCATGCCATTGCCGCAGGCGTTGGATTCCGACCCGTCGTTGTTGAAGATCTGAATAAAGGACTCGGTGCCCACGGTGCGCGGCGGGTAAAGCGCCATCAGCTGATCGTATGGCGCGCCACCATACGGCGACGCAGCAGCGCGTGCTACCGCCTCGCCGATCGGCGCCGGCTGACCGCGCATATCGACGACCACGATCTCGTTGCCGAGACCGTTCATCTTGACAAACGGACGGTTGGCCAGCGCGCTCATGATGATACCGATGGGCCGGACTTATATGGGGAAATGCCGAGCTATGGCCAGAGGGTCGCTGGCGCGGCCACGGTCGGAGCGGCTTGCAGGACGCCCGGCGCGGCGCCATTTCAGTCATACTGCGCCGGTTCCGGAGTGCTAAGTTTCCGCCGCGCCGAGTCGGGGGCGCGGGGCGAGGAGACATCGATGACGTGTTTGCTGCGGGCTGCTGCCTTCGCCGCTGCTTTGGCGTTCGGGGTGGGCGCGGCGCTTGCCCAGGCGCCGGTGCCAGCGCCGCCAATGCCGCCAGTGCCGCCAGTGCAGGCCGACCCGCCACCGCCGCCGTTCCCGCAGCCGCCGCCGCCCCGGTTGAGCAGCGACCCGTTCGGCGAGGAAATAACCCTGACCGCGAAGACCATCGTCTACCTCAAAGGCAACGGCACCTGGGACAATGCCTACGAAACCCTGATCGACGCCTTCAAGTCGGTCTACGCGTTCCTCGACAAGCAGGGCATCAAGCGCGCCGGCCCGTCGATGACGATCTACACCTCGGCCGATGACACCGGGTTCCAGTTCCAGGCTGCGGTGCCGATCGCTGAAGAGCCGAGGGACCCACCCCGCGGCGACATCGAGGTCGGCAAGTCGCCGGCCGGCCGCGCCCTCAAGTTCGTCCATCGCGGTTCCTACGACTCGATGGACAACACCTACGAAGCGATCACCAATCACCTCGACGAGAAGCGGCTCGAAGCGCAGGACATTTTCGTCGAGGAATACGAGACCGACCCGGTGACGACCGACGAGGACAAGCTGGTGGTGAACGTCTACGTGCCGGTGAAGTGAACGGTCATGCTGCGCTGGCTGTCCTTCATTCCGTTGGCGTTTGCGCTCGCCCTTCCGGCCAAGGCCCAGGACGCTGCCACGCTCGGCAAGCTGCCTGAAGTCCATGTCATGACCGCGCTCAAGTCCGGCGACTGGGACGATTTCGGCGACAAGATCAACGAAGCGTTCGAAGAGGTCGAGGAACAGGCTGACGATCGCAACATCAAATTGGCGGACGCCGAAGTCGTCATTTACGAGGTGATCGGCCTCAAGACTTTCCGCATCAGGGCCGGCTATCTGATCGACCCCGCGAGCAAGGTGAAACCGGGCCGCGTGGGCAAGAACATGGAGGTCCGCCTGCTCAAGGGGCCCGCCTATGTCGCAACCGGCGTCGGCGGCTACAAGGCATCGATCCCGATCCGGCGCAAGGTGCTGGACGAGCTTGAGAAGCCCAACGTGCGCCGCCTCAAAGGTATCGAGACCATCGAGATTTTCTACGGCGACATGGACGACAAGGACACCAAGATCGAAGTCTACGGCCCGTTGCGTTGAGCACGCCGGCGACGCCTCAGCGCACCGGCTGCCGGGTCCGGAACGCGAGATAGACCGCGTAACACGCGCCGGCGGCAACAACGTGCTTGAGAGAGTGGCCGCTCAGCAGATACCCCGCCGCAAAGATGCCGACGTCCGCGAACTCCAGCACCTTGGCGAGCACGTAGAGCCCGGCGGCGGCGAACCAGTACCCGGTCCCGGTGTACTTCGGCGGCAACAGCCAGAACATCAGCGGCAGCACCACGCAGGGAAAGAACTGCACCCAGCCGTAGAGCCGCAGGTCGTCGGTCTTGAGCCAGATCAGCAGGCTGAAAATGCCGAGCGCCACCAGCGGCCATAGCAGCAAGCGGCCTACGCGCTCGTCGATCCGCTCCTCGATCACGTTGGCAAGGATCGCCATGAACGCGATCACCATCGGCAGGCGGTCCCAGAACAGGCCGGTGTCATCTGGGCGCCAATGGTAATAGGAGGAGCCGAACCCAGTCAGGAACACACCCAGAAAGAACACGGTGGCAGAGAGACTTCCACGCACGCGTGCGAGCCCCAGCGCACCGACCAGGATGAACGGCACGTTCGACACCACGTTCCAGAAATTCGGTACCCCGCACAGCAGCCGCTGGTCGGCAAACTGGTGATAGAGCTGGCTCTGCGGGATCGGCGGCACGAACGCGAACAACGCTAGCAGCGACACCCCGGCCAGGCCGAACAGAAACGTCAGCGGACGGGCGCGAATCGTGACGGCAATGGTCATGTCGCGCACATATCATGGATGACCGCAACTCTCCGCTCGCTTCTGATCATCATGCCAACGGCACCCCCTCTGCTTTTGCAGCCGCGATGAGGTCGCCGTCGAACGTCGCCAGCGCAACACCTTCCCGCTTCGCCAGCTCCAGATATGCGGCGTCGTAGAATGTCAGCCGGTGAGCGCGTGCCAGTGTCAGCACCGCGTTCTCGTCTGGAAGCAAAGCAATCGAGATGACAAGTTCGCGAAGGTCGTCGAGGAAACCAGCGGTATCTTCAGGCCCGGCGCGACCGCGACGTTCCCCAACCAGAAGGACGTTCCGGAGTTCAAACCACCAATGTGCTGGGACAAGCACCTCGTCCGCCCGCAATTTGGCACGAATAGCATCCGCTTCAGGCGACCTCTCGCCCTCGAAGTGCCATCCCATCATGACGGATAGGTCCACGACGAGCGGCATGCCTATCGCCGGCCTTCGCTTTTCCAAGCAATGATTTCTTCGACGGTTGCAGGCTTGTTTTGCTTCCGACGCGTGTTCATCCGTTCGACCGCGCGATCAAACCGCTGCTTGCGGGCCTCTTCATCCGGCACCAGGCGCGCGACTGGTTTGCCGTGGCGGGTGATGATCACCGTCTCGCCGCGCTCGACTTCATCGAGCAGTTCGGCGAACTGCGCCTTGGCGATCGAGGATTGGACTTGTTTCATATTTTGACCGGTCAATTTGACCGGTCAAAATATAGACGAGGCACGGTCGCTGTACAAGCCCCGAATTTCTTGACTCCACCGGTCCCCCGGCCCAAGTAAGTCCCGCTCTCAAAGAGCCGTTATTTGGAGCCCGCCGACCGGTCCTGTGAGGCCGGAGGTAACCGCCCGACAGCGCGATGCGCCCTCGGGCGCCGAAGTGCTTGCGAGGGCCTCATCCTGAGGAGCCGCCGAAGGCGGCGTCTCGAAGGATGGGACAAAACCCGGGCGACCCCGCCCTTCGAGACGCGTGCTACCCACGCTCCTCAGGACGAGGTCGAGATAGAGAACGATGTTCGACAATCTGTCGGATCGCCTGTCTGGAGTGCTCGACCGCCTGACGCGGCGCGGCGCGCTGGCGGAGGCCGACATCGATGAGGCGATGCGCGAGGTGCGCCGCGCGTTGCTCGAAGCCGACGTCTCGCTCGACGTGGCGCGCGCCTTTGTCGACCACGTCAAGCAGCGCGCGGTCGGCATCGACGTCATCAAATCGGTGACGCCCGGCCAGATGGTCGTGAAGATCGTTCACGACGAGCTGGTGGCGACGCTCGGCGCCGACGCCAAGCCGATCGATCTCAATGCGCCGGCGCCGGTCGCCATCATGATGGTCGGCCTGCAGGGCTCCGGCAAAACCACCACCACGGCCAAGATCGCCAAGCGGCTCACCGAGCGCGACGGCCGCAAGGTCATGATGGCGTCGCTCGACACGCGCCGCCCCGCCGCGATGGAGCAGCTCGCGGTGCTCGGCCAGCAGGTCAGCGTCGAGACCTTGCCGATCGTCGAAGGCCAGTCACCGCAGCAGATCGCGGTGCGCGCCATGCAGGCGGCGCGGCTCGGCGGCTACGACGTCGTGCTGCTCGACACCGCGGGCCGCATCACGCTCGACGAAGCGCCGATGACCGAAGCCGCCGAGGTGAAAGGCGCGACTGGTCCGCACGAAATCCTGCTGGTCGCTGACAGCCTGACCGGCCAGGACGCGGTCAATCTCGCCCGCGCGTTCGATGAGCGGCTCGGTCTCACCGGTATCGTCCTCACCCGCGTCGACGGTGACGGCCGCGGCGGCGCCGCGCTGTCGATGCGTGCCGTCACCGGCAAGCCGATCAAGCTGATCGGTGTCGGCGAACGCATGGACGCGCTGGAGGACTTCGACCCGGCACGCATCGCCGGCCGCATCCTCGGCATGGGCGACATCATCTCGCTGGTCGAGAAGGCCGCCGCCAACATCGACCGCGAGCAGGCGATGCGCGCGGCCGAGAAGATGCGCAAGGGTCAGTTCGACCTTGTCGATCTGCGCGGCCAGCTCACCCAGATGGAGAAGATGGGCGGCATGACCGGGCTGATGGGCATGATGCCCGGCGTCGCCAAGATCAAGAACCAGCTGGCCGAGCGCAACCTCGACGACAGCGTGCTCAAGCGGCAGATGGCGATCATCGACTCGATGACGCCGGGTGAGCGCAAGCATCCCGACATCCTCAAGGCCAGCCGCAAGAAGCGCATCGCAGCCGGCTCCGGCACCAAGGTCGAGGAGGTCAACAAGCTCCTCAAGATGCACCGCAGCATGGCCGACCTCATGAAGGTGATGAGCGGCGGCAAGGCGAAGGGGCCGATGGCGGGGCTCGCCCGCATGATGGGCATGGGCGGCGGAATGCCGTCGCCGGAAGAGATGGCGAAGCTCGCCGAGCAGATGCCGGGCGGACTGCCGGGATTGCCCGGCGCTCCTCCCAGCGCGCCCGGCGCGCCGCCTGGCTTGCCACCGACCATGCCTGGCCTGGCGCCGAAGTTTCCCGGCTTGCCCGGCCTCGGTGGCGGAAGGCTGCCAGGACTCGGCGGACCGCCGCCGGGATTACCGGGACTGGGAAAGAAGAAGTGAGCCGCGTCAAAACTCGCTCTCGTGTCCCGGGCGCAGCGCAGCACCCACCAGCGCGTTTACGCGCGTCTTCGCGCGCTATGGTGGTGCGCTGCAGAACCGGGACCGTTACGGACACCGAATTTGGAAACGGTCCCGGATCAGCAGCGCAGCGTTCCACGCGGCGCTGCGTCCGGGACACATATCAACCGCTGAACTAGACCTAGAAAGGAACCGCAATGCCTGTTGTCATCCGTATGGCCCGTGCCGGCACCAAGAAGCGCCCGGTCTATCACATCGTGGTCGCCGACAGCCGCGCGCCGCGCGACGGCCGTTTCATCGAACGGCTCGGCTACTTCAATCCGTTGTTGCCGAAGGAAAAGACCGAGCGGCTCAAGCTCGATCTCGACAAGGTGAAGGCGTGGGTCGCCAAGGGCGCGCAGCCGTCCGACCGCGTGATGCGCTTCCTCGACGCCGCCGGCGTCGCCAAGCGCGAGAAGCGCAACAATCCGGAGAAGGCGATCCCGCGCAAGGAGCGCAGAGCCCAGAAGGAAGAGGCGACCAAGGCCGCGGAGGCCGCCAAAGCCGAGGCAAAAACCAAGGCTGACGCCAAGGTCAGGGAAGACGCGGCCGCCGCCAAGGCAGCGGGCTGATGCTCGCCGTCATGTAGCGCGCCGTGGCCGAGCGCATCTGCGTTGCCCAGATCGGCGCCGCGCACGGCATTCGCGGCGAGGTAAGGCTGCGGTCATTTACGCAGGAGCCGGAGGCGGTGACGTCCTACGGCCCGCTGGAAAGCGAGGACGGCACGCAGCGCTTCGAGATCGAGGCGCTGCGCCCGGCGAAGGATCACTTCGTGGCGCGCCTCGTCGGCGTTAGCGACCGCAGCGCCGCGGAGCGGCTGACCAATCTCAAGCTCTACGTGCCGCGCGATCGGCTGCCGCCGACCGAGGATGCCGACACGTTCTACCACTCCGACCTGATCGGACTCAGTGCAGTGACCAAAGACGGCGATGCGCTCGGCACCGTGAAAGCGATCCATAATTTTGGCGCCGGCGACATCATCGAGATCGCGCCCGCCGACGGTGGTGCGTCGCTGCTGGTGCCGTTCAACGCCGACGCGGTGCCGGCGGTCGACATCGCCGGCAAGCGCATCGTCGTGACGCCGCCGACCTTGATCGAGTGAGGGCGATCATGTGGCGCGCCAGTGTCCTCACCATCTTCCCCGAGATGTTTCCCGGTCCGCTCGGCATCAGTCTCGCCGGCAAGGCACTGGCCTCCGGGCTGTGGGCGCTCGATACAGTCGACATCCGCGCCCATGCCACCGACAAGCACCGCACCGTGGACGACACCCCGGCCGGCGGCGGACCCGGCATGGTGATGAAGGCCGACGTGCTGGCGCGCGCGATCGACGCGGTTACTCCCGATGGCCGCCCTCGGCTGCTGATGAGCCCGCGCGGCGTGCCGCTGACGCAAGCGCGGGTCGCCGCGCTGGCACAGGGTAACGGCGCGGTCATCGTCTGCGGCCGCTTCGAAGGGATCGACGAACGGCTGATCGCGGCGCGGCAACTCGAGGAGGTCTCGATTGGCGACTACGTGCTCTCCGGCGGCGAGATCGCGGCGCTGGTGCTGCTCGACGCCTGCGTCCGGCTGATTCCCGGCGTGATGGGCAAGGAGGCTTCGGGCGCCGACGAGAGCTTTGCCGACGGCCTGCTCGAATATCCGCAATACACCCGGCCGGCCACATTCGAGGGCCAAGCCATCCCGGACGTCCTGACCGGCGGCGACCACGCCAAGGTCGAGGCCTGGCGGCGCGCCGAGGCGGAGCGGCTGACCCGCGAGCGGCGCCCGGACCTCTGGGCGGCCTATCAAACGGGCCGTCATTCCGGGGCGCGGGCAAAGCCCGCGAACCCGGAATCCAGCGCCCCCGGCAGTGGTTCTGGATTCCGGGTCCCCCCCTTCGGGGCGTCCCGGAATGACCCGGATGGTGGGTCATCGAAAGGGTGACAAGCCAAATACTTTCGCGTAGAAGCTCGCCCGAACCCGGAAAACCAGCCTCGTTTGCGCTGCCCAGCCTGCGCATTTGCCGACGGAGACCCTCGCCATGGACATCATCCAGCAACTCGAAAAAGAGCAGCTTCAGAAGCTCTCGGCCGGCAAGGAGATCCCCGATTTCGAGCCCGGCGACACGGTGATCGTCAACGTCAAGGTCGTCGAGGGCGAGCGCACCCGCATCCAGGCCTACGAGGGCGTCTGCATCGGCCGCTCCGGCCGCGGCGTGAACGAGAACTTCACGGTGCGTAAGATTTCCTACGGCGAGGGCGTCGAGCGCGTGTTCCCGCTCTACTCGCCGATGCTCGACTCGATCAAGCTGGTGCGCCGCGGCAAGGTGCGCCGCGCCAAGCTGTATTACCTGCGCGGCCGCCGCGGCAAGTCGGCGCGCATCGCCGAGGGCGCGCATCACGGCGGCCAGACGACGGACGTTGCGGGGGAAGCCGAGACGAAGTGATTCCGGCTATTCGGGCGTACGTTGCAAAGGCCGGGTTGTCCGGCCTTTTGCTTGCCTGGGCTTCCGGCGCCGCATGCGCAGTGTTGTTGCCGAGACCGCGGCTGGCTATATCTAGACCATGTCCAAGGTTTGCAACGCTCACCGGATCGTTCTCGACGACCACGAGCGCCTGCCGGCGCGCTTTTTCGGCAGGCTGACGGCGTCGGTGCAGGCGCACCGCTAGGCGGCACGCCGCCGCGCAGCGCGGCCCCATTCGCCGCTTCCGTTCATCGTTCTCAAGGTTCAACGCCATGAAACCCCGCACCTTCTACGACAAGATCTGGGACGACCATCTGGTCCACGAAGCGCCGGATGGCACCGCGCTCCTCTACATCGACCGCCACATCGTCCATGAGGTGACGTCGCCGCAGGCGTTCGAAGGCCTGCGGCTGTCGGGCCGCAAGGTCCGCGCGCCGGAAAAGACGCTGGTGGTGGTCGACCACAACGTGCCGACCTCGGACCGCAACCTGCCCAATCCCGATCCGGAGAGCGCGGCGCAGATCGCCTATCTCGCCGAGAATGCCAAGCTGTTCGGCCTGGAATATCTCGACGAATTCGATATCCGGCAGGGCATCTGCCACGTCATCGGCCCCGAGCAGGGTTTCACCCTGCCCGGCGTCACGCTGGTGTGCGGCGACAGCCACACCGCGACGCACGGCGCGTTCGGCGCGTTGGCCTACGGCATCGGCACCTCCGAGGTCGAGCACGTGCTGGCCACGCAGACGCTGGTGCAGAAGAAGTCGATGAACATGCGCGCGCTGGTCGACGGCAAATTGCCGGCGAACGTCACCGCGAAAGACATCATCCTTTCCATCATCGGCGAGATCGGCACCGCCGGCGGCACCGGCTATTCGCTGGAATACGCCGGCGAAGCGATCCGCGCGCTCTCGATGGAAGGCCGCATGACGGTCTGCAACATGTCGGTCGAGGCCGGCGCCAAGGCCGGCTTCATCGCGCCCGACGCGAAGGCCTACGAGTACGTGAAGGGCCGCCCCAAGGCGCCGAAGGGCAAGCTGTGGGACGACGCGATCCGCTACTGGGACACGCTGCCGACCGACGACGGCGCGCACTTCGACCGCGAGATCAGGCTCGATGCCGCCAAGCTGCCCCCGATCGTCACCTGGGGCACCAGCCCCGAGCAGGTCACCTCGATCACCGGCCGCGTGCCGGTGCCCGCCGAGATCGCCGACGAGAACAAGCGCCGCGCCGCCGAGCGCTCGCTCGACTACATGGGATTGAAGGGCGGCGAGAAGATCACCGACATCGCGCTCGACCGCGTGTTCATCGGCTCATGCACCAACTCGCGCATCGAGGACCTGCGCGAGGTGGCGCGTGTCGCCGCCGGCAAGACCGTCAACTCAAGTGTCTACGCGATGATCGTGCCCGGCTCCGGCCTGGTGAAGCAGCAGGCCGAGGCGGAAGGCCTCGACAAGATCTTCAAGGCCGCCGGCTTCGACTGGCGCGAGCCGGGCTGCTCGATGTGCCTCGCCATGAATCCCGACAAGCTCAAGCCGGGCGAGCGCTGCGCTTCCACCTCGAACCGCAACTTCGAAGGCCGGCAGGGCTATCGCGGCCGCACCCATCTGGTGTCGCCGGCGATGGCGGCGGCTGCCGCGATCGCCGGCAAGTTCGTCGACGTCCGGGAGTGGCGCTGACTCACGCGCCGCTTTGATGTTGATGCCATTTATGCCGTCATGTCCTCCAATGACTCATCTCGGACATTGGCCAGCATCTCATGTTGCCGTAGCGAAACCGGATTCAGCCCCTATCAAAGTGCTCGTTTGAGCCGATACGATGCTTCGTGCAGGGCCCAGGTGCAGGCATGAGGCGGCGGGAATTTCTCACGGCCCTTGGTGGTGCTGCGGCTGGGTGGCCGCTCACAGTGCACGCGCAGCAGCCGGCGATGCCGTGGTCGGCATCCTGCACAGCCAGACTCAAGCTTCGGAGGCCGCGCGGATGCCGGCGATCCTTCGGGGGTTGCAGGAGGTTGGCTTTGTCGCGGGTCGGAACGTTACCATCGAGCACCGCTTCGCCGACGGCCGCAATGACCGTCTGCCGGAGCTAGCGGCCGAACTGGTCCGGCGCAAGGTCAACGTCATTTTCGCCAACACCACGCCGCCTGCGTACGCCGCCAAAGCTGCGACCTCGACCATCCCAGTCGTGTTCGCCACCGGCGTCGATCCGGTTGAAGTGGGCTTGGTCGCCAGCATGAACCGGCCCGGCGGCAACGTCACCGGCGTGACGTTCCTTTCCAACAAGCTCGTTGCGAAGCGGCTGGAACTGCTCAGCGCCGTGGTGCCTGCGGGCGCGCCGATCGGCATGCTGGCAGCGCAGCGCAACCCGAATACCGGGACCGATGTGAGAGACGCGTTGGCGGCGGCACAAGTCCTTGGGCGCACGCTGCATGTCGAAAGGGTCCCGCCAGACGGCGGTATCGAAGTGATCCTCGCCGCCTTGCTGCAGCACAGGATCGGAGCCGTGTTCGTGGCGCCACAGGCGGATTTCAGAATGTGGAGCCAGCAATTGGTGCTGCTGGCGGCGCGCTACGCGCTGCCCACAAGCTTCTCGAGCAGCGACCATGTGGCCGCGGGCGGCCTGATGAGCTACGGGCCAGATCAGATGGATTCCTATCGAGAGGCAGGCGTCTACACGGGCCGCGTTCTCAAAGGCGAAAAGCCGGCCGATTTACCAGTGATGATCGCAACCAAGTTCGAATTCGTGATCAACCTCAAAACGGCGAAGGCCCTCGACATCACGATCCCGCCGTCGATGCTCGTGCTCGCCACCAGCGTCGTCGAGTGACGCCTGTCACTGCCTCGCGCCGAGCCGGAATGTCCGCTCTTGAGGCAAAAGCCTCAAGAGCGGACATCGCTCATCTCCCGCGCGCCCTGAAGGAAGCGCAGATCTTCTCCGCGAACCTACTCCAGCGCCTGCGTCGCGGTCGGCGCGCCGGGCAGGAAGTTGCCGCGGTTGTTGTTGGTGCCCTTGGAGATCAGTTGGCCGCCGCTGAGCGGCGCGAGCCCAACCCCGTTGATGGTGATGGTCGAGTACGAATAGAAGATGCGCGCGCCGGCGTTCTCCGCGCGCAACCCGTTCTCGTTGTTGCCATTGACAATCACCCGGTCGAGAAAAATGTCGGTGCCGCCTCCGCCGCCGACCGCCCAGACGCCGTGCACGATGTTGCCGGTGGCTGTGCTGTCATTGATCGTCAGGTTGGTGAAGCCAGTCGTGCTGGAAGAGTCGGACTTGAAGCCGACCGTGTTGTTCTTGGATATGACGCGGGTGAGGGAGGCATTGACGCTGACCGACCCGGACGGCCGGACGTGAATTCCGCCACCGGTCGACGATGCGCCGTTGCGCGAAACCACAGTATCCGACACAAACAACCGCGATGTCCCGCTGCCGCCGGGCGTGAAATTGATCCCGAATGCATCGTTTCCGTGTAGTTTCGGATCGTGCAGTTTTCGACGTGCAGCGCCAAGCCGCTTAGGAATCTGACTCCGCCAACGCCGGCACCGAAAGAGACGGCGTTGATGGTCAAGCCGCGCAACGTGACCACGATGCCGACGCCGGAATGTTGAACCCGCTCACAAGTGAGACGGCAAGCGCGCCAGCGGTGCCTGCGCCGTCGTTCTGGATGACGATCGACTTGTCGATGGCGGCGGCTCCGAAGTCGCCGCTGTCAACCACGTTGATCTCGCCGCCGGGTTTGTCTTGGCGAGCGCTCCGTTGAACGTCAGGCACGGATTGGCTCGGCTGCAGTCGCTGCCGTCGTTGCCGTTGCTGGCGACCCAGCTTCGGCTGTTTTGCGCTTGAACTGAAGAAACCGAAGCCAAGCTGAACAACGTCGCGGCGGCGATTGCCGCCATTGCAAATTTGACCATGGCACACTCCTGAATGATGGTCGCCCGTGCGACAAAGACGGGGCAAACCCGACCCGGGAAAATTACATGCGCCTTCGGGAGGCGGCAATCGTCCGACGCCGTCGGCGGCGCTGACGCCAACAACATCGACGACAATGCAAAAGGCCCGCCTCGCGGCGGGCCTTTTTCTTTTCTGCTCATGGCGACATCAGCGCGCGGGAAAGCCTCTCGTCTTCGGCTGGCCTGGCGGCACCAGCGGACAATTCGGCGGCTGCTGACTTTTTACATAGGTCAGCTGTGCAACGGCGACGACGAGGCTCGCAACCGTGTTGGCCACCGACGCCGGACCGCCAAACACCTTGAGGAATACAAAAGGCCCGCCTCGCGGCGGGCCTTTTTCTTGTCAGCGCGTGCTTCGTTAGAAGCCGAACCCGAAGCCGAACGGACCGACGCCAACGCTGACGCCCGGTGCGTAGTACGGCCGGTAGTAGCGCGGCGCGTAAGCGTAGTACGGCGCATCGTAGTAGTACGGACGATATGGCCGGTAGTGAGCCGTAACGCGGCCCGTAATACCGATACGCGTGGCGCCGATACCTGCGCTGCGCGGACACGTCAGTGGTCTGTTCGATAGTGGTCTGTTCGATGTTGCGCACGCCATCCGCGCGCTTTTCTGCCGCAACCGCCGCCCCCGGCATTGCGAACGCAGCCGTCATCGCCAAGGCCGCGCACGTTGCGAGAATCTTGGTCATCACACACCTCCACGATGCCCCTCACCAACAACGCGCGAGGCCGCGGAAAGTTGCGTTGATCCTGTGCAGATTGGCCTGCCGAGACAGTGCCTTACTTGTGCGTGATCGTTATGCGGAAACCGGCTACCGCTTTTCGGGATCACGCCCTAGCGCGGCGCCCACCAGCAGCGCTGACGCGGCACGATCACTGTTCCGCTTGGCCGATGTTCCTGCACCAGTCTGGCGTCGCAACGCCGCACCGCGTTGGGACCCGGATACGCGATGGTGTCGTAAGGCAGCGGATAGAGTGAAATGTAATCCTGCCGCGGATAGAGCGGATAAACTCGCACCCTGGCGCGCGGCCGCCTGCGGATACTCTCCGAGGTAGCCTGCGCCGATGCTTCAAGCGCCGGCGAGTGTGACCCTTGATCCAACGGCGCCGCGTGCGATGGCGTCCCGCCGAGCATGAGCGCAGCAACAGCTGCGACCGCGGTGAATGAGGCGAATCCCGACATGACCAATACGCTCTCGCATCGCAGCGTTGACGTCAACCGCGCAATGGAACCTCGTGTCCCGGACTCGAAGTTCGCACGATTGCTCAGCAGGCACTTTGCGAACTTCGGGTCCAAAGGGACACTGGAGTCATAAAGTTGCTAGTGTCGCTTTGGTTCGGAAGTTCGCTTCAGAACAGGCTGAAAACTCGGGCGAACTTCCGAACCGCGACACTAGCTCGGCGACCGCCTATGCTGCGGCGATGAACGATCATGCCCTCGCCGATCCTATGGCCTGGCGGCCGCTCAAGGCGCCCTCGCTCGTCGAGTTCGAGGTGATCGCCACCGAGGCGTTCCGGCGGCTGCCGCAGCGCTTTCGCGACAAGTGCGAGGGTGTGGTGATCCGCGTCGAGGACTATCCGACCGACGAGGTGCTCGATTCCGTGGGCGTGCAAAGCGAGCTCGACCTGATGGGCCTGTTCCACGGCGTCGGCCTGCCGTTTCAGGCCGACAGCGCGCCACAGCAGATGCCCAACATGGTCTGGCTCTATCGGGTGCCGATCCTGCTGTACTGGTCCGAGCACGACGAGACGCTCGGGCACATCATCACGCACGTGCTGGTGCACGAGATCGGCCACCATTTCGGATTGTCGGACGACGACATGATGGCGATCGAGGAAGCAGCTGGTTAGCGCATGTCCCGGAAAAGTGGGAACCGGTTTTCCGAACAGGGCATGCGCAAACGAAAGGTGGAGGAGCGAGAACCATGAAAGTCGACGGCCAATGCCATTGCGGCTTCATCACGATCGAAGGTGAGGCCGATCCCGAACGGGTCACGGTCTGCCATTGCACGGATTGCCAGACCGGCACCGGCTCGGCGTTCCGCAATTCCGTTCCGGTCGCGGGCAGCACGTTCAAGATGACCGGCCAACCGACCGGCTACGTGAAGACCACGGCCGACAGCGGCAAGCCGCGCCTGCAGACCTTCTGCCCCAGGTGCGGCACGCCGATCTATTCGACCACGGTTGGCGAGGGCGTTCAGCCGTCCTACACGGTGCGGGTCGGCATCCTTCGCCAGCGCGATCAGCTGCCGCCGAAGCGGCAGCAATGGATGCGTTCGGCGCGGCCGTGGACCGACGAACTTGGCAAGCTCCCGAAACACGAGAAACAGGCGACATGACCATGAAGATCGACGGCGGATGTCACTGCGGCTTCATTGCCTACGAGGGCGACGCTGATCCGGACAAGGCGGCGATCTGCCATTGCACCGACTGCCAGCAGCTGTCCGGCTCGGCGTTCCGCACCGTCGTGCCGGTGGCGGACAAGGATTTCCGCATGACCGGCGGCGCGCCAACGATCTATGTGAAGACCGCCGAGAGCGGCAACAAGCGGCAGCAGGCATTCTGTCCGAAGTGCGGCTCACCGATCTTCTCGGCGCCGCCGGAAGACGGGCCGAAGAACTATTTCATCCGGGTCGGCACCATCCGGCAGCGCGACCAGTTCGTGCCGAAGTCGCAGGTGTGGGCCCGCTCCCGGCAGCAATGGGTCGGCGAAATTCCGTCGGTGCGCGGCAGCAATGAGAAACAATGAACCGGCTGCATCGCCGGCATGAATAATTGTCATTGAAAAGATGCGTTTGATCCGGCGCGGCCGTCGGCTGCATGCTGGAACGAGTCCGCTCGAAAGGAGCCTGCCATGATCGTCACCGTGTTCCGCTCGCGCGTCATGCCCAACGTGCAGGATGAGTATGGGCCGATGTCGCAGCGCATGAACGAACTCGCCACCACCATGCCGGGCTACATCGGGCACAAGGGTTTCATCGCCGAGGACGGCGAGCGGGTGACCATCGTCGAGTTCGAGAGCGAGGAGGCGCAAGCCGTGTGGCGCAAGAACGCCGAGCACATCGAGGCGCAGCGGCTGGCCCGGACCAAGTTCTACGCCACCTACGACATCAAGATCTTCGAACCGTCGCACCACACCAAGTTCGAGCGCGGGGCCTAGCGCATGTCCCGGCGAAGTGGAGACCGGTTCGCCAAAAAGGACATGCGCCAACCGGACAGGAGACCGCCATGATCGTCACCGTGTTCCGCTCGCGCCTCGTGCCCGGCCTGCAGGAAGAGTACGTCGCGCTGGTCGAGCGCATGCGCGATATCGCCATGACCATCCCGGGCTACATCTCGCACAAGGGCTTCTGGGCCGAGGACGGCGAGCGCGTCACCATCGTCGAGTTCGAGCACGAGGAAGGCCAGCGCGCCTGGCGGATGCACCCCGAGCACGTCAAGGCGCAGCGGCTGGGCCGCGAGCGCTACTATGCGGCCTACGACATCAAGGTCGGCACGGTCGCCCACCACTCCAACTTCGACCGCAGCGCCAGGAAGTAGCCGCTGCCACAGGGCTTGACCGGCAGCCGCCGGGCCGCCATGACAATGCCCAGGAGAATGGCCGATGCAAAAATTCACCACCCTTGAAGGGGTCGCTGCGCCCTTGAAGATCATCAATGTCGACACCGACATGATCATCCCCAAGCAGTACCTCAAGACCATCAAGCGCACCGGGCTCGGCGTCGGCCTGTTCTCCGAGCTGCGCTACAAGGAGGACGGCAGCGAGAATCCGGATTTCGTGCTCAACAAGCCGGCCTACCGCAAGGCCAAGATCCTGGTCGCCGAGGACAACTTCGGCTGCGGCTCGTCGCGCGAGCACGCGCCGTGGGCGCTGATGGACTACGGCATCCGCTGCGTGATCTCGACCCAGTT
Source organism: uncultured Alphaproteobacteria bacterium (assembly GCA_963787955.1). Taxonomy (GTDB): domain Bacteria; phylum Pseudomonadota; class Alphaproteobacteria; order Rhizobiales; family Xanthobacteraceae; genus Z2-YC6860. The sequence goes on along the minus strand of CAWBFG010000024.1, from coordinate 152,524 downwards.
CGGCGACATTTTCTACAACAACTGCTTCAAGAACGGCGTGCTGCCGATCAAGGTCAGCAAGGAAGACCTCGCCAAGCTGTTCGACGACGCCGAGCGCGGCGCCAACGCGACGCTGTCGATCGACCTCGAGAAGCAGGAGATCCGCGGGCCGGACGGCGGCGTGGTGAAGTTCGAGATCGACCCGCACCTCAAGCACCTGATGCTCAACGGCCTCGACGACATCGGCCTCACCAATCTCAAGAAGGACAGGATCGACTCCTTCGAGGACAAGTCGAAGGCCGCGAGACCGTGGGCGTGAGGCTTTCGGGCCGGGGAATTCCAGGCCTGACGATCGCATCGATCGGCGTTCTGCTGTTCACCACCGCGTTCGCCGACGCCGCACCCCGCTCCCGGACGCGATTCGACGGCATCCGCGACTGCGAGCGCGCCGGCGGCATTCAACTGCGCCGCCACAATCCGGCATTCCGTAGCTTCCTGATCGACCGCGCCCAGGTCACCATCGATCGCTATTCCGACCGCGTCGGGCCGATGTTCATCGCGACGGTCTATCACGGCAAGGCGACATACGAGGCGGCCGCCGGCCCGCGCGTGATGCGCTTTGTCTGCCTGCACGGCGGCATGCACCGCCGCGCGCTGTTCGTCTACGCGCTGCCGGAATAGTCGCCAGGGCGTGTACTTCGGGCCTCTTGGGCTACGTCTGCTTTAGCCTCAAGAGCCGACCTGATAGCGGACATTCCGTTACGTCTGCTTGGTGCCAACAGCAGACACTCCAAACTGTCATTCATTTCTGCCTGCGTCGTGCACGGCGTCGTCTGCGCAATGACGGTAGCTTCTTGGCAACCAATGGCTTGACCGCCGGCCCGTGAATTACGTCTCCATCGGCGGAGAACATCGAGCCATGGCACGGGCAGTCCCAGGTGCGCTCCGCATTATTCCAAGTCACGGTGCAACCCAAATGGGTGCAGGCAGCAGAGAGCACGTGCGGCTTCCCGTTCATGTCTTTCCAGACGGCAAGCTTCTGTTTTCCGCGCTGGATCACGCCGCCCTGACCAGGTGGGATCGCTTCGATGTCCGCGACGCTCGATTGAGTGTCGCCGCCCTGATTGAAGCCCTTTGGCGATCGGCGCGTCGGATCATAGATCGACGCCCATGAATTGGGTTTGCTGCGGATCCGGTCGGCAATCGATATACCTGCAGCGGTGCCATTGCTGATGCCCCACCCATTGAAGCCCGTTGCGACGTATAGCCCGGCTGCCTGCTTTGACGGTTGGCCGACAAAGGGCACCCGATCGGCCGTGTCGTAGTCCTCATTGGCCCAGCGCCATACCGCGTCGCCGGCCTCAAGATTTTGCCGGACCCACTGCTCAAGCTCCCGAAAACGGGCCGCGACATCGCCGTCCTGCCCGGTGTTGAATTTCGGCCCGAGCGCAATGAGCAAGGGGCCGCTACGGTCGCGGCCCATGCGCAAGGAATGGGTGGGCTCGTCGATGCCGATGAACATGCCGTCGATCGCCGCACGCGGCGCCATCCGAAAGGCCATGGCGATGTGGCAACGCGGCTGAGTGCGACCGTCGTAGGCAACCGGCCCAGCCATCGGCAGATTGGTCGCCACGACCACGTGTCGGACCGCCAGCGCACCCCGACCAGCGGTCACCCGCCAACGTTTGCCGGGATTGACCTTTGTCACTCGGGTGTTTTCGAAGATCTGGCCGCCGGCTGCTTGGAACGCCCTTGCAAGGCCGATGAGATACTGCGTTGGATTGAATTGCGCTTGATCCGGAAACCGCAGTGCCGCGGCTGTCTCGAACGGCAGCGGTGCTCTGGCGAGCACCTCGGCCTTGAAGCCCACACGAAGCGCAGCCTCGGCTTCGGCCTCGATCTCATCACGCCGTGTCGAATCGATCGTATAGGTGTAGGCGTCCTTTGGCTCGAAGTCGCATGCGATATCGAGTTCGTCGATCCAGTTGCGAATCTGCTCGACGCCTCTTCGGTTCGCTTCGGCGTAGCGTTTTGCCAGATCGAAATCGAAGGTTTCGATCAGGTGCCGATAGATCAACCCGTGCTGCCATGTGATCTTTGCCGTCGAGCGGCCAGTGACCTGGCGCCCGATCCGCCGCGCTTCAAGCAGGGCAACCGATAGACCCGCTTGCGCCAACAGATAAGCCGTTGTCAGCCCGACGATCCCGGCACCGATGACCGCGACATCAGCTTCGCCATTGCGGTTCAGACTGCGGTAGGATGTTCTTGGCGCGGTCGCCACCCAACAACATTCAGCTTTTCCCGGAAGCTTCATATCGCAGTCGCAATTCTGACCGCCACCGATCGTGTCGTGATGATGTTCATCGTCGCCGGCCGGGACGTCGACGTTAGCGGCCGCGCATGACGGCCGCCTGTGTCTCGTGTGTTCCCGCCACGTCAGAACCGCCTATCGCGCGCGGCAGCATTCGTTGCAGCACTTTGTCGCGGCGGATGAAGTAGTGATAGAGCGCTGCGCCGACGTGCGTGAGAACGAGAACAATCAAGAGCCAGCCCACCCAGCGATGGATTGTGAACAGTTGGGTCGCAAGCGCCTCATTCTTATCGACGATCGGCGGTACATTGAACAACCCGAAGAAGGGTATCGGCGCGCCGTAAGCGGAGGTGGCGATATAGCCCACGACGGGCATTGCGAGCAGGAGCACATAGAATGACGTATGCACGGCCGAGGAAACGGTCTTCTGCCAAGGCTTGATTCCCGGATCGGCAATGGGCGCGCCTACGGCAAGCCGGTTGATCAGACGCAGGATCATCAGGATCAGGATCGTCACACCGAGCGATTTGTGTAAATCGTAGAGAACATCCTGGGTCGGCCCTTCGCCCACGCGCGTCATCGCGATCGCCACCGGGGCTGTGGTGAGTACGCAGACTGCAACCAGCCAATGAAGCAATTTCGAGGTTGCCGGATAATGGTCAGTCCTCGTGCCGTAGGTCATCGTTTCCTCCTGCCGCCGGCGCGCTCACCTTTTGATCTGGAACAACGCAAGAGTGCGACAGATGGTTCGAACCTATTTGTTCCATTCCTCCCGTCTCGATCGCATCGGCGCTGGCTTCAGGATCAATGCCAGACAGAACCGATGTCGGCTTTGGATCAAAAGGCGACGTAGCGGCATTCTCGGGACGTCAAGTGGAGCTATTCAATCACCTCGTCAGCGCGCGCTTTCCGGATCATGCCTTAGGCGACCTTGCTCAGCACCACCTCGTAAAGGCAGGGCTCGACCTCCTGCACCAGCTCGCCGAACCGCGGCCACTTCGCGCGGAACTCCGGCGAATGGTGTGCGGCCTTGAGCTTCTCCGCGTTGGTCCATTGCACGTAGTTGACGACATGGCTGCCGTCCTGGCTGCGATGCAGATTCACCGAAACGAAGCCGGGCTGGGTGGCCATGAACTTGGCGCGCTCCTCCATCAGCTGGAGCACCTCATCCTGGTTGGTGGGCTTCATCTTCACGGTGGTGATCTGGGTAACGATGCCCTGATTCTCGGCAATATCGGTCATGCGCGTTCTCCTGCGTTCCCGTAGGATTCAACGCGGAGCTGCGCGCAGAGTTTCAGCGCGCCACCGGGTCGCTGCTGTCCGGATTCTTGAACGAGAACGCGGTCTGATAACCGGGTCGCGCCTGGATGCGCTGCCACCAGTCCGCGACCTTGGGCCGGCGCACCGCTGCGATCATCTCCGGACGCGCCAGCACCTCGATGCGGTTGATCATCGGCGCCATCGCGATGTCGGCCAAGGTGAACATGTTGCCGGCGAGCCATGGGCCGCCGGCAAGCCGCTGCTCCATCTGATCGAGCAGATAGTCGAGCTTGGCGTAGGCTTCGTCCTCCTCCTCGGCGGACACACCGACCTCGAGCCGCCGCTTGAGCCGCAGCGCAATCATCGGGTTGGGGCAGCGCAGCGCCGCCGCCATCTGCTCGTCGTGGGAGTAGCGCTGGTTCATGCGCTTGGCGTGGCGCAGATTGTGCGAGCAGACATTGACGTTCCAGTGCGCCAGCTCCTCGGAATTGTAGGTCCACAGCCGCATGGTCGAGCGCGCAAATGGATCCGCAGGACGCAGTGGCATGCTATCCGGAAAAACGTCTTCGAGATATTCGAGGATGATGTTCAATTCGATCAGGATGTTGCCGTCGTGATCGAGCGTGGGCACCACGGCCTTGGGATTGAGCGCCGTGTAGGCCGGCTCATAGTTCTCGAACGCGAAGATGTCGACGTGCCGGCTCTCCCACGGCAGAGCCTTCTCCGCCAGACACATGCGGACCTTCTGCGAGCAGACCGAACTCCAATAGTGATAGAGCCTGAGCATGCGTTTCCGTCCCACCTGGTTGATCACGCGCTATGCCCCTGCCCACCGCCGCGGGACGCTTCGCAGCGTTCCGAGTTCGTGCGATGCTGGAAAGCATAAAACCAAGAACGATCAGGGAGGAAGGGGAAATGCGTACTCGATTCGCGCTTGCAACCTTTGGTCTCTTCGCGCTCGGTTGCAATCTCGCGCCCGCGCAGGACAATTATCCGAACCGCACCGTAACGCTGACGATCGGATTCGCCGCCGGCGGCAACGGCGACATCATCACGCGCATCGTGGCTGAAGGCTTAAGTCCGCGCCTCGGTCAGCCGGTGGTGGTCGAGCAGCGGCCCGGCGCGGGCGGCAACAACGCATCGGCCCGGATCGCCAAGGTGCCGCCGGACGGCTACCAGTTGATCTCGCTCACCGGCGGTCATGCGGTCTCCGGAGCGCTCTACAAGGCGCTGCCGTTCGATCCGATCGACGATTTCCAGATGATCTCGACCGTCGGCTATCAGTCTTTCATGATCGCGGTCAGAGCCGACAGTCCGATCAAGACCGTCGCCGACCTGGTCGCCACCGCCAAGGCCGCGCCCGGCAAGCTCACCTACTCGTCGGTCGGCGTCGGCTCGACGCAGCATCTCGCCGGCGAGTGGTTCTCGTCGCTCACCGGCGTGCAGATGACGCACGTGCCGTATCGCAGCGGCAGCGCCACCATGGCGGATCTGCTCGGCGGGCAGATCGACGTCGCGTTCGACACCATCACGGTGGTCGATCCGCAGTTCCGCGCCGGCAAGGCCCGCGTGCTCGGCGTCACCAGCGGCACGCGCTGGTGGAGCACGCCCGACGTCGCTCCGGTCGCCGATGCCGTGCCGGGCTACGACGTGCGCACCTGGATTGGCATCGCCGCGCCGAAGGGGCTGCCGGAGCCGATCCTGAAGCGGCTCAACGACGCGATGCGGTCCGCACTCGCCGATCCGGCGACCGCGGATCGCCTGCGCAAGACCGGCGGCATGGACGTTCAGGCGAGTTCGCCGGAGGAGATGCGGAGCATGGTCGCCGGGCAGGTCGCCCGCTGGAAGAAGGTGGTCGCCGACGCGAAGATTCCGCAGCAGTAACATTCTGTCATCACCGGGCCGCGCCGAAGGCGCGTGACCCGGTGATCCTCACTTGGCAGGATGGATGGATCGCCGGGTCAAGCCCGGCGATGACGGCGGAGAGAGCCGACCTACCCGCCGTGCGCCGCGATCGCCTCGGCGATCGCCACGGTGCGCCGCGCCATCTCGGCGTGCAGGCGCTCCACCATGCGGCCGTCGATCTGCACCACGCCCTTGTCCTTGTTCTCCGGCAGGTCGAACGCGGCGATCATCTTGCGGGCCTGCGCGACCTCGTCCTCGCTCGGCGTGAATGCGGCATTGCAGGGTCCGATCTGGTTCGGATGGATCAGCGTCTTGCCGTCGAAGCCCATGTCGCGGGCCTGCTCGCATTCCTTGGCGAAGCCATCGGCGTCGCCGATGTTGTTGTAGACGCCATCGAGCACATCGATGCCGTAGATACGAGCGGCGGCGATGCAGTTCATCAGCCAGCCGATCATCGGCCAGCGGCCGGGCACCAGACGCGCACGCGTGTCCTTGGCGATGTCGTTCGTTCCCATCACGAAGCCGTCGAGCCGCGTCTCGGAATCCCTGGCGCAGGCCGCGATCGACTGCACGTTGAGCACCGCGAGCGGCGATTCAATCATCGCCCAGATGCGGGTCTTGTGATCGGCATGCATGTCGAGCAGCCGCTGACCGATCTGCTCAAGCTGCCCCGGCAGCGAAATCTTCGGCACCACGATGCCGTCGGGCGCGGCCTGCGCCGCGGCGGTGAGATCGTCGGTAAACCACGGCGTGTCGAAGCCGTTGGTGCGGATGAAGACCTCGCGGTGGCCGAAACCGCCGGCCTTCACCGCCGCCGCGACCTGGGTACGCGCGTCGGGCTTGGCATCCGGCGCAACCGAATCCTCCAGATCGAGGATCACGCCGTCAGCCGGCAGCGTGCGGGCCTTCTCGATGGCGCGGGCGTTCGAGCCCGGCATGTAGAGCAAGCTGCGACGGGGACGGATCGTCATGGTCATGCGAACCTCACGGCGTCACCCTAGCGGCGTCGCAAACGTCGTGCCAGCGTGCCGGCGATGAGCGACGTACCGCCTGACCTATGGCTGGCCGGCGTGGACGGCTGTCCCGCCGGCTGGATCGTGGCGTTCGTCCGGCCGCAAGACAGCGAGGCGCGGCTGCGGATCGTGCCGCGCTTCGCCGATGTGCTGGCGGCGCCCGAGGCTCCCGCAATCATCGCTGTCGACATGCCGATCGGCCTGCCCGAGCGCACCGGGCTCGGTGGCCGCGCCGCCGAGAATGCAGTGCGACCGTTGCTTGGCGCGCGGCAATCGTCGGTCTTTTCCGTACCAGCGCGCACCGCGATCTATGCGCACGACTATGCGCGATGCCTGCGCCCGTGCGCTGCAAACCTCTGATCCGCCGCGCAAGGTGTCGAAACAACTGTTCAACATCTCGCCGCGCATCCGCGAGATCGATATCGCTACTGCGCGAGCATTCGGCCGCCGCCGCGCGCGTATTCGAGGTGCATCCTGAAGTCGCGTTCTGGCGGTTGAACGGCGGGCAACCGCTATCGGAGCCGAAGAAGGTCAAGAGCCGGCCGTATGAGCCGGGCCTGGCCCTGCGCCGCCACTGCTGATCGCGGCTGGGCTACCGGCGCAAGCCGTGAACGCACAGCCGCCGAAAGGCGCCGGACCAGACGACCTGCTCGATGCGCTCGCTTGCGCGTCGGTCGCGCGGAGGCTTCATCGCGGTGAGGCCAAGCCCTATCCCGATCCGCCGCCGCGCGACGCGTTCGGATTGGCGATGGCGATCTGGGCCTGATCGGCTAAGAACACGCCAGTCCACTAGATTTGCGAACGCGGCATGTCGTTGCCCGGCCAATTGATCGACGGCTACCTGGCGTTCCGCCAGGGGCGGCTGCGCGACGAGCAGGAGCGCTATCGCGAACTGGGCGAAAGTGGGCAGTCGCCGGACGTGATGGTGATCGGCTGCTGCGACTCGCGGGTTTCCCCCGAGGTGATCTTCAATGCGCGGCCGGGCGAGCTGTTCGTAGTCCGAAACGTGGCGAACCTTGTGCCGCCCTATACGCCCGACGGCGCACAACGCGCGGTGTCAGCTGCGTTGGAGTTCGCCGTCCAGGCCCTGAAGGTAAAGCACATCGTGGTGCTCGGTCACGCCCGTTGCGGCGGTATCCGCGCCTACACCGAGCCCGGCGTTCCGCTCTCGCCCGGCGACTTCATCGGCAAATGGATGGAATTGATCGCGCCAGCCGCTGACGCGGTCGGGCCGGCATCTCGCTTTTCATCGCGCGACGAGTATCTCGCGCATCTGGAGCGGGCGTCGATCGCCAAGACGCTCGACAATCTGATGACGTTTCCCTGCGTCAAGATTCTGGTCGAGCGAGGCCGGCTTGCTCTGCATGGTACTTATTTCGGCGTGGCGACCGGCGAGCTTTCAGTACTCGAGCCAACGTCGGGCGAATTTTGGCCGGTCAAGAACGAGCGGTAGACGTTATGCCGCCTTCCGCTTTGCCTGGATCAGCTTGCGGTTGATCAAGCACTCCGCGATCTGCACGGCGTTGAGCGCGGCGCCCTTGCGCAGATTGTCGGACACCACCCACATCGACAGGCCGTTCTCCACCGTCGCGTCCTCGCGGATGCGGCTGATGTAGGTCGGGTCCTCGCCGGCGATCTCGTGCGGCGTGACGTAGCCGCCGTCCTCGAGCTTGTCGATTACGATGCAGCCGGGCGCGCGGCTCAGGATCGCGCGCGCCTCCTCCGGCGTGATCGGGTTCTCGAACTCGATGTTGACCGCCTCGGAATGGCCGATGAACACCGGCACGCGCACGCAGGTGGCGGTGAGCTTGATCTTGGGGTCGAGGATCTTCTTGGTCTCGACCATCATCTTCCATTCTTCCTTGGTGTAGCCGTCCTCCATGAACACGTCGATGTGGGGAATGACGTTGAAGGCGATCCGCTTGGTGAACTTCTTGGTCTCGACCTCCTGCAGCGAGTAGAGCGCCTTGGTCTGGCGGTCGAGCTCGTCCATGCCGTCCTTGCCGGCGCCGGACACCGACTGATAGGTCGCAACCACGACGCGCGTGATCTTGGCCTTGTCGTGCAGCGGCTTGAGCGCGACGACGAGCTGCGCGGTCGAGCAGTTCGGATTGGCGATGATGTTCTTCTTGCGGAAGCCGTCGATGGCGGCGGCGTTGACCTCCGGCACGATCAGCGGCACGTCCGAATCGTAGCGCCAGGCCGACGAGTTATCGATCACCACCGTACCCTGCGCGCCGATCTTCGGCGACCATTCCTTGGAGACGGCCGCCACCCGCCGACATCAGGCAGATATCGACGTCGGAGAAGTCGCACTGTTCGAGCGCCTTGCACTTGAGCGTGCGGTCGCCATACGACACCTCGACGCCCATGCTCTTGCGCGACGCCAGCGCGACCACCTCGTCGGCAGGAAACGCACGCTCGGCGAGGACGCTCAGCATCTCGCGTCCCACGTTGCCGGTGGCGCCCACCACCGCGACCTTGAAACCCATGACCATTCTCCGGATAGCGCACGAAACGACCCCGCATTGCCTGGTTGCATGCCCGGGGCGCCCGCGCGCCAGCTTCTAAGCGAAAAGCCTTGATAATTCAACGCAAGACAGCCGCGGTGACATATGACTTTTTCGGCTGGAATCCATCGACCCCGGCGATGGACGCGCGATTCGCGGCGCTGTGGGCGGCGGTGCGATCGGCCGCGATTTTAGGCTTCGCCGTAACACCCGATTTACCGACCAAGCCGAATTGGTCGGCTTTGATTTTAAAAGAAACAAAAATCCAACGGCTGTCATGCCAAAAGTCCGCAGCACAGTGCCTTTCTTGGGGGGACCCGTGAACGCTCGCGGCTACGAAACAGTGACAGCCGGCAATACGCCTTCCCCGCTTTCGATCGCGGGAATGGTCATCCGCTACGGCTTCTATGCGGTTGGCATGCTCGTGCTCGGCCTGATCGGCCTCGCCATCATGGCGATGTGGAAGATCCCTCCCAAGGCGATCGATGCGCCGCCGGCGTTCCGGATTTCCGCGCCGAGCCTGTCCCGGCTGCCGGTCAGCGGCAGTGTCACCACCAGCTCATTGCTCGGCCGCGCCGAGGTCCGGCAATACGGCCGGCTTTCCAACCGCGACATCGATCTTGCGGTCGCGCTGATCATGCCTCCGAAAGGCGTCGGCATGGGCAACGAACTCATCCAGGACCTGCGCAACGTGAACATGCTGAAGCTGAAGCGCGCGGTGCTGACCCAGGTCCACTACGATATGGACACGCGGTTCGGCGAATTCCGCGCCACCGAAATGCGGGTCGACACCGACGGCCGTTGGAAGCAATGCCTGGCGTTCCGCAGCCGCCTGGACACCGCTTCGGTGTATCTCACCGGCTGGTATTGCGACGGCACCGGCTCCAAACCGTCCGCACATTCGCTCGCCTGCATCCTCGACAAGCTGGTGATCGAACGCGATCTCGCCTCCAGAGAGGCCGACGCATTCCTGCGCGAAAAGATGGCCAAGGCGGCATACTGCGTGGCGGAATCAGTGACGCAGACCACCGACACCGGCAGCCGCCGCACCTCATCGCCGCAACGGTGGTCGCAGCCGAGCGCGCAGCAGCGTTATCGCTATTAGCGCGTGATTGTTCAATTGGAGCGGTTCTCTTCGCTCGTCCCCGCAAAAGCGGGACCCAGCTAGCGCGGCGAGAACGGATTCTGCCAGCCGCGGCCCGCCGCCGGCGCGCGCGGCGGAAACGTCGCCTCCAGATAGTCGAGCACGATCTTCTCGTCCTTCGGCGCCAGCGGCGGCATGTTGTGCCGCCGCACCATCAGCTCGATCGACTCCTCCCACTGCCGGCGGCTCATGCCCTGCTGGGCGATCAGCTTGAAGCCGTGGCAGGCGGTGCAGGCGTAGAAGGTATCGTCGCGGCCAGCACCAGCCGGAAAATCCTCCGGGTTCTCGTCGCGCGGCACGAATTGCTGCGACTGCGCCGCAGCCCCCGCGAGGAAAAATGCAACGGCCAACGCAACGCCAGCCGCCGTGACAAAGCGGCACATGCGATCAGGCCACCAGCACCGCGACCCGGTGCATGGCGTTGCCGCCGTAGCCTTGCGGATTCCAGAACCCGCCTGGTGCGGCTGCATGTTGCTCTTGGAGTCCATGCCGCGCGTCCAGATTTCGAAATAGCCATCGGACGGCAGTTTCAGGGTCGCGGTCCAACGCTGCCAGTCGTACTTGTTCTTCGGCTTTTCGAGATTGACGCGCTGCCAGGTCGCGCCGAAGTCGATCGAAACATCGACACGGCTGACCCGGTTCTCGCCGGCCCAGGCGGCGCCGCGCAGCTTCACCTCGCGTGTGCCGGACGCCAGCTTCGTGCCGTTCGCCGGGCTGGTGACGATCGAGCGCACCGGCATCGATTCCATAATGCGGAAGTTCTTCGGGTCGCCCTTGTCGCCCGGCACCATCGGCGCGATCGGCAGGCGATAGGAGAACTCGGTCATGCCAGGGCCATCGTGCTCCTTGTCGCGCAGCCAGATACGGGTCAGCCACTTGTGCGACACGGAGCCCGGCCAGCCGGGAATGATGAGCCGCACCGGCCCGCCATGGATGTTCGGCAGCGGTTCACCGTTCATCGCCCAGACGATCATGCTGTTGGGCTCCATCGCCTTCGCCAGCCGAACGCCGCGCGACAAGGTCGGCCGCTTCGGATCGCCGGACAGATGCACGTCGGAGCCGTAGTGCGCGGTGTAGATCGCTGATGACTTCGGCTTGGCGGCCTTGAGCACATCGGCGAGCCGAACGCCGGTCCATTCGGCGCAGCCGGCGCCGCCGTTGGTCCATTGGTTGCCGCGCGCGGCCGGCGCGAAAAAGCCGCGGCCGTTGCCACCGCATTCCAGCACCATGCGTCGGGTTTGTGCCTTGAACTTCGACTTGAGCTCGCCGAGCGTAATCTCCAGCGGCGCCTCGACCTCGCCGTCGATGGTGATCTTCCACTTGTCCGGCTCCTTGGCCGGCTCGGTGTTCAGCCCGTTGTTGCGGATGAAGAACTTGTCGATCGGCGTGGTGTCGTCGTCGAGCAGATGCTCGGGCGTCTCGGCGACCAGCGGCTTCTCGCCGAGCACGACAAGCTTGTCGCTCTTGCCGGGGAATTTCAGATGCTGCGGCCCCTTCGCCGCGGCCGGCGGCGCGGCCGCGGGCTGCGCCAACGCCGCCGGGATCAAGCCACCCGGCATGTTGCCAGCAAACGGAATGGCGCCACCGACCGCGGCTCCCATGGCCGCGACGCCGGCACGGCCCAAAAAGCCACGCCGGTCCATTCCGGTCTTGCGGCCGAACGCGACGGCATCGGCCCGTTCAGGGTCGTCGCTATAAAGCTCTTCGATCGAGCGCTCGATCTTCCCGGTCATGGCTATCCTCCCCAATTCTCTGTTTTAGAAGATTGCTGCTGTCGCCCCAACGCAATCTGGAAAAACGCTACTGCCGGAGCGAGCGCCCCGCAACGGACGTCCTCCGGCAGCAGCTAACACCTTTGTCGCAGGGTCTAGGGGGTCGGCATCCGGCGCACCGGCTCCGGTGGCGGCGCAGCAACCGAAGCAGCCGCCGTCTTGCTGTGGGGCTTGTTCCGACCCAGATCGGTTCTGCGAGCGTCGGCCTTGCTGCCGGCGTTTTTCGCCTGCGCATCCTGCTTGGCCTTGAGCGCGACGGCCTTGGCCTCATCGCGCGCCTTGATCTTGGCTGCGATCTCCTTGCGCTTGGCGGCCTCGGCGTCTTGCTTGGCCTTCAGCGCCGCCAGTTGTCGCTCCTGTTCGTCGTGCTTGGCCGCTGCGGCCTTGGCCAGCTTCGGATCGGGCTTTTCCTTGGCCGCAGCAAGTGCGGGCTCGCGCGCCATTAGCTCATCGATCGCGGCCTTGGCGGCGATCTGCTCTGCACTGAGCGGCGCCAGCAGCGCAGGCTTGCCCGCCGACGCGGTCGGCTTCTTGGTCGCCATCATTGGGGTGCGGCCGGCATCAACATTCGGCGCGCGCGTCAACCGGACGACGTTCGCCTGGCGGTCGTATTTGTGGCGATCGAGCCGCGACTGGTCGTAGTACCGATACTGCGCCGAGGCGTCAGTGGCGGGAGCAAGCAACGCAATGGCCGCGCCCGATGCGAGAAGCACGCGTTTCAAGGACATTTGGCATTCCCCCCAGTAGGATCACCGCATGCCTCCTCACGCAATGTGCGATATCCGACTGTGTCAAAGACGGTCACAATTGTAAACGCCACCCGGGAAATGATTACTGGATATGGTTACCGGGCGGCGCTCCGGTCCCCTGTTGCAGCGAACCAAAGCCCGGTACACTGGGTTGCTGAACCAAAGGAATTTTGAGAAAACGCAATGCGTATGACCGGTCTGACCGCCCTTCTTGCCGCCCTTGCCATCGCGGCAACCGCGCTGGCGCTGCCTGCCGAGGCGGCCCCGCGCAAGAAGGTCTATGCCCGCAGCGCCAGCCAGAACACCGTGTTCGTCAGCCGGGATGAGAACGGGCGCACCCGCACCAGGATCATCGTGACGCCGCGCTCCTATCTCGACGGCGGCACCGAGGTGCTGCCCGGCCAGCGCAAGTTCACTGACTACGCCATCCCGCCGTACTGGACTCCGATCGACGTACTTGGCCCGGGCAAGACTTACGATCGCCAGCCGTTCAATCCGATCTGGCAGCAGGGCTGGAGCCGCAGCTGGTATTGAGCGTGCCACCCATTGAATGAAAAAAGCGCGGCCAAATGGCCGCGCTTTGTATTTGAGCCGCTTCGATCAGGCCGACAGCTTCGCCACCTCCGCGATGATCGCGTCGCCCATCTGCGACGTGCCAATCGCAGTGGAGCCTTCCGACTTGATCTCGGCGGTGCGCAGACCCTTGTCGAGCGCCGCGGCAATCGCCTGCTCGATCAGATCGGCTTCCTTCCCCATATTGAACGAATAGCGCAGCGCCATGCCGAACGACGCGATCATCGCGATCGGATTGGCCATTCCCTTGCCGGCGATATCGGGCGCCGAGCCGTGCACCGGCTCATACATCGCCTTGCGCTTGCCCGTCTTCGCATTGGTCTCGCCAAGCGAGGCCGACGCCAGCATGCCGAGCGAGCCGGTCAGCATCGCGGCGATGTCGGACAGCATGTCGCCGAACAGATTGTCGGTGACGATGACGTCGAACTGTTTCGGATTGCGGACCAGCTGCATGCCGCCGGAATCCGCAAGCTGATGCTCGAGCTGTACGTCCTTGAATTCGCGCTGGTGCAGCTGCGTGACCACCTCGTGCCAGAGCACACCGGTTTTCATCACGTTGCGCTTTTCCATCGAGGTGACCTTGTTGCGGCGCTTGCGCGCCAGCTCGAAGGCGACGCGGCCGATCCGCTCGATCTCGTAGCTGTCGTAGACCTGGGTATCGATGGCGCGCTTCTGGCCGTTGCCCAGGTCGGTGATGGTCTTGGGCTCGCCGAAATAGACGCCGCCGGTGAGCTCGCGCAAGATCATGATGTCGAGGCCGGCGACCAACTCGCGCTTGAGTGCGGAGGCGTCGGCCAGCGCCGCGTACGTCACCGCAGGCCGCAGATTGGCGTAGAGCCCGAGATCCTTGCGCAGGCGGAGCAAGCCCGCTTCAGGCCGCGCGTCGAACGGCACGCTGTCCCACTTCGGCCCGCCGACCGCGCCGAAGATCACGGCATCGGCGGCTTCCGCCTTCGCCATCGTCTCGTCGGTGATCGAAACCTTGTGCGCGTCGTAGCAGGAGCCGCCGACCAGCCCTTCCTCGAACTCGAACGTCCCCATGCCGTGGCCGTTCATCCAGGCAATCAGTTTTTTTACCTCGGCCATCACTTCCGGGCCGATGCCGTCGCCGGGAAGAAGGAGGAGCTTGTGGGTCGCCATGGGGATACGCCTCGTATTCGATCTCGCGATCGTCATGCGCGGGCTTGACCCGCGCATCCATCGCATTGCCAAAAGTGATGGATTGTCGGGTCAAGCCCGGCAGTGACGGTGGTGGGAAGTGCTAAATGGCGGCGCGAGGCTTGGCAAGGCGCACAGCGAGTGCGAAGCCGGTATAGCCTCAACGCACCCGCGCCCCGACCCCATGACCGCCATCCTTCTTGCCATCGGCGCCGCGATCCTGCTGGGCGGCGGGCTGGTGCTGACCCAGTTCGGCCTGAAGCAGGTGCATCCGCTGTCCGGCGCGGCGATCAGCATCCCAGCGTTCACGTTGTGCTTCCTGCTCGTGTCGCCGGGCCTGTTGGCCGGTGAGACGATCATCTGGAACGCGGTGCCGATTTTCGTCGCGGTCGGTCTCGTTTTCCCAGCGCTGCTGACGCTGCTCACCTTCGCCGGCAACCGCGCCTTGGGCCCCGTGGTCACCGCCTCGCTCGGCAACATCTCACCGTTGTTCTCGGTGCTGCTCGCCGTCGTACTGTTGGGCGAGCCGTTACGGCTCGGGCAATTCGCCGGGCTGCTACTGATCGTTGCCGGCGTTCTGATCATCACGGTTACGCGCACGCGCGACATGCGCAGCTGGCGGACCTGGGCGCTGCTGCTTCCGCTCGCCGCTGCGGTGCTGCGCGGCGTGATCCCGCCCGCCATCAAGATCGGCCTTGAGATTTGGCCGAACCCGATCGCGGCGTGCCTGATCGGCTATGTCTGCTCGACGTTGACCGTGCTGACGGTCGAACGGGTGCGAAATGGCCGCTTCATCGTGCAAGCGCCGTGGCGCGGACGCTTATGGTTTGCCGCGACCGGCATCTGCAACGGCGTCGGCACGCTAATGATCTATGCCGCGCTCGGCGCCGGGCCGGTTTCGGTTGTGGCGCCGCTGGTCGCGGCCTATCCGATGGTCACGGTGGGATTGAACATGCTGGTGTTCGGCCACACCCAGGGCGCGCTGCGGCTCGCCGCCGGCGCGGCGCTGACGGTGCTGGGCGTGGTGTTAATTCTAATTGGATAGAGTTCTCGAACAGGCAACCTTAGACTCAAGCACCTACGAGCGGACTTTTTCTGTTCCAAACATAAAACAGGACAGATGAGGCCGATGCGCAAACGAAAGCGAGAAGCGCCCGCTCCCACACGTTTCGAAGTGAAAGATGTTCTCGCAAGCTAAAACGTACTCCGAAGTATCCGATGTAATCGACTAAAAGCCATCCCGAGACCACAGCAAATGGAGCAAGAACACACCAAATAAACAAATGCCTTTGAACATGATTACAAAATAAAAGAAGAACCAACAGTGCGAACAGAAATAGTGGAACCGCAAGAATGGTCCCGCCAACGATAAATGGAATTGCGAGTTCACGAACCCAGGGAAGCAAAACGATATTCCCTGCAACGACGCCAAATAGGTAGCTGACGAGCAGCCGAGTAGCAGAATGAAGCCGCATCAACCCCGAAATCAAAGCCCACTGAACCAGTTATATCCCTGGTCCTCCCAGTAGCCGCCGAGGTCCTTGTTGGTGACGTGGAGGCCGATCACGTGCTTCGGGTTCTTGAAGCCGAGCTTGGTCGGCATCCGGCATTTCATCGGGAAGCCGTACTTACGCGGCAATATCTCGTCGGCGAACTTGAACGACAGCTGGGTCTGCGGATGCAGCGCAGTCGCCATGTCGATGGTGTTGGAATAGCCCTCGGCGCACTGGAACCAGACGTATTTGGCGCGCGTGTCGGCGCCGAGCCGGCGCAGAAACTCCGACAGCCGCACGCCGGTCCATTTACCGATCGCGCTCCAGCCTTCGACGCAGATCAGTCGCGTCACCTGTGACTCCTGCGGCAAGGCGTAGAGCCGCTCCAGGGTCCACGGCTCCTTGTTATCGATCAAGCCGCCGACCTCGAGCTGGAACGTCGCCGCATCGACCTCCGGTACTTCGTCCTCCTGATAGTACGCATTGAACGGGAACGGCCGGGTGATGGTGCTCTCCGGATAGGTCGGCGCAAGCTTGTTGGGATTGAACAGCCAAGCCTGCGCACCGTCGTTGAAATGCGAGATCCTGCGTAGCACGCGCTCGGCCGACACGCCGTCGACGATATCGCAGCCGGTAAGGAAGGTCAGCGCGCCGAGGCTCGCGCCGCCGCGCAGGAATGCGCGCCGGGTCGGCTCAGGCATCAGCTTGGCGGCGTCTTTGATCAGAAGGCCGCGATCGACGCCTGGGATCAGCATGCGGATGCGGCGCATCGTTGTTCCTCAACGTCCTGCGATCATGGCGCGCAGGCTCTTCGGCACCAGCACGGCCAGCACCACGTGGATCACCAGAAATCCCACGATCGCCGCCATGGCGAAGAAGTGCACGTAGCGCGACGCCTCGTAGCCGCCGAACAGCGCGGTCAGTTCCTGTAGCTGCACCGGCTTCCACATCGCCAGCCCGGACAGCACGATGACCACGCCTGCGAGAATAACGCCGGCGTAGAGCAGCCGTTGCACCGAATTGTAGACCGCAAGGTTGTCGTGCGCGAGCCTAAACGCCAGCGCCGCCTTGGTGTCGGCCACCACATCGCGGGGCCGGATCGGCCACAGCATGCGGCGGAAGCGGCCGGTGAACAGGCCGAGCGCGACGTAGACCAGCCCGTTGACGGCCAAGAGCCACATCGCCGCAAAGTGCCACAGCAGCGCGCCGGCGAGCCAGCCGCCCAATGTGATCGATTTGGGGAACCGGAAATCGAACAGCGGCGAGGCGTTGTAGATCTCCCAGCCGGAGCCGATCATCACGACCATGGCGAGCGCGTTGATCCAATGCGTGACCCGCACCCAGCGCGGATGGATCACCGGCGCGGGACTGTTCGACACTCCGGCTGCGTCGACGCTCGCCATGCGCGCAGTGTGCCGAAAAGCACCGGGTCCGCAAGACTGGCTATAGGTCTTGGGGCCTGGCGCTGAGAGGTTACTTCTTCATCTTGTCGGCGGACATATTATCCTTCTTGTCCATCATGCCGTCCGACTTCTTCATCCCATCGGACGCTGGCTTGGCCATGCCGTCGGACTTCTTGTCCGTCATCATCTTGTCGTCCTTCGTAGCCGGCTTTTCCATCTGCGTGGCTTGCGCCATCGCCTCCGGAGCGAACGCAAGCCCGACCGAAACCATCGTCGAGAACAGCAAATGCTTCTTCATTTCACCCTCCGTCATTCGAGAAAGGCAGCATGTCCTGCTATCAGTGGGCGCGAACACGCGCGCCTCAGTTTTCCGTTGCTGAAGGTCGCCGCATTCTCACGGCTTCGTGACATGCGGAAATGCGCTATAAGGACGTGCCGGCTGCGTGATCGCCTGAGGAATCCATGACCAAGACCAGCGCCGGCAATTTCTTCGAAGACTTCCGTCTCGGCCAGACCATCCGCCACGCCACGCCGCGCACCCTGACCAATGGCGACGTTGCACTCTACACCGGGTTGTTCGGCGGCCGCTTTGCGGTGCAGTCGTCGCGTGCCTTCGCGACCGCGATCGGCTACCGCGACGCCCCGATCGACGACCTGCTGGTGTTCCATGTGGTGTTCGGCAAATCGGTGCCGGACATCTCGCTCAACGCAGTCGCCAACCTCGGCTACGCCGGCTGCCAGTTTCTCGCGCCGGTGTTCCCGGGCGACACACTGACGGCTTCGTCCGAGGTGATCGGCCTCAAGGAGAACTCCAGCCGCAAGACCGGCGTGGTCTATGTCCGCACCCGAGGCTCCAAGCAGGACGGCACCGCCGTCCTCGAGTACGTGCGCTGGGTGATGGTGAACAAGCGCGATGCCGATGCGCCCGCCGCCGCTGATCATGTGCCCCGATTGCCGACCGCGGTCGAGCCGAGATTGCTTGGCGCCGCCTGCCCGCCGCTCGACATCAAGGCCTACGACTTTGAGCTCGCCGGCAGCTCGCACCGCTTTGCAGACTACCAGCCTGGCGAGAAGATCGACCACGTGGTCGGCGTCACTGTGGAAGAGGCCGAGCACCAGATCGCGACGCGACTTTATCAGAACACCGCGCGCATCCATTTCGATCAGTTCGCCGCCGCGCAAGGCCGGTTCAACCGGCGGCTGATCTACGGCGGGCACGCCATCTCACTCGCGCGCACGATTTCTTTCAACGGACTCGCGAACGCCTTCCACATCGCCGCGATCAACGGCGGCCGGCATGTTGCACCGTTGTTTGCCGGCCTGACGGTGTTCGCCTGGACCGAGGTGCTCGCGGCAAGCGAACTGCCGGGCCGCGACGACGTCGGCGCGCTGCGGCTGCGCACCGTTGCGACCAAGGACCGGCCGTGCCCTGATTTTCCGCACAAGGACGGCGACGAGTACGACCCCGCCGTGATCCTGGAGTTGGACTACTGGGCGCTGGTTCCGCGGTAGGCCCTGGCGGCTACCGCTCGTTCCCGCGCACGCGGGAATCCAGGGCCACGTTAACTGTTCTTGACCGTGCCCTGAGTTCCCACTTTCGCGGGGACGAGCGGTGGCAGCTTACTTCGCCGGCGAACGACCGACTGCTTCCGCCGGAGCGCCGCTCGGCTGGATCACGCCGCAGGCGATGCGATCGCCTGCTTTGCCGTCCGGATCGCTTTTGTAGTCGTCGGGACCGGCATGGATCACGATGGATGAACCATCCGCGTCAAACACCGAATTCGGCTTGCCCTTTTCGAGGCTGATCGCTGCATTGAGAATTTCGACTGTCAGCTCGCCGCTTTGCAGAACGTGAAGATTGGGCATATCGCCGGCATGGCCCTGCCCCGGAGCGGACATCATGCCGTGCTTGTGGTCGCCCGGATTGAAATGCCCGCCGGCCAACTCGAACGGTGCCTCGCATTTGCCGACCGCATGGATGTGGAAGGCGTGCTCGCCGGGCGGCAAACCTTTTAGAGACAGCTTGAGCAGCACGCCGTTCGGCGTCTGCTGCAGATCGACGTCGCCGACTGCCTTGCCGCCCTTATCCTTGAGCGAGACCTTGGCCATTTCGGCCGAAACCGGAAGCGAGGACGCAGCTGTGACAACAGCGGCGATGCCGGCAACGAGAAAATGCTTGAGAACACGCATGATCGAGCTCCATCGCGAGCCCCCGTTCATGCGGGATAACCAACGATCAGCGGCACCGGTTCCGCCCCGCGGTCCGCGCTAGTTCCGAGGGGCACGCATGTGCTCGACCAGCTGGCGGGCAAACGGCGGCAGCGCATCGAAGTCGCGCACGCAGATGGTGAGCTCGCGCAGCGCCCAGGCGTCGGTCAGGTCGATCGCCTTGACCGCCATTGCCTTGACGGCGCGCCGCGCCGTGGTGGCCGGCACGATGCCGACACCGACGCCGTGCTCGACCAGCCGGCACACCATGTCGAATGAGCGCAACTGCACGCGCAGCCGCAGCGTGCGTCCGAGCCGGCTGGCGTGGTCGGCAAAGAACCGCTGCGCCGCACTGGAGCGTTCGAGCCCGACAAACTCGTGATCGAGCACATCGGCGAACGCGACCTTCGACCGCTCGGCGAACGGATGGTCCTTCGCCACCACCAGCACGAAGCGGTCGGTGCGAAACGGATAGGTGGTCAACCGGCTGGTGTCGACGGTTGCCGCCACGATGCCGATGTCGCCGACGCCTTCGGCGATCAGGCCGACGATCTCGTCGGACAGCCGCTCCTCGAGGTCGACACTGACGTTGGGATGCGCTGCCAGGAACGAACTCAGCGTCTCGGGCAGGAATTCGGTCAGCGCGTTGGTGTTGGAGAGCACTCGCACCTGACCGGCCAGGCCGCCTGCGTAGGAACCCAGGTCCTCGCGCAGCCGTTCGGCTTGCGCCAGCATGATCCGGGCGTGCTGCAGCAGCGTGCGTCCCGCCTGGGTGGTGGCGACGCCATAACGGCCGCGCACCAGGAGTGGTGCGCCGAGCGCCTCCTCCATGTTGCGGATGCGCGTCGACGCGGCCGCCAGGGCGAGATGCGCCCGTTCGGCGCCGTGGGTGATGCTGCCTGCCTCGACCACATGGCGGAACACGCTGAGGTCAGTGAGGTCGAACCGCATGGGACCAGCCTTCAAATTTGACGAAGGGAGACTATGCAAAATATTAATTGAAAGCCACTGCCTGCCGGATCATTCTTCGCCTTCAACGAAGTTTGCAAGTGTTCTTCTTCTAACCCGCAGGACTGAAAAACGGTCTTGCGGGGTCGCCGCCCCGACCCGGACGGGTGGCGTTGCGGCGTCACCCAGGTTCAATTACCAACGAAGGCAGCGGCGCTTGAGCTGCCGGAGTGCGACGATGGCTGAAACCAAAACGTCCACCGCAAGAAATCGACCGCTCTCACCGCATCTGCAGATCTACAAGCCGACGCTGACGATGATGATGTCGATCGTGCATCGCATCACCGGCGGCGCGCTGTTTTTCGGCACGCTGCTGCTGGTGTGGTGGCTGACAGCCGCGGCAGCGGGGCCGAATGCCTATGGCGCGGTGCAGTGGTTCATGGAAACGGTGGTCGGCCGCCTCATCCTGTTCGGCTACACCTGGGCGCTGATCCACCACATGCTCGGTGGCATCCGCCATCTGATCTGGGATACCGGCTACGGCCTCGGACCCGTCGAGCGCGAATGGCTTACCGTGGCCACGCTGGTCGGCTCGGTCGGCATCACCATCATCCTTTGGTTCGTCGGCTATCTCATGATGGCAGGCATCCGATGAGCGATCCGAACATCCGCACGCCGCTGGCGCGGGTCCGCTACCTCGGCTCGGCGCGCTCCGGCACCAAGCACTTCTGGCACCAGCGCCTCACCTCGGTCGCGCAGATCCCGCTGACCATCGCTTTCATCGTCATCGTGTTCGGACTGCTGGGACGCAATCATGCTGCGGTGACGCAGATTCTCGGTTCGACGCCGGTCGCGATCACCCTGCTGCTATTCGTCCTGGTCAGCGTCTATCACATGTGGCTGGGCATGCAGGTCATCATCGAGGACTACGTCCACGAGGAGCTGACGAAGTACTCGGTTCTGATGTGCAACACGTTTTTCTCCTGCGCGATCGGCCTCACCGCCGTTTTCGCGATCCTTAAACTGTCATTCGGGCTCTAGACCATGGCTGGCAACGGCGCCGACAGCGCACCCACACCCAAGATCAACGGCCGCGCCTATCCAATCGAGGACCACAGCTACGACGTGGTGGTGGTCGGCGCCGGGGGCGCGGGACTGCGCGCGGTGGTGGGCTGCAGTGAAGCGGGGCTGCGCACCGCCTGCATCACCAAGGTATTCCCGACCCGCTCGCACACGGTGGCGGCGCAGGGCGGCATCGCTGCCTCGCTCGGCAACATGGGCGAGGATGACTGGCGCTGGCACATGTACGACACCGTCAAGGGCGCCGACTGGCTTGGCGACCAGGACGCCATCGAATACATGGTCCGCGAAGCCCCCGCTGCGGTTTACGAGCTCGAGCACTGGGGCATGCCGTTCTCGCGCCGCGAGGAAGACGGCAAGATCTACCAGCGTCCGTTCGGCGGCATGACCACGTATTTCGGCAAGGGCACGGCGCAGCGCACCTGCGCCGCCGCCGACCGCACCGGCCACGCCATGCTGCACACCATGTACGGTCAGGCGCTGCGGCATTCGGCGGAATTCTTCATTGAGTACTTCGCCATCGACCTGATCATGGACGATGAGGGCCGCTGCCGCGGCGTGGTCGCGATCTGCCTCGACGACGGCTCGATCCACCGCTTCCGCGCTCAGACCACCATCCTAGCGACGGGCGGCTACGGCCGCGCCTACTTCTCCTGCACCTCGGCGCACACCTGCACCGGCGACGGCAACGCCATGGTGCTGCGCGCCGGCCTGCCGCTGCAGGACATGGAATTCGTGCAGTTCCACCCGACCGGAATCTATGGCGCCGGCTGCCTGATCACCGAGGGGGCGCGCGGCGAAGGCGCCTACCTGGTCAACTCGGAGGGCGAGCGTTTCATGGAGCGCTATGCGCCGTCCGCCAAGGACCTCGCTTCACGCGATGTGGTGTCGCGCTCGATGACGATCGAGATCCGCGAAGGCCGCGGCGTCGGTAAGAACAAGGACCACATCTTCCTGCACCTCGATCATCTTGATCCGGCGGTGCTGCACGAACGGCTGCCTGGCATCTCGGAGAGCGCCCGTATCTTTGCCGGCGTCGACCTCACGCGCGAGCCGATCCCGGTGCTGCCGACCGTGCACTACAACATGGGCGGCATCGCCACCAACTATCACGGCGAGGCGCTGACCAAGAAGGGCGGCGATCCCGACACCATCGTGCCCGGCCTGATGGCGCTCGGCGAGGCGGGCTGCGTGTCGGTGCACGGCGCCAACCGGCTCGGCTCGAACTCGCTGATCGACCTGGTGGTGTTCGGCCGCGCCGCCGCGCTGCGCTGCGCCGACGCGCTGACGCCGGGAGACAAGCAGCCGGAGCTGCCGAAGGATTCCGCGGACCTGGCGCTGTCGCGACTCGACCGGCTACGCAACGCCAACGGCGGCACGCCGACCGCGGAGCTACGGCTGAAGATGCAGAAGGTGATGCAGAGCAACTGCGCTGTCTTCCGCACCGGCGAGGTGCTGGAGGAGGGCCACAAGCTCATCCATGACACCTTCGCGGCGGCCTCCGACGTGCGCATCACCGACCGTTCGCTGATCTGGAACTCCGACCTGATCGAGACGCTGGAGTTCGACAACCTGATCGCGCAGGCTGTGGTGACCATGGACGCCGCGGTCAACCGCACCGAGAGCCGCGGCGCGCATGCCCGTGAGGACTACCCGGACCGCGACGACAAGAATTGGATGAAGCACACGCTGACCTGGATCGACGACAAGGGCAATGTGAAAATCGATTACCGGCCGGTCCACACCTATACGCTGACCAACGACGTCAGTTACATCGAGCCGAAGGCTCGCGTCTATTAGACCGAACGCAAGGTTGCGCGATGCATCTTGGCCTGAACTCACGATCGCTGAAGGGGCTGCGCCGCATCACGGCGTTTTGGAACGCCCAGTCCGAGCTTGAGCAGATCGTGGCCAAGCATCGCGATCACGTTGTCAACAAGTGGCAGCACTATTTCGAGATCTACGATCGCCATCTCGCGCGGTTCCGTGACCGCGACATCACGCTGGTCGAGATCGGCGTGGCGGGCGGCGGCTCGCTGGAAATCTGGCGCCGCTACTTCGGGCCGAAGGCGCGGATCGTCGGCCTCGACGTCAACCCGGACTGCAAGCGCTTCGAATCGCCGGGAACGCGGGTCTTCATCGGCAGCCAGGGCGACGAGGCGTTCCTGGAAAAACTCGCGGCGGAGATCGGTCCGATCGACGTCCTGATCGACGACGGCAGCCATCGCTTCGAGCATCAGCTCGCAACGTTCCGCGCGCTGTTCAAGCACATCCGGCCGGACGGCCTCTACGTCTGTGAGGATATCTGCACGTCGTACTGGTCAGACGAATTCGGCGGCGGTGTCCGCAAGGCGGGCACCTTCATGGAATTCACCAAGGATCTCATCGACGAGATGAACGCCTGGTTCTGGCGCGAAGGCGTGGACGGCGAGTCGGACGCATTCGCGAAGTCGGTTCACGGCATGCACTTCTATCCGACCCTGCTCGTCATCGAGAAACGCGCGATGCAGCGCCCCATTCACACGCCAGCGGGCCGCACCCGCGACGCGGCCAAGCCGGATACGCCGCGATCCTGAGCGGCCGGCATCCAACGAGGTTCATGATGGTCCAACTCACGCTGCCGAAGAATTCCAAGCCCGCCGAAGGCAAGACCTGGAAGCGGCCGGCCGGTGCGCGCAACGTCACCGCGTTTCGCATCTATCGCTGGAATCCGGACGACGGCGCCAACCCGCGCATCGACACGTATTTCGTCGATCGCGACGATTGCGCGCCGATGGTTCTAGATGCGCTGATCTGGATCAAGAACAAGATCGACCCGACCCTGACGTTCCGCCGCTCGTGCCGCGAAGGCGTGTGCGGCTCGTGCGCCATGAACATCGATGGCACCAACACGCTCGCCTGCACCAAGGGCATGGACGAGATCAACGGCCCGGTGCGGATCTATCCGCTGCCGCACATGTCCGTGGTCAAGGACCTGGTGCCGGACATGACCAATTTCTACGCCCAATACGCCTCGATCCAGCCGTGGCTGCAGACCGTCACGCCGACGCCCGAAAAGGAGTGGAAGCAGAGCCACGAGGACCGGCAGAAGCTTGATGGCCACTACGAATGCATTCTCTGCGCGTGCTGCTCCACCTCATGCCCGAGCTACTGGTGGAACAGCGAGCGCTATCTCGGTCCCGCCGCGCTGCTGCAGGCCAATCGCTGGATCTCCGACAGCCGCGACGAAGCCACCGGCGAGCGGCTCGACAATCTGGAAGATCCGTTCCGGCTGTACCGCTGCCACACCATTATGAATTGCGCCAAGGCTTGCCCGAAGGGCCTCAACCCGGCCAAGGCCATCGCCGAGATCAAGAAGAAATTGGTCGAGCGGCAGATTTAGACGCATTCCAGCGCCGCGACCGTTGAGGCGGCGCGGCGCGGCGCTACATTGACGCCAATCGGCCCACCTCGCCTGAACCGCGAGCGCCGCACCTGTGCGCATAAGGATTGTTCATGACCAAACATGCCATCAGCCGCGTTCGCCACGAGCCGCGCCGGCGACTTCTCACGGTGCAGCGCGTGGAGCGCATCACGCCGCACATGGCGCGGATCGAGCTGGGTGGCGATCTCGCCGACTTCGTCAGCGGCGCCTACGACGATCATGTGAAGGTGTTCTTCCCGCTGCCCGGCCAGACGGCGCCGACGATCCCCGAGCAGGGCCCGAACGGCCCGATTCATCCCGAAGGGGTCGAGCGCTCGCCGGGGCGCGACTACACGCCGCGCCGTTACGACGCCGGGCGCAATGAGCTCATCATCGATTTCGCCTTGCATGACGCGGGCCCAGCAACCAGTTGGGCGGCCCAAGCTGCTCCTGGCCAGCAGCTTGGCGTCGGTGGACCGCGCGGCTCGTTCGTCGTGCCGGACGACTTCGATTGGTATTTGTTCGTCGGCGACGAGACGGCGCTGCCGGCGATCGCCCGCAGGCTGGAGGAGTTGCGCAGCGGCGTGCGCGCCATCGTTGTTGCGGCGGTTACCGGGCCTGCCGAGGAACAGAAATTCGAGAGCCGCGCCAATGTCGAGGCGATCTGGGTGCATCGGCCGCTCAGCCGCGTCGACGATGCCGCGCCATTGCTCGATGCGGTCCGTGCGCTGACGCTGCCCAGTTCCGGCGGCGGCTATGCCTGGGCTGCAGGCGAGTCGCAGACCGCGAAACTGTTGCGCCGTCATCTTGTCGACGAGCGTGGACACGACAAGGCTTGGGTCAAGGCTGCAGGCTATTGGAAGCGCGGCGCCGTCAGCATTCACGAGACCCACAACGACTAAGCCGCGCGATCCTCGCCGGAGAGATGACCATGATCGATCACGTCGGCTTCGCGGTTTCCGACTATGAGCGGGGCAAGGCGTTCTACACCAGGGTGCTGGCGCTGCTGGGCTACGCGCTGATCATGGAAGTTGCTGGCCACGACAACGCGAGCGGGTATCCGGCCGCCGGCTTCGGCGTGGACGGCAAGCCGGATTTCTGGATCGGCGGCGAAGGCAAGCTGGAGAAGCCGCTGCATATCGCGGTCGTCGCCAAGGACCGCGCGGCGGTCGATGCATTTCACCGCGCGGCGCTGGCGGCGGGCGGCAAGGACAACGGCGCGCCAGGCCTGCGGCCGCGGTACCATCCCAACTACTACGCCGCGTTCGTGTTCGACCCCGACGGCCACAACATCGAGGCGGTCTGCCACGCCCCGTTCTAACGGGAAATGTGAACTACGGCCGCCAGGCGGACGGCGGGCCGTGACGCTCGATGCTGTCCACGATCTCGCGGTGCTTGCGGTCCTCGCGCTTCATGGCGATCGCGATGATGGCGTGCGCCGACGGCACCAGAAACAGCGCCGGGAACATCAGCCCGAGCAGGATGCATGGCACGATCAGCACCAGGTTGAGCACGGCCGACAGCGGCTGACCGTTGAGCAGCAGGCCCAGCGGCGGCACGAATAACGCAAGGATGTAGATCATCGAACGGGTCTCCCAGCGCATACACATGTAGGGTGTCCAGCCAGACGTGAAAGATCTCCTGCCCAAGGAACTCTGGCACCAGTTGGCCCATTAGAACTTCCATGACGAACAGCCTCGAGCGCGTCTCACCTGCGCCGCAGCAATCGTGAAAAAATTGTTGCCGTTCGGCCTTCATGCCGACTCAGCGCCGCCGCTTTTGGGCCCACCAATAGTGCCGATAGGTGCCAACACGGAACCCTCCATGCAGTTCAAACGCCTGCCGCTTGCCGGTCCCGTGCCTGCGGGTCTCGCTGCTCTGCTGCTACTGGCACCCTTGGTGCCGTTCTCGGCCGATGTCGCACTGGCGCAGCAACAACCCGCGTCGGTTGACCCGCGGCTCAAGAAGCCTCCCGCCAAGCCAGTCCCCAGCGCAAAGCCGCCAGCTGCACAACCGGCGGCCAGGCCGCCGGCCGCGCCCGTCGCCAGGCCGGCCGCGCCGCTGCCCGCGAAGCCGCAACCTGCGCCGGTGGCGCGACCCGTTGCACCCACGGCACCGGCCGCCGCACCTGCTGCGAGGCCCGCCTTTGTCCCGGCCGCAAGACCAGCCGCACCCGGCACTGCACCTGCAGCCGTGTCGCCAAACATCAGACCTGCCCCCGTCACAAGGCCGGCCCCATCGACCGCGCCACCCGCAGCCGGGTCGGCCGAGAAACCAGCCGCTGCCCCTGCCGCAACACCGTCCGCGACTGCGCCAGCCGTACGGCCGGCCACTGCGCCAACCGCACCGCCACCAGGAGCGCCGGCCCAGCCGGGACTCCCACCGCCGTCAAGGCCGGCTGCGATTCCAGCACCGTCGACCGCTCCTGCGCCGACTGCGGTTGCACCTTCCACAGCGCCAGTGCGGCCGTTTGTAACGCCTGGACAGCCGGTCCCGGTCGCAAAGCCTGCCGTGGTGCCGCCGCCAGCAGCGTCCAGGACCCCCGCTGCGCCAGGCGCAACAGCACCAGCTGCGGCCGTCGCGATTGCGCCGACCGCGACTCCCGCCAATGTGCGGCGGGTGGATGATTTCCGATCGCAGCGTCAACAGGTCCGTGAGGGCGACCGCATCATCATCCGCGAACCCGGCCGCACCATCATCAAGGAAGGCAACCTCACCGTTATCCGGCGCGACGAAAGCGATCGCTTCCGCTATGGCGCCCGTGACATGATCGCCGAGCGTCGCGGCAACGAAATCCGCACCATCGCGGTGCGGCCGGACGGCTCGCGCATCATCACCGTCACCGACGGCAGCGGAAGGTTGTTGCGACGCGTGCGCCGCGACCCGGCCGGCCGTGAGTACGTGATCGTTGAGAATCATCGGCCGGGTATCAGCACCGGCGCCGCGGTCGGTATCGGCGTCGCCGCGGGTCTCGCCGCCGGCTTGGGTGTCGCCTATCTCGCCAACGTGCCGCCTCCGGTCGTCGTCATCCCGCGCGAGCAGTATATCGTCGAGACGCGCTACGCACCCCCGGCGATGCTGTATGACACGCTGGCCGCGCCGCCAGTCGACGTGATCGAACGGCCGTATACGCTCGACGAAATCCGATACACCCCGGCACTGCGCCAGCGCATGCGCAGCGTTGACATCAACACTCTCACCTTCGACAGCGGCTCGTTCGAGCTGCGGCCGGACCAGTATCGCCAGCTTGAGGCGATCGCCAACGCCATCAGGCAGGTGACGGACGCCAACGCCAACGAGGTGTTCCTGATCGAGGGCCACACCGACGCGGTCGGCGCCGAGGAAGACAACCTGTCGCTCTCGGACCGCCGTGCCGAGGCGGTGGCGGTCGCGCTGACCGAGCAGTTTCAAATCCCGCCCGAAAACCTGACCACGCAGGGCTATGGCGAGCAGCAGCTCAAGGTACCGGTGCAGGGTCCGGAGGAGCAGAACCGCCGCGTCACGGTGCGCCGCATCACGCCGCTGCTGGCCGGGAAGCAGTAAGCAAGAGGCCGGGCCCTCGCGAAGCGGCCCGGTCAGTTACGTCTTCGGCTTGTCGCGCATGGCGAGCGTGCGCAGCCGCAGTGCGTTGAGCCGGATGAAGCCTGCGGCGTCCTTTTGGTCGTAGGCGCCGCGGTCGTCCTCGAAGGTAACAAGCGCTGAAGAGTAGAGCGAGTTCGGGCTGTCGCGTCCGGTCACCATCACGTTGCCCTTGTAGAGCTTCAGCCGCACTTCGCCGGACACGTGCTCCTGGCTTTTGTCGATCAGCGCCTGCAGCATCTCGCGCTCGGGCGCGAACCAAAAGCCGTTGTAGATCAGCTCGGCGTAGCGCGGCATCAGCTCGTCCTTGAGGTGCGCCGCGCCGCGATCGAGCGTGATCGATTCGATGCCGCGATGCGCAGCCAGCAGGATGGTGCCGCCGGGCGTCTCGTAGACGCCGCGCGACTTCATCCCGACGAACCGGTTCTCGACCAGATCGAGCCGGCCGATGCCGTTAGCCTTGCCGAGTTCATTGAGCCGGGCAAGCAGCGTCGCGGGCGAAAGCTTCTGGCCGTCCAGACTCACCGCGTCGCCGCGCTCGAAGCCGATCTGGATTTCGGTCGGCCGGTCGGGCGCCTCCATCGGCGAGATGGTGCGCTGATAGACGATCGACGGCGCTTCTTTCGCTGGATCTTCCAGCACCTTGCCCTCGGACGAGGAGTGCAGCAGGTTGGCGTCGACCGAGAACGGCGCTTCGCCCTCCTTGTCTTTGGCGATGGTGATCTGGTGCTCGCGCGCGAAGCTCAAGAGTTCCTCGCGGCCCTTGAACGTCCATTCCCGCCATGGCGCGACGATCCTGATCGACGGCTCGAGCGCGTAATAGCTCAGCTCGAACCGCACCTGATCGTTGCCTTTTCCGGTGGCGCCGTGACAAACGGCGTCGGCGCCGACCTTGCGCGCGATCTCGATCTGCTTTTTCGCGATCAGCGGCCGTGCGATTGACGTGCCGAGCAGGTATTGCCCTTCGTACACCGTGTTGGCGCGGAACATCGGGAACACGTAGTCGCGAACGAACTCCTCCCGAAGGTCCTCGATGAACACGTTCTCCGGCTTGATGCCGGCGCGCAGCGCCTTCTCGCGAGCGGGCCCCAGTTCCTCGCCCTGGCCGAGGTCGGCGGTGAAGGTCACCACCTCGCAGCCGTAGGTGGTCTGCAGCCATTTCAAAATGATCGAAGTATCGAGCCCGCCGGAATAAGCGAGCACGACTTTCTTGATGCCTTTTTTGCCCAATTCGCGATCTACCATGCTGCGATCCGTTGCGCCGTGCACACCCGCACCCACTACACCTTGGAGTTGCCGGTGGAAAGGGACTACACTTTGATTGAGGCTCGCGCGAACCGAGACCGACCGCGCTGAGTTCAGACTCATGAATCGGACATTTGCTATCGGAAGCAACGTGCCAAGAGTCAACAGCATCACCGGCGGGCTGATCGCGGTGGCCCTTTCGCTACCCGCGCAAGCGGGAGAGTGGGAGGATTGTCGGGCAAACGAGCCCGCCAAGGCATTGGCCGGCTGCAGCGCCTTGATCGAGCAGGGCAACCTCGCCGGCGCGCAGCTTGGGGAAGCCTATGGCCGCCGCGCCATGGCCTGGCGTCTGACCGGTCAAATCGACAAGGGCTTGGCCGACGCCGAACGCTCCATCGAGTTGTCGCCCAACAGCGCCCTCGCCTATGTCACCCGTGGTAGTCTCTTCACGGCACGTCGCGACTACGAGAAGGCGCTGAGCGATTTCGACCGGGCGCTTGAACTCAGCCCGAACAACACGACTGCACTGGCCTTCCGCGGCAACGCACTCGCACAAACAGGGAAGCCCGATCGCGCCCTGTCCGACTTTGACCGGGCCATTGCCCTTAGTCCCAACTATGCGGAAGCCTATTTCGGGCGTGGCGAAGCGCGCCGCATGCGGGGCGAGCTTGACTTGGCATTGTCGGACCTCAACCGCGCCATCGCGCTAGGCGCGGACAAGCCGAACTATTTTGCCTCGCGCGGGGACGTCTTCAACGCCAAAGGCGATCTCGACCGGGCGATCTCCGATTACGACCGCGCGATTGCGCTGTCGCCAAACAACAAGTCGCTTCAAGAAAGGCGCCGAGTTGCGGCCGCCGCGAGGTCGCAACTGGCCGGAACGACGCAACAGTCCGCCCCGTCTGCGCCCGCACCGCCACCGGCAAGCCCGGCGTCGCCCACACCGCCGGCAGCGGCGCCACAGCCGCAAGCAACCAGCCAGGCGGCAACGCTTATCAACCAACGCAAATACGATGAAGCCCTGACCGTTCTCGATCGCGAGATCAGCCGCTCTCCGCAATCCAAGGAGGCGTTCGTCCTGCGCGGTATCGCACGCATGGCGAAAAATCAACGCGACCAGGCCATCGCTGATTTCAACGAGGCCGTTCGTCTGGCGCCTTCGGATGGCAAGACCGTGGCTCTGCGCGGCGATCAATTCGCGCGGATCGGGCAGCTTGACCGCGCGTTCGCCGATTATGACCGGGCGCTGCAACTGGATCCGACGAACGCTGCGGCGCACGTCGCGCGTGGCGCCGTTCATCAGGCCAGGAAGGACTTCGATAAGGCGCGCAACGACTACGATCGCGCCATCGAGATCGATTCGAGACGCGCTTCCGCCTATGTCGGCAGGGGCTCGCTGTTTGCGGTGCAAGGCGAGCACGACCAAGCCATTGCCGAGTTTGACCGCGCGCTGGCGATCGAACCGAGATCAGCCAACGCACTTTCCAACCGTGGCATGAGCCTGCTGGTAAAAAGTCGCCTGGCCGAGGCCACGGCTGATTTCGACCGTGCGCTCGAATTCAACCCGAATGATTCCACTGCAATGCTGGGCCGCGGCCTGGCGATGTATCAGAGCGGCCAGCCGGATCGCGCCATCGTTGCGTTCGACCGCGCTATCGCGGCCGGGCGCGCCAACGTCACCGTCCACGTGGCCAGGGGGAACGCACATTTCCTCAAATCGAACCTTGATAGGGCCATGGCCGACTTCGAGAGCGCGCTGGCGCTCAATCCGTCGCATGCCCCGGCGCTGGCCGGGCGCGGCCGCGTCTGGCGAAAAAGGGGAGATGACGCCAAGGCGCTGGCGGACTTCGACCGCGCCATTGCCCTCGACGCGAAGAGCATCGAGAGCCTGTTCGCGAGAGCTGATATTTATGCCGAAAGGCGCAACTCAGACGCGGCGCTTGCCGATCTTCGCCGCGTCATTGAATTGAAGCCGCGGGATCCATTTGAGCTTCTCGCTCAGGTCGCCGCCAGGGCCAAGATCAAGGCGATGTCCCGCGACACCTGCGGCGGGCCGGGCATGCAGCGCGACGAGCGCTGCCTCTAGCGAAGCCGTCCGGCAGGACACCGCGGGTGAAACGCTGCCGCGCCCTGCTCCGTTTTCGCATTAACCGCTCGTCTTAACCGCGCTGCTTAACCGCGCTGAACGATCTCGCTACTCGATCGCAGTGACCCTGCGGTATTTCTGCGGCGACAAAATTTCATTTGCGAGGCACGTCATGCGTTCGCTCAAGGCCCTCACCACAGCCGCCATTCTCTCATTGGCGCCCGCCGCGCCGGCGCTCGCCGCACAGTGCAATCCTCCCGGCGGGTTCGACGCGTTCCTCGCCGAGTTCAAGAAGGAAGCCGCTTCCAACGGCCTGACGCCGCGCACGCTGTCGCTGCTCGGCAATGTCACGCTCGACCCGTCGGTGCTCGCCGCCGACAAGCGCCAGGGCGTGTTCAAGCTAGAGCACTTTCATGATTCGTGGCGATAGCCTTGGTTGGCGAGGTAGTTTGCGCATTCTTGCGGTCTGACCTCGGTGAGGACTTCAGCAATCGCTGCGATCAGAGCTTCGACGGTTCTGGCGGCGGCCTTTCGCAGCAGGGCTTTGAGCTTGGCGAAGAACTGCTCGATCGGATTGAAGTCGGGACTGTAGGGCGGCAAGTAGCGCAACTCGGCGCCTGCGGCTTCGATCGCTTCGCGGACGCCGGCGACCTTGTGGCTTGCAAGGTTATCCATCACCACGATATCGCCAGGCTTAAGGATCGGGACGACGAACTGTTCGACATAAGCGCGAAAGCTTTCCCCATCCATCGGTCCGTCCAGCACACAGGGCGCGGCGACCTCGCCGAGCCGCAGTGCGGCAACGAAGGTCGTCGTTTTCCAATGTCCCCACGGCACGCTGCAAACGAGGCGCTCGCCGCGCGGACAGCGGCCGTAGCGGCGCGCCATGTCGGTCGCCGCACCGGTTTCGTCGATAAAGACGAGGCGTTCCGACTTCAGTTCGGGCTGGTTCGCACGCCACCGATCGCGGGCCTCGGCGACATCCGGCCGATCCTGTTCGGAAGCGCGCAGTGACTTTTTTTGAGCGGCAATTTGAGAAACTTCAGCCTGTTCCACAGGCAGCCGATGCTGACCTTGACCTTGCATTCGTCCGCAAGCCAGACCTGCAGCTCCTCGAGCGTCGCATCCGGATGAGCCGCCACGCGGGCGCGAATGGCTTCGTCGTGAGGTGCGAGCTTCGGCTTGCGTCCCGCTCGGCCCAAACGCGCCGTCGTCTCACCGGTCGTTCGCCGACGGCCAACGACCTTGGACACGTAGGATACGCTGACCAGAAGCACCCGCGCCGTCGCACAGACACGCGTTCCTGCATCGACCGTCGCAATCACGCGTTCACGCAGATCCTGGGAATAGGGCTTGCCCATCGGCGATTCTCGCAGCCATTGGCACCGCTACCCAGAATCACAAATCAGCCCCGTTGGGTATCCATCCGATTCCGCAAAACGTGAAAATGCTCTAAGCTTCGAGGAATTCGCCATGCCGCGCATCAACCAGCGCTGGGCCCGCGCATCGAGGCACATGAGCGAGCAGGCGCCGGTGCTCCGCCGCATCGAGAAGGAATTCGGCGTACCGGGTGCGATGACCATCGTGCTGTGGGGACTTGAGACCGATTTCGGAACTCACACAGGCAAGCACGACGTGCTGCGCGCCACTGCGACGCTCGGCTTCGACTGCCGCCGCAGCGCGTTCTTCCAGAACGAGCTGTTCGAGGCGCTGACCCTGGTTCAGAAGGGCGACCTGCAGCCGACCGATCTGCGCGGCGACTGGGCCGGCGAGCTCGGCCAGGCGCACTTCCTGCCCTCGTCCTACAACAAGTACGCCATCGACTTCGACGGCGATCGCAAGCGCGACCTGATCCGCAGCGTGCCGGACACGCTTGCCTCCATCGCCAACTACTTCAAGGGCTACGGCTGGGAGCCGCGTCAGCCCTACGGCGAAGGCACCGCCAACTTCGAGGTGATCCGCAAGTGGAACCGGGCGCTGGTCTACGCCAAGACCGTCGCCGCGTTCGTCGAGAAGCTCGAAGGCCAGAGCGCCCGCGCCGAACAGCAACGCCGCTGAATTTTTCTCCCACGCGTCTGAGCGTTCTTCCCTGCAACTTCATCGCCTCTCTTCGGAGGGGCGATTTTTTTGCTCGGGCTGCGGTGCCGCGAACACCGGCTTCCAGAAGCCGGCATTCCATCCGGCGATCGCCCAATAGGTGAAACCGGCCGCGATGCCGGCACCAACCACGATCAGCGGCTCGTCGAAGACGTCGTATGGCTTGCGGATGTTTTCCATCATCACCCAACCGAGCCACGTCGACAGTCCGCCATTGGCGACATGGAATATCCAGGAGCGGATCGCGAACGCCTCGGCGATCAGCACCCCCAATGCGGCCGGCGCCAGCGTGGCGATGGCGGCGGCCGACATCACCATCGCCGTCCCGACCATCACGAATGCAAGCGCAGCGTCATCTGGCGGGGCAGGATTGGCTGCCACCAGTGCGGTGAACCGGCTCCAATGCGCCGCGAGGACGAACAGCATGGCGACGCCGATCGCGACGCTCGCCGCGAACGGCACCACCAAGAACCGCAGCAAAAATCGGAGAATGACCACCAAACCATCCTCGCCATGCCCGCGCATAGCCGTCCGAAGGGCGGCGTCGCTTCGCCCGCCTATGTCGCGGACATCCAGGCCTTGTCATAACAAAGCAAGACGTGAATGGCCGGGACAAGCCCGGCCATGACGGAAATTGCCGAGGCGTGCGCTCAGTCCGTCATCACCATCGCGCGCAACGCGAGGCGCTCGCGCGCCGACAGCTTTTCCGTCGCGCTCTTGAGCTGGCCGCAGGCCGCCAGGATGTCGCGGCCGCGCGGCGTGCGCACCGGCGAGGCATAGCCGGCGTTGAACACCACCTCGGAGAACTTCTCGATCTGGTCCCAGTCCGAACACTCGTATTTCGTTCCGGGCCAGGGATTGAACGGGATCAGATTGATCTTGGCCGGAATGCCTTGCAGCAGCCGCACCAGCGCCTTGGCGTCGGCGAGCGTGTCGTTGACACCCTTGAGCATGACGTATTCGAAGGTGATGCGCCGCGAGTTCGATACGCCCGGATAGTTGCGGCAGGCGTCGAGCAGTTGCTTGATCGGATATTTGCGATTGAGCGGCACCAGCTCGTCGCGCAAGTGGTCACGCACTGCATGCAGCGAGATCGCCAGCATGCAGCCGATCTCGGTCCCGGCGCGCTCGATCATCGGCACCACGCCGGAGGTCGACAGGGTGACGCGGCGTTTGGAGATGCTGCAGCCCTCGCCGTCGGCGATCACGCCGATGGCGTCGCGCACCGCCTCGAAATTGTAGAGCGG
This sequence comes from uncultured Alphaproteobacteria bacterium, assembly GCA_963787955.1. Lineage (GTDB taxonomy): Bacteria > Pseudomonadota > Alphaproteobacteria > Rhizobiales > Xanthobacteraceae > Z2-YC6860. The sequence goes on along the minus strand of CAWBFG010000024.1, from coordinate 117,361 downwards.
CTCGCCCATCCCCATCATCACGACGTTGGTGACGAAGCGATCGCCTTCGGTCGGCAGCCCTGGCCCTTGCGCCCGCTCGGCGCCAAGCCATTCACCGAGCCGGTCGCGCGCCACCATGACCTGGCCGACGATCTCGCCGGCGGTCAGGTTGCGCACCAGCCGCTGCGTCCCAGTGTGGCAGAACGAGCAGTTGAGCGTGCAACCGACCTGGCTGGACAGGCAGAGCGTGCCGCGGTCGGTTTCCGGAATGTAGACACACTCGACCTCGTGCGGCCTCTCGCCCGGCGTCTCACCGGGCAACCGCAGCAGCCACTTGCGGGTGCCGTCGGCGGAAATCTGCTCGGCCACCACCTCGGGCCGCGCCAGCGTATAGTGCGCCTCCAGCTCTGCACGCAATTCCTTCGAGACGCTGGTCATGTGGTCGAAGCTTTGCGCGCCACGCACATAGATCCAGTGCCAGAGCTGCTGCACGCGCATCTTCTGCTGCGCAGACGCGACGCCCACTGCGCCGAGTGCTTCGGCAAGCTGTGCGCGCGTCATGCCGGCCAGCGAAGGCTTCGCGGGCGGCACATAGCGTTCGAGTGGCGTCTTCTCGAGCGCGGGCTCAATGTTCAAGGTTGCGGTCATACTGGTCCAGCACGGCTCGTGCCGCGCGTTACTCTACCTGCATTCCTGCGCGATCTTTTCAAGCGCCTGGCCGACGCCCTTGAGCGAGAACGTGTCGGTGGTCTGCGTGCCTCGCGAGGTCGTCGCCTTGATCACCACTTCGGAGCCCTTGCGCATGGCGTCGAGCAGCTTCGTCTCGTCAGACGCGTTCTTCACCCATGCGCCGTCGTTCTGGGTGTACATGGCGAACGGCGTATTGCCGACCGACAGACTGGCGTCGGTGTTCGGCTTCAGTTGATAGCCGGTCACCAGCATCGACACCTCGTCCTTCACCTTGTCGGACGGACGCGACGAGACGAACATGTAAACCGCGTTGGCCGCGGTGCGCCGGTTCGGCGGGTTGTCGACCGAAGAGGTCGGCTTCGACAGCGCAAAGCAAACTTTGCGGCCGCCCGGCGTCGCCGTGTACGCACCCCAATCGCCGAATTGCCCGAGCAGGGTCGCCTGCGCGGTCGGACTCGGAGCAGCGGCGGCCGCCGGCTTCGGCGCAGCGGCGGCAGGCTTTTGCGCCGCTGGCGGCTGTTGCGCCAGCGCTTCAATGGACAGGGCGAGCGGCGCGGCGATCAGCAGCGGCGCAACGAGCAGAACATATTGCTTCGGGATCATCAGCCCTCGTCCGTGACGGCAGCGCCGACCGCTGCAAATCACTCCAAGTATAGCGAAATAATGGGGAAAATCGGCATTGTGAAGGCCGATGACGCCGCGCATGGCGCGCCGGCGGCATTGCGTCGCGGCCGCGGTCCGATCAGGAATAGGGTGGCGACCCGCGAGACTGCAGTTAGAACCTGGATTATCGGGCCATGAAAGCCGTCCTTTGCACGCGCGCCGGCACTCCGGACGACCTCGAGATTGCCGACCTGCCCGACCCGGCGGCCGGGCCAGGCGAGGCCGTGGTCCGGGTCAAGGCCGCCGCGCTCAATTTCTTCGACACGCTGATCATCGCCGGCAAGTACCAGTACAAGCCCGCTTTCCCGTTCTCGCCGGCCGCCGAGTTCGCCGGCGTGGTGGAAAGTGTCGGGGCGGGCGTGTCAACCGTTACGCCAGGCGACCGGGTAATGAGCTATGCCCGCCACGGCGCGGCGCGCGAACGGGTCGTCCACCCTGCCGACAGGCTGGTGAAAATTCCGAACGGTCTCGATTTCGACCGCGCCGCGGGGCTGAGCGTCACCTACGGCACCTCGTACTACGCGCTCAAGGATCGCGGCAGTCTCAAAGCCGGCGAGACGCTGGCGGTGCTTGGCGCGTCGGGCGGCGTCGGGCTTGCTGCGGTCGAGCTCGGCAAGCTGATCGGGGCGCGCGTGATCGCCTGCGTGTCGTCCGACGACAAGCTCGCGTTCGCGCGGGCGCACGGCGCCGACGACGGCGTCAACTACGCAAACGAGGATTTGCGCGCGGCGCTCCGGCGGCTGGGCGGCGAACACGGCATTGACGTGGTCTACGATCCGGTCGGTGGCGCCTACGCGGAGCCGGCGCTGCGCTCGCTCGCCTGGTATGGGCGGTTTCTGGTGGTCGGTTTCGCCGCCGGCGAGATCCCGAAAGTGCCGCTCAACCTGGTGCTGCTCAAGAGCTGCGATATCCGCGGCGTCTTCTGGGGCTCATGGACCGAGCGTGAGCCGGAGCAGCATCGCGGCAACATGGCCGATCTGGTCCGCTGGTGCGGCGAGGGCAAGCTCAGCGCGCACGTCCACGCCACCTACCCGCTCGCCGATGCGCGGCATGCGCTGAACGATATCGCGGTCCGCAAGGTGATGGGGAAAGTGGTACTGCGAGCCTGACCTATTGTTCGGTCAGCCGCGCCAACGCGTCGCGCGCAGCGTCGCGGTGCGTGGGCTGGATGTGCACCCAGACCAGCCGGAGCGCGCCGGCTAGCACCGCGGCGTCATCGGTGAAGCCGACGATCGGCAGAAGATCGGGCATGAAGTCGAACGGCAGTACGAAATAGGCGAGCGCGCCGAGCAGCGCCATTCGCACGGCATTCGGCGTGCTGCGGTCGAATGCACAGTAGTAGGCCGTCAGCAGGTCCTCGGCGAAAGGGATCTGCGCGGCGATGCGCTGCAGCTTGCGCCAGAAGTCCTTGCGAACGGTCGCCTCGTCGCGCGCCATCTTGTCGCGCGAGCGCTTGTCGTCGTTCCATTCCGACGCACCGCTAGCACTCATATCCCTATCCTTGCTCCAATCAGTGTCGCCGGTGGCCTAAATGGTGGCCAAATCGGGCAGTCGCAAGGGCTAGGCTACGAGCCTATCCATAGCCGCCGCGAGCTTGATGTCGAGGTCGGTCACCCCGCCTGCGTCATGGGTCGACAGCGTTACCTCGACGGTCTTGTAGACATTGAACCATTCCGGGTGGTGATCCATCTTCTCGGCGATCAACGCGGCACGGCTCATGAAGCCAAACGCCTCGTTGAAATCCTTGAACACGAACTTCTTCGCAATGGCATCGCGGCCGGGAACTTCGTCCCAGCCATGAAGCGTCTTGAGGGCTTCGCCGCGAGCCTGACCGCTTAGCTTCTGGGGCATGGCCGAACCTCCTACGCTTTACTTTTCTTTGACCGGCATCATAGCGCAGGACCCGGGAAACGCTCAGGGAGCCGTTGCGATCCCGGATCCCTCGCAAAGCGGTCAGGGTCTTCCTAGTTGCTATCTTTAGCAGCTGAAAGCGAGGGAATTTCCATGGGTTGGTCGCTCAGTATCGGCTCGATCGCGGGTACGGCAGTCCGCATCCACATCACGTTCATACTGTTTTTGGTCTGGATCTTCGCCGCGAGCTACGTTTCGGGCGGTGCCGACGCGGCCTGGAGCGGACTGCTGTTCATCGTGCTGCTGTTCGCTTGCGTCCTGGCGCATGAATTCGGCCACATCTTCACCGCGCGCGCCTTTGGGGTCGCGACCCCCGACGTCACGCTGCTGCCGATCGGCGGCGTGGCACGTCTGGAGCGAATTCCGGAAAAGCCCGGCGAGGAGTTTCTGATCGCCATCGCCGGGCCGCTGGTCAACGTCGCAATCGCCGCCGGGCTGATGGCGTTCGGTGGCGCCGATCTGAGTGCCGGACATCTCACCGCCGTCGAAAGCGGCCAAGTCGCGATGGCCGACCGGCTTGCCGCCGTGAACCTATTCCTGGCCCTGTTCAACATGATTCCGGCGTTCCCGATGGACGGCGGCCGGGTGCTACGCGCGCTGCTCGCGATCCGGATGGGACACGTGCGGGCGACCGAGGTCGCAGCGGCGATCGGTCAAGCGTTCGCCTTCGTGCTCGGTTTCATTGGATTGTTCTCGAACGCAATGCTGATTTTCGTCGCCATCTTCGTGTATCTCGCCGCGGCGTCCGAAGCTCAGCTCGTTGCCGTGCGCGCCATGGCGCGGGACGTTCCTGTAACTGCGGCCATGATCACGCAATTCGCGACGTTGACCCCGGACATGACGATCGATAACGCCATCGAGGTGCTGTTGCGCACCAGCCAGACCGAGTACCCGGTGGTCGACTCCGGCAGGCCGATCGGCGTGCTTGGCCGCAACGACATGATCCGCGCGCTCAAGCAACTTGGTCCCGAAGCTCGCGTCGCCGAGGCGATGACCGCACCGCTGCCGACGGTGAGTCAGCGACGGTGCCTGGAGGAGGCGATACGCGTTCTTCAGGAGAAATCCGCTCCAGCCGTCGCGATCGTAGATGCAGCCGGGGTTATCAGCGGATTGGTCACATCCGAGACGATCGGCGAGATGATTATGGTTAACGAGGCGATGCCCAAGGGCGTTCGCTTTGGCCCATGGAGTTGGCCGGCCGACGCGTGATATCAATTCGCCAGGTACGCTACGTGCGCGTACATGCGAGTTCCATAACCGCCGCAAGATGTCAGCCAAGTCGCTCAAGCGCAGTTGGAGTCGCCGCTTCAAGATGATGATGCGGCATACCTGGCTCATCGCCATCGCCGGCATGCTGTTGTGCGCTGGCGTGGCCGCCGCAGCGTTCCACATTCTGACCCAACCCGTGACGCTGACCATCGCGGTCGGTCCGCCGAACAGCGAAGACGCCCGCGTGGTGCAGGCGATGACGCAGCAACTGGCGCGGGACCGCTCCAGCGTGCGCCTGAAGCCGCTCATCCAGGAGGGCGGCACGCGCGACGCCATGGCTGCCATCGACAAGGGCACGGCCGACTTCGCTATCGTTCGCCGCGATATCGGCATGCCGAAGGAAGGGCTGGCGGTCGCGATCTGGCGCAAGAACGTTGCGGTGTTCATCGTGCCGGATCAGCCCGCGCCTGCCCGGCCGGCGCGGCGCGCCGCGGCGGCTCCCAAGCTGCCGAAGATCGAGAAGGTCGAGAACCTGGTCGGCCGAAGGCTGGGCGTGGTAGGACGCTCGCCCACCAACATCGCCCTGCTGCGCGCCGTGTTGATGCAGTACAGCATTTCTCCCGACAAGGTCGTGGTGCTCGGTCCCGGCGAAGAGTCAAAGCCGAACGAACGCGACAAGATCACCGTCGTGCAGTTCGACCCGAGCAACGTCGGCACCGCGATCCGCGAAGCCAAGATCAAGGCCGATGCCATCCTGTCGGTCGGGCCGGTGGGCAGCTCGATCACGGCGGACGCGATCGCCGCCGCCACGCGCGGCAAGGAGGCGCCGTCCTTCCTCGATCTCAACGCCTCGGAGGCGATCGCCGAGCGCAACCCGGTCTACGAGGCGACCGAGATCAAGGCGGGCGCATTCGGCGGCGCGCCGGCGCAGCCCGAGGAGACGATCGAGACGATCGGCGTCAACCACTATCTCGTCGCCCGGAGAAAGCTGAGCGAAGACGTGGTGGCCGATTTGACCAAACACCTGTTCGCGATCCGGCAGACGCTCGCCGTCGAAATTCCGTCGTCCGCCAAGATCGAGGCGCCCGGATACCTCCAAGGACGGACCGGTGCAGGTGCATCCGGGCGCCGCCGCCTTCGTCGACGGCGAGATCAAGACCTTCTTCGACCGTTACAACGACCTGCTGTACTGGGGCCTGATGATTGTCTCGTTCTTCGGCTCGGGGCTGGCCGGCCTGATGAGCTACAGCAAGAGCGACGACCGTATGCGCCGCATGAAGGCGCTGGAGAAGCTGCTCGACATCATCCAGTCCGCGCGCGGCGCGGAAACCATCCAGGTGCTCGACGAATTGCAGGGCGAGATGGACAAGGTGCACGGCGAAATGGTGCGGGAGGTCGAGAACAACGCGCTCGATGAAACTGCGCTGGCGGCGTTCCAGGTGTCGTTCGAGCAGACCCGGGCGGCGATTTTCGATCGTCGCGCCGTGCTAACCAGCAATCCGCCCCGGCCGCGCGCCGCGGTTGCTTCCGCGTAGCCGATCACTATATTGCGCCGCAATAAAGTGGGCCTGTATCGGATGGCCGTCCGGCCATTCGATTCGTTCAAGGCGGCCCGCGGTTGGTTTCCGGGACATTTCAATGGATTTGCGCAACGTCGCCATCATCGCTCACGTCGACCACGGCAAGACCACCCTGGTCGACCGATTGCTGCAGCAATCGGGCACCTACCGGGACAACCAGCGCCAAGTCGAGCGGGCGATGGATTCCAACGACTTAGAGCGCGAGCGCGGCATCACGATCCTGGCCAAGGCGACCTCGATCCTCTGGCAGACACCCGCATCAACATCGTCGATACGCCGGGCCACGCCGATTTTGGCGGCGAGGTCGAGCGGATCCTCAACATGGTGGATGGCGCGCTGGTGCTGGTCGACGCCGCCGAAGGTCCGCTGCCACAGACCAAGTTCGTGGTGTCCAAGGCGCTCAAGATGGGGCTCAAGCCGATCGTGGTGATCAACAAGGTCGATCGCCAGGACGCTCGCCCGATCGAGGTGGTGAACGAGGTGTTCGACCTGTTCGCCGCGCTCGATGCCACCGACGATCAGCTCGATTTCCCGATCCTCTATGGCTCGGCCAAGCTGGGCTGGATGGCCGAGACGCTTGAAGGTCCGACCGACCAGGGCATGAGACCGCTGTTTGAACTGGTGCTGCGCCATGTTGCCCCGCCGCAGGTGGATACCGGACCGTTCCGTCTGCTCGGCACCATCCTCGAAGCCAACCCCTATCTCGGACGCGTGGTCACGGGGCGCATCACCTCCGGATCGGTGAAGCCCAACCAGCCAGTGAAGGTGCTCGACCACGACGGCACGCTGGTCGAAACCGGCCGTATCACCAAGGTGCTCGCGTTCCGCGGCCTCGAACGCGTGCCGATCGACGAGGCCAGCGCCGGCGACATCGTCGCCATCGCCGGACTACCGAACGCAACCGTCGCCCACACGATCTGTGATCCGGAGGTGGAGAGCCCGATTCCGGCCCAGCCGATCGATCCTCCGACGCTCGCGATGACGTTCCGAGTTAACGATTCCCCGCTGGCCGGAACCGAGGGCGGCAAAGTGACGGGTCGCATGATCCGCGACCGTTTGCTGCGCGAGGCCGAGGGCAATGTGGCGTTGCGCGTGCGGGAATCCGACGAAAACGATTCCATGGAAGTCGCCGGCCGCGGCGAACTGCAGCTCGGGATCCTAATCGAGACTATGCGGCGCGAAGGGTTCGAGCTGTCGGTATCTCGCCCCAAAGTTCTGCTGCGCCGCAACGACAAGGGCGAACTGGAAGAGCCGATCGAGGAGGTCGTCATCGACGTCGACGACGCGCATTCCGGCGTCGTCGTGCAGAAGATGTCGGAACGCAAGGCCGAGCTGATTGAGATGAAGCCGTCCGGCGGCGGACGGACCCGGCTGGTATTTTATGCGCCGACCCGCGGGCTGATCGGTTACCAGAGCGAACTGCTCACCGACACCCGGGGCACTGCGATCATGAACCGTTTGTTCCACGGCTACGGCGCCCACAAGGGCGACATCGCAGGCCGCCGCAACGGCGTGCTGATCTCCAACGACCAGGGCGACGCGGTGGCCTATGCGATGTGGAAGCTGGAGGATCGCGGCCCGATGATGATCGAGCCGGGCTGGAAGGTCTATCGCGGCATGATCGTCGGCGAGCACACCCGCGATAACGACCTGGAAATCAATGTTCTCAAGGGCAAGCAGCTCACCAACATCCGCACCACCTCCAAGGACGAGGCGGTGCGCCTGACGCCGCCGATCCGGATGACGCTGGAAAAGGCACTTGCCTATATCGAGGACGACGAACTGGTGGAGATCACGCCAAAGTCGATCCGGCTGCGCAAGCGCCTGCTCGATCCCAACGATCGCAAGAAGGAAGAGCGCACCCGGGAGGCGGCCGACGCATAAGCCTGTGGCAACTCGACGATCCGGACTCGACAAGTCAGATCGTCGCCGTCTCTTGCGCGCCGTCCACAAACGAGACACAGGCCGCCGCGAGCGCGAATCAAGCTCCTGGTGATTCGCGAATCACTGTCCAAATTTTTCGCCTAAGCACTGATTCGTCACGCGAATCACCCGCCGACAAAGGCTGCAAGAAGCGATTTTCAAAACCGCGCGTGTCGTCGCCGCAACACGCCGCGAAAGTCCAGAACTGTTGCCGCTTCGCGGGGAGCGAAGTTCATTACCGCAACGCAATTCAGCCGTCAGTAATCCACACGGTTCACTCAATGTTAAACGTGGGACTTGAAGCGCCGCGACGCGCTTGCTCATACTCCGCGCATGAGCACTGTCCTCATCGAAATTCGCCGCGCCAAGCCGTCCGATGCGACGGCCATTGCGGAGACGCATGATGAAGCGTGGCGGGGTGCGTATCAGGGCATCATTCCCGGCCTCGAGCTCGACAAGCTGATCACACGCCGCGGTCCGGAATGGTGGGACAGCGCGATCCGCAAGGGCAGCCGCATCGCGCTGCTGGCGTTCGGCGACAAGATCGCGGGCTACGCCAACTACGGCCGCAACCGTGCGCGCAGCCTGTTCTACGACGGCGAGATCTACGAGCTTTATCTGCGCCCGGAGTATCAGGGCCTCGGCTTCGGCCGCCGCCTGTTCACCTCCGCGCGCCGCGACCTCGGCCAGAGCGGGCTCAAGAGCCTGGTGGTCTGGGCGCTTTCCGACAACGATCCGGCCGTCGAATTCTATCGTGCGATGGGCGGCAAGGCGGTCGCCCGCTCTTCCGAGCGGTTCGGCGAACGCAGTCTCGACAAGGTTGCCTACGCCTGGAACGGCTGACCTGAATTCAGCCGATCAGGCTTGATCCCTTGGATGCCCGCACCTGTTGCGGGCATCTTTTTATTCGGACTTGGGCATGAACAGGCCGGGCATCACCTTGCCGGCGACGCTTGGGCTTATCGGCACCACACTTGAAACCCCGCGCCTTCTGGTCGGCAAGCTGTTGCGCCAGCTCGTTGGCGTTCGCATTGGCCCGCGCATCGACGTAGCCGACGTGGCAGACGCCGCCCGGTCCAAGCCGGGTCACCACCAGGACGCGGCCGGTGGTATCCTTCTCGTCATCCTCCAGCTTGACGTTCCAGCGCAGGATGGTGGCGAACGCGCGCGGTTTGCCGCCCTCAGGTGTCTCGATCCGCCACTCGATGGTGCCTTTGTAGGCGCTGTTGAAGCGTGGGAAGGTCTCGCGCGCCGCCGGTTCGCGTGCGGCGTTGCGGCCGAAGCTGACCTTCATGCGCTGATCGCCCGCGCTGAGATAGACCTCGATGCCGTCGTGACCGGCACAGCGCCAAGTGCCGTAGTCCTCGACGTCCTTGCCGCGGGTGTGCCGGCACTTGTCCGTGTCGAGCTGGGTGTAGACGCGGCTGACGGTCTGGCTCATCGCGGGCGAACCGCCGAGCACCGACAGACAAACGAGCAGAGCGGCACTGATAAGTGCTCTCATGTTGGCCGCCTCCATCAAGTCTTGGTCGCAAACCGCGGCATCCCGGTTCACGGTCAAACCGCCGGCTTCGGCAGACCCGCGATCGCACAAGCCGCGCGCACCGTGTTCACCATCAGGCAGGCAATGGTCATCGGCCCGACGCCACCTGGCACCGGCGTCACCGCGCCCGCCACCTGCGTGGCTTCCGCAAACGCCACGTCGCCGACCAGGCGGCTCTTGCCGCCCGGCACATGCACCCGGTTGATGCCGACGTCGATCACCGTGGCGCCGGGCTTGATCCAGTCGCCGCGGACCATCTCGGCGCGCCCGATCGCGGCGATCAGCAGGTCGGCGCGGCGGCAGACCGCCGGCAGATCACGGGTCTTGGAATGCGTCACCGTGACCGTGGCATTCTCGGCCAACAGCAATTGCGCCACCGGCTTGCCGACGATGTTGGAGCGACCCACCACCACCGCGTCGAGACCGGAGAGCGAATCGTGCACCGTCTTGGCGAGCAGGATGCACCCGAGCGGTGTGCACGGCGTCAGCGCAGGCAATCCGGTCGCGAGCCGGCCGGCGTTGACCGGATGGAATCCATCCACGTCCTTGCTTGGGTCGACCGTATTGAGGACGGCCTGGGCATCGATCTGCGGCGGCAACGGAAGCTGAACCAGGATGCCATGCACCGCCGGATCGGCGTTGAGCTTGCGCACCAGCGCCAGCAGCTCCTCCTGGCTCACCGTCGCGGGCAGCCGGTGATCGAACGAGCGCATGCCGGTCTCGACCGTCGCCTTGGCCTTGCTGCCGACATAGGATTCGCTCGCCGGATTGTTGCCGGCCAGCACGACCGCGAGCCCAGGCGTGATGCCATGTTGCGTCGAGAGCCGCCGCACCTCGCCCGCGACTTTGGCGCGCAGGTCCGCTGCGATCGTCTTGCCGTCGATGATGCGTGCGGTCATGAACCACTGTTAGCGCACAGCAGCGATCTTCTCCAGCGCCGCAGCGAGCGTTGGGCCATCGCCCGCGATCGTCAGCCGCTTGATGCGCGACGTCGCTCCCGCCACCAGCAACACATCGCGCGGTGGGACGGCAAGCGCCCGCGCCAGAAGCCGGATCAACGCGTCGTTGGCTTCGCCGTCGCTCGCAGCGGCGCGGACCCGCATCTTCAGGACGCATTGTCCGTCGGCGCGCTGCTCGATCTCATCGATGGCGTCACGTCCACCTTTCGGCGTAAGGCGCACTGCAATCGTCACCCCATCCGCCATTACCGACCAGGGACGCGAGGCCGCGCGCCGCGAAGCCACCGGCTCAGATCACCACGGGATAGATATAACGGACGATGATGTCCTTGATCAGGATGATCAGCAGGATCACGATCACCGGCGACACATCGATGCCGCCCAGATTGGGCATGATGTTGCGGATCGGGCGCAGCACCGGCTCGGTGATCCGGTAGAGAAAATCGCCCACCATGCTGACGAACTGGTTGCGCGCGTTGACCACATTGAAAGCGACCAGCCAGGACAGGATGGCAGCAGCGATCAGCAGCCAGATGTAGATGTCGAGCACCAGCAGGATGACGTAGAGGATCGAGCGCATTAGTGGTGTGCCGGTTGCCAGGAGGCTGCGAAGGTAACGGGTCGCCCGCCGGCAAACAAGCCGACATCGGGCCGCGCCCGGCGCCATTCTTGACTCTGCGCACCCGGGGCCGTAAATGGCGCCCACTCGCTGTTGGGCGTCGGATTCCGCGCCCTCGGTAGGGGCCGTAGCTCAGCTGGGAGAGCGCCTCGTTCGCAATGAGGAGGTCAGCGGTTCGATCCCGCCCGGCTCCACCAACCTAAGCCTTGATCCAACAATATTATTTTGTACCTAAAAATTCTAAGCAGAGGTCATTTCCCTCCTGGTGACCACAGGGTGACCGCGCGCGACAAAAAAATGAAATGATTTTTTCCTGTGCAAAAAAATCATTTTTCCTGACTCAGAATTTTCAGCTGTCGGTCGGAATTTCCGATCGGGTTGCCTGACGAGAGACCGGAATTAATATTCAGCCGAATTAATTGCAGTTTGCTGGTCGCATGTCTGGACTAGTGGCCACACGCCGAACTCGCGGCCGCCCAGTGGGCGCCTGGCCCAGCTCCAATTCTCTCACGATCACAGGTACACCTCGCACTTCGAACTGCGCGAACCCGAAAGCGACATGCAGCTCGTAACGAAGCGGCTCTCGCATTTTCGCTCGGAGCAGGGCTTCGTGCGAAAGAAATTGCAGGGCTCAGGTGGCAAGATGTCTACGATCAGGATGGAAAAGTTCGCTTCCGAGTTCACGTTAATGCTGCCTACGCAAGACGGCCTCGGAACGGCGGACAGTAGCTCGACTGCATCATGGTGTGATCACGGGTCCTTGTACCTTCCGGATACAATGTTGTGGCGCGATTGAACCGCGCACGATAGACCGTTGCGCCGCTCTATCGTCCTTGCCACCACATTGAGCGTGCTGTCGTGCTCGAAGCCCTCAAGGAATGGCCTGCAAGGGCGAAGCATTGGGAGGCATACCTCGATTGCGCGGTTAGATGGTGATCGTCGATCTGGTGCCCGGGTTCAGCACGACCCAGATCGTCGAGCGCTCGCAGGGCGCCGACCGCGCCGCCGCTGAAGGCGGTCGCACCGTGGCTGCTCAGCCTCCGCAACACGCGGTGGGATGGCTCACGCCGACGCCGACAAAAGAAGCGCGGCCGACGCTCGTTGAGGCCCGATGCGTCGGTCGCCAGGACACGCTGCTCATGAAACCCAATTTCCATTCGGAATTTCACAACTTTTGATAGCATTCATGGTAATATGCTATTTAAAGTAGCAGGTTCTTAAATCTTGTCGCCGCCGCTCTGGGGGACGACTGGTGTGTGCGTGCTATTGCGCGTCGGCTACCGGCACACACACCCCACGGCTCGCACTACAGCGCGGACGCGGCGATGGCCGCAGCCTCAACACAGTCAAGTCGCCTGGTCATCTCCTCGAGCACGACGCGGACCTTCAACTCGCCGCGCAGCACGGCCACTTCGTGCTTGAGTGCCGCCAGTTGTTCGCGCAACGCATCGTTCTCGCGCCCGAGCTTGGCAACCTGCTGGTCACGCCTCTTGAGTTCGTCGCCGAGAACCTCGCCAACCGGCTGGCTCGGTTGCGGCGTGATCGGCACGACTTGCAGATCAGCGGCGGCTTGGCCTTCGTCTCGGGCGCAGGCGGCTTGACCAGCCTCGCGCCCCGCCCGCCGCTCGGCAATGTTGCGCTCAAATTCCTCTAGGGGGTTCCATCCGTGCTTGTCGGCGATCTCACGGATTTTCTCGGCGGTCTTCATGGCTGGTGCTGCTTCCTAGTCTTTCGCTTCCGGACATTAGTCGCTTCAAATCGGTTCATTTGATTTGCGAGCGTCATCCAACTGCGTGCCATCGCTCTAAGCATGTCACGGCGCTCCTCAGACGAGGCTTCGGCGGCCAGCGTAATGCAATCAGCGGCCTCCTTACGGGCTGCGTCCCCATCCTTCACCATTTTATCATCCTTCTTGGTCGGTCGGCATAGCTCTGGTGCGGATTGTCCCGCCGCTGTGCCGCAGCAGGTTCAGAAGAATTTGCAATCGTGCGGGTGTAGGGCCGACTGAGTGAATTTGATAATAACGTTGAAGTCCTAGACCAATGGCGGCTTGTTCAACCGTGAGCACCTTGTCGTCTTTCCACTGGGGCATATTAGGCGCCTCGAACTTGGTCGGGTTAAAGCCCGGTTCTGGCCTTTCAAACCGACGAGCCACGTCGAAGCCTTTGTGCTGTTCGACAACGTAGGAGCCGAATGGCGAGTAAACCTGGGTGTTGCCAGAGCTTGCGAGGTACATGGCCGACCTCTCGGTTGCAATTGAGGGCATGTTCTCCCGCATAGACGCCAAGCGCTGTGTTGGCCGTCACAAAATGTAAGTTTTGCTGGCTTCACCGCATCTAATTCGCTGCAGCCACCACAATATCGGCCGCCTTGTGGATGACAGCGACCACGACGGCAATGGTGTAGAGTGCCATCCGCTTCAGCAAGCAGGTACCGGCTACGTCGTCCCGCGAGCTAAGCCAAACCACTTTTTCATGCGTGCATGGTCCTTCGCCGGTTTCGCGAGGAAGTTGTCCTTGCAGGCCTTGCGGCAGAAGCGCTGGCCCCGATGACGGTGGCAGATAAGGCCAAACCTTCCTCCACAGTTCGCGCAGCGGTTCTCCAGCTTGGCCATGAGACTCTGCCTCCGACTTGGAAGTTGCTCGCGCTACGCCTGCTTCGGCTGCTGGGCACAAGCGACCAATGCCAACGCAGTCAACGCCGCGGACAGATATACGGGCAACTTTCGGGAGCGCCTTGTTATCTTCTGCCAAAAGCTTGTTCGCCCGTGCCAAGCTGTCAGTGCCAGGCGGCAAATGATCGGCGGCTCTATGGTTGGCTGGAAATCACAAGACTTTGGCATGCGCCGACAAGGATGAGCCGCCCAGGGTTTGGTATTTTTGCTATCACTAGTGTTTTAAACGAGCGGGCGCCCGGCCGTGTCGGCTCGCGGCGTCTAAATCTGGCTGAGCAAGTGGACACGCTAAAGCGCTTTACATTCGCCGACGAGATCATGGCTCTGTCGGCCGACCGCGGCTCACTGTGGCTCCGGAGGCGCGCACAATGATTGTCGCCCTTTGGGCCGCGATGATCGTTGGAATGGCGCTGTGGGGCTACGGTCTATTTGTCACCGGCACCGCCCCAATCATCGACTGGAAGTCGAACGCACCGTGGTGGATCGCTGACTACCTGCCGAACATGGAGTCGGAGCTTGGCCTTGTGCTCGTCTGCCTCGGGAGTCTTGCGCCTTACTGGCCGCGCCGCCTCAATGACTAGCGCGCGACAATCTCGATCCGGAGGGAAGCAAGGCGACACAAATTGCGTTATGGTGGGCTCACCCCACCACATCCTTGCGGCCGTAGCTCAGCTGAACGGGAAATGATCTCCGAGCGGACGAGGGCGGCGCTGCAAAGCCGCGAAGGCGCGCGGGACCAAGTTGGGCAATCCCCGCCTTGCGGAAGCGGCACGCCGCGGCGTGGGCGGCGATCGATTCCATCGTCGCACGCTCCAGTGACGCCGAGGCTTCGCTGGATCTCGTTTCGCCGAATGCCGTCCGCTTGTCGCTTGCGGCCTCATCCCGTCGTCGTACATCTTCGAAGCTCCGCCACCTGGCGTCAATGAACTGCTGGCCCGGCGCCGCCGCGTTGTAACGGCGGTGCGGATTGGGTCTCGTTGCGGCAACGGCAGATGCACTATCGCTAGTTTTGCATATGGAGATCATCAAGTCTTTTAGAGGGTCGCAGCGGCGGACGCGCGCGGCGGAAGTCCGAGATTGGCATCGCGATTTGGGATCTCGGGTGATCTGTCGAGCAAATGCTACAGGGTATTGGAAGCTCCCTCCGGGCACACAAGCATTCACCGGGCGGATAAGGATCTCTGCCTTCCGATCCAGCGCTTCTGGAGTTATGCCGACTATCCTCTACTGGGCGCCAAACTTTTTTGAGCGCTGATCAATACGGGATGACGGATCGAGCTCTCTTCCTTCCGTATCCCATCATCGGACACCTGCTGCATCCGATCAGACCGATGACCTTTCTCGTCGGTCGCTTCCGACATCAGCGTGCGCGCCGCAATAAAGGAGCCGGTCGCCGCGACCCAACAGCTTACACGCAGCGAAACCACGAGGTCCCTACTGTTCATCGATCTATTGTCATCATCGTTGTCCTTCAGGGCCGAACCGCCCTTTCTGCCAATGTGTGCCCCGCGCACTAGATTCGTCACCCCCGCTGACGTGGGGTTGCGCGGATAGCGCAGCAGACCCGACCGCCTGCCGATCGCTCCGCTCCACGCAGCCGAGCCATGCAGGCCCTCGACATCGAGCCCGATGCATCGATCTGGCGATAGCCGGCCTGCAAGGTCGAGCTAAGATCTATCCAGCGGATGAGCCGTTCTTCATGAAGGCGAGATGGTATCGGTGCCCAGAATTTTCGCGATGTGATCACGGCGACCTTTGTCGACTGCCAAAGGCATGGGCGGACCGCCGAATCCTCGCGGACAGGAATCAGCCGTCGTCGCCGAGGGCATCGCCTCGTCGGGGCTGCACCCGCGCGAGCAACGCCAGCACAGGCTCGAGACCGCGCCGGTCTTCAAAGCGCTATGCACAGCCCAGAAATCGATCCCGAGCGCGCGGTGCGTGGGTGGTCGGTCAAGCTGCATGTTCAGCGCGCGCTTGGCCGGGCGTCTTGCCGGTCCAGCGCTTGAAGGCATGCGAGAAGGCACCGACGTCTCGATAGCCAAGCAGCCATGCAATTTGCGAAATGGCTACGTCCCGGTCGGCCAGATGCCGATTTGCGAGGTCGGATCGGAGACCGTCCAAAACCTCGGAGAAAGAGAGCCCTTCCTCCGACAACCGCCGGGCAAACGTTCGCTGACTTACCCCCAGTTCGCGGGCAATTTCGCTGGCGTGTGCCTTGCCGTGTGGCAACAGCGTAGCAATGACGTTCTCGACCCTCGATCGGAATGAACCGAGAGTTTTTGGTCGATGAGAAATCGCTTCCTCGCAATAGGAAATCAAAAGTTCGTTGAGGTAGGGATCGGCGCTGACGACGGGCGATTGCCTGATGTTGTTGGAGAATGTGATGTCATCGGCGGTAGCGCCGAATTCAATGTTGTCGCCGAAGAATTTTGCAAATTCTGCATTTCGTGCCCGATGGTGCATCAGCCGCACACGGTTGGGCAGAAGGCGAAGGCCCGTCAGTTGCCGACAAATCCGCACCAGCGCCGTCATGAAGCCTTCGATCTGGTGCGTATCCAAATGGCGACCGATGCCAACACAGTGAAACGATATGCGAATGGATTTACCGTCAATGCACTTTAGCGAAATTCCCTCGTTGACGATGGAACTGTACCGCACCGCTCTTTGCAGGGCGTCGATGAGTGTTTCCGACGAAGCGAGGACGTAATGCAGCGGTCCCAGTTGGCGAAGATCGGCGGTCTGAGCCAAGTGAAATCCGAGAAAGTCATCCTCCAGAGCGGTGGCGACAAGATTTAAGAAATTGACTTGATCGCGCACCTTAATGACGGATCGCGGGTCTTCGATTTCGTGATGGGTCAGACCGGCCTGCTCCAATAGCGGGTCCAGCGCGATGCCCGCTGCTTTTGCGCGAGCATAAGCCAGCCGCGTCATGCCACCGACCGTACTCGGAAGCCGGTCGGCGCGGCTGACGCTAGGAGAGTTTCTTTCTCGCATCCCAGCCCTCGATCATTGATCGGTTGACTTCAGGTCAGCTTGGCATGTGCGAACAAGCTTTTGGCAGAGGCCGACAAAGCACTCACGACCAGCCATGCCATATATCAACATCAAAGACTATGACCGCTTGCCGTATAGGCCGTGGAAGGAAGTCATAACACGGCAAAGCCATCTGCTGCGCTCCCGACATCACAGCCCACGATGAGGCGACGAATGCTCTACATTCTCGGCGAATGCCTTCGCGCAAGCACTGAGGGCAGATCCCAAGCGCGCGCGGTGCGTGGGTGGTCGGTCAAGCTGCGTGTTCGTCACGCGCTTGGCCGGGCGTCTTGCCGGTCCAGCGCTTGAAGGCATGCGAGAAGGCACCGACGTCTCGATAGCCAAGCAGCCATGCAATTTGCGAAATGGCTAGGTCCCGGTCGGCCAGATGGCGATTTGCGAGGTCGGATCGGAGACCGTCCAAAACCTCGGAGAAAGAGAGCCCTTCCTCCGACAACCGCCGGGCAAACGTTCGCTGACTTACCCCCAGTTCGCGGGCAATTTCGCTGGCGTGTGCCTTGCCGTGTGGCAACAGCGTAGCAATGACGTTCTCGACCCTCGATCGGAATGAACCGAGAGTTTTTGGTCGATGAGAAATCGCTTCCTCGCAATAGGAAATCATCAGCTTGTTGAGGTAGGGATCGGCGCTGACGACGGGCGATTGCCTGATGTTGTTGGAGAACGTGATGTCATCGGCGGTAGCGCCGAATTCAATGTTGTCGCCGAAGAATTTTGCAAATTCTTTATTCCGTGCACGATGGTGCATCAGCCGCACACGGTTAGGCAGAAGGCGAAGGCCGGTCAACTGCCGGCAAATCCGCACCAGCGCCGTCATCGTGCATTCGAGCTGGTGCCGTATCCTGATGGCGAGCGACGCCAACACAGTGAAACGATATTCCAACGGACTTACCGTCAATGCACTTTAGCGAAATTCCCTCGTTGACGATGGAACTGTAGCGCGCCGCTCTCTGCAGTGCGTCGATAAGCATCTCCGACGAAGCGAGGACATAATACAGCAGCCCCAGTTGGCGAAGATCGGCGGTTTGAGCCAAGTGAAATCCGAGAAGGTCATCCTCCAGAGCGGCGGCCACAAGATTTAAGAACTTGATTTGATCGCGCACCCTAATGACGGTCTGAGGGTCCTCGATTTGGTGATCGGTCAGACCGGCCGTCGTTAGTAGCGGGTCCAATGCGATGCCCGCTGCTTTTGCCCGATCATAAGCCAGCCGCGTCATGCCGCCGGCCGTGCTGGGAAGCCGATCAGCGTGGCTGTTGGCAGGAGCCGTTCCTTCTCGTGTCATAAGTCGCGATCCTTGATCGATTGACCTCAGACTGACTGGCACGGGCGAACAAGTTTTTGGCAGACGCCGACAAATCACTCGCGAAAATCCGCGCTAATATTCAACATCCTCGAACTATGCCGTGTGGGGCCGTGGAAGGAAAGCATGCCCGAGAATATGAAATTTCGATACTACCTGTTCGGCAGTGACGGCGTCTGGAGGATCCCAACGCGAATGCTTAGCCGGATGGTTTTGCCGCAATATGCAGGCACCAAGCAGAAAACTCTCGATGTCCATTGTTGGAATGAGGGTGGGGCGATCAAAGCTGACATCAGACCAATTTTGATGGCTTTCGACGCCGAGGGCCGGTGGGACCGGGCGTACAGTGTTCAGGGCGCTATAGCAGTGTTGGAAGCCGCTGATATCACAGCCAGAGCCAAGCGCATGACGGTTGCCGACTTGGGGCCAGTGATCGACGCCAAGAAACGCACAAAGGCCCATAGCTGGAAACCGACGCAGGCTGAGATAGATCGGGTGATGCTCGACCTGCTTGGCGGCAATCATCCACGCCGCCGTCACATTCCATATGTGAAGCCAGCGCAGCACGGCAAAGCCATCTGCTGCGCTCCCGACATCACAGCCCACGATGAGGCGACGAATGTAAGACATCCTCGGCGAATGCCTTCGCGCAAGCACTGAGGGCAAACAAGCATGGTTAGCAGAGCCCGAACTACAGGATGCTACGCTGAACCGCGGGCAGGTAATGCAAATCTCCAGCAAGCTACCGCTCTTCACCATCGCAGCGAAACGAACTCGACATCGTGGTCTGTGCAGGATGAGCCGTTCGGTGGCGATCCTGACTTCCAGTCGCTCGGTGAGCCCCTGATTGCCGGCTTCGATCTGCCCGCGGCCATTGCCGAGGATGGGTTTGACCCATCGCCCTACATCGATCGCCTGATCAGTCCTGCCGACCAGGTCTTGCATTGAGGGGGCGCGGCGGCGAATGCGCTGCCGTTTTTCGAGGCCGGGCCAAGCGGCATATTCGGACAAGACTTTGGCAACAAATAACAAGACGAACGCGAACAGTCATCGCTAGGACAGGCTCATTCTCGCGGTCCCGTCTCCTGCCCGCGAGAAACGCCATCTTGGCGATGCTGTCGCACTCGTGCGCTCTCGTCGCTCGTGGCTCGCTCGCTCAAGCAGCTTCAGCAATCCTGGTTGGGGGCATGGAGAAAAAAAGAGTTATTGACATGAAAAGTTATGCTGTTCGCGGGCTGGTGGCGATCGTTGCACTCTCAGCGTCGCCGGTGATCGCTGATCAGACGCATTGGTGGTATTTAGGTTCATCCTCGACAGGGGAAGTTTGCACAGAGGACGTCGGGTCAAGACACTCGCCGGCTAAGGTGTACGAGTTCATGAAGGAGCGCGACGAGTACAAAAATCCGAGAATAGAGGAAGATAACTATCTTTGGCTTGATCCGGAGGCAGGAACTCATGTGCGTAGAGTGCGCGTACGCTTTCGGCAAGATGGGCAAGCGTGGGCGCTTTATTTTTTCCGGACACTGGAGGAGTGTCAGGCCGTCGCGAAGTTTAACAGCCTTATGAAAACTCCTGAGTTAGCGCGTCACGACGCTGCGCGCGTCGAGGCGCGCGGCGATCCGCGCCGACTCGCAAGCGGATCGAGGATGACGCGCAGGCACGGCCGCGGGCTGCGCTGATTTAGTGCCCCGGAGGTGCCGCGAGGCTCGAAGGCTTTCAGAGCCTGAGTTCGCGTGGCGGTACGGCCAGAGCATGGACTGGCTTCTGGTCGGCGATCTGCGCGGTATGGTGCGCGAGAGGTGGCGTCAGTATGGCGTGGATCCTGACATGCCGCTGCCGGCTTTAGCGCACCGCGACACGCGCGTTGAGGCGCTCGGCGATCAGCTCAACAAGTCCAACCGGCAGCTTGCCGAGTTGCGCGAGCAATTAGCGGCACTCAGGAACGAATTGGCCGAGCTGCGCGGCCGTGCCGCCGCCGAGGCCGAAGCACGGCAGGGACCGGGGCCGCGGCCGCCATTAAAGGCACTGGTCGGATGAACTATTGGGGAGTCCCCGGAGGTGCCGCGAGGCCCCCTCCGAGGACGGGGTGGGGAGCGGGGGACGCAGGGAAGGCTATTCCCCGATCCACCTTAGCAGTGGAATTATGCGAGACCGTTGGGAAGCGCATTGTTGTCGTCTGCCAAAAGCTTGTTCGTACATGCCAGCCGGCGGCTCAGGGCACCGTCAGGGACCGCTTGTTGAGGTGGTCGGCGCGCTCAATGAGTTGACCGAGCGGCTTGCCAAAATGGAAGGCGCCGCCGCCGAACGCACGCCGTTGCGCGCGGTGAGTTAGAGCCGCTGCGGCCTGGGCAGCCGCGCCTTGGTTCGCATTGCTTCATAGCTTTGCTTGAACTGCGACGCGGCTTCATCGAGCGTCACCGCCAGCCCGCTGATCGGCACGTCCTTTATCTGCGGGACGTGGCCGTTCATGTAGATCGTCCAAAGCCAGCGGTCGCCCTCTGGCACCCTGGTGAAATAGACGCGGCCAACTTCAAGGCCCTCGCAGCGGATCACGTAGTCGTCGCGTTCATCAGGCCAAGTGCTGCGGCGGGTGTAGGGCATGCGCCGAAGGTATCACCGTCCTAATTGCTCGGGGGGCAACCTTTCATTAACCGGCCTGGGCGCAGCGTTGCCGTCAGGCTCGTCCCCATCACCGCGAGCCGAGGGCCTCCGACGCTTTACCAGACGGGGCTGGAGTGCGGAGGCCCGCCTAAACTTGGAGGACATGCCGATGGCCGATCCATCCCGCCGCGCTCTGGTCGTTGGCCTTGCCGCCCTGCCGGGGTGCTGCGCACCGTTCGTCACCGTCGCCACTGCAAGCGTCATGCCCGAGGATGATCCGATCTTCGCCGCGATCAAGCGGTACCGCCACGCCAGCGCCGAGCTGGGCACCATCGACGAGCTTGCCGACCCCGTTCGCTATGCGGCCGCCGAGACCGAGGTCGGCGCTTCCGGCGCGGCCTTGTTCGCAACCCGACCCGCAAGCGTCGCGGGCGCTGTGGCGTTAATCGATTTCATTGTCGAGGACGATCTGGACCCGGAAGGCAGCTGGAGCCAGGCCGAGGCGCTGCCGCCGCTGACGCCGCCGGCTTAGCGCACCGCCAAAACTCCGGTCGGCGGGAGACTACAAGCGCCCTCGCGCATGATCCGCCACATCGTCGCATTGAAGGCGATCCGCTCGCGCAGCTTCGCCGCCTGTTCGCGGTCGCGGCCGAGCGCGCGGCGGATCAGCTTCTCGGACCAGCGCGGCGGCCTCTCAAACTTGAGCTTGGGTGGTGGTGGCGCCGGTGGCGGTGCGTCGTCGGCTTCGGGATGGCCGGGAATGTCGGAGACGAAGGCGAGCGAAACCGGCTGGCCTAATTTCCAGTAGATCGTTCGACGGATCGTAGTGCGCACGCGCAGCGCCCGTAGTAAGGGTGGCCGGTCTCCTGACGTTGTTGAGTGATTCGGCCCCGTGGTGCCCCCGCGCCACGGGGTTTCTTCATGCCGAAGCAAAAGCTGGGACGCAAGGGCGACGAGGACGCGCCGTGAACGCGCCGCGCCTAATTTTCAGCGCACGCCGGCCAGAATGTAGATGAGGCCCATCATTGCGTTAGGGCCGATGAGTTCGCTGACGCCTTGGATCAGAAAAATCAGTCCGATGAGAAAGAGAAAAATAAGAATCCAGGTCCGTTTAGAGGCCTTAACCACCCGCCAGAGGACGAACAAAAGAGGGATCGCCGAGGATACCAAGCGGTAATGCGGCAAGGCCATGCGTCATGCCCGGATCTTGACCTGGTGCCGCATCTTACCGGCGACGGAAATGGCAGCCTCTCGACGGACATACCTGCTGCGCGCCCTCGTGCGTGCAGCGCGTGCTCGGCGGCGAGCCGCAGTCTTCCGTCAGATCAGCGTGTGACACGCATTGACCATTTTGACCGCGCCAGCCGGGCCAGCCTTTGCAGCCGCATCCCTGGCAGCGACATTCCGAGCGGTTGCAACGGACCTTGGCGAGGACGTTATGTGGACGACACGTGGTGACGGTACTGCGACATGCCAAGCCCACACGCCGACCGCGAGCGCATCTATAGCTACGGGGCCGGAGGGCTTCATGAAGACACGCTAGTTGGATCGAATAGATTGCCTACCAGCGGTTTCGCATTTCCCCTCGTGCCAGACTTGTTACTTCGCGCCAAACATTTGTTCGTTGCTGCCATGCTGGCGGCTGCGCGCAGCACGCCGCGCCAAGGCGCTGGATCAGTCAATACCTGTTCTCGCGCCGCCACTCCTCGATCGCCAGCCGCATCGCTTCCAAGCGACCGCACTTCTTCCGGGCCATCCACCGTTCGATCAGAGCCTCTTTCCCTTCTTTCGAAGTTGCTCATGAAGACCTTGTTGAACTCATGCATGATCCGCGGATCGACCCTTTGGGCCTTCCGAGGCAGAAACAACAAGATCAGCGCAGCCGCCGCGAGGAGTGCAATTGCCGTCAATACGAATTCCTGTCGCATTGCCTTCTCTCGTCTTTCAGCGCGTACTGCGCGCCGCCAAAGGGCGGTGAGACCGGCAGCGCGGACCCCGCAACGGGGTCTCGCCAACTTGGCGGCGCCAGGGAGGAGGACGAGGAATTGCGCCGCGCTGCCGTCTCCGCTTCTTTGTAGTTTCCGCCCGCGCGTGGGACTTGTTGGTTCGCGCCAAATATTTGTTCGTTGCCGCCACCTTCACGACGACCACAAACCCGCCCTCGACCAGCCGCCGCCCGTGCTGGGTCGTGCCAGCCGGTTAGTCTAGTCGTCAGCATGCAGCTGCATCATGTGCCGAGAACTCGTCCGTTGAGGCGTTTGCGGACCCTATCATCGCAACGTTACCGCAGTCGCAGTCATGGCAGTCGCCGTTCCGTTCGCCTATCGTGTGAATGATGTTTTCGAGATTCGCTCCGATGCTGCACTTAGCGGATCAGAAGCGTCAGCATGATTGCAGGCGATGCCGTGACCGCGACTGATCGGCCCTCAGCGCAACTTGCACCGACGATCGGCAGCCCAAGCCCGCCGCCCGCACCGAAGCTGGCGAACGGCTTTGTTAGATCAAGATCGTGCCGAGCCAAAGGTTCAGGCTCGAGCGCCGTCCCTACTCCCGTTCCGCAACCGGCACCGCCACCTCGTGCGGAATCTCCATCGTGCAGCGCAGCCCCGCCGCGTCAAAATGCAAGCGCGCCGCGCCGTGCAATTCGGCAGCGACGCTACCCTCGATGAAGCGCGAGCCGAATCCCTGCTGCGTTGGAGCGTTCACCCGGGGTCCGTCATGCTCTCGCCATTCGAGCCAAAGCAGCGGCGTTTCGTGGACGCCTTGCACCACACGCCAACGCACGTCGATCTGGCCGGCCGGCACCGACAGCGAACCATACTTGACCGCGTTGGTGGTGAGTTCATGGAACACCATTGCGAGCGTGAGCGCGACGCGCGGCGGCACGGTGACGTCGTCGCCCGTGATCGTGATCCGCTCCTGCCCGCGGGCGAACAAGGTCGCCGACGTGACGACGGCGCGAAGGTCGGCATTGGCCCAATGACGTTCCGTGAGTTGGTCGTGCGCCTGGCTGAGCGCGATCAGCCGGCCTTCGAACGCCTTGCGAAATGCCTCAGGCGAGTTGGTGCCGTGCGCGGTCTGAGTGGCGAGTGATTGCACCGTCGCGAGCGTGTTCTTCACCCGGTGGTTCAGTTCGTCCATCAGCAGCTTCTGGCGCTCGTCCGCTTCCTTGCGCGCGGTGATGTCCTGCACGATGCGCACGCCATAAAGGAAATGGCCCGCCGCATCGCGCACCGTGGAGGAGCGGATCGAGCACCAGATCACCCGACCGTCCTTGCGGACAAATCGCTTTTCGATCGAATAAAAGCCGATCTCGCCCTTGACCTGGCGGCGATAC
The DNA here is from genome assembly GCA_963787955.1 of uncultured Alphaproteobacteria bacterium. Classification (GTDB taxonomy): domain Bacteria; phylum Pseudomonadota; class Alphaproteobacteria; order Rhizobiales; family Xanthobacteraceae; genus Z2-YC6860. The sequence goes on along the minus strand of CAWBFG010000024.1, from coordinate 93,321 downwards.
AAATCCTCATCGACCTCACGATCGTCCGGATGGGTGCGCGCGAACAGCCGCCAGCCCAGCAGCTCTTCGCGGGTCAGCCCGGTGATGTCGCAGATCGATTTATTGACGCGCAGGAAGCGGCCTTCGGCGTCGATTTCGACGATGCCGATTGCGGCGTGCTCATAGGTGGCGTTCCAGCGCTGCTCCTGCTGGCGGAGGTCCTGCTGGCTGCGGGTGAGCGCCTCCATCACCTGTTTGCGTTCGGTGATGTCTTGGAAGCAGGTGACAAGACCGACCATCTTGCCGCGCGTGTCGAGCAGCGGGTCGATGTTCATAAGGACGGCGATGCGCGCGCCATCGGCTTTTTCGACCACGACCTCTTCGTCGCGCAGCGCCTGGCCGGATTTGAGCACCTGGCTCACTCGCGACTCGGGCAACCTCCGGCCTTCCGCGTTGAAAAACTTGGCCTCGGCGGTGAACGCCTCGTGGGTTTCGCCCGGCTTCGGCGTCCGGCCCCAGATTTCGACCGCGCGGCTGTTGTATTGGACGATCCGGCCATGCGTATCGCAGATACAGATGGCGACTGGGAGCAGTTCGAGAATGTCGTCGGAGGCATGCAGCACCTGCTCCAACGACAGGGTGTATGCTGGCAGCCGCCTCCGCTCACTCTTTACGTCGTCGCGCATCACGCGCTCCCGGGGCGAGAATCGCCGCCGTTGTCGCCCCCCGACGATATCACTGCGGGTTGAACCTTGGTCCGCGGATTAGGCTAATTTTAGTTCAAAGACCGGCCGCGGGCGGGAACCGGCCTTGGATATATCCTACAATAGCTCCTGATTACGCAGTTTCACCAGCGCCGCCGGATAAGAGCCAAAGCTATTCAATGACCTCGGACGACGCGCTGCGCGAGCCCCTTCGCCGCCATAGGCCGTTTGCGCTCTACTGGGTCGCCCGTGTGTCCAGCACCGTCGCCCTGCAAATGCAGGCCGTCGCGGTGAGCTGGCAGATGTACGACCTGACACGGAACCCGCTCGACCTTGGCCTGGTCGGCCTGACGCAATTCATCCCTGCCGCGCTGTTCGTGCTGGTCGCCGGCCACGTTGCCGATCGCTACGACCGGCGCATGATCGTGCGCACCTGCCAACTGATCTGCGGACTGGCCACGGCAACGCTCGCGATCGGCACCGCGTTCGGGCTGATGACCCGCGAGACTCTGCTCGCCGTCGTATTCGTGATCGGCACATGCCGCGCCTTCGAGCAGACCACGCTGACCACGCTGCTGCCCGGCATCGTGCCGCTGGCCTTGTTGCCGCGTGCCACCGCGGCCGGCGCATCGGCGACGCAGGTCGCAGTGATCGCCGGACCCGCGGTCGGCGGACTGATCTATGCGGTCAATCCGATCCTGGTCTACTCGCTGTGTTGCCTGCTCTACATTTCGGCCGGGCTTCTGATCGGCCTCGTCGCAGTGGTGCGCACCGCGACCTCTCGCGAGCCAATCAGCATCGCGACGCTGTTCGCCGGCTTCGCCTATATCCGACGTGCGCCCATCATCCTCGGCGCGATCTCGCTCGATCTGTTTGCCGTCGTCCTGGGCGGCGTGTTCGCACTGCTGCCGGTGTTCGCCCGCGACGTGTTCGATGCCGGACCCTGGGCGCTTGGCCTGCTGCGCGCCTCGCCCGGCGCCGGCGCACTGATTGCGGCGATCGTCTTAACGCATTGGCAACCGCGTCAGCACGTCGGCCGGATCGTGTTCGCGGCGGTGGCGATCTACGGCGTCGCAATTATCGTGTTTGGACTGTCGCAATCGTTCGTGCTGTCGATGCTGGCACTCGCTGTGCTCGGCATGTCGGACATGGTCAGCGTGGTGATCCGCATGACGCTGATCCAGCTTCACACGCCCGACGATGCGCGCGGCCGGATCAGCGCCGTGAATTCCCTGTTCGTGATCGCGTCGAACCAGCTCGGCGAATTCCGGGCCGGCCTGATGGCGGCATGGCTCGGCGCCATTCCGGCGGTTCTGATCGGAGGAGTTGGCGCGCTGCTGGTGGTGCTGGCCGGGCGGAAGGTGTTTTCCGAACTCTACCGGGTCGACACTCTGGCGCATGATCCCGAAAAGTGGACCTCGGAAAAGATCATGCGCAACAGAAATGATGAGCGACGGATTTGACCCAGCGAAGCTGGATCAAATCCTAGCGGCGCCGCGACGTTGAGCACCGCTGCGCTTGACCGCCGCCGCGGTAGCCTTCGGCTTGAGCCAGTGATCGAGGAACGAATCGAGCCAGGCGCGGCACGCCCCGTCATGCAGCAGGCGGCCCTCAAAATGCGCGGCGCGCTGCTGCGCGCCGGGCATCTCCATGCGCTCGTGGCCACGCGTGGTCCAGCGGCACATCATGGCGTGGGTGACGTCCATGTGGAACTGCAGCGCGAAGGCCGCGCTGCCATAACTGAACGCCTGCACCGGGAACGCGTCGCCCTCGGCCAGCAGCGCGGCGCCGCGCGGCAATTCGAAGCCCTCGCGGTGCCACTGATAGACTTGGCCGGGCCAATCCCAGCACAGCGCGCGACCGGCCAGCGTGGGGCGGATCGGGTAGTAGCCGACCTCGGCATGGCCCTGCGGGTGTGAATAGACCTTGGCGCCGAGCTGGCGCGCCAGCATCTGCGCGCCAAGGCAAATGCCTAGAAACGGCTTCTTCTCCTTGAGCGGCACGCTGAGCCAGTCGATCTCGCAGCGGATGAATTTATCTTTGTCGTTGGCGCTCTGCGGGCCGCCGAAGATGACCGCGCCGGCATGGTTTTCCAGCGTTTCAGGCAGCGGTTCGTCAAAGCGCGGACGGCGGATGTCGAGCGTGAAGCCCCGGATCTTAAGCGCGTTACCGACGCGGCCGGGCGTCGAATGCTCCTGATGCAGAACGATCAGGACCGGCAGGCTCATGGCGGGAGAAAATCCATAACGTTTTCAGGCAAGATTCGGAATTAGATTCCTAGCCGGTTAACACCCGGTTGCAAGGCGCCCCGGCGCGCCACTCCTATGTGCGCGCCGCGGGGCTAACCAACCGGGCGCGCTGCCGCCTGGCGACCAGCGACAGCAGCAGCCCGCGCGGCATGATCCGGGGCAGGAACGCCAGCACCTTGTTGCCGAACCCCGGGATCACGATCGGCTTACCGCGCATCAGGCCACGGTATCCCTCGGCCGCGACCCGCGCCGCCGGCAGGCCGACCAGCGGCATCGGCCGGCCGTGAACGCCGGCGCGCGCCTGGAATTCGGTCTGCACCGGGCCCGGACAAAGCGCCGTCACCCGCACTTTGTGCGGGCGCAATTCGCGATGCAGTGATTCAGTGAACGACAGCACATAGGCCTTGCTGGCGTAGTAGACCGCCGATCCCGGCCCCGGCAGGAAGCTCGCGACCGATGCGACATTGAGAATGCCGCCGCGACGGCGCAACAGGCTGGGAACGAAGGCGAGCGACAGTTCGGTGAGGACGCGCATGTTGAGATCGATCATGGCGAGCAAGGCATCGCGGTCGCGCTCCGCCGCCGCACCCACCAGTCCAAAGCCGGCGTTGTTGACGACGTACTCCGGCTCAAGCTCGCTGGCCGTAAGCGCCTGCGCAATCCGAGCTACTGCATCGCGTTCGACCAGATCGATCGGCAACACCAGCGACACGCGTGCGCCGGTTGCCTCGATCTCGGCGGCAAGCGCTTTGAGCCGATCCTCCCGTCGCGCGACCAGAACCACCGCATGGCCGTTGCTGGCGAACACCCGCGCAAGCTCGGTGCCGATTCCGGCCGAGGCTCCGGTTATGATGGCGACTGGCGTCATGCCAGCGCATTAGCACAGCGCATCTCGGATGCGCACGAACTAACGGACGCTTATTGTTCTGTGCGTGATCTATTTTCCGAAAACCGGTTCCCACTTTCACGCACTAAGGTCTGTTGAGATAAGATACCGAGTTGTGGAACGGACAGTTCGACTTCGCGCGAAGCTTGAGAATGCTGCGTTGGAATCAGTAAATCTTACCCAGCGAGTAACGATGATGCGGCTTCAAATATGCACGCCACAGGCATTGGCGAAGTGGGCGAACGCCCTTTTGGCCCAACATTGATAGGGCCGCGCCGAAACGATATATGGCTAACAGCCGTTAAGTCTGGCCCTGTCGGGCAACAACACAGCAACCTAGGAAACGCCGGATGAGCAAGCCCTACATCAGCTACATCGATCCCAAGACCATGAAGGATGCGGCCATGCTCGCCGAGCTCGAGCGCTGCAAGAGCTACGGCACGCCGCGGCCGGAGAGCCAGGCGGTGCGCGCCCATGTGCCGGCGGTGTTCTGGTCGTTCGCCAACTCGTGGCGTGACGTGTTCCACACCGGCATCTCGGACCATGGCATCAAGGAGCTGTGCCGGCTCTATGTCTCCCGCTCGGTGCTCTGCGAGTTCTGCGGCAACCAGCGCTCGATCAAAGCCGCGAAGGCCGGCGCGGTGGTGGAGGACCACACCAAGGACCTGATCAATTTCGAATCGTCGAAGCAGTACAGCGAGAAGCAGAAGGCCGCGCTGTCCTACGCCGAGGCGATCACCTGGGACCTTCCGGTCGACGACAAGTTCTGGGCGCGGCTGCACCAGCACTTCAGCGAACCGGAGCTGGTCGAGATCGGCTACTTCATCGCGCTGACCATGGGCCAGCAGCGCTGGCTGCGCACCCTCAACATCGAGCACCATCAGATCCTGCCCGGCGAGGACGGCTCGATGGCGCCGGGCTTCGAGACCGAGGAGGCGCTGAAGCGATCCAAGGCGCAGCCGGACTATTGGGCGAAGAAGGCGCCGAAGACGCGGACCGAGGCAGCGGAGTAACTCCCTCCGACGTTCCGGAGTCCAGATAAGAGAAAGCTAGGGTCCCGGGTCTCGCTTCGCTCGCCCGGGACACGAAAGCGTGCGACCAGCTACTTCCCCGGCGACTTCGGTAGCGCCACGATCATGTCCAGCTCGATCCGCGCGCCGGGCGACGAGAGCTGGTTGATGCACACCGTGGTCGAGGCCGGCAGCCAGTCGCCGAAATAGGCATGCATGGTCTTATGCATGGCGTCGGCCTCGCGGAAGTCGGTGAGATACTTCGTCACCTTGATGACGTCCTTCCAGCTTGCCCCGACGCTGTCGAGGATCGACTGGATCGCGTTCATCGCGTTCTTGGTCTGCTCCTCGATCGAATGCGGGTGGATGTGCTCATGATCCTGGTGCGGATGGTTGTGGTAGAGCGGCGACGAAGTCGCGCCCGACAGGAACATCAGATCGCAGGCGCCGACGATCTTGATCGCCGGCGCGTAGGGCATCTTGTGCGCCTGCGACGGGTCGGGATGCACGGCTTCGAGCTTGAAGGTCGATGGCGTCTTGGCTGCAACGTTCATGGGCTCCTCCAGGTGTCAGGAGGAGCGTAGCAAGCGACCTTTCGGCTGTCATTGCGGACCGCGCCGAAGCGCGGCCCGGACTATTGGCGGCTAAGCCGCGGCCGGAAACCGTTCGCCCATCGCCTTGCGCAGCCGCTCGTCATACTGGCCTGCCAGCCCTCGCAGCGCCGAAGTGGCATCGCCCTCGAACGACGACCCGTGCATGACCGCCAGCTTGCGCGGCGCCAGATCGGCGAGCTTGCGGATGGCAGGCGCCGTCGACGGGCAAAGCGAGGTGTACTGGAACAGATCCTCGGCCGCGATCGTCGGCGCGACGATATCGCTCCGGGTGAGCGCTGCACCGTTGCCGGTGTGGGTGAAAAGATCGCCGCAGAACAACGTGCCGCTCGTCTCCTCGAACAGGACGCCGGCATCCCAGCCATGCGGCACGTGTGGCGTGTCGATATAGCGGAGCCGCTTGCCGCCGATATCGATCACCTCGCCATCCGACAGCACGCGCGGCGCGCGGGCAGCCATGTCGTTGATCGAAACCATGCAGCCCGTCATGCCGTGCGCGACCTGGGCGTGCGGCGCGGCCGCCAGCCATTCGTTCATTGAGCCGCATTCGTCGGACTCGAAGTGGCCGAAGCTCAGCCAGCGCAGCCGCTCGAGAGGGATGACCTGGGCGACTGCGGCGGACACCAACGGGAACATCTTTTTCAGCCCGCAGTGAAACAGCAGCGGCTCGTCGCCGAGGACGAGGAAGTGATTGAAGGTGAAGCCAGCGGGCGGCGCGATGTCGGGGACGAAAACCGATAGGCGGAAAATGCGGTCACCGATCTCGTTGATCTTGGCATCCATGACGCACCTCACCTTGGCCATTGCGGCGGGCAGCCGCGGAAGCATCGTGCGCAGCCTGCCAGGCAACTGCAGCAGTTCGCCGAAGGCAGAGCCCGTGGGCCCGCGATGTCCGGGACAAACACCGGCAGGCGGAAGATGCGGTCACCGATCTGGTCGACCTTGGCATTCATGGGAGCACCTTTCTTGTCGTTCATTTTAGTAATACATATATGTATACTGATATCCAACGCGCTTTGCAATCACAAAACAGTGATGAACGCGAAATTTGGATTGTCTTTGAATTCCAGTATCTTAATAATTCCAGCACGAGAACGGCGATGGCGAGAACCTACCGGCTGAGGCGGCGCGCCGAACGGCAGAACGAGACCCGGCAACGGATCGTCGAGGCTGCGGTCGAGCTTCACACCACGCTCGGCCCGACCCGGACCAGCATCCTCGCCATCGCGGAGCGGGCGGGGGTCGAGCGCCCGACCGTGTATCGGCATTTCCCGACGGCGGAGGCGCTGTTCACGGCATGCTCAACCCACTACCGGACAACCAATCCGCCGCCGGATCCGGAGCCCTGGCTGCAGATCCGTGACCCCGAGGCGCGGCTGCGCCGTGCGCTCGGCGAGCTCTACGCCTACTACGCAGCCAGCGAGACGGCGCTCTGGAGCATTCTTCGCGACCTTGAGGACGCGCCGGAGATGCGGCGCTTTGCCGACGAGGATATGCGTCATCACCAACGAATGCTCGAAGTGCTGGCAAGCGGATGGCCCGGTCGCAAGAATGCAAACCTGCACGCCGCACTCGGCCATGCGATCGATTTCTTCGCATGGCGCTCGCTGCGTCGACAGGGCCTCTCGAACGAAGCGTCTGCCGATCTGATGGCCGGTCTGGCGCACAGCGCGCGCTAGCGCGCCGCGATCGTCTACGCCACCACGGCCGGCTGCACCGGCTTAGCCGCCGCCATTTCCTTCACCAGTTTGGCGACCGCCATGTTGTCGATCTTGCCGGCGCCGAGCAACGGCAGCTTCTCCATGTAGACGATCTCGCTCGGCGTCATCAGTTCGGACGCGCCCTTGGAGCGGGCGAAGGCCTGGAACTCGGCGCGGCTGGCGTTGGGCTGCTGCGTCATCATGATGAGCCGCTCGCCCTTGCGCGCATCGGGCACCGAGGCGACCGCCGACGGCGCGTTTGGCCAGAGTTCGCCGGCCAGCGTTTCGACCGCCGCGAACGAGATCATCTCGCCGCCGATCTTGGCAAAGCGCTTGGCGCGGCCCTTGATCGTGATGAAGCCCTGCGCGTCGATGGTGACGATGTCGCCGGTGTCGTGCCAGCCTTCGGCCGGCGGCTCCAGCACGCCGGGGTTCTCGACCCGCAGATAGCCGAGCATCACGTTCGGCCCCTTCACGTACAAGCGGCCGCCCTCCTCCACGCCCTCGACCTTTTCGAGCCGCGCCTCCATTCCGGGCAACATCCGCCCCACCGTGCCGAACTTGTTGAACATCGGCGTGTTGAGCGCGAGCGCCGGGGCGGTCTCGGTGACGCCGTAACCCTCCAGGATGCGCAGGCCGAACTTTTCCAGATAAGTGCGCCGCGTCGATTCCTTCACCGGCTCGGCACCGGCCAGGATGTAGCGCAGCGAACGGAAGTCATACGGATGCGCGGCGCGGGCGTAGCCGTTGAGGAATGTGTCGGTGCCGAACAGGATGGTGGCGTTCACGCCATACACCAGTTCCGGCACGTTGCGGTAATGCAGCGGCGACGGATAGAGATAGATGCGCACGCCGGAGACCAGCGGCAGGATCAGCCCCACCGTCAATCCGAACGAGTGGAACACCGGCAGCACGTTGAACACCTTGTCCTCGCGGCCGAAGTCGATCCGCGCCGCCGCCTGCGCGGCATTCGCCAGCATGTTGCGATGAGACAGCACGACGCCCTTGGGCGTTCCTTCGGAGCCCGAGGTGAACAGGATCACCGCCCAGTCGTCCGCCTTGCGCGCCACCAGCGGCTGCTTGTACTCGCGCAGCCCGCGCAGCTTGTCTGAGAGCGAAATGGTCGGCCGGATGTCGTCGAGATAGACGATCTTGATCTGTTGCGCGAGCGTCGCGACCAGCGCGTCGAGCTTGCCCTTTTCGATGAAAGTGCGCGACGTGAGGATGGTGTCGAGCTTTGCGGCCTTACAGGCGGCAAGAATGTTGGCCGCGCCCGCCGTGAAGTTGATCATCGCCGGCACGCGGCCGATCGACATCAGCGCCATCAGTGTCACCGCGGCGCCATTGGCGTTCGGCAACATCAGCCCGATGGCTCCGCCCTCGGGCGCCATCGGCATCAGCTTGCGGCCGAGCACCGCGGCGCCGAGCAAGAGCTTCTTGTAGGTCAGTGTACCCGCCACCGGGTCTTCGACCGCGACGCGGCTCATGCCGTGCTGGTCTGCCGCTTCGAGTAGCGCCTCAAACACGGTGCGGTCGGTCGAGGTGGTGCGGAACACCAGATTGGACATGATCTCGTAGAGCGCGGCGCCCGCCGCCTGCCGCCGCGCCTTGCCCTTGAGCGCCGGATCGACCGTGAGCTTGACCGGCTCGAGCACCGTGACCTTGACCTTGGGGAACCACTTGCGGCGAACCTGCGTGCGCGAGAGCCGGCTGAACGGCGTCTGCTCCAAACCCTCCAGCCGCACCGGCACCACCATCGCTTCAGCCTTGTCGGCGATCAGGCCGACGCCGTCGTAGACCTTCATCAGGCTGCCGGTCACGGTGATGCGGCCCTCCGGAAAGATCACCAGTGCGTCGCCGTCGCGCACCAGGTTGATCAGCGTGCGGATTGCCATCGGCTTGGAGGGGTCGAGCGCCATGGCGCGTGTGAAGCGCAGGAACGGCCGCACCCACCACAGCTTGGAGATTCCGACGTCGATCGCAAACACCGGATCCTTGCCGAGCAGCGACATCGCCACCGGCGGATCGAGGAAGCTCACATGGTTGAGCGCGATGATTGGATTGGGGCCGGCCTTCTGCAGATTGTCGAGGCCGACCACCTCGACGCGATAGAACGCGCGGAACAGGATGGAGAGGAAGTCGGTCATCCAGTGCGCCGGCATGGTCAGGCCGATCGTGATGGCGACGCAGAGCGTCGCGAGCCCCATCAGCAGGAACAGCGTCGGCGTGGTGACGCCAAAGGCCTGCAGCAGCGCGACCACGAGGGCGCCGCCGACCATGCAGGCGGCGTTGAGCACGTTGACCGCCGCAATGACGCGGGCGCGGCGATCGGCGCCGGCCCAGGCCTGCACCGCCGCGAAGGTCGGCACGATGTAGAGGCCGCCGGCGATCGCCATGCCGGCAAGATCGACCATCACGTGCAGACCGCGCGAGGAGGAAAACACCTCCCGCACGCCGGCCGGAGTTGATGCGGTCGGCAGCCCATAGGTGGTCCAGCCGAGGTCGGCGGCAAAGATGGCGAGCAATATGGCGCCGACCAGGGTCGGCAGGATCACGATGCGGCCGGCGGAAAGCCAGGCGGCGAGCCCCGAGCCGACTGCCACCGCAATCGAGAACACCGCGAGATAGACGGTGATGACTTCTTCGGTGCCGCCCAGCACCGACTTGACCAGCGGCGGCATCAGCGAAAGCACGACCGCGCCGACCAGCCAGAACCAGCTCGTCACCAGCGCGCCCCACCACAGCCGGTCGTCGCTGCGCAAATGCTGCAGCAGCCGCGCCGTGGAGGCCGCGATGTTGCGCGAGATCACCAGATCGGGGGCGCCTTCGCCGGTGCGCGGGATGAACAGGCTCGACACCCAGCACAGCAGCGCGAACACGATCATCATGCCGGCGAACGAAGCCGGGTCGCCGCCGTCCTTGGCGGCAAGCCCGCCGACGATGGTGCCGAGCAGGATGGCGAGGAAGGTCGCGCCCTCGACCAGCGCATTGCCGGCCGGCAGTTCCGAGCGAGCCAGATGGTCCGGCAGAATACCGTACTTGATCGGGCCGAATAGCGAGCCGATCACGCCGAACAAGAACAGAGCAACGAACAAAATCGGCACCGAATGGGTGACGAAGCCGGCGATCGCGACCACGGCTACGCCGATCTCGGCGAGCTTAAGTCGTTGCGCCACCATGGCTTTGTCGTAGCGATCAGCCATCTCGCCGCCGAGCCCGGACAGGAAAAAGTACGGCGCGATGAACACCGCCGCCGCCAGCGTGATCAGCGTCTCGGCCGCGCTGCCGCCAATCTTGAACAGGATCAAAAAGACCAGCGCGTTTTTGAGAAAATTGTCGCTGAACGCCGAGAAGAACTGGCACCAGAACAGCGGTGCGAAGCGCCGGGACAGCAGCAGAGAGTTCGCCATGGTACGTTCCTGAATTCGCTCGCTTGCTCGACTTGATCCGCCCGGGGCCAACCGGTCCCGAGCCAGTCTAAGGAACTTGCAAAACCGCGCCAGTTGCTTGCCTCGCGGTTAAACAAGTCTTGCGGCAGCTTCAATCCTTATCGCGCTCAATGCCCATAAGAAGGCGCTCGGCCTTGGCGTCTTCGATCCGGTTCACCAGCTTGGCGCCCTCATGCACGTCGCGGATGGTCTTGGTTACGGTGACACAGGATTGGATCAACATCAGCATTCCCATAGCGAAATAGCCCTTCATCCAGATGTCGAGCGGCACCAGGATGATCCCGCCCGCCAGCATGATCACCGAGCCGATGAAGCTGGCGTAGGTGAACGTAACCCAGCTGGACGAGTGTTGGACCGACTGCTGATTCATGACGCGTGCTCCTGGCTGGCCTGCGTGGAAGCTTGGCGTTGGCGCAGTCGCTCCAGCACGGCGGCTGCGGTCGGCTTGGTGCGGCGGCCGAAGCCTTCAGCCTCGAGCCGATCGGCGATGGAAGCACCCTGTTCGCAGGCATCAAGCGTCTCCAGTGCCGCGTCGGCGGCTGCATCGTCGGCCTGGCGCTCACGCAGACGGCGCAACGTGGCCTCCGCCTCTGCCAGGCCGATTGGACTGGCGTTCGGCCTGACGCCCCCGGCGCGGAGCCGGCGCACCGCCTCGGCCGCATGAGCGATCCGGCGACCGCGTTCGAGTTCGTTCAGACGATGGCTGGCGCCAGCAACGTCCCGTCGCAGCCGGCCGATCTCCTTGGCGAACATTGTCCGCGCCCGCTGCATGGCATCGCGGTCGGCCTCCATCAGGGCGATGGCTTCGGCCGCCTCCGTCGCCAACTCTTCCCGGTCGGCCCCCAGCGCCGCCGCGGCACGATCTTCCAGGTCGGCGATCCGCGTCAGCGCTGCTTCAAGGCGTTTCCCCTCCGCCTCGTCCTGGGCGATGGCAACCGCGAGTGCGCGTTTGGCGCGCTCGATGCCGGCGGCAGCGTCCCGGATGTGCTGATCGAGAACCAGAAGCGCGGTTCGGTCCAGGGCCTCCTGTTCAGCCTGGTGTGCAGCACCGCGCAACAGTGTCCAAAGTGTATTGATCATGGGGTACATTCCTCCTATGAACGACGTTCAAGGAATACCTAGTTCTTGAACGATGTTCAAGGACTATTTTGAACGACGTTCAAATTCAGAGAAGTACAGTTAATTCAGATGGATAGGGTCACCCGCCGCGAGCAGTTGAGGGATTCGTTGACCGATGCTGCGACGCGCACCATCGCGCAGCACGGTCTGGCCGGGCTGAAAGCCCGGGCGCTGGCCGATGAGGTCGGCTGCGCCGTCGGCGCGATCTATAACGTGGTGGCGGATCTCGACGAACTGATCCTGCTCGCCAACGCACGAACCTTGAGCGCCTTGGAGAAGGCGCTAGCCGACGCGGCAGTCACGGGCCGCGGGCCGGACTGGGCGATCGAACAACTCGTCAAGTTCGCCCAAGCCTATCTCGACTTCGCCGCGACCCACCGCCAGCAGTGGCGGGCGCTGTTCGATCACCGCCAGCCGTCGGGATACGAGTTGCCGGAGTGGTATCAGAATAACTTGCAGCGGTTGTTCGGATACGTCGAGCATTCCATTGCCGAGCTGCAACCCAACGCCCGACCGGCCGCGCGCGCGCTGTTGGCGCGCTCGCTGTTCTCGGCGGTGCATGGGCTGGTATCGCTCGGGCTGGAAGAGAAGCTGCAGCACGTCCCGCTGTCCGTACTGCGTGACCAGGTCACAACGGTCGTGACCGCTCTCGGTTATGGACTAGCCGGCGGCGAATGATCGGCCAGGGCGCTGGAGCACACGTCGCGCCCGGCAGCGCACCGCACAGCCTCGCGTTGATATCTGGAGCCAGATAGCATCGCGCGAACAGCGCGACCATTAGATGCCGGGAGGGGACTATGAGGCTTCACTCAGCTGTCCGCGGTCTCATTCTAATAAGTCTGCTCAGTCTCTCCGGAGCAGCCGCGGCGGCCGAAATCAAGGTTCTGAGCTCGAACGCCACCAAGACCCTGCTGGAGGAGATTGCGCCGATGTTCGAGCGCGCCAGCGGCCACAAGGTCACGCTCGGGTTCGGCACCTCGCAGCAGGTCGCCAAGCGGATGGACGCCGGCGAGACCGCCGACCTGGTGGTCATCACGCCGGAAGCAATCGAGCAACTGGCCAAGCAAGGCAAGGTGGTGGCGGGCTCGCAGATCGAGATCGCCCGCTCCCTGGTCGGTATTGCGGTGAAGAGCGGCACGCCGCGACCCGACATCAGCACGCCAGACGCGTTGCGCAAGTCGCTGCTGGCGGTGAAGTCGGTGACCTTCTCCGATCCTTCGACCGGCGCCACCAGCGGCGTGCACACTGCGAAGATATTCGAGCGGCTGGGCATCGCCGCCGAGATGAAGGCGAAATACGTGCTCGGCGATGGCTCCTCGACCGGACCGAAGGTGGCGCGCGGCGAGGCCGAGATGGCGATCCAGCAGATCAGCGCGCTTAAGCCTTATCCGGGCATCGACATCGTCGGCCCGCTGCCCGACGAGCTGCAACTGGTCACGATCCTGTCCGCCGGCATCGGCAGCACCGGCAAGGAGCCGGAAACGGTGAAAGCGTTCATCGGGTATCTGTCGACGCCTGAAGCCATCGCGGTTATCAGGGCAAAGGGACTGGAGCCGGGCCGGCGGTAGATCGATTGGTCATGGCGAAGAAGAGGAAGTCAGCCAAGCGGCAACCGCGCAAACGCGCAGCGCTTCGCCGCGCGCCCAAGGCGAAGCGCGGCGCCTCGCCGTCCGTCACCGACCTGCAAGCGCAAGTCCGGGCTCTCACGCGTCAGCTCGCCGAGTTGTTGGAGCAGCAGACTGCGACGAGCGAGGTGCTCAAGGTCATCTCCAGTTCGCCCGGCGATCTGCAGCCGGTTTTTCAGGCTTTGCTGGAAAATGCCACCCGCCTCTGCGAGGCGAAGTTTGCCTCCATGCTTCGCTTCGATGGCGAATTGTTCCATCCGATGGCCGAGCTGAACACCCCGCGCGAGCTCAACGAGTTCCTGCGGCGGCGCGGATCGTTTCGGCCGCAACCGGGGAGCGTTCTTGAGCAGATCACCGGGACCAACACCGTCGCCCATATCGAGGATGACACGGCGCGCCCCACTCCTAGTGCGCCGGCCAAATTGGGCGGAGCGCGATCGACGCTGGGCGTGCCGATGCTCAAGGACAATAGGTTGGTCGGCGCTTTCGTTATCTACCGTCAGGAGGTGCGCCCCTTCACCGCCAAGCAGATCGAGCTTGTGCAGAACTTCGCCGCGCAGGCGGTCATCGCCATCGAGAACACGCGGCTGCTCAGCGAGCTGCGCGAATCGCTGGAGCAGCAGACCGCGACAGCTGAGGTGCTGCAGGTGATCTGCAACTCGCCCGGCGAGCTTGAGCCGGTATTCCAGGCCATGCTGGAGAACGCGACGCGCATTTGCGAAGCCAACGTCGGCAATCTGTTCCTGCGAGAGGGACACGGCTTTCGCGTGGTGGCGGTGCACGGCGTGTCCGACTATGCCGAATGGTTCCGGCGTCAACCGATGGCTGAGATGCTGCCGGGTTCCCCGCTTGACCGCGTCACCAAGACCAAAAAAGTCCTTCACATCCACGACCTTCGGCAGGACCAAAGTTATCTCGACGGACACCCCCGCATCGTCTCGCTTGTCGATACCGCCGGCGCGCGGACGCATATCGTCGTGCCCTTGCTCAAGGAAAACGAGCTGATGGGCGCCATCGTCATCTACCGCCAGGACGTTCGGCCCTTTACCGACAAGCAGATCGAGCTCGTGACGAACTTCGCCGCGCAGGCGGTTATCGCCATCGAGAACACGCGCCTGCTCGGCGAGCTGCGGGAATCGCTGCAGCAGCAGACCGCCACCGCCGACGTGCTCAAGGTCATCAGCCGCTCGACGTTCGACCTGCAGACCGTGCTCGACACGCTGGCCGAGTCGGCGGCGCGGCTCTGCGAGCGCCGACCGTCCAGCGGTCCGCCGCGTGCAAGGACGGTCTCTACCATCAGTCGCCGCGACCTTCGGCTTCTGCCCGAGCACGACGCTCAGACCTGCGACGCGTATGCGCTGAAGCCGGATCGTGGATCGATGTCTGGGCGGGTCGCTTGCTCGATGGCCAGATCGGTCCACGTTTCGATGTCACTGCTGATCCGATTTCAGCGTCGCCGAGTTGGCCAACTGGTCCACGTTCGGGCGATCCGTGCCACGCTGCTCAGCGTGCCGCTTCTGCGCGAGGGCGCGCCCGTCGGCCGCTTTGCCGCTGTTTCGCAACGGAGCCTCGGGCCTTCACCGACAAGCAGATCGAGCTGGTCGCAAACCTTCGCCGACCAGGCGGTGATCGCCATCGAGAACGTGCGGCTGTTCGACGAAATCCAGGACAAGAGCCGCCAGCTTGCCGAGGCGAGCCAGCACAAGTCGCAGTTCCTCGCCAACATGAGCCACGAGCTGCGCACGCCGCTCAACGCCATCATCGGCTACACCGAGCTGATCATCGACGGCATCTACGGCGAAACGCCGGACAAGGCGCTGACCGTGCTCAAGCGGGTCGAGAGCAACGGCCGCCACCTGCTCGGCCTGATCAACGACGTGCTCGACTTCTCCAAGATCGAGGCCGGCCAGTTCAAGCTGGCGCTCGCCGACTATTCGATGAAGGACGTCGTTTACAACGTCTACAGCGCGGTCGAGCCGCTGGCAGCGAAGAAGAACCTCAAGTTCAAGGTCGAGGTGCCGCCCGACATGCCGGCCGGCCACGGCGACGAGCGCAAGCTCACGCAAGTGCTGCTCAACCTGGTCGGCAACGCCATCAAGTTCACCGACGCCGGCGAGGTGACGATCAAGGTCGCGCCCGGGAACGGCGCGTTCAGCGTCGCGGTGCACGACACCGGCCCGGGAATCGATCCCGCCAATCAAGAAAAGCTGTTCGAGGAATTCCAGCAGGCCGACAACTCGATCACCAAGGCCAAGGGCGGCACCGGGCTCGGGCTCGCCATCGCGCGCCGCATCATCGAGCTGCACGGCGGCCGCCTGTGGGTGGATTCCAGCCTGGGCAAGGGCTCGGTCTTTGCGTTCGAGATTCCCTCCATCGTCGAGCCAGCGAGGCCGTCATGAGCAAGCGCATCCTGCTGGTCGAGGACGAGGCGGACAACATGCAGATCCTGCGCGATCTGCTCGCCAGCGGTTACGAGCTTGTCGAGGCCGCGAACGGCGAACAGGCGCTGGCGGCGGTAACGGCGCAGCGCCCGGACCTGATCCTGATGGACATCCAGCTTCCGATCATGGACGGCTACGAGGCCACGCGGCGGCTGAAGGCCGATCCGGCATCGCGGTCGATCCCGATCATCGCCATCACGTCCTACGCCATGGGCGAAGATGAAAAGCGGGCGCGGGCGGCAGGCTGCGACGACTTCGTCGCCAAGCCCTACAGTCCGCGCGTGCTGCTTGCGAAGATTCGCCAATACTTGAGCTAGGCCGTTACTCCGGCTTCATTCCGGCTGCCTTGGCGACTTCCGGCCAGCGCTTCAGCTCGCCCTTGATCAGGGCGTCGAATTGCGCCGCCGAGCCGCCGACCGCCTCGGCCGCCTGCGATACATTGATCGCATCCCGAACGGCCGGCGCCTGCAGGATCTGATTGAACACGCCGTTGATGCGCGCCGTCAGCGCCGGATCCATACCGGCCGGCGCGACGATGCCGTGCCAAAGCACGACGTCGAAACCGGGCAGCGTCTGCGCCGCCGGCGGCGTATCCGGCAGTTGCGGGATCTGCTTCGCCGGGAAGCCGGCCAGCGCGCGCAACCGGCCTTCCTTGATGTGGCTCAGGCTGGTCGAGACGGTGATCGGCGCGACGTCGGTGTCGGCGCGGATCACCGAGGTCGTCATCTCGGCGCCGGAGCGGTACACTACGTTGACGATCTCAGCCCCGGCCTGACTGTTGAGATAGGCCATGAAGAGGTGCGTCCAGTTACCGATACCGGCCGAGGCATAGTTGAACTTCTTCGGCTCCTTCTTCGCGGCGGCGATGAACTCGCCGAGCGTCTTGTATGGCAGCGTCGGCCGCATCACGAGCGCGACAGGGAGGTTGGCGGCATGGATGATCGGAGTAAACGCGGTGTGCGGGTCGTAGGGCAGCTTCGCCTGCAGCACATGCGCCACCGCGTTGGCGCCGACCTCGGCGAGGAACAGCGTGTAGCCGTCCGGCTTCTCGCGCGTCACCGCGGCCGCGGCGAGCGTGCCGCCGCCGCCCGGCCGGTTCTCCACCACCAGCGGCTGGCCGTTGGCGAACTGCTGGAAGCCGTTCGACAGGTTGCGCGCCAGCGTGTCGGCCGCGCCACCGGCGCCGACCGGCACCACCAGCCGCACCGGGCGCTCGGGCCATTGCGCGGCGGATTGGGCGAAAGCCGGCGCGGCGATCAGCGCGGCAGCCGCGGCCGCAGCAGCCATGATCGAGCGGCGGCGAGTGACAATGGCGTATGACATGGCGTTTCCCCGTGAACCGTCCTTGTCGATCCGACGGCGTGGCGTTTGTCGTGTCACAAAGACTTCATCACAACGTAGCGTATCTCAAGCTGCTCGTCTGGCCGCGCCGGGCGCGCCCCTTTGAACCACCCGCCCTCGTCCACCCGATCGACGCGTTGCCAGCCCGTCATTTGGCCCCCCGGCTGTGGCCGCTCGGGTAGGCGCAGCGTGAACAGATAGGCCGGCTGCTGGAAGGCCGGGCGCAGCGCGACCGTGCGATCGGCCGCGGCCTTGTGGAACATGAAGGAGCTGCGGATCACGGTGCGGCCATCCTCCTGCACGACCGGAGGCCGTTGCTGATAGGGATAGGGAGGCTCGACGCCGACGCTGGTCCGCAGCTCGAGGGTCATGTGCTCGGGGTTGACCGACATCCCCGGCGGCAGGCGGATTTCGTATCGGACAACGAGAGATTCGGGGAGCCTCGCCTGTTGCGCCCTGCTCTCCCGACCTGTTTCGAAGACAATCACGCCGAGTACAACGAGAACGATCCCGATCACGCTTCCCGGCGGCAAGCAGTTCCAACTTGCGCGTTTCTGGCCCGCGAACCTCCGGGTGAGCGCCAGGCCGAGCGCTCCGCCGCCGCCCGCTCCAAACAGCGCACCCATCAGCAGGCCGACGAACAGCGCACCAATGTCTCCCCGGTGGCCGGCGCCCAGATCGGCCAGCGCACCGCCCAGCATTCCGCCGGCGACCAGACCGAACAAAGTCCAGACGATGATGGTGAAGATGACCATGCGGGTTCAGCCTTCCTGAAACACCTCTTCGCGCTTGCCGCGAATGAACGGCAGCGCGACGACGAGCAGCAGCAGCGCCGCTGCGATCAGCAGGCCAAGGCTGATCGGCCGGTTGATGAAGATCATCGGATCGCCGCCGGAAATCCGCATCGCGCGGCGCAGGTTCTCCTCCATCAGCGGCCCGAGGATGAAGCCGAGCAAGAGCGGCGCCGGCTCGCATTCGAGCCTGATGAACACATAGCCGACCACGCCAAACAGCGCCGTGAGGATCACCTCGAAGGCGTTGTTGTTCACGGTGTAGACGCCGATCGCGGAGAACAGCAGGATCGCGAGATAGAGCTGGCGGTACGGCACCTTCAGCAACTGCACCCACAGCCCGATCATCGGCAGGTTGATGATGACCAGCATGAGATTGCCGATCCACATCGAGGCGACCATGCCCCAGAACAATGCCGGGCGCTCGGTCATCACCTGCGGGCCTGGCTGAATGCCGTGGATGGTGAGCGCGCCGATCATCAGCGCCATCACCGCGTTGCCGGGAATGCCAAGCGTCAGCATCGGAATGAATGACGATTGCGCACCGGCGTTGTTGGCGGACTCCGGACCCGCCACGCCTTCGATCGCGCCCTTGCCGAACCGCGAGGGATCCCTCGCAACCTTCTTCTCCACCACGTAACCGGCAAACGACGAGAGCGTCGCGCCGCCGCCGGGCAGCACGCCGAGAACCGAACCGATCAACGTGCCGCGCACCGAGGCCGGCCAGGCCTGTTTGAATTCCTCCTTGGTCAGCCACAGGTTGGAGATCTTGCTGCTGACCAGGTCGCGGCGCTGCTGCGGATTGATCAAATTGGCGATCACCTCGCCGAGCCCGAAAATTCCGATCGCCAGCGGCACGAAGCCGATACCATCGGACAGGATGGTGACGCCGAAGGTGAAGCGCATGCCGCCGGTCTGGCCGTCAGTGCCGACCAGGCCGAGCAGCAGGCCGAGCAGCACCATCGCGATGGCCTTGACGATCGAGCCATGGGCCAGCACGACCGCGGCGATCAGGCCGAGCACCATCAGCGAAAAATACTCCGGTGCACCGAACGACTGGCCGACCAGAGCAAGCGGTGGCGAGAACAGCGCGATCATCAGGGTCGCCAAGGTTCCGGCGAAGAACGAGCCGAGCGCCGCGACGGTGAGCGCGGCGCCGGCGCGGCCGTTGCGCGCCATCTGGTGGCCATCGATGCAGGTCACGACCGACGATGTCTCGCCGGGCATGTTCACCAGGATGGCGGTGGTCGAGCCGCCATATTGTGCGCCGTAGAAGATGCCGGCGAGCATGATCAGGCCGGACACCGGCTCGAGATGAAAGGTCAGCGGCAGCAGCATCGCCACGGTGGCGACCGGCCCGATGCCGGGCAGCACGCCGACCAGTGTCCCGACCAGGCAGCCGACCAGCGCGAAGCCGAGGTTGGCGGGCGTCAACGCGACCGCGAAGCCAAGTCCGAGATTGTTGAGAAAATCCATCTCACCACTCCGGCCAGACCGGAATCGGCAGGCCGACGCCCCACACGAAAATTCCCAGCGTCAAAAGAACGAGGATGATCGCCGCCGCAACGACCTCCAGCGGCCGGCTCTCACGGCCGGCCAGCGCGCCGACCGCAACCAGCGCAACGGTTGCGGCAACGACGCCGCCCGGCCCGATCAGCAACGCGAACACCAGCAGCGACAGCGGCACGAACACGATCGCACGCCAAATCGCGCGGCCCGGCTCGAGTGAGCCACCGCCGGCGCCGCGGAGCCCTTGAACAAACACCAGCGCGCCGAGGCCGAGCAGAAGCCAGCACAGCAGCCGCGGCACGTAGCCGGTGCCCATCCGCGTTGCAGTCCCGATCGGATAGTTGCGCGACGCCCACAACCCGATCGCGGCGACAGCAATGAACAGAAGTCCGGCGAGCACGTCCTTGCGATGGAGGAAGCGCGAGAACGATTGTGGTGATCGAAGGTCGCTAGCGCTCATGAGAATCTCGATGGCGCGGCAACGACGGTGGGCTTCTCGACCCGCGTGCGCGCGCTCTCACACCCTCTCCCCGTTTGCGGGGAGAGGGTGGGGTGAGGGGAGTCGCGGCGAAGACGTCGTGTGGAGAGCCCCCCTCACCCGCCGCGCTTCGCGCGTCGACCTCTCCCCGCAAGCGGGGAGAGGTGAAGGAGAGAGCGTGCCACACGTCCACAGAAACTCCGTCAGATCTTCGGAATCACAGGCAGTAACAAATACAACTCGTATTCCCCGCCCGCGTAGATCGTGTTGGTGCCGGTGTTGTAGTCGGCGTGATAGTGCATGTAGCCCTGGCTGCCGACCCCATCGCGCGGCTGCACGTCGAGCCGGATGCGGTGGCCCTTCTTGAACACCATACTGGTCGGCCAGATTTCGACCTCGACCTTTACGATCTCGCCGGGCTTGAGATAAAGCCGCCGCTGATGCTTGTGATAAGGGCGATACGGCAGCGACAGCTCCGGATCGAGCTCGCGATGCGAAGCCCGCAGCCAGCCCTTTGCCACCGGTACCGGCGTTCCCTGTTGGCCGGTTTCGAGAATCTCGTTGCCGTCGGCGTCAAAGTTCCGCAGCGTCAGAAACAGATCCGCATCCTCAGTTTCACTCGATACCCACAGCACCGCGGCAAGCGGGCCGGTAACCTCGATGTCGTCCGGCAGGGGCGGCGTTTCCAGCGAAACACCCATGCCTGGCTTGATGCCGCCGCCCATCACCTGTGACGACGCCGCCGATGTCGAGCCCATCGAGCCGAGGCTGAACGACGGATAGGTGCGCGAGCTCATCGTGTCCGGATTGGTGGACACAAGCCCCGCCGCGTTGTCGGGCATGCCCGCGGCCGGCTTCGAGAGATCGAAATAGAGCCTGGTCCACTTGGTGCGCGCGAGCGGCCACTCGTGCTCGTGCCGCCACTCGATCTCGTCCTTGCCCTTGCGGATGGCGAGCTTGACCGGCGGCTCATCCATCACGCCGTTGTCGATCCCCTTAAGCCAATAGTCGAAGAAGCGAAGCTGGTCGCGCTTGCCCTCCTCGGTGTAGAACGGATGCACGTGCGAGCCGTTATGCATGCGCAGCTTTTTGTGCTTTGACGCGGCGCGCATGTAAGCCTCGGTGTTGCCGCGCAGATGCAAGCCGAAGCCGGTCCAGTTGCCGACCGTGAGCATTGGCACCGTGATCTTGTCCCACTGCGCCTGCGCGCCGCTCAAGCGCCCGCTGTCCAGGTTGTTGTGCAGCCAGGTCCACATCGTGTTGGCCTGCCAGCCGTCGGGCAGATTTTGCGAAGCGCGCCCCTGCGTGTGATGCAGCAAGTGCGCGGTGAACCAGTTGGTCATGAACACGCTGAGAATTCCGCCGTGATAGATCGCATCGCGGTAGATGTCGGCGAAGCCTTCCCAGGGAATGATCGCCTTCAATGACGGCGGCTGCAGATTGGCGACGAACCACTGGTTGATCGCGTAGTACGAAATGCCGGACAGCCCGACCTTGCCGTTGCACCAGGGCTGCGCCGCCGCCCATTCGATGGCATCGTAGAAATCGACCGCCTCGGCGAGCGACCACGGCTCGCACTGGCCGGGCGACTTACCGCTGCCGCGCCCGTCGACGCGCACGGCGGCGTAACCCTTTGGCACCCACCATTCGGGAGTCACGGTCTCCCAGTTCATGCTGGGCGTGGCCTTCTCCTCCAGCGCCGGAGGCGGCACCCAAAGCTTGTCCTTCTGGTACGGCCCGAGATTGAGGATGGCCGGAAACTCGCCGCCGTCGTCCGGCCGGAACACGTCGGCCTTGAGCCGGCAGCCGTCGCGCATCGGCACATCGATGTCTTTTTCGATGAGGAGCTTGTAGGCGGGGGCGGACGGTTTGACTTCAATATTCATAAATCCTCATCACTCACTCCGCTCATCCTGAGGAGCGCGCGAAGTGCGCGTCTCGAAGGATGGGGCGGCCCACCAATCTCGGGTTTACCCGAGATTGGCAAGTTAACGTGCGCAAGTCCGGTAAACCGGACTTGCGATGTTCGAGACGCGCTTCGCGTTCCTCACCATGAGGCCGGGATAGATCGTCACTGCGGCAAGTCGATCTTCACCTGTTCGGTGAGCTTCTTCCAATGCGCGGTCTCGAGTTTGTCCCAGGCTTGCGCGTCCGCGATCGAGGCATTGGGAATCGCCTTGATCATCTGCTTCTTGAACGTGGTTTGCACCGGCTCGGCGTTAAGCGCCTGCACGGTCGTCCGATGCAGCGTTTCGAGCACGCCACGCGGCGTGCTCGCTGGGGCGTAGAGCGCCGACCACAGGCCCTTGCCGGCGGCATAGCCGAGCTCCTTGAGCGTCGGCGCGTCGGGATACTCCGGCAGCCGCTGATCGGCCATTACCGCCAGCACGCGAAGCTTGCCGGATTGCGCCAGACCAGCCGAGCTGGCGGCGTTGACGAGAACGATATGGACGTCGCCGCGCAGCACGTCGTTGGTGATGGCACCGCCGCCACCCTTGTTCGGAATGTGATGAAGCTTAATACCAGCCCATTGCGCGAACGCCTCGGTCTCGTAGTGGTTGTTGCTGCCGGTGCCGACGCTGGCGTAGCGCACCTTGCCGGGGTTGGCCTTGGCGTAGGCGAGAAACTCGGCATAGGTCTTGGGCTCGAAATCCACCGTAGTAGCGGCGAGGATGAGCGGAATTTCGCCGAGCCGCGTCACCATGGTGACTTCGCGGTCGTAGTCGAATTTGTATCGGCTCTTATAGATGATCGGCGACAGCGAATTGGTGCCGGCGTTGCCGACCTGAAGCGTGTAGCCGTCGTGCGGCGCCTTGACCATTTCCTCGATCGCAAGGGCGCCGCCCGCGCCCGGCTTGTTCTCGACCAGGACACCGTGGCCGGTCAGTTGCCGCATCTGCTCGCCGACGATACGGATCGTGATGTCCGTCGCACTGCCGGCGCTGAACGGCACCATGACGCGAATCGGCTTCGAGGGATACTTGTCCTGGGCTTGCGCCGGACTGCCGAGAATGAGGCAGGTCAACGCAGCGAGCGCTACAAACAACCGAACCATCGCAAACCTCCCTCTGCTGTGTTCCCCGCAACCGGTACAGCCCATGGAGCACTGGCTCCCCGCTTTCGCGGGGACGAACGGATAGACCTCTCCCGCTCATTTCCGCGTAAGCGGGAATCCAGTGCGAAAAATGCTCTCACTCCGTCAGATCGATCTTCACCTCGGAGGTGATCTTGCGCCAGGTCGCGAGCTCGTTCTTGTGCCACGTGACCGCTTCGGCGAGCGACTCGCTCGGCTTCACCGCAACGAGCTGCTTGGCGAACGCCTCCTGCAGCGCAGGCACCTTGGCCGCTTCATTGATCGATTTGAACAACGTGTCGAGCACCGGCTTCGGCGTCTGCGCCGGCGCGAACATGCTCTGCCAGTGCAGCGTGCCGACGCCCGGATAGCCGGCCTCGGCCAGGGTCGGAACGTCCGGATAATCCTTGAGCCGCTGCTCGGCCAAAACGGCGATCGGCCGCAACTTGCCGGCCCGGATCATGGCAGCCGAGCTCGCCGCGTTGAGGAACGCGATCTGCGCGTCGCCGACCACCAGGTCGTTGATCATGCCGGCGGCGCCGGTCTTGTTCGGGATGTGCACCATGTCAGCCCCGGCGCGCCGCGCGAAAATCTCCATGTCAAAGTGCGGGAAGCTGCCGACGCCTGCGCTGGTGTAGCGCACCTTGCCGGGATTCTTCTTGGCATGCTCCACCAGCTGCTTGACGTCCTTCATGTCGAAGTTCGCGGTGGTGGTGATCAGGAACGACGGATAGATCGCGAGCCGCGTCACCGACACCACGTCGCGCTCGAAGTTGATGTTGAACTTCTTCTGGAACAGCACCGGCGTGATGGCGTTGGTCGACACGTTGCCGACGAACAGCGTGTAGCCGTCGGGCTTGGCGCGCGCCATTTCCTCGATGCCGAGGATGCCGAACGCGCCCGGCTTGTTCTCCACCACGAACTGCTGGCCGAGGATATTCTTGAGCTGCTCGCCGAACAGCCGCGACGTGATGTCGGTCGCGCCGCCCGGTGCGTAAGGCACAACGATCTTCACCGGCTTCGACGGATACTTGTCCTGCGCGACGGCCGCGCCAGCAAACATCAGAGCAAAAGCCGACGACAACGCCACCATCAATCGCTTCATGTCATTCTCCCATTCGCTTTTCGTTCATTCGGTTCGTTCAATTCGCCTTGAGCCCCGCCGCCTTGGCCAGCGCAGCTTGCGCGATGATCTCTTCCTTTATGAATGCATCAAACTCGGCAGGCGTCATCGACATCGGCTCGACGTCAAGTCCCGCCAGCTTGTCGCGCAACGCCGGGTTTTGCAGCGCCTTGACGCTCTCCTGGTGCAGCCGATCAACGATAGCGCGCGGCGTCTTGACCGGCACGAACATGCCGAGCCACAGCGCATAGTCGGAATTCGGATAGCCGGCTTCGAGCGAGGTCGGCACCTCAGGCAAGGTGGAGACGCGCGCGCGGCTGCTGACCGCAAGCGCCAGCAGCCGGCCCTCGCGGATATCGGGAACCGCAACCGCGATGGGAGAAAATGCGAAATCGACGCGGCCGGAAGCCACCTCAGGCCGGAAGCCGCCGCCCTTGAATGGCACGTGGATCGCCTCGAAGCCGGCGCTGAGCCGGAACCGCTCGGCAGTGAGATGGGTGGTCGAGCCGACGCCCGCCGAGGCGAATGTGAACGCGTCTTTCCCCGGCTTCGCCTTCGCCGCCGTAACGAACTCCTGAACCGTCTTGATGCCTTTCGACGGCGCCATCACCAGCGCGGTCGGCGTCCGCCCGAACGATGCAACCGCGGCGAAGTCGCGCGCCACGTCGTAGGTCAAACCGGAATAGAGCGCCGGCGCAATGGTATGGGACGTCGAGTTCGCGAGAATCGTGTAGCCGTCGGGATCGGCCTTGGCGACGGCGGCACCACCGATCGTGCCGCCCGCGCCACCGCGATTCTCCACCACGATCTGCTGGCCGAGCTGAATCGAGATCTGGTTGAATACCAGGCGAAATACGGTGTCGGCTCCGGTGCCGGGCGCGACCGGCACGATCGCGCGGATCGGCCGTGTCGGCCATGACTGCGCCGGTTCGGCGAAAGCATTGCTCGTCGCTACAACCGCGAGACCCGACAGCAACGCGAACGCCGCGCGTTTCATGAAAGAACCTATGACGCTTTGATGCCGTGCAAGCTGTGTGAGGCGTCCTTGCAGGTGAAGAACACCACGTCGCCGTCCTTGGTTGCCTTGCCGGAGTGCATCGCGTTGGCCGGGACATAGACCACCGTGCCAGCCTTGGCGGTGAACGGCTTGCCCTCGATCGCGCCCTCGAAGGTGCCTTCGAGGATGTAGATCCATTGTTCATTCGGGTGGGAATGCGTCTCGGCGCCGGTGCCGGCCGGCATGCGCATCAAAGCGACGATCATGCGGTCGCCTTCCACCACGCCGCCCTCGACGCTCGAATAGTCGGGGCCGCCCTTGATGTGATTGACGTTCGCGAGATCGAACAGGTGCTCACCGATGCCGGCGCGCTTGGCGCCGGGAGTGCGGGCGGCGGGCTCGTTGGACATGGCACTTTCTCCCACGCTGGTCGCGCACGGCTGGTGCCGCGCGCCCTACTGCTTCTCGATCCCCGCCGCTTTCGCGAGCTTCTCGGTGTCGAGCACGTCGGCCTTGAAGTAGCGCTCGAAATCTGGCTGCGACATCGGCAGCGGCTCGATGCCGAGCTTCGCCAGCCGCTCCTTCACGGCCGGCTCAGCAATTGCCTTCTGCGTCTCCTGATAGAGCCGGTCGACGATCTCGCGCGGCGTCTTCACTGGTACGAACACGCCATTCCAGAATGCGTAGGCCGCGGCCGGCAAGCCGATCTCGGCAGTGGTGGGAACATCCGGCAGCTGCGGTGCGCGCTTGTCCGAGCTGACCGCCAGCGCCACCACAGTGCCGCTCTTGATGTTGTTGAGCGCCGGCGCGATCGGCAGGAAGTAATAGTCGATGCGTCCCGCCATGACCTCGGCCAGCGCCTCGACCGGACCCTTGAAGGGAATGTGCTGCGCCTTGATGCCGGCGGCGACGCGGAACTTCTCCGCTGCGAGGTGCGAGGCAGCGCCAATCCCGGCCGAAGCGAAGTTCAACTCGCCTGGCTTGGCCTTGGCGGCGGCGATCAGATCGGCGGCGGTCTTGAAGCCCTTGGACGGCGCGGCCACCAGCACGCTTGGCGAAATCCCGACGGCGCTGACCGGGGTGAAGTCGTTCAGCGTGTCGTACGGCAGCGTCTTGTGCGTCACGTAGGAGGCGGCGAACGTCGCCGAATGGAACAGGATGGTGTAGCCGTCCGGCGTGGCGCGCGCCGCCTGGCCGACGCCGATCGTTCCTCCGGCGCCCGGCCGGCTCTCGATCACGATGGGCTGGCCGAGCTGCTTCGACAATTGCTCGAACACGATCCGGGCCGTGATGTCGTTGGCGTTTCCGGCCGCGAACGGGATGATGGCGGTGATGTTACGCGACGGGTAGCCCTGCGCCGCGGCGGCGCCCACGCCCATGGTTCCGGCCAAAAGCAAAGCGCCGAAGGTGCGCGCCAGCCTCATCAAATCCTCCCTACGGTTCTTGTTTTTCGCCGTCCCATCCGGGATTTTGGCACGGTGGGCAACGGATTGTCACGCCACGCTGATGCCGCACACGGCTGCCAAAGTCGCCGAGAATGCTGATATTATGGGCGGTGTCGCGGGCGTCGGCCCGCGCGTGTTCCGGAACGGTGGGCCAGCTGCCGTAGCCGTTAGGCCAAACTAAACCGGATCGGCCGATGATCGGCTCGATTCGAGAGGATCTTGCGAGATGTTCCGACCGCAGGGATTTCTGGTAGCCGCATCAGCGTTCGCTTTGCTCGCGTGGACCGCAAGCGCGGATGCCCAGCAGAGCGGCGCAACCCGCAACCAGCTGATGTTCGATCCGAACGGCGTGCAGGGCGGCGCGGACAGCCGCACCGGCTCGTTGCAATCCTCCCCCACCACCGGGCAGAGCGTTGCGCCGCAGAAGCCGACAGCGCCCGTCACCGCCCAGACCGCCGCTCCACAAAGGCCGGCAGCGCCCGCCGCCAAGCCGGCTGCCGCGCCGAAACCGCCCGCAGCGCCCGCCACGGCGGGCGCTCCGCCGCAAGCGCGCCCTCAAACAGCGCGGCGCCCGGCCGAAACCGCAGCTCGTGCCGCCACCGATGCGCAGCGCACGTCCGAACGGCCGATCCCGCGCGAGCAGCCGCAGGCGCTCGGCCGGGTCTCGCTCCCGGGCGCCACGCTGGGCTACGAAAACAAGACCCAGCTGCAGAGCTACGATCTGTCGGACGGCCGCCGCGTGCCGGGCTACGACAACATCCAGCGCAACGACTCATCGTACTTCGGCCTGTCGCTGCGGATGCCGACCAGTTCGTCGTCAGGCTCGTCGATGTTCGGCCGTCACGGCGTCGATTGACGCAAGGCTGATCTCAGTCCCGACATCCGGCGCCGCCGGGGCACCTGGATTTTCCGGCCAAAAAGAGCGATAGCGGTTGCAGTGGCGACCGATGGAGCAGGCCATGGCGAAACAAGCCATCGTTTCCGACGAGTTCGCGAAGAAGTTCGCGACCGAAAAAGAGACGCCCTACACCCGTTGGGTCAAAAGCGAGGGCCTCGACATCATCTCATCGACCTATGTGCCGAACCTGCATACCGTCGAGTTGAAGCCCTGGGCGCGCCGCGGCGGCTCCGGCGTGTTCATGAACCACGAGGCGTCGCGCACCTCGAACGACTGCTATGTCTGCGAGATTCCGCCCGGTAAGACGCTGGCGCCGCAACGCCAGCTGTTCGAAGAAACCATCATGATCCTGTCCGGCCGCGGCTCCACCACGGTGTGGAGCGACGCCGGCCAGCGCATGACATTCGAATGGAAGGCCGGCGCGTTGTTCGCCATCCCGCTGAACTGCTGGCATCAGCACTTCAATGGCTCGGGCCGCGAAGGCGCGCGCTTCGTCTCCGTCACCAATGCGCCGATCGTGATCAATCTCTACGAGGATCTCGATTTCATCTTCGGCACCAACTACGACTTTAAGGGCCGCTTCAACGGCGAGCCGGATTACTTTTCCGCCAAGAACGAGACCAAGGGCTTCCTGCTCGCCACCAACTTCGTGCCCGACGCCGTCAACCTGCCGCTGATCACCGCGAAAGAACGCGGCGCCGGCGGCGGCCATATTCGCTTTAACTTCGCGAAGTCCTCGCTCAACAGCCACATCTCGCAATTCCCGATCGGCACCTACAAGAAGGCGCATGCGCACGGGCCGGGCGCGCACGTCATCATCCTCTCGGGTGAAGGCTATTCGCTGATGTGGCCGGAGGGCGACGAGCCGCGCTACTACAAGTGGGAGGTCGGCACCATGATCGTGCCCCCCAACATGTGGATGCATCAGCACTTCAACACCGGCACCACGCCGGCGCGCTATCTTGCCTTCAAGCATGAGGGCGTCGCGATCCGCAACGCGCAGGGCGTGCCGAAAGCGTGGATCAGCAAGCGGCAGGGCGGCGACCAGATCGATTACCGCGACGAGAACCCCGAAACGCGCAAGCAGTTCGCCGCGGAACTCGCCAAGCATGGTCTGACCTCGCAGATGGACAAGGCGTATGCTGCGGAGGTTGCCGACGCGTCGGCCAACACGGCGGCCGAGGAGAAAGAACATGCATGACGTTCCCGGCCAGACCCATTGGCACGAGCCGACCGGCGGCAAGCGCGCCGGCTTTGGCAAGTTCGGCCGGCCGAAGACCCCCTACGACAATTTCATGGAGTCGGAAGGCATCCCGGTGTTCCGCGACATCGGGGTCAGCAAGGTGCAGAACCTGCCGCTTGCTCCTTGGAAACGAACCGGCGGGCGCGGCACCTACATCCAGCTCTACGGCACTGAAGGCAAATGGGGCTGTTACGTCATCGAGGTGCCGGGCGCCGGCGCACTTAATCCTGAGAAGCATCTCTACGAGGAAATCTACTTCGTGGTCGAAGGCCGCGGCACCACCGAGGTCTGGCTCGAGGGTGACAACAGGCGCCACGTGTTCGAGTGGCAGAAGAACTCGCTGTTCTCGATCCCGGTGAACGCGATGCACCGGATCGTCAATGCATCGTCGTCGCCTGCGCTGCTGCTCGCCGGCACGACCGCGCCGAACCTGATGAACCTGATGAACAATGTCGGCGCGATCTTCGACTGCCCGTATCAGTTCCGCGACCGCTTCTCCGGCGCCGACGACTTCTACAAATACAAGGACGATATCGAGCCCGATCCGGTGCGCGGCCTTGCCATGCGCCGCACCAACTTCGTGCCTGACATCGTCAACTGCGACCTGCCGCTCGACAACCGCCGCTCGCCTGGCTTCCGCCGCGTCGAGCCGTTCATGACCGGCAATACGTTCTATCTCTGGATCGGCCAGCACGAGAACGGCCGTTACTCCAAGGCGCATGCGCACACGTCGGCGGCCGTGTTGATCTGCATCAAGGGCAAGGGCTACACCTACACCTGGCCGGAGCGAAACGGCGTCACGCCCTGGAAGGACGGCAAGGAGAGCGAGATCAAGCGCGTCGACTACGAACCGGTCGGCATGGTGTCGGCGGCGCCCGGCGGCGCGCGCTGGTTCCACCAGCACTTCGGCGCTTCGAAAGAGCCGCTGAGGCTGACCGCATGGTTCGGTCCGCACAATCCTGGCCGCGAGCCCGGCCCGCCCGGCGAGACGCACATCGACTACACCGCGATGGACATTCCCGAGGGCGGCAGCGCCATCCCGTATTGGATGGAGGATCCGTTCATCAAGGCGGAGTACGACGAGCGCCTGCGCAAGGAGGGCGTCGAGAACCGGATGAAGCCCGAGTACTACGACAAGAACTACAAGGGCGAACTGCCGAAGGAGTGAGCCGCGTTGCGCGCGGCGCGGGGCTCGCGCCCGCCCTGCTCACTTGCCCAATATCGATATGAGTGCAACAAACCTCCCTACAAATCGGGAGGTTTTCGTCCATGCGCGTCGTTGCCCTTGAAGAGCATTTCACTGTCCCTGCCCTGGCGTCGAAGTACGTCAAGCCCGAAGCGATCGCCGCCCGCGGCCATTTCAAGCGAAACGTCGCGCCCGGCAAGGCCAGCCCGATCGAGCTGCTGGCCGAGATCGGCGAGAAGCGATTCAAGTCGATGGACGACGCCGGCATCACCGTGCAGGTGCTCTCCAACAGCGGCGCCGGTCCCGATCTCGTGCCCGGTGCGGACGGCATCACGCTCGCCAAGGGCGTGAACGACTACTTGGCGGACGTCGTCACCAAACATCCCAAGCGCTTCGCCGGCTTCGCCGCGCTGCCGCTGGCGAGCCCGGAGGCCTGCGCCGCCGAGCTCAGGCGCGCGGTCAAGGACCTGAAGATGGTCGGCGCGATGATCCATGGCACCACCGAAGGCCGCTTCCTCGATCATCCGAGCTATGACGGCCTGCTCGCCGCCGCCGTCGAGCTCGACGTGCCGATTTACATCCACCCCAACGTGCCGAGCATGGATGTGCGCAAGGCCTACTACTCCGAGCTGCCCGAAGGCGCCGACCGCGTACTCGCGACCGCCGGCTGGGGCTGGCATTCGGAGGTGGCGATCCACATTCTGCGCATGGTGATGGCCGGGACGTTCGACAAGCATCCCAAGCTCAAGATGATCATCGGTCACATGGGCGAGATGCTGCCGGTCATGCTGGCCCGCCTCGACGAGGTCTCGGAGGCCGATGTCGGGCACCTCAAGCGCAAGCCCAGCGCAACCATCATCGAGCAGGTCTGGATCACCACCAGCGGTATCTTCAGCCAGCCGCCGTTCGTCGCGGCGCTGCAGACGTTCGGAATCGACCGCATCATGTTTTCGGTCGACTATCCGTTTGCGCCGGATGCACGTGGCCGCGACTTCCTCAACGAGGTTGCGCTGGCGCCGACCGACATGGCGAAGCTGTGCCACGGCAACGCAGACGCGTTGTTGAAGCTGAAGGCATGATCTGGACGCTGAACATTGTTCTGCTCGTCGTCATGACGTGGCCCGCCAGCGCCGCGGACAATCCCTGCGGGCACGTCCAGAAAGATCCTGAATTTACGGCGTGCTGGCACGAGCAATTCAAGAAGTCGGAAGCGGAGGTGGCGCAAAGGCTGCGCGTCCTGGCCGCGCGCCACCGCAAGGACGAGCCAGAGCTGGCAAAGCTGATGACCAGGGCGCAGCAAACGTGGCTCGCCTGGCGCGAGGCCTCGTGCCGCGTCGAGACCTTTGAATCGAAAGGCGGTACCGGCTTCAGCGTCTATTGGGACCAGTGCCGGATCAAGATGAACCAGGCACGCGCCGCCGAACTGCAGCACATGATCGATAATCCCTGACCTGATCTCGATAGCGCGGCCTAGGCCGCCTTGGCGAACTCCTCCTGCACCGATTTTTCGAACGCATGGAGCTTTTGCACGCTGGGCCGCTGCATCATGCGGTTGAAGTGTGCGTCACAGTTCTTGAACCTGGACAGGTCGAGCTCGAACTGCCGCGCCCGGCGCTGACACCAAAAGAAGTGCGCATCCGGCGCGGTGAAATGGTCGAAGAAGAATTCGCGGCCGGCGAGTTGATCGTCAGCGATCTTGAACAGCTCGATCAGGTTCGCCGTCGCGAGCTTTTTCACGCTCTCCTCGGTGCCTGGTACGTCGCAGACCCGCGGCGGCGAATTGATCCGGGCCAGGAACGGATGAATGCCGCCGGAACACCATGACATCAGTGAGATGGCCTGCAATTCCTGCCACGGATCGGCCGGCAGGAGCTTCGCCTGCGGAAAGGTGCGCGTGATCCAGATCTGGATTGCTACGCTCTCGCTGAGGATCTTCCCGTCGACGATCAGGAGCGGCACCTTGTGCTTAGGATTGAGCTTCAGGTACTCCGGCGAATTGTGCTGCCCCTTGCGGAAGTTGAGCGGCCGCACCTCGAACTTCGCATTGGCCTCGGTGAGTGTGATGTAGGGCGCAAGCGCGCAGGTGATCGGGGCGTAGTACAGAACGATCTCCATGGACGTCTCCGATTGGTGTTTTCGTGCGGCGGGGAACTTCCGTCGCCCGCATCATACAGCTTCGAAGCGCGCGGCGAGCGGCGCTCCCGTTGTTTTGATCACTCCAAGATCTTCTTCAACCGCTCGCCCTGCGCTGCCGGCATCGCGACGATCTCGGCGACAAGTTTCTGCAAGTCCTCACCCGACACCGCGTCGATGTCGAAGTTTTCCTTTTTGGCCTGCTCCAGGAACGCCGGGTCGCGCACCATCGCATCGAACGCCTCGCGCAGCACTTTGACTCGCTCGACAGGCACCTCCGGTGTGGTGAAGATCGGCCGGCCGATGTGTGTCGACGCGGAGAGCACACGCAGCAGCCTGCGATCCTCATCGTTGGCGCCAAGGTCCATCAACAGCGGCACATCGGGCAACTCGGCCACCTTTTTCAGGCCGATCTGCACCAGAATGTTGATCTTGTTCTCCGCAAGCCAGTGCGCGCGGGTCTTCTTCCATGACTGCCACGAGTTCGAGCCGCGCACCTCGACCTCGCCCCGCTCCATCGCCAGGTTGATGTCGTTGCCGCCGGGATAGCCGAGAATGATCCGGAATTTGGTGCCGAGCAGGGCGTTCATCGCCTTGGGATATTGCGACGACGTCGAGCCGCCGGTCGCGCCCACGGTCACCTCGCGGCGCTTGGCGTCGTCGATCGTCTTGATGCCGGACGCGTGCCAGGCCGCTGTGGTGTTGTTCTCGCTCGCCGGGTTGCCGATGTAGATGAACTTGGTGGTGTCGAACTGGATGCGCTTGTCGCCCGCGGCCTGCTGCAGCGACAGCGATTGATCGACCGCCGCCAGCACGGTGCCGTCGCGCGGCGCGATGCTGTAGACCCATGTTGCCGCGGCGCGGCTTCCTGCCCCTGGCATGTTGCGCGGCACGATCAGCGGCTTGCCGGGGATGTAATTGCCGAGATGGCGCGCCACGAGGCGCGCGTAAAGATCGTAGGTGCCGCCCGATGAATAGCCAATGATCAGGTCGATCTTCTTGCCGCGATAAAAGTCCTCGACGGATTGCTGAGCAAGGGCGGCGCCCGGCCATACGGCCAGCAACGTCATCAGGATGTTTGCGTAACGCCTCATCAAATCAGCCTTGACCGCAGGGGCGCGGTGGTGGGTTATGAGCGCCGCATTGTTGCCGCTTGCGGGCAGCCGATCAATGACCGACGAAGATCAAGGCGGGCGCATCTATTTCTCCTCGACCGGCCGGACGCTGGAGGGCGAGGACGAGATTTGCCTGCTCACCGTTGGCGTCGATATCGGCTCGTCGACATCGCATCTCGTGTTCTCGCGCATCGTGCTGGAGCGGCTCGACAGCCGCTACGTGGTGAGCGAGCGCGAGACCTTCTACGGCTCCGACATCCTGCTGACGCCTTATTCGTCTGGCGAAACGATCGACTCCGAGGCGCTCGGTGCCTTCATCCGCAAGGAATACGCCGACGCCAAGGTCGATCCGGACGAGATCGATACCGGTGCACTGATCCTGACCGGGGTCGCGGTGCGGCGAAGCAATGCGCGCGCGATCGGCGAATTGTTCGCGCGTGAGGCAGGCAAGATGGTTGCGGTGAGCGCCGGCGACAGCCTCGAAACCATCATGGCGGCCTACGGCTCGGGTGCCGCGGCACGCTCGATCCGCGATGAATGCGTGGTGATGAATGTTGACGTGGGCGGCGGCACCTCGAAGATCGCGGTTTGCGTCGATGGCAAGGTGATCGATCTTGCCGCGCTCGACGTCGGCGCGCGGCTGCTCTGCCTCGCGCCGGACGGAGAAATTCTGCGCGTTGAGGAAGCCGGCAAGCGCTTTGCCGCCGAGCTCGGCATCGATGTCACCGTCGGCGGCATGCTCACGCTCGAACAGGGCCGCGCGATTGCGAGCCTGATGGCGGACCGCCTGTTCGAAGCGATGCGCGGCGGCTCGCCATCCTTGCAAGGCAAGCCCCTGCTCCGCACCGAGGCGCTGACCTTTCGCGGCGCTATCACAGAGCTGACGTTCTCCGGCGGTGTCGCGGAGTTCCTCTACGGCAACGAGAGCCAGAAGTTCGGCGATCTCGGCCCGCTGCTCGCCGCGGAAATCCGCGCCCGCGCCGAGACGTTCGGTCCGAAGCTGGAAGAGCCGCTCGAAGGCATCCGCGCCACCGTGGTTGGGGCGTCGCAATACACCATCCAGCTCTCTGGCAGCACGATCTACGTGTCGCCGCTGGACGCGCTGCCGCTGCGCAACGTGCCGGTGATCGCGCCGGCCTTGCCGCTCGACGGCGAAGTCATCGAGCCGGCCGCAGTCGCCCGCGCGATCCAGACGATGTTGAAGCGGCTCGATCTCGGCGGCGGAGCAACGCCGGTCGCGCTGTTCGTGCCGTGGCGCGGCTCGGCGACGTTTCAGCGGCTCGATGCATTCTGCCGCGGCGCCATAGAAGGACTGGGCGAAGGGCTTGCCCACAACCATCCGCTGATCCTCGCCGGCGACGGCGACGTCGGCGGCCTGCTCGGCATCCACCTGCGCGAAGAGATGAAGATCGCCAACGCGATCGTGTCGATCGACGGGCTCGAGTTGAAGGAATTCGACTATATCGACATCGGCGCGATGCTGGATGCCTCCGGCGCCGTGCCGGTGGTGATCAAATCGCTGCTGTTTCCTGGTAGCGACGCAGGTAGCCCCGCGCAGCGCGCCAAAGCATCAGCCTAGTGCACGACGAACAGCAGCAAGCCCGCTACGGCGATCGCGCCGCCCGCGGCGCGCATCAGCAGCGGCCGCTGCGCCAACAGGCCGGCACTGATACCGATGCCGTGCAACGCAAGCGTCGCAGCGACGAACCCGATGCCATAGAGCCAGACCGAGCTCCCCGCCGGCGGCTCAGCGCCATGGACGTAGCCGTGCAGCACCGCGAATGCTGCAACGAGAACGGCGCCGAACGCCAATGGCACCTGCGCCCGTAGCGCGACGGCGGCGCCGAGCACCACCACAGAAACCGTGATCGCGATCTCGATCCATGGCGCCACCAGGCCGCTGGTGCCGAGCGCGGCGCCGAGCGCCATCATCGCCGGAAACACCACGGGAAGCGTCCATAGCGCCGGCCGGCCGAGCTGCGACGCCCAAAGTCCCACCGCCACCATGGCCAACGCGTGATCGAGGCCGGTGAACGGGTGCGCAAGGCCAGCCGCGAGCCCGCCGCCATGACCGGGATGGGCGAGCGCAGCGGAACTGAACCCCGCCACCAGCAAGGCAGCGAGGGGAACGAATTTGAAAGCGAGATTTGGCATGAAAGGCCTCGTCATCGTCACCGGCGCAGCCATTCTACTACGCAGTATGCCGCTTCAATCAACCTCGATGACCACCACGCCGCCCTCAACCTTGGTGGGGTAGGTCTTCACCGGGATCATGCAGGGCGGCGACACCACCTCCCCGGTCTTGATATCGAATTGGCCGTTGTGGAAGTTGCATTCCACCACGTCGCCGTCGATGTAGCCCTCCGACAGCGAGCCGGGCCCGTGGGTGCAGGCGTCGTCAGTGACGTAGAACTGGCCCTCGATATTGAATACCGCAACGATCACACTGCCCGCTTCCACCCTGAGTGCCGTGCCGACCGCAACGTCTTCGGCTTTGCAGAGTTCGACTCTTGTGGCCACGGCGGCAGTTCTCTTGGGCGGTTCTCTTAGGAGGTGGTTCGCGGTAGGATGGGCGCCAGTCTTAGACCACGGGTTTCGCCGCCCGGTCAACGTTGGCAAAGCCCGGGCAGGCTTGAGGAATTCGCGCGACACGCGTTACAAGGCGGCGCCACGACCTGGAGCAAAACGATGCTGCGCAAAGAACAGAACGATCTGCTCACCCAGACCGGCCCTGGCACGCCGATGGGCAAGATGTTCCGGCTGTCCTGGCAGCCCGCCCTGCTGGCGTCGGAATTGCCGGAGAACGAGTGCCCACCGGTGCGGATGAAGCTCCTCTCCGAGCGCCTGCTCGCCTGGCGCGACATGCAGGGCCGCTATGCGCTGACCGATGAGTTCTGCGCGCACCGTGGTGTTTCGCTGTGGTTCGGCCGCAACGAGGAGAACGGGCTGCGCTGCCCGTACCACGGCTGGAAGTATGACCACACCGGCCAATGCATCGAGGTGCCGTCGGAGCCGACCGAGAGCGGCTTCTGCAAGAAGATCAAATTGAAATCCTATCCGCTGGTCGAGCGCGGCGGTGTGTTGTGGACCTACATGGGCCCGCCGGAATCCCAACCGCCGCTGCCGGAATGGGAATTCGCCACGGTGCCGGCCGACCGCAGCTTCATCTCAAAGCGCTTGCAGGAGTTGAACTGGCTGCAGGCGATGGAGGGCGGCATCGATTCCAGCCATGTCTCGTTCCTGCACTCGGGTGAGCTCAACAAGGACCCGTTGTTCAAGGGCTCGAAGGGCAACCAGTACAACCTCGGCGACATGAAGCCGGTGTTCGAGGTGGTGGAGAGCCCTGGCGGCCTCTACATCGGCGCGCGGCGCAATGCCGAGAACGGCAACTACTACTGGCGCGTCACGCAGTACGTCATGCCGGCCTTCACCATGATCCCGCCGCGCGCCGACCATCCGGTGCATGGTCACTTCTGGGTGCCGATCGACGAAGAGAACTGCTGGGCCTGGAGCTTCGACTACAAGGTGACGCGACCGCTCTCTGCGCACGAACTCGAGTCGATGCGCGCCGGCAAAGGCATTCACAACGAATACGTGCCCGGCACGTACCGGCCGAAGGCCAACAAGGACAACGACTACCTGATCGACCGCGCGGCGCAGAAGCGCGGCGATACCTACAGCGGCGTCTACGGCATCGCCATGCAGGACGCTTCGCTGCAAGAGAGCATGGGTCCGATCGTCGACCGCACCAAGGAGAACCTAGTCTCGACCGACAACGGCATCATCATGGCGCGGCATCGCCTGCTGCGCGCGCTGAAAGCGATGGAAAAGGGCGAGACGCCGCCCGGCATCGCGCTGGAGCATCAGCGCTGCCGCTCAGCCGCGGTGGTGTTGCCGCCCGACAGGCCGTTCAAGGACGCCGCGAAGGACGCGCTGGTGGTGCAGATCGGCAAGGAGCACGCGACGGTCTAGCCCATGCAATCCGAATCCGCCCGCATGTCGAGCGCCGCCGAGGCGCGGTTCCGCATCGACGCGCCAAACTCGCTGCCGCGCGCCGTGAAGGTGATCGCGCTCGATCAGCCGAGCGAGCGGCTAATCAAATCGCTGGCGTTGCGGCCGTGGAGCCGCGCGACATTTTTCACCGCCTCGGCATTCGGCAGCGCACCGAAAGCGGGAGAAAGCTTCTCCGGCTGGCTGTCCGATCTCGCCGGCCGCACCAAAAACTTGGTCGAAGAGATCGACAGCGCCGACCTGGTGGTGATGGTCGCCGCCGCCGGCGAGAGCGCGCACGCGGCATCGATCATCGGCGAGGCCTGCAGCCTCAAGCGCGTCATGACCACCGGGCTGATCCTCGGCGGCGCCGACAAGTCCGATGAAGCGCTGGGTAAGACGCTGTCGCAACTGCGGCCGTGGGCGCTGATGCTGGTGGTCGCCGGCGCCGAGGAATACGTCGAGGACATGCTCCGCGCTCTGCGGGCATGACCCGGGCCGGGACAACAGTCCCGCTTGCGCGGGAATGAACGGGGGTCACTAGTTCGTCGGCACCAGGTTGATGTCCTTCGCGAGCTTGACGGTCGACGCAATCTCGGCGTGGAAGAACTTGGTGAACTGATCGGGCGTCATCGGCTTCGGCTGCACGCCCATCTGCTTCAGCCGCTCCTGCACCGCCGGAACCTCCAGCGCCTTCATCGTCTCCTGATGCAGCCGATCGACGATCGCGCGCGGCGTCTTCGCCGGAAACGCCAGGCCGCCCCAGAACAGATACTGCGCGTCCGGATATCCGGCCTCCACTACGGAGGGCACCTCTGGCAGGCTTGGCGCACGCTCCGGCGTGCTCACTGCCAGCGCGACCACCTTGCCTTCCCGGATGTTCGGCAGCGCCGGCACGATCGGCAGATAATAGAAATCGACCCGCCCGGTGATCACTTCAGTGAAGGCTTCGACCGGCCCGCGGAACGGAATGTGCTGCACGTTCAGCCCCGCAGCGAGCTTCAGGCGCTCGGCGGGCCAGTGCGACGCCGAGCCGAGCCCGGCGGACGCGTAGTTCAACTGGCCAGGCTTCGCCTTCGCCGCGGCGATCAGGTCCGCCACTGTCTTCCATCCCTTCGACGGCGCGGCCACCAGAACGCTGGGCTGCACGCCGAACATCGCGACCGGCGCGAAATCGCGGAACGGGTCGTAGGCCAGGTTCTTGTGCATCACCACGTAGGACGCCTGCGAGGACGTCAGCAGCAGCACCGTATGGCCGTCCGGCTCAGCTTTTGCGACATAGGTGGTCCCAAGCGTGCCGCCCGCGCCCGGCCGGTTTTCCAGCACGAAGCTCTGGCCGATCTGCTTTGCCACCTGATCGAGCACGATCCGGGCGACGATGTCACCGGCATTGCCTGCGCTCACCGCGCTGATGGTTTGGATCGATCGTGTCGGCCAGGTCTGTGCGATAGCCGCCGGCATGGCGGCAATTGTCACGGCGCCCACGACAGCGGCGCACAACATACGAAATGCTGTCATAGTCCCCTCCCTGCAAGCTTTCGAAGTTCTTGCGACTTCGCACTCGGTCGCGGGCCCGGCGGGCAGCAACATCCCCAAATCCCTCAGGGGCGGGCGATCCGTGCGTTTAGACTGCGCCAATCCGCCTGCGCTGACAATGCCGACGCGAAAGGCCATTGGCACGCGATCGTGCAAGCGACGGACCGTCGCAGCGAACGCCCGATCATAAGCTGGCATCGGTACCGGCGGCTCCCTAACATCCAGCTGAATGCCGCAACCGAGGCCGATAGGCCCAGCGACAAGAAGGAAAGCATCATGAATGCCGTCCGGCGCGCGGGTTTCGCCGCTGCCACTGTTATCGCAACCATCGGCGCTGGCGCTCCCGCGGCCGCGCAGACGCCCGAGCAGTTCTACAAGGGCAAGTCGATCGAGATGATCATCGGCTACCCGCCCGCCGGCAGCAACGACGTCTACGCGCGGCTGGTGGCGCGCCATCTCGGCAAGCACATCCCGGGCAATCCCTCGATCGTGCCCAAGAACATGCCCGGCGCCGGCAGCTTTCTCGCGCTTGCGCACATGGCGAACATCGCGGCGAAGGACGGCCTGTCGATCGGCATCGGCGCGCCGACCTCTGCGCTCGACGAGCGGCTGGGCACGCAGGGCGTGCGCTTCAAGACTGCCGAGTTCAACTGGATCGGCCGCGTCGATTCCCTCGTGAACATGGTGTTCCTCTGGCACACCTCGCCGGTGAAGACCTTCGCCGACGCGCAGAAGATGGAATCCAAGCTGTCCGGCACCGGTGTCGGCTCCACCGTCTCGGTCTACCCGCTCGTCACCAACAACGTGCTGGGCACCAAGTTCAAGCTGATCATGGGTTACAAGGGCTCGGCCGAGGCCCAGCTTGCGGTCGAGCGCGGCGAGGTCGACGGGCACTCGACGTCATGGACCGCGGTGAAGGTCGGCCATCCGGACTGGTATCCGACCAAGAAAATCTCGATCGTCGTGCAGTACGCGCTCAAGCGGCATGCCGAGCTGCCGGAGGTGCCGACCGTCGTGGAGCTCGCCCGCAACGATGAGGAGCGCGCGATCCTCAGCGCGGTGATGAACGCCACCGAAGTCGGTACCGCGTTCTTCACCACGCCGGGCGCGCCGGCCGACCGCGTCACCGCGCTGCGCCGCGCGTTCGACGCCATGACCAAGGATCCGGAATTCATCGAGGACGCCACCAAGCTCAAGCTCACGCTCGGCTCGATCACCGGCGAGGAATTGCAGAAGCTGGTGGGTGAGGTCAGCGCGCTGTCACCGGAGTTGCTGGAAAAGGTCAAAGCGATCTACGGCGCGCAGCAGAAGTGACGCGGCAACGCACCACATCGAGCCCTAAACCGTCATCCTGAGGTGGCCGCCATAAGCGCGTTTACGCGTGCCCGTGGGCGTTGGCGGCCTTGAATCGCCGCCCGCCCTCCTCTCTTATGAGGCCATGACAACCAAAATAACCGTCGCCGACCTTCAGCAGATGAAGCGCGACGGCAAGAAAAGCGTCGGCGTAGTCGCCTGGGACGCGCAGATCGCCCGCATCGCCGACCGCGCCGGGGTGGATTTCATTTCAGTCGGCGATTCCGTCGGGGTGAACCTGTGGGGCCACGACGATCCACTCCAGGTCACGATGGAAGAGATGCTCATCTGCTGCAAAGCCGTGCGCCGCGGCACGGTGCGCGCTCTGGTGAGCTGTGACGTGCCCTATGGCCCGGTGCAGGACAGCCCTGAGGCCGCTGTGCGGGCCGCGCAGCGTTTGGTCGGTGAAGGCGGCGCCGACATGGTGAAGCTCGACGC
Source organism: uncultured Alphaproteobacteria bacterium (assembly GCA_963787955.1). GTDB lineage: Bacteria > Pseudomonadota > Alphaproteobacteria > Rhizobiales > Xanthobacteraceae > Z2-YC6860. Next base: position 52,899 of record CAWBFG010000024.1, on the reverse strand, counting down.
CGCCGCTGATTATCCCGACGCCGTGCGCGCCGTCGTCGCCGCCGGCATCCCGGTGTTTGCGCAGTTCGGCCTGACGCCGCAGACCGCCGCCAAGCACGGTATCCCCTATAGCGCGCAGAACGCGCCGGGCGTGCAGGCAACGCCGGAGATGACAGCGAAGCTCGTCGAGGAGGCGAAGCTGCTCGAAAGCTGCGGCGCGTGCGCGCTCGACTTCACCAACTCTGGGCCTGTCGTGGGCGCCGCTGTGGTGAAGGCGGTTTCCATTCCGGTGATCGGCGGTTTCGGCGGCGGGCCGTGGCTCGACGGCCGGGTGCGGCTTGCCATCACCGCGATCGGCTACGGCGATAAGTGGCTCGACTCCAAGGTCGATACCTACGCCAACACCGCCAAAGCCGCGCTCGATGCGTTCATCGCGCTGATCGCCGATGCGCGGGCGGGACGGCAGATCAAGGGGTAACTCGATGTCGTTCTGGACCAGGTGCGGCACGTTGAGGGACTATGAACAAGTACGATCCGCTCCGCGATTACTTGCTCCAGCAAACGCGAGATGAACTTGTCATGTCGTTCGACGAGATCGAGGAAATCCTCGGTTTCGCCCTGCCGCGCGCCGCGCAACGCGCCGAATGGTGGTTCGATGACACGCCGGAGCATCCGAAGCTGCAGCGTATCGCGGTGCGCGACGCCGGCTACGAGGCGCGCCGGCTGAGCGAGGGCAACAAGGTGCGCTTTCAGAGATCGTCGGCGATCAAACGGCGCTGGCGGTGAGTGTGCAGACGTGACCGAACTGACCAAAATCGAACCCGCGCCAGGCCTCGCCTTCGACGTGCTGACCGCGGGCGCGTCGGACGCGCCGTTGGTGCTGCTGCTGCACGGCTTTGCCGAATCGCTCCACATGTGGCAGCAGCTGGCGCCGGCGCTGGCGGCCGCCGGCTACCGCGCGGTCGCGCCGAGCCAGCGCGGCTATTCGCCTGGCGCGCGGCCGGACACTACCGAGTTTTCGAACTACGCGTTCGATCATCTCCTCGCCGACGCCATGGCGATCGCCGCACGCAGCGGCGGCGCGGATCGCCGCTTTCATCTGGTCGGCCACGACTGGGGCGGCAGCCTGGCCTGGGCGATTGCTGACCGCACGCCGGAGCGGCTGGCGTCGCTGACGATCCTGTCGCGCCCGCACCCGATCGCGTTCAACCGGGCGCTGGCGATGCCGGACGGCGAGCAGAAGCGCCGCTCGGCGCATCACAGCTGGTTTCTCGAATCCGATGCCGTGGCGCGATTGCTCGCCGACGACGTGCGCTGGCTGCGCGAGCGCCACAAGGCCAACGGCGTTCCCGTGGAGGCCACCAACCGCCACATCGCGGTGATCGGCAACGAGGCGGCGATGTCCGGCGCGCTGGCGTGGTATCGCGCACGCGGCACACATCACAAGCCGGTCGGCGCCATAACAGTCCCGACGCTCTACATCTGGGGCGATGCCGACGACACCGTCGGGCGTGCCGCGGCTGAGGGCACCGGCGAGTTCGTAACGGCGCCGTATCGGTTCGAAGTCCTGCCCGGCGGCGGCCATTTCACCGCCGATCAGTTCCCTGAGCGCGTCAACGCGCTCGTGCTGGAACATCTTGCTGCCTATCCGGTAAGGTAAGCGAGGCTCCTGGGAGAACATCGACCATGCGCGCTGCCCTGCTCAAGGCTTTCGCTCTCGTGCTGGCTCTCGCTACGCCGGCCGCGGCGCAGGACTATCCGTCGAAGCCGCTGCGCCTGATCATTCCATTCGCGCCCGGCGGCAGCGTCGACATCGTGGCGCGGCTTGCCGCGACCAAGCTGGGCGAGCGGCTGGGCAAGCAGGTGTTGGCGGAAAACCGCGCTGGCGCCGGCGGTGTGATCGGGGTCGAGCTTGCCATCGCTGCGCCGCCCGACGGCCATACGCTGGTGCTGGTTTCGCTGGCGCACGCCGTCAATCCGCACATCAACAAGCTTCCGTTCGACACCGCCAAGGCGCTCACCTTCGTCGCTTCGCTGGGCAACGGCCCGAGCGTGTTCACCGTCCACCCGTCGGTGCCGGCGACCTCGGTGAAGGAGTTGATCGCGCTCGCCAAGGCCAAGCCCGGCACGCTGCACTTCGCGCACGCCGGCGTCGGCAGCTTCACCCACACCGCGTCGGTGCTGTTCTCGATGATGGCGGGGATCGACACCGTCATGGTGCCGTTCAAAGGCGGCGGACCGGCGATGATCGACGTGATCGGCGGTCACAGCCAGCTGCTGATGAACTCCTACCTCGCCTCGCTGTCGCATGTGCGCTCCGGCAAGCTTCGCGCGCTCGGCGTCACCGACACGAGGCGCTCCGATCTGCTGCCCGGCGTGCCGACCATCGACGAGTCCGGTGTGCCCGGCTACCAGGCGGCCAACTGGTGGGGCATTGCCGCGCCGGCGGGCACCCCCGCGCCAGTCGTCGAGCGGCTCAACAAGGAGATCAACGCCATCCTCGCCTCCGACGAAGTGAAGAAGATCTTCGACGAGCAGGGTGCGGTGGCGGTGCCGATGAGCGCCGCCGAGTTCGCCAAGTTCTACGACACCGAGCTGGAGAAGTGGGGCAAGGTGGTGAAGGCGGCGAACATCAAGCCGAACTAATTTCGCCCGCTCAACAGCAATCGCACTCGAGGTCGTCGGGCACCGCGAGCGCGCCCATGAACCAGCGCGGCGGCAGATCATCTTCGACCACTTCGCCAACCGGTTTGAACACCTTGTAATGGTGCCGCCGCTCGCCGCTCCAGAACGCGATCACGGTTTCCAGCGGCGGGCAGCCGGGCACCGCGCAGGTCACTTCGGCGACCAGGATCGCGGCCGCATCGCCGAGCGCAAACCGCGTTCGCGTCCATTCCCGCACCCGATCCAGCGCTTCGCGATGTTCGGAGCTCTTGTTGATGAAACCACGCATCGCGGCCTTTCCGCCGTCATGGCCGGGCTTGACCCGGCCATCCATCCTCTTACCAAAGAGCTTCCGAAGTAAGATGGACCCCGGGTCAAGCCCGGGGTGACGGCGGTGCGAGGGGACCTTCGCTGACATGGCCGGGCTCCTCCCGGCTCATCGATCCCTACCAGGGAGCTGGCTGACCTTGATTGAACCGGTTCAAGCGGGGGACGCCGAGAGAGGAAGCATCAGTGGCGTGAAAAAGTCGTGCCGCTGGCGGCTGTGAGAACCGGCCCGAGCAAGACCGAGATCCGCGAATATCCGATGCCGGACGTGCCGGCCGACGCGGCGCTGATGAAGATGGAGGTCGCCGGCATCTGCGGCACCGACGTCAAGCTTTACGCGCATCCGCCGAACGACAAGCCCACCATCATGGGCCACGAGAACATCGGCTACATCGCCAAGGCCGGCCGCGAATTCACCAACCGCAAGGGCTTCAAGGAGGGCGATCTCGTCTTCGTCGAGCACTACGTGAGCTGCGGCAAGTGCGAGTGGTGCCACGCCGGGCAATACCGGCACTGCGAGAACACCAACTGGCGCACCAATCCGGACGCGATCCGCTATGGCTACACCTCCGATGAGAAGCCGCCGCATCTGTGGGGCGGCTTCGCGCAGTACGTCTACCTGCCGTGGAACGCGGTGGTGCACCACGTGCCCAAGGGCGTCACGCCGGAGCTCGCCGGCCTGGTCACGCCGATGGCGAACGGCGTCGAATGGTCATTGTTCGACGGCGGCGTCGGCTACAACTCGACGGTGCTGATCCAGGGACCCGGCCAGCAGGGCCTGTCGCAGACCGTGATCTGCAAGCAGGCCGGCGCCTCGCTGATCATCGTCACCGGCACATCGAAGGATGCCGCGCGCCTCAAGGTCGCCAAGGAGCTCGGCGCCGACTTCGTGATCGACGTCGACAAGGAGGATCCGCTCGCCCGCATCAAGGAGATCACCGGCGGCAAGGGGGTCGACGTGTCGCTCGACTGCACCGCCGGCGCCGGCACCATCCCGATCCTGCTCGGCATCGAGGCGCTCAAGCGCAAGGCCGGCATCATCGTGGCGCAGGGCGAGATGGCGCAGTTCCCGAACTTCCCGCTGGAGAAGTTCACGGTGAAGTTCATCACCATGAAGATCGGCGCGCGGCCACAGCTACCGGGCTTGCGAACTGGCGCTGGAGCAGATCGCATCGAAGCGCTTTCCTCTGGAAAAAATCACCACGCACCGATTCGGGTTGAAGGATGTCGACCTCGCCATCCGCTCGGTCGGCGGCAAAGGCATGCCCGACGTGATCCACGCCTCGTTGATGCCATGGGAGTGAACGGGCGATCAGCCGACCGCCTAAGCCGGCGGTCGAAAGAGCAAGGCAAAATAGAGCCGTGGGAATGATGGCCGGATCAGATGTCCCGCGGCCGGCGCGCGATGGCGGTGTCCCACAGCGTGTCGCGATCCTGGTCAAACACCAGCGGCACATCGGCCGGCGCCACCACCCAGGCTTGCCGCTTGAGCTCGTTCTCCAACTGCCCCGGTGCCCACCCTGCATAGCCGAACGCGACGAGCACTTTCTGGGGACCTTGGTTGGTTCCCATGTCGCGGAGAATCTCGCGGCTCGATGTCATGGCGAAGCGCGTGTCCACCGTGAGTGTTTCGGGACGGCGATACTCGGCGCTGTGGACGATAAAGCCTCGGTCGGGCTCGACCGGGCCGCCGATGAAGATACGGACCTTGCCTTCGATGTCAGCAACCTGTTCGCCGGGTGCCTGGAGGATTTCGGCAATCGAGCGCTCGCCGACCGGCCGATTGATGACAATGCCAAGCGCGCCGGTCTGATCGTGCTTGATCATCAGGATCACGGTGCGGCTGAAACGCGGATCGCCCATCGAAGGCGATGCGATCAGGAGCTGTCCAGCCAAGGAACTCGAGCCCGGCGTGGTCTGCGTCAGCGTTGCTTCGACCAGCGTCGCCGATAGCAGGATCGTGGCGAGTGCGCAAAGCAGTCGCGTATAACGTGCCGGCGCGCCCAGAGGTGCTCGATCCACGCAAGACATGGGTTACGGACCTCCGGCCCGCTTCTGTACCCAGAACTCATACATGGTCCTGAACGTGTCGGGATTCTGGATTTCAAATTCGTGCCAGCACATCAAGTCCGCCTCCTGCTGCGACGAAAAATGCGCACGGAATTGACGAAGCGTCTTATCCGCAATCTTGAACCCCAGAAACTCCAGATCGTTGTTCTCGAGAAATTGTGCGATCTGCGGGATGGTACAGCGATGCTCCTGCACGTGAAAGAGCAGGTCCCGGCAGTCGCTCGTGGCGTAGAAATCGACGAACTCCAGCGCGGCCTTGAGCGACGTTTCGCTTGCCGCGGCAGCGGCCAGCTCCTGACGGCCGCGCCGGATATCGTCGGCCGAAGCCGTGAAGCCGCGCTGCGCCAGCCATTGCTGGGCCGCCACGACATCGCGGCGGGCGAGCTCGCTGTAGAGCGCGACGTTCATGCAGCCGCCCGGCCGCAACAGCGACAGCAGCGTGCGCCAGCCCTGCTCCATGTCGGCAAGATGATGCAGCACGCCACCGGACGAAATCACGTCGAAGGTCCGGCCCAGGCTGCCAAGCTCCAAGATGTCGGCCTGCGCATACTCGATGTTGCCAAATCCCAGCGCTTGACTGCGTTCTTTCGCGTAGCACAGGCTCGCAAGGCTCAAATCGACCGCAAGGATTTTTGCGCCCGGATAACTTTGCGCAAAGAACACAGAATGCTGGCCGGTGCCGCATCCTGCGATGAGCACGTCGAGGCCGCTGGTTTTTCCCATCGCCCGGTACCCGGCCATCGGAAAGTTTTGTTGAAACCACTGGTCGACCGGCGCTGGACGAACGAACGCCGGCACGCTGGCCCAGCGCGGAAAGGGGTTCTCTTCGTATTGCTCCTGCACCTTGAGGGACGTGGCATCGGCAATCGGGGTAATGCGCGGAATGGCATCGCGATAGCGCCGCTCCGCCGCCGGGCGCTCGATCTGCTGCTCAAGCAAGCCGGTGAAACCCTTTGGCCACGATCGTTTGCGAACCGCGTTGGCCGGCAGACCATCGAGCCGGCAATACGCGGCGGATACCGCGAGCTCGATCGGCGCAACCGGTGCCCTTGCGGCAAAGGCCGCGCGCAGCCGATCGCGCAACTTCGCTGCAATGTCTGCTTCATCCACCGTTTGATCGTAAACGTAATCATTGATGCAGCACTGCTGAGCCAACGCGCAGGCGAGCTGCACAACATCATCATCGGCGCGAGACCGCCCCCGCGTTGCGATGTCCAGGAGTCCGGCGCGAAGCGAAGTGAAAAATCTCTCCGCGTCGATGCCGACGATCCGCTCCGACTCAAGCAGTGCTATCAGCAGATCATCGCCGGCGATTGCAGCGAGGCTACCGGGCCCGAGCAGTTCATCGAGCGGCAGCCGGCGCGGCCAGGCTGCCGTTGCACGCCTCATTGCAGGGCCGAAGGCGGGACTGCGCTCCAGAGTCCCCATCACGATTCCGCGCAGCACACCCGTCTTGGCCCAGGTTTCCCGCAGCGCGCGGGCGAGAACGTCCCGCAACTCCTCGGCACCCGGGAAATACGTCCAGTCTTTCACGCACTCGACAAAAAGCTCCCGCGTTTCGTTGGTCTCCTGATCGCGAATGACGCTCCGGGCAATCTCCATAGCCTCTTCGTCGCGCCCTTCGGCGCGCAGCGCCCAGCCGCGCTCCAAAAATGCAGCGATGAACGCAGGATCGACCGCGGGCTTCGTCTCTACGGGACTGCCGCCGCTGGTTCGAGCGGCACGGCGCGATTTTCGGTTCATCTTGGCGCAGCGGACCGGGCAAGACCGGCACGCTCCCTGGAAACTGCACGCCGCATCGCTAACCGACCGGCACGATATTTTAGATCGCAACGAAGTCATGTTGAAGAGCTGGCAGCCAGACCATCTGCGAGTTACCTGTTAGGCTCAACACATTCGCGCGAGGGACCAAGGCGACGCAGAGATGGGCCACGACAAAACGACAATCGCCATCGCCACCGGCGACCCTGCGGGGATAGGCCCGGAGATCAGCCTCAAGGCTGCGCTTGATCCGGCTGTCCGCACGGCCTGCGACCCGATCCTGGTGAGCGATGCTGGCGTAATCTCGCGCCACGCCAAAGCCTGCGACATCGCCATAGATCTGCACGTGATCGAGCGGATCGCTGATGCCGACTTTGCCGGCGGCAAGCTCAACTTGCTCGACTGCAAACAGCCGGAGGCGGCCAAGCTTGCGTTCGGCAAGACCGATGCGGCGGCCGGCCGCGCCTCGATCACCTTTGTCGGCACGGCGGTCAACGCCGCACTCGCCGGCGAGGTCGACGCGGTGGTGGCTGCTCCGCAGAACGAGACTTCGATCGCGCAAGCCGGCATCAAATTCGACGGTCATCCGTCGTTCGTAGCTCGACAGACCGGCACTAACGAGGATGATGTGTTCATGATGCTGTGCTTCGGCGGCATCAAGGTCGCACACGCCACACTGCATCAGAGCGTGCGCCAGGCTGTTGCGTCAATCACCAAGGACCGCGTGGCGCGCGTCATTGAAGCTACGGACCGCGCGCTCAAACAGATGGGCGCTGTCGCGCCCAAGCTCGCCGTCAGCGGCCTCAATCCGCACGCCGGCGAAGGCGGGCTGTTCGGCTCCGAGGAGATCGAGATCATCAGGCCGGCGGTCGAGGCGGCGGTGGCGCGGGGCATCACCGCATTTGGCCCGTTCGGCGCTGACACGATGTTCCATATGAAGGATATCGACGCCTTCATTGTCATGCTGCACGACCAGGGCCATGTGCCGGCCAAGTTGATGGCTCCGAACGCCACCATTGCACTCACCATCGGAACGCCGATCCTGTTCTCCTCCGTCGCGCATGGCAGTGCGCACGACATCGCCGGCAAGGGAGTCGCCAGCCCGAAGGCAATGATCGAAGCTGTACTGCATCTGTCGAATGCCGGCCGCGCAAAATCGCGCAACGCCGCAGCTTGATCGCTGCGCCTGGTCGGATAAGAAATGCCGATGTCCTATGACGTGATCGTGGTCGGCGGTGGCGGCGCCGGAATGTGCGCGGCGCTATCCGCGCGCGAGCACGGGGCCCGTGTGCTCGTGCTGGAGCGGGCGCCGCAGGACAAGCGCGGCGGCAACACCGCCTTTGCCAGCGGCACGTTCCGCATGGTCCACCATGGCGCGGACGACATCAAACGTGTGGTGACCGACCTTTCGGACGAGGAAATTGCCAACACCGACTTCGGCGAATACACCGCGGAAAGCTATTACGACGATCTTGGCAACATCACCCAGTTCAATATCAATCCAGACCTCGCCGAGGTGCTGGTGACGAACAGCACCGACACGGTGAATTGGCTGAAGCAGCTCGGCGTGCGTTTCCTGCCCAACTACGGGCGTCAGGCTTACAAGATCGACGGCCGGTTCAAGTTCTTCGGCGGCTCGGTGATCTACGCCAACGGCGGCGGTCAGGGTTTGATGGAGACGCACTTCAAGAATGCGGAGAGGCAGGGCATTGATGTGCGCTACGGCGCGCGTGCAACCGCGTTGCTGCGTGGTGCTTCAGGCATCGAAGGCGTACGCGCCGAGATCAACGGTGTACCGGAGGATATCAGCGCTCGCGCGGTCGTAGTCGCCAGCGGCGGCTTCGAGGCCAATCGCGAGTGGCGGGCGCGCTATCTCGGCCCAGGCTGGGACATGGCGAAGGTGCGCGGCACCCGTTACAACACTGGCGACGGCATCGCGATGGCGCTGGCGGTGGGCGCGCAGCCGTACGGCCAGTGGTCCGGCTGCCATTCCTGCGCCTGGGAGCGCAACGCGCCGGAATTCGGCAGCATCGAGACCCGGCACAACGGTTTCCGCCACAGCTATCCGTTCGGCATCGTGGTGAACGGCGACGGCAACCGCTTCCTCGACGAGGGCGCGGATTTCCGCAATTTCACCTACGCCAAATATGGCCGCATCATCCTGCAGCAGTCCGGCGGCTACGCCTGGCAGGTTTTCGACGCGCAAGCACGCAATCTGATGCGCGACGAATACCGCCTGCGCGGCGCCACCAAGGTGACCGCCGATACGCTGGACGAGCTTGTGGCGAAAATGCAGGACGTGAACCCCGCGCAATTTCTCAAGACCGTGCGCGAGTTCAACGCGGCGATTGCTCGGGACATACCGTTCAACCCCAACGCCAAGGATGGCCGCCGCACCGTCGGCCTCACGATCGACAAGACCAATTGGGCCACTGCGCTGGAGCAACCGCCGTTCGAGGCGTTCTCGGTCGGCTGCGGCATCACCTTTACGTTCGGCGGGCTGAAGATCGACACCACCGGCCGCGTGCTCGATATCGACGACGTGCCGCTGCCCGGCCTCTACGCGGCGGGCGAATTGGTCGGCGGGATCTTCTACTACAATTATCCCGGCGCGGCCGGACTGATGTCGTCGGCGGTGTTCGGCCGCCTGGCCGGCCGGGAGGCCGCAGCGTTCGCCAGACAACTGCCCTAGCGCCCACCACCGTTCTTTTTCAGCGCGTCGAAGCTCGGGGCGTTCGCAACCTGGTCGAACCAGTCGAAGCCCATCTCCTTGGTGATGCGGTTCGACATTACGATCAGCCGGCATTCCTCATGATCACTGGCGATGTGCTGATGGTTGGTGAAGGGTGGGATGTAGATATAGTCGCCGCGTTTCCAGCTGTAGGCCTTGGGCTCCGCCGCCCATTCCCATTCGAACGCATCGAGGCAATCCCACTTCAGATCCCAATGCAGATCGTAGCCTGAGCCTTCCACTACAAAGACCAGTTCCTCCCACATGTGGCGATGGATGCCGGACTTCTCGCCAGCCTTGAGGAACTGCATATAGGCCTCGACGCACATTTCGCGCGTGTTCATCTGATGATGGACGAGGTGCTTGATCAGGCCATCCGGGCAATGCTCCCACGGCATGTCTTCCGCATGCACGACGTTAAGCTTCGACTCGTAGGCCATGCGGAATTCCGCTGACGCTTTCACGTCGTCGGCGCGAAACGTCGACGTTTTGTTGCCGGACAGTGCGGGGATACGATCTTCGATTGATGCCATCGTTTGGCTCCCTCGCCTAGATGTCGGCCGGCGGCTTGTAGCCTTCGGCGCCCTTCGGCGGCACCTTGGGCGGCCATTCCACGATCTTCTGAAACAGCAGATGCATGAACAGGAATAGCGGCTTGGCCTTGAACACCAACAGCACCGCTTCTTCCTTCGGATCGTCGTTGAAGTGCTGATGCACGCAGCCGTTCTCGACAATCATCACGTCGCCCGCTTTCCACGGGATGTGGCGGCCATCGTGCACATCATGGCCGTGGCCCTTGAGCACGTAGAACACCGCACTGTTGAGGTGGCCGTGCTTCTGGCCGGCGGCGTTCGGCGCGTAGGCTTCGATATGGCTCTCGATCGACTGGGTAACGTTGACGGCCTGGGGTGAAATGACGCTCTTGCCGTAGTGGCCGGGTCCGCCTTTCCAAGGCACATCCTTCGAGGAGAACACCCGCGGCTGGTCGATTAGCGACTTGTAGAGGTGGCTGTAGGTCCCTTCGAGAGCGCGCACGAAGGTGCGCTTTTTGGCCCAGCGTTCCCAGTGCTGATGGTCCTTTTCGGCCCCTTCTTCCGGCGGATTGTTGTGGCCCTGCCCCGGAACACCTTCGATCAGGCCTGTCATTCTTACTCTCCCTGACGGAGACAATGTGGCGCCACCATATAGCGCGTCCTTGTCAAATCAATCCGGCAGTGCGGATAATGCGCGCCCCGGGAGGAACCATGACGTTTGGAACCTGCGTGCGGATCGCTGCGGCCGCCCTGCTCCTTTTGGCCTCCGCGCCAACCGCGCCGGCGCAGAGCGTCGCTGATTTCTACAAGGGCAAGAGCGTCGAACTTTACATCGGCTATAGCGTCGGCGGCGCCTATGACCTTTACGCGCGCTACCTGGCGCGGCACATGGGCAAGCACATCCCCGGCAATCCAGCGGTCGTGCCGAAGAACATGGAGGGCGCCGGCTCGCTGCGCCTCGCCAACTGGCTTTATAACGTCGGCCCGAAGGACGGCACCACGTTCGGCATCATCGGCCGCGGTACTGGCTTCGACATGCTGCTCGGCAATCCCAAGGCGCAATTCGACGCCACCAAGTTCACCTGGATCGGCAGCGCCAACAATGAAGTCAGCATTTGCGTGGCCTGGCACACCAGCGGCGTCACCAAGTTCGAGGACATGATCGCCAAGCCGCTCATTGTCGGCGGCACCAGCGCGTCCGCCGATACCGATCAGTTCCCGAAGATCACCAATGGCGTGCTTGGCACCAAGATGCGCGTCATCACCGGCTATCCGGGCGGCAATGAAGTCGGCCTGGCGATGGAGCGCGGCGAGGTGCAGGGCCGCTGCGGCTGGTCGTGGTCGAGCGTGAAGTCGACGCATCAGAAGTGGATGGACGAGAAGAAATTTCACATCCTGGTGCAGCTCGCGCTGAAGAAGCACGCCGACCTGCCGGAGGTGCCGCTTATCGTCGATCTCGCCAAGACCGACGAGCAGCGCAAGATCCTCGAGCTGATCTTCGCGCGGCAGGTCATGGGCCGGCCGTTCGTTGCACCGCCGAATGTTCCGCGCGACCGCGTCGAGGCGCTGCGCAAGGCGTTCATGGACACCATGAACGACAAGGACTTCCTTGCCGACGCGGAAAAGGCGCAGCTCGAGATCACGCCGGTGCCCGGCGACCAGATCGAAAAGCTGGTGAAGGAGATTTTCGCAGTCGCCGCCGGAGATCGCGAAGAAGGCCGCGTCGATGCTGCGATAGGAAAACGGAATCGGAAATGGACGCGAAAGTCACGAATTACACGAGCTGGCAGTCCGACGTCATCGTCGACCTGATCAAGCGATACAAATTTCCCTACATCGCGATGAACCCGGGCGCGAGCTTCCGCGGCTTGCACGACTCGATCGTCAACTACGGCAACAACGATCCGCCGATGCTGCTGTGCCAGCATGAGGAGATCGCGGTGCAGATCGCGCACGGTTACGCCAAGGCGAGCGGCAAGCCGATGGCGGTGATCCTGCACAATCTGGTGGGGCTGCTGCACGCCACCATGGCGATCTACTACGCCTATATCGATCGTGTGCCGATCTTCATCATGGGCGCGACCGGCCCGATGGACGAAGGCAAGCGCCGCCCGCACATCGACTGGACGCACTCTGCGCTGGTGCAGGGCAACGCAGTGCGCGACTACGTCAAGTGGGACTACCAGCCGACCGCGATCGAGGGCGTGCCGGAATCCTTCGCACGCGCCTACTCGATCATGACCACCGAGCCGCAGGGCCCGATCTACATGTGCTACGACGCGGCCCTACAGGAAACGCCGCTGACCAGCGCGGTCGAGCTGCCGCCCGCCAACGCGGTCGCAACACCCTCGCCCGCAATGCCGGACCCGAGGGCGATCGCAGCCATCGCCGACAAGTTGCTCAAGGCCGAGCATCCGATGCTGCTCACCGAATACGCCGGCCGCCGCGCCGGCGGCTTTGAGTGCATCGTCGAGCTGGCTGAAACAACCGGTGCCGCGGTTTGGGACGTCAACAACGCGCTCAACTTCCCCAACAAACACCCGCTGTGCCTGTCGATGGACAAGGAATCGCTCAAGCACACCGACCTGGTGGTCGGCCTCGACGTCAAGGACTGGGAAAAGCAGTTCGTCGAGCTCAACAATGCCAAGCGCATTCTGACGCCGTTGTTGCCCGACCATTGCGACACCGTCGAGATCGGCTTCGCCGAAATCGGCATCAGCAAATGGTCGATGGACTATTGCCGCATGCAGCCGTGCTCGGTCCGAGCGATCGGCGACACCGCGCTCGGCATTCCCGAGCTGACCCGCATCTGCAAGGAGCGCATCGCCAAGGACCCCGGCCTGAAGAGCAAGATCGCCGCGCGCAAGGCGGCGATCGGTAAGCGGCACGACGAGGTCTGGGCGAAGTGGCAGGAGGAGGCGAAGAAGGACTGGGACGCCTCCCCGATCACCTTCGCGCGACTTGCGCTCGAAGTATGGGATGTCATCAAGGACGAGGACTGGGTGCTCACCGCCAACGAGCTCAAGCACCAGGTCCGCAAGCTGTGGAACTTTGACAAGCCTTATCGCCATCCCGGCGTCGAGCTTGGCACCGCCACGCAGATCGGCATTTCGATCGGCGTTGCGCTCGCGCACAAAGGCACCGGCCGCCTGGTGGTCGATATCCAGCCCGATGGCGACCTGATGTTCGACGCCGGTGCACTCTGGGTCGCGGCGAAATATCAAATCCCGATGCTGATCGTGATGCACAACAACCGCGCCTATTACAACGACTGGGCGCATCAGATCCGCATGGCGCAGATCCGCGGCACCGACGAGGCCAAGGCGCACATCGGCATGGACCTGTTCGGCCCCGAGCCGGACTTCGGTGCGCTGGCGCGCTCGATGGGCTGCTATGGCGAGGGCCCGATCGACAAGCCGCAGGACGTCAGGCCGGCGCTGCTGCGAGCCATCGCCGAGGTGAAGAAAGGCCGCGTCGCCCTGGTCGACACCATCACCCAGCACCGCTGAGCCCGGGCAGAGCTTCCTTTGTCAGCAGCTTGCTGCGCGCGCGCTTGAGTAGGAAAACCAACGCTGCGGCAATAGCGTTGAACGCCAGCAGCACTGCGAACACGACAGTCCAGCCTTTGGCCGCACTCAATTCGCTGGTCCACGGGACAAACCAAGAGGCAACGCCCTTGGCCGTGTAGAGCATGCCGTAGTTCGCGATCGCGAACCTGCTGCCATAGATGTCGGTGCAGATTGCCGGAAACAGCGCAAAGATCTGACCCCACGCGAAGAGCGCGAGCCCCGTTGTCAACACGAACCACACCGGGATGTTGCCAAACAGGATCAGCGTAGAGAACGCGAATGCGCCCAGCAGGAAGGCGACGACCATGGTGCGCTCTCGGCCGATCCAGTCGGACACCCAGCCGAACACCGGGCGGGACAATCCATTCATCACCTGGCCGACGGACACCGCGAAGATCGGCGTGAGCAGAGTCACGCCGAGCAATGACACCGGCAGCTTGTTGATTGCGAAATCGGCGGCGATCGGCGCCAGCTGCGCTTGCAGAACCAGACCGCCGGCGCCGACCAGCACGAACATGATGTACATCAGCCAGAATGGCGACGATCTCAACACGTTGCCAGGCGTATAGTCGTGCTTACTCTGCAGCACACGCGGTGGCGACAGTGCGGCAGCCTCGGTGGGCCGGGGCGCGCGCAACAGAACACCGGTCAGCAGCACGATAATCCCCTGACCGAGACCGAACCACAGGTAGGCGGCCTCGTAGCCGTTCGACTTGATCACGCTGTCGAGCGGCACCGCGGTCAGAACTCCGCCGCCGGCAAAGCCTGCCGCCGTCAGCCCGATTGCGAAGCCGCGCCGATCGGGAAACCACCTGAGCGCATTGCCGTTCGCCGAGGCGAACACCAGGCCCGCGCCCAATCCAGATATCACCGCGGCGAAATAGAAGAGATAGAGGCTGTCCGCGATGGAATTGAGATACCAGGCTGCCGCGACCAGCGGCCCGCTAACGCACGCCAGCCTTGGGCCGAAGCGATCAACCAGGCGTCCGCCGAGCGGCACCACCAGAAAGGTCTCGGTGGTGATGGCAATTGTGAAAGTCAGCTGGATGGCGGGCGTGCCCCAGCCGTACTTCTGGTCGATCGGATTGACGAACAGCGTCCAGCCGTACTGCAGGTTGGCGATCGCCACCATGCAGATGACGCCTAGAATAAGCTGGCTCCAACGCGTAAGCGCCAGTCGGTCAACCCCGTGCACCGCGGAAGATTCGGCCATCGTCGCCCCGATGAACCTCATCTTTGCACGTGTTGCAGCGAATCGTCACGCCTCACGCCCAAGGGGGTGCCAACCCCGCGAACGCGCGATAGTCTGATCGACAATCGAGGGAGGACCCAATGATGCGCGCTGGCCCGTTGATCACCGCCGTGGCCATTCTGTGTGCCGTTGTCGCGCCGGCTCCCGCGCACGCACAGGACTATCCGTCCAAGCCGATCAAGCTGATCGTGCCGACCGCGGCCGCCGGCATTGGCGACATCATCGCGCGGCAGATGCAGCAGAAGCTCAGCGAAGCCAATGTCACCATCGTGGTCG
Source organism: uncultured Alphaproteobacteria bacterium (assembly GCA_963787955.1). Taxonomy (GTDB): domain Bacteria; phylum Pseudomonadota; class Alphaproteobacteria; order Rhizobiales; family Xanthobacteraceae; genus Z2-YC6860. The sequence continues at coordinate 37,737 of CAWBFG010000024.1, read as the reverse complement.
AGAACCGGCCTGGCGCCGCGGGCGTGATCGGAACGAACGAAGTCGCCAGGGCGCCGGCCGACGGCTACACGTTCCTGGTCGGCAATCACGCCGTGCTGGCAATGCTGCCGCATCTGCAGAAGATCCCGTACGATCCGTTCAAGAGCTTCGCGCCGGTCTTCCTCGCGGTCGCAGTTCCCAACATTCTGGTGGTGCACCCTTCCGTGCCGGCGAAGTCGGTGAAGGAGCTGATCGCTTACGCCAAGGCAAACCCCGGCAAGTTGACCTATGCGTCGCAGGGAGTTGGCGCGTCCGGCCACATCGCCGGCGAGCTGTTCAAACTGCACGCCGGCGTCGACATCACCCACGTGCCCTACAAGGGCGCTGCGCCCGCGGCGCAGGACCTCGCCGCCGGCCACGTCAGCATGATGTTCGACGTGGTCTCGCTGGCGCTCGGACCGATCCAATCCGGGCGAGTGCTCCCGCTCGCGGTAGCGACCAAGCAACGCGTCAACGTGCTGCCGGACGTGCCAACCATGACGGAGCAAGGCGTACCGATTGAAGTCGGTGCGTGGTTCGGCTTTCTCGCTCCCACCGGCACGCCGCCGGCGGCGATCGCCTACCTGAACCGCGAAGCCAACAAGATCTTTTCGACGCCGGAAGGCCGCGATCGCTTCGTCAAGCAAGGTGCTGCGGTGCCGATGCTGTCCACCGACGCGTTCGCCAAATTCATGCAGGTTGAGTCCGACCGCTACGGCGAGGTGATCCGCAAAGCCGGGATCAAGCTGGAGTGACGCGCGCATTCATAGCTCTGCTGTTTGCTGCGCTCGCGGCAACGTCCGCGCGCGGCCAGGACTATCCCAACCGGCCGATCCGGGTGCTGGTGCCAGCCGCGCCCGGCGGCATCGGCGACATCCTGCCGCGCATCTTCGGCGCCAAGCTCGCCGAGACCGGCAACGTCACCATGATCGTCGAGAACCGCACCGGCGGCGCCGGCGTGATCGCGACCACCGACGTCGCCAAGGCGCCACCCGACGGCTACCTGCTGCTGATGGGCAACCAGGGCAGCCTGGCGATCCGGCCGCTGCTCACCAAGGTGCCCTACGATTCGGCCAAGGACCTGGCGCCGATCGTGCTGATGGTGACGGTGCCGAACATCCTGGTGGTGCATCCCTCGGTGCCGGCGAAGTCGTTGCAGGATCTGATCGCGCTCGCCAAGGCCAATCCCGGTAAGCTCTCCTACGCGTCGCAGGGCATCGGCGCATCCGGTCACATCGCCGGGGAGTTGCTCAAGCTCGCTGCCGGTGTGGACATCACTCACGTGCCGTATCGGGGCGCGGCGCCGGCGGCCCAGGACCTCGCCGCTGGTCATGTCAGCATGATGTTCGACGTGGTGTCGCTGGCGCTCGCTTCGATCAGGTCCGGCGCGGTGCGGGCGATCGGGGTCGCGTCCAAAGAGCGCGTCGCCGTGCTGCCCGACGTACCGACCCTCGGCGAACAGGGCTTTCCCGACGAGATCGGCGCCTGGTTCGGCCTTCTGGCGCCTGCCGGCACGCCGGCGCCGATCATCGCCTGGCTCAACCGCGAGGCGAACCGAGCGTTTGCTCAGCCCGACGCCCGCGAGAAGTTCACCGCCCAGGGCGCGGCCATGCCGCTTGGCACGCCCGAGGCGTTCGCCAAACACATCGCCGACAACACTGCGCGGTTCGGCGAGGTGATCCGGCGCACCGGAATCAAGGTCGAATAAGGGGTCGTTTGCGGTGCTCCGCGGCGTTCTCTCAGTCGATGCGGAGGTTGGCGTCCTTGACGACCTTGCTCCACTTCGCCGCCTCGGCCTTGATGAATTCAGCGAACTGATCCGGCGAGCCGATAATCGGGTCGAGCATGGCGCGGTCCAGGAATTTCTCGCGGAATTCCGCGTCGGCGAACACCTTCTGGATGTCGGCGTTGAGCTTGAGCACGATATCGCGCGGCGTGCCGGCCGGCACCCATACGCCGAACCAACTCACCGCCTCGAAGCCGGGCACCCCGCTCTCGGCGACCGTCGGCACGTCCGGATGCTGGCGCAGCCGCGCCTTGCTGCCGACCGCAAGGGCACGGATGTGCCCCGACTTGATGCCCTGATCGACCAATTGCGAGCTTAGAAAGGCTGATGGCACGTGCCCGCCCAGCAGATCAGTCACCGCGGGCGCGCCGCCCTTGTAGTGCACCGGCGTCAGCTTCAGCCCTGTCATGCTTTCGAACAGCACCATGTTGATGTGGCTCGAGCCACCAAGCCCGATCGTGGCGTAGTTCAACTCGCCGGGCTTCGCCCGCGCATGCGCCATCACCTCCGCCAGGGACTTGAATGGCGACGCCGACGGAACCACGAAAATCTGGTTCGACAGGCCATAGCCGCTGACCGGCGTGAAGTCCTTCACGTCGTAGGACAGCTTGGCCAGGATGTACGGATTGATGGAGAAGGTCTCCATCCCGGTGGCGAACAACGTGTAGCCGTCCGGCGGGGATTTCGCGACCAGATCGGCGGCGATCTGCGTGGCGCCACCGGCGCGGTTCTCAATGACGATTGGCTGGCCCCACAGCGCGCCGAGCCGCGGCGCGACCGCGCGTGTGATGTTGTCCACCGAGCCGCCGGCCGGATACGGGATGACGATGCGGACCTGCCTGGTCGGAAAGCTTTGCGCCTGCGCAACCACTGCGCTCAGCGCCAGGCACGCGGCAACGAACGTTGCTTTCATGGGCGCGGTCATTCTCAACTCCATCGGATGCCGGCAAGCGGCATATTAGACATCCGCACATAGGCCTTCCTAGCTCCCCGGAAGCGCAAATAGTATGCGCTTCGTGTCGCGTGAAAGAGCGTAAGCGCCACGTAAAACAGAAGGGACCGCACGATGGTTGAACGACAAAACATTTTCCCCGAAGGGCTGTCGAAGCGGGTGGTCAAGGGCCAACTGCTCTATGCGCCGGTCGTTACCGTGGTGCCAGGCAAGATCGTGTTCCTGTCAGGCATCCTTTCGCGCAACAGCAAGGGTGAAATCGTCGGCAAAGGCGACATGCGCGCGCAAATCCGCCAGGTGTTCTCGAATATCTCAACCGCTCTGGCAGCTGCCGGCGCAACCTGGGCCGATGTGGTGAAGCGACAGACCTTCACGACCGATATCGACGCTTACTTCGAGCACATCGATGCGCGGATGGAATTCTGCGGCGACGATCTCTCCACCAGCACGGCGGTCGAGGTGCGCCGCTTGTCGCATCCGGATTTCCTGGTCGAGGTCGAGGTGATGGCCGTCATCAAGGCTTGATGCGCCGGCGTGCCAGCACGAATGGTATTGCGCCGGTGATGAGCCCCAGTACCGCGCAAAGCAGCGCGATCATGCTCATCGGCTGCGGCGAGCCGTCCGCAAGCAGGCCGTAGAGTTGTGAGAACAGCGCGGCGCCGAAGTTCTGCATGAACACGCCGATCCCGGCCGCCGTACCGGCAAAACGCGGGATCTCGGTCATGGCGCCGACCTGCGCATAGGGCATCGCGATGCCCTGCGACATAGTGATGAACGTGCCGGGGATGAAGAACGCCAGCGGCGTCAGCACGCCGTTAGTGAGCACGATCGCCTGCGTCGCGACGGTCAGCAACGCCAGCAGCGATCCGATCAGGATCATGGTTTCGCCGGCGACCCGATTGCCGATTCGGCTGGCAATCAGGTTGCCGGTGAAGAAACCGATTGGAAACAGGATGAAGTAAAGTCCGAACTCGGTGGCCGGCCGATGCAGCAGCTCCGTCATCAGCGACGCCGAAGCGCTCGCCATCACCATGAACGCACCGGTGATAAACCCGCTCTGCAGGACGAAGCCATTGAATCGCAATCTGCTGAACAGAGCCACATAGCTTTGCCAGACCGTCACGTCGCTCTTGGTGCGGTTGGCCGGTGGATGGGTTTCGTACAGCACAAAATACGCGGTCAGCGCGATGACGCCGCCGGCCGCGACCGCGAAGCCGAACACGCTGCGCCAGCCGAACATGTCGGTGAGCAAGCCGCCGATGAACGGCGAGACCATCGGCCCCAAGGTGCCGAACATGGTGAGATAGGCGATTGCCTTCACCAGCTTGTCGGCACTGTACGCATCGCGTGCAATCGCACGCACCAGCGCCAACCCGCAGCCGGCGCCGATCGCCTGCACGAACCGGCCGATCACCAGCATGGCTGGCGACGGCGCCATCGCCGAGATGACACTACCAATCAGGAATAGGACCAGGCCGGACAACAGCACCGGGCGCCGTCCATAGCGGTCCGACAGCGAACCGTAGAACAGCGTGGCAAACGCCATGCCGAACAGCGCAATGCTGAACGTCAGGTACGCATAGGCGTCGGACAGGCCGAGCGCCACTTTCACGGCCGGGATCACCGGAAAGAACAAATGGACCGCCAGTGGCGTGATCAGTGCCGTGAGGCCGAGCGCAAGCGCAAAGACGCGGCCGGGCGAACGTGGCGTGGCTTCCATGCTGGATGGTTTAGGCGAATTGAGGGAACAGTGCGAGCGCATTGCCGCGGTCGATGGCGGCTCGCTGCGCGGCCGAGATCGCCTCAAGTGCCTCGTAGGTCCTGATCGCCTCGGCGGTCACGCGCGCATTGGCGAACGGCCAGTCGCTGCCGAATACGATGCGGTCTGGGTCTGCGATGTGCTGCAGACAACCCCAGGTCTGCTCGCCGGGCGATAGCGCGTTGTCGTACCAGAAGCGCTTGAGCTGCGCGAACACCTCGTCACGCGACAGCTGCGGCAGCCGCGGATCGATCATCGGCGACACCGACAGCCGCCAGGAGAAATACGGCACCAGTCCGCCGGCGTGCGGCAGGATGAACCGGATGCGCGGATAGCGCTTCAACGCGCCGCCAAACATCAGATTCACGACCGCCCGTGTGGTGTCGAACAAATATTCCATCATGAAGCCTGGCCACGGCAGCGTCAGCAGCTTGTTGGTCGGATGCGTGCCCGGATGCACAAACACCACCGCGCTGCGCTCATCAAGCGTGGCCATCACCGGATCGAACGCCGGGTCGCCCAGGAATTTTCCATCGTAGCTCGCGAACAGGCTCACGCCGCTGAACTTGAGCGCGTCCAGCGCGTAAACGATTTCCTCCACTGCGCTGCTGACGTCCGCCATCGGCACAGTGCCGAACGCACCGAAGCGTTTCGGCCAGCGCGCGTTGAGCTCTGCGGCATAGTCGTTGCAGCGGCGTGCCAGCGTCTTCGCCTGCGCGGGCGGACAAAAGCCCACGCCGGGCTGCGCCAGCGAAGTGATCGCCGCCGCGATGTCGAACCGGTCCATGATTTCGAGCGCCAGTTCTGGCGACCAGTCCGGATAGCGCCCGATCGCCGGCCCGGAGCCGGCGGCGTACACGGCCTCGGCGTAGAACGACGGGATGATATGAAAATGCGGGTCGATCCGGCGCGGAGCCACTGTACGTCTCCCGGTCAGACGCCGCCGGGGCCGCCGGCCAGCAGGTCGGCGCAGCCGGCGCGCTTCGCCCAATATTCCCAAGCCCGCTGCATCTCCGGCGAAGCGGATCGGTACCCCAGCCGTGAATTGATCTCGCCCTCGGACATCCGTTTGAATTCGCCGAGCCGCATGGCATGCAGCAGGATCCGCGCGTTGCGCGGCAGGTAGACGCACAGCCGCACCACCTTGAGGAGCGAGTCGCCGGCCGCGGAGAAACCGTGCCCGCGCATCAGCACCACCGTGTTCTCGCCCAGCACCTGCGCCATGTCGCGGCCCTGCGCCATGTTGGTCACCAGCAGATTGGTGTTGTCGCCGAACTTGTCGGCGATATCCCACACTGGCACATGCGTGCCCATGTCGCTCGCCACATGCGCCACACAGCACAGCGGCGTCTTCGAAATGCTGAACGGCAGCGTGTCCTCGGCATGCGAATGCACCACTGCGCGGACCTTGGGCTGCGCCTCATAAACCGCGCCGTGGATGAAGCGCTCGAGATAGGGCGGCCGCGTGTCGCCGACCGGTGTGCCATCCAGCATGAACTCGATGATGTCGTCCTTGGTGACATGTTCCGGGCTCAGCGAGCGGGACAGCAGGTAGCGGTCCGGCTTGGTCGGATGCCGCACGCTGACATGGCCGTAGGCATCGACCACGCCCTCGTGGGCCAGGATCCGGTTGGCGACCACCAGGTCCCGGATGGCGAGTTCCAGCGCGTCCATGAAAAAGAGCCTCCCTGACGTTCTTTGTCGGGAAAGCTGACCGCACAAAACGACGGCCGGCAAGGGCCGGCCGTCAAAAACGCGCGGGAATGAACGCAGCTGCTGCCGCGGCCAATCAATCCTTATGGGTCTGCAGGGCGCGAACGCCTGCGTTCGCGAACTCTTCCGCGATGCTCGGCTTTCTCTCCTTCGCCGCCGCGAGATCTTCCGTGCTGGCGAAGATGTCACCCTTCATCAACTTGGCGATGCCCCGGCCGAACAGCGCTTCCGGCGAGTTCGGGTTCTGTTTGAGCACCTCGTCGTAGTCGACAATCGCTTCGTCGGGCTTGCCGAGCTTGAGATAGGCAAGACCGCGGTGATCAAGCGCGCTGGGATTGTTCGGCTTGAGGCGGAGCGCCTCGTTGCAGTCCTCCAGCGCGGCATTGAGCTCGCCCACCATCGCCAGCGCGCCGCATCGATAGTTCAGCGCGTCGGCATTGCGGGGCTGCAGCTTGAGCGCCTGGTCGTAGTACGGGATAGCGCGATCGTACTTGCGGTTGCCATACAACAGGTTCGCCTGATTGAGCGTAGCAACTGCCGGTGCGTTGTTGCTCTTGATGGTCTGGTTGACCTCCTGGATCACACGGTCGTCGTCGCGCTTGTTCTCGTAGGCGCTGGCGCGGTTGTTGGCTGTGATCGCGTAGTTCGAACCAAGAGCGACGTCACCGCTCGGAACCGCGGCGTCGAAGTCACGGCGGTTGTAGTTGGTGATGCCGCGGTCATGGAAGGCACCGGCGTAGTTCGGGTTGAGCTTGATCGCCTGATTCAGGTCCTGGCTGGCACGGTCGAACTCCCGCCGGTCGTAGTACGCGATGCCGCGGTTGTAGTACGCCAGCGCGTGGCTCGGATTGAGCTTGATCGACTGCATGTAGTCGTGCAGCGCGCGCTCGCCGTCGCCCTTGTTGCGATAGGAGAACCCGCGGTTGTTGAAGGCCAGCGCATCGCTGGGGTTGAGCCGGATAGCCTGGTCGAAATCCTTGATGGCGCGGTCGTAATCGCGCTTGTCATCCCAGATCAGGCCGCGATTGTTGTAGGCGGCAGCAAAATTCGGCTCGAGCTTGAGCGCCTGGTCGTAGTCGACAATCGCGCGATCAAGGTCCTTTTTGTCATAGAAGGTGTTGGCGCGGTTGAAATACGCCAGCGCATAGTTGGGATCGAGCTTGATGGCGAGCTCGAAGTCCTGGATGGCGCGATCCGCGTCACCCTTGTTGCGCCACGCAAAGCCTCGGTTGTTGAGGGCGCGCGCGTCCTTCGGATCGAGCTTGATCGCCTGGTCGAGATCGGCGATGGCACGATCGGTGTCACCCTTGATGCCGAACGTGACGGCCCGGTTGTGGAACGCCGTCGCCATCGTGCCGTCGAGCCTGATTGCCTGATCAAAATCGGCCGCGGCGCGATCAATCTCGCCCTTGGCACGCAGCACCAGGCCGCGATTGTTGAACGCCAGGGCGTTCTTCGGATCGAGCCGAATGACCTGGCTGAAATCGGCTATAGCCGCGTCGACGTCGCCCTTGCTGCGGAATGCCAGGCCTCGGTTGTAGAAGGCCAGATCGTAGCTCGGGTGCAGCTTGATCGACTGGTTGAAGTCATCGATGGCGCGATCGTAGTCGTTCTTCTCGTAGTGTGCGCTGCCGCGGTTGTAGAGCGCGAGCGCATAGCTGGGCTCGAGCTTGATCGCCTGGTCGAAGTCCGCGATGGCACGAACCAGATCGCCCTTGCTGCGATAGGCGTGACCGCGGTTGTTGAAGGCGATCGGGTCATTTGAATCAAGTTTGATCGCCTGGTCGAAATCCACGATGGCACGTTCGATGTCGCCTTTGGCGCCATAGGAAGCGCCGCGATCGTGATAGGCAACCGCGTACGACGGGTTGAGCTTGATCACCTGATCGAAGTCGGCGATGGCGCGATCGTGGGCGCGTTTCGTCAACTGGGTATTGCCACGCGCATAGAGCGCACCGCTCTGATTGGGATTGAGCCTGAGCGTCTGGTCGAAGTCGGCAAGAGCGCGGTCCAGGTCGCCGCGATTGCGCAGCGTCAAGCCGCGATTGTAAAAGGCCTGCGTGCTTTTCGGATTGAGCTTGATCGCCTGATCGAAATCCGCAATCGCCTGGTCGATCTCGCCCTTGGCGCCGTACGCCAAGCCGCGGTCGTTGTAGGCCAATGCGTAGGGACGCGTTTAGCTTGATCGCCTGGTTCTGGTCCGCGATCGCGCGGTCGAAGTCGCGCTTGCTGGCATAGGCATTGCCGCGGTTGTGATAGACCACCGGATCGCCAGGGTTGAGCAGGATCGCCTGGTCGTAGCTCTCGATGGCGCGATCATAGTCACGCTTGTCGTAGAGCGCATTACCGCGGTTGTAGAATGCGAACGCATAGGTCGGGTTGAGCTTGATCGCCTGATCGAAGTCCGCGAGCGCCTTGTCGGCGTCGCCCTTCACGCCATAGGCGACACCGCGGTTGGTATGAGCGGGCGCATACTTGGCATCCAGCGCGATCGCACGATCGAAATCCTTGATCGCACGCTCCAGATCGCCCTTGGCGCCGTATGCCAAACCACGATCGTTGTACGCGACCGCGTAGTTGGCGTTGAGCCGGACGGCCTGATCGAGATCGGCGAGCGCGCGGTCGTAGTCACGCCGGCGCGCATGTGCGTTGCCGCGGTTGTGGAACGCCAGCGCCAGCTTGTCGTCGAACCTGATGGCCTGGTCGAAGTCGGCAATCGCCCGGTCGAAATCGAGCCGGCCGTAGTGCGCCACGCCCCGGTTGTAGTGGGCCAGTGCATCCTTTGCGTCGATCTTGATGACCTGGTCGAAGTTGCTGGCCGCGCGGTCGAAGTCGCGCTTGTCGTAAAGCGCCAGGCCGCGATCGAAATAAGCGAGCTTGTCCCTGGGGTCGAGCTTGATCGCCTGGTCGAAGTCGACAAGAGCGCGATCCAGGTCACGCTTGTTGTAGTACGCGTTGCCGCGATTGTAGTAGGCCGTGCTGAAGCTCGAATTGATCTTCAGCGCCTGATCATAGTCGGCGATGGCGCGATCGAGATCGCCCTTGGCGCCGGACGCCACGCCGCGGTCGTTGAATGCGCGGGCGAAGTTCGGACTCAGCCTGATCGGCTGGCTGATCCGCTTGACGTCGCCGCTACGCTCGTAGGCGCGGTTGCGATCGAGCGCCACATCCCTCGCGCTCGAGTGGGCGACGAAATTGGCGTTCGCCGCCACCAGCTGCTCGAAATCGGCGATGGCGCGGTCGTAGTCGTGCTTCTCGTAATAGGCGACGCCGCGATCGTGCAGCGCCAGCATAAACTGGCCGTCGAGCTTGATCGCCTGGTCGAAGCTTTCGATGGCGCGGTCGCGATCCTGCTTGTCGGCGTACGCGGTGCCCCGGTTGTAATGCGCGGCGGCGTAATTCGGGTCGGCCTTGATCGCCTCGTCGAAGTCCTGAATGGCGCGGTCGTGGCTGCCCTTGTTCCGGTAGGCGATGCCGCGGTTGTTGAGTGCCATGGCGTTGGCACCGACGCGGATCACCTGATCGAAATCCCTGATCGCCCGGTCATGGTCGCCCTTGGCGCCGTAGGCGATGCCGCGATCATTGACCGCCCGGACGTTGTTGGGCTCAAGCTTGACGGTCTGGCTCAAATCGGCGATGGCGCGGTCGAAGTCGCTGCGGTCGTGATGCGCGCTGGCGCGGTTGTGGAATGCCAACGCGAAACTCGGATTGACGCGGACGGCGGCATCGAAGTCCGCCATCGCGCGATTGAGGTCGCCCTTGGCGCGCCAGGCTGTGCCACGGCTGTTGTAGGCAACGTCGTAGTTCGCGTTGAACCTGATGGCCTGGTCAAAGTCGGCGATCGCCTTGTCGACATTCCCCAGCGCCGCGTGGGCGTTGCCGCGCTCATCGAACGCAACCGCATTGCCCGGCCCGAGCTTGACCGTTTGATCGTAGTCGGCGATGGCGCGCTCGAATTCACCTTTCTCTGCTAACGCATTGGCGCGATTGTAGTGCATCGATGCGTCGCCAGGCGTGAGCTTGATCGCCATGTCGAAATCCGCGATCGCGCGCTCGACGTCGCCCTTGCCGCGATAGAGCAGGCCGCGACTGCTGTATGCCGCCCCGAAGTTGGGATTGGCCTTGATGGCAAGCTCGAAATCCGCGATCGCGCGCTCGACATCACCCTTGCTGCGATATGCCAGGCCGCGGTTGTTGTAAGCGAGCTCGAAATTCGGGTTGATCTTGACGGCTTGATCGAAGTCCTCGATGGCGCGGTCGATCTCATTGCGAGACCGATAGGCCTGACCGCGATTGTTGTAGGCCGTCTCGTAATTCGGATTGATCCTGATCGCCTGGGTGAAATCGGCGATCGCGCGGTCCGACCGGCCGGTGGCGGCGTTGACCTGGCCACGATCGTTGTAGGCGCCGGCAAATTTGACATCCAGCCGGATCGCGGTGTCGAGATCCGAGATGGCGCGGTTGTAATCGCGCTTGTTGTGGTGCGCGAGGCCGCGGCTGGCGAACGCCACCGCGAACTTAGGATCAAGCTTGACCGCCTGGTCGAAATCCCTGATGGCGCGTTCGTTGTCGCCCTTGTCGCGATAGGCGAGGCCGCGATCGTGCCAGGCAGACGCGGTGTTCGGGCTGAATTTGATGGCCTGATCGAAGTCGACGATGGCGCGGTCGTAGTCGCGCTTGTTGAAATGCGCCGCGCCGCGGTTGGTATACGCAGCCGCGAACTTCGGATCGATCTTGAGCGCCTGCTCGAAATCGGCGATCGCCGCGTCGTTCTCGCCCTTGTTCCAATAGGCGAAGCCGCGGTTGTTGAAGGCCGCCGCATTCTTCGGGTCAAGCTTGATGACCTGACCGAAATCCGCAAGCGCGCGATCGAAGTCGCGCTTGTCGCGATGTACGAGACCGCGATTGTAGTAGGCCGCGTCGAAGTTCGGATTCGCCTTGATGGCCTGATCGAAGTCGGCAATGGCGCGTTCGAGATCGCGTTTGCCAAGGAACATTTCGCCGCGGTTGTTCAACGCAACGGCGAACTTGCCATCGAGCCTGATGGCTTGATCGAAGTCCTGGATGGCGCGGTCGGTCTCGCCTTTGGCATTGTAGGCCATGCCGCGCACGTTGAACGCCAGCGGATAGTTGGGCCGCCCGTTGATCGCCTGGTTCAGATCGAGGATGGCGCGTTCGTAGTCGCGCTTCTCGAACGCCGCGAGGCCGCGGCTGTAGTAGGCCGGCGCGTAGCCGGGATTGATACGGATCGCCTGCTCATAGTCCTGCATCGCGCGATCAGTTTGACGCTGATCCCAGTACGCCAGGCCGCGGTTGTAAAACGCCAGCGCGTTGCGCGCGTCCAGCCGGATCGACGTGCTGAAATCACCGATGGCGCGTTCGAGCTCGCCCTTGTCCCGATAGGCGAGGCCGCGGTTGTAGAACGGCAGCGGGTTCTTCGGGTCAAGCTTGATGGCATGGTCGAAGTCGACCAGCGCCTTATCCATCTCGCCCTTGGCGCGGTAGGTCAGACCGCGATTGTAGTAGGCGAGCGAATCCTTCGGATCGAGCTCGATGGCCTTGCTCAGGTCATCGACGGCGCGATCATACTGCTGACGATCGTAATAGACGACGCCGCGGTCGTAGTAGGCGAGCGCGTAGTTCGGATTGATCCTGAGCGCCTGGTTGTAGTCCTGAATGGCACGATCGTAGTCGCGACGATCGTAGTAGGCGTTGCCGCGGTTGTAGTACGCCAGCGCGAAGTCCGAGTTGAGCCCGATCGCCTGGTCGTAGTTGTTGATCGCCGCCTCGGTCTCGCCCTTGTTGCGATAAGCCAAGCCGCGATTATTGAACGCCACCGGATCGCGGGGATTGAGCATGATGGCGTGATCGAAGTCCTCGATCGCGCGGTCGGTCTCGCCCTTGGAAACGTAGGCGAGGCCGCGATCGTTGTAGGCCGGGATCAGATTCGGATTGATCTTGACGGCCTGATCGAAATCCTTGATCGCGCGGTCGTAGTCGCGCAGATCGCGATACGCCAGACCGCGGTTGTGGAACGCGTAGGCGTCGCTCGGATTGATCTTGAGCACCAGGTCGTAGTCCGGAACGGCGCGCTCCGGCTCGCCCTTGGCGCGAAATTCTGCACCAACGAAAAGGTGGAGAATTCGCCGTTCGACCTGAAGCAAGTGATCGAGTTCTACAATCAATCGGTCGCCGAGCTGCCCAACCACACCAAGCTCAAAGGCCTCAAGCTGCCCGGCACCAGCGTCGTCTATGACGGCAAGGGCGAGCGCTTCGCCGAGCTGTTCGAGTCCGATCATCGGCGCGTCTGGGTGCCGCTCAAGGAAATTCCGACCTATGTACAGCAGGCCTTCATCGCGGCCGAAGACAAGCGCTTCTATCAGCACAAGGGCATCGACGAGCGTGGTCTGATCCGCGCCTTCATCTCCAATCTCGCCGAACCCGGCCGGCCGCAGGGCGGCTCGACCATCACCCAGCAGGTCGCCAAGAACCTCCTGGTCGGAGACGACGTCAGCTACGAGCGCAAGTTGCGCGAGATGATCGTCGCGTCGCGGCTCGACACGGATCTGACCAAAGACGAGATCATGGAGGTCTATCTCAACTCCATCTATCTCGGTCGCGGCGCCTGGGGCATCGACATGGCGGCGCGCAGCTACTTCAAGAAGCCGGCCTCGGCGCTCAACCTGACCGAAGGCGCCATGCTGGCCGCGATGGCCAAGGGCCCGGCGTATTTCAGCCCGGACCGGTATCCGGAGCGGGCGCGGCAGCGCTACGCCTACGTGCTCAAGCGCATGCAAGAGGACAAGGTCGAGCATGTCGAGGAGGGCAGCGCGCAGCCGCGCATCGTGCCTTACGAGAAGCCGCGGCGCGAATCCGGCTTCCACTTCCTCGATCACCTGTTGCGCGAGGCGCGCACGCTGGTCGGCATGCAATCGCTGACGGTCGAGTCATATGCGGTGAAGTCGACCATCAATCTCAAGCTGCAGCGCGCCGCCGAGGCAGCCCTGCAGGAAGGTCTCGCGCGCTACGAGGCGAAGACACAGCGCATCGAATTCACCGGTCCGGAGGTCAACCTCGGCGAGACGGTGCATCGCGTCGACACCGATCTGAGCACCAAGGCGCAGCGCCGCGGCCGGGCCAGGCCGGTGTGGCAGATCGCGCTGCAGAATGCGCGGCTGCCGCTCTACGACGTGCAGTGGCCGGCGGCGATCGTGATCGAAAAACGGCCCAACGAACGGGGCGTCCTGACGGTCCGCGTCGGCCTCAAGGACGGCCGAACCATGCCGTTGACGACGCCCGAAGGCGTCGAGATCAACAAGCTGAAGCTCAACGACGTCGTCTATGTCCGCGTCACCGACGGCAAGACGAGAAACGACGGCCGCGCCGAGCTGCGCGTGCGGCCCAAGGTTCAGGGCGCTGCCGTGGTGCTGGAGAACAAGACCGGCCGCATCCTGGCGATGGTGGGCGGCTTCTCCTATCCGGCCAGCCAGCTCAACCGCACCACCCAGGCGCTGCGCCAGCCCGGCTCCTCGATCAAGCCGATCGTCTATCTCGCCGCGCTGCATAAGGGGCTGCAGCCCAACACGCTGGTGCAGGACTCCGGCGTCACGCTGCCCCCGATTCCGGGCGTCACCGCCCATCACTGGTCGCCAAAGAACTATGACGGCGGCGGCTCCGGCACGATGACGCTGCGGCGTGCGCTGGAGCAATCCAAGAACATGGTCACGGCCCGGCTGCTGGACGGCGGCGTCGACAAGGATCCCCGTCGCAGCCTGGAGATGGTCTGCGAGCTCGCCGTCGAGGCCCGAATCTACGGCGAGTGCATGAAGAACTATCCGTTCGTGCTCGGCGCGCAGTCGCTGCGGATGATCAATCTCGCCAGCTTCTATGCCTCGATCGCCAACGAAGGCCAGCGCATCTCGCCCTACGCCATCGATGCCATCGAGCAGAACGGCAAGCAGGTCTATCGTCACAACACCGCGAAGCCAGCCTATCTCGCGCAGGGCGACCGCGCCGCGTTCTATCAACTGCGCACCGTCCTCGAGGGTGTGGTCGCGCGTGGCACCGCCGCCTCAATCCGGCAGCACACTGGCTTCGTCGGCGGCAAGACCGGCACGACCGACAACGAGAACGATGCGTGGTTCGTCGGCTTCACCAGCGATGTCACGGTCGCGGTCTGGGTCGGTTACGACAACGCCGGCGGCCGCAGGACGCTCGGAACCGGCGAGACCGGCGGCAAGAACGCCGTTCCGATCGCCGAGCAGATCATTCAGGCCACTTGGCAGCACCACGCGCCGAAAACGCCGCTGCCGCCGCCGTCGGCTGAGACGGCCCGCTCGCTCAAGGCGGTGCCGATCGATGTGTTTACCGGACAGAAGGTTGGGCAGTCTAAAACAGCGTTCATGGAGTATTTCCGCGTTACCGGTGGCACGATCCGCGAAACCCAGCACGCGCTGGTGTCGCGTGGCCACGCGGTGGCGGCGCCGCGGCCGATGGACGATGAGCGGCCGGTCTACTCAGGACAACGCATCGCCGCGCCGCACCCGCATCCATATCCCTATCAGTCAAGGCCGCCGCAGACCTTTCGTGAATTGTTTGGATTGCAACGCTTCTGAACCGTTGGGTGATATACACAAATCGGCCACGGTCGGATGGGCTTAATGGTGCAAAGAGCGTCAACTTAGTCGGGGTAACTGCCATGATGCGTCACGTGACGGCGTTTGCGTTCGTGCTTGCGGCTTCGGTCGTGGGCGCCGGCGCGCAGGAATTCCAGGTCGTGAAGGTCGCCTCGGTCGCCGGCTCCACCGTCGATACGCTGAAGACCAAGACGATCATTCTGAACGATCACCGGGTCGACGAGACCTCCGACAAGGGTGCGTTCATCCGGTTCGATGAATGGTCGCGCACCAAGCCGGTCCAGCGCCAATTCCTCAGCCTGTTCCCGACATTCTCCGAGGGCACGATCCATCGCATCGTCGATGGAGCGAAGAAGGAGGTGAAGGACGAGCTGCAGATGTACATCACGGAGGCGCGCTTCAAGCTGTCGCGTCCGGCCGCCTCGATCGACTTGGCGCGCTTCGCCACGCTGCCGTTCATCGAGAGCATCGACCCGGCGATCAAGCACAAGATCATCAAGCCGGCTGACGTCTCGGTCCTCAAGGACGAGAAGACCGCCAACAACAAGAACCCGGATCGGGCCTGGTGCGAGGGCGCCAACGTCGGTCTCTGCACGCACTCGAGCTACAGGCTCGAAGGCAAGCTGCCGATCGGCATCGCACTCGCCAACAAGCTGCGCGACAGCGACAAGAAGGTTTCCGATACTGTCGAGTTCGAGAGCGAGCTTCGGCTGCTGAAAGGCTCCGACGTCGACGAAGCCAACATGCAGAAGCTGACCGGCATCAGCACGCCGGTGGTCGGCGTGCTCGAGCAGAACATGTTCTACGTCAACCAGGTGATGCGGTTCGGCAAGCTGATCGCAGTGGTGCAGCCGAATCCGGCCGACGCCAACAGCAGTGTCGCCACCGTGATGATCGCGCTCGCGGTGTCATCGCACACGCTGGACACCAAGAAGAAATATCAGGACGTCCCCGTGCTGCGGAACATGGTGCCGTCGCAAGTGCTGCTGGGTCAGAGCTCGTTCAACACCGGCAACTCGCTCAGCGCCGGCCTGCCGATCTATGTCCGCAATCGCATCAAGGCGATCGCCGGGATGCTCGACAAAGGCTGATCGCGAACCGCTGACGATAAGCGGCCCGCTTCATCGGCGGGCCGTTTTGCTTTCCGCTTCGCGTCACGCCGGGACACAACCGCTCAATTCCGGGGCAATGTGACAGCTGTTAACCATAACGAGAGGTTAACAGGCGTTAGCGGCTGATTAACCTTGCGAAAATCGGACCCCAGTGAGAAAAATTCGTCATAACGATACATAAAAAGTGTCCATTTCCCGCGTGCGGCGGCTCAGGAAATAGGAGGTTCAGAACCCAAGACGAGTGACAGACACATGAAGCGCCCCATTCAGCCGCTCCTTGTATTCGCCGCCATCATTGCCGTCGCTACGCCAGCGCTTGCGACCGGCAGCAAGAAAGAAGAGCGTTTTGCTCTCACCGCCGCGGTCGAGCAGACCCATCGCACCGACAACACTGCAGCGATCTCGCTTGCCGCACCCAAGCAAGAAAAGAAAGACGCGGTCTTCGCGATCGGCCTCGAAGCGCTGAAGTGGATCGGCGCGACCTCCAGGCAGGTCGGCGTCCCCTATCCCGAACTGTGGTGCGCCGATTTCATCAATTTCATTCTGCGCCGCACCGGCCACACCACCACCAATTCGCGCGCGGCCAAGTCATTCCTCGACTACGGCAAGCGGATCGACCAGCCGCGCGTCGGCGCGATCGTGGTGCTGACCCGCGGCAGGAACGGCGGCCACGTCGGGATCGTGCGCGGCACCGACGGCGCCGGCAACATCATCGTCATCTCGGGTAACCACGGCAACAAGGTGTGGGAGAGTGCGTACCCCAAGAGCCGGGTGCTCGGTTACGTCATCCCGCCTGAACTGAACTGATCGGCCTTCTGCCGTGTTTCAGCGCGAGCGCGCGGGCGGGCAGAACGCCGCATGCAGCGCCAGAATGATATCGCGCACTTCGGGACGGGCCAGCGAATAGTAGACGCTCTTCCCGTTGCGGCGCGTTTCCACCAGCTTGTCGGCACGAAGCCGCGCCAACTGCTGCGACACCGCAGGTTGGCGCAGGCCGAGCAACTGCTCGATCTCCGCGACCGACTTCTCGCCTTCGACCAGCAGGCAGAGGATCACCAAACGGGCCTCGTGCGACAACGCCTTGAGGAATTCAGCTGCCTTGCTGGCGTTCGCAACCATGGTGTCGATGTCGAGCTCGCGGGTTTTTGCCAGGGCTTGTGGGCTCATTGATGGCTCTTTCTTGTTTCTTCGCGCGTGGCGCGCAAATGAGCACTTGACGCGCCGAAGCGCAAATCGTTGCGCAGCGCTTCGACGGTTGCGCACGCGCAGAGCTGCGTGTGTTGACGGTGGAAGTCCCACCGAGGAACTGCGCTCGCTGCGTGCGAGAGTGGTGCCGCAAGAGGGATTCGAACCCCATTACGAACCGCCAGTAGTTGTTGTCCGAGGCTGCTGCGCCTGAACGTAATGCGCGGCTTACAAGACGCGAAGATTATTCGCTGATGACACCGCATGGGGTATCTCAGTGAGCCTGCCTTGGGCCGCCGCGATCACCCCTTTTGCCACAGCTTCCCAGCTGTAGCGGCGCGCCGCCTCCGTCGCCAGCGTCGCTCTTGCGCGCTCACGTTCCGGGGCGGCAAGAGTAAGCCACGCGACCAGCTTGGCGGCGATTTCCTCCACGGCTCCGGGCCCGAGCTCGAACGAGAGGAGCGGCCTCAGTTCGTCGGGAAGCGCGGGTGCCAGCGCTGTAGTGACCTCGGCCATTCCCGAGTGCCGGGCCGATAGCGGGAGTGCGCCACAAGCAGCCGCTTCGACTGCGACCATGCCGAACGCCTCGGGAAAAGTGCTTGGCATCACCTGCGCCTCGCAGACCGGCAGCAGGCTGGGCAGGTCATGGTGCTCGATCCGTCCGGTGAAGTGAATGCGTGCAGCGGCCGCGGGCGCGGCGCTCAGCCACTCGTGGCTCGCGCGCTCAAGGAAGGCGCGCAGATACTTCAGCTCGCCCGGGGGGCCGCCCTCAAGCTCGCGTCCGCGGGCTGCGATCTCGCGCAGTGTCTCCAGGTCTCTGCGGCCAAGTGCATCGACCAATTGGCCGAGTGTTTGCCGGTACGTTCCAAAACCGACCACCACCAGCCGCGCCGTCGGCACCCGCGCCACCACCAGCGGCCAGGCGGCGAGCAGCAGGTCGACGCCCTTCGAGACGATCAGTTTTCCCAGGTAGCTCACGATACGATCGCGGTGCGGATCGAGCTGCCGCAATGCCTTTGCGGCGCCAGCCTCACCTCCCCAGGCGGCTGTCTTGCCGGCTTCGAGCTTGTCGGCGAGTCGGCTCAGGCCAATCGCGGCCGCCTGGTCCGAACGAGGACGGAACGAGCTCAAATCCACGCCCGGCGGTCCCAGCCGCGTCCGCTCAGGCAGCGAAGGCTCATCGGACAACACCTCCCACAGACTTTCGGCCGTGTGACGCGAGCCCACCAGCACGCCCGACGCGGCGCGGATCCCCTCCAGCGCGTAGGGCAAGAAGCGCTCCCGATGCGGCCGTACCGTGTATTCCAGCGCGCTGCCGTGAACCTTGACCGCATACGGCGCCCGACCTTGCAGACCACGCGCGAGGATGACGGGCCCCATCACCAGATGGTTGGCCAAAGCGATGTCCGGGGACGGCGCGGAGCGGATCGCGGCGACGTTAGCTTCGAGGTAGTGACTGAGCGCCGCCTCGTCCAGTTGCGGGAAGGGCAACGCGTCAAAGCCCTCATACTTGTCCGCCACGTACACGGGAAGAATTCGCCCGATGTCGGGGGTGTGGATCGTCACGCCCTCCGGCGCCGGCGTTGTCCGGTCTTGGCAGAACAAGTGGACCTCATGGCCCAATCCGGCCAGGGCTCGCGACAGATTGGCATTGTAGATGTTGCTGCCCGTGCCGCGCAGCAGGTAGCCGTGGAAAATTAAAATCCGCATGGTGGCTGCTGTTGCTCGGGCTGCAGGCGCGAAAGATTATTCGATCTTGATGCCGACTGTCTTGATGACAGCGCTCCATTTGGCGATTTCCGACTTGAGCAGATGTCCGAGCTCCTCGGGCGTCGAGCCGCGACCCGCGTAGCCCGTCTTGGTCAGCTTGTCCTGGATCGCTGGGTCAGTCAGCGCTGTCCTCGTATCGGCGCTGACCTTATGGACGATCTCAGTCGGCGTCTTGGTTGGAACGAACAGCGCCTGCCATGCCGTCACGTCGTAGCCCGGCACACCGGCTTCCGCGACGGTTGGCACGTCCGGGGCTGCCACATCGCGTTTTGCGCCGGTTGTAGCCAAGACGCGTACCTGCCCGGACCGGGCGTAGGACAGCAATGCGCCGCTGCCGAAATAGCAGTCCACGCGACCCGGTATCAGGTCCGCGAAGGCGGGCGACGCACCACGATAGGGAATGTGCGTCATCTGGATGTCGGCCATCTGCAAGAACACCATCTCGGCCAAGAACGGCGCGCTGCCGGTGCCGGGCGACGCCATCGTGAGCTTGCCCGGATTGGCTTTGGCATGAGCGATGAGCTCCTCCACCGTATTCGCCGGCGAGGAGTTCGGCACGAATACGAAATAGGCGAGCTGGGTAACAAGCGAGACCGGTGCAAAATCCGCGATCGGATCATAGCTCAGCGAACGATAGAGGCTGGTATTCACCGCAAGTGACGAGGTGGCGAACAAGACCGTGTATCCATCGGGATCGGCTCGTGCGGCGTATTCGTTGCCGATGTTGGTGCCGGCGCCTCCCTTGTTCTCGATGAAAACTTGCTGGCCCCACATCTTGGAAAGCTTCTCGGCGAGCATGCGCGCGACCAGATCGGTCGGGCCGCCGGCGGCGACCGGGACGATGAAGCGCACGGGCTTGTTAGGGTAATCGGACTTGGCCGCCTGCGCGCGCACCTTCGGGATGAGCGGGTTCGGCGCGAAGGCCAGGGCGGCCGAGAGGGCAATCAAGTCGCGACGGGTAAGCATATTGGATCCTGCTACCGCTGTCTCGATATCGACATTCTATCCTTCAGCCGAGGTCTGTCACTCTTGACGAAAGGTCGCGCCTGTCGATTGTCCATCGACGTAGTCAAGTTCCCGAATTCGAATGAAGCGCTTTCGTTGTGGGGACGGATCGCAGTCAGAGCACGCTGCTTGAAGACATTGCACGTGCGCCTGCAAACATGACGTGGGTCATGAACATCGTGGGCGTCCGACCGCTTCCGGCCGCGATCCCGCCCGTGTTCATCTGCACCCTAAGAGATTCGGCTCCTGTCCCAGATCTGGCGTTCTACGGTGCTCAGGTGGCCGTTGAATCGCGAAGATTGGTCCGACAGCGTAACCGAGATGTAACCGCCGGCCGCTTCGTAGGTTGGAAATTGCGAGAATGCTGGTGCCGCAAGAGGGATTTCGAACCCCCGACCCCGTCATTACGAATGACGTGCTCTACCGACTGAGCTATTGCGGCGAAATTCTCGGCCTAGATAGCGCCCGCCGCCCGGGCAGGCAAGGCTTCGACGCCAGGCTATATGGTGACGCGTCGGCCCAGGTGTCAGCGCAGCCTGCGGCGCGCGTTGGCCGGCAGCTCAGGTTCGGCTTCCGGCTGCGGCTCCGGGCCCGGGTCGTCCGGCACGTGTACCAACGGGATGACCGCGTCGACCCGCGGCGTGGCACGCGTCGAGGCGCGGCGTGAGGCTCGAACCGGGGTCGACGGCTCGTCCCGCAACGCCGGCGTAGCCGCCGGCATCTCGGCAGGTGGCACCGCAACGGCGGCTGCCTCCAATGGCTTCGCTGGCAGATCATCCCCCGCGGGCAGCGGAGGCTCGGCCGCTTCGATGACATCGCGACCGTCGCCGAGCTCGGCCAAGGGAACCTTCCATTGGAAGGCATCGAGCCGGCCCGAGACCGGCGATAACGGCATCCAGCGGTCGGAAACAAAGCCATCGGCAGTCCAGGCCGGATCCCTTGCGGCGTTGAGCGCACGCGCCATCCATTCGCGGGCGCGGCCTTCGTCGCCGCTCTCGCGCTGCTCGACCTCGGCCATCAACGCAGCAACGCGCTGTGTCGTCTCCCTGAGCAACGGCTTGAGCGCCGCACGCGCCACCGCGAACTCCTGAGCGTCGATCGCGGCGCGCGCCACCGCGAGCGCGCCCTCTACGTGACCGGGAGCCTTCTGCGCCAGCGCCTGCACGCGCGTCAGCCGTTCACGCGCCGATTTGCCGGCGCGCAGATGGGCGTAAGTGTCGGCGAGATCGGGATGCGGGTTGGCCTTCCAGGTCGCCTCGATCAGTCGGCTCGCCTTCTTGGTGTCGCCGCGCTCGCCGAGCAGGCGGGCGGCAAGATCCGCGGCCGGCACAAGCTCGGGCGCAAGCTTCACCGCTTCGACGGCGAGTGCGCGGGCCCGGTCGGGCTCAGTGTCTTCGACGGCGAGCGCGCGGGCGGTGAGCAGCACCGCGCGCTGGCGCCGGTAGCCCGGCTTGTCGATCAGGCCGTACCGGTTGTTGCGATCGAGTGCCGCAAGCGCACCGGTCCAATCGCCGCCTGCGCAACGGTATTCCAAGACCGCCTGCCCGGCCCAGGCGAGCGACGGCGCGGCTTTGGCGGCCTCCTCCGCGTAGCCGCGCGCGGCCTCGCCGTCGGCGCGGCGCTGCGCCTCCACGTAGAGACCGCGCAGGCCAAGCAGCTTGGTGTCGTTGCGTTCCGCCATGGCGCGGAACGCGAACTCCGCGCCGGTCCGGTCGCCCGCGAGCTGTGCGACCTGCGCGTTGAGGAGCAATGCCAGCGGCTCGCCGGGAGCAATCTTGTCGGCTTCACTGGCGAACTTGCGCGCGGCGCGGCCGTCGCCCGCACCGATCGCAACCAACCCGCGCGAGATCGCCAGATAGCCGCGCACGCCGCGTCGATGGCCAAGGAACATTGCGATCAGATCGGGCGAGCGTAGGATGGTGCGGACCAGCGACCACAGCAGCAGCGCGACGACAACGACCATGGCGATCGCCGCCGCGGTCACCATCACCGACGTCTCGATCCGATAGCCCTGCCAGGTGATCGCTACCTCGCCCGGACGGTCGGCAACCCAGACCACGCCCAGCGCGACCAGTCCGACCAGCGCGAGGAACAGGATCACCCGGATCATCGCGGTGTCGGCCTATGGATTGGTCTTGAGCGCGGCGATGGCGTCCGCAGCAAGCTTGCGGCTCGCGTCGACCGCCTTACTGCGCGCTTCCGCCTTGGCGATCCAGGCGAGCGCGGGTGCCCGCACGGCGGCTGAAAGCTTGCCAAGCTCCGCGAGCGCGCCGGCAAGGTCGGCATGCGCGGCCTTCACTTCGATGCGCGACAGCACCGCGGACGTGTCCTCACCGGGGACTTCGTCAACCGGTCGGATGCGCACCAGCTTTTCAGCATTGGCCTGCAACCGATCGAGGAAGCCGCCGTCGCGTGAGACCGTGCCGGCGGCGCGTTGCATCACCGGCAACAGCAGGATTAGTTCGCGCCCCAGCGCGGTGGCACTGGGCACACCTGACGCGGCAAACGGCTCAATCGCTGCAATTGCAACAACGTCATTGGTCAGCGGCTTCACCGTCGCAAGCTCGGCGCCGAACGCATCGCCACGCTCGACCGCGGTGCGCAGCGCCGCCGCGGCAACAGCGAGACGCACCGGGCGATCGCTGTTCGATGCGGGGCGCTTCGCCAGTTCGTCGGCAACGGCGCGATCCGATTTCTCCAGGGCCGCGATGCGACTTGCCAGCTTGGCAAGCTCGTCGTGATCACCCGACGCTGCTCGCGCGGCATTGCGCAATTCGGCCAGCGCGGCTTCCACTGCGTCGGTGCGGCCACGAATATTGCGGAACGTGGCATCAGTCTCGTCGGCACGCCGACCCAGAGCCGCGGTAGAATCATGGAGCGGCTTGATCGCGTTTTCGAGCGCACCAACGCGACCTCCTAACGCCGGATCGGCTGCAGGTGGCCGCGGCGCATTGAGCACGCTCTCCAGCTTCGCCATCCGCTCTGACAGCGCGCCCAGCGTCGCCGGATCAACGTTTACAGGTGCCGGCCGTGCTGCGAGCTCGCGCAACTGCGTCTCGATCGCCGCGAGCCTTGGCGTCAATCCAGCCGCACCATCGCTACGCGGCACGATCAGCCACACCACCAGCATGATCAGCAGCACGCCGGCCGCGCCCGCGGCACCGGCCGCGACCGCGGGCCATGGCACGTCCGGAGGCAACCAGGCGCTCCCAGGTCCGGGCGGGGGGCTCTGCGGTTCGCGCTCCGGCCTCGGCGGCTCATTCGGCGGAGTTTGCGGTGGCTCGGGCGGCGGAGGCGGGCTCGCCGCTTCGGCGGCCGGTTGGGGCTCGAATCCGGGCTTCGCTTCAAATCCAGGCTGAGGCGGCGAGCCGGCGGGCTCGGATGCGATTTCGGTGGCTTTGAGATCGATGGTCGGCGCAGGCCGCCGGCGGCGCGTGCCGGGGATTCCCGGAGGGGGGCGTTTTCCAGTGGCCATGCTGCATATTAAGCGATTCGGGCCGGCAGCGGCCCGGCCTCTTCTTGACGCATGATCTTGTCCGAAAACCGGCGGCCACTTTTCGGATTATGCGTTATGGCCGGGACGTGACCAAAGCGAGCAGTCCCGCCTCATCGGGCTTGGTCGCGATACGGATATTCGTCGCGCCGGCGGCGCGCAGCGGCTCTCCAGCGCGCGCCGACAGGCAAAAGTGGATGGGTCCGAGCGCCGCTGGCAGGTCCCGTGCGCAGTCGAGATAGCTTTCCACGCTGCGCCTGGAGAAATGCAGCACGCCGTCGATCTCACCCGCCGCCAGCGCGGCCCGAGCCTGCTCCGGAAATGCCTTTGCCTTGACAGTGCGATAGACAACAACAATGTCGGTGCGCAGCCCACTCACGGCCAGTTCGCCGGCAAGATCGCGGGCGCGCTCTTCGCCAGCGAGATAGAGCAACGGCCTCCCGCCTGGGGCAAATCGTGCGGTTGCAAACCGGACCAGATCGCCGCCATCGCCATCGGCCGATGACACCTCCAAGAACCCAGCATCGCGCGCCGCCTCGGCGCTGGCCTGACCCACCGCCAACACCGGCAGCGCCATCAATTCGGTGCGGCGTGGGTGCGACGCGACGGCTCGCGCGCCATTGGCGCTGGTGATGAGCACTGCGGCCCACGGCCCGGAACCCGGATCGGCGTCACCCATGATCTCGACGTGCAGCACCGGCGCCAGCATCACATGGTGACCACGCGCACGAAGGTCATTCGCGGTGCGCTCACCATCGGGCTCAGGGCGGGTGACCAGGAGCCGCATGTTCAAGCGAAGAAATCAGGGTTGGCGCGGCCCTTGAGCTCACGGCCAGCGTCGGTGCCGAGCATTTCTACGTCTGCAATCTCACCCTCGCGCCTTGTCTCGAAGGCTTCGCTGCCGTCCGGCCTCACGATCATGCCATGGAACGTCACGCGGTCGCCGCTGACGCTGGCGTAGCCGGCGATCGGTGTGCGGCACGAACCGTCGAGCGCCGCCAGGAACGCGCGTTCAGTGGCGAGGGCTGCCGCCGTGTCAGGATCGTTGAGCGGCGTCAGCAGACCGCGTGTCTTGGTATCGTCCGCGCGTGTTTCGATACCGATCGCGCCCTGCCCGACCGCCGGCAGGAATTCGTCGAGCTCGAACACGGACGCTACGACATTTGTCAGTCCGAGCCGCTTGAGACCAGCCAACGCCAGCAGAGTGGCGTCGGCCGCGCCTTCGTCAATCTTGCGCAGACGCGTCTCGACGTTGCCGCGCAGGTCGACGACCCGCAGATCAGGCCGCATGCGCCGCAGCAGCGCTTGGCGGCGTGGCGACGACGTGCCGACCACTGCGCCGCGCTGCAGCTCGGCCAGGGTCCGCGCCTTGCGGCTGACGAACGCATCGCGCGCGTCCTCGCGCTTGAGGAACGCCGTGAGGACGAGGCCGTCCGGCAGGAAGGTCGGCATGTCCTTGGAGGAATGCACCGCCAGATCGATGCGGCGGTCAAGCAAGGCTTCCTCGATCTCCTTGGCAAACAGCCCCTTACCGCCCGCTTCGGCCAACGGACGGTCCTGGATACGGTCGCCGGTGGTGCGGATCACCTCGAGCTCGATGCGCGCCGGGTCAAAGCCGTGCGCTTGGGCCAACGCAGCGCGGACCATGCCGGCTTGGGCGAGCGCCAGCGGACTGCCGCGCGTGCCGATCCGCAAGGTGGCGGCGTCGGTTGTCCGGGCCTGGGATTGCGACACTGGACCTCGCAATAGTTGACAGTCTGCAACTGTGCTAACTGTCCGAAATGCTTGTACTCGGAATCGAGACGACATGCGACGAGACCGCCGCCGCGGTGGTCGAAAAGAGCAATGACGGACCGGGCAAGATCCAGTCCAACGTCGTGCTGTCGCAGATCAACGAGCATGCGGCGTTCGGCGGCGTGGTGCCGGAGATCGCCGCGCGGGCCCATGTCGAGGCGCTGGACCGCATCATCGCCAAGGCCATGGCCGACGCCGGCACGACCTTCGACGCGCTCGACGGCATCGCCGCAGCCGCCGGTCCGGGATTGATCGGCGGCGTGATCGTCGGCCTGACCACCGCGAAGGCGATCGCGCTGACCAAGGCGAAGCCGCTCATCGCCGTGAACCATCTCGAGGCGCACGCGCTGACCGCGCGGCTGACCGACGGCACGCCGTTTCCGTATTGCCTGTTCCTCGCCTCCGGCGGCCACACTCAGATCGTCGCCGTGCTCGGGGTCGGCGACTACGCCCGCATCGGCACCACGGTCGACGACGCGATCGGCGAGGCGTTCGACAAGACCGCCAAGCTGCTCGGGCTCGGCTATCCCGGCGGCCCGCAGGTCGAGCAGGAGGCGTTGCGCGGCAACCCGGTGCGGTTCCTGCTGCCGCGGCCGATGCATGGCCGGCCCGAGGCCGATTTCTCGCTATCCGGGCTGAAGACCGCGCTGCGGCTCGAAGCCGAGAAGATCGCGCCGCTCACCGACCAGGACGTCGCCGATCTTTGCGCCTCGTTCCAGCAATCCATCGTGGAGACCGTCCAGGACCGGCTGCGTACCGGTTTGAAGATTTTCCGCGAGCGCTACGGCGCGCCAACCGCGCTGGTCGCCGCCGGCGGCGTCGCCGCCAATCAGGCGCTTCGCAAGGTGCTGCACCGCATCGGCTTCGAATCCGGCACGGTGCTGGTTGTCCCGCCGCCGGCGCTCTGCACCGACAACGGCGCGATGATCGCCTGGGCCGGCGCGGAGCGGCTGGCGCTCGGTCTCACCGACTCGCTCGACACGGCGCCGCGTGCGCGCTGGCCGCTCGACGAGGTGAGCAAGCCCGCCGAGCAGATGAGCTTCTTCAGCCGTCTGCAAACCGGCGATGGCGCCAAGGCCGAGCCATGAGCTTGGATCGCGTGGCGGTGCTCGGCGCCGGAGCCTGGGGCAGCGCGCTCGCCAACACGGCGGCGCGCGCGGGCCGCCAGGTGACCTTGTGGGCGCGCGATCCGGCCATCGCTGCGACAATGGCCAAGACGCGCGAAAGTCCTCGGCTGCCAGGGATGACACTTGCCGACGGCGTCACAGTGACGGGCGATGTCGAAGAGGCCGCAGCACGCGCGCAGTGCATCCTGCTCGCGGTGCCGGCGCAGGAGTTGCGCAAGGTCGCAATGCTGCTGGACGATGTGACGCCGTCCGGAACGCCGGTAATCGCCTGCGCCAAAGGCATCGAGCGCGGCAGCCACCGTTTCATGACAGAGGTGATCGCGGAATGTGCGCAGACCGCCCTGCCGGCGATCCTGTCCGGGCCAAGCTTCGCCAGCGAGGTCGCGCGCGGGATGCCGACGGCCGTCACCATCGCGGCGCGGGATCTGGGCCTGGCCGAACGGCTGGCTCAAGCCATCGGTTCGGAGACGTTCCGGCCCTACCACACCACTGACGTCCGCGGCGTCGAGATCGGCGGTGCGGCGAAGAACGTGCTGGCGATCGCGGCCGGCATCGTGATGGGCGCAGGCCTGGGGCAAAGCGCGACGGCGGCGATAACCACACGCGGGTTCGCCGAGTTGATCCGGTTCGGCCGGGCGTTCAACGCCAATCCGGAAACCATGATGGGATTGTCGGGACTGGGCGATCTGGTCTTGACCTGCACCAGCCCGACGTCGCGAAATCTGACATTCGGGATCAATCTCGGCCGGGGCCAAGCGCCTCAGCATATTCAAGACACCACGGGGCTTGCAGAGGGCGCGTCCACTGCCCAGGTGCTTGCCGAGATGGCGCGCAGCCGCGGCGTCGACACGCCGATTGTCAACGCCGTGGCGGATGTGATCGAACAACGAAAAAGTGTCGGCGCGGCTATCGAGTCATTGCTGGCACGGCCGTTCAGAGCGG
The DNA here is from genome assembly GCA_963787955.1 of uncultured Alphaproteobacteria bacterium. Lineage (GTDB taxonomy): Bacteria > Pseudomonadota > Alphaproteobacteria > Rhizobiales > Xanthobacteraceae > Z2-YC6860. The sequence goes on along the minus strand of CAWBFG010000024.1, from coordinate 10,445 downwards.
AGGTTTAGATGGCGTATTGGCTGGTCAAGACCGAACCCGAGGAATTTTCCTGGGACGATCAGGTGAAGCGCGGCGCCAAGGGCGAAGTGTGGAGCGGTGTACGCAACTTCACCGCGCGGCGCCATCTCAAGGAGATGAAGAAGGGCGACCTCGCATTCTTCTATCACACCGGCGACGAGAAGCAGGTGGTCGGCATCGCCGAGGTCGCCAAGGAGTCCTATCCCGATCCGACTGCGGAGAAGGGCGAGCCTTGGGTGGTGGTGGATCTGAAGGCGGTCGAGCCGTTGACCAAGCCGGTCACGCTCGCCGCGATCAAGGCCGAGAAATCGCTCAAGGACATGGCGCTGGTGAAATATTCGCGGCTGTCGGTCCAGCCGGTCACCGCCGCGGAATGGAAGGCGGTCTGCAAGATGGGCGGGATGAAGGGCTGAGCTAGCAAGGCTCTGTTCAACGGGCGACCTGGAGACCGGAGACCTGCACGCTTCAAAGCGCATATTCAGCACGCGCTTAACCTGGTGTCTTGCCGGTCCAGCGCTTGAAGGCATGCGAAAAGGCGCCGACGTCTCGATAGCCAAGCAACCATGCGATTTGGGAAATTGCCAAGCCTCGGTCGGCCAAATGGCGATTTGCGAGATCGGATCGAAGGCGTTCCAAGAGTTCCGAGAATGTGAGCCCTTCCTGCGACAGCCGCCGGGCAAACGTTCTCTCGCTCAACCCGAGTTGGCGTGCAATCTCGCTGGCTCGTGCCTTGCCGTGCGGCAGCAGTGGAACAACGACATTCTCGACGCTTGCTTGGAATGGACCGGAGTTTCCTGGCCGACGAGAAATCGCTTCCTCGCAATAGGAAATCAAAAGGTTATTGAGATAGGGATCGGCGCCAACGACGGGCGACTGCCTGATGCTGTTCGAGAACGTAATGTCATCGGCGGTAGCGCCGAATTCGACATTATCACCGAAGAATTCGAAAAATTCTGCATTCGGTGGCCGCCGGTGCTTCAGTCGCACGCGTTCCGGCCTAAGACGAAGACCTGTGAGCTGCTGGCATGTCCGCAGCAGGACCGTCATCCAGAATTCGATCTGGTGCTGATCCAGATGGCGACTGACACCGACATAGTGGATCGATATGCCAACGGATTTACCGTTGATACATCGTTGTAAGATTCCCTCGTTGTTGATGGAGCTGTATCGCGCGGCTCGTTGCAAGGCCTCGATGAGCGTTTTCGACGAGGCGAGGACGTAATACAGCAATCCGATTTGGCGGAGATCAGCGGTCCGAGCCAGGTGAAATCCGAGACAGTCGTCCTCCAGAGCGGCGGCGACAAAATCCAGAAACTTGATTTGATCGCGCACCCTGATGACAGCCTTCGCGCAGCCTTGTGGTCTTGGTTGAGACAATGGCTGAGCGCTCAAGCAACTGACGCGCCAAACGGGACATTGGGCCCCGTGTCTGCTTTACCCCCCGATGGCGGACATCACGCGACGCGGCTGACACGTCCGCTTTGTGCCAATCGCCGACATCGGACCGGATAGCTCCTCCAAATCGTGGGAGCCTTAACAGCTCCCACGTCCATGGCACTTCACATGCCGGGTAGAGGAGCCGTCCACAGCATCAGAAGCGGACATGGTCGCCTCGACCAACACCCCGTAGAGGTCGAACCGCTCGCGTTTATTGCACCAGCGTCGCATAGAGGATGATTAAGACCAAAAGGACCGGGCCAACAACAGCGAGGACGGCCAGTTTTAGGTACGGCCTTTTTTTGTTGCCAGGGCTTGCATTCATCCCACGAGCATCGCTTGCAGTCGTCTCGGCGGCTCGTTGGTCCCGCTCAAGGCGGCGTCTTGTCGCCCTCATGCGTTGTATATCTTCGTCAAGCGCGTTCGTCTTTTCATCGAACCGCGTTTGCTTCGATTGCACATCGGGGCGGCGCAGCTTATCGAGCGCTTGACCGACGGAGAGTTTGTTTATTTCAGCCATTGCAAAATCCTCGGCCGATGAAACAGACGGGGGAAACCGCCCGTCAACGGGCAGAGCCCTGCCCGCCTCAGTAGTGACTGGGGATCGTTTCGCCGCCCAGACCCTCGGTAGCACCCTTGGGCCGCGGCTGTGCCTTGGGGATCTTTGGCAGGTCGATGTCGACTTTCTTGTAGGGGATGCTGTCGAGCAGATGCCGGATCAGGTTTAATCGAGCGTGGCGCTTATTGTCGGCGGGGACGATGTGCCAAGGCGCCTCAGGCGTGTGGGTGGTCTTGATCATGCGTTGATAGGCCGCCGTGTAGTCCCACCAGCGCCGCACCGACTCGGTATCCATCGGGCTCAGCTTCCAGTGCTTGACCGGAGTGTCGATCCTGGCCGCGAACCGGCGCCGCTGCTCGTCCTGGCTGACATCGAGAAAGTACTTGCGCAGGATAATGCCGTTTTTGACGATCATCTCCCGTTCGACCACCGGGGCCAACTCCAGGAACCGCTCGTACTGCTCGTCGGTGCAGAAGCCCATCACCCGCTCGACCCCAGCGCGGTTGTACCACGAACGGTCGAACAGGATGATCTCGCCTGCCGCCGGGAACTGCGCCAGGTAACGTTGCATGTAAACTTGACTCTTCTGGCGGTCAGAGGGTGCGGGCAATGCAACGTGGCGGAAGACGCGCGGACTTGTGCGTTCGGTGATCCGGCTGATCACGCCGCCCTTGCCTGCTGTGTCGCGGCCCTCGAAGACCACGATGACGCGTGCTTTTTTAGCCTGGACCCAGGTCTGCAGACGGACAAGCTCGACTTGCAGCTTCGCAAGTTCCGTCTCGAACTCCTTGCCGCTCATTTTATTACTGGAAGAGGTTGCCGCTTCGGCTGCCTCATTTTTCTTCTGCTTGTTTTTCCCCATCTTGAATTGCTCCTTGACTGCTAACCAACGCGCAGTTGAAGTTTCAGTAGGGCAGAAACCCTTGAACTAGGGTTTGATCCACGTCAAATCGCGTCGCATGTCCGTTCCGGGTCATTAGCATCGAATTTGGCCTATCCGGGCCACGTCCGCTATCGCGCGGTCACGACCTCACGAACGACCGGTCACTTCTATCCGCCATCCCTTCTTGGCCATGCACGGCGTCACCGCGCGGAGCAAGGCCGCTTCGCCTGCCGCCTTGTCCTTGCGCGCCAGCAGCGCAAGTCGCTTAGCCTCTCGCTCGGACATTTGGTTGAGGACGCAATCGTGTTTATCGTTCCTGGCTCCGTCTTTGGTGGGAATCTTGCCGTCCGTCCGAAAGGCCCGGCCAATTTCCTGGCCCGTCGCTGTCGACAATTGCGGAATGTAATCTTGCGCATTCGCAGTCGTGCTGAGGATGGCAAGAACCGGTACGAGGCGCCACATCGTTACCTCCCGTGCTGACATTCGGTGTAAGCCCCAGGAGCGGCGGAAAAGCGGACATTCAAAAACCGCCGCCAAGTGCCATGTGTGGACGTTGGGCCGCGCCTACCGCCCGACGTTGGCATTGATGCGCCGCGCCGCCGCGAGGTCCGCATCTGCGCCTTTCTTGTCGCCCATTCCTGCCTTGGCGACGCCGCGGTTGTGAAAGGCGCTGGCGTAGCTCGGATTGAGCTTGATGGCCTGGTCGAAGTCCTGGATGGCGCGGTCGTGCTGGCCTTTGGCGACGTAGGCGTTGCCGCGATTGTTGAAGGCGTTGGCGTGGCTCGGATTAAGCTTGATGGCCTGGTCGAAGTCCTGGATGGCGCGGTCGTACTGGCCTTTGGCGACGTAGGCGTTGCCGCGATTGTTGAAGGCGCGAGCGAGGCTGTCATTCCTGATCGGCGCGATCGAAAAGGCCGTCTGAGCTGCGCGAAACTCAGCTTCGGTCATTGAGTTTCGATCGGGCGAGTGTTGAACTGAATGCTGTTGGTGGAGGGGTAGCCGCCATGTTGTCGAAGCGCACGTTGTGGTTGGCACAATGCGCCATCATCTCAGCCACCGTCATGTTCTCCGGAAGTGCGCGGGCCGACGAAGGCGGCGTCAGCTTCTGGGTGCCGGGCTTCTTCGGCAGCCTGGCCGCGGCTCCGCAGCAGCCGGGCTGGTCGCTGGCAACGATCTACTATCATACGTCCGTCAAGGCCGGCCCCGAGGTTGTGTTTGCGCGGCAGGTGCATCGGGGCGGGATCACTACCAACTTCACCGGCAGTCTGGTGGCGAACCTCAACGCCGATGCCGACCTCGGCATCGCCATTCCACAGTATGTTTTCGGCACACCGGTGTTCGGCGGACAGGCGGCGGTTGCGATGCTGATCCCGGGAGGCCGCAACAAGGTGTCCGCGGATGCAACACTGACCGCCGCGCTGGGACCATTGGGCTTCACCACATCCGCCGGCCGGACCGACACCACAACGGGCTTCGGCGATCCCGTTCCCCAAGCCTCGCTGCGCTGGAATTTCGGCGTGCACAACGTCATGACCTACATCACCGGCAATATCCCGATCGGCGCCTACGATCCAAACCGGTTGGCCAATCTCGGCATCGGCCACGCCGCGATCGACGGCGGCGCCGGCTATACCTATTTCAATCCGCAGACCGGACACGAATTCTCCGCGGCCGGCGGATTCACCTACAATTTCAAGAACCCCGACACCGACTATAAAAACGGCGTCGATTTCCATCTCGACATGGCCGCATCGCAATTCCTCAGCAAGCAATTGATGGTGGGTTTGGTCGGCTACGTCTACCAGCAAGTCACAGGGGATAGCGGCTCTGGTGATCGGGTGGGTGCCTTCAAATCGCGCGTGTTCGGTGTAGGACCGCAAATCGGCTACCTCTTCCCGGTTGGCGACCACCAGGGCTATTTGAACCTCAAGGGCTACAAGGAGTTCGGTGCCGAAAACCGGCCCGAAGGCTGGAATGTGTGGCTGACGTTTGCGGTTTCGCCGGCCGCCCCCGCTTCAATGTCGCCGGCAATCCGCAAGATCACCAAGTAGTCGGGCTTCGATCAAGCCTCTGAACGACGATGTCCGCTTCCCCCGAAAGCGCGCATCCGATGCGCACGTTTATGAAGTCCGCGCCCTAGCTCCGCAACACGCTGACAATCGCGTCGGTGAACACGCGCGCGCCGAGCACGATGTCCTCGTCCGAGGTGTTCTCGCTCCAATGATGGCTGATGCCGCCGATGCTCGGCACGAACATCATTGCTGCGGGTATCGCTTGCGCGATGATCTGGGCGTCATGTCCGGCGCTGGACGGCATCCGCACCGCACGGCCGGGCGCGTGACGCGCGGCGCAGTCCTCGATCGCCTGCTGGAAATCCGCACTCATGGCCGCAGGCACGCTGCGCCTGGTGTTCTCGACCGTCACCTTGCACGGGCCGGCATGATCGGCCTCGCTGACCATTTCGCGCAACGCCGCCTCGAACCGCTGCAGCACCGCCAGATCGGCGTCGCGGAATTGCAGGATCGCTGCGGCGCGTCCCGGAATGATGCTCGGCTCGCCGGGCTCGAACCGCACGTTGCCGACCGTCCATACGGTGCGCGCAGCCTTGATCTCGGCAAAGCGCCGGTCGATCGCCGCGAGCAGATGCACCAGTGCGACGCCGGCGTCACGGCGGTCCCCCATCATCGTCGTGCCGGCGTGATTTTGCTCGCCGACCGCCGTGATGCGGAAATTCCACAAACCGACCAGGCCGGTGACCACCCCGATCTTCAGGTCGCCGGATTCCAGCGTACGGCCCTGCTCGATATGCGCCTCGAAATATCCGGCGTAGCGCCGCGGATCGATCTTCAATCGCGGCCGGCCGGCGTAGCCTGCCTTGGCAAGCGCGTCCCGCATCGACTCGCCGGTGGTGCGATTGCGCGCCGCGTCGATCTCCGCTTCGGTAACCTCGCCGACGAACGAACGGCTGCCGAGGAACACGCCGAAGTGGCCTTCCTCGTCGCAGAACGCCACCACATCGACGCTGGCGTCGCCGGTTGCCGGATCCTCGCGTAGCGCGCGTGCCGCTTCGAGCGCGTAGATGACGCCGAGCGGCCCGTCGAGCCAGCCGGCATAGTTCTGGCTCTCGATGTGCGAGCCAGCCAGGATCTTGCGCCCCGGCGCGCGGCTGAAGCCCAGCACATTGCCGATGCCGTCGATCTGCGCGTCGAGCCCGGCCTCCGTCATGCGCTCGGTGAGCCACTGCCGTGCCCGCACATCGTCGGCTGAGAAGGTCGGCCGGTGCACGCCGGTCTTGTAGGTGCCGATGCCGCGCAGCGCGTAGAGATCGTCCAGCAGGCGCTTGGGATTGATGGCAGGCACGACACGGTCTCGCGTTTCAGCTCAAGACTAAGCAGATTTCATGCCGGCGAGGTATAGTGCCGGCAACGAGGGAGCGACCCATGATGGCGAACATCAATTGGCTTTCGATTTTCGTGGCCGCGATCGCGGCGTGGATTTTCGGCGCCATCTACTACACCGCGCTGGGCGGTCCTTGGATGGCGGCACAAGGCAAGACCATGGAAGACTGCAAGGCCGAGATGGCGGGCAAGTCCAAGCTGGAGATGTATCTGCCGTTCGTGCTGGCGTTCGTCGGCTCGCTGATCATGGCGTGGGCGCTGTACGGCGTGCTGGTCCATCTCAAGACGTTCAGCCTGCGCGCCGGCGTGATCTCCGCGGCCATCATCTGGTTCGGCTTCGTGCTGACCACCATGACGGTCAACAACGCCTTTCACGGCAAGAAGGCCATGCTCACCGTGATCGACAGCGCGCATTGGCTCGGCGGTCTGCTGGTCATCGGCGCGATTGTTGGCTGGATGGGGCAGTAGCCGCCCCGCAAAAAATCATTCGATCTTGATGCCGATCGAGCGGATCAGCTTGCCGTATTTTTCGTAATCGCTGCGCATCCGGGCGACGAACTCCTCGGGCGTGACCACGTAAGGCTCGCCGGAACCGGAGTTGGCGAGCCGCTCCTTGAACTCAGGCTGCGCCAGCACCACCGCCATTTCCTTGCGCAGCCGTTCGATGATCGGCGGCGGCGTGCCGGCCGGGACGAACAGGCCATGCCAGATCAAGGCCTCGTAGCCGGGATAGAGCTCGGCGATGGTCGGTAGCTCCGGCGTCGCCGGGTTGCGCACGCTGCCGGTTGAAGCAAGCCCGCGCACTTTGCCGGCCTGCACGGTCGGCACCAGCGAGCCGCCGCCGAACATGGCCGAGACCTCGCCGGCGACCAGCGCGATCGCCGCCGGGCCACCGCCGCGGTACGGCACGTGGACCAGATCGATGCCGACGTGCTGCTTGAGCAATTCCATGGCGAGGTGATGCTGGCTGCCGTTGCCAATCGAGGCGTAGAACAGCGGCGGCTTGGTGCGGCGCGCCAGCTCGACAAAGTCGCGCAGACTGTTGGCCGGCACCGAGGGATGCACCGCGAGCACCAGCTGGTTCGACGACAGGCTCGACACCGGCACCAGATCCTTGAAGGGATCAAACGGCATCTTGCCGTAGACGTGCGGGTTGCTCATGAACACGTTGTCAGGACCGTGGAACAGCGTGTAGCCGTCGGGCGCGGACTTCGCCACGATGTCGCCGGCGAGATTGCTGCCCGAGCCCGGCCGGTTCTCAACGACGACAGGCTGACCCAGGCGAACCGACAACGCCTGCGCATAGAGCCGGCCAATCAGGTCGACGGCGCCGCCAGTCGGATAGCCGACGATCAGCCGGATCGGACGCGACGGGTAGGACTGCGCGAATGCGGAAGCGCGGCCGCGGCGAGCAGCAAGCCTGCCACCATGCTGCTGAGCAGCCGCCGGAGCATCCTTGGCGCCTCCCTGCCCTGTGTGTCGTTCCAACGCCAGATTCTTAGGCTGGCTTAGTCGTGCGCGACCGCGCGCTAGACGTTGTGGCCCCTCTTGCGCAGCTCGTCGATGATCCGACCCTTGAGATCGTCGACCAGCTTGCTGGCGAACTGCTGCCCGACCGCCATGCTTTGCTGCGCGATCGCGGGCGTTTTTTCCAGAAGCTTCTGCCCGGTGGGGCCGCGGTAGAATGCGATTACCTCCCGCAGCTCGGCGACCGTGAAATTCTGCGCATAGATGCCGGCTATTAGTTCACCCATCTCACCGAACCGCGAGCTCATCCCGTCGATCATCACTTGCACGATGGCATCAAAGTCACGCTCGAACTGGGGCGACCGGCCCTGGACGATCGCCGGTCTTATGCTCTGCATCATCAGGGGCACGATCATCTTGAATTGGTCGGCGACCTGCATGGTCACGACCAATTCCCGCGCTGCGGTCAGACCTTCGGCCGATGGCGCTTGCGCCTGACCGGCTCCCGGGGTCAGCAGCCAGGCCGCAAGGCACACGATCCTGAGCATGCGTTGGCGCATGTCATTCCTCCGCAATCGGCAGCCCGCCGCCATCCTACCCCCTTTGTCGCGACCAAAGTGCAACATCCGCCGCCTTGTCGCTCGCGCTCGGGTCGTCGCATAATGTCCCGAGATCGTAGAAGAAAATGCGACGGAGCGCGCCTTTGGCGCACCGCGTGGAGGGACCGATGTCGGACAAGATCTACGAAATCCCGGCCGAGTGGCAGCAGCGCGGCACCATCAACGAAGCCAAGTACAACGAGATGTACGAGGCCTCGATCGCCGACCCTAACCGCTTCTGGGCCGAACACGCACAGCGCATCAGCTGGATGAAGCCGTTCGCGCGGGTGAAGAACACCTCCTACGCGCCCGACAACGTTTCGATCAAATGGTTCGAGGACGGCACACTGAACGCCGCCTACAACTGCATCGACCGCCATCTTCCCAAGCGCGCCAAACAAACCGCGATCATCTGGGAGGGCGACGATCCCAAGGACGACAAGAAGATCACCTACCAAGAGCTGCACGACGAGGTTTGCAGGATGGCCAACATCCTGCGCAACCGCGAGGTCAAGAAGGGCGACCGCGTCACCATCTACATGCCGATGATCCCCGAGGCGTGCTATGCGATGCTCGCCTGCGCTCGGATCGGCGCGATCCATTCGGTGGTGTTCGGCGGCTTCTCGCCGGATTCGCTCGCCAACCGGATCGAAGACTGCAAATCGAACGTCGTCATCACCGCCGACGAGGGCATCCGCGGCGGCCGCAAGATCCCGCTCAAGGCCAATACCGACGCTGCCATCGCCAAGGCCGGCGGCGTCGATCATGTCATCGTGGTGAGGCGGACCGGCGGCGCGGTCGACATGCTGCCGGGACGCGACGTCTGGTACCACGAGGCCGCCGCCGTCGTGACCAGCCAGTGTCCCTGCGAAGAGATGAGCGCGGAGGATCCGCTGTTCATCCTCTACACCTCGGGCTCAACCGGAAAGCCGAAGGGCGTGCTGCACACCACCGGCGGCTACATGGTCTACACCTCGATCACGCACCAATACGTGTTCGACTATCACGACGGCGACATCTACTGGTGCACCGCCGACGTCGGCTGGGTGACCGGCCACAGCTACATCGTGTACGGCCCGCTCTCGAACGGCGCCACCACGCTGATGTTCGAGGGCGTGCCGAACTATCCGACCATGTCGCGGTTCTGGGAGGTCTGTGACAAGCATCAGGTCAACACCTTCTACACCGCGCCGACCGCGATCCGCGCGCTGATGCAGGCCGGCGAAGGCCCGGTGAAGAAGACCTCGCGCAAGTCGCTCAGGCTGCTCGGCACAGTCGGCGAACCGATCAATCCCGAAGCCTGGGAGTGGTATCACCGCGTGGTCGGCGACGGCCGCTGCCCGATCGTCGACACTTGGTGGCAGACCGAGACCGGCGGCATTCTGATCACGCCGCTGCCGGGTGCGACGCGCTTGAAGCCCGGCTCGGCGACCCGGCCATTCTTCGGCGTCATCCCGCAGATCGTCGACGGCGACGGCAAGGTGCTGGAGGGCGCCGCCTCCGGCAATCTCTGCATCACCGATTTATGGCCCGGCCAGATGCGCACGGTGTTCGGCGATCACCAGCGGTTCGTCGACACCTACTTCAAGACCTATCCCGGCAAGTACTTCACCGGCGACGGCTGCCGCCGCGACGAGGACGGCTACTATTGGATCACCGGCCGTGTTGACGATGTCATCAATGTCGCCGGCCATCGGCTCGGCACCGCCGAGGTCGAAAGCGCGCTGGTCGCGCACACCAAGGTGTCGGAGGCCGCGGTGGTCGGCTATCCGCACGACATCAAGGGCCAGGGCATCTACGCTTATGTCACGCTGATGATGGGCGAGCAGCCGAGCGAAGAGCTGCGCAAGGAGCTGGTGCAATGGGTGCGCAAGGAGATCGGGCCGATCGCCTCGCCCGACCTGGTCCAGTTCGCGCCCGGCCTGCCGAAAACGCGCTCCGGAAAGATCATGCGCCGCATCCTGCGCAAGATCGCCGAGGACGATTACGGCGCGCTCGGCGACACGTCGACGCTGGCCGATCCGACCGTCGTCGACGATCTGGTCAACAATCGGCAGAACAAGAAGGCCGGAGCGAAGGCGAGC
>CAWBFG010000023.1:0-152887 GCA_963787955.1 uncultured Alphaproteobacteria bacterium | reverse complement strand
AGCCGCCATCAGCCATCCCCGGGGTCTCATGTTCAAGTCTGCATTGCTCGCCGCCGTCATGCTATCGCTCGCCCTGCCCGTCTCCGCCGCGGAGATCAAGGTGATCTCCGCGAACGGCATGCGCGAGGTGATCAACGAGACCAAGGCGGCGTTCGAGAAGGCCTCGGGCCACACGCTCAACATCACCGTGGTCGAGACCGGCGCGATCCGCAAACGCGTGCTCGACGGCGAGCCGTTCGACGTCATCATGGTGCCGGCGAACGTCTCCGAACTGTTCGCGAAGGAAGGCAAGCAGGCGCCGGGTGCCGTGCCCGTGATCCGGGTCAGCTTCGGCCTGGCGGTGCGCGAGGAGGCGCCGAAGCCCGACACCTCGACGGCGGACGCGCTGAAGCAGACCTTCCTCGCCGCCAAGAGCGTGCTGATCACCGACCCTTCGACCGGCGGCATCTCGGGCGTGCACCTGATGGAGGTGCTGGGCAAGCTCGGCATCGCCGACGAGATGAAGGGCAAGCTCGTGCCCTACCGCGGCAGCGGCCACCACGCCGAGCGCGTGGTCAAGGGCGAGGCCGATCTCGCGGTGCAGGCCGAGCACGAGATCCGCTGCGTGGCCGGCGCCGCCTTCCTCGCCTATCCGAAGGAGTTCCAGCGCACCATCGTGTTCATGGCGGGGGTCGGCGCAGCGTCTAGCGACGCCAAGGCGGCGCAGAGCTACGTCGATTTCATCAAGGGACCGCAGGTCGCGCCGGTGATCAAGGCGAAGTGCCTGGCGCCGGGCTAGGGTCGCTCGCGGTGGCGGCAGGCTAGTCGAACCTGAACGACTGATCGGAAAAATTCAGCGTGACGTTGATCCGGCCCTCGTTGAGCGACCAGGAATAGAGCTCGTACTTTCGCGCACCGGACGAATGCATCGGGTCGGCGTCGGCGATCCTGCGCGCCTCCGCCTCGTCCTTGGCGCGGATGATGATCAGGCCGAACGCGGCCTGCGCCTCGCCCGGCCGCGTCGCGGGGCCGGCGCCATACATGATGCCGTCGCGCTCCAGCTTGATCTGGTACTCCAGATGCGCCGCGCCTGCTTGGCCACCTCATCGGCGGCGCAACGCGCGGCTCATCACCACCCACAGTCTTTCTTGAGCATGCGCGCGCGCAGCTCGTCGAGGCTCAGCTCCTTGGTGTCGCTCATGGCTTCTTCACCCGAACAGTTGCGTCACCAGCTTGCGGTCGAAGTGCCAGACTTCGAGCGTCCAGGTGCCAGGGACCAGATGCCAGTCCTGCGTGAGCCCCCAGAAGATCGGGAACTTCTCGCCGACCAGCTGGATGTCGAAATATTCGTCCGTGGTCTTGGTTTCCTTGCTGTCCGGATTGGTCAGCCCCGGCGCCGGATAGCGCCACACCACCTTGAGCGGCACCTTGGCGCGCCGCGGCGAGCCGACGATGGTCAGCTCGGCGCCGATGACGGTGCCCGGCTGGGCCTCGACCTCGTTGCCGACCTTGACGCTCTTGTAGGCTTTGGCCTCGACCCGGTTGCCGGTGGCGACCGACAGTCTGGCACCGCGCCGCGCACCTCGATCTCGTAGGTGCCAGGCCGCGCCACCTCGATGCGCTCGACCTTGGGCGATGCGCCTGCGCGGTCAGCAGCAGCGCAGCGAGCGCGGCTACAGCCTTGGCCCACACGCGGATCGATCCTCGCCTCATCAATACTGCTCCTGCTATCACGCCGACAGACTGCTCAAAAACGCGGCGGCGAACAATACGCCAGCGCGGCACACCGCCGCCCGCGCCGCATTCCAGTCTTGCGGAAGGCGGCGAAACCACTGACGCTGACCTCGAAAGAATGCCGTTGGGAGGAATCCCATGAGGAGCTCAGGATCGCGGCCGCAGCAGGCCTTGCAGCGCTCGCCCTCGCGTTGTCCGGCCCGGGGCGTGGCCGCAGCCGAAAACCATCAAGATCGTCGTGCCCTACACGCCGGGCAGCGGGCCCGACATCACCTCGCGCCTGATGTCGGACCAGATCAGCAAGGCGCATGGCGTCAACATGGTGGTGGAGAACCGGCCGGGCGCCGGCACCGTGATCGGCACCGAGGCGGCGGCGCGCGCCGCGCCCGACGGCAGCACCGTGGTGATGGTGGCGAACACCTTCGTGATCAATCCGGCGGTCGGCCGCGGCAACTACACCGTGCCAGGCAGCTTCGAGCCGGTCTGCCAGCTCGCCGCGACGCCGATGGTGCTGGTGGTGCAGGGCTCGTCGCCCTACAAGACGCTCAAGGATCTGGTCGACGCGGCCAAGGCCGGCAAGGTGGTGTTCGCCAGCGGCGGCCCCGCCTCCTCGCTGCACATCGCCATCGAGGTCTTAAAGATCGCGCAGAAGCTCGATTCGAGCTACGTGCCCTACGGCGGCACCGGGCCCGCGATCAACGCGCTGATGGGCGGCCACGTCACCGCGGTCTGGGCCGACTATCCGACCGTGGTCAGGCAGATCAAGGCCGGAACGCTGCGGCCGCTTGTCACCGCGTCGAGCGGACCGATCGACGCCTTGCCCGGCGTGCCGACGCTCAACTCGACCGGCCTCGCCAAGCACGAGGCCGACATTTTCTACGGCATCGTGGCGCCGGCCAAGACGCCGCCCGCGGCGCTCACGCAGTTGGCCGGATGGTTCGAAGCGGCGATGAAGGCACCGGAGGTCAAGCCCAAGCTCGCACAGCAAGGCCTGTTCCCCGCGGTGAAATGCGGCGCAGCATTCGGCAGCTTCATGAAGAATCTCACCGACGAATACGGCCGCATCATCAAGGAAGCCGGCATCAAAGTGAATTGAATTGACGCCGCCACGTCACGCACGTGGCGCCGCTGTGACCGCAGCGTGACAACTACGTCAGCCTCGCTGCTTCACACCGGCGCTTGTCGATGGCATCATCGCAACTCGTGGGAGGGGAAAGAACGACAGCGAGGAAACGCCATGGAACTGCGCCCCCCGAGCGTCCGGCGATGCAATCCACGCGGCCCATCGTCGAATGCGCGCAATGCTTCGAGCGCATCTATGCGGCGGAATGGTCCGAATATCTCGACGACCGCCACCTTCGCCACCTCTGGGCGTGTGAGGCCTGCGGCTACCGGTTCGAGACTCTGGTGAAATTCCCGGCCTACGTGAGCCCGGCCGCGTGAGCGTCAGGACTTCAGTCCGAGGAATTCGCGGATCGCCGCGATGGCGGCGTGCGCGCCTTTCCTGTCGTTGGCCGCCAGCACCCAGCCACCGCCAGCGCGCAGCTTCAGCATGGCGTGATCGATCTCGGCGTGAGACGCGGGATCGATGACGGTGTCGAGGGTGACGTCGGCGATCTCTGCCAAAGGCACCGACGTTGGCTTGAGCGAAATGAACATGATCTTGCGCTGCAAGGTCGCCGTTGCCGGCGGCTTTGTCCAGCGCCAGCGTGGTCGAGCCTGATTGCAGCACCAGCCGCTGCGGCGTACTTTCAATGATCTTGGCCATGGCGTCCCCTCCATCGGCCGTTGTGCGAACTTCGAAATCTAGCCGTCTCGCGGCGCTCTCGCCCCGGCGACATGACGCCGCGGCATCCCGCTTAAATACAGCCCAGGGAGGCGCGGGCCTGATGGTACGGCAGCCCGCGTCATCTCGCTACTCCCCGCGGCCTCATTGATCGTCGCGGGAATAGGCAATAGCGCATATTGTTCGGTCTCGCAGCCATCGATGGCAATCCCGAACCGCGAGTCGATGATTTCTCGATTCCTGAAGAACACGGCGAGGTACCGCTGCTGCTTGCCGGCGAGCGGCGGCGCGGTCAAGCACGCCATCCAATCGCCCGGCTGAGGCGCGACACTGCGGCGTAGGCTGGAAATCTGCACCCGGCGCCGGGTTCTCGTTGAGGACGGAGTTCAGCCTGGCGAAGGTCACGAGTTGGCGGTAATAGGCCTCCGGCGTTTCATTTGCTGGCCGGCTGCGACGGCAAATCGATAACCGAGCCCAGCGAACAGCCGCTTAGCGCCAACGCCGCAATCGCAGTCAAAACTCTAGGCATCCCGCTGCGCCTGCACGAAGTCCCCTGGACAGCAAAACCTTTGTACAGAAAAGGTGGCGCTATGACGACCCGCCGGACGATCCGCCCATCCCTCTCGCTTTTGCGAGCAGAGCATCGGACACTATCGTCGTTGAACCGAGGGATCCGGCTAATGTCTGACTATGAGCGGAGCACGGACGGGTTTGAACCGTCGCGGCGCGGCTTTCTCTTCACCATGGCGGCCGCGGGAGCAACCAGCGCCTTGCCCGACACGGCCGCCGCACAATCCGCACCGAGTCCTGCCACATCGCAAGGCCTCAAGGTTCTATCCGCTGGATCGACGCTCTATGGCATCCGCCCCGCCGCGGAGGCCTTCACGCGCAGCGCCGGCATCCCGGTCGCGGTTGCAACCGACCACGGCCACAACATCGAGAAGTTTGCGCTAGCAGGTTCCGCGGATGCTGACGTGGTCGTGATTCCAACCGCCATGATGGCAAAGCTCACCGCGGCCGATCGCACCGACAAGGCTTCGCTGGTTGAGATCGGCGCCGTGCG
Organism: uncultured Alphaproteobacteria bacterium; assembly: GCA_963787955.1. Lineage (GTDB taxonomy): Bacteria > Pseudomonadota > Alphaproteobacteria > Rhizobiales > Xanthobacteraceae > Z2-YC6860. The sequence goes on along the minus strand of CAWBFG010000023.1, from coordinate 148,325 downwards.
GATCGGCGCCGCGATACACGACAAGGTACGCAAGCCCGACGTCTCGCGCGTGGATACGCTGCGCAACGAAATGCTGGCTGCCCGAGAAGTGCTGCTAACCAATGCGCCGACCGGCGAACACCTTGCACAGGTCATCGTCCGAATGGGCGTCGAGAACGAGGTCAAGCCGAAGATCAAGCGCTTTGACACCGCAACATTGCTGAACAAATACATCGCCGAGCACCCCGACGCGGGCGTGCTCGGTTTCGGCCCGACCACGGAAATCCTCACCTGGCGCGGCAAGGGTGTGACCATGGCGGGCACCCTGCCCGACGCGATCCAGATCGTACTGCCCTATCAGGCCGGCATGCTCAAACGCACCCAATCGGCTGACAGCGCACGCCAATTGCTGGCGTTCCTCGCGACGCCCGCAGCGCGCAAACACTTCCACGACAGCGGCGTGGAGTGATTAGGATCGTCGGCGCGTATCCTTTTCGGCGAACCGGTATCCACCCCGAATCAAGTCCGGGGCAGGCTTTCGCCAGGTCAGGCGCTAGCGGGCGGCGTTGAGCTTGCGCACCAACGCGGTGCGGTCGACGTTGACGATGCGGCGCGACGGCTTGCGCTCCACCACGACGGCACGCTGCATGCCGGTGCGGGTGGTGGTGAATGCCACTGACGTTGCAACCTTCGGCTGCGGAGCCATCTTGGCCAGCTCGGTTGCGACCTGTTCGCGCGAGACGCCCATCAGCGACGCGGCGATCTCGACTTGGGCCTCGCGGTCATCGGCAATGTCCTTCGCCGCAGCAATCGCTTCGGCGACCGTCGGGGGGTCGTGGCGGACCCGGCGGGGGCCGTATTTGGTGTTCCACGCGGGAGTGGTGTTCTGGCTCATCGGACGTGCTTTCAATTCCTGTTTCGACTGGAATATGGCCCCTATAGTGCGATGCAGCAAGAAAATTGTGCGACGCCGTAAACCACTTATTTTTCGAGGAAATCCGCGCATTTCTGGACCTGATCCGCGGTCCCCCAGGGCATAATCGGCACCGACGCGGTGGAGTTCTTAGGCGAGCCCTCGATGATGCGGTCGGAGTAGACCATGTAGACTAGGACGTTTCGCTTGGCATCGCAGCCGCGCACGATCTGCATTTTCTTGAACAGCAGCGAGCGGCGCTTGCGAAACATGTCGTCGCCCTGCTCGAACTTGGCCTTGAAGCGGATCGGCCCGATCTGCCGGCAGGCCAGCGAGATGTCCGAGACCTCCTCGGCGACACCGATCCAGCCCTTGAAACCACCGCGCTCAGGCACCGTGAAGTGGCATGCGACGCCCGCGACATCGGGGTCGTCCAGCCCGTAGGTGGCGAGCTTGTCGTTCGGCGTGAGCCACTTGAACACGGTCGAGCGCTTGAAGATCAGATCGGGATCGTCCGCTGCGCTGGCCCACCCGGGGGCCAGAAATGCAGCAAGCACCACGACGAGCGCGAACCGAAGTTGGCAACTGCGCATCGGAAACCTCCCAGCACGTGCGAATGCAGATGGGCGGCAATGACGACATTGCAAGCCCTGTCTCCCTGGCAGCCTTGTCATCAGCTAGATTTGGGCGCGTCTACGAACGGAGGCGTTAGTGGCACGCGTCAAGATGATCGCGCCGGAGACGGCGGCAGGCGAAACCAAAGAAGTGTACGACGGTGTGATGCGCCAATGGGGTCGTGTCAGCAATTTTTCCAAAGTGCTGGCGCACCAACCGGCCGCGCTCGCAGGATGGATGCTGCCGAACGAGAGCATCCGTCTCAAGAATGTGAAGTCGGATCCGGACTACGTCAGGATTCAGCAGCTCGTCACCATCAAGACGTCGGCGCTCAACCGCAGCGCCTATTGCATGTCGCACAACGTTCCGCTGGGCAAGAAGGTCGGCTTGACGGCGGAGCAGATCGCCGCGGCGCAGGGCAGCGACTACCTGGCGTCACCGCATCTCGACGAACGACAAAAGGCTGCGGTGCGGTGGGCCGACGCGGTCACGCAAATGACCGGGCGCGACGATGACGACGAATTTGCCGAAATGAAACGGCACTTCAGCGAAAAGCAGATCGTCGAGTTGACGGTGTTCTGCGGCATGTGGAACTACTCCAATCGGTTATGCGAAGCGTTGCACGTCGATCTGGAGCACCCCGACAAGCGCATCGAATTCCAGGACTAGAGAGAATACCAGGACTAGAAACGCCTCGGCGCCGGTTCACGCCGGCGCCGAAGAAAACGACCTGCAGGCTACCTGTTTTGAGCATAATCTTTTACGAAAACCGGTTCGCACTTTTCGGGATCATTCTATCGCGCCGGCATTTCGCTGAACAGCACGCCGCCCTTGGCTTTGTCGGTCTTCGGCGTCTCGACCAACGTGACGACCACGGCTTCGGCCGGCACACTATAGTTCTTCATCACTGCCTCGGTGATGTCCTTGCAGAGACCGCGCTTTTGCTCCTGCGAACGGCCACCGATGGCGTAGACCACGACTTCAGGCATTGCGCCCTCCCATGTTTAGGTCGGTCCAACTATAGCGCTTCGCCTTTGCCGGAGGTCAAGACGGCGCTGACAGAACTCGGTATGATGGCGATCAAATTCGGTTTAGCTGCATCCAACGATTGTGACTTGGCGTATGGGCTGACAGGAGCCTGTTGCGCAGAATGGATCGAGCCGATCATGATCGACCGAAGACACCTTCTCATGCTGCTGTCGTCCACCCTCGCCTCGCCGGCGATCGCGCAGGTGCAAATGAGCCGCCCCACGGCCTATGCGTTCTCGTTCACCGGCCTCGACGGCAAGCCGATCCGGCTTGCCGAGCACGCCGGAAAGCCAATCATGGTCGTCAATACCGCCTCGCAATGCGGCTACACCCCGCAATACACCGGCCTGCAGGAATTGTGGAAGCGCTATGGTGGGCGTGGGCTGATGATCGTCGGTGTGCCATCGAACGACTTCGGCGGACAGGAGCCCGGCGGCGCCACCGAGATCATGCAGATGGCGCATGCGCAGTATGGCGTGAGCTTCCCGCTCGCCGCCAAGGCCGAGGTGCGCGGACCGGCAACGCATCCGTTCTACAAATGGGCGGCGCTAGAGCGGCCGGGCGACACGCCACGCTGGAATTTCCACAAGTACCTGGTCGGCCGCGACGGCCACATTGCCGCGGTGTTCGCCACGCAGACCGAGCCGACCGACCCGCGCGTCATCGCGGCGATCGAGCGGGAACTCGCGGCGCAGTAGCGCCAATCGCCGCAACGTCATTCCGCCAAGTGGGCGCAGCCCACGACTCCGCTTTTCCTGGCATGTAAGGGCGACCTTCAGCACCGAGGACTTTGGTCCTCGGGCGGAGGTGCCTGATGATTGTTCATCCTGAACTTCGTTGCCTTTGTGGTGGTAGGCGACGTCGGCGCAGTCCTGATCGCGTCCACGATCGAGCCATTTAACAAGAGCGCCAGCCTGCTGGTTTTCCTCGCACTGTTCGTGGCGGTGTTCTGCGCGACGTGGCTCCTCGCCGTGCGCGTAACGGAGCGGTTTTTTGGTGCAACGACGTTGAGAGCGAATTTCCGGCGAAATCAAGGTTAATGCGGGTTCCCTACGGAGCCCGCCGCGGTCTTAATTGACTCGGCGGCGGATTGGCTTCATGCCTGTAGTGGCCGTGTGGGCGATCCTGTTCTGTCGGGGAGGTTCCGTATGCGTCGCGCGATTGCGTATACCTTGTTGCTGTCTGCGTCCGTGTTGGCTGTGAGTCCGGCCACCGCGCAGCGAGCTCCAACGACTGGTTCGGCGTCAGCTTCGGCCACTCCGCCGGCGGCCGCGCCTTCGTCGCCCGCTCCCGCGCCGATGGCTGCACCGGTCACGCCGCCAAAATGCACCAATCCCAATGCGCTAGGCGTCAGCCGCACCGTCGAGATCGATACCTCCGGCGGTCCGGGCTTCGGCGGCGAGCATTTCAAGCAGCACGACTTCCTGCGCAACAACGAGGTCGTGCTGACGTTCGACGACGGCCCCTGGCCGACCACCACGGCGGTGCTCAAGGCGCTGGCCGACGAATGCGTGCGCGCGACCTTCTTCCCGATCGGCAAGCACGCAACCTATTACCCGGAAATTCTCAAGCAGATTTACGACGCCGGCCACACCATTGGCTCGCACACCTGGTCGCACAAGAATTCTTGAGAGCATCAAGAACATCGCCGAGGCCAAGGCCGAGATCGAAAAGGGCGTCAGCGCCGTGGCGATGTCGGCCGGCGTTGCGACGGCCCCGTTCTTCCGCTTTCCTGCGCTTCGCCATCCGCCGGAGCTCGTCACCTATGTCGGCGAACGCAATATCGGCATCTTCTCGACCGACATGGACTCGTTCGATTTCAAGATGCGCAAGCCCGAGCAGGTCGTGAACGCGGTGATGACCAAGCTCAAGAAGTACGGCAAGGGGATCGTGCTGATGCATGACTTCCAGACTGCGACCTCGCAGGCGGTTCCCGATCTGCTCGCGCAGCTCAAGGCCGGCGGCTACAAGGTCGTCCACATGCGGGCGAAGGATCCCGTCAAGACGCTCGCGGAATTCGACGAGGCGGTTAAGAAAGAGCAGAAGCTGCCGACGGTCAGCACCAGGCCGACCACCAGCGTGGTCCGCACGGTCGAGTAAGCCACGACCTCGATGATTGCGAAGGGCGGCCAACCGGAAACCGGTGGCCGCCCTTTTTGTTTGCGCAGCGCTGCAAAAGGCTAGTGTCGCGGTTCGGAAGTTCGCCTGAATTCGCGGCTTGCTCCGAAGCGAACTTCCCAACCAAAGCAACACTAGCGACTCTTTGATTCTAGTGTCCCTTTGGACCCGAAGTGCGCAACAGTGCTTGCTGAGTAGTCGTGCGAACTTCGGGTCCGGGACACCAGATATGGCGAAGGTTGCGGCGCGGCCCGATCGGATCGATCGTCTTACCGTCGAAGGCCTCGCGATTGTCTCCGCTGACGGCATGATCGCCGATCACACCGGCGTGCAGCCAGATTCGCTCAAGCCCGAAGCCGACCAACGGTTCTTCCATGATACGCTGCAACGAGCTGACGCGCTGGTGCACGGCCGCCATTCAGGCGAAGGCGGGCCGCATGCCGCGCGCCGCCGACGCATCGTCCTGACCCGCACCATCGCGGGCGTCGCGCGCGACCCCCACAACAACAGCAACAACAACACCAACACCGTGTTGTGGAACCCGCAAGGTGCGCCGTTCGTCGAGGCTTGGGCAATGCTGGGCGCCGGCGGCAGCCGCCTGGCGGTGATCGGCGGGACCGAGGTGTTCGGCCTGTTCCTGGAGCTTGGCTACGATGCCTTCCACCTCACCCGCGTCGCCGATGTCCAGCTCCCCGGCGGCCGGCCGGTGTTCCCCGGTGTGCCGGACCGCCGTCCTGAGGAGGTGCTGGCAAGCCATGGCCTAACGCCAGAAGTGACGCGCGTTCTCGACGCTTCGGCCGGCGTGACGCTCACCACCTGGCGCCTCTGACCAACAGCCTGTCCACAGGCTTTTCCTCATCCTGCTACCTGCGCGGAAGTCTCTAACGCTCAGAAAGAGCGTGACGATTTAATGCGAATCAGATTTTGTCCACATGGACACTTTCACGATCACGCGGTTCGGCGGCGTTGCTTGGGGGCCGACCCGTCACGAGGTTCCTCCCGCGTGGCGTATCAACTTAGGGCGGCCGCAAGGCCGCCCTTTTTCGTGACATGCTGCCACGTCAGGAGGGCGGGCGCCGGTCAACGGAATGCGGTCCGGAGCCGACCGACACGATGATCAACAAGGCGCCTAGAATTGAGAGGTTCTTCAGCGCGTGGAGTTGGTTTTGTACGTACGCGTCGCCGCTCATTTCCCAGAACCGATGGACGAAGAAAATCGTCCCGGCGGTGAACACGACCAGCACCAGCGCGCCCCAGCGCGCCTTGAGGCCGAATAGGATCATCAGCCCGCAGATCAGCTCGAGGACGGCGAGGGCCCAGGCCAGCGCCTCGTATTTTGGCATTCCTCCGAGATAGGGCGCGATCTCGTCCGGAATCGGCACGCCGGCGTCGGTGAGCAATTTTGCAAACCGGCCGATATCCAGGAGCTTCCCGATGGCTCCCCAGATGAACACGATCGGCACCAGGATGCGGCCGAGCGCATAGGTGAAGTTCAGCATGGTCGGCCCCTCCCGTCGCGAGCCGGGCGACTTGGTCATAGCTCTCGGTAAGAACGGTGGCAATTGAGGCCGTAAGACGGCGGTCAGGCCACGTTGAAACGGGGTTGCTCCGACGCGTCGCCGGCCGCCTCCGGCGATCCAGGCTGAGCCGCACTCTTGAGCGGATCGATGGCTTCGACGAGTTGCAGGAATGCGGTGCCGGGCAGCGGTGGGGCAAACACATAACCCTGCGCGGCGCGCACGCCAAGCTCGCGCAAGTGCACGACCTGCTCGAAGCTCTCGACACCTTCGGCGATAATGTCCATGCGCATGTTCTGCGCGAGGTCGATCAGGGTTTCGATGATGGTGTTGGAGTTGCGGTCGGTGCCGAGCGCATCAATGAACATCTTGTCGATCTTGATGATGTCGACGCCGAGCTTGAGCATGTAGGACAACCCGCTGTGGCCAGTGCCGACGTCGTCGATCGCGACCCGCACACCCAATCCCTGCAGCGCGGCAACGACCCGGCGCGTTTCGGTCAAATTCTCCAGCGGCTGGCGCTCGGTGACCTCCAGCACAACCTGAGACAGGCGAATTCGTGACTTGCTGAAGATCCGGCGCACATCCTCGACAATGTCCTCGTTGGCGAAGTGCCGGGCGGTGAGGTTGAATGCGACCTTGAGATGCGGCCGCCGGCCGAACTCCGGCCCCGCCTCCTGACAGACCCGCTGCATCAACGCGCGAGTCAACTCGATGATCAGTCCGCTCGACTCGGCGAGCGGGATGAACGAAGCGGGCGACACGACGGTGCCGTCCGGCTTGCGCCAGCGCATCAACACCTCGGCGCCGCGCAATCGTCCCGATTTGATGTCCACGATCGGCTGATAGTAAGGAATGAATTCGCCAGCCGCGAGCGCACGCTCGAGCTCGACCACCGGATTATCGCGCGCGCGCCTGGGCACCATCAGCGTCAGCGCCAGGATCAGGATTGCCAACAGGCCGGATATCACCGCGCCAAGCGAGCGGAGATCGCCTTGGGTCACCAAGACGCTGTCGCGCGGCAACGACGCAGTCACGTCAAGCGCGTAGCGCGTCGAGCCGCGCTTGCCGGTGACGCGATCCTCGTCTGCGGCGGGATTGGGCGGCGTGCCCAATTCACTGATCAGCGTGCCGCCCCGCGTCGTCATGCGGACATAACCAGTTGAGGGTCCGCGCCGCTGCGACACGCGCGCGACAAACAAGTTGGAGGGGATGAGTGCCGCGAGGCCGTTGGCGTTGCCGCTGCCACGCCGGCGCAGCCGCACCAGCGGGTCCGGGCGATCGCCGACCCGAATGACCTCGATCAGCAGGTCGCTGTCGGGCGCGATCAGTTCCGAGCTGACGACCTTGCGCGCCTCCAGCGAGCTGCCGACGTCGGAGCACAGGGTTCGGCCGTCCGGCGCAATAATGGAATGCTCTTTCACGGGCGTGGTGGCGAACGTCGCCTGGCGCAACGCCTCGATGTGCTCGGGACGGCAGGAATCCACGCCGCGAGCGGCAAGCATATCCAGCATTTCGAGCGCTCGCGACACCCGGACCTCGGCCAGGCCGATGCTCCGCCCCGCGGTGACGTCGAGTTCTTCCTGTCCTTGCTGCTCGACCAGATGATTCAGCCATAGGTTGAACCCCGCCACCGGCGGGGCCGCTAGCGCCACGCCGGCGGCAATCGCCACGAGCAGTTTTCGACTCGGCGGCACTGAAATCCTCACGCAACAGGTCGTGCAGGTTGCATGACCGCCGTAAAGGCGAGCTTAAGCTTAAGCGTCCGTAAGCCCCTTCACGAAACATCTCATCCAGGGCCCAGGTCCATGGTTAACCTATCGTTTACGACGCCCTCGCCCAGGCCGTGGAATGGTCTAAACTGCTGCCACCGGGCCAACCGGGAAGAAAAAGGGGGGACAATGCGAGCGCTGGCGCGCATCGCTATCGGCGTTGCTGTTGCGCTGGCATTCGGCGGCGTGCCAATGCCGCAGTCGCGTGCGCAGGACAGTCTTGAGCTGTTCGACGCCCACCTGCATTACAATCAGGAACCCAATCCGTTCTACCCGCTCGACAAGGTCCTCGAGGTTTTCAAGCGCAACAACGTCACCGGCATCCTGGCCACCAGCCGGCCGAATATCGGCACCCACCAGCTGATGGACGCCAAGGCTCCCGGGCTTTGGGTGGTGCCGTTCATCCGGCCTTACCGTGTTCGGGCCGACATCGGGACCTGGTTCAGCGATCCGACGATCGTCGAACTGATCAAAGACGAATATAAACGCGGCTACTACCGCGGCATCGGCGAATTCCACATCTCGGGCAACGCGGCGGCAGGGCTGCAGGTCAAGCAGATCGTCGATTTCGCAATCGAGCGCGACCTTTACCTGCACTGCCACTGCGACGAGACCGCGCTGCTGCACCTGTTCGCCCACAACAGCCGCGCCAAGATCATCTGGGCGCATACCGGCTTCTCGACCGCCCCGGCGCGCGTCAAGGAGCTGCTGAAAAAGCATCCCGCGCTGTGGGGCGAATTGTCGTACCGCGGCGGCATCACCGACAGTTCCGGCAAGCTGACGCCTGAGTGGCGTGACCTGCTCACCGGCCACTCCGATCGCTTCCTGATCGGATCCGACACTTGGATCAACGAGCGCTGGTTCGGGTACGACGCGATTTTCCAGACCTATCGCGCCTGGCTCGCCCAGCTGCCGCCCGCGCAGGCCCGCAACATCGCCAACGGAAACGCAAAGCGGCTGTTCGGCGCGCGGCCAGCGGTCAACTAGCTCACGACCTAGCCTGCTTGACCAGTTCCTCGATGTAGCGCGGCAGCGCGAACGCTGCCTGGTGGACCGCTGGCGTCCAGTAGCGGGTCGCAAAGCGGCCAGCCTTGCGGTAGCGCGACGCGAGGGTCCGCTGCGACGTCTGCCGCAATGCCCGGTTGTCGCTGGCAAATCCCATCGCCATGAAGCCGCCGATGTAGGTCGGGATCGCGGCCACCGTGCAGGTCGCACCCTTGAACAGCGCGGCGAGCCGCCCGATCGTCGCGGCAAGCTCGCCCGGCTGGAACATCGGCACGCCGTTCTGGGTGACCAGAACACCGCCCTTGTTCAGGCACCGCTTGCAGCCGGCGTAGAATTCCTTGGTGTACAGCACAGCACCCGGCCCTTGCGGGTCGGTCGAATCCACGATGATGACGTCGAAACGCCGCGCCGTTTCCGTAGCGAATTTCATGCCATCGTCGATGATCAGCTCAAACCGCTTGTCCTTGAACACCGGCGCGGTGAACTCGGGGAAATGCTCCTTGGCGAACTCTACCACGGACGCATCGATCTCGACCTGCACCAGCCGCCTCACCGCCTTGTGCTTGAGCACCTCCTCGGCGATGCCGCAGTCGCCGCCCCCGACGATCAGCACGTCGCGCGCCTTGCCGTGGGCCAGGATCGGCAGGTGGCTCATCATCTCGTGATAGATGAACTCGTCGCGCGCGGTGACCTGCGTCGCACCGTCGAGCATCAGCATCTTGCCGAAGAACTTGTTCTCGAACAGCACCAGATGCTGATGCGCGGTCTGCGTCTCGTAGAGCACGCGCTCGGCCGCGTAGCTCATACGAAAGCCTTCCGCGTCAAACAGCGTCTCGGCAATCCAGCGTCGTTCCGCCATGGCAGGTCGCTCCAAATTCAAACGGCCGGGAGCGAAGCGGCGTCGTGCTTCGGACGGCCATGCCCGGCCGTCAGGCGCATTGTTGGCGCCGGCTACAGCCCCTGGCCGCGCAGCAACTCGCTGACCGCCACCCGCTTCGCCTTGAATGCCTCGCGAAGCACCGGCACGCAAGCGTCCGGGTTGGCGCTCCCGCACATGAACACGTCGAGCGCGGCATAGCCTGCATCCGGCCAGGTGTGGATCGAGATATGGCTCTCGGCCAGCACGGCGACGCCTGATACGCCGTTGGGCTGGAAGTGGTGCACGTGGATGTGCAACAAGGTCGCGCCGGAGGCGGCGACGCATTTGCGCAGCGTCTCCTCGATATAATTGAGGTCATTGAGCCGCGAGGCGCCATAGAGATCGACGATCAGATGTGCGCCCGCGCAACGCACCCCGTTGCGCACGGCGAAATGATCGGCGCGATCCTCGCCCGGCACCGCATGCTTGCGAGGCGCGACCGGCCTCGTGCCCTTGGCGGTCCGCAGCAGGACGTTCTGTCGCATTCCTTTCACGCTCCAGCCGGCGGCCGAATTTTGACCGCGGACAATAAAAATGCCGCCGGAGCAAATCCACGCACGGACCCACCCTGGCGGCGAATCCCCATATAGACCAAGTTCCTCCGCACGCAAGAGCTTTCTACCGCTGAGACGTTAACGCGCACTTCACGTGCGCGATCGCGTCGCAGCGGCGATCGAATTCCGCCAAGACAAATGCGTTGCCGCGACCCTCACGGGGTCGCTTGACCCCGAATTCGAAAGCGCGCCAACTAAAGGCGACAGCGAGGCGCCGGTATTGCAACGGCGCCACCAAGGGAGGAACCGCAATGAGCGGAACAAGCAAACGATTGACGTTGCGCTGCGGCTGCTGCACTCCGACCATCACAACGATGGGTGCAGACCTCGACCGCAGGCGCGTGCTTGCCGGCGGCATCGCCGCCTTGGGCCTTGGCGCGGCGGCGACGCTCGCCGCGCCAGCAGTGCGCGCGCAAACCGCCAAGACCAGGATCGATGTCCACCACCACTTCGGCACGCCCCTCCATTCGGACGTCATGGCCGTGCGCCGCTCCGGCGGCCGTCCACCAAAATGGACCGTGCAAATGTCGCTTGAGGAGATGGACAAGAGCGGTATCGCGACCGCCATCGTCTCGCTGGTGCAACCAGCCAGCTGGTTCCCCGACGACGTGCCGCTGTCACGCAAGCTGCAGCGCGAATGCAACGAATTCGCTGCCAGGATGATCCAGGATCACCCCGGCCGCTTCGGCCAATTCGCGACCATCTCGCCGCCAGACATCGAGAACAGCTTGAAGGAAATCGAATATTCCTTCGACACGCTCAAGGCCGACGGCGTTGGCGTGATGACCAGCTACGGCAAGCAATATCTGGGCGATCCGTCGTACGCACCAATTTATGAGGAGCTCAACCGGCGCAAGGCGCTGGTCTATGTTCATCCGACCACGCCTGCATGCTGCTCCAATCTGGTACCAGGCATCCCGGCCTCGGCGGTGGAATACGCGACCGACTCGACCCGCACCATTGCCCACGTCGTGTTCAGCGGCACGGCAGCGAAATATCCGGATATCCGATGGATCTTCTCGCATAGCGGCGGCACGCTGCCGTTCCTGACCGGCCGCTTCATCCGGCTCGCGCAGGAGCGCAAGATCGCCGATCCACTGCCTGCGTTCCGCAAGTTCTATTACGAGCTCGCACAGGGCAACACGCCCGGCCAGATCGCGGCGCTGCTCAAGATGGTGCCGATCTCGCAGGTGCTTTACGGCACGGATTATCCATTCCGCGATGGCGCCGAGGTCAACGCCGGCATCGCGGCCTATGGTTTCAGCACCGAAGACATCCGATCGATCGAGCGCGAGGTCGCCTTGAAACTCCTCCCGCAATTGAAGGCGTCGTAATGAAAGGAAGTACGCTGCTCTGCCGGCTCGCAGTCCCGGTTGCGCTGCTTGCGGCACTCGCGCCGCCGGAGCTGTCGGCGCAGACCTATCCGGCCAAGCAGGTCCGCATCATCGTGCCATTTGCCGCCGGCGGCACGCCGGACGTGGTCGCGCGCGTCATCGCGCAACAGCTTTCCACGCAGACTGGCCAGACCTTCGTGGTCGAGAACAGGCCCGGCGCCGACGGCGTGGTCGGCTCGCAGGCCGTCGCGGAATCCTCGCCCGACGGCTACACGATCCTGATCACGTCGAGCTCATTCGTCGTCAATCCGAGCTTCCACAAGAAGATGCCGTTCGACGTGGTGCGCGACTTCGAGCCGGTCACCAACATCGCGGCGACCGAAGCCTATATCCTCGGCGTCAACCCCAAGCTGCCCGCGCAGACCGTGCCGGAGTTCGTTGCGCTCGCCCGCAAGCCGGAAAGCAAGATCTCGTTCGGCTCACCTGGCGTCGGCAACGGACTGCATCTCGCCGCCGAACTGTTCAAGTCGCTCACCAAGACGCAGATGGTGCACGTGCCCTATCGCGGCGCCGCGCCAGCGCTGACGGGTCTCGTCGCCGGCGATGTGCAGATGATGTTCATGACGCCACCCTCGTCGCTGCCCTACGTCGAGGCCGGCAAGATCCGCGCCATCGGTTATGCCGGCACTAAGCGCTTTGCGCGCCTGCCGGACGTGCCGACGCTCGCCGAGTCCGGCGTACCCGGCATGGAGGTTCTCTCAAGCTGGACCGGGATGTTCGTAGCGGCCAGGACGCCTCCTGCCGTACTTGCAAGGCTGCACGAGGAGGTGCGCAAGGCGGTCGAAAGCCCGTTCGGCCGCGAGCGACTAACCGGGCTCGGCGTCAACCCGATCGCCAATCCGCCGGCCGCGTTCAAGCCCTACATCGCCGCGCAGGTGAAGCAGGTTGCCGACATCGTGAAAACGGCCGGTATCGAACCGCAGTGAAGCGGCTCGATCCGTTCAGAGGAACTCGCTATCGTCATCCTGCGACCGTTCCCCACTTCCATGCCAGTTGCTCGGCCCCGCGCAGCGACACCGCGAGGATCGTGTAAGTTGGATTTGACGCGCCCTCGGTCGGGAAAATGCCAGGCCCGGCGATCCAAAGGTTCGGGATTTCGTGGCTCTGGCCGTAGCTGTCCACCACCGAGTTCGCCGCGTTGCTGCCCATGATGGTGCCGCCGTGCAAATGGCTCGTGGGCGTGGCGCGTCCAGACCATGTCTCCTTGGCGCCGGCGGCCTTGGCGGCCTGTTGTCCCAGCTCGATGTTGGCGTTCCACACCGCGAGCGCGTCCTGGTCATAGCTGTGAACGATGCGTCCAAGCGGCATGCCGAATGCGTCTTTGTCGCTCGCAATCTCGACGCGGTTCTCGATGTTGGGCAGTTCTTCACCGAATACGCTGATCCGCGTGAAACCGCGCGCCGCACGCTTCATGTGGGCGTGCAGTTCGGCGCCGAACAAGTCGGGCCGCGAACCGGCGAAGTCGTGCGTCTTTTGCGCGGCGCCAAGCGCGATATATGTGCTGCCGAAGCCCGCCTTGTGGCTGGTCTTGCCGTAACGGTCATAGGACATGAACTGAGCGCCGATCGTACCTCGGTGATTTTCGAGGTCTTCGTCAAAAATCGCTGCGGTGCTCGCGATCGTGTGCGACATCATGTACTTGCCGACCAGGCCGTTCGCGTTGGCAAGCCCTTTCGAGTGCCTGTCGGTCGCCGAATTGAGCATGATGCGCGGGTTCTGCGCCGACCAGGCGGCGAGCACGACCACGCTCGCCTCCTGTACCTGACGTTGCCTCTTGTCGTCGTAATATTCGACGCCGGTCGCCCTCGTGCCCTGTTGATTGGTCAGCACCCGCGTCACGGTGGAGAACGGACGCACCTCAGCCTTGGCCTTGCGGGCTTCGCCCAGATAGGTGACGAGCGGATTGGCGAGCGCGCCGATCGCACAGCCCGAGCTGCACCAGCCGCACTGCACGCAGGCCTTCCGGCCCTGGTACTCGGCCGAATTGATTGCGACCGGTGCAGGTGCCATGCGGACACCCATCGCCTCGAAGCCTTTCACCCAGATTTCGCCATGACGGAAGGTCTTCAGCGGCGGCAACGGATAGGACTTGCCTGCCGGCCGCCATTTCTCCTCTGCCCTGGCATCCCCCGACATGCCGATGTCGTGCGCCACCCGATCGTTGAATGGCGCGATATCCTGGTACGAGATCGGCCAGTCGAGCGCGCGGTTGTGCTCGCTCTTGATCTTGAAATCGTTCGGCAGAAACCGGGGATGATTGCCGAAATAGTGCAGTGCGGCGCCGCCGACGCCCCAGCCGGCCTGGCCGGCGTAACCGAAGGGATTTTTGCCTTCGAGCAAGAACGGGGCTCCGGCGGGCCGCAACCGCCGCCCCCAGACTTCGGAGCTGACGAGGTCCGAAAGCTGCCAGTCCGGTCCATTGTCCAGCAGCACGACCTTCTTGCCGGCCTTGGCCATGACGGATGCGAACACCGAGCCGGACGCGCCGGCGCCGACAATGACGACATCGACCTTTTCGTTCGCCATGGTCACCACCTCTTCTCTGGGGCAACCAGCGCCTGATAGGGAATGCCGAGCGCCTCGTAGCCCTCCATCGTCCCGTACACGACGTCGACGGCGTCGGCGCGGAGCACGGCGTAAACGAACGAGCCAGGCCGGCCGGTCCAGCCGTCGACTTTGTTCTGGCGCATGTTGTTGACGAACTCGCGTTGCTCGTTGCTGGCGAGCTGTACGAATTTGCGGCCAAACATCTTGCCGCTGGCGTTATCGACCGACTGATGGCAGCACGATAGACGTTCGCAAACGGCGGCCGCACGTTCATGATGCGGGCTTGCAGCAAGGCTTCTTCCGGCGGCACCGAAATCTGATGATCGATGAAATGCGCAATGCCAGCTTTGCGTGCGCCCGGCACGAGTGTTTCGCCCAGCGCTTCGATGGTTTCACCCTGATGAGCGCTCAGCAGCCGGAACGGCACGCCCTGAGCACGCGCCTGCCCAGCCGTCAGCAGCACCTCGACCCCACCCACTGTGAAAGCGAGCGTGCCCATTGCCGCGCCTTGCATGAAGGCGCGCCGTTGAATATCGGACATGACCTTCCTCCCCGAGCGACGCGACGTTGTGCGCCGCGTATGCCGACTTGTTGATCGGCGTGACGTGCCGTCGGGGCGAAATCGAATGGCCGGGACGGCCGTCGTTTGCTAGAACGCCTCCAAATTCAACGCTCAATCCATGGCTGAATCAAGCGCCTTGGGCCGCAGGGAGAAATCCATGAAGCTCTACATGCATCCCGTGTCGATGACGAGCCGGCCGGTCCGGCTGTTCATGGCCGAAAGCAAGATCGCGGCAGAGGAGGAGGTGATCGACCTGTTCACCGGCGCGCACTTCCAGCCGCCGTACGCGTCGATCAATCCCAACTGTCTGGTGCCAATGCTCGAGGACGGCGATCTGCGCCTGACCGAAAGCTCGGCGATATTGAAGTACCTGGCCGACAAGATCGGCTCACCGGCCTACCCGAAGGACCTCAAGGCGCGCGCCAAGGTCAACGAGGCGATGGATTGGATCAACACCAACTTCTATCGCGAGTGGGGCTACAACCTCTGCTACCCGCAACTCTTTCCCCATCTCAAGCGCCGCAGCGACGAGGCGCAGGCTGCGACGCTCGAATTTGGTGCGGAAAACGCCAAGCGCTGGCTCAAGGTGCTCAATGACCATTGGATCGGGCCGAATAAGCCCTATCTGTGCGGCAGCGAGATCACCATCGCCGACTATTTCGGCGCCTGTCTGGTCACGCTCGGCGAAGTGATCGGGATCGATTTTGCGGCGTATCCGAACGTCAAGCGCTGGCTCGACAACGTGAAGAAGTTGCCGAGCTGGCCCAAGGTGAACGAAGCATTCAATGGTCTGGCCGCTTCGACCAAGGGCCAGAAATTTGTCACGGTATAGTCGCGGCTGCCTGGCAGGAGTGCACGATGAGTTTTTTCCCCGGCAAAGACCCTGCGCCCGGCGACAAATTCTCGTGCGACGCCTTGAAGACGGTGATCGTGCCGCGCACTTCGGACCTCGGTGATGGCTTCACAGTGCGCCGCGCCCTGCCCTCGATCCAGTCGCGCATGGTCGGACCGTTCGTGTTCTTTGATCATTTCGGTCCGACCGAGTTTCGCTCCGGCAACGGCCTTGACGTGCGCCCACATCCGCACATCGGGCTTGCCACCGTCACTTACCTGTTCGACGGCGAGATCATGCACCGCGACAGTCTCGGCACCGCGGTGCCGATCCGGCCCGGCGAGGTGAACTGGATGACGGCCGGCCGCGGCATCGTGCATTCCGAGCGCACCGGTGCCGAGCGGCGCGCACAGGGGGACACGCTGCACGGGCTACAGATGTGGGTCGCCCTCCCCGCCGCGAGCGAGGAAATGGATCCCGCCTTCGCCCACCACGCCACCGAAGAATTTCCGGTCGTCCGGGACAACGGCAAGACGGTGCGGGTCGTGCTCGGCTCGCTTTACGGCGAGCGTTCGCCCGTCGCAACGACATCGGAGACGATCTTTGCCGACGTGATGGTCAAGGCCGGCGCGGCGCTGCCGCTGGACGCCAGTCACGAGGAGCGCGCCGTCTACGTCATCAAGGGCGAAATCGATGTCGCCGGCGACCGCTTCGGGTCGCAGCGGCTGCTGGTGTTCAAGCCCGGCGACGCCATCACCATCAGCGCCGTTGCCGACACCCACCTCGTCATCGCCGGCGGCGCGCCGATGGATGGGCCGCGGCATATCTGGTGGAACTTCGTCTCTTCGCGCAAGGAGCGCATCGAGCAGGCCAAGGCCGAGTGGACCGCCGGCCATTTCGGCAAGGTGCCCGGCGACGAGATCGAGTTCATCCCGCTGCCGCAGAAATAGCGCCCCGCGTTTTCACTAGTGTCCCGGACCCGAAGTTCGCACGATTGTTCAGCAACCACTTTTGCGAACTTCGGGTCCAAAGGGACACTAGAATCATAGAGTTGCTGGTGTCGCTTGGTTCGGAAGTTCGCTTCGGAACAAGCCGAGAATCCGGGCGAACTTCCGAACCGCGACACCAGTTGCCACGCCTGCCGGTCGCGGCCATGCTCTCGCCCGCAATCGGGCCGGGAAGCGGATGAACATCACCTCGCAGCAACGCCAGATGATCGGCACGGTGCGGGCTTTGGCACAGGCCGAATTCCGGACCGACGCGCTCAAATACATGGATGGCACCTTCCCCTGGGACAACATGCGCAAGCTCGCCAAGCTCGGCGTGCTGGGCATGACGGTGCCGGAAGAATACGGCGGCATGGGCCTGCCGGTGTTCGACACCGCGCTGATCCTGGAGGAGATCGCCAAGGTCGACTACGTGACCGCAATGGCGGTGCTAGGCGAAGCCGGCGTGCAGACCCGCGTGATCGCGACCTACGCGCCGGAGGAGATCAAGCGGCGCATCCTGCCGAAGGTCTGCACCGCGGAGTGCATCCTCGCAATCTGCATGACGGAGCCGCACGCCGGCACCGATGTCGCCAACTACCGCACCAACGCGGTGGTGAAGAACGACCGTGTCATCCTCAACGGCACCAAGACGCTGATCAGCCGCGCCGCCGAGGCCGGCATGTTCGTGATCTTTACTAGAATCGACGGCAAGCCCGGCCGCGAAGGCATCGGTTGCGTGTTGCTGGAGCCTGGCACCAAGGGTTTCGCGGTGACCGGGACCTACCACACCATGGGCGGCGAAAACCTGCACGAGGTGCAGTTCAACGACTGCGAGCTGCCGCTGGAAAATCTTGTGATCCGCGAGGACGGCTTTCGCAAGCTGCTCACCGCGTTCAATACCCAGCGCTGCCTCAATCCGAGCATTTCGCTGGGCCTCGCTGAGGGCGCGTTTGACGAGACGGTCGCCTACACGCGCGAGCGCCATGTGTTCGGCAAACCGCTTGCTGCGTCGCAGGGCGTGCGCTGGAAGCTTGCCGACATGTACAAGGATATCGAAGCCGGACGCGGTTTGCTCTACCGCGCCTGCGCCACCGCAGACCCGTTTCCCGATCCCTTTCTCTCCGCGGCAGCAAAGGTGTTCTGCAACGAAATGTCGATCCGGGTTACCAGCGAAGCGGTGCAACTGCACGGCGGCTACGGCTTCACTGACGAATATCTGGTGTCGCGGCTCTACCGCGGCGCGCGCTACGGCTCGATCGGCGGCGGCGCCTCGGAAACGCTGCGCGACCTGATCGGCAAGAAGATCGTGACCGATTTCCAGCGCGGTGACGGCATCCTCGGGTTCGTCGATGAGTTTGATGCCATCGGCCAATAGCGAATGCATCGCGTATCGGCCTATCTCGGCCCTCATGCTGAGGAGCGCACGAAGCGCGCGTCTCGAAGCATGGGGCCGCCCCATCCTTCGAGACGCCGCCTTCGGCGGCTCCTCAGGATGAGGCGGGTCTGGAGGACGCGCATGCTGCTGATCGAGGCGGACGGCAAGATGCTGCTGCGCTCGGCGGGCATCGCGACACCGCAAGGCATCGTCACCACCGAAACGTCGCCTCCTATCGCCGGAGCCGGCCCCTGGATCGTCAAGGCGCAAGTGCCGGTTGGCGGCCGCGGCAAGGTCGGCGGCGTGATCCGCTGCGACACGCAAGCCGCGGTCCATGCCGCGCTCAGCCGCTTGCTCGGTTCGCAGATCAAGGGACACGGCGTCCACAGCTGTCTGGTCGAAGCGGCCGTCACCGATGCCGACGAATATTATCTGTCGCTGATGATCGACCCGGCCCGGTACGGCATGCGGGTTACGCTGCTGCGCGAGGGTGGCGTCGAGGTCGAACAGGTGGCGGATGCCGCCGTACGCAGCCGCCTGTGCGCGCCCGATCACGCTGCGATCTGTGCCGCGCTGCGTGATCTCGCCGCCGACGAGCCCAGCGACCGCAGCGCGGCCCTGATCGACATTGGTGAAAAGCTCGCGCGCATGTTTCTACAGCACGAACTGATCCTCGCGGAAATCAACCCACTGTTCCTGGGCTCCCATGGCTGCGTCGCGGGCGATGCCAAGATCGTGCTCGATCTCAACGCGGTGAATCGACAGTCGGCCTTGCAGGACCTGATCGAACGCGGCAGCGCGATCTATCCGGACGCCGTGCGCAAGCTGCGCGACGGGTTCGACTACGTCGAGGTCGACCCGCAGGGCGAGATCGGACTCCTCACCACCGGAGCCGGCCTATCGATGATGCTGATCGACGAGATGACCGCTCGAGGCGGTCGGCCGATGAACTTCCTGGACATCCGCACTGGTCTGCTGCGCGGCGACTCCACCCGCTTGACCAAGACGCTTGGATGGATTTCCGAGCGGCCAAGCGTGCGGGTCGTGCTGGTCAACATCTTCGCCGGCATCACCGACCTTGCAGAGTTCGCCGACCTGCTCTGCACGGCGCTGGAGCGCACGCCGGCTTTGCAGGTCCCGATCGTAGCGCGGATCGTCGGCAACCGGTTTGCGGAAGCGCGCGAAATCTTCGCACAGAAGCGGCCGGACATCACGGTCGAGGAGGACCTCACCGCCGCCCTCAACCATGTCGATGCCATCCTGCGCGGACAAGCACCATGATCGGACAGCTCTCTCGCCACACGCCCGTGATCGTGCAAGGCGCCACCGGCCGCGCCGGCAGCGTGCATGTGCGCCGCATGAAGGAGTACGGCACCAATATCGTGGCCGGCGTGTCAGCGCGCGCGGGTGCGGAAAGCGTCGAGGGCGTTCCGGTTTTCCCGGATTGCCGCGCCGCCGTCGCGGCCACTGGCGCCGTCGTGTCACTGGCGATGGTGCCGCCCCATGGCGTGCGGGCCGCGGCCGAAGACGCCATCGCCGCCGGCATCAAGCTTATCGTCACCGTGGCCGAAGGCGTGCCGGTGCATGACGCGCTACGCATCGGTCGCTTCGTAAAGGACGCGGGCGCGACCTGGGTGGGCGCCTCGACCCCAGGGGTGGCGATCCCCGGCGAGATGAAGCTCGGCTTTCTGCCTGACGTGTCGCTACGCCCCGGTCCGTTCGCGATGATGTCGAAGAGCGGCACGCTGTCATACGAGGTCGGCTACCGGCTGGGCACCGCGGGATTGGGAACGAGCATCTGGGTCGGCGTCGGCGGCGACCCGGTGAAGGGCGTGCGCTTCCCCGACCTGCTCGACACCTTCCTCGCCGACGCGCGCACGAAAGCGATCATTCTGGTCGGCGAGGTCGGCGGCAGCGAGGAGGAGGATTTTGCCGATGTGCTCACCCGTGCATCGGCGCGCAAGCCCGTCTATGCGCTGGTGGCGGGCCGCGGCGCCAAGGAAGGCGTGCCGATGGGACATGCGGGTGCGCTGGTGTTCGGCGAAGTCGGAACGTTCGAGTTGAAGAAGCGCCGGCTGGAGAGCGCCGGTGCGCAGGTGTTTGCCACGATCGAGGACTTGATCGCCGCCTGCCAGCGGCCGTTCACTTGAGCGTGTAGCGGCCGTCCGGCCACACCGTCAGCGTTCGTTTCTCCGCCTTTCCGTCGCGCCGCTTGATCGCCAGGGCGACCTGCAAATTCTTCGCGCCCGGCACGAAGCGTATGGTCGGCTGGATGACTGACGAGCCGCCGCTGTTGAACTCGGAAACGTTCACTGTGCGGACGATCTTGTAGTCCCGCGTGTCCTGGTCGGTCGTGATCCACTGCACATAAAGGCGCGCGATCACGTGCTCGAAGCCTCCGGCCATCACCACGACGCGGTAAAATCCCTCCTGCTCTCGGTGCTCCCAGAACCCGCCGGAATGCACCGAGTGCGCGTGGGACGGCAGGCTGCGGACGTCCTTGAGCCATTCGTCTTGGGCCCGCGCCGCTGCGGACAACGGCAGCAGCAGAGCCGCCGCGACCACGATCCGCCGGACGAGCGCCATCGCTATTTCTTGTCCGGCAGCGCCAGGCGGATGTGCAACTCGCGAAGCTGCTTCAGCGACACCTCCGACGGCGCACCCATCAGCAAGTCCTCGGCGCGCTGGTTCATCGGGAACAGCACCACCTCGCGCAGGTTCTCCTCGCCGCACAGCAGCATGACGATGCGATCGATGCCTGGCGCGATGCCGCCGTGCGGCGGTGCGCCGAGCGACAGCGCGCGCAGCATGCCGCCGAACTTGGCTTCCAGCGTCTCTTCCGGATAACCGGCGATGGCGAACGCCTTCTTCATCACGTCGGGACGGTGATTGCGGATCGCGCCGGACGAAAGCTCGATGCCGTTGCAGACGACGTCGTACTGGATCGCCTTCAGACCCAGGATCGTTTCGCTGTCCTTTGCATCGAGCGCCAGGAACTGTTCCGGCTCGATGTTCGGCATCGAGAACGGGTTATGGGAGAAGTCGATTTTCTTCTCCTCCTCGTTCCACTCATACATGGGGAAGTCAACAATCCAGCAGAACGCGAACTGATCCTTGGCGACAAGATTGAGCTCCTCGCCCACCTTGGTGCGCGCGGGTCCTGCGAATTTGACGAAGTCCTTCGGGTTGCCGGCAAGAAAGAAGCACGCATCGCCGACTCCGAGCTTGAGTTGATCGGCGATCTGATTGGTGCGTTCCGGACCGATATTACGCGCTAGCGGGCCGGCGCCGCCCTCTTCGCCTTCGCGCCAGAAGATGTAGCCGAGCCCAGGCTGACCTTCGCCCTGCGCCCACGAGTTCATGCGGTCGCAGAACGCGCGGTTGCCGCCGGTCGGCGCCGGAATGGCCCAGACCTCGTTCTTGGCGTCGGTGGCGAGAATGTTGGCGAAGATCTTGAAGCCCGAGCCGTGGAACGCCTCGCTGACGTTTTGCATTTTGATCGGGTTGCGCAGGTCGGGCTTGTCGGTGCCGTAGTCGCGCATCGCAGTGGCGTACGGAATCAGCGGGAACTTGGGTGTCACCGGCTTGCCGCCGGCGAACTCCTCGAACACGCCGCGCAGCACTGGCTCGACCGCGTTGAACACGTCGTCCTGGGTGACAAAACTCATCTCGATATCGAGCTGGTAGAATTCGCCGGGCGAGCGGTCGGCACGCGCGTCCTCGTCGCGGAAGCATGGCGCGATCTGGAAGTAGCGGTCGAAGCCCGCGATCATGGTGAGCTGCTTGAACTGCTGCGGCGCCTGCGGCAGCGCGTAGAACTTGCCGGGATGCAGCCGCGACGGCACCAGGAAGTCGCGCGCGCCCTCGGGCGACGACGCGGTCAGGATCGGCGTCTGGAATTCGAAGAAGCCGCCCTCCTTCATCCGGCGACGGATCGAATCGATGATCTGCCCGCGCTTGATGATGTTGGCGTGCAGCCGGTCGCGCCGCAGGTCGAGGAAGCGGTACTTGAGCCGAATCTCTTCCGGATACTCCTGGTCGCCGAACACCGGCATCGGCAGCTCGCCGGCGGAACCAAGCACCTCCACCTCAGCGATGTAGACCTCGACCGCGCCGGTTGGCATCTCCGGGTTCTCGGTACCGGCCGGCCTCCGTCGCACCTTGCCGTCGATCCGCACCACCCACTCGGCGCGCAGCGTCTCGACCTGCTTGAACGCCGGACTGTCCGGGTCGGCGACCACCTGGCTCAGCCCATAGTGGTCTCGGAGGTCGATGAACAGCACGCCGCCGTGGTCGCGCACGCGGTGCACCCAGCCGGCGAGCCGCACTTCTTTGCCGATGTCGGTTTCACGGAGCGCGCCGCAGGTGTGGGAGCGATAGCGGTGCATGATGGGTCCGTCGAAAACGCCCGCAACGCCAACGCGCGCGGGCCCTGGAATCGGCGCACAACCGCACGGCACCCTTACCTTTGTCAAGGCTCGGTACGACCGGTCGCACTAGTCGTTGTAAACATCCTGGAACAGCAGCATGCGGCCAAGCTGGCGCTCATTGTTGCGGGGAAATCCGCAGGCCACTGCGAAATCGTCGGCGTCGCGGTAGGTGCCGAACAGCCGGTCCCAGATCGGCAGGTCGGCGTAGTTGAAATGGTGAACGTCGAGTTGATGATGGATCGAATGCAGCTCTGGTGTCTGGATGACATATTTCATCCAACGCGGCGATTTGAAGTTGGAGTGATAGAACAGCTCGCCAGTCGCAGCGAAGCAGTTGAACCAAAGCGCGCCCTCGAGCGAGACACCGAGCAGCGCATAGAGCACCACGGCGGCGAGCGCGGCGTCCGATAGGATCTCGACCGGATGCTTGTAGAACGAGGTGAAGGCCTCGATCCGGGTCGGCGAATGGTGCACCTGGTGGAAGACCACCCAGAACCCGGTCTGATGGCGCAGCCGATGCCACCAGTAGAAGAAGAACGTCCCGACGAACCAGCCGATAAAGCCTTCCACCACCGGCATACCGAGTTGCGAGAGCTTGAACAGCGACACTCCTGCGAGCAGATCAACCCAAAGCTTGTTGGTGGCGAGCGTGATCGCGACCTGGATCAGGGTCACGAACACGGCGCGGGCATACCACCCGGGTGCGTTCGGCAGCTCCCGCCCCGGCCTGGTCCGCTCCAGGACGAAGAAAAGCACCGCCGCGGTCAGCGTAACGATGGTGGGGAGCGCGAGGTTCATTGGGCCTTTGGCACAGACACGTTGGAGATCGGGCTGTTGGGATTGGTCGCGCCAGCCGCCCGATGGTTCAGGACGCGTCGATCAGTTATGCTCAGGCACATCGGGAGGGCACCGAGCCGTACTTCAATGATGATGCGAATAGCAAGATTTCTGCTGGCATGCCAAACACTTACTTGGCTGGTTGCGACGCCGGCTGACGCCGGCACCCTGGACCGGGTCCGAGACACCGGCACCTTTCGGATTGGCTACCGCTCCGACGCCAAGCCCTATTCGTATCGTAACGAAAACGCCCAGCCCGCCGGCTATATCGTCGACCTCTGCCTCGAAGTCGCGGCCGCCGTCCGGGCCAGCGTCGGCGGCAATGTGCAGTTCGAATTCGTGCTGGTGCCCGCCGACCAGCGCTTCGAGTTGGTGCGCGACGGCAAGGTCGACATCCTGTGCGACCCGAGCTCGATCACGATGCCGCGTCGTGAAATGGTCGATTTCTCGCTACCGACCTTCCTCGACGGCGCCAGCGTGCTCTACCGGATGAGCAAGCCGGTCCAGCGGTTCGAGGATCTGGCGGGCAAGCGCGTAGGGGTGCTGGGCGGCACTACGACCGAGCAAGTGCTACGCGAATTGTTGGGGGAATTGAGCCTGCGGGCCAATGTCGTTCCGGTGCGCGACCATCACGCCGGTATCGATCTCCTCTCCGACGACAAGATCGATGCGTATTTCGCTGACCGCGCCATCATTGCCGCCATCCTCAAGGAGGGTGGCCGGCCTGGTTTCCAGCTCAGCAAGCAGTATTTCAGCTATGAGACCTACGCGCTCGCTTTGCCGCGCGACGATGGTGCGTTCCGGCTGCTGGTTGACCGCACGCTGGCGCGGCTTTATCGCAGCGGCAGGATCAATGGCATTCTCGCCAAGACATTCGGCCAAGCGCCGCCAGACGACATGCTCAAAGCGATGATCCTGATCAATTCGTTGCCGGACAAGTAGCGCCACAAGCACCACCCACGTGACATCACGCAAAAAGTCCAAAGCCGCAATGGCGAAAGCGCCGGCCGTCACCATGACCAGCGCGGACGCCGTCATCGCGACGCTGCTCGCCCATGACGTCCACACGCTCTATGCCCTGCCCGGCGTGCAGAACGACCTGCTGTTCGACGCGCTGTTCAGAGCGTCGGACCGCATGCGCACGGTGCACACCCGGCACGAGCAGACCGCCGCCTACATGGCGCTCGGCGCCGCGCTCGCGACCGGCAAGCCACAGGCCTACGCCGTGGTGCCCGGCCCCGGCTTGCTCAACTCGTCCGCTGCGTTGCTCACCGCCTATTCGATGAACGCCCCAGTGCTGGCGCTGATCGGGCAAATCCCCGACGCCGACATCGGCCGCGACCTCGGCCACTTACACGAAATCCGCGACCAGACCGGCATCATCGCGCGGCTGGTGGACCATTGCGCGCTGATCCGCAAGCCGGAGGCGGCCTCACGGCTGACTGCGCAGGCGCTGCGCGCCATGTTCACCGGGCGGCCGGGCCCGGCGGCGCTCGAATGCGCGATGGACGTTTGGGGCAAGCCTGGCGCCGTGGCGATCGAAGCGCCGCGCGCACCGCCGGCACCGAAAATCGACGACGACGCCATCCGCAAGACGGCCAAGCGCCTCGGCGCGGCGAAGCGGCCGATGATTCTGTGCGGTGGCGGCGCGCAGGATGCATCCGAAGAAGTCACCGCGCTCTCCGCCATGCTGCAAGCGCCGGTGCTGGGCTATCGCCGTGGCCGCGGCGTGCTCGACAGCCGCGATCCGCTCAGCGTCACGCTGCCGCTCGGCCGCGACCTGTGGGCCGAAGCCGACGTCGTGCTCGCGGTCGGCACCCGCATGCTGATCCAACACCGGCAGTGGGGCATCGACCGCGACGTTGCGGTGATCCGCGTCGATGCCGACCAGGACGAGCCAGCCCGCTTGCACAAGCCGGCGGCCGCGCTGGTCGGCGACGCCAAGCCGATCCTGGCACACCTGATCGACGAGCTGCCCAAGCACAACGCCAAGCGCGCATCGCGCAAGGCGGAAATGGAGGACCGGCAGGCGTCCTGGCAGGCGCGGCTGCGCGAGGGCATCGGACCACAAATGGAGTTTCTGGACGCCATCCGTGACGAATTGCCGGAAGACGGCATCTTTGTCGACGAGGTGACGCAGATGGGATTCGCGGCGCGAGTAGCGCTGCCGATCTATAAGCCGCGCACGTTCCTGTCGCCCGGCTACCAGGATAATCTTGGCTGGGGCTTTGCCACCGCGCTCGGGGTGCAGGACGCACGCCGCGACGTGCCCGTGCTGTCGATTTCAGGCGACGGCGGGTTCCTCTACACCGCGAGCGAGTTGGCGACCGCGATCCGCCACCGCATCCCGCTGACCACGATCGTGTTCGCCGACGGCGCGTTCGGCAATGTGCGACGCATCCAGCAGCAGCAATACGGCAATCGCGTGATTGCGAGCGATCTGGTTAATCCCGATTTCGTACGTTTCGCCGAGAGTTTTGGCGCCGCGGCCGAGCGCGTGCGCTCGCCGGACGCGCTGCGGGGCGCGCTCAGGCGCGCCTTTGTGCGGCGCGACGGACCGAGCCTGATCGAGGTTCCGGTCGGGGCCTTCCCTTCGCCCTGGCCCTTCCTCCACATGCCACGGGTGCGGGGTGGCTGACGCGCCGCCGGAAGTCCGCTAAGTAGCCCACGATGGAACCTATCACCTCGACGGACGAATTGGCCGCAGCCTGCGAGCGTTTGGCCAAGCACCCGTTCGTCACCGTCGATACCGAGTTTCTGCGCGAGACCACGTACTATCCGCTGCTCTGCGTCGCGCAGATGGCAAGTCCGGACGAAGCTGTGGTGGTCGATGCGCTGGCGCCGAGCATCGACCTCAAGGCGTTCTTCGATCTGATGGCGAACGAGCGCGTGCTCAAGGTATTCCATGCCGCGCGCCAAGACATCGAAATCGTCTGGCACCGGGCCAACATCATTCCACATCCGCTGTTCGACACGCAGGTAGCCGCGATGGTGCTCGGCTACGGCGACTCGATCTCCTACGACCAACTCGTGCAGCGCATCACCGGCGACACGCTCGATAAGTCGAACCGCTTCACCGACTGGACCCGCCGCCCGCTATTCGAGGCGCAGCTCAACTATGCGGTATCCGACGTGACACATCTGCGCGACGTCTATCTTGCGCTGTTTGCCGATCTGGGCCGGCGCGGCCGTGCCGACTGGATGGATGACGAGATGGAGATCCTAACATCGCCCGACACCTACCGGGCCGAGCCAGAAAAGGCGTGGCAGCGTCTCAAGACCAGGGTGCGCAAGCCCAAGGAGCTGGCAGTGCTGATCGAAGTGGCCGCCTGGCGCGAGCGCGAGGCGCAGAGCCGCGACGTGCCGCGCTCGCGTGTGCTCAAGGATGACACGATCAGCGATATTGTGGTGCAGACCCCAACGACGCCGGAGCGCCTTGGCAGCCTGCGCTCGCTGCCGAAGGGGTTCGAACGCTCGAAGTGGGGCGAGGGCATCCTCGAAGCGGTCCGCCGCGGCCTCGACCGCGATCCCAAGACGCTGCCCAAGCTGGAACGGCCGAAGAATGCGCCGAACGGCGCCGCCACGGTCGAACTGCTCAAGGTGCTGCTGCGCATGACGTCGGAGAGCCACGGCGTCGCCGCCAAGGTGATTGCGACGGTCGATGATCTCGAACGCATTGCCGGCGACGACAGCGCCGACGTGGCCGCCCTCAAGGGCTGGCGGCGTGAGCTGTTCGGCGATCGGGCGCTGGCCCTCAAGCACGGCAAGTTGGCGCTATCGATCCACCGCGGTCGCGTGGTAACCACTGAGCCGAACGGCTGAGACGACACGGCGGTTCAGGGACACCACCGTAGTTGCTCAATCGACGGAAAATCTGTTGCAGGCCACACGGGCGCGCGTCACTGCGCGCGGCCCATCACCAACTGCGGCTCGCGTCCGATCAACCGGGCCAAGTGTCGCAGCCGCGAGGCGACACGTTCGCCGGCGAGTGGTGTGCATTTGCCGTCGAGGCGCAACACCAGACGATGCCTGACCACCTTGAGCGGCGCGCGCGGCAATACGCCCGGCTGCGAGGCCGATATGAGGTAGGCCACGCGCATTGCGGCGCCAAGCACCCGGGCACGGTCCAGCGTGCGCGTCGAAGCAAGCTCGCGAATCCGCGGCGATAGTTCCTCGTCGTGCGTCACCCCGACGTGGCGGAAGAACACGGCAAGCGCAAGATAGGCGCGACCGGGATGATCGATGCCGAGAAAGCCGGCATGGGC
Organism: uncultured Alphaproteobacteria bacterium; assembly: GCA_963787955.1. Taxonomy (GTDB): domain Bacteria; phylum Pseudomonadota; class Alphaproteobacteria; order Rhizobiales; family Xanthobacteraceae; genus Z2-YC6860. The sequence goes on along the minus strand of CAWBFG010000023.1, from coordinate 120,673 downwards.
GATGACGTTGAGCGACTGCTCGCCGCGATAGTCCGGATGTGCGCGCCAGCCGATGTCGGCGACCAGACACGCCGCGTGACGCAGCCGCCGTTCGCCGGCGGTCTCGTCGATGCCCGTCGTCGCCATGAACTTGTCGGTCCAGTCGATCAGGTCCTCGCCGTGACGCGGCGACCGCGAGCGCAGCAAGTTGAGATCTTGGGCGGCGGCCAGCAGCGCGTCGCGCTTGCGCTCGCCGGCGCGCAGCCGCGAATAGAGCAGACCCTCGCGCACACCGAGCGCCGAGAACACCACCTCCGAGACATTGGTCCTGCGCAGGATATGCTCGAGCACCAGCGCCGCATAAGGCAACAACGGCCGCCGCGCGGAGGCGACCACTTCGATCTGCGACAGCGTTTCGGGATGCACCCGGCGCACCAGACGGCAGAATTCCAGCGCCTCCCTGGCGCGGATGACGTAGCCGTGCATGACGTGCAGCGGATAACCGGTTTGCGCCATGTGCAGGCGGGCGAGCGAGCGCCACGTGCCGCCGACCGCATAAAACGCGCGGCCCTTGCCGACCTTCAGCCGCGGCACCTTCGACAAGGCTTGGCTGACGAGCTTGTCAGCCTTCTTGATCGATTTGGCGGCGCGGTCCTGCAGAGCCAATCCGCCGAGCGGCAAGGTGGCGCCGCGCCGGATACGCGAGCCTTGCACGTCGACAAGTTCGAGCGAGCCACCGCCCAGGTCGCCGACGATGCCGTCGGGCCGATGGAAGCCCGACACGACGCCGAGCGCGGTCAGCTTCGCCTCGCGCTTGCCCGAGAGCACGTCGATGCGGGTGCGGCAGATGCGCTCGGCCTTGGCGATGAAGTCGGGGCCGTTCTTGGCGTCACGGCAGGCCGCCGTCGCCACCACCCAGATGCGGCCCACGCGCATGGTGTCGCACAGCGCCCGGAAGCGCCGCAGCGCCGCAAGCGCTGTGAAGACCGCGTCGGACGGCATCATACCTTTGGTGTGGACCTCACGGCCAAGTCCGGCCAGGATCTTCTCGTTGAACAGCGGGGTCGGGCTGCGCGCCACGCCCTCGTAGATCACGAGGCGCACCGAGTTCGATCCAATGTCGATGACGGCAACCGGCGGACCGTGATCCAGCCGTCCCTGTGCTGGAACGGATGATGTCCGTTGCCTAACCGCGCTCCGAGCGGCGCGTGAGACTGCGCGGCGAGGATTCTTTGAGCGATTTGCCACGTCCGGAAAGGCTCGGATTTGTCATGAAATATTTATGGGCGTTGAAAGGCTCTTCGCCCGGGGCGGCCTTGATACGCGTCGAGGTGCCGTCAGGCAAGAGGTTCCAGCTTTGCTCGTTGTCTTTGAGATTCGCCACCATGATCTGATTGAGCACCTGCTCATGCACGGTGGCGTTGACGATCGGGCACAGCGCCTCGACGCGGCGATCAAGATTGCGAGGCATCATATCGGCGGACGAGATGTACACGGCAGCCTTGGCGTGCGGCAGGCCAAAGCCGCCGCCGAAGCAATAGATGCGGCTGTGCTCGAGAAAACGACCAACGATCGACTTGACGCGGATGTTTTCCGATAGCCCCGGCACGCCCGGCCGCAGGCAACAGATGCCGCGCACCACGAGGTCGATCGACACGCCGGCCGCCGAGGCCTGATAGAGCATGTCGCAGATTTCCGGGTCGACCATTGCATTGTCTTTCATCCAGATCGCCGCGGGCCGACCGGCCTTGGCATGGGCGATCTCCTGCTCGATATGCTGGCAAATCCGCTTGCGCAGGTTGACCGGCGAGACCGCGATTCGCTCCATCTCGGCGGGCTCGGCATAGCCGGTGATGAAATTGAAAATCCGTGCGACGTCGCGCGCGATCACGGGATGAGCGGTAAAGAACGACAGATCCGTATAGATGCGGGCGGTAACCGGGTGATAGTTGCCGGTGCCGACGTGGACATAGGTCGAGAGCGCCCCGCCCTCACGACGCACCACCATGGACAGTTTGGCGTGGGTCTTCAGCTCGATGAAGCCGTACACCACCTGCACGCCGGCGCGCTCCAGGTCGCGCGCCCAGCGGATGTTGGCCTCCTCGTCGAACCGCGCCTTCAGCTCGACCAGCGCGGTGACCGACTTGCCGGCCTCCGCGGCCTCGACCAATTGCTTGACGATCGGCGATTCGGCGGAGGTGCGGTAGAGCGTCTGCTTGATCGCCACCACTTCGGGATCGCGCGCCGCCTGCTGCAGGAACTGCACCACCACGTCGAACGATTCATAGGGATGGTGGACGATCAGGTCTTTCTGTCGGATCGCTCCAAAAATGTCGCCGCCATGATCGCGAACGCGTTCCGGGAAGCGCGGATTGTAGGGCACGAATTTGAGATCCGGCCGGTCGAAGCTGACGAGCTGCGACAATTCGTTGAGAGCGAGCACCCCATCGACAAGAAAGACCTCGTCATCGGCGACGCCGAGCGCGCGCTGGACGAACCGCTTGAGCTCGCTGGGTGTCGCAGCCTCCACCTCCAACCGGATCACCGAACCGCGGCGGCGGCGCTTGAGCACGGTCTCGAACGAGCGGACCAGGTCCTCGGCCTCTTCCTCGACTTCGATCTCGGAATCGCGGATCACACGGAACCCGCCCTGCCCTTTCACGGTGTAGCCCGGGAATAGGCGCCCGATGAACAACGCGGTGGCTTGTTCGAGGGTGATGACGCGCACCACGGCGGCATCGGCGCCCTGCGGCAGGCTGATGAAGCGCTCGATCTTGTTCGGCACGCGGATCAACGCGTTCATCGCCTTGCCCTCGCCGCTCGCAAGCTGCAATGCGATGGTGAAGCCGAGATTGGGAATAAAGGGGAACGGATGCGCCGGATCGATCGCCAGCGGCGTGAGCACCGGGAAGACGTAACGCAGGAAATGGTCGTCGAGCCAGACCCTCTCCTGTTTGGTCACGTCCGCGCCATCAATCAGGACGATGCCCTTTTCGACCAGCGCGTCGCGTAACTCGCGCCATTGCTTCTGCTGGTCGCTCGCCAGCAAGGTCACGGCTTCGCCGATGCGCACGAGTTGCTCCGCGGGCGTCAGGCCATCCGGGCTCTTAGCCGCGATGCCCTCGCGCAACTGGCCCTTGAGGCCGGCGACCCGCACCATGAAGAATTCGTCCAGGTTGTTGGCGGAGATCGAAAGAAACCGCAGCCGTTCGAGGAGCGGATGACCCTCGTTGGAGGACTCTTCGAGGACCCGGCGGTTGAACTGCAGCCAGGACAACTCACGATTGATGAATCGCTCCGGACTTGATCGCAGATTGCCTTCCGCAGGCACCGCGACCGCGGCCTGCTCCAGCGTCAACACGGGAGAATTTTCTTGTTCTAAAACAACAGCTTGTGCGCGATCAGCCATGGTATGTCACCAGTGTGCGGCAGGCATGCTGGACAGCCTTCATGACGGTCCGATGGCCATCGTTGCCTTTCCACAGCGAACGTCAAGGCTCCCGGAAAAGCTCCCCCGCAAGCGACCGGGTAACCGGCCGCTGGCGCCGCAGCGCCTCGCGGTCGAGCGCATCCACCGCCTGATGGGCGCCGGCGAACGAGCGCTCGACCCGGGTCGCCAAATAGGCGACCAGGCTTTCGTCCACGACGAGTTGACGGTCGGTGAACAGCTTCACGATGATGGCGCGCAGCAGAGCATCGTCGGGCGCCGCCAGTTCGATCACCGGCAGGACGCGCAAGCGCGAGGCGAGATCTGGCACCGCGATGGTCCAGGACGCCGGCGCGCTACGCGCCGTCATCAGCACGAAGGCGCGCTCCTCGCGCGCCACATTGATGAGATGGAACAGCGCACGCTCATCGAAACGGCCTGCGGCGATATCCTCGAGCACCAGTGCGCCGGTCGCGAACGCCGCCGGCAGGTTGTCCGGACCAATCGAACGCGCTGCCGCGGTGCGCGCGCCCGACAACTCGGCCCAGATCGCCGCGAGATGGCTCTTGCCGGAGCCCTGCGGCCCAACCAGAACCATCATGCGATCCGGCCAATCCGGCCACCGCTCAATCAAGGCGAGCGCGCCTTCGTTGGAGGTGCCGGTGAGAAAATCTTCGCGCGCGAAGCTCTCGGAATGATCGAGCGCAAGGGCGAGTTGGCGGGGACGGGACGGCGGCGTTGATCCGGGGTGTGCGATCGTGCCCGGCATGGGTCAGCGTCCGCCGCCGGTGTAGATCGGGCTGGCGAGATATTGTCGCAGCGCGAAGCGGATCAGAACGCCAATTGCCGCCGCCAGCGGGACCGCGACCAGCAGCCCGACGAAGCCGAACAGATAGCCGAACGCGAGCAGCGAGAACATCAGCCAGACCGGATGCAGGCCGATCCGCTTGCCCACCAGGTTGGGTGTCAGGATGTAGCCCTCGAGCACTTGTCCGATTGCAAAAACGCCGACCACCGCGAGGATCAGCAGCCAACTCGGCCAGAACTGTGCGATCGCGACGCCGCCTGCGACCAGAAATCCGGTCAGTGCGCCGACGAATGGGATGAAGCTCATGACGCCGGTCGCAAAGCCGATCAGGAACCCGAAGTTGAGGCCACTCAGTGTCAAGCCGACCGCATAGAACATGCCGAGGATGACGCAGATCACCGCCTGTCCGCGCACAAAGCCGGCGATCGCCGCATCGATCTCCCGCGCCAGGCCGCGCACCGTCTCGCGTTGATGCACCGGAATCCAGTTGTCGACTGTGACAAGGAGCCGGTCCCAGTCGCACAGCAGATAGAAGGCAACGACCGGCGTGATGATCAGCAGGGAGAACAGCGACACCAGTGCCCTGCCCCCCGACCACAGCGAAGCGACAAACGTTGCCAGCCAGCTAGCGCCCTGCGCCATCAGCGTGCCGAGCGACTTGCTCGTATCGGCCGTCTGACTGCCGAAGATTTTGCCAAGCCACTCGCGGTTCGAACCCGACAGCAGCGATTGCAGCCGGTCCATGTACTTTGGAAAGTTGTCGATGAAGGCAAACAATTCCGCGCCAAGGATCGGCGCCACCAGAATAACAGCCACCACAATCGTCACGATGATCAGCGCAATGACGATGAGGGCGGACAGAACCCGGCCCAATCCTGTGCGTTCAACCCGCCGCGTGACCGGATCAAGCAGATAGGCCAGCACCATGCCGGCGATGAATGGCAACAGGACCGGACTGAGCAGCCACAGCAGCGCGGCGGAAATCACCAGCGCCGCGACCCAGAACATGACCTGACGCTCAAGACTCATCGCAACGCCCGCGTGATTGGGCAATCCGCCTCAAGGTCCGGATTCCGCCGAATTGATGTGGCGCACCCACTGGGCGAGATAGAGGACCACCGAAACCGTGGTCAAGATGGCGACCAGCGCCATCACCAATGTCAACAGCAACTCGATGTCGAATTGGAAGCCATGCGAGGCCAGCACCAAGCAGGCGTAGATGATCTGCGCCGCGGTGTTGAGCTTCGACACGGCGTGGGGCTTGATTTGGACGGGCATATTGACGAGCCACGACAGAATGATCGCACCCACGATCATGAAATCGCGAGAAACCACCAGGATCACGACCCAAAGCGGGATCACGCCGGTGATGCCCAGTGTCACGTAGATCGAGACGATCAGAATTTTGTCGGCCAGCGGGTCGAGGTAGGCGCCGAGCTCTGTCTTCATGCCAAAGCGCTTGGCGAGAAAGCCGTCCACCCCGTCGCTGATCGCGGCGGCGAGGAACAGGAGGAACGCCAGCTGCATGCGCCCCGACGCGATCGCCCAGACGACGATCGGCACCAGGAGGATGCGCCCCAGCGTAATGAGGTTCGGAATGCTCAAACTTCGGCCCCGGCTCGCTCCGCGCCTGACGCTTGGCCCCCGGCCCGGCGCTTCGCGACTTCCGCAGAGTATAACGGGGATCAAGCCATTGCACAGGCTGCGAATTCGACGTAACGACGCAACATGTCAAACGACCGCCTGACCTATGCGCAAGCCGGGGTCGACATCGACGCCGGAAACCGGCTGGTCGACATGATCAAGCCGCTGGTCAAGGCGACCGCACGGGCGGGCGCCGACGCCGAAATCGGCGGGTTCGGCGGCCTGTTCGACCTCAAGCGCGCGGGATTTTCCGACCCGGTGCTGGTCGCTGCCACCGACGGCGTCGGCACCAAGGTGAAGGTCGCAATCGACACCGGCGTTCACGACACCATCGGCATCGATCTGGTCGCGATGTCGGTCAACGACCTCGTGGTACAGGGCGCCGAGCCGCTGTTCTTTCTCGACTACTTCGCCTGCGGCAAGCTCGATCCGGCAACCGGCGCGGCCATCGTGGCCGGCGTGGCGAAGGGCTGCAGCCGGTCCGGCTGCGCGCTGATCGGCGGCGAGACAGCGGAGATGCCCGGCCTTTACGCTGCGGGTGATTACGATCTCGCCGGATTTGCGGTCGGAGCGGCGGAGCGCGGCACGCTGTTGCCGCGCGACGACATCCGCGCCGGCGACACGGTGTTGGGCATCGCCTCCTCCGGCGTACATTCCAACGGCTACTCGCTGGTGCGAAAGGTCGTGGAGCAATCCGGTCTTGGCTGGAACGCGCCGGCACCATTTGACCGCGCACGCTCGCTTGGCGAAGCGGTGCTCACGCCAACACGGCTTTATGTCAAATCTTGCCTGGCCGCGATCCGCGAGACCAAGGCGGTCAAGGCGCTTGCCCATATCACCGGTGGCGGCTTTCCCGACAACATTCCGCGCGTGCTGCCGAGCGGGCTTGGAGTGACGATCGACCTTGCCCGCGTTCCGGTATTGCCGGTGTTCCAGTGGCTCGCCAAGACCGGCAACATCGCCGAGGCCGAGATGCTGCGCACCTTCAACTGCGGCATCGGCATGATCGCGGTGGTCGAAGCCTCCGCTGCCGACGCGGTCGCCGATGTGCTGCAACGCGAGGGCGAAACCGTGGTGCAACTCGGCCAAGTGGTGGACGCAGCCGACGGCGCGCCTCGCGTGAGATACACCGGGCGGCTGAACATCTAGCTATGGCTCGCAAGCGCGTCGCCATTCTAATCTCGGGACGCGGCTCCAACATGGTGGCGCTGATCGAAGCAGCGAAGGACAAGAGCTTTCCCGCCGAAGTGGTGCTGGTTGTCTCCAACGAACCGGCGGCCAAGGGGCTCGACCTCGCCCATGCTGAGAACATCGCAACCGCGGTGGTCGATCACCGCGTCTATGGCAGGGACCGCGAAGCGTTCGAACGCGCGCTGCAGGCGGCGATCGAACCCCACGCCATTGATCTGATCTGCCTCGCCGGCTTCATGCGGCTGCTCACACCGTGGTTCGTCACAAGATGGCAGGGCCGGATGCTCAACATTCATCCGGCGCTGCTTCCTGCGTTCAAAGGCCTCGACACCCACGCCCGCGCGATTGAGGCGGGCGTCAAGCAGCACGGCGCCACCGTGCATTTCGTCGTCCCCGAAATGGACGCCGGGCCGATCATCGTTCAGGAAGCGGTGCCGGTGCTGCCCGACGACAGCGAAACGACGCTTGCCGCACGGGTGCTCGCGGTTGAGCATAAGATCTATCCGCAGGCGCTGCGCATGGTCGCGGAAGGCCGGGCGGGCATCGCCAACAACCGAAAATGACTGTGGATGCTGCTGCCCCTGTCGGGGGTACTACCCTATGCTCGAGGCATCGCATCAGGGGGAGGCGTTCATGACGTCCACAGGCGAACCGAGACCGATCATTCCGGCGCTCGGGCCGTTCTATGACAAGACACGCGACCTTTCTTGGCTCGTGGTCCGCTGCACCGCGGGCGGCATCCTGTTGGTGCACGGGCTCGACAAGGTGCTCAATCGCACCATCGCGGCCTTTGCCTCCGGCAGCCTGGCGCGGCGCGGGATTGAGCCCGCGATCCCGCTCGCCTATGCCGTGTTCTTTCTGGAGACGGTCGGTGCGGTCTGCATCATCCTCGGCCTGTTCACCCGTTTCTTTGCGGCAGCGATCGGCATTCAATTCCTGCTGATCATTTATGCCCACTGGGCGCCGGGCTTCGGCTGGAACCGGCCGGGCGGCGGCTGGGAATATCCGTTGTTCTGGGGCCTGATCTGGCTGGCGATCGGATTGCGCGGCGGCGGGCCGTACTCGCTCGACCGCAAGCTCGGACGCGAGCTCTGACCGTGACGACAGAACGCCGCGGCGAACTCACGCCGCCGCGGCCGGCCTGATCCACACTTTGTTGTCGTGGAAGGCGGCGCCGCCGAACGGCGCGATTGGATCGGCGCCGGTGATGGTGTTGATGCCGCGGCCATCCGGATAGGCATCGTTCGGCCAGATCGATTCCGCGATCAGCACGCCGAGCCGGACGCCATCGAACAGCTTGGCGTGGAGATGCACCTTGCCGCGCCCATTGCCGACGATGACGGCTGCGCCGTCGGCAATGCCGAGCCGGGCCGCATCGTCCGGATGGATCATCACGGTAGGCCGCCCTTCCCGCGCCAGCGAGGTCGGTGTTTCGTTGAAGGTCGAATTGAGGAAGCCGCGCGACGGCGAGGTTGCAAGCCGGAACGGATGCCCGTCGTCCGCCTCTTCGATGATGGTCCAGTAGTCCGGTAGCGCCGGCATCTGCTCGGTCGGCCCCGACGGAACGGGGCTGCGGAACGGGACATTTGGCCAATCCGGCTTGAAGCGGAATTTTCCGTCCGGCCAATTGAAGCCTTTGACGTAGTGCGCGGTGTCGAAGTCCGGCTGGCAATCAATCCAGCGCTTGTCCTCGAGGTCGGCCAGCGTACCCCAACCCGACTTCTGCAGCGTCCAGTCGATCACCTGCCGCGGCGTCATATCGAAGCCCGGATGTCGCGCGCCGATGCGCTTGGCCAACGCGCAGATCACCTCGTGGTTGGAACGGCACTCCCCCGGTGGCTCGATCGCCTTGGCGCCGAGGATGATGTGCTGGTGACCGCCGCCTTGATAGACGTCGTCGTGCTCCATGAACATGGTCGCCGGCAGCACTAGATCGGCCATCCGCGCGGTTTCGGTCATGAACTGCTCATGCACGCAAGTGAACAGATCATCGCGGGCAAAACCGCGCTTGACCACATCTTGATCCGGGCACACCGAGACCGGGTTGGTGTTCTGGATCAACATCGCGGTGACCGGCGGCCCATTGCAGAGCGACGCCTTGTCGCCGGTGAGGATGGCGCCAATCCGCGACTGGTCGAGCATGCGCACCGATTTGTCGCGCACGTCGTGGCCTTCCAGCATCGACTTATTCCAGTGGTAGATGTCGGCGTTGTTGTGGAACGCGCCGCCACCCTCGTGGAGCCACGCGCCGGTGATTGCTGGAATGCAGGACGCCGCATGCATGCTCACCGGGCCGTTGCGCGAACGCGCAAAGCCGTAGCCGAGCCGGAAAAAGGCACGCTTGGTCGCCCCCACCAGCCGCGCGAACTCTTCGATGGTCGCGGCCGGACAACCGGTGATCGCTTCCGCCCACTGCGGGGTGCGGCTGCGCAGATGCGCCTCCAATTCTCGCGGCGCGTCGGTGTATTTGTTGAGATAGTCCCAGTCGGCCTTGCCGTCGCGGAACAGGCAATGCATCACCGCGCAGGCGAGTGCCGCGTCAGTGCCGGGCTTGACCAGCACCGCAAGGTCGGCCTGCTCCATGGTGCCGTTCATGTAGATGTCGACCGCGACGATCTTGGCGCCGCGCTCCTTGCGGGCGCGGGTCGCGTGCGTCATCACGTTGACCTGAGTATTGACCGGGTTGGTGCCCCAGATCACCACCAGATCGGACTTTGCCATTTCGCGCGGATCGGAGCCCGCGATCTTGCCGGTGCCGGCGGCAAACCCGACGTAGGCGCCGTTGATGCAGATGGTGGTGTGGAATCCGGAGTATTTCTTGGCGTGGCGCAATCGGTGAATTCCGTCACGCATCACCAGTCCCATGGTGCCGGCGTAGTAGTACGGCCACACCGCTTCCGAGCCATAGCGCTGCTCGGCGGCGAGGAATTGCTCCGCCAGCAGATCGAGCGCCGCGTCCCAGGAAATCGGCTCGAAGTCACCCGAACCTTTCGCGCCCTTGCGGATGAGCGGCCTGGTCAGCCGGTCGGGATGATGAACGCGCTCGGCATAGCGGGCGACCTTGGCGCAGATCACTCCGGCGGTGTAGTCGTTGTCTTTCGCGCCGTGTACGCGCCCGATGGTGTGCGCGTCCAGAACCTCGATCTCGAGTGCGCAGGTCGAGGGGCAATCGTGCGGGCATGCGGATGGCGCGATCCGCACCGGCTCGTGAGGCTGAGGGCGAACGGCCTGATTCATCGCCTCAGCTTAAAACATTACGCCGCAAAGGGGGACCCGGTTTCGGATCAGATCATGCGCAAACAAAAGCGAGGGGCCTGATTCAGCATGGCTGACCAGGCTCCAGGCACGTTCGCGAGAACGATCCAGGCCAACCGCTACGACTTGCTGCGCCCGGGGAACTCCTCCGGCCCCGGTGGATCGATGATCAGCGGGTGCTCCAGCGGACCCCTGTGCTTCGCGCGCCGGATGATCCAACCAAGCGCGACCACGAACACCGCGCCGATGGCTGCTGCCCAGAGATGCAACTTGTCGACCAGTTCCTGGCCAAGCCAACCGACCACCGCGACGTCCTTGACGATGATCTCGCCCGCGACCCAGCCGAGCAACGCGGCGCCCGCCCAGACCAGGATCGGGAATTTCTCCATCACCTTCATCAGCAGCGCACTCCCCGCGATGATCAGCGGCACGCTGGTGGCGAGACCGAATACAATCAGCGTGGTCTTGATCACCAGCGCATGAGCGACGTCGACCCGCATCGCTGCCGTTTCAGCCGCAGCCGCGATGGCGATGACGTTGTCGAGGCTCATCACGATATCGGCGACGGTGACCAGCCACACCGCGCGCAGCAGCGTGTCGCCGGCCTTCACGCTCTCCTCGCCGTGCTCTTCGGTCGGCACGATCAGCTTGACCGCGATCCAGAGCAGCAACAGGCCGCCGACCAGCTTGAGGAACGCAACCCCCATGATCTGGGCGATGATGATGGTGAAGAAGATGCGGAGCAGCACCGCCGCGCCGGCGCCCAGGAGGATGCCCCAGAAGCGCTGCCGCGGCGGCAGCGAACGGCAGGCCAGAGCGATGACCACGGCGTTATCGCCGGAAAGAAGAATGTTGATCCAGATGATCTGGCCGACGGCGATCCAGAACGCCGGCTGCATCATATCCGCCCACATATACCCCACCGCGCACTCCCTTAATTGTCGCCCCCGGTCCGAAGGCCATCGCCGCAGACCTATCGCCACTGCACTTTGGCTGCATCGCAACCAAACGTACAGCGACGCTTATCGAAAGATGTATCCCGGGAAGAAACTAGCGTACCAGCGTGGCGAAGCGCCACGTTTCAGGATTACTGTTACCCGACGATCTCGTTGCCGGAGAAGAACTGCGCGATTTCCTTGGCCGCGGTGTCGGGCGCGTCGGAACCGTGCACGGAATTCTCGCCGATCGACTTCGCGTGGGTTTTGCGGATGGTTCCAGGCGCCGCTTTGGACGGATCGGTCGCCCCCATGATGTCCCGGTACTTGGCAATCGCGTTCTCGCCCTGCAGCACCTGCACCACCACCGGACCAGAAATCATGAACTCGACCAGTTCGCCGAAGAACGGCCGCTCGCGGTGCACCGCGTAGAAGGTTTCCGCCTGCTCGCGAGTGATGCGGACGCGCTTCTGCGCGACGATGCGCATCCCCGCCTGCTCGATCATGGCATTGATGGCGCCGGTCAGATTGCGCGCAGTAGCGTCGGGCTTGATGATCGAAAAGGTACGCTCGGCCGCCATCGTCTCTGTCCTTGTGTTTCGTGAGTTTCGCCGGGTCGGCGGCTTATAGCGACCGGGCTGAAAAGCGGCAAGGTTGGGGGCTGCCGTCACATTGCGATGAACGCTTTGTGAACACGGCGCATGCCCTGCGTTCACTCCGATAAATTGTCGCTGAATTGCGGTCTCAGCAGCCGTTCATGCCCAGCCGTCACAATCGGACCGATGAACCTGAAAGCCGGTCGGACAGACAGACCGGCATGGGATGTGACAACCGCATCCACCAACGAGGAGACGCCTATGTTCCGGAAGTTCGCTCTCGCCCTCGCCGCCACCGCCGCGCTTGGCACGGCCTCGCTCGCCGTCAGCACCACGCCGGCGGAAGCGAAGAAGGGCTTCCATCACCACCATCACCACGGCCATCACCACCACTGGCGTGGTCACCGTTTCCACGGCTTCTACGGTCCGGGCTTCGCGAGCTACGCCTACGGCGGCTGCTACGTGAAGCGCTGGGTTAACACGCCGTGGGGCTATAAGTTGCGCTGGGTCAACCGCTGCTTCTGAAGCCGCCGTTCCTCCCAGACGCACGAAGCCCCGGTCCCAAAACCGGGGCTTCGCATTTCAACTAGCACAGATCGGTATGACAACGGCTCAGTCGGCTCGACCGCTATTCTTCCTGCAGCCAGCGCGCGACGTAACCGCCAATCAAGCCACCGACGATCGGCGCTACCCAGAATAGCCAGAGCGACGATAGCGCGACCGAACCGCCGAAAATCGCCGTCGCCGTCGAGCGAGCCGGGTTGGAATAGATCACGCGCAAAATAACGAGATCAAACCAGCGCGATCAGCCGGGTCGGAGCGCCGGTGGCGTTCTTCACCTTGGCCGCGCCGACCACCAGCGTGGCGCCAGCAGCGGGCACCTTGTCGAGGTTCGCGACGTTTTCCAGCCCCCAGCGTCCGGACGGCAGCCATAGCCGGTGCACGCGGAAGTCCTTCGATGGTCCGTGGTCAAGCGACAGCGTATCGACCGCGAGACCGACCACGCTGCGCTCCTTGATCAGCCATTCGGCAGCTTCAGCGGAAAAGCCCGGAAAGTGGAACGTGCCGCTGGATGCGCCGGTGTATTTCGCGCCGTCGCCGACGTACTGCGCCCAGCCGGACAGCATCGCGACGCAGCAATTGTTCGGCAACCGGCGGTTCTTCTTTTCCCATTCGGCGAGATCCTGGCGCGACACCAGATAGTCGGCGTTCTGCGCCCCGCGCGCGCGCACGTCGATGACGGCGAGCGGGGTGACCAGCGTGTCGGCTGCAATCTTCTCCACCGTATCGCCGGTTTCGGAAAAATGGATCGGCGCGTCGATATGGGTGCCGGCGTGCTCGATGATTCGCCACCAGTTGAGATTGAAACCGTCCTTCTTGATATCGAACTGCTTCTGCAGCTCGATGCCTGGCACGCCGAAGAAGGTCGGGAAATCCGGCGACATCGTGTGGGTGAGGTCGACCACGGTCCTGAACCGCCGCGGCGCGGGGGCCGCCTGCGCCGGTGCGACCGCGGTCGCGGCGAAACCTGCCGCCGTAACTCCTGCGACGAATCCACGGCGCGTCAGAGCCTCACGCACCACCTCCTGGCATCCCGGTACGCACATGGCGGGCCTCCCTCAGCATGACGCGGATAAACCGCCGCTCAGCATGGCCCCTCCTCCGGATGGCGCGCAACCCCAAGTGCATTCATCGCACCTCGAAGTTACCCGGCAATGTCACGGCAACGGGGCCGGCACTCACGTCGCGGCGCGGACGATAATCATGGGCGTTGAATGAACGTGCGTAGTTGCCGATCACCCGCCCCAGCTTCCCCGGGAAGCAATAAGCTCTGCTTACCTTGCCGTGCGTTCGACACGGCGCAACTGCGGTGTCATGCAAAAGACGTTGCATCCAGGTCCGCGGTCCTTCACAACCGCGCGCCATGCTGGACATCAACGATCTCTCGGTGCGCGTCGCCGGCCGGCTGCTGCTCGATCGCGCGACGGCGCGGATCGCGCCCGGTTCCCGCGTCGGGCTCGTCGGCCGCAACGGTTGCGGCAAGTCGACGCTGTTCAACGTCATCACCGGGGATCACCCGTCGGAGCAAGGCCACGTCGAGCTGCCGCAGCGCTGGCGGGTTGGACGCCTGGCGCAGGAAGCGCCTGACGGTCCGGAAAGCCTGATCGAGGTCGTGCTGCGCGCTGACCTTGAGCGGGCGGCTCTGCTGGCTGAGGCCGACACGGCGAAGGACCCGCATCGCATTGCCGACATCCAGATGCGGCTTGCCGACATTGGCGCCTATGCGGCGCCGGCGCGCGCGGCCTCGATTTTGTCCGGCCTCGGGTTCTCCGAGGCTGATCAGTCGCGCGCCTGCTCCGAGTTTTCCGGCGGCTGGCGCATGCGCGTCGCGCTTGCGGCGGTGCTGTTCGCCAAACCTGACCTCCTGCTGCTCGACGAGCCAACCAACTATCTCGATCTGGAAGGCACGCTCTGGTTGCAGGAACATCTGGCGAGCTATCCGCACTCCATGATCGTGATCAGCCACGACCGCGATCTGCTCGACACGTCGGTCAACTTCATCCTGTCGTTTGAGAACAACAAGCTAACGCTCTACCGCGGCGGATACACCGCGTTCGAAAAGCTGCGCAACGAACGGCTGATGCTCGACCAGAAGGCGGCGAAGAAGCAGGAGGCGCAGCGCAAGCATCTGCAAGCGTTCATCGATCGCTTCAAGGCCAAGGCAACGAAGGCGCGACAAGCGCAGTCCCGCGTCAAGATGCTGGAAAAGATGCAGCCGATTGCAGCGGTCGCCCTGAGCGACGTGCTGCCGATCAATATCCCGGCACCTGACAAACTACTTTCGCCGCCGATCGTGACGCTTGACGAGGTGTCGGTGGGATACGAACCCGGCCGGCCCGTGCTCCGGAACCTCTCGCTGCGCATCGATGACGACGACCGCATTGCGCTACTGGGATCGAATGGCAACGGCAAATCCACGCTGGTAAAGCTGATCGCGGCGCAACTCGCTGCGGCAGCGGGAACCGTAACGCGCGCTCCGAAGCTCAAGATCGCGTACTTCGCGCAGCATCAGCTCGACGAGCTCAACCCCGAGCACAGCGTCTATCAACACTTGCGCGAACTGATGCCTGAAGCGTCCGAATTGAAGGTACGCGCGATCGCCGGGTCAATTGGATTTTCCGGTCAGACCGCCGACACCAGTGTCGCCAGGCTCTCCGGCGGCGAGAAGGCGCGGCTGATGCTCGGTCTTGCCACATTCACAGGACCACACCTGCTCATCCTCGACGAGCCGACCAACCATCTCGACATCGACAGCCGCGCTGCGCTGATCGAAGCGATCAACGACTACCCTGGCGCGACGATTCTGGTTTCGCACGACCGCCATCTGCTCGATGCCTGCGCCGACCGGCTCTGGCTTGTCGCCGATGGCCGGGTCACGCCGTTCGACGGTGACCTCGACGACTACCGGCGGGTCGTTCTCAGCGATCGCGGCGATGATGATCGCGACAGCGCCCGCTCCCGGCGCGCGCCGCAGACGGTGCGCAGCGAACCTCGAGCCAACGCGTCCGACCGCCGTGCTCAAACCGCTTCGCTCCGGAAGAAGTCGTCACAGGCGGAAATCGAGATCGCCCGCCTCACCCGCGAGATCGCTAAGATCGACGAGACACTTGCGTCCGGCGAATTGTTCGCGCGCGACGCCGCCAAAGCTGCCGCGCTGGCGAAGATGCGCGCAGAGCACGCTCGCACGTTGGTGCAGACCGAAGAAGAATGGCTGGCCGTCGAAGCCGCGCTGCAGACTGCTTCCCGCTAGCGGAAATCCGCGGACGTCAGGTGGTGCGCCGCGGTGGCTTTCGCTGCTGTTGCCGCGGCGGCGGGGGCGGCGGCTCCGCAACGCGCTCGATCGAGGTCAAGCGTCCGGCAGCGAAGCGGTAGACGCCGGGCCGCGCGCCGCGCGTGTAGGTGAGCACCACGGTGCGCTCGCCGCGTTCGTTGGTGCTGAAATCCACCTTTTCCGGATGGCCGGCCCGCTTCACCACATCACACTCGGTCATGTCGAGTGCAACGGCGGACGGGACCATCGGAATATCGGCATCTTGATGGGTGGCCGGAATGTTGGGGTCGCGTCCCGTCGGCACGCCGGCACAGGTTCCATCCGTCCCGACCAGATCCTCGGCGGTTACTGGCTTCACAGGCGTTTCCCGCAGCGTCGCAGTGGTTCGGGGCGCGACGATGGTCAAATCCGGCGCGCGGAACGAGTTCGAAATCCAGGGACGAGCATGCACCCAGCGCAAGCGCTGCCGGCAGCCACAATGCTCTAGTCAATTGCTGCACCGCCAAATCCCGGATTGATGTACGTTGCGCGCGAACTCAAAGCCGAACTTTGCGTCACCATCGCGGCAGCCACAACCCTCAGGCTTTCTTGACCCAACGGCCTTGCTCATCCGGCTGCCAGTAGGTGGCCTCGAAGCCCTTCGTCTTGACCTCGCCCCAACAGGTGCGCGCGGCAGCCACCGCCTCTTCGTCCTCGCCGTCGAAGATGAGCACGATGCGCTCATAGGCAGCCGCATCAACCGGCAGCGGCGCACCATCGATCAGGAAACGCACCTGCGCTCGGTTCGGGTTGTGATCGCCCGTCGTCAATAGCACCGGCTGTTCGGCGGTGTCGCCCTCCCGCGCCGTGCCGTGCGGCAAGAAGCTATCGTCGCGGAACGTCCACAGATGTGCATCGAGCGCGTCGATGCGCTCGTCTGACGACGCTTGCACCACGACACGCCAGCCTCGCGTCAACGACCGCTCCAGCAGGGTCGGCAACACGCGCTCGATCGGCTGGCGCTGCAAGTGATAGAACAGGACCTCGGTCATCGTCGGGTTATTCGTAATATTCTTCAACGAGTTGGTTCAGAAGGCGGACGCCCCAGCCGGAGCTCCAGCTCTTGTTGATGTCGCTTTGCGGCGAGCCGAGCGCAGTGCCGGCGATGTCGAGATGCGCCCACGGCGTCTTGCCGACGAACCGCTGCAGCAGTTGCGCGGCGGTGATCGAGCCGCCGTAACGGCCGCCGGTGTTCTTCATATCGGCGAACTTGGAATCGATCATCTTGTCGTACTCAGGACCGAGCGGCATGCGCCAAACTCGCTCGCCGGTGGCCTGTCCGGCCTTGGTGAGCCGGTCGCACAGCCGGTCGTCGTTCGAGAACATGCCGGCGTATTCCTGGCCGAGCGCGACGATGATGGCCCCGGTCAGCGTCGCCAGATTGATCATGAACTTGGGCTCGTACTCGGTGTTGACGTAGTGCAGCACGTCGGCGAGCACCAGGCGGCCTTCCGCGTCGGTGTTGATGATCTCGATGGTCTGCCCTGACATGGTCTTGACGATGTCGCCTGGCCGGTAGGACTTGCCGTCGGGCATGTTCTCGACGAGACCGATCGCGCCGACCACGTTGACGCGGGCTTTGCGCGCGGCGAGCGCGTGCATCAGTCCGACCACGCAGGCCGCACCTGCCATGTCGCCTTTCATGTCCTCCATGCCCTGCGCTGGCTTGATCGAAATGCCGCCGGTATCGAAGCACACTCCCTTGCCGATGAACGAAATCGGCGCCGCACCCTTCTTGCCGCCGTTCCAACGCATCACCACCATGCGGCTTTCGTGCACCGAACCTTGGCCGACCGCGAGCAGCGAGTTCATGCCGAGCTTTTTCATCGCCGCGACGTCGAGCACCTCAACCGATACGCCAAGCTTCTTCAGCGCGCCGGCGCGGCGGGCAAACTCGACCGGATAGAGCACGTTGGCGGGCTCGTTGATGAGATCACGGGCGAGGAGAACGCCTTCACCCAGTCTCGCGCGTGACGCCCACGCCTTTTGCGCCGCCGCAACGTTGCCGACTGCAATGGTGATCTTGGCGCCGGCCGGCGGCTCCTCGCCCTCATTGCGCTTGGTCTTGTAGTGATCGAACCGATAGGCGCGCAGCTGCATACCGTGTGCGAGTTCGGCCGCCTGATCCGGCTTGAGCGCGCCAGACGCCAGTTCCGCAACAATCATTGCGTCCGTTGCGCTGGACGGCACGCGTCCCATGGCCGCGCCGCCGAGCTTCACGAGGTCCTGTGCCTTGAGCTTGCCGGCCTTGCCGACGCCCACCACGACGAGGCGTGACACCAGCAGCGAGCCCGGCGCGACGATGTCGAGCGCGCTTCCGCTCTTGCCGGTGAAGCGGTCCGCTGCTGCGGCGCGCTGCAGCAGGTTCCCAGCCGGCGCGAGCAGCTTGCGCGACGCCGGACCGAGCTTGAGCCCCTCCTCACAGAATATGATGAGGACGCCCTTCGCAGGCGTCGCAAAAGCTTCAAATCCGAGTTTGAGGGGCTCGGCCATATGCGTCATTTCCTTGTTGCAATGCGCTCGGGATAATCGGCGCATGGACCGGCAATACGGCCACTCCGCCGTCGAATGGGCCGCTGTAACCACGGCCCGGCGAACCTAGCGAAGTGGCCGGCCCCCGCCAACGCCGAACCCGGACCACCCGGCGCCCACTACACCGGAATTCCAAAGGACAGCACACCCTGCCCGGCACCGTGACCACTGCGTCAAAAAGCCCACACAAGCCCCTGAAACCGGCCAAAACAAAACCCGTTTGACCCATCCTGCTACCCTTGATTGAATTCAATCTCAACCGCAGCCGCATTGCCTCGTCTGGGTTCCGATCGACACCGGCGCAGGGAGGGATGCACGGCTGCCACATTTACTTTTTGTTGTGCATGTTCAACAGCTTTGCCTTCGCGAAGCCATTTTGTCGAAGGATCAAAGTAGTACTAACGGGGGGTCGGACCGCCTTCGAGGACGTGTCGCTCCGGACGGGGGTCCGGTGCGCCGCATGGCTGGGCGACAGGGGACGGCGCGGGCGGATGGGTTCTATTGGCGTTTACATTTTCCGCACCACGTTTGGCGCGTTCCTGCTGGTGCTGATCAGCCTGACGTCCGTCATCTGGATCACCCAGGCCTTGCGCGACGTCGACCTGATGACCAACCGCGGCCAGACCGTACTGGTCTTTGTCGGTATCACCAGCCTCATCATTCCCAACCTGGTCCTGATCATCGCGCCGGTCGCACTGGTGATGGCCATCGGCCATACGCTCAACAAACTTGCGACCGATTCCGAAATCATCGTGATGAATGCGGCCGGCATGCCGCCATGGCGACTGTTCCAACCCTTTCTTGCGGTCACGATCATCGGCGCGATCATGATCTCGATTGTCAGCGCCTACATCGCGCCCGAAGGCTTGCGAATGCTGCGCCGCTGGCTGACAGAGGTTCGCACCGATCTCATCACCAATATCGTGCAGCCGGGCCGTTTCACCACCATCGATCGCGGGCTGTCGTTCTTCATCCGCGAACGGCAGCCGAACGGACTGCTGGTCGGCATTCTGCTCGACGATCGCCGCGACCCCAAAGAGCGGGTCACCATCATCGCCGAGAAAGGCGAAATCTATAAGAGCGACGCCGGCAGCTTCATCCTGTTCGAAACCGGCAACATTCAGCGCCACGAGGCCAAGCAGGCCGACCCGAGCATCGTGCAGTTCGACCGCTACGCCTTCGATCTCTCGCAGTTCTCGGGCGGACCGCAGTACGTCATGTACTCGGTCCGCGAGCGTTACCTTTGGGAGTTGATCTGGCCCAACGTCGAGGATCCTCAATACAAGGCACAGCCCGGGCACTTCCGCGCCGAGTTTCATGACCGCATCCTGGCCCCGGTCTACCCCTTCGCGTTCCTTGTGCTGGCCTATGCCTTCCTCGGCGCACCGAGCACGACGCGGCAGAGCCGCATCTGGTCGACCGTCGCGTTGACCCTCGGTGTTGTGGCGTTGCGCCTGATGGGTTTCGTCACCTCGATCATCGGCGTGACGGTGCCCGCCATTATTATCCTGCAGTACGTGCTGCTGACCGCGACGATTGTCGCTTGCATGTTTGCGATTTCGCGCGGCGTGATCATCGAGCCGCCGGCCGCCTTGATCAGCCGCTTCACCGCGCTGGTTGCGCAGCTCAAGCGCCGCATTGCCCCGGCGACGACAGGGGCGGCGCAATGACGCGCACGATCTCGTTCTATTTCGGTATGCGGTTCCTGTCGTCGTTTGCCGCCATCTTCCTCGGCATTTTCGGCCTGGTCATGCTGGTCGACTATCTGGAGATGATGCGGCGGTTCGGCAGCAGCCCGAACGCTTCGGCGCTGCAGGTCGCGTTGGCGTCGCTCTACCGCATCCCGCAGATCCTCGAGCGCATCCTTCCGTTCGGCGTTCTGGTCGCGGCAATGTCGTCGTTCCTGAATCTGTCGCGCCGGCTCGAATTGGTGATTGCGCGCGCGGCGGGGGTGTCGGCGTGGCAGTTCACCGCACCTGCAGTGGTCGCGGCGTTGGCGGTCGGCGGCTTCGCCACCGGCGTCTACAATCCCGTGGCGGCCGTCATGCACGAGCAGTCCAAGCGCATGGAGGCGGAGTTCTCCGGCCGGACGCCGCAGACGCCGGGAACAACGAGCACGGGCGTCTGGTTGCGGCAGCGCGGCACCGACAATCAATCGATCATGAATGCCGCCACCAGCCGCGAGCAGGGCATCCATCTCGGCACTGTTACGATCTTCGTCTACGACCTCAACAACCGTTACATGGAACGCATCGAGGCGGCCTCGGCAAAACTCGAGCCCGGCCAGTGGCGGCTCGAAAACGTTCGCGTCTACGCCCCCGGCGCGCCTCCCGTAGAGCGCGTTTCGTATCTGTTGAGCACCAACATCACGCCGGAACAAGTCCAGGAAACATTTTCCACACCTGAGACGGTGCCGTTCTGGCAGCTGCCCGAGTACATCAGCCGGGCTGAAAACGCCGGCCTTTCCGCCTCGGCCTATCGGCTGCAGTATCAGAAGCTGTTGTCGCGCCCCTTCCTGCTTGCCGCCATGGTCCTGCTGGCGGCCGCGTTCAGCCTGCGCTTCTTCCGCATGGGCGGCGTGCAGAAGATGGTTCTCGGCGGCATTGCGTCGGGCTTCCTGGTCTATGTCATCTCCAAGATCACCGACGACCTGAGCAAGGCCGAATTGATCAATCCAGTGATCGCGGCCTGGCTGCCCACGATCGCCTGCGGACTCGCGGGCTTCGTCGCCCTCCTATTCCAGGAGGATGGCTAATGGCGTTCCGCGTCATTGTTCTGCAGCTGGGCTCGGGCCGAACAGCGCGTATCGCGATGCTCGCGCTGCTGGCGTTTGGCGGCGCGCTTTGGAGCGACACCGCATTGGCGCAGACGCAATCGCCGGCGCCGCAGCTGCTGAGGTTTCCGACGCGGCCCGCGCCGGTGACCCCGCCGCCGCGTCCGCCCGGCGAGAAGCCGCCGATGCTGCTGCAAGCGCTCGAAATCAACTACGATTACGTGAACAAACGCGTGTCCGCGGTCGGTAGCGTGCAAATCTACCACGGCGGCTCGACACTCGAAGCCGACCGGGTGATTTACGACGAAACCACCAAGCGGCTGCATGCCGAGGGCAATGTCCGGCTGACCGACGCCAAGGGGCAGATCACCCACGGCCAGCTGATGAATCTGAGTGACGATTTCCGCGACGGTTTCGTCGATTCATTGCGGATCGAGACGCCCGATCAGACGCGCATCGCCGCGGCGCGCGGCGACCGCAGCAGCGGCGAGTTCTCCATATTCCAAAGCGGCGTCTACACCGCCTGCGAGCCCTGCAAGGACGACCCGAGAAAGCCGCCGCTCTGGCAGATCAAGGCGGCGCGGATCATCCACGATACCGGCGAGAAGATGGTCTATTTCGAGAACGCGCAACTCGAGGTGTTCGGCACCCCGGTGGGGTATTTCCCGTACTTCTCGACGCCCGATCCGACGGTCAAGCGAAAGACCGGCTTCCTGATGCCGCTCACGCTGTACGACACGATGTACGGCGCCGGCTTCCAGATTCCCTACTACTGGGCGCTCGCGCCGGATTACGACTTCACGCTGACGCCGCGCATCATGTCACGACAGGGCGCGTTGGTGAAAGGCGAGTGGCGGCAACGGCTGGAGAGTGGATCGTATAGCATCGCGGCGTCGGGCATCTATCAGCTCGACAAGGACTATTTCCTCGACAAATTCAAAGACCCCAACTATCCCAGCTATCGCGACTTCCGCGGCACCGTCGAAACGCGCGGGCGCTTCGCCCTGACCGACAAATGGAGCTGGGGCTGGGACGGCATCATGCCGACCGACCCGCTGTATTACTCGGATTACGGACTGTCGAGCTATCAGCGCACCTATAGTCCACTCGCCACCGGCTTCACTGAAGGTATTTCGCAACTCTATCTGCTCGGTGACGGCAACCGCAGCTTTTTCGATGCGCGCAGCATCTATTACTACGGGTTTAGCAGCGCCAACTCTCAGAGTCAGATTCCAGTCATTCACCCGGTGGTCGACTATTTCCACACGTTCAACAAGCGGATCCTGGGCGGCGAGGTCGGCATCCGGACGAACCTGACGAGCCTCAGCCGCAGCAATGCCGCGTTCGATCCGATTACGCAGGGTATGCCTGCTTTCTATCCCGGCGTCGGAACCTTCTTTGTGCCGCTCTGCGCACCGGCCAGTGCCGATCCCGCTGCGAACAAGAATTCCCGCCAACTGCCTGCTGCGCGGCATTCCGGGCAACTACAGCCGCTTCTCCGCCGAGGCCAACTGGAAGCGCACTTACACCGATCCGATCGGCCAGCAGTGGACGCCGTTCGCCATCGTGCGGGCCGATGTTGCGTCCATGTCGATCGACGCCCAGCCCGGGGTCTCCAATTTTATCGCCCCCGGCGACCGGGCCGAATTCCGTGCCATGCCAACCGTCGGTGTCGAGTACCGCTACCCGTTCATCAACGTGCAGTCCTGGGGCACGCAAACTCTGACGCCCATCGCGCAGGTCATTGTGCGCCCCAACGAAACCGGCATCGGCAAGTTCCCGAACGAAGATGCGCAGAGCCTGATCTTCGACGACAGCAACCTGTTCAAGATCGACAAGTTCAGCGGCTGGGATCGCGTCGAAGGCGGCGGCCGCGCCAACGTCGGTCTGCAATACACGGCCCAGTTCAATCGCGCCGGCTTCCTCAACGTGCTGTTCGGTCAGTCATACCAGATGTTCGGCACCAACTCGTTTGCGGTTGCCGACCTCACCAACACCGGCCTCGGCACCGGCCTCGACACCGGCGCCTCGGACTACGTGGCCCGCGTGTCGTACCAGCCCGACCGCACCTACACCTTCACCACGCGTTATCGGTTCAACCACGACAACTTCGACCTGAACCGGTTCGAAGTCGAAGGCCGGGCGAGCTACGACCGCATCACGCTGTCAGTGCTCTATGGCCAATACGCGCCGCAGCCGCAGCTCGGCTTCCTGACTTGGCGCCAGGGTATTCTTGGTCAGGCTCAAATCAAGATCGGCGCCAACTGGGTGGCCTCGACCGCCCTCAGCTACGACGTCGATGCTGCTAAATTCTCCAGCACCCAGCTCGGGCTCGGTTACATCGACGACTGCTTCATCTTCGCCGTGAACTACATCACCGGCTATTCGTATGCCTATGACACGCAGCTCGGAGTGGCGACCACCTCAACGCTGGACCACCGGGTCATGCTGACGATCGCGCTGCGCACCATCGGATCCACCGGGACATCGCAGTCGGTCGCCGGCGCTTCATCCGTGTTTGGCGGCGGCCAGTGACGGATATGCCGGCTCCCACTCCGCGTCATCCAAGGGATATACTTGGCGCGCCTATGGGTATCGCGATGCCGTACCTGCCCAACCCATTCGCCGCAGGCGGTCGCCTGCTGGCTCTCATGGCCCTTGCGGCCACGCTCGCTGTTGCTGCGCCTGCGCCCGGCAGCGCGCAGCAGGTCGTCGTGCTGGTCAATGGCGACCCGATCACTGCGTTCGACGTCGAGCAGCGCACCAAGTTGATCCAGGTCATGTCGAACAAGGCGCCACCGCGCCAGGAGGTGATCGAAGAGCTGATCGAGGAAAAGCTCAAATTGGGATTGCTCAAGCGCTTCAGCATCGAAGGTATGGACAACGACGTCGAGAACGCCTTCGCCAACATGGCGCGACGGGCGGGGACCACGCCGCAAGGCCTCACCGAACAGCTCACCCGCTCCGGGCTTACGGTCGCCACGCTCAAGTCGCGCATCAAGGCCGAAATGGTCTGGGGCCAGATCATCCGCGGCAAGTACCAAAGCAGCTTCCAGTTCTCAGAGAAGGACATTGCCGCCAAGCTGGAGACGAGCAATCCGGAGGCGATGGCGGCGGTCGGCTACGACTATACGCTTCGCCCGATCCTGTTCGTGGTGCCGCGGGGATCTCCCGACTCCCTGAAGGAAACCCGGCGCAAGGAGGCCGAGGCGCTGCGTGCCCGTTTCCAGAGCTGCGACGAAGGAATTCGCATGGCGCGCGGTCTGCGCGACGTAGCGGTGCGCAACTCGACCACGCGCACGTCCGCCGACCTGGCGCCGGCGTTGCGCGAAATCCTCGAGAAAACCGAAGTCGGCAAGTTGACGGCGCCCGAGGTGACCGCGCAGGGTATCGAGGTCTACGCCTTGTGCCGCAAGGAGCGCGCCAGTGCCGAAAACACGCCGGACAAGCGCAAGGTCCGCGAGGAGCTGGTCAACCAGCAATTCCAGGCGAATTCGAAGCGTTTCATGAAGGAACTGCGCAGCCAAGCGATGATCGAGCACCGGTAGTATCGATGTCGCGGCCCTTGGCATTGACGCTCGGCGAGCCCGCGGGGATCGGTCCCGACATCACGCTGGCGGTCTGGCAGCGCCGCCACGAACTCAAGCTTCCGCCGTTTTATCTGATCGCCGACCCGGCATCGCTTGAGCGCCGCGCGCGGCTGCTTGGTATCGATGTGCCGATCGCCGTAGTCGAGCCGGCGCAGGCCGTCTCGCGGTTCGACCAGGCGCTGCCGGTGGCACCGCTCGGCCTGCCGGCCGACGCAACGCCCGGCGTTCCAGACGCCGGCAGCGCGCCGGCCGCCATCGCCTCGATCGACCGCGCGGTGGCCGACGTGATCGGCGGCGTGGCGTCCGCGGTCGTCACCAATCCGGTCGCCAAGAGCGTGCTCTACAAGTCGGGCTTCGCCGAGCCCGGCCACACCGAATACCTCGCCAAACGTTCGTTCGAATTGACCGGCGACCCGGCGTGGCCGGTCATGATGCTATGGTCGCCCGAGGTCGCCGTCGTTCCGGTCACCATCCACCTGCCGTTCAAGGACGTGCCGGCGCGCTTGACCCGCGACCTGATCTTTGAAACCGGCCGCGTGGTCGCGCACGACCTGACGCATCGCTTCGGCATTGCGCGGCCCCGCCTCGCGATCGCCGGCCTCAATCCGCACGCCGGCGAAGATGGCACGCTCGGCAAGGAAGACAGCAACATCGTCAAGCCGGCAATCGAACGGTTGGTCGCTGACGGCATCGACGCACGCGGACCGCTGCCCGCCGACACAATGTTCCACGAAGCGGCGCGCCAGACCTACGACGCCGCGCTATGCATGTACCACGACCAGGCCCTGATCCCGATCAAGACCCTGGCGTTCGACCATGCGGTCAACGTGACGCTCGGCCTGCCGTTCGTGCGCACCTCGCCCGATCACGGCACCGCATTCGACATCGCCGGCACCGGCAAGGCCGATCCGACGAGCTTGATCGCCGCGTTGCGGTTGGCAGCTCGACTTGCACTCGCGGACGAGGCCAAACAGCGGACCACGCCCGCCGCCGCAGTCTCGTAAGCGTGATCCATGAGCAGCGGCCTGCCCGATGACCTGCCGCCGCTGCGCGAGGTGATCCGGCGGCACGAGCTCTCGGCGCGGAAGTCACTCGGTCAGAATTTTCTCCTCGATCTCAATCTCACTGGGCGGATCGCGCGCGCCGCCGGTCCGCTGGACGGCGTGACCGTGGTCGAGGTCGGCCCCGGGCCTGGCGGTCTCACCCGTGCGCTGCTCGCGCAGGGCGCGCGCCGGGTGATTGCAGTGGAGCGGGACGACCGGGCAATGGCAGCGCTCGCCGAAATCGCGCAGCGCTATCCTGGCCGGCTCGACGTGATTGCGGCGGACGCGCTGGCCGCCGATCTCAAACCACGCGGGACCGGCGGCCCGGCGCGCATCGTCGCCAACCTGCCGTACAACATCGCGACGCCGCTGTTGGTGTCATGGCTCACCACCGAGCCGTGGCCGCCGTGGTTCGACCGGCTGGTGCTGATGTTTCAGCGTGAGGTCGCCGAACGGATCGTGGCGCCGCCAGGCGACAAGCAGTACGGCCGCCTGTCGGTGCTGGCGGGCTGGCGGACGCGGGCGAAAATCCTGTTCGACGTGCATCCGTCCGCGTTCGTTCCGCCGCCTAAGGTGACATCCTCGGTGGTCGAACTGGTGCCGCGACCTGATGCGCCGGCCTGCGATCGAGGGCTGTTCGAACGCGTCACGGCAGCGGCATTCGGGCAACGCCGCAAGATGCTGCGCCAGAGCCTGAAATCGCTCAACACCGACCCGTTGCCCCTGCTCGCCGCCGCCGGCATCGAGCCGACCGCGCGCGCCGAGGAAATCCCAGTCGAGGGCTTCGTCGCGCTGACCCGTGCATTCCAAGCGGCTAAGATCAAGCCATGACCATGCTTCGCCGTCAGTCGCTCACCGCCTACGAAGCCCCGCTGTGCGAAACCGTCGTCGACTGCCCGGCTCCGCAGGGCAGCGAGGTGTTGGTCCGCATCGACCGCTGCGGCGTCTGCCATTCCGATCTGCACATGCAGGACGGCTACTTCCTGCTCAGCGACGGCAAGCGGCTCGACGTGCGCGCCGGCCGCACATTGCCGTTCACGCTCGGCCATGAGATCGCCGGCACGATCGAGACCACGGGACCGCAGGCAACCGGTGCCAAGCCCGGCGCAAAGGTCGCGGTGTTCCCCTGGATCGGCTGCGGCGCCTGCGCAGCCTGCCGCGCCGGCGAGGAAAACCTCTGCTCGACCAACCGCCACCTCGGCATTTCCGTCGACGGCGGCTTTGCCTCCCACGTGCTGGTGCCGCATCCGCGCTATCTGCTCGAACACGCCCCGCTCGCGCCGTCGTTTGCCGGCGCGCTGATGTGTTCCGGTCTCACCGCCTATGCGGCGCTCAAGCGGCTGCGCGATCACGCCAAGCGCGGTCCGGCGCTGCTGGTCGGCATGGGCGGCGTCGGCATGATGGGACTTGCCATCGCGCGCGCGCTGTTCCCGCATGCGCCGATCGTCGCCGACATCGACCCCGGCAAGCGCGACGCGGCGCTTGCCGCCGGCGCGAGCGCCGCTTTCGATCCAGCCGATCCGGAGGCGCGCCGTGCCGTGTTGAAATCGACCGCAGGCGGCGTGTTCGCCGCGTGCGATTTCGTCGGCTCGGACAAATCCCTCGGCTTCGCCGGCGGTGCCCTGGCCAAGGGTGGCAAGGTCGTGATCACCGGCCTGCTCGGCGGCAACTTCGCCACGCCGGTCGCGATGTTCCCGCTCAAGGCGATGACGATTGAGGGCACGCTGACCGGCACGCTGGACGAAGCGAACGAGGTGATGGCGCTCGCCCGCGCCGGCAAGATCGCGCCGCTGCCGATCCGCGAGCGACCGCTCAGTGATGCCCAATCCGCGCTCGACGACCTGCGCCACGGCCGCGTGGTGGGGCGAGTCGTTTTAGCTCCATGACCGGTTGATGACAGTGGTTCGCCTGGCAGGGCGGCTAACCCCCAGCCCCTGCGACACAATTTATGGTTAACGATTTCTTAACGCATTGCCGCGCAGCATGATTCGGTCCGAGACGACAGGAGCGGGTCATGACACTGCGCATATGCGGTGGCGTCACGCGTCCAGTGCTTTTCGGTATCGCCGCAATCGGAGTGCTTTCGCTGACTTTAGCCCATGCCCATGGGCCAGCGGCGTGGATCCAGCAAGGCGGCTACAAGAACGCGCTCGGAGAATTGTGCTGCGGTGAGCGCGACTGCATTGAGCTCGCAGCCGCCGACATCAAGATCACCGCGACGGGCTATCTGGTGAAGGCGACCAGCGAGACGATTCCGTTCCACGAGGCGACGCCCTCGCCGACCGGAACCTATTGGCGTTGCGACTGGGGTGGCCAACGCAAGTGCTTCTTCGCGCCGCCGGGCAGCACCTGACGTCGCGGCCAGATTTTCTTGCGCGGACCGCGCACGAACGCGGGTCAGACTCGGTCTGCCGCTCGCGCGCTCCGCGAAGAAGCGGGGCCGTCGAGTATTATTGCTGATCGAGTAAGTCTCGCACGAAAGACGAGATCCAGGGCTGGCGTTGTCGCTTCAAACGCTCCGCCGCCAATATTGTTCGCACTTGTGCAAATGCCCTGTCGAGAGAGTCGATTAATAATGACGTAGTCATATTCGGCCCAATGACCCAGCTCTGATCCGGCCTTGGTCATGCGTGCTTTGATGACGCTATCATCGTCCTGGGCACGCATTCGCAAGCGCCGCTCCAGTTCGGTCATAGAGGGCGGCAATACAAAGATGCTGGCCTGATCGTGGTATGCGTGCTCCCTCAACTGCTGAGTTCCTTGCCAATCAATATCGAACAACACATCCCGCCCTGCGTTCAGCGAATCCGTTACAAACTTGCGAGGAGTACCGTAGTGGTTCCCAAATACTTCGGCCCATTCGACCAATTCCTTATTTGCAACCATCTCGTCGAACTTTGCTCTGGTGATGAAATGATAGTCGTGTCCATCAATCTCACCGGGTCGCGGGCGACGTGTCGTAACTGATATGGATAGGTCGATATCTTTGTCTTCTTGAAGCAGCCGCCGCGACAGCGTGGTCTTGCCGGCGCCGGACGGCGACGACAGCACCAGCATCATGCCGCGCCGGGCGGCAGCCTTGTTCTTCGCTACCCCCGCGCGCGCCATCGTCACTCCAGGTTCTGCACCTGCTCGCGGAACTGCTCGACCACCGTCTTGAGCTCCAGCCCGATGTTGGTGAGTTCGACGTCGTTCGCCTTGGCGCACAGCGTATTCGATTCGCGGTTAAGCTCCTGGGAGAGAAAATCGAGTCGGCGTCCGACCGGACCGCCGGCGGCCAAAAGCTTGCGCGCCTGTGCAACATGGGCCACCAAACGATCGAGCTCCTCCCGGATATCCGCCTTGCTGGCCATCAGGATCGCCTCCTGGTGCAGTCGATCCGGATCGAGCCGCTGCGAGGCTTCGAGCAGAGTGGCGATCTGCTCGGCGAGCCTGGCCTTGATTGCCTCCGCCTTGCGGCCGGGCGCAGCTTCCGCTCGCGCGGCCAGTGCCGCAATCTCGGCAAGCCGCCCCGCCAGCACATGGCCGAGCGCCGAGCCTTCGGTGTGGCGCATCTGCTCCAACCCTTTGAGCGCCTGCGCAAAGCCTTCGACGATCCCGGCCTCAGCGGCCTGACGCTCGCTCTCCTGCTCTTCGGCCTCGGTCACGTCGATCACGCCCTTGAGCGACAGGATGCCGTCGAGCGTCGGCGGCGCGGCATCGACCTTGCCGCTCAGGCCCTTAAGGGCTCCCAACACCGCCGCGAGCACCGGCTCGTTGATGCGCGCGACCGGCGCTACGCCTTCGCGGCCGACCGTAAGGTTCGCGAACACCGAGCCGCGCGCCAGCACCTCGGCGGCACGGCTGCGCACCGGCACTTCGATCGCGTCCCAGCCGGACGGCAGGCGCAGCTTGAGGTCGAGTCCTTTGGCGTTGACCGACTTGATCTCCCACGCCCAGGCATAGGCGCCGGCGGTGCCGTGGCTTCGCGCGAAGCCGGTCATGCTCGACAGCGCCATCGTGGTCCGAATCCGTTTCGAAAAATTTCGCGCAAACTTAGAGCATGATCCCGATAAGTGGAAACGGGTTTTCGGGACGCGTCAGGCGGCTCGCTATCACCGTGTGCCAGGGCGCTGCGCGCGGCCGGCCGGCGAACGCGCGGTCGCCGCGGCGGGCTGCGGGTTCGCCTGCTGCTCGAGCACGCGCAGCCGCGCGACGTTCTTTTGGTGCTGCTCGTAGTTGTCGGCGAAGGCATGGCCGCCGGTGCCGTCGGCGACGAAGTACAGCTCCTTGGTGCGCGCCGGATTGGCGGCGGCTTCGAGTGAAGCGCGTCCCGGGTTGGAGATTGGGCCCGGCGGCAGCCCGTCAATCACATAGGTATTGTAGGGCGTCGGTTGTTCGATCTCGCTCTTCAGGATGCCGCGACCCAGCGTGCCCTTGCCGCCAACCAGACCGTAGATGATGGTCGGATCGGACTGCAGCTTCATCTTCTGCTTCAGCCGGTTGACGAACACCGCGGCGACGCGGGTTCGTTCCTCCGGCTTGCCGGTTTCTTTTTCGATGATCGACGCCAGGATGATGAACTGCTCGACCGAGCGGATCGGCAGGTCGGGCATTCGTCGATCCCAGATTTCTTGGATCAGGCGCTTCTGCTGCTGCTGCATCCGCGCGATCATCTGTTCGCGCGTCATGCCGCGAGTGAAGCGATAGGTCTCCGGCAGCAGCGTACCTTCGCGCGGCACCTCGCGGATGTTGCCGGTCAGCACCTCGTTCTCCAACAGCCGCTGCACGACCTGGTCGGACGTCAAGCCCTCGGCCATGGTGAACGCGTGCTGCACCACCTTGCCGTCGATGATGGTGTTGACCACGTCGCGCAGGCTGGCGTTCTTCGCGAACTGATACTCACCATACTTGAGGTCGTCGCGCGCCTTCATCAGCAAGGCACCCGCCATGAACAGGTAGGGCTGGTCGATCACGCCTTCCTTCTCAAGCAACTCCGCGGTGTCACGAACGCCACCGCGCGGAATGTTGACGATCTTGTCGCTCGCCAGCGGACCAGGCAGATCAAACCGCTGTTTGCCGATCGCGAAGCTGACGCCCGCCGCGATCGTCGCCAGGAACAGGACGGTGAGCAGCAGGTTGCCGGCAATCACGAACGGGTGGCGGACGCGCTTGGAACGCCGCTTCGGCGCCGGAATACGCTCGGGCTCGAGCGCGGCGCGGGCGCTGCGCGGCGTGACGCGCTTGGAGTCGAGCAGCGGCGAATCGAGCGAACCGGCCTGCATCGGCGGATAGGGATCGCCCGCGCCATGCACTGCGCGGGAGTTCTCCGGAGGCAGTGGCGGCGGTGCGGGCGGTGCCGGCGCAGCGCGGCCGTTGCCATTGGATTGCGGCGCCGGATTGCTCGATGCTTGCGCCACCCGCGGCGGTGCGGCTGCAGGCGCCGCAGCTGGGGGCGCGGCAGGTGCCGCGGGCGCGCTGCGCGGCTGCTGCACCGGCGGAGCCGAACGCTGCACCGGCGGTGGTACGGCCTGGGCCAGCGGCGACGCAGCGCCGGCCGACGGTCCATTGCGCTGCGCAGGGACCGATACAGCGGGCGCAGGCGGCCGCGGCTGCGCCGGCTTGGACGTCGGCGGTGCCGGCCTTGGCTCGGGTGCGCCCTGGAACGGATTGCCAGGCTGCGACGACGAACCAGGCGTGACCGGCGGCCCAAACCCGGGCGGCGGCGGCCGCTTGGCCCCGTTGCCACCAGGTGGCGGATTGGGGGAGTTCACCGCCTACCTCCCAAATTCATGCGCGAACATCCCTATGAAAGACAATACGACAAATCGCACATAAGAGGGGCGTGACGGCGGCGCGCATGGTCGCAGATTTCTGCTGCTCTGCCCATGCCTTTTGGCCATCCCCCGGACAGGCGAATCCGTCGGGCATGAAAAGCAAATATGGCGAAAGGGTGGAGACAGCCGGACTGGTCACCGCGGTGGAGCCTAGTCCGGGCATCGGCGGAAGATCAGCGAAGCGTTGGTACCGCCGAAGCCGAACGAATTCGACAACGCCACGTCGATGTCGCGATGCCGGGCCTTATGCGGGACCAAGTCGATCGGTGTCTCGACTGATGGATTGTCCAGATTGAGCGTCGGCGGCGCCACGTTGTCGCGGATCGCCAACACCGAGAAGATCGCCTCCACTGCGCCGGCCGCACCGAGCAGATGGCCGATCGACGACTTGGTCGACGACATCGACACACGGCTTGCGGCATTGCCGACCAGCCGCTGCACCGCGCCAAGCTCGATTTCGTCGCCCAGCGGGGTGGAGGTGCCGTGCGCGTTGATGTAGTCGATATCGCTTGCCTGGATGCCGGCCCGCTTGAGCGCGGCGCCCATGCAGCGGAACGCGCCGTCACCATCCTGCGCAGGCGCGGTAATGTGGTGCGCGTCGCCTGACATCCCGTAGCCGATCAGTTCGGCATAGATTTTGGCACCGCGCGCCTTGGCGTGCTCGTACTCCTCCAGCACGACGATGCCGGCGCCCTCGCCCATGACAAAGCCGTCACGATCCTTGTCGTAGGGGCGCGAGGCCTTTTCCGGCGTGTCGTTAAAGCCTGTGGAGAGCGCCCGCACCGCGGCAAAGCCGGCAATCGAAATTCGATTGACTGACGATTCTGCTGCCACCCGCCACCATCACGTCGGCGTCGCCCAGCGCAATCATGCGGCCGGCGTCGCCGATCGCATGCGCAGCCGGTGGAGCATGCAGTGACCACCGCGAATGTTCGGCCCCTTCAATCCATGGGTCGATCGATACGTAGCCGGAGGCAAGATTGATGATGCGGCCGGGAATGAAGAACGGCGAAACTCGTCGCGGCCCGCGTTCCTTGAACAGGACTGCGGTCTCGGCGATGCCCTCGATGCCGCCGATGCCGGAGCCGATCATCACGCCGGTCGTGATCTGTTCCTCGTGCGATCTTCGGCTTCCATCCGGCGTCGTCGAGCGCCTGGTGTTGCAGCGCACATGGCATGACTGATGAAGTTGTCGACCTTGCGCTGCTCCTTCGGCTCCATCCACTGATCGGGACTGTAGGTGCCGTTGCTTCCGTCGCCGCGCGGAATCACTGCCGGCGATCTTGCAGGCGAGATCGGACACTTCGAAGCGGTCGATGCGTGCGGATGCCGCTCTCGGCAGCGACCAAGCCGGCGCCATGTCGTTCTCCGGCGCCGCAGCCGAGCGGCGTCAGAATTCCTATGCCGGTGACGACGACGCGTCTCATTTATGCTTCCGGTCGCGCGCCAGGATACCAATGCCTCAGGCACGCCAAGCAGCGATGGGAACGGTTTTTGCGACGGCGATCAAGGTCGTCCGGGCCCGCGCCGCCATCAACGCCACAAAGATGATCGAATGAGGGACGACGTTCAGGCGCCTGCCGCAGGCACCGCGATCGATCGGATTTGAGGACTCTGCCGTCTGGTTCAACTCTTGGCGTTCTTTTCGAGAAACTTGACGGCATCTCCAACGGTCAAAATGGTTTCCGCCGCGTCGTCCGGAATCTCGCAACCGAATTCCTCCTCGAAGGCCATGACGAGCTCGACGGTGTCGAGGCTGTCGGCACCAAGGTCGTCGATGAAGCTCGCAGCTTCCGTAACCTTGTCGGGCTCAACGCCCAGATGCTCCACGACGATCTTCTTCACCCGCTCGCCGATATCACTCATCGTCTGACCCTCTAGTTATCTTCAGTTCGATCAGCGGCCTTGAGCCAACGAGGAAGAGCGTCATCTCAATCCGACAGGGGTGGATCAGCACGGTCGCGAGCGGACCGCGTATCGCCCTCGCCCATCCGGTTGCCCCAGCCAGGCCGCGGCTCGGTTAAAACACACTTCAGAAGCCTTGACCAGCACGACCGCAGCCAGGGCGTGCCACAATCCGACGTCAGATCATCGCCATCCCACCGTTAATATGCAGCGTCTGCCCGGTGACGTAGGCGGCCTCATCGGACGCAAGATAGACCACCGCCGCCGCGACATCGGCGCCGCTGCCAAGCCGGCCGGCCGGCACCATGCTGAGTATCGTCTCGCGCTGCTTGTCGTTCGAGCTTGTCGGTCATCGGCGTGGCGATGAAGCCCGGCGCCACGCAATTCGCGGTGACGCCGCGCTTGGCGTATTCCTTGCCGATCGACTTGAACATGCCGATCATGCCGGCTTTGGCGGCGGTGTAGTTGCTCTGCCCGGCGTTGCCGGTCACGCCAACCACCGAGGTGATGCCGATCACCCGGCCGAATTGCCGGCGCATCATCCCCTTCACCGCGGCGCGCGCGAGGCGGAACGTCGAGGTCAGGTTGACGTTGAGCACCTGCTCCCAGTCCTCGTCCCGCAGCGCGACAAACAGGTTGTCGCGGGTGATGCCGGCGTTCGCCACCAGAATATCGAGCTGGCCCAGCGCCTCTTCGACCTTCGGCACCAGCGCCTCGACCGCATCTTTGTCGGCGAGATCGCACGGCAGTACCGGCGCGCCGCCGAGCTCAGCGGCAAGCGCGTCCAGCACTTCGCGCCGCGTCCCGGACACCGCGACCTTGGCGCCCTGCGCATGCAGCGCGCGCGCCACTGCGCCGCCGATTCCACCGGTCGCACCGGTCACCAGCGCGGTCTTGCCGGTCAAGTTGAACATCGCTCTCTCCATATGCGGCGCGTTCATGCGCCGCGCGCCTTGAACGCCGCAACGTCCTCGGGCGTGCCGATCGCGCTTCCGGTGGCGCCATCGGCGATGCGCTTGAGCAACCCCGTGAGCACCTTGCCGGCGCCGACCTCGTAGAATGTCTTGACGCCCTGCCCCGCCATGCACGTAACACACTCGCGCCAGCGCACCGTGCCGGTGACCTGCTCGACCAGGCGGCGCACGATCTCCTGCGGATCGCTGATCGGCCCGGCCACCACGTTGGCGACAACCGGAACTGCCGGTGCAGACACACTCGTCTTGCCCAATGCCTCCGCCATCGCGTCGGCGGCGGGTTGCATCAGCGCGCAATGGAAGGGCGCGGACACCTGCAACATCATGGCGCGCCGCGCGCCCTTGGCCTTGGCGATCTCGACCGCGCGCTCCACTGCCGCCTTGTTGCCGGACACCACGACCTGCCCGCCGCCATTGTCGTTGGCCGCCTGGCAGACTTCGCCTTGCGCGGCTTCGGCCGCGACCGCGGACGCCGCATCAAGCTCGAGGCCGAGCAGTGCCGCCATCGCACCGGCGCCGACCGGCACCGCCTGCTGCATGGCGCGGCCGCGGATTCGCAGCAGCCGAGCGGTGTCGGAGATGGAAAGCGCGCCGGCCGCAGCCAGCGCCGAATACTCGCCGAGTGAGTGACCGGCCACGAACTTCGCGTCACGCCTGAGATCAACGCCCGCCTCGGTTTCAAGCACGCGCATCGCGGCGAGCGATACCGCCATCAGCGCGGGCTGCGCATTCTCGGTGAGGGTGAGCTTGTCGCCCGGTCCCTCCCACATCGTGGTCGAGAGCTTCTCACCAAGCGCGGCGTCAACCTCGTCGAACACGGCGCGCGCGGGCACAAAGGCGTCGGCCAGCGCCCTGCCCATGCCAACGACCTGGCTGCCCTGGCCCGGAAACACGAAGGCGACCGACATCCGAAGACCTTTCGAGAAACGCGTCGAAAGGCCCCATATCGGAGCATGTGTCAAGCTGCACGGCCGACCGGGCAGACGCCCCAGCCGCGAGATCAGGTCGAGCTGCCGTCTCAGGCGGCGCCGCGAAGCGGCTCAGGCCGCTGCGTTGCAATCATGCTGGGCCGCGCGTTCATCCGTTCAAGCCACCCCTTGAGCCGCGTGCCGGACAGAAGCGATCTGCCCTCAGGCGTCGCCGCTAAGAAATCGACCTGCGGGGCCAGCAGCACGTCGGCGATCGACAGCGTCTCTCCGGCCAGGAACGTCTGCGTTCCCAGCAGCCGGTCGAGCTCGGCCACGCACACGCGCGCCATTGGCACCGCTCCAGCGACCGCAGCTTCATCGGTTGTGATGTTGAGCAACATCGGCCCGACGATGCGCTGGAAGACAACGACCGCTGCTGCCTTCGGGAACAAGTACCAGTCATTGATGCCGATGATCTGGTTCATCCGCGCGGCGGCGCGAGGATCGGCCGGCGTCAGCGAAGGCTCGGGAAAGACGGCGTCGATGTAACGCAGCACCGCCTGCGTCTCGTACAGATCGAAGTCGCCGTGCTGAAACGCCGGCACGCGGCCGAACGGCTGCCGCTTCAGGTAGGCTTCGCTCTTCGTCTCCCCCGGATTCATCGCGTGCAACCGATACGGCGCCCGTTTCTCCTTGAGGCCCATTTCGACACTGCGGACAAAGGGGCTGCCAACCACGCCGTAAATGACGATCTCACTCATGACGACTTCCTCTCCGTTTGGGCTGCAAACTGGGCGAACAATTCCAAGAGAGCGCCCCACCCATTGGGCGCATCGATCTGCTGACGCAGCGCGTCAGCGCGTTCGCCGAGGCGCTCCAGATTGCGATGCTCAAGCTCCACGCGCGTCGTGGCGGTGCCTTCGGCGATGAACCGGACCTCGACTTCCGTGATGAGATCGGGATCGAACTTCCACTCGGGGGTGAGCTGCCAGCCGAGCACCAGGCGTGACGGCGGATCCCACACCAGCACTTTGCCGATGTCGCACTCCACCCCGTCCGTGCCACGTTCGAACCATCGCCCGCCTTCGCGCGGCTCGACGACGTACGTCTCCGGTTCGGACGGGCTGATGTGGTGCGACTTGGGCCACCACTGGCCGATCCGGTCGGTGAAAACTTCAAAGGCGCGTTGTTGCGGCGCGTTGACGCGCACGCTTTTCCGCACCGGGGCCGGCACAATAGTCCGTTGCATCACGATCGCCGCTCCGCTTTCTCAACTTCGTCGGCGTAGGCCTGCAGCGCCACGTCCCAGAACTGGTCCAGCCAGGTTCGGATGGCGCCGAGCCCTTTCGGATCGATGTGGTAGACGCGGCGTGTACCCTCCGCCTGATCAACCACCAGCCCCGCCTGCTTCAGAACTTTCAGGTGCTGCGACACCGCCGGGCGCGTCACCGGCAAACCCTTGGCGATCTCGCCGACCGACCTGCCACCGGACTGCAATTGCTGAAAAACCCGATACCGGGTCGGGTCGGACAGAGCTGCGAACACCGCGCTATCGTTAGCCATTACTTACCGTAAGTGAAAGCTAACGGTTCGTCAAGTGGCTGTCCGCCGCAAGTCGCGCGGCATTTCTGTTTTTGCGACGCGAGCGGCTTGCACTGGGGACGAAAGCCCCTATAACCACGCCGTTCCGTGGTCCCGGCCGGGAGCTGAACGGACGGCTGCCAGCGCCATGTTGGGCACTGGCGGTAGGACCTCTGGTCCGGCGTCCCGTGTTCCCGCCTTCAGAGCAATCGAGCCTTTCCGAAGGCTCGAAGGGCTTGGCGCCGAGAGACGGACATGAACAGAGGAAAGGCATTCCATGCCGCTATACGAGCACGTCTATCTTGCGCGCCAGGACGTCAGCGCGCAGCAGGTCGAGGAATTGACCGCGCAGTTCACCGGCGTCATCGAAGGATTGGGTGGCAAGGTCACCAAGAACGAATACTGGGGCGTGAAGTCCCTGACCTTCCGCATCCGCAAGAACCGCAAGGCCCACTTCACGCTTCTGAACGTCGATGCACCGCCGGCGGCGATCGTCGAGATCGAGCGCCAGGAGCGCATCAACGAAGACATCCTGCGCTACCTCACCGTCCGCGTTGACGAGCTCGAGGAAGGCCCCTCGGCGATGATGCGCAAGGTCGATCGCGATCGCGAGCGCGACGAACGCCGGGGCGGGGATCGCTTCGGTGGTGGTGGCGGTTTCGGCGGTGGCGACCGCTTTGGCGGCGGCGACCGGTTCGACCGTGGTGATCGCCCGCCGCGTCGCGACCGCGATGAGCCGCGCGCCGAAGCCGGGACAGAGGAGTAATCGTCATGGCATTCAGTTCGCAAGGTGGCGCAGGCGCTGGTGGTGCGCGCCGTCCGTTCTTTCGCCGCCGCAAGACCTGTCCGTTCTCCGGCGACGGCGCGCCCAAGATCGACTATAAGGACGCCAAGCTCTTGCAGCGCTACATCTCCGAGCGCGGCAAGATCGTGCCGAGCCGCATCACCGCGGTGTCGGCCAAGAAGCAGCGTGAGCTGGCGCAAGCCATCAAGCGCGCCCGCTTCCTTGGCTTGCTGCCGTATGTGATCAAGTGACGCCCTGCCCTCGCGGGCGGTGCGTGGAATGAAAATCGAGGCCTGCGGGAATGGTCCCGCGGGCTGATGGTTGGGACGGACACGATCCGTCTCTAACCGCTCGAAGAGCGGGACAGCTCGATGACGCAAGTGGTTCTCATCGGCATTAGTGCTGGCGCCGCGACAGCGCTGCTGTTCGCCTCGGTCGCGTCTGGCTCGCTGTTTTCCGTCCTGCTTTTCTATCTGGCGCCGCTGCCGATCCTGATCGCGGCGCTGGGCTGGAGTCACTGGGCGGCTCTGATCGCGGCGGTGTTCGCCTCGCTTAGCTTGGCGGCGGTATTCGGCCAATTTCTGTTTCTCATGTTCCTGCTGGGGATCGGCCTGCCGGCCTGGTGGCTTGGCTATCTCACGCTTCTGGCGCGCCCGACCGGCGAGCCCTCGCCCAATGACATGGAATGGTACCCGATCGGCAACCTGGTGGTCTGGGCGGCGATTGTCGGTGCGCTGATCGTGATCGCCGCGCTCGTCAACTTCAGCAGCGGCGAGGAAGGCTTCCGCGCCGCACTGCGCAACGGCATCGAGCGCATGCTCCGCCTGCAGATGCGGACGCCAAAAGGCCCGGCGCCCGACCTGGACCGGGTGGTCGACTTCCTGGTGTTGGCGCTGCCGCCCGCCGCGGCGGTGCTGACCACCATCACCAATTCGTTGAACCTTTGGCTCGCCGGACGCATCGTGTCGGTGTCCGGCCGTCTGAAGCGACCGCCGCCCGACCTCTCGGCGATGAAATTTCCCTCATACGCACCGCTGCTGACCGGCGCGGCGCTGGCCGGCTCGTTCGTGCCCGGATTCGTCGGCACCGCGGCGCTCGTGCTCGCCTCCAGCATGCTGATGGCGTTCGCCATCCTCGGGCTTGCGGTGCTGCACAACATCACGCGTGGCATGAGCGCGCGCGTGCTGATGCTCGGCGGCGCCTACGTTTCAGTGTTCGTGCTCGGCTGGCCGGCGCTGCTGCTGATGCTGCTCGGGCTGACCGACGCGGCGATCGACATTCGCGGCCAGGTCGCCAAACGGCGCGGGCCACCAACACCCGGAACTTGATCTTTCAACCTGTGGAGACCTGACATGGAAGTGATTCTGCTCGAACGCATCGCCAAGCTTGGCCAGATGGGCGACGTGGTGCGCGTAAAGGACGGCTTTGCGCGCAACTTTCTACTGCCGCAAGGCAAGGCGTTGCGCGCCACCGGCGCCAACAAGTCCAAGTTCGAGGGCATGAAGGCCGACCTCGAGGTGAAGAGTCTCGCCGCCAAGGGCGACGCCGGCAAGGTCGCGACCAAGCTCGACGGCAAGAGCTTCAAAGTGCTGCGCCAGGCGTCCGAGGTCGGTCAGCTCTATGGCTCGGTGTCGCCGCGCGACATCGCCGGTCTGCTTAACGACGCCGGCTATGAGGTCGATCGCAACCAGATCGCGCTCAACGTGCCGATCAAGACGATCGGTTCGCACAAAGTCCCCGTGCAGTTGCATCCGGAGGTAGAGGTCGCGATCACGCTCCATGTCGCACGCAGCGCCGACGAAGCCGATCGGCTCGCCCGCGGCGAGGACATCACCGTTCAGCGCACCGACGCCGAACAGGAGGCCGCAGAAGCTGTCGCCGCAGCCGAACAATTCTTCGAACCTGGCGCGAAGACCGACGAAGATGACGACGAGAAGGCTGACGAGGCCGCGCCCGACAAGCCCGAGAAGGCATAGCTCCGTCTAATCGAAAATATCCCACTGCGGCTTCGGCGGCTCCGGCGGCGGAGCCGGTGGCTCCGGCGCGGCGGCAGGCGCGGGAGGGGCGACGATGGCCTGTCGCCCGCGCGGCGGTTTCGCCGCCGCCGCCGGCTTGGGTGGTTCGCCCGTCTCGGCGGGCACCGGCTTGCGGGTTCGCGATACGTCCTCGGGCGGCTTCGGCGCTTCCTCGGGCCGCGCCGCCGCGCGCGCCGGTTTCGCATCAGGCCGCGCCGCTGCTCCCGGCACGCCGACCAGATAGCCGGCCAGCGCTGCCGCGCTTTCGCGGCTGTTGGTGTAGTGCTCCCGCAGGAAGCCGGCGAGCGACCCGGCGCCGCGATCCTTCGCCAAGCCTTGCGGCCCCCTGTGGCAACCTGCGCCGGTGCAATCGCTGGCGAACAATTGCGCCGGCGGCTTGCCGGCACTGAAATTCTCACCGCGCGAAGTCCCTTGCGAAGGCGGAGTGCTCTGGGCCTGGGCCAAAGGCTGGGCCTGAGCCGGTGAGGATTGGCCGCGATTACCCCACTGGGCGCTCGCGTCGGAGACGAGCATGGCCAGCACGCTCCCCAGACCCAGTGCCAAATTCCTCAAGGCGGACAACGTCACCTCCTCGCGGCCAGACCGGTGAATCTGCCGCGTCCGTCGGGTGTAGCCCATAATCGCGCGAAAGTGAGGCGGCCAGAGCAGCTGTTTGCGGCCATATGTCCGGAACCCGGCAGTCCACAACCATCTTGTCAGCTAATCTTACCCTTTGGTCTAATACGAAAGTCGCAACTTCGTCACAAGGGACGTAACGAACGGGGTGTTGGAGGCGGCCGTGGATCGGTTGCTTCAGTGGGGACTGGGGCAGTTTGTCCGGCGTGGGAACCTCAAAGTCACCACGGCGGGCGGGGCGGTTTTTCACTTCGGCGATGGCACGGGCGGTCCGGTGGCGGCCCGTTTCACGACCAAGGCGGCGCAGCGCGCCGTCATGCTCGACCCTGAGCTTCGACTCGGCGAAGCCTACTTGGACGGCACGCTGCTGATCGAGCAAGGCACCGTC
Organism: uncultured Alphaproteobacteria bacterium; assembly: GCA_963787955.1. GTDB lineage: Bacteria > Pseudomonadota > Alphaproteobacteria > Rhizobiales > Xanthobacteraceae > Z2-YC6860. Next base: position 80,022 of record CAWBFG010000023.1, on the reverse strand, counting down.
GCCGATCTGCTTCGCCTCGTGCTGGGCCAGACCCCCGACGGCATGCCGCCCGACTGGGCGCGTCCGCAGTGGCTGCTGCGCTATCTCAATCGGCGGCTACAGCAGCTCAACTCTACCGGCGCGCGCGCGGCGCAATGTCGCTCACCATTACGATCTCGACGGCCGCCTCTATTCGCTCTTCCTCGATGCCGACCGGCAATACAGCTGCGCTTACTTCGAGACGCCCGACCAATCGCTCGACGACGCGCAATTGGCGAAGAAGCGGCACCTCGCGGCCAAACTCCTGCTCAACAACACCACCGCCGAACGGCGCGTGCTCGACATCGGCTGTGGCTGGGGCGGGCTTGGGCTCTATCTCGCCGAATTCTGCGGCGCGCAGGTCACCGGTGTCACACTGTCGCAAGAGCAGCTGGCGATTGCCCGGCAGCGCGCCACCGAAAAGAGCCTCACCGCGACGGCCGACTTCCGTTTGCAGGATTACCGCGGGCTAGACGAGTCATTCGATCGGATCGTCTCGGTCGGAATGTTCGAGCACGTCGGCTTGGGCTATTACGACGCGTTCTTCCGCAAATGCGCCGGCCTGCTTGTGGACGACGGCGTGATGCTGCTGCACACCATCGGCCGCTCCGAGGGGCCCAACGTCACCAATCCCTGGATTGCCAAGTACATCTTCCCCGGCGGCTACATCCCGGCCCTGTCCGAGGTGACGCCGGCGATCGAGCGCTCCGGCCTGCTCGTCACCGACATCGAGTTCCTGCGCCTGCACTACGCCGAGACGACCAAGGCGTGGCGCGACCGCTTCCTGGCCCATCGCGACGAGGCGGAGAGGCTTTACGATCAACGGTTCGTGCGGATGTGGGAGTTCTATCTCGCAGCGTCGGAAATGGCATTCCGCGAGCAGGCCATGATGGTGATGCAGATCCAGCTCACCAAGCGCCAGGGCGTGGTGCCAATGACGCGGGACTATATCGTCCGGGAGGAAAACCGGCTGCGTGCCGTCGAGGGTCGGCAACTGCCTCCATTGCGGCTGGCCGGCGAGTAGCGGCCTTCTGCAAGTCCCGCGCGGAATACCACTTCGTCGCGGTCAAGGCAGTGTCCACATCCATCGAAGGCACTGTGATTATCGCGGACATTTGCAAATGGGCGCCCTGCTGTGCCCCGCGCAGTGCTACGCCATACGTCCGCCTCACGTGCACGTTTTCTGAGAGTGCCAAATGTAGCGTCGAGTCCGGCTGTCTTCGTTCATCACCGCGTTCCCTCTTTTTGACACACCCGGCTTCTTCGATCGCGAATCATGGCACCCGTCGATTCGACAGCGCGCAAACTCGCCGACGCCACGGCGCCGCAATACCGCAGCGCACCTCATAACCTTGAGGCAGAACAGGCGCTGCTCGGCGCAATCCTGGTCAACAACGAGGCGTTCTATCGGGTTACCGATTTCCTCGAACCGGTGCACTTCCACGAGCCGCTGCATCAGCAGATCTATGAGCTGGCCTCGAACCTGATCCGCGCCGGCAAGGTTGCGACGCCGATCACGCTGAAAACCTTCCTGCCCTCCGACATCGATATTGGCGGACTCAACATCAGCCAGTATCTCGCTCGCCTTGCGGCCGAGGCGACGACGGTGATCAACGCCGGAGATTACGGCCGCACCATTTGCGATCTGTCCTTGCGCCGCAACCTGATCGGCATCGGCGAAGACATGGTCAACCAGGCGTTCGACGCACCGGTCGATTTCGCGCCGCGCGAACAGATCGAGGATGCCGAACGCAGACTCTACGAGCTGGCGGAAACCAATCGCTATGGATCGGGCTTCCAGCGCTTCGCCCAGGCGCTCACCACCGCGGTCGACATGGCGGCGCGCGCCTTCCAGCGCGACGGCAAGCTGTCAGGACTGGCGACTGGGCTGAAGGACCTTGATTCCAAGATGGGCGGCCTGCAGCAGTCCGACCTGATCATCGTTGCCGGCCGCCCCGGCATGGGCAAGACCGCGCTCGCCACCAACATCGCCTACAACGTCGCGCGCGCCTATCGCGGCGAGGTGCAGCCTGACGGCAGCATGGCCACCGTGAACGGCGGCATCGTCGGCTTCTTCTCGCTGGAAATGTCGGCCGAGCAACTCGCCACCCGTATCATTTCCGAGCGGACCGAAGTGCCGTCGAGCACGATCCGGCGCGGTGCCATCAGCGAGAGCGATTTCGAGAAGATCAAGGACGTCTCGATCGAACTGCAGGGCCTACCGTTCTACGTCGACGAGACCGGCGGCCTCTCGATCGCGCAGCTCGCCGCGCGGGCGCGAAGGCTCAAGCGCCAACGCGGCCTCGATCTCCTGGTGATCGACTACATCCAGCTGCTGCAAGGTTCGCAGCGCCGCGCTGCCGAGAGCCGCGTGCAGGAGGTGACGGAGATCACCACCAACCTCAAGGCACTGGCCAAGGAGCTCAACGTGCCGATCGTTGCGCTGTCGCAGCTCTCGCGCCAGGTCGAAAGTCGCGACGACAAGCGGCCGCAACTCTCGGATCTTCGCGAATCCGGCTCGATCGAGCAGGACGCCGACGTGGTGCTGTTCGTGTTCCGCGAGGAGTATTACCTCGCCAACAAGGAGCCACGGCCGGGCAGCGAAGAACACCTCAAGTGGCAGACCGAGATGGCTCTGGTCCACGGCAAAGCCGAGTTGATCATCGGCAAGCAGCGCCACGGCCCGACCGGCACCGTGCAGGTGCAATTCGACTCCCACGTCACACGGTTCGGCGATCTCAGTCCCGACGATCACCTGCCGACGCGGATGGAATAGTCAGCATTCACCGTTCAGTGCCGAAATTCCTCTGAAAGCGTTGCCACCGCTTTACGCCCACGCGCCGGGCGGTCATAACCCGCCCATGGCCCGCCAACCCAAGCCAGACACCCCTGCCCCGCCGGAGCCGGTTACAATGACCGGTGGTCCAACCGAGGCCGAGGCGGGCGGCATTCTGACGATCGATCTCGCCGCGATCTTCGACAATTACCGCGCGCTGGCGGTGAAGGTGATGCCGGCCGAATGCGCCGCGGTGCTTAAGGGCGACGCCTATGGCTGCGGCCTCGATCAGGTCACGATCACGCTCGCACGTGCTGGCTGCAAGACGTTTTTCGTCGCGCACCTCGATGAGGCACGCCGCGTCCGGCGGCTCGCGCCCGAGGCGGCGATCTACGTGCTCAACGGTTTCACAGCCGGGACCGGGGCGGCCTTCGCCGACGTTTACGCGCAGCCGGTGATCAATTCATCGGTCGAACTGGCCGAATGGGACCACTTCGCATCGAGCGGCTGGGCCGGCGGCGTCGGTCTGCACGTCGACACCGGGATGAACCGGCTAGGTTTGTCGCTCGACGAGACCGCGGCGGTGGCAATGCGCATGCAGTCGGAAAACCATGGCCTCACCCTGCTGATGAGCCATTTCGCCTGCGCCGACCAACCGCAGCATCCGTTGAACGATCAACAGATCAGGCAATTCCGGGAAATTCGGACGTTGTTCCGCGGCATTCCGGGCTCGCTCGCCAATTCCTCCGGCATATTCCTGGATCAATCGGCCTATTGCGATCAGGTCCGGCCGGGCTCCGCGCTGTATGGCGTCAATCCGATCCCCGGCCGACCCAATCCGATGAAGCCGGTGATCACCCTGGAGTGCCGCGTGCTGCAGGTGCGCAATGTGCCGCGCAACGCCACCGTCGGCTATGGCGCCGCCTGGGCTGCGAAGCGCGCCAGCCGGATCGCGGTGGTCGCGGCCGGCTATGCGGACGGCATCCTGCGCGCCGCGGCGGCGACCGAGCGCGACGCCATCGTCGCCGGCAAGCGCTGCCGCATCGTCGGACGCATCTCCATGGACCTGCTCACCATCGATGTGACCGACCTTCCCGACAACGCGGTCCGCCGCGGCAGTATGGTCACGCTGATCGGCGGCGAGCTCGGCGTCGACGCTGTCGCCGCGCAGGTCGGCACTATCGGTTACGAGGTGCTGACCTCGCTCGGCCAGCGCTTTCACCGCGTCTGGAAAGTCTAACTCTTGCGCACGCGATAGACTGTGTACGGTCCCTCGAGCGGCACCGGCTCGATCCAGTCCGGCACTTGGTTCGTGTGCAGATGGTTCCAGAGGCTTGCGTTGAACGCCTCGCCCTTGACGCCCAGCGGCCCGCGCGACCCGCAGATGGCGATGTAGTCGATGCGGCTGTCAGCCATGATGGTCCGCGCCTCGGCGAGAGGCCGCGCCAGCGCCGCATGCGCGGTGACGATCGTCGACGACAGCCGGTGATACGGCGCGGCCAGCATCGAATGCGGTGTGAATGCGAGGAGGTATGGCGCCCATTCCAACTCGTTGGTCAAAACCACGCCGGGCGGCAGCTTCGCCAAGGCGGCGGCGCCCTGTTTGCTGACGCAAGCCTGGCGCTCCGGCGTGTTCAACGCGATCGGATGCGAGCCTGCGGCCGAGCCAATCCCGATTGCGCCGAGACCAATGGCGGCCGGGGTCAGGACAAGCGCCGCGAAAGCGCGCGGTACGATGCTGCGGATTCGCGTCAGTGCGGCAGCAACGAATGGGAGACCAAACCAGACTGCGTAGGAGAACACCTTCGCGAGCGTGAGCGTCATGGCGAGGGCCAGGAGAAACGCGGCGGCGGCGATTGCGAAGGCGGGATCGCGCTGACCGGGCGAAAGCATCAGCAGGGCCGCCAGCGCCGCCGCCGGGAAGGCGATCGTGGCAAGGCCGTTCACAAGCGACCGGTGCATCATGCTCGGCAGCGACTGCACTTCGGCGATGTGATTGAGCCAGGCGGGACCGATCCCCGGATCGGCCAAGGCAAATATTCCACCAAGACAGCGCGGCTCGATCAGGACGAAGGCGGCCAGGGCAAGCAGGCCGGCGCCGACAATGGCCATCGTCCGTTGGCGCCAGTTCTCGAACCCGCAGGTGCGGCCGACGATGGCGAGCGCGAGGCCGCCAACCGCAACCGCGGTCGTCGAATTGATCGCGATGGCGTCGCAGACGCTCTGCGTCCAGCGGGTCGGCCCGACATTGATCAGGAAGGCGAAAACCGTGCTTGCAGCGACCGTCAGCCCATAGACGCGAAGATCGCGCGCCGCCTCACGATCCAGGACGAAGCGCAGCGCAAAGCCGGCGCCAGCCAGCATGACGAACGGCACGCCCTCGAGCCCGATGGCTAAGGCGAGCCCACTCAACAGGCCGGTGGCGAGAGGTGCCGCCCGCCAGCGGCCAGCCCATACGGACACGGCGACGGTCAGCACGGCCAGCGTCATCTGCACGTTATGGTGATCGATGCGACCGGGCCGGAATTGCTGGAACGCGGGCAAGCTGAACGTCGCCAGCAACAAGGCGATCAGGGCCGCATCGCGTCCCCCCAGGCGCCAGGCCAGCGCGGCGACGCCGCCGATGATTGGCAGCAGCCACAGCATTGGCCACAGAATGGCGGTGAGCCGCTCGGCCTGTTCGGGTGCTGCGACCGTGCGGAAAGCCAAAAACAGCCCGGCGAGTCCGACATCGATCAACCGCGACCAGTGGGTATCATAGCCGGTGGGCGGGCCAAGACGCGGCTCGTGCAGGTCGAACCAGCGTCTGCCTGCTAGAAATTCGCGCAGCTGGACAAGCCGCATCGCATCGTCGGTATCCGGAAGCGTGACCGCGGTCGCGGCCCATTCGCCGGCCGCCAATTGCAGCGCGGCTAACAGCCAAGCGAACCCCAGCAACAGGGCGAACGACGGCAGGCGACGACTGGCAAGCATGCAAGAATGCTCGCAAAGTCGGCTTTCGATTGGCTTAACAAATCCTCACGCAATCCACTGGATCCGCGGCTCGGCCCGACTATGACAGCCCGCTATTGACCGGCGGCAGACGTGTCATGCGGGACTGAACCAACATGACGAACGCTGCGATCAGGATCGCCTCGACGATCACGGTCCAAGCGATTGCAGCCATCACCGAGAGCAGACCGGGCAGGAATAGGCCGAGCCAGATGATCAGCGGCGCCACGGTGATCGCGACAACGAAGGCCATCAGCACCATCCAGCCTTCCGGCGCGATCGGCCGCGCCACCACCTTGCCGCGTGAGGCCCCGACTCGAACCCACTGCGAGCCGGCGCGGTTGGCGTCTTCGGGAGTCATCACCAGGAACCAGGGCTTGCGATCGTCGGCCAAGACAGCCTCCCCATCGTTGCCGGCACGCCCGGAATCGAAGCGAAACCGCCCGTTTCCGTCAATGCCCCAGCTTGTTCCACCGAATGTTCTTGAAATGTTCTCATTTCTCCGGTAGGTTCTCATCCATCCACCGGAGATTCGGACATGGCCATCACCGGCTTGACCGCCCATGACGCCATTGGGCTGACCCTGTTTGTCCCCAACGGCCGCCACGAGGCGGCCGCTGCCTTCTACATCGCCGCGTTCGGCGCGACCTCGCCGCGGCATTGGATTCATCCCAAAACCGGCGAGATCGCAGGTATCGACATCACCATCGGCCGCGCCACGTTTACGGTCTGCGGCGCCAATCCGAAGCGCGAGGCCGACCCCAGCGCGCCGGGCCCATGCGCCGTCACCACGCCGGGCCGTGGCAGCACCATCTTCCAGCTCTGCGTTGATAACCTCGATGTCACGCTCGCCCGTGCGCTGGCGTGCGGCGCGACGACCCGCACGCCACCTCAGGATGCCGATTGGGGCGATCGCGTCGCCACCATCATTGATCCGTTCGGCCACATCTGGTCGCTCGCAGCGATCCAGAACTGGCTGTCGGTGCCCGACTACAACGCCCGCGGCAACATTCAGCTGATCGAGGCTGCATAGCGCATGACTCTGATAAATCGGCTCCCTCCGTTCGTCCCCGCGCACGCGGGGACCCAGGGCCACGACTCAGCATGGCGCATTTGGCACTGGATTCCCGCATGCGCGGGAATGAGCGGAGTTCTGTGACATGGCCCGCCTCCAGACCGTGAGTTTCGTCTGCCAGAATTGCGGCGCGGTCGCGGGCCGCTGGCAAGGCAAGTGCGTCGGCTGTGGCGAATGGAACACGCTGGTCGAGGAAGGCGTCGCCGCGCCCTCCCCCGGCGGCGGACGCGCGCCCCGCAAGGGCCGGCTGATCAAGCTCGAGGCGCTTGCCGGCGACACCCTGGAAGCGCCGCGTCTGCCCTCCGGCGTCGCCGAGTTCGACCGCGTCACCGGTGGCGGCCTGGTGCGCGGTTCGGTGCTGCTGATGGCAGGCGATCCCGGCATCGGCAAGTCGACCATCCTGATCCAGGTCGCGGCGGCGCTGGCGAACGCCGGCCACCGCACCGTCTATATCTCCGGCGAGGAGGCGGTGGCGCAGGTGCGGCTGCGCGCCGAGCGGCTCGGCGTCGGCGGCGCCGCGGTGGAACTCGCCGCCGAGACTTCGGTCGAAGACGTCATCGCCACGCTCAGCGAAGGCAAGGTCCCCCGCCTCGTCGTCATCGACTCGATCCAAACCATGTGGTCGAACGCGATCGAATCCGCGCCCGGCACCGTGACGCAGGTGCGCGGCTCGGCGCAGGCGCTGATCCGATTCGCCAAGCGCTCCGGCGCCGCACTCATTCTGGTCGGCCACGTCACCAAGGACGGCCAGATCGCCGGTCCCCGCGTGGTCGAGCACATGGTCGACGCCGTGCTGTCGTTCGAAGGCGAAGGCTCGCACCAGTTCCGCATCCTGCGCACCGTGAAGAACCGGTTCGGGCCGACCGACGAGATCGGCGTGTTCGAAATGACCGGGCTTGGCCTGCGCGAAGTGGCGAACCCATCTGAGCTGTTCCTGTCCGAACGCGACCTCGGCTCGCCGGGCACCGCGGTGTTCGCCGGCATCGAAGGCACCCGCCCGGTGCTGGTCGAGATCCAGGCGCTGGTGGCGCCGACCGCGCTCGGCACGCCGCGCCGCGCCGTGGTTGGCTGGGACGGCAGCCGCCTCGCCATGCTGCTGGCGGTGCTGCAGACCCACTGCGGGGTCAATCTCGGCGGCCACGACGTCTATCTCAACGTCGCTGGAGGCTTGAGGATCATGGAGCCGGCCGCTGACCTTGCCGCCGCCGCCGCGCTGGTCTCGTCGCTGACCAATGCGCCGTTGCCGGCCGATGCGGTTTATTTCGGCGAGGTGTCGCTATCGGGCGCGGTCCGCCCGGTGGCGCAGGCCGCCGCGCGGCTCAAGGAGGCGCACAAGCTCGGCTTCAAGCGCGCCGTGTTGCCGGAGGCCGCGCAGGAGGCGGCCCAGGAGACGACAGACGGCGCGCTGACGCTCAGCCCGGTCGGCACGCTGGTCAGCCTGGTCTCGGAAATCGCAGCGCGCGGCGACAAGGAGCGGCGGGTCGAGCGTGACCGCGACATTGACGATTAGCGCATGTCCCGGCGCAGCGGACACCCGTTCGCCGAAAAGGATATGCGCCAATCAAAAAACTATGCCGGCTGCCGTCCGAGTTGATCGGCCAAAAGCGCGGAAGATATGCGAGGCGGCAGCCGCGAAAGCGCAGATGGTCGGGATTTGGGTGATTGCCGAAAGCACGGCGAAGACGATCTGACCGCCGAGGGTCACCCCGGGCGGCACGATCAGCAACCACGTGAGCGGCAGGATGATCATCAGCAACGGGATGGTCATGCAGACCATGATGAAGAACACGCGCCAGGAATGGCCCATGGTTGTCATTGCGCGCGTTGGTCCAAGTCGCACCCGGGGCATCGACTGCGATGGCCGGGAACAGGATGGTCCGCCGCACCAACACGATGATGCTGATCACGACCAGGATGAAGGCCAAACGCCACCCGGCGCGCCAAGCGCCGAGTCGGCTGGCATAATGCCGAAGATGAGGCTCGGCACAAACATCAGCACGTTGATCAGCACCGCAAAGCTGACAAAGCGCAGGTAGCGCGGGCTCGACGGATCGATCGCATAGCCCGCCGTCACCTCGCCGAGCAGCACGTAACGGTGCACCGCGATCGCCAGCGGCGCGATCACGAAAGACTGAATGATGCCGGTGATGAAGCCTGCGACGAACGGCGCCGGTCCGCTCTCCGTCCCGGCCGGCTGTGGCACCAGGAGGGTGTTTGCCGCGCTCAGCGCCAGCACCAGCACGAAGGTGATGCCGCAGGTCGTCGGCATCGCAGCGATCGAGGCAAACGCGTCGCGCCAACCTGCGACCGCGGTGCCAACGATGGATGGTTTCTCGCCGGTCGCCATGGGACACCCCGTTCGTGCCGCGCCGAAGGGCTGCGTCATGATGGAACCTGGAGTACGGGGCAACAAGGCCGCCCCAGCAAACGGCACAGCTTTTCAACCACATAGAACACGGGGTGACGGGGTCATGGCGGCCCGCTATACACGGCCCCGCATGGCGGTCGAACGGACGCGAAAAAGCCTCACAAGACTAATTTTTTGTGGCCCGCACCGGCTCCCCTTGCCGAGGACGCCCCTCGCCGTTCACGTGGTTTGCGGCATACGGTCGATTCGCGCCGGACGCCAGAACTCAAAGACGCAGCAGGCCTGACGACCATGCCGATCACCTGGCTCGATTTTCTGCTGCTGGGCGTGATGCTGGTCTCCGGCCTGCTCGCCATGATTTGCGGTTTTATGCGCGAAGTGCTGTCGATCGCCGCGTGGGCTGCTGCTGCAGTCGCAACCGTGCTGCTCTACAACCGGCTCTTGCCGATGGCGAAGGCGAACATCTCCAGCGACATGCTGGCGGCCGCCGCGGTGATTGGCGGCGTGTTCCTGATCACCTTGCTGGTGGTCTCCATCCTCACGGTCCGCGTCTCCGACATGATCCTGGACAGCCGGATCGGCGCGCTCGATCGCACCCTGGGCTTCCTGTTCGGGCTTGCCCGCGGATTGATCATCGTGGTGGTGGCGTTCCTGTTCTTCTCCTGGCTGGTGCCCGGCAACAAGCAGCCGGAAGGAGTTCGTAACGCAAAGTCACGAGTTGTTCTGGAAAACACCGGGGAATGGTTGCAAGCCCTGTTGCCGCAGGACATGGATAATTATCTTTCGCAGTGGTTCAAACGCCGCCAGCGTGACGAGCAAGAGCCGCCCGATGGCACGTCGGATCGGCGATCCGATCTGGGTGCGCCGCCGGTGCCTGCACCTATCAACAGGCCGGTTAACGCGACGTGATATGATAAGGCGACAGCCGAAGGGCGAATCGATGGACCAGAACCCGGACGATGCCATCTTCGACCCGAATGCCGACCGGCTGCGCGAAGAGTGCGGCGTGTTCGGCATTTTCGGCCATCCTGACGCTGCCGCCATCACCGCTCTCGGATTGCACGCGCTGCAGCACCGCGGCCAGGAGGCGGCCGGCATCGTCTCGTTCGACGGCAAGCGCTTCCACGCCGAGCGCCGCATGGGTCTGGTCGGCGACAGCTTCTCGCGCCGCGAGGTGATCGACCGCCTGCCCGGCATGACCGCGATCGGCCATGTGCGCTACTCGACTACCGGCGAGACCATCCTGCGCAACGTGCAGCCGCTGTTCGCCGAGCTCGAGGGCGGCGGCTTCGCGATCGGCCACAACGGCAACTTGACCAACGGCATCACGGTGCGCCGCCAGCTGGTGCACGACGGCGCAATGATGCAGTCGACCACCGACACCGAGGTGATCCTGCATCTGGTCGCGCGCGCCAGGCGCAACCGCTTCGTCGACCGCTTCATCGAGGGCCTGCGCCAGCTCGAAGGCGCCTACGCCTTTGTCGGCATGACCAACAAGAAGCTGGTCGGCGCGCGAGACCCTCTTGGCATTAGGCCGCTTGTGCTCGGCAAGCTCGACGGCTGCCCGATCCTGGCGTCCGAGACCTGCGCGCTCGATGTGATCGGCGCGCAATACGTGCGCGACATCGAGAATGGCGAGGTGGTGGTATTCGACGAGGACGGCGCACAAAGCCACAAGCCGTTCCCGCCGATGGTGCCCAGGCCTTGCATCTTCGAATACATCTATTTCGCGCGGCCCGATTCTGTCGTCGGCGGCCGTCCGGTCTATGACATCCGCAAGAACATGGGCGCCGAGCTTGCCCGCGAGGCGCCGGCTGCAGCCGACGTTATCGTGCCGGTGCCCGACTCCGGCGTGCCGGCCGCGCTCGGCTTCTCGCAGGCCGCCGGCATCCCCTACGAACTCGGCATCATCCGCAATCACTACGTCGGCCGCACCTTTATCGAACCGACCCAGCAGATCCGCCAGCTCGGCGTGCGCCTCAAGCACTCCGCCAACCGCGCGGTGGTGAACGGCAAGCGCATCGTGCTGGTCGACGACTCGATCGTGCGCGGCACCACCTCGACCAAGATCGTGCAGATGATGCGCGACGCCGGCGCAAGCGAGGTGCATTTCCGCATCGCCTCGCCACCGATCACGCATCCCGACTACTACGGCATCGACACGCCGGAGCGCGACAAGCTGCTTGCCGCCACCCACGATCTCGAAGGCATGCGCCAATTCATCGGCGCGGATTCACTCGCCTTCCTGTCGGTCGACGGCATCTACCGCGCCATGGGCGCCGGCGCGCGCGATCCGGTACGGCCGCAATTCACCGACCATTGCTTCACCGGCGAGTACCCGACCGGGCTCACCGACCAGACCGGGCAACAGGCCCAGCCGCGGCAGTTGTCGTTGCTCGCCGAAGCCGGCTGAGGCGCGGACGCGCACCTGGCGGCGACGGCGGCCAGACGCACCGCGCCTTCACGAATGCCTGCGCTCGCCGCAGCCCATGGTCCGGCCATGCATACCATGAAGGTGGTATAGATCGGTTGGCCGGAACGCCGATGATCGGGGCTTTGGGGAAATGGGGCAGCGACAGGCCAAGTTGGCGCACATGACGGATGACGCAAGCGGCGCGCGGGCATGCCGTATCCTGCTTGTTGAGGACGACGGACCGGTGCGCGAACGGCTTGCCGGCATCATCCGCGCCTGGGCGGGCGGCCGGTTGGTCGCGTCCTGCGCGACGCTTGGCGAAGCGACGAGTATCATTGCCAATCAACCGCTGGATCTCCTCATCACCGACCTCAATCTGCCGAACGGTCACGGCGTCGACGCCATCCGCATGTTGCGGGCAGGGCAGCCCGACGCCGAAGCCATGGTGATCTCGGTGCTGGCGGACGAGCGCACCGTGATCGACGCCATCGAGGCAGGCGCGTCCGGCTACCTGCTCAAGGACAGCGACCCGATCAACATCATCGACGCCGTCGCCGAGTTGCTGGCCGGCCGCTCACCGATCTCGACCGCCATCGCCCGCACGATCATCCGCCGGCTCGCAAGCCGCGACGGCGCCGCCCACCCGCCAACCGTTGCCCCGGCCGAGCGGCTCACGCCGCGCGAGATGGACATCCTGTGGGGCATCGCCAAGGGTTTTACGTATGGCGAACTCGCCGAGCGCTTGCATATCTCCAAGCAAACGGTGCCCGTGCACATCAAGAACATCTATCGCAAGCTGCAGGCCAACAATCGGTCGGAGGCCGTGTACGAAGCCTCGCGCCGGGGCCTAATCCGGCTGTGATCTGGCTTCGCCAGCTCGGCTGGGGTGCGATGGCGGCCGCCACACTGGCGATCGCGCTGGCGAGCTCCCTGATCAGCATTCCCGAGCCGCGCGACGCGATTGCGATCGATCGCGCGGTTTTCCAGTCGAGCGACGGACAAAGCCGCGACATCGTCCTGCCGCCGAGCGCGGCCAATCGCAGCGTCATCAGGCAATCCAACCGTCCGCTCTACCGGATTCAGTTCGATCTCGCCGCGGTGCCGCACGACGCACTGTTCCTGCTGATCCCTGCGACCGGCCAGAACTTTGCGCTCGAGTTCAACGGCGAGCCGATCTTCAAGAGCGATCTGCGTGCCATCTGGTCCGAGCCGATGGTGCGCGGCACATCGCTGGTGCGGCTGCCCCGCGCGCAGCTTCGCACCGGCCGCAACGAGGTGATGCTCGCGTTCGGGCCATCCCGCGACGTGCTGCCGAGCTATCCGAACAAGATGTATGTCGGCACCGAAGCGTCGCTGGCACCCAACTTCAGGCTGCGCGCGCTGTTCGAGGATGAACTCAAGGCGATGGCGCTGGCCGCGCAAGCGCTGCTCACGCTCGGCATCCTCATTGCGTATTTCTACCGACCACGCGATCCACTGTTCGCCTGGCTTGCCGCCGGCGTTAGCATCGGCCTGATCGTGTCGACCGGTCTGTTCGTGGACGTGTCGCCCGCATTGCGCGTTATCCGGATGGTGGTGGTCGCGCTGATTCCCGCGGTCGGCCTCGCCATTATCGGCGTTGCACTGGCGCTGAACGGCACTCGCCCGCCTCGCGCGCTCACCTTGGCCACCGTCGCCGTGCCGGCCGTCTCGCTGATTGCGGTCGTCAGCGGGCTCATCTCCACGCCGCAGCTCGTCTCGATCAATGTGCCGCTTCTGTTGGCGGGACTGATTGTCGCGACCGCCATTGTCACCTGGGGCGCGTTCTGGCTGGGCAGCACCGAGGCGCGGCTGATGCTGCCGCCGATCTTCCTGCTCTGCTGGTTCTCGGCGCGTGACCTCGGCATCCTGCTCGGCCTGTTCGAAGGCTCGATCCTGATGCTGCCTTACGTCCGGGCGCTGCTGCTCGCGTCGATCCTGGCGGTGCTGATGCGCCGCCTCGCGGTAAGCCTCGATCATCTCGATCGCGCCAATGAAAACCTCAATATGAAACTCGCAGAGCAGCAGGCCGAGCTCGCTGCGTTGCATCGCCAGGAGCGCGACGAGGCGGCCCGCCTGGTTCGAGAGCAGGAACGCCAACGCCTCACCCGCGACCTGCACGATGGAATCAGCGGACACCTGGTTTCAATCATTGCCATGGCCGAACGGGCGGACGGCGGCGCCAAACCGATCGAACAGGCGGCACGCGAGGCGCTCGACGATCTGCGGCTGGTGATTTACTCGCTCGATCTCGGCGATCGTGAACTGCCGCTCGCGCTCGCCAGCTTCCGGGAGCGCCTCTCCCCGCAATTGCGGCGCCTTGGTGTTGAGCTTGACTGGTCCACCGCGGAGTTACCGGAGGTCAGCGGGGTGACGCCGGGGAACGCACTGAGCGTTCTTCGCATTCTTCAAGAGGCGGTCACCAATGCGCTCAAGCATGGGCCGGCCCGCAAGATCACCATCCGCGGTGCCGAGGCCCCCAACGCCATGGCGGCCATCAGCATCGAAAACGACGGCCAACCGTTCAAGGCAACTGCGGGCGGTCTCGGTGTCGAGAATATGCGCGGCCGTGCCCGGCAGCTTGGCGGCGAGTTGCAGCTGTCCACCATGCCTCGCGGGCTGAAGGTCACATTGCTGCTGCCGCGCCGCCTGACCGACCTGCAAAGCACACTGCCGAGATGACGTCGGCCGGAGAAGCGGCAACATGGGGCGTTGGTTGCCGCTTCTGCCGGCCACGCGTCAGCGCCGTCCGACTCGATTGACGGGGCCGCCGCGATTCATGGGGGTGCCGGCGCGGACGCCGACCCCGGGAGCGCCGACGCCTGGCGTGGCGACGGCGGCCGCCGCGACGGGCGCACGCGCAACGGGGGCGACGACGACTGGCGCGGGACGCAGCACGACACCCGGCCTGACGACGCAGCCTTGGGGCACGCCGACGTATCTGCAGTACACGACAGCGTCAGCCGAATTGATGCTGCCGATCAGAACCGTCACGGCCAACAGGCCGAATTGAATTGCTCGGATCTTCATCTCTCATCTCCTTTCACAAGGCTTGCTTGAGGCAGGCACCGGCGGCCTGGGCGGCAGGCTGTGCCTGATCGCGTGTCAGCTTGCCCGCCATGACGAGTTCGCGAGCCTTCGACCTGACGTTGTCGGCAAGGTTCACGCCCGGAACCACCGAACCGATGGTGGCGGTGTAGATCAGCTTCGCGTCCGCCGGCAGCTTTGCCGCGCAGGCATCGGCGGTGGCCCGATTGGCAAGCGACGGAACGGTGGTCAGCGTCAGCGTGGCGGCAACGGCCGCCGCGGAAAGAAGGTGCGCGCGCATGGGGTTCCTCGTGGGTAATCGATTTGGCCCGCCGAACATGCGGCCGCGCGCGGCTCCAGCCCATCCCATGAACATGGTAGAGGCGCCTGATGCTGAGCCTGTACGCCTCCCTCAAGGGGCACGCGCAGAAACGCATACCAGCGTGCCGGGAATAGCCCCCGGCCAGTATCCCGGACCCGAAGTTCGCACGATTGCTCAGCAAGCACTTTTGCGAACGTCCGAACGCGACACTAGGCGCGTCTGGGAGCGCCCGGCATAATCCCCGCGCAACACTGCAGTGCCATGCGCCGGCTTGCCGCCGGCAGCGTCACGAAATGGGAATGTCCGACATGAAACGCGTGCTGATCCGATGCGGCTGGCTGGTCACCCTCGACCCCATGCTCGGCGACTTCAAGAACGGTGAGCTCTTGTTCAGCGGCAACAAGATCGAAGCGGTCGGCCGCAACCTCGGAGCGACCACGGACGAGACCATCGACGCCTCCGACAAGATCGTGATGCCGGGCCTGGTCAACGCCCACATGCACACCTGGGAGACCGCGCTGCGCGGCATCGGAAGCGAGTGGCTCTCGGCCGACTATTTCAAGCACGTCCATGGCAACCTGGCGACGTGCTACAAGGCCGAGGACAATTACGTCGCCAACCTGATCGGCGCGCTGGCGCAGATCGACGCCGGCGTCACCACCCTGGTCGACTGGTGCCACAACATCACCTCGCTTGACATGGCCGAGCGCGCCATCGACGGCCTTGCCGACAGCGGCATCCGCGCCGTGTTCGCGCACGGCACCGCGAAGCCGATGGGCCGTAACGACCCGGTGCCGTTCACCCACCTTCCGCATCCGCGCGATCGCGTCGAAGCGCTGCGCAAGGGCCGGCTCGCCTCTGACGACGGCCGCATCACGCTCGCCATGGCGATCCTCGGGCCGGACTGGAGCACCTGGGACGTGGTCGAGCACGACATCAGGATGGCGC
Source organism: uncultured Alphaproteobacteria bacterium (assembly GCA_963787955.1). Lineage (GTDB taxonomy): Bacteria > Pseudomonadota > Alphaproteobacteria > Rhizobiales > Xanthobacteraceae > Z2-YC6860. The sequence goes on along the minus strand of CAWBFG010000023.1, from coordinate 64,066 downwards.
GCGAGCTGGGCCTCGTCTCGTCGTCGCACACGCGGCGGCGCGAGGACAGCATGGCGCCCGACGGCTATGCCCGCATGGCCAAGGAAGGACTGCTCGGCCCCGACCACAACCTCGTGCACGGCACGAGCTACGACCACGGCACGCTCAGCATGGTCGTCGACTCAGGCGCGTCGCTGACCTCGACGGTTCTCGTCGAGCTGCACCATCACATCGGCGACACCATGGTCGCGGCCTATCGCGAGGCCGGCGGGGCGCCCTCGCTCGGCATCGACGTCGAGCTGTACTGCTCCGGGCAGATGTTCCGCGAGATGCAGGCGGCGCTCTTGTTCGCGCGCGGCAAGGAAATCCGCAACAACGTGCTGCGCGGCAACTCGCATTACAAAACCATCCCGGTGCGCTCGCGCGAGGCGCTGGAATGGACCACCATCAACGGCGCGAAAGCGTTCCAGATGGACGACCAGATCGGAACGCTGTCGCCCGGCAAGAAGGCCGACATTGTGATGCTCAACGCCAACGACGTGAACATGGCGCCGGTCCATGACCCGGTCTATTCGATCGTCGAGATCGCCGGCGCCGGCAATGTCGACACCGTCATCGTCGATGGTGTGACGCGCAAGCAAAATGGCAAGCTGACGTTTCCGGCGGACGTGCTGCGCAACCGACTCGATGAGCTGGCCTCATCCGGCGCGCGGATCATGCGCGAAGGCGGCTACCGAGTGGAGACGGCGCCGCAATGAGTTGCTGTCCATGCGCACAAGGCTCGCACCAACACACAACATCGTCATTGCCGGGCTTGGCCCGACAATCCATCCCTTATCGCAAAAGACGATGGATGCGCGGGTCAAGCCCGCGCATGACGGCTGAAAGAGCGGAGACAAACCAGTGACACCAACCATCACCCGCCGCAGCGCACTCGCCGGCCTCTCGGCGCTGGCGGTCGCGCCGACTGCAGCCCGCGCGCAATCCGGCCGCGCCATTACCCTGATGCACGGCTTCACACCCGGCGCCAACGTCGACATCACCGCGCGGATCATCGCCGACGGTCTCAGCAAACGATTGGGCCAGCCGGTCGTGGTCGAAACGCGGGTCGGCGCCGGCGGCACCGTTTCGGCCGCAGCGGTGGCGCGCGCGGCGCCCGACGGCAACACGCTCGCCATCCTGCCGAGCGGTCACCCGGTCGCCGCCGCGATCTACAAGCAGCTCACCTACAACGTGGTCGACGACTTCAGCTTCATCAGCATGCTGACGGAAAACCCGTTCATCCTGGTGACCTACCCGGATCATCCGGCGAAGACGGTCGAGGATGTCGTCAAGAGCGCGCAGGCGGACCCGGGCAAGCTGACCTACGCCACCGCCGGCAACGGCACCGGCATGCATCTCGCCTCCGAGCTCTTGGTCGCCATGGCCAGGATCAAGATCCAGCACGTGCCGTATCGCGGCTCGCCGCAAGCGATCACCGACCTGATCGCCAAGCGGGTCGACTTCCAGGTCGACACGCCGCAGGTGCTGCTGCCGTTCCTCGCCGACGGCCGGCTGCGGCCGATCGCCATCACGGGGACGAAACCGTTCTTCGCCCTGCCCGGCGTGCCGACCATCGCCTCGAGCGGCCTCGCCGGCTATTCGGTGACCGGCTGGCTCGGCATCGCGGGCCCTGCCGGACTGCCGGCGGCGTTCGTCAGCAAGATCAACGCGGAGGTGCGAGCAATCCTGGCCGAGCCGGACGTCATCACACGGCTGCGCGCGCTCGGCGCCGACATGGTGCCGACCACGCCGGAGGGCTTCAAGGCGCGCGTGGTCGACGACGTCGCCAAATGGACGAAAGTCGTCAACGACGCGAACATTCCGAAGGTGTAGCGGGCACGGCCGGCGCGGCGCGGAACCCTGAGCCAACGCTTCCGTTGATGCAGCGTCGACGATCATCGACGGAGCGGCCCATGAATGAGCGAAACGGACGGCCCGCCATCGCGCGGATTTGGCGCGGCCGCACCCGCCGCGATCGCGCCGACGAATACGAGGCCTACAACTTCGAGGCCGGCATCAAGCCGCTGATCGAGAAGGCGATGGGCGTGCAGACGCTGCGCGAGGACCGCGGCGACGAAACCGAGTTCATGACCATCTCATACTGGGAAAGCGTCGAGGCGATGGCGCGCTTCACCGGCGGCGACCCGACCAAGATTCATCATCTCGACCGCGATCCGGAATTTCTGATCGAGATGCCAAAGAGCGTGCAGGTTCTTCGCATCTACCATTCGCATGGCGACACCGGCGGCGAGACGGCGTGATGCCATTGCCGTTCTGCGGGCATCATCCGCGCCAAAAACTTGTCTTTCACGGCGGCGCCAACGATGCTAGCTACGCCGCTCCATGAATGACACGTCAAAACCCCTCGCCAACCGCATCGCGCTCGTCACCGGCACCTCGCGCGGCATCGGCCACGCCGCCGCGATCGCGCTCGCCAAGGCCGGCGCCCATGTGGTCGCAACCGCGCGCACGGTCGGCGGGCTCGAAGAGCTCGACGACTCCATCAAGGCGGCCGGCGGCAGCGCCACGCTGGTGCCGCTGGAGCTGCGCGACGTGGAGGGCATCGCGCGCCTCGCCGCGGCGCTTGACGAGCGCTACGGCCGGCTCGACGTGCTGATCGGCAACGCGGCGCTCGGCGCGTCAAACTCGCCGCTCGACCACTTCCATCCGAACGAATGGGACGAGGTGATCGCGGTCAACGTCACCGCCAACTGGCACCTGATCCGTTTTTTCAATCCGCTGCTGCGCAAGTCCGATGCCGCCCGTGCGGTGTTCCTCACCTCGGGCGCCGGGACCAACCCGCGGCCCTACCGCGGGCTCTATTCGACCTCGAAGGCCGCGCTGGAGGCGATGGTGCGCACCTACGCCGGCGAGACCGCGGCGACCTCGATCAAGGTCAATCTGTTCAACCCGGGCGCGACGCGCACCCGGATGCGGGCTGCGGTGATGCCGGGCGAAGACCCGATGACGCTGCCGACGCCGGAGGAGGTCGCGGCCACCATCGTGCCGCTCTGCCTGCCGTCGTGCACGGAGACCGGCAAGATCTACGACTTCCGCTTCAAGAAGCTGATGTCGTTCCGCGTGCCGGAGTAGCGTTCAGGAGTTTACGCAGGCCAACCTCAGCCGCGCCCGTAATACGGGAGGTGATAGCTCTGATAATAATGCTGCTGCGGATAGTGATACTGCGGATAGTAATGCTGCCGATAGTGATGCTGCGGATAATGATGCTGCTGACAGCAGTGTTGCGGATAGTAGTGCTGCTGATAGTGGTGCTGCGGATAATAATACTGCTTCGGATAGTAGTAATACGGCACCGAATAGCGCACGGGATAAACGTACGGAACGTAGACGATCGCGGGCTTGTAGACCGTCTGATAGTGCTGCGTGACGTATTTGACCATCACCGGACGCTTGTAGATCGGGCGACGCCGGTAGCGGATTTCCTTCTCGATGATGGTGTGGTTGTGACGCACCACGCCGACGTTGCGGATCGTGTTGTGGCGGATGACGAGGTGGTTGGTCTCCTTCATCCGCGGCGCGACCGGCACCACGCTTTGCGTGTTGATGACCCGCGACTGATCGACGTCCTGGGTGGTGTGCACGACCTCCTGGCTGTCGTAGTGCGGCCGCGGCTTCGGACAGTCGGGGCAGTTCGAGCTGGAGGAATTGCCGTAGTTGCCGGGGCTGCCGCCGCCATTGCTGAAATTGTTGGAGCTGCCAGGGCTGCCGCCGCCGTTGAAATTGGCAGGGCTGCCCGGATTGGGAAAATGGCCGGGACTGCCGCCGTTGCCGTAGTTGCCCGGGCCGCCGCCATTGCTGAAATTCGCAGGGCCGCCGGGATTGCCGAAATTTCCAGGCCTGTACTGGACAGGGCTGCTCTGCACCGGAGAATTCTGGGCAGGAGCGTTCTGGTCGTTGGCAAACGCAGGCGCGGCGATCGCCACGAGGGCGACAGCCGACAGGACTGCGTAGGCAGCATTTCCAGTCATGAGGCTCTCTCGCGTGCGAGACCTTGGCCTCCTCATGAACGCAGCACCGCTGCGCGGTCAGCAATTTACTGCGTTCCGCCGCAGCGTGCCGATTTGTTGGCCGACTGGTTAATCCGCGGCCGGACGCCGCGCGTTTACCTTCGCTTGGCGCGGCCGGCGAACGGATTGGCCTTTTCGCGCAGCATCAGGCGGATCGGTGTGCCGGGCAGCTCGAAGGCGTCGCGCAGGCCGTTGACCAGGTAGCGCTTGTAGTCGTCCGGCACCGCGTCGGCGCGGGTGCAGAACAGCACAAAGCTCGGCGGCCGGCTTTTCGCCTGGGTCAGGTAGTTGAGCTTGAGGCGGCGGCCCGACACCGCCGGCGGCGGATGCGCCGCGACCGTCGCCGCGAACCAGCGGTTCAGTGCTGCCGTGCCGACCCGCGTGTTCCAGACGCCGTGGATCGTCAGCACCGCCTCCATCAGGTAATCGAGCCCCTCGCCGGTCAGGCCGGACACGCCGATCACCGGCACACCCTTGAGCTGCGGCAGCCAATGGTCGGCCTCGGCGCGCAGGTTGGTGAACGCGCCGGGCTTGGGCGCGGCGAGGTCCCACTTGCTCATGCCGATCACCAGCGCGCGGCCCTCGCGCTCGACCAGATCGGCGAGCCGCAGATCCTGCTCCTCGAACGCCTTGTCGGGCTCCATCAGCAGCACCACGACGTCGGCGAAGCGGATGGCGTGCAGCGCATCGGCGACCGAAAGCTTCTCGAGCTTCTCCTGCACCTTGGGGCGGCGTCGGATGCCCGCGGTGTCGTAGAGACGGAACGCCCTGCCCTGCCAGCCGAGATCGACCGCGATGGAATCCCGCGTGATGCCGGCTTCCGGACCGGTGAGCAGGCGCTCCTGCCCGAGCAGGCGGTTGATTAGCGTGGACTTGCCGGCGTTGGGCCGGCCGATCACCGCGACGCGAATCGGCCGCGCCGCGTCATCCTCCACGTCGTCCTCGGCCGGCTCGGCGGTCGCGTCCGGCAGCGCCTCGCGCAGCGCGTCGTAGAGATCGGACAGGCCCTCGCCGTGCTCGGCGGAGACCGCCAGCGGATCGCCGAACCCCAGCGCGTAGGCTTCGAGCCGGCCGGCTTCGCCGGCGCGGGCTTCGCACTTGTTGGCGACGACGATCGCGGGCTTGCCGGATTTGCGGATCAGATCGGCGAACACGCGGTCGTCGGGCACCAGGCCGGCGCGTCCGTCGATCAGAAAGATCACGGCGTCGGCGTGCGCGATCGCCGCGCTGGTCTGCGCTACCATCCGGCCGGCCAGGCTCGACGGCGCCGCGCTTTCGAGACCGGCGGTGTCGATGGCGGTGAACTCGAGATCGCCGAGCCGGGCGTGGCCTTCGCGGCGATCGCGGGTGACGCCCGGCCGGTCGTCGACCAAAGCGAGCCGCTTGCCGACCAGGCGATTGAACAGCGTCGACTTGCCGACGTTCGGCCGGCCCACGATGGCGACGGTGAAGCTCATGATGCCAGTCTAGCGCGCGCTAGCGGCGCGCAGGATGAAGAAAGCGCGCTCGGCTACAGCGCCGCACTCGATGGCCCGGAGCAGCCGGAAGCGCAGCGCGCCATTGTTGCTCTTGAGCGAGATCACGAAGCGCACCTGCCCGTGCCTGGAGGTGTTGGCGTAGCCCGCCAGCGTGCGGACGCCCTCGAGGGTGCCGGTCTTGTACGCGGCGTCCTTGCGGCCGGCGAGCAGGGCGGTATGGGATGCGAAGAGGTTGAGGACCTGGGCGAGGCCGCGCGCCGTGAAGCGGTTGCCGCGGCTGATCCCTGAGCCCTCCTCGAGCTGGACGGCCCCGGCGAGGTCGTGCGCGACCAGGATCTCGCGCGCGACCTCGAGTGACTTCTCGAGGCTGACGGGACCGCCGCGACGATGCCCGCCGATCTCCAGGAAGACCTGGTTGGCGACGTAGTTGTTCGAGCCGAGCAGCATCTGGGCCAGGATCTCGGCCAGGGTACGCGACTGGCGGTGAACGTAGACCGGGACAAGGCCCGCGGGCACAGGTCCGGTCGAGATCTTGCCCTTCACGCTGCCGCCGGCCCGCGCGATGAACGCGGCGAGCAGTTCGCCGGCGTACTGCACGCTCACCGCGGGCTCCTGGCTCAGGCTGATGCGACCCCGGCCGTTGGGTCCCCGCGCCCGGAACTGGCTGATCGCGAGCGGGGTGATCGGCGTCTGCTTCTCGCCGGAGTGGACCTTGCTGCCGCTGCGCACGGCGTAGATCGTGTTGAAGTTCACCGCCAGGGCGGAGTTGAGGGCGTCGTAGGACTCGTTGCTGTCCTCGATGCCCGGAATGCGGAGATCGGAGGGATAGTAGCTCCCGTCGAGCACGATGCCGGTGAGCGGCTTATTGCCGACCGCGGCGACCAGCGCCGGCGCGAGCAGAGCCAGTTCTTCCGAAATCAGGAAGGGATCTCCGCCCCCGCGCACGTACAGCACCCGGTTGTCGTCCAGGTAGAAGCTGGTCTGGAAGCGGTAGTCCCCGCCCAGCACCTCCATCGCCACCCAGGCGGTCACGATTTTGGTGACGGAGGCCGGGACGAAGGGCTCGTCAGCGTTCTGAGCCACCAGCTCGTTGCCCTCGGCGTCCATCACGAGCACCAGCCCCGAAGGAGCAAGCGTCGCGACCTGCTCCTTAGCACCGGCCAGGACTTGGCCGGGCAGGAGGAGGAGAGAAAGGAAGACCAGGCAAGACCACATGGCGACTCCGGCACGGGATTGAGAGCCATGCCCGCCCGTAAGCCATCCCTAGGAAATCATAGCCTCGAGATCGTGCTGTGGCTAACGTTGAAAGAGCGCGATTTCGAACAAGTTCTCACCATTCTCCCGAGCCACGCCCAGTCTCGAAGGCGTTGGCCAAAGCTGGCTCGACTTTGGCATAGCCAAGGTCCACCATTATGAAATGGTTGGCGTTCGTCGAAAGGACGTAACTACGCCGTGCGCAAAGTGTGGCGCCGCGATGGTGGTTGTACGCGTGTGGCCACTGGCCGATGAACTGGTAGAGCTGCACATGTTCAAGTGCGAGTTTTGTTCCGCCACGGAGTTCTTCCGATTTAGGCGGCCGGTCGCAAACAAAGAATTACGGTGACACCTTAGGAGCGATGATGCGGCCGATACGCGCCATGCGTGAATCGGACCAGAGCGGCGTTAATTGTGCCAATTGGTAAGGTGTCACCGTAATCCCCATTGAACGATTTATTGTCTGTTGTGTAGTTCACTTGTTCATGGAGATGCTTTCCATGACTTAATAAGCGCACGTACGGCCTCTGCGATTTCCCGCCAGCGCGGCAGTTCGGATCGCGGGAAGCGAAAGTAAAAGCCGAGATCGTCGCCGGCGAAGTGGACATCTCCAGAGCACAGAGGATTTGGCGGTGCCTCATGCGGCGGAGTGCACCGCAGGTTCACCTGCGGATCGGTATTTTCGGCATGGCGATATTGCATGAATGGCTTCGGCTGAGGATGGGGCCAGTCGTGTCGCCAGAAGCGGGTGAGGCCGAACTTCTCTTGGTAAAATGAATACGACGAAGGGGCGGGGAGCGACGTGAAGTTCTGAAATCGCTTTTCCGGCGAGATGTAGCCGGGCGTATCCAGTTTGGTCGCCGGTTGCAGCGATCGCACCTTGACGACATAGGCGTCGCGGCCCGGCCGTTCGCGCCCGCGCTCCGCGGGCCTGGAGCCGTCAATCGAGATATCATCGATCTCGACGTAGCGCGGCTCCGGCATCCAGAAATTGAAATTGAGGTTGTCGCGTTCGTTTACCTGGCCGCGCATGGCCGGCTTCGGCCAAGGCACCAGATATCCGGCCGGAATGCGAAACAGAACGCCGTGCACGCGCACGAGGATCGTTTCATCGAGCGCGATGCCGTCGTTGGTTACCGTTCGGATTTGCGCCGGCGCAGACGAGGCCGTCCAAGTCAGGACGAACCAGACAAATCCGATGACGCCGATAAAAATTCGACACGCTTCCATCATCGCCGTGCCCTTCGTTCAGCGCACGCTCAATTAGCGCAGCGCAATCCGCCGCCGTTTTGATACATGCACGGCTGAATTGCGTTTTGAGTTGACGTGCTCAATACCATCGTTGCCATTAATGCCCCCCAGACGACACCTTTGGTGGAAGGCATCGAATGCGGCTCGGTCCTTGGCCACGTGGCGTAGGTCCTCGTAGCCGCCCGGCTTGCAGACCGGTCGGTCCAACGCGAAATTACGGTGACACCTTACCAATTGCACAATTCACCGCGGCTCTGGGAATAGCGTCAGCGTCTCCACTCCTTCCGCCACCTTCGGCTTGCGCCCGCTTGCGCAGCCGCAGCGTCCGCCGCAATTGCTTCTCCAACGTCGCGACAAACTCCGGCGGGCCGAGCGGGCGGCGAGCTTCGAAGAACACCAGCTCGCGCCGGTTGCCACGCTGCGTGACGTGGTGCGGGAAGCCTGGAGCGATGATGCGGCGGATACGCGCCATGTGTAGGCGGGGATCAGAGCGGAGCTAATTGGGGAATTGGTAAGGTGTCACCGTAATTCCCGCGTTTGTATTATCCTATGAAGATGCTTGTTACGATTACGTACGTGACGAATACGACGATGACCCATGCAACCCTGTTCCGCACGATGAGCTTTCGATCGACCGAAGGCGGAAAGATCCAAAAGCCTGAAAGGAACCACTCGCGAAAAGTTCGCGATCTGGGAAGATTCAACTTCAGCATTCGGATAACGGAGTACCCGACCAGAAAGACTGCCAATGTCAACAACATGGCGCCAAAGAACGATGCTGGCGGCATCGCTAAGTGCTGCTTTTTTGTCGGACCTCCCGACTCTTGGGCGAATGCATAGGCATGAACATCCATCAATTGAGCGTAATTTTTCTTGTTGTAGTCAGATGTGCCTTCGGGATGACGCTGCGTGCCTCTGTTGGTTTGTTCCGCTTGCGCCAGAATAATGCGCGCATGGGCCCGCAAAATTGCTGACGTCTTCCGAAACTCTTCGTAAGGCGCAGATTGTTCAGCGGACACTGTCGCAAGCGCACTGGCAAAGGTGAGCACCGCGCCGGCAAGCAAACATGCCATCAAATAACAAAGTGAGCTCACAATGTTTGGCCGACAGCCGTTTGGGGCGGCCTGTGGCTTCGAGCACGATTTCTGCGCGAGTAGTCGAAGTGGCCATTTCATCCGCCCCAAAGTAGTGAGCGGGGCGACGATCATCACACCGGACAAACGACCGAAGTTGACCGCGCTTGCGAATCGGACAGATTGCGAAGCTGGAACGAGCATAGATTTCTCCCCTGTGAGCGAAGAGCTGAATTTCAGCCCAATCACAATGTTGAACAGGGGGCGGAAGCGGGACGCTTTCATGCGGCGATCACGGACGACTGAATTGCAAAGCCTGACGCGTGAGTTTTGAGCTTATGCAAATCCACAAGGCGATGGCAAATTAGAATTGCATGACATTAATATACACGTATTGAGGGCGTACGGTTGTAGCGATAGCTTGCTGATCAGAAAACACAATTTGAAATGTCATCAGCTCGCGCGCTGGAGCTTCTCAACCTTGATAACGCGCCTGACAGTCAGTGGCCTTGAAGTGCTGACTGCAGCGCACGCTTGGGTGTCGCGCAGCGCCTGAGGCGCTGCCAGCATTATTGCGTGCAGGGTGATCGCACTTGGTGCAACTCGGGCGGTGCGGACGTTCGCTACGTACCAAGCCGACTATTCCGGCGAACGACCGAACCGCGACCCTAACGCGTGGACGTCCCGGGGCGCGGCGGGTCCGGCCAGGCCGGCGGCGGCTGGGATTGCGCCGGCTGCGGGCTCGGCCATGCCGCGGGCGGCTGCGACGCAGGCTGCGGCGCAGGCCGCGCCGGCTGGGCCTGCCGCTGCTGGGCCGGCGGCGGCTGATCAACCTCCTCCACGGCCTGTTGCTGTTGCCGCGGCGGCCGGGGCGGACTGGCGGGACGCGCAGGGGTCGCAACCCGCCGCGGCGCCGGCTTGGGCTTTTGCTCGGCCGCGGGCTCCGGCGGCGGCGCCTCGGTCGGCTGCTGATAGCCGCGCACCAGATCGGGCGGCACGCCTTGCTGCACGCCGGGCACGCCCTCGGGAAACACGGCGCGGCGATCGCCCGGCAACGGCTTCTTCTGACTGAAGAGACCCTCCAGATCGAACGTTTCGCAGCCCGACAGCGCGAGCCCGCTGGCGAGTGCGAGTGCGATCAGTGGGGCGCGGCGCAACAGCATCGCGGCCTCAACTCTTGCCGTCGGGGCTGGTGAGCGCGACCAGCATTTCGATCTGACCGCGCAGGTTTGACGGCGTTGCCGGATCGCCCAAGACCATGTCGGTCCAGCGGCGCGTTTCCGCCGCATTATCGGCGCGCCAGGCGGAGAGCGCGAGCAAGCTGCGCGCGCTGTGCCGGAACGTCCGGTCGTTCGCAGTCAGCGTCTCGATCCTGGCCTTGAGCTCATTGTAGGACGCGGTGTCGGCGAGCAGATAGGCCGCGCGCAAAGCGGCGAGATCGCGTTGCATCTGATCGAGGCTGCGATCCGCGGCAACGCTGTCGTAGAGCGCGACCGCAGCCTTGGGATCGCGATGCGCCAGCTCGGCCGCTTCGCGCAGCTTTGCGAGCGCGCGGTAGTTCGCGGTGCCGTCGGTCGCGATCTTGGCAAATGCCGTCTCGGCCTCCTGGTGCTGACCCTGAGTGCTGAGCACGATCGCGGCCTCGAACGCGGAGCCGGCCTCGGCGGCCTTTTTTGCTTCCCACCATTGATACGCGCGCCAGCCGCCGACCGCGGCGACGAACAGCACCGCGAGCGCAATGATCAGGATACCGTAGCGCTCCCACAGCTTCTTGAACTGCTCGCGACGCAGTGCCTCGTCGATTTCATTGAAAATGTCGGACACGAAAGCTTCCCCGGCGGCCGGCCGAACCTGCCCCTCGGCTAAGGCCATGCGCAGTCACGTAAAATACCGATGTGGCAGAGGCAAGGCAAAGCCCGGCGACGTTCTAGCGGACCGCCGCCGCGAGGTCCACCAAGTGGGCCTTTTCGTTTGGGCATGATCTTTTCGGAAAACCGGTTCCCACTTTTCCGGATCATGCCCCTCTTTCGTTTGGGCATGATCTTTTCGGAACACCGGTTCCCGCTTTTCCGGATCATGCCCTAGGGCTTCTTCATCGCATAAACGTGGTCGGTTCCCGGAAAGGCGCGGGCGCGGACGTCCTTGGCGAAGCCCGCGACCGCAGCCTCGATGCCGGGGCCGATGTCGCCGTAGCGCTTGACGAACTTCGGCACGCGGGGCGAAAGCCCCAGCATGTCCTCCAGCACCAGGATCTGGCCGTCGCAGGCCGGGCTGGCGCCGATGCCGATGGTCGGGATCGGAACCTGCTGGGTGATGCGCCGCGCCAGCGGCTCGGCCACGGCCTCGATCACCACCGCGAATGCGCCGGCGTCTGCGACCGCGCGGCCGTCGTCCTCGATCGGGCCCCAGTCCTTCTCCTCGCGGCCCTGGGCGCGGAACGAGCCGATGGTGTTGATCGCCTGCGGCGTCAGGCCGACGTGTCCCATCACCGGCACGCCGCGCTCGGTGAGAAAGCGGATCGTCTCGGCGAGGCGGCGGCCACCCTCGACCTTGATGGCGCCGCAGCCGGTTTCCTTCATCACCCGCGCCGCGTTCATGAAGGCCTGCTCCTTGGAGGCCTCGTAGGAGCCGAACGGCATGTCCACCACGACCAGCGCGCGCTTGGAGCCGCGCATCACCGCATGGCCCTGCAGGATCATCATGTCGAGCGTGACCGGCACCGTGGTCTCGAGCCCGTGCATCACCATGCCGAGCGAGTCACCGACCAGGATGACGTCGCAATAGCGGTCGACCAGCCGGGCGGTGTGCGCGTGGTAGGAGGTCAGCGAAACGATCGGCTCGCCGCCCTTGCGGGCGCGGATATCGGGCGCCGTCAGCCGTCTGATCTCGTTCTGCGTCGACATGTCCCACTCGCAGGTCCGTAGCCGTGGCCGCGACTAGGCCATGACGCAGCACGGCCGGCAAGGCTATCATGGCGCCATGACCGCCCGATACGTCCGCCAATTGCTCGCCGCCGCGCTGATCGCGATCGCGTCTGGCGGCCTGCCCGCGTCAGCACAGGACTGGCCGACCAGGCCGGTGAAGATCATCGTGCCGTTCGGGCCCGGCTCGACGCCCGACCTGATCATGCGGCTGATCGGGGAGCGGCTGCAGCACAAGCTCGGCCAGCCGTTCCTGGTCGAGAACCGGCCTGGCGGCAGTGGCGTCACTGGCACCGACGCCGTGGCCAAGGCCTCCCCCGACGGCGCGACCATCGGCATCAGCATTGGCGGTCCGCTCGCAACCAACACGCTGCTGCTCGGCAAATTGCCGTACGACCCGATGAAGGACCTGGCGCTGGTCACGCTGCTGACCAGCCAGCCCAGCGCGCTGGTGGTTAATTCCGGAATTAAGGTTAACAGCACCGGGGAACTCGTCGCGCTGCTCAAGCGTGAACATGGTAAATTCAACTTCGGATCGATCGGATTGGGCTCGCTCTCGCATCTCGCCATGGAGGCGCTCGCGCTCGCCGCCGGCGCGTCGATGGTGCATGTGCCCTACCCCGGCTCGCCCGCCGCGATGACCGCGATCATCCGCGGCGACGTGCAAATCGGCTGCCTACCTGCGATCGCGGCGATCCCGCATGCCGCATCAGGCGCGGTGAAAATTCTCGGCGTCACGACAGCGAAGCGGTCGCCCTATTTGCCGGACATTCCGACGCTTAAAGAAGCCGGAATCGACGTCGAAGCTGACGCCTGGAACGGTCTGATTGCACCCGCGGGAACTCCGGAACCCGTCGTTGCGAAAATTCGGCTTGAGGTGATAGAAGCAATCGAAACGCAGGCGATCCGCGACAAGCTCGCGGCGCAGTTGATGGAACCGATCGGCAGCACTCCGGCGCAGTTCCGCGCTCGTATCGAGGCAGAAATCGCTCGCTGGGGACCGGTCATCAGAGCGGCGGGGATCAAGGTTAACTAATCCGCGGTAACGTCGCGTTTCGTTGGTTCGGTGGGAGTGGTGCGAGATGAGCACGGAACGTACGGATCAGTACCCTGAGGTCGGTGACGAAGACGCCGGTCTGGTGCCGCCGCAAGACGCCAAGGCGGATTGGCCGAAAAAAATCCGCACTCTGACAGCTTCGGAACTCGATCGCCTGACGATCGATGGACTCGGCCGCTTCTACTGGGACGGCAAGCTCGTCAACTACGACGCTCATCCAAGCCGGATCGAAAGCAAGCCGGTCGATCTCGACCAGCATGCGATGGATCTGCTCGATCGCACGGCGCGCGAATTGTCCGACCCGCACGCGGCGCAGTCAGACGCAGCCACGGCTGTCACCGAAACGCAGCCCGAGCCCGGTCCCGGGGCAGCCGCTGCGCTGACGGCAACACCGTCCGACCAACTCGCACCGACCACTGCCGTCGCTTCGGTGGCCGCCGTCGCTTCAGCCGCTGCGCCAACCTCACTTGTCGAGGTGCGCCGGCATGAGGTCATCGCTCCCGCTGTCGCTCGCGCCGAAACCGTGCGCGTGAAGCTCACCCGATGGCAATCGCTGGGCATGCTGATCGTAATTCTTGGGCTCGTTGCCGGTGCGATCGGCGTCGCCGCCTCGAGCTTCGTCGCGGCGCATGAGTGGGGATGCAAGGTCGGCTGGGTGCAGAGCTATTGCCCACCTCCACCGCCCGAGCCCAAGCCGCCGGCGCGCCCCGATATCCCGGCCTAGCAGCCGTTTCACCACGACAAGTTGTCCACCGCGGCGCGCGGTGCCGTAATCGTGCGCTGGACACGAATCACGCGCGCGGCAAACATCGCGCACGATGAGTCTCTTCCCCGCCTATTTCGGCGCACGCAAGGGCCCGGATGACGATTGGCTCCAACTCCCGAGCCGGAGAACGAATCGCGGGCCGACGTTTTCAATCTGATCCCACCGCGTGCGACGGAAAAATACGAGCGGCCAGAACCGATCGAGAAACCCGAAACAATCGAAGTTGCTCCGCAGCCCGAAGGACGCAACGCTCACGCTGTCAACGCGATGGACCTCACGCGGCTATCGATCGACAACGACGGCAGACTCTACTGGGACGGTAAGCCTGTCGAAGTGCGGCGGCGGCTGATGATGTCGCCCAGCCAGATGATCGCTGCGATCGTCGTCGCGTTTTTCATCGTGCTCGGCGCGATCGGCTCGGTGCTGCAGGCCACTGCGACCGTCAGCCAGTGGGCGTGCCGCATCGGCCTGGCAAGCTCCTGCAACGCGCCCACCGCTCCGACTGTCGCGCCGAAGCCAATGCCTCGCGTCGACATTCCGGCCTGACCGGTCTGCGCTCACACGACCGGTGAACGCCCGCCGTCGACGTTGGTCGCCGTTCCGGTGATATAGCCGCCGGCGTCAGACACCAGGAAGCAGGCAAGATTGGCGAACTCCTCCGCCTTGCCGATGCGGCCGAGCGGGATCTCCTTCTCGCGCGCCTTGACGTAATCGGCGAGAGGGATATTGGCGCGCTTGGCCGCCTGGACGTGCTGATCGGCCTCAATGAAGCCGACCAGCATGGCGTTCACCAGCACGTTATGCGGCGCGAACTCCTGCGACAGCGCCTTGGTCATGGCCATGCCGGCGGCGCGCGAGACCGAGGTCGGCATGCTGTTGGCCCGTGGCGCCTTGGCGCCGATGTTGAGAACGTTGATGATGCGGCCCCAACGGCGCTCCTTCATCTGCGGCGAAACCAGCCGGATCATGCGGATCGCGGCGAACAGCTTGTCCTCGAGATCCTTCTGTAGGATTTCGTCGGTCAGCTTCTCGAACGCGCCGTTGCGCGATGTGCCGGCATTGTTGACCACAATGTCGACCTTGCCGAACGCCTTCATGACTTCATCGTAGGCACGCTGGATGTCGGCGGCGGCGCTGACGTCAGCCTGCACGCCGATGACGCGGCCCGTCGCCGACCCTTTGATCGCCTTGACCGCCTCATCGAGCGTTTCGCGTCCGCGGGCCAGTATGGCGACGTCGGCGCCGTCGGTGGCGAACCGCGTCGCGATGGCAAAACCAATGCCCTTGCTGCCGCCGGTGACAATCGCGCAACGGCCGTTGAGACTGATATCCATGCAAACCTCCAGATGCGCGAAATGCCGCGCCGGCAGCATGTTCCTACAGCCGCTCGCGTTAGAAAAGCCGCTTGACGGCCTCAGGGGCTCACAATAGTCGCGCTGGTCCCTTCGCCTCGCCGATACGACTCGCGCAGTGCGAAGGTGAGGATCGCGAGCGTTACCCAAAGCCGCAATGCGGCAAAGCCGAACACGAATATGAAATAGATGACGTTCTTGAGAGTTTGCGGCGACGGCGATGTCTGCCAGAACAGGAACACCGCGCTCCTGCCCGCACCCTGCACGAACGACAATCCAAACTGGAAGGCTGCCACCGCAACGATGGCCGGGAGAAGGCACGGCGACCGATCCCAGAACTCCTTCAGCACGTCCCGCAAGGTGAAATGCTGCGAGAGTCCGGCTCTCACCACCATCAGCAGAACGATAGCCGCGAGCACACTGCTCCAGACCATGCCGGTCTTGCTGAATTGATCGAACGCGATGCCGTCGAACCCCATCAACATGTGAGGCGCAAGCTCTTTAGCGCCGACCGCGGAGAAAGCCAGAACAGCGGCTAGCAACAGCACGATGACGCGATAGAGCACGCGGCGCGCCAGCGCGAGCTGCTCCCGAAACTCAAGGCGGCCGAGTGCGGTTTGGCCGTCGGCAAACTCGATCATCCGTCGCGCGGCCAGGAGAAAGGCGAGGAACAGCGACAAGTTTGCGATCACCAGCGCAGGGATTGCCGCTGCAGGCCTGCCGTAGGCGAGAAAGCGCATCGCTGAAGCGAGCATCAGCCACGGCACCGCTTCCAGAAGCCGGAACGGCCCGAATGACACGGTCGGAATGGGAAGCGGCCGGGCCGGGAGCGGCGCGGCCTGGGCATCGACTTGGGCGGGCGGCATCGCAAGGATCGTTGCGCGAACACGTCAACATTTCATGATCGCGGGCCCTCGCATTCGACGGATCACGGTAACCGCGAGCCTGGTCAACCTACGGCAGCAATACGTCCGGAAAGTCGCGGGACATCGTCGGGCGCCGCAACAACCACGCGGTTGCGGCCCTGTCGCTTGGCGGCATAGACCGCCATGTCAGCGCGCCGCATCAGGGTGTCGAGGTCGTAGCCGAACACCTCGGTCGAGGCGATACCGAGACTGACGGTGCCTTTCACCGGCATTCCCGCAGCCTCGATCGTCGCCGCCTCGAATTGCTGACGCACGCGCTCGGCGACGCGAACAGCGTGGGTCACGCTGGTATGGGGCAGTAGGCAGCAGAACTCTTCACCGCCGATCCGAAACAGGAAATCAGTCGGCCGGATGCTGTCGTGAACCACAGCAACAAACTTCATCAGCACGTCGTCGCCGCCGGAATGGCCGAACCGGTCGTTGAGTGACTTGAAATGATCGAGGTCAAGGAACAGCAGACAGAGCGGTTCCTTTTCGACGGCATGGCGGCGCAGCAGGCGACCGCCGCGCGACATGAACGCGCGGCGGTTGAGCGCGCCGGTCAGCGGGTCGGTCTGCGCTTTCAGGCGCTGATCGAGTTCCAGACGCTCCTTCGTCATCGCCACGACCAACACCGTGATCAACAGCGTATGGAAGAACATGACCAAGTTAAATGCGCCCACCGAGCCGGGCTGCATCGGCAGCGCGCCGAACGGAAACGGCAGCACGCCGACCAACGGAATCCGCAGGGCAAAGAACAGGGCGAAGGTCGAGAACAGGACGATGACCGGCCAACGCGACGGCAGCGGTTCGTGCCGGCCGCGCCAAAATTCAATCGCCGTGATGATGAGCAGCGATCCAACAATCAGCGAAGACAGCACAACGCGATAGGCTGCGGTCTCCATGAAACCGGGGATAAAACAAGCCGCGAACCAGAGCGCGGGCGCGGCAACCACAGGCCACCAGACGGCGCGCCGCCGATCGAACACCCGTGCCGCCTGCCAACAGCATGCAATGGCCGCGATCAACGCGACATTGCCGATGCCGATGGTAAGAATGCCGGCCGCAACGCCGCGCGTTATGAAGAGCAGTGCGGCGGCGCAGGCCAGAAAGAATGTGGCGCTCCACCACGCATACCAAGTGGCGCTGCGCTGTTTGTACCAGAATACCAGGAACAGGCCGCCGAGCACCGCCTTGATGAACAAGCCGAACACCAGCACGGTGAAGGAGTCGATCTGCATATCTGGTCAGCAGTGGCTCTGTCGCAATTCGCGGTCGCAGTCTAGCCGAGCACCGACTTTGAAGTAGGGCGAAAGCCTCCGAAGCGCCAAAAATTGCCCCATAAATGGGGATTGTCCGCAATAACGGCGCGCACCGGAACGGTCAGTGCGGGACGATCTCGTCGTAGATTTCTGGCTTGAAGCCGACGACCAGCCTGCCGCCGCCGAGATCGAGCACCGGCCGTTTGATGATAGACGGCTGCGCCAGCATCAGCGCCATCGCCTTGCGCATGTCGAGCGCCTGCTTGTCCTTGTCAGGGAGCTTGCGGAAGGTCGTGCCGGCACGATTGAGCAACGTCTCCCAGCCGACCTTCTTGCTCCAACTCTCCAGCCGGTTGCGGTCGATTCCGGCGACCCTGTAGTCGTGAAACGCGTGCTCCACGCCGTGCTTGTCCAGCCAGGCGCGCGCCTTCTTCATCGTGTCGCAGTTTTTGATGCCATAGATGGTGGGCATGTCGCTTCGTTCCGTTCAACGTCTGGAATGTCAATGGCGGGGCGGCAAATCCAGTCTAGAATGCCACGCTCCTCAATGCATGTGGAACGACGATGGAATTCACCGCGCTGTTTCTCGCCATCGTGATTGTGTTGTCCGTCGCCTGGCGCGGTTCGCGAGGGCTCGCGATGGCGCTGTTCGGCGCGGTGCTGGTCGCCTTGGTCGCGACATTCCTGCATCACACGACCGATGCGTTGAAATTGTCGTTCTGAGGCCATGACCCGCGCGCTCGCCATCACCCTCAATGTGCTGAGCCTCTACGCTGTCGCACTGGTTCTCGCAGCGGCCTTCGTGGCGCAGCTGCTGCTCAGTGAACTGCCCTGCCCGCTGTGCCTGCTCCAGCGCATCCAGTTCGCGATGCTGGCGGTCGGTCCGATTTTGAATGTTCGCTTTGGCCCGCGCCCCAGCCACTATGCGTTGTCGCTGTTCGCGGCGTGCGCCGGGGCCGCTTTCGCGATGCGCCAGATCCTGCTGCACATCATGCCCGGCGATCCCGGATACGGTACGGCGCTATTCGGCTATCACTACTACACGTGGGCGCTGATCGGTTTCGCGGCTGCCATCGTTTTGGTTTCCGCGATGCTGCTGTTTGATCGCCAGTTCGAGAATGACGGCACAGCAGATCAGGCGACGCCGACTGCCTTCGCATCCGTCGCTGTCTGGCTCGTGATCGGCCTCGTGGCGCTCAACGTGGTCTCGACTCTTCTGATGTGCGGCTTCGGCGCGTGTGCGGACGACCCGGTTGTTTATGAGATGTTGAAGCGCGGGCGATGACTAGCCGTCGCGCTTCCGAAAGGTGGCCTCTCCTGCGTCCGACACCTCGACCCACTTCGGGTCGGGCGCGGCGTCGGGGACGTAACTCTCGTTCCAGTTCCACCACTTGTACGGTCGGCTCTGGGGGTAGCCCGCCGGCAAGTCCTCCCACGTCTCCTGACGCCCGAGCGCCGTCATGTCGAGGTAGCTCCAGGTGGTGCCCATCGCCTCGTCGCCACGGCTGTTGATGAAGTAGGTGCGGAACACGCACTCGCCGTCGCGGATAAACGCGTTGTGGCCGTGCCATTCGTCCACCCCGAAGTCGGCGTCGAAACTGTCGGTGATGGTGTACCAGGGGATTTCCCAGCCCATCCTCGCCTTCAGGCGCGCGATGTCGCTCTGCGGTGCACGCGAGGCATACACGAGGGTCGTGTCGCGCGCGTTCAGATGGGCGAGGTGGGCGACCTGGTCGGCCCCCAGGGAACAGCCACGGCAAGCATGGTCAGGCCAGCCGAACACGCCGGGCTCGAAAAAGGCGCGGTAGACGATCAGCTGGTGCCGGCCCTCGAACAGGTCAAGCAAACTCGCTTTGCCCTTGGGTCCATCGAACTCGTACTCCTTCTCTACGGCCAGCCACGGCATCCGCCGACGCCCGGCGGCCAGCGCGTCACGGGCGCGGGTCAACTCCTTTTCCTTCACCAGCAGTTGCTGGCGCGCAGCTTCCCATTCCTGCGGCGGTACGATCGGGGGTGTCTTCATTGAGATGTCCTCCTTTGGTTCAGGCAAAACTCAGACGCTGGCCACGAGTTTCCGGCGTTGCGCGCTTCCCCTTTCCGCCGCTTCGTCGGCGGGAGGCGAGCTTCAGCCAAGGCGCCGAATGGAACGCACTCATCAGCAAGTACATCGCAACCATTCCGCTTAACGGCGACGCATCTTGCGCGGCGGAGCAGAGCCAATCCGGCTGGTTGCCGCCAAGAGCTCCCGTGAGCAGCGCCATGATTGCGAAGGTCGGCGCGGCTGCCAGCGATAGCCAATCGGCTGCGCCACGGACGGCTGCGTTGCCGCGTTCAGAACGGATCGCGCCGCCAGCACACTCGCCAAGATAAGCCTCGCTCATGGTTTTCTCCTCGCAATAAGGCGATTGCTCGGTACGGCTTTAGCGCCAGTTGTCGATCCGGATGTCGTTTGGATAGGCGGCGCCTTTCCCGGTTTCGACGAGCGACTTCAGGCTCATCAGGAAGACCCCCCACTTGGTGCTACAATGGTGCATGAACTCCACCGGCTCCTTCCAACCCTGGTGTTTGAAGAGGACGATGGTGAAGTCGCCATCCTGCTTGAGCTCGAAACTGATCCTTGTGCCGATCCATTCTGCCGGCCCCTCGGCCACTTGCCAGAGCACGCGCTTGGCGGGATCAAGTTCAAGAACCTTCATGTCGAAACCGCCGTTGGCCCCAAAGCGGAATTGGACCACGTCGCCGACTTTGCTTTTCCCTTGCGTGTCGTTCGTCCACCAGCCGGAAAGGCCTTCAATGGTGGTCAATGCCTTGTAGGTGTCATTGAGGGACGACTTGATTCCAACTCTGTGCAAGATATCCGGCATGTCCAATTCTCCTTTTGCTGTCGGTTCCGTATCCTTCTCGATACGACCCGCTGATTGGTGGTCGTGAGACAAATTAGGACCGGATATCGAATGGTGAGAGTTACAAGTGTGGCGCGATTCCAATGGACTCGCTGATCACGGCTGCGGCGCACGCCCTCGCAACGGGTGATCCCCTCGGCGCACTGAACCGGGTTGCCCTGCGCGACGACCCGCCTGCCCTCGCGCTTAGGGGTATCGCGATGGCGCAACTCGGCGATCTCGTTCGAGCGAAGGCTCTACTGCAAAAAGCCGCACGCGCATTCGGTCCGAAAGAGGCCGTGGCCCGCGCGAGATGTGTTGTCGCCGAGGCCGAGATCGCGCTCGTCTCCCGCGACCTGGGCTGGCCCGCGAAGGCGCTCGACGCCGCGCGGGCGACGCTCGAAACGCGCGGCGACTGGGTGAACGCGGCGCATGCGCGGCACCTCGAGGTCCGGCGCCTCCTCCTGATCGGGCGCCTCGACCAGGCCGAGCGTGCACTCGCCAAGCTCGATCCCACGCCTTTTCCACCCGCGTGGCGGGCCGCTCACGAACTGGTGGTGGCAGGGATCGCAATGCGGCGCCTTCGGATCAAGACAGCGCGCGACGCGCTCGCCCGGGCCGAGCCTGCCGCGCGCGACGCTCGCATCCCCGCGCTTCTGGCGGAGGTCGAAAGCGCATCCCGCCTCCTGAACATGCCTTCGGCACGTCTGATCGCGCGCGGCAAGGAGCGTCCCCTCCTGCTCGAGGAGGTCGAAGCGTTGCTGGCGTCGAAGGCGCTTATCGTGGATGCGTGCCGCTATGTCGTGCGTAACACGGGTACGGTGATCTCGCTCGCACGACGGCCGGTATTGTTCACGCTTGCGCGCCTGCTGGCCGAAGCGTGGCCGGAAGACGTATCGCGAGGCACGCTCCTCGCGCGGACATTCCGGGCAAAGCACGTCGATGAATCGCATCGCGCGCGGTTGCGCGTCGAAATCGGGCGGCTTCGCAAGGCGCTGCGGACACTGGCCGACGTGACCGCGACGAAAGACGGTTTTGCGCTGGTGCCGCGCCTCGCACGCGAGGTCGTGGTGCTGGCGACACCCGTTGAAGAAGAGCATGCGGCGGTGCTCGCCTTCCTCGCTGACGGCGAGTCGTGGTCGAGTTCTGCGCTCGCGCTTGCGATTGGCGCCAGCCAGCGCACCGTGCAACGGGCGCTCGACGAGCTTGCGGCAGGAGGCAAGGTGCAGTCGTTCGGCCAGGCGCGAGCACGCCGTTGGATGACCCCGCCCCTGCCCGGATTCACGACGACATTGTTACTCCCTGCTCCGCTGCCGGGTGACTAAGTTGCAGTCATCCAAGCAACAGAGGTGGAAACATGAGACGAGCAGCAGCCGAAATCCTCCGCGAGTACGGACCCTTTCCCGGTGTCGAAAAGGTGCATGGGCTCACGTTCGATGGCGAGAACGTCTGGTTTGCGTCCGGCGACAAGCTGAACGCCCTCAATCCCGAGAGCGGCAAGATCGTGCGTGCACTCGATGTCCCCGCGCATGCAGGAACAGCCTTCGACGGCCAGCACCTGTTTCAGATTTCCGAGGCTCGCATCCAGAAGATCGATCCGAAGTCCGGCCGGGTTCTTGCGACAATCCCGGCGCCCGGCGGCGGCGGTGACTCGGGGCTCGCATGGGCCGAAGGCTCGCTCTGGGTCGGGCAGTACCGGGACAAGAAGATCCATCAAATCGATCCTGAAACAGGAGCGATCCTGCGCACCATCGAGTCCAACCGCTTCGTCACCGGCGTCACCTGGGTCGACGGTGAGCTGTGGCACGGGAGCTGGCAAGGCGACGAGAGCGAGCTACGGCGCGTCGATCCGCAAACGGGAGACGTCCTTGAAGAACTCGCCCTGCCTCCGGGAACACCCCTATCGGGGCTCGAATCCGATGGCCGCGATCGGTTCTTCTGCGGCGGCGGACCGAGCGGCAAGGTGAGAGCCGTCCGCCGGCCCAAGCGAGGCTCCGCGGCAGCTTGACGCTTCCTACTCCCACTCGATCGTGCCGGGCGGCTTGCTCGTCACGTCATAGACCACGCGGTTGACGCCTTTCACTTCGTTGATGATGCGGGTCGCGACGCGGCCGATGAACTTCATATCGAACGGATAGAAGTCCGCTGTCATCCCGTCGGTCGAGGTCACCGCGCGCAGCCCTACGACGAAATCGTAGGTGCGGCCGTCGCCCATCACGCCCACTGTCTTGACCGGCAGGATCACCGCGAACGCCTGCCAGATCTCGTCATAGAGCCCGGCCTTCCTGATCTCGTCGATGTAGATCGCGTCGGCGAGCCGCAGGATATCGAGCTTCTCTACAGTGATGTCGCCGGGGCAGCGGATCGCGAGCCCCGGGCCCGGGAACGGGTGCCGGCCGACGAACACATCCGGCAAGCCGAGCTCGCGGCCGAGCGCCCTCACCTCATCCTTGAACAGTTCGCGGAGCGGCTCGACCAGCTTCATGTTCATGCGCGCCGGCAGGCCACCGACGTTATGGTGCGACTTGATCGTGACCGACGGCCCGCCGGTGAACGACACGCTCTCGATCACGTCGGGATAGAGCGTGCCCTGCGCGAGGAACTCGGCACCGCCGATTTTCTTAGCCTCGGCCTCGAACACGTCGATGAACAGCTTGCCGATGGTCTTGCGCTTGACCTCGGGATCGTTGACGCCTGACAGCGCGCCGAGGAACTGCGCCGACGCATCGACGTGCACCAACGGGATGTTGTAGTGGCCGCGGAACAGATCGACGACGGTCTTGCCTTCGTTGAGGCGCAACAGGCCGTGATCGACAAACACGCAGGTGAGCTGATCGCCGATCGCCTCGTGGATCAGTACCGCCGCGACCGCGCTGTCGACACCGCCGGACAGTCCGCAGATCACCCGGCTGCGACCGACCTGTTTGCGAATCCGTTCAATCGCCACTTCCTTGAAGGCGCGCATCGTCCAGTCGCCGCGGCATTGCGCGATCTTGCGCACGAAATTGCGCAGCAGCGCCGTGCCCTGCGGCGTGTGCATCACTTCGAGATGGAACTGCGTGGCGTAGAACTTGCGCTTGTCATCGGCGATCATGGCGATCGGCGCGTTCTCCGACGTGCCGACGACGCGAAAGCCTTTGGGCAGCGCAGTGACCCGGTCGCCATGGCTCATCCACACCGGGTAGCGGCCGCCCTTCTGCCAAACGCCCTCGAACAGCGGCGTGTCCTCGGTGACCAGCACTTCGGCGCGGCCGAATTCGCGGTGATGCCCAGCCTCCACTGTGCCGCCGAGTTGATGAGCCATCGTCTGCTCGCCGTAGCAGATGCCGAGGACCGGCACGCCCGCTTCGAACAGTTCTTTCGGCGCCGACGGCGCATCCTTGTCGAGCACCGAGGCCGGCCCGCCAGACAGGATCACCGCCTTGGGCCGCATCGCCGCGAAGGCTTCGGCAGCCTTCTGGTACGGCACGATCTCGGAATAGACCTTCTCTTCCCGCACCCGGCGCGCGATCAGCTGCGTCACCTGGGAGCCGAAATCGACAATGAGAATCTTGTCGTGGTGATCCATAGCGGGTTCTAAAGCACCCGTTTCGACCTGTCGAGCGCGGGCGGAGGTAGACATGTGGACGATCGGTCAGGAACAGCCGACGGGCACGACCTCGCCCCAGGTTCGGTTTTTTCCTTCGGCCGGGCGCGTTGCGACCACGCGGACGCAGGTCCTCGCCGGCAACCGGCCTTGCAGCTTGGTTTGATCGTTCGGGCCGACCTGCGGCTCGCTCCAGACTGGCACCATGTGGCGGGACTGCAGGACCGTTCCCGCCGGTGGAAGCACGGTGAGTGACAAGCTATAGCCATCGAAATTGGGCTCGCCGACACGATCAACCTCTCCGCGAGTGAGGGCGGTGGAGTCGGGATGTGACGCGGTGGCTGTAGGTCCAACATATCTGTTGCCGCCTCTTTCGTCTGGCGGTGCCTCAATGGTTCGACCATGGCTCCGTTTCCACATCCCGCTCATCGAACCGGACATGCAGATCTCCCGCATCCGGCTCTCGGACAAGACCTCACGCCTTCGCCCACGGCGTGTCGTGCCCAAGCCGGCCCAGGCGTACGAGCCCGAAGTGCCCGTAGAGGTGCGAGAGTGGATAGGTTCCGCCCCTGCGTTGTCTGACCTTGTGCTTGATGCGCAACCACCGGCGCAACCGCACCGCGGTGTAGCTGTCGATCACCCGATACGCTTTGGTGACGGTGCCTACTTCGAAGTAGTTCGCCCATCCGCGTAGCGTGCGGTTCAACTTACCCACCAGCTTTGCGGTTTCTTGCGATGTCCCCGTTCGGTCTGTCAGTGCATGGATTTTCTCAACCATGCGCTTGATGCTCTTCTTCGATGGCCGATATCCCAGGCGCGCCTGGCCGGTTCTCGCAGAATGCATCTGTCCGAACGTGTAGCCCAGAAAGTCGAACTCTCCTTCCGGCACCTTGCAGATGCGTGTCTTCTCCTCGTTGAGCGTGAGCTTCAGCTTGCTCATGATCCTGCGCAGTTGCTGCAGCGCCTCATCGGCTTTGCCCTTCTTGCACAGGATCACAAGATCGTCGGCGTAGGTCACGAGGCGAGTGCCGAGGCTTCGCTCCAGCCCGAGCATCTTCCATCCCAACACGAACCGGCGCATGGAAAAATTCGCCAGCAGCGGTGAGATGGGTGACCCTTGCGGAATGCCGCGCCGCTTGTCCCGAACTTCGGTCGTGCGTGTCTTCCGTCCTCGATCATCGGTTTCCTCCACGGAGCATTCCAGCCACATCTTGATCAGATGCAGCACGCGTCGATCAACAATCCGGCGCGCTGCCGACTTCAAGAGTTCGGCATGAGGGATGCTCCCGAAGTAGTCCGCGAGGTCGGCGTCAACGACTTCCGGGTGGCCGCGGAACAGCAGCCCATCCACCTCGACCACCGCCTGTTGGGCGTTTCGCCCGGGACGGTAGGCGTACTGCTCTGGTGGAAGATCGGCTTCGAAGATCGGTTCCAGCACCAGCGTCGCTGCTGTCATGCAGACCCGATCCCGCACGGTTGAGATGCCCAGCGGCCTGAGTTTGCCGTTGGCCTTCGGTATGAACACTCTTCTGATGCGGTCCGGTCGGTAAGTCTCCTGCCTGAGCGCAAGCGCCAGTTCGCCGAGCCACCGCTGCACCCCATACGCGTCGATGTCCGCAAAATCCTGTCCGTCCATGCCAGGCGCGCCCTTGTTGGAGCGGCACTGGGCATAGGCGTGAGCCAGGATGTCCTCGCGGCTGATCTTGTCGTACAGGGTATAAAAGCGATAGCCAGCTTCCGCCTTAGCTTTCGCGTGCAACGCCTTCTGCAGTTTCTGGACAGATTTCGGAGTTGATAGGTTGCCCAATCTCCAGGTCCCTCACCACGTATTGCGTCTGTCTTGAACTGAGGCCCCTTCCCTCCACCGGCGTTACCCGGCTTCCGCGGTACTGCGAACCTCTCCGCCACCCCAGGGCATCCGGCCTGTCCCTCGCGGGCGTCCGGTTGGTCATCCCTGACCACACCTTGGGGCTTCCCGTGTTGCGTGCGTCTTCCTTGTGTACATGCCGCCGCCACTACCCCGGCGCAGCGTCTGGGCGTCTTGCTTCGCTCATTCACCCAGCCGTACCAGCCTTCCCCGAAAGGGTTGTCGGGTCGGCCTGCGCATCGTCCTTTTCGAGGCTTGCTCAGCGTTCACTCGCGTTGCGGCCTGCACACTCGCGCTGTCACCGATTCGTGACACGCTAATCGAAGGCTTCAGCCACTTCGTTACCTCCATGACTGCTCCGATTGCTTCCGGCTGGAGCGGTCGCCGAGTGGGGCTTGCACCCACTGGAAAACGCCGCCTTTCCACGGCGCACACCCAGCCGCGGACATCGCCCGAGGCAGACCTGCCAAACGTAGATGCCGGCGATGCGGCGACGCCGCCGGTCCTGGCGGCGGGAGCGGGTGCGCTCCCAGGTTCAGCAGTGGCGAGTTGCGTGGAAGCCGGCGGTTCTGGGCGCGGCGGCCGGACCGCGGCCTGAAAGATTGCGTGCGAGTCGGGATCGATCCTGCTGCACTTCTGGTCGAACTCGGTGACGTCCTTGATCAGGAGGCCGCGCTTGACGTCCGGCGGCACGTTCTTCTCCATCACCGAGATGATGGCCACCTGAAGATTGTGGCAGGCGACATCCGTCGCAAAAAAATTCCGGTAGACCGAATACGTCCCACCCGGTGCCGCCGGGATGGCGAGAGCGGCGCCGATCAATTGTAGATACGGCGTGACCTTTTCCCACATAGCGAACCTGCCGCCGAAGAATGACCAGCCTCGCCCATCATGGCAATGGCTGCGCGGTGTCCCGTCTTCAATGGCGTACCAGCATGCTGACAAAAAACCCGTCGGTGTCTGTGCGGCGCGGAGTCATCAACAACCCCTCGTCGGTGACCAGCGCCGCCTTGCAGAACATATAGGCTCGCTCGCCCAGCGCGCTTGCTGTCTCGGCCGGTTTTTCCACGAAAAATTCACTCTGGCGGGCGAGAAAGCCGCGGACCTGATCGCCGTTCTCCTCGGCCAAGACCGAGCAGGTGACATAGGCGATGCGGCCGCCTGGCTTGACCAGCGTGACAGCCCGGTCGAGCAGCGCGACCTGTTCCTTGGTGCGCTGCTCAAGCGCGCCCGGCCGCACCCGCCA
Organism: uncultured Alphaproteobacteria bacterium; assembly: GCA_963787955.1. GTDB lineage: Bacteria > Pseudomonadota > Alphaproteobacteria > Rhizobiales > Xanthobacteraceae > Z2-YC6860. The sequence continues at coordinate 37,117 of CAWBFG010000023.1, read as the reverse complement.
TTTGGCGTCGGGGTTGCGCCGCCAGGCGCCGATCCCTGTGCAGGGCGCGTCGATCAGCACCAGGTCCATGCGGCCGTTGAGGTCATCGATCTCGGTACCGATCGACTTCGGCGTGCGCACCTGGACGTTGCGCGCGCCCGAGCGGGCGAGCCGGTCGTGAATCGGCGCAAGCCGCCGCTTGTCGTCATCTGTGGCGTAAAGCTGTCCTTTGTTTTCCATCGCCGCCGCCAACGACAGCGTCTTGCCGCCGCCGCCAGCGCATAGGTCGAGCACCTGCTCGCCAGGCCTCGCGCGGGCGAACAACGCGGCTAGCTGAGAGCCCTCGTCTTGCATCTCGATCTGACCTTTGAGAAATGCGGGCTCGGCGTGGATGGCCGGGTTCTTGGCGTCGGCCTTGAGCCTGATGCGCAGCCCATGCGGCGACCAGCGTGCCACCTCGGGCGCGTGGTCCGACAGCGCGGCAACCGCCGCGGACACATCGGCCTTGAGCATGTTGACGCGAAGGTCGAGCGGCGCACGCGAGGCCAGCGACGCGCCTTCGTCGGCGCGCTCGGCGCCGAACACGCGAGCAAAATAAGGATCAAGCCATTCCGGATAGTCGCCGGCCACGTGCGGCGGCGCGCCTTCCATCGACGTGCGCTCCAGCGCGATGCGCTCGGCGCCGGTGAGCGCGGCCGGCGCGTGGCCCTGCCCGTTGGCAAGCTGCGCGATGGCGCCGGCGTCAAGGCCGCGCTCACGCCGGAGCATGCCGAGCGCGATCGCACGCGGCGTCGTTTCGCCCATGAGCCAAGCCGACGACGCACGCCGGCGCAGCGCGTCATAGGTGAGGCCCGCAATAGCGGCGCGATCGCCCGATCCGGCAAAGCGATGGCTTAGGCCCCAATCCTTCAATGTGTCGGCGGCCGGCCGACGGCGCTGGTCGATGTCGGCCATGACTTCGATGGCGGCGGCAAGGCGGGCGCCGGGCGTCATGGCAAGCCGAGCAGGATGCGAACGATGAAGATCAGCCACATGGCGATCAGGACGATGGCGCCAATGCCGTACCAGGCGCCGCGGCGGATCACCACGTTGCTTGTTGTGTGCTCGAAAGCATGGATGAGCCGCGTCAACACAAAAATCCACGCCATCACCACGAATAGCAAGTCGGCGTGCCGCGTGACAATCGCCAGGACCGTCAGCACGTAAAACAGCACCGGCAATTCGAACTGATTGTTGAACGAATATGCGACCTGTTGTGTGCGCGGCGGCCAATTCGGCTCGCGCAGCGCGATGCGCGAAGGAGTCACCGCCCTGCTCTTGAAATCGAACTGGCGCAGTGCCGCGAGCCACAGGAGGAGTCCGAGCGTCAGGGCGACCTGGACAAACAGCGGTGCAAGGATTGCAGGGATCGACACAAAGCTTCTCCCAGGGGGCGCGTGATGCGCTCGATGGATTGCCGCCAACCTATGCTGTCATATCCCTCGCCGCTAGAGCTTGATGCTGATGGCGGTCTCGCCGTCTTCATCGACCAGCGCGCTACGCCATGACTTTCCGTTGAACAGCGCGCCGTGAACTGCGTCGGCGCTGCCGCCGTGGTTGAGGTTCGCAGTGACAAGCACGCCGCCGGCGCGCAGCAACTTATGCAGCGTCACATGCAACGCCAGTATTGGCGTATGGCCGTCGAAGAAGGCGACATCGTAGCCGACTTCCAGCGTCGGGAGCACTGTCGCGAAATCGCCTTCGAACACAGTGATGCGGTTCTCCAGGCCGGCCGCGACAATATTGGCGCGCGCAAGCCGCACATGCTCGCTGTCGCGCTCGACCGTATCGACATGCGCCTTGGGCGCACCGTGGGCGAAGCTGAGTGCTGTGTAGCCGAGCGCCGTGCCCAGTTCGAGAATGCGCCTTGCGTCCGCGACTCCCGCGATCGTGCCGAGCAGCGGACCGTTGTCGTAAGGCCAGGCGCCGCATCCATGCTTGGCGCGGTGCGCCAGTGTCTCGGCGCGCACCTTGGCGTACTGATCGGACACCTTGCGGCTCATGCGACCCGCACCAGCATCTTGCCGAAATTCTCGCCGCGCAGCAGGCCGATCAGAGCGCGCGGCGCGTTGTCGATGCCGTCAACGACGTCCTCGCGATACTTGATGCGGCCTTCGCGGAACCAGGTGGACACGTCGCGCAGAAAATCGGCGTGCCGGGCGGCGAAGTCAGACACGATGAAGCCGCGCAAGGTCAACCGCTTAGTGAGGATGGCGCGCGTCAACGTTGAGGTCCGCAGCGAGCCGGCCGGCATCTCTGTCGCGTTGTAAGTTGCGATCTGGCCGCAGATCGGCACGCGGGCGAAATTGTTGAGGAGCGGAAACACCGCCTCGAACACCGCGCCGCCGACGTTCTCGAAATAGACGTCGATGCCGTTCGGACAGGCCGCCTTGAGCCGCGCCGGCAGATCGTCGGCGCGACGGTCGAGGCAGGCGTCGAAGCCGAGGTCGTGCTCCACGTAGCGGCACTTGTCCGGTCCACCCGCGATGCCGATCGCCCGCGCCCCCTTGAGCTTGGCAATCTGGCCCACCAGCGAGCCCACGGCGCCGGAAGCGGCTGACACCACCACGGTCTCGCCCGCCTGCGGACGCCCGATGTCGAGCAGACCGGTGTAGGCCGTCATCCCCGGCATGCCGAGCACGCCGAGCGCCGTCGAGATCGGCGCGAGCGACGGATCGATCTTGCGCAGGCCCTTGCCGTCAGACACCGCATGGGTCTGCCAGCCGTGCGGACTGAGTACGATGTCACCCACGGCAACGCCGTCGAGATTCGACGCTATCACCTCGCTTACCGTGCGGCCTTCCATCACCTGCCCGATCGCGACCGGCTTGGCGTAGGACGGCGCATCGCTCATGCGCCCGCGCATGTAGGGATCGAGCGAGAGCCACAGCGTGCGCAACAGCATTTCGCCTGCGCCCGGCGTGGGGACCGGCATCGGCTCGAGCCGGAAATTGCTCTCGGTCGGCTCGCCGACCGGCCGTGCCGCGAGCACGATCCGCTTCGCGGCATCCATGCTCACATCCGGCTCGGATAGTTCGGGCTCTCCCGGGTGATGGTCACGTCGTGGACGTGGCTCTCGCGCAAGCCCGCCGATGAGATTCGCACGAACTGCGCTTTCTGATGCAACTCATCGATCGTCTTGGCGCCGACATAGCCCATCGCGGCGCGCAGTCCGCCGGCCAGTTGATGCAACACGGTCGCCACCGGTCCTTTGTAGGGCACTTGGCCCTCGATGCCTTCCGGCACCAGCTTGAGATTGTCCTTGATGTCCTGCTGGAAGTAGCGGTCGGCCGACCCGCGCGCCATCGCACCGACCGAACCCATGCCGCGATAGCTCTTGTAGGAGCGGCCCTGATAGAGGAACACCTCGCCCGGCGTCTCGTCGGTTCCCGCCAGCAGCGAGCCGACCATCGCAACGTCGGCGCCGGCGGCGAGCGCCTTGGCGAGGTCGCCGGAATACTTGATGCCGCCGTCGGCGATCACCGGGATATTGCTTTTCTGCGCGGCCTCGACGGCGTCGATGATGGCGGTCAGCTGCGGCACACCAACGCCGGCGACCATCCGCGTGGTGCAGATCGACCCCGGCCCGATGCCAACCTTGATGGCGTCGGCGCCGGAATCGATCAGTGCCTTGGCGCCTTCGGTCGTCGCTACATTGCCGGCCACGACCTGCACCTTGTTCGACGCGCGCTTGATACGGTTGACCGCGTCGAGCACATGTTGCGAATGCCCGTGCGCGGTGTCCACCACGACGAGATCGACGCCTGCTTCGAGCAACCGCTCGGTGCGGCTGTAGCCCTTGTCGCCGACGGTGGTCGCGGCGGCAACGCGCAGCCGCCCTTGCTCATCCTTCGCCGCGTTCGGGTTGGCCACCGCCTTCTCAATGTCCTTCACGGTGATCAGCCCAACGCATCGATAAGCGCTATCGACAACCAGAAGCTTCTCGATCCGATGCTGGTGGAGGAGCCGCTTCGCCTCGTCCTGTCCGACGCCCTCGCGCACCGTGACCAGCTTATCCTTGGTCATCAGGTCGCGAACGCTCTGCTGCAGATCGGTGGCAAAGCGCACGTCGCGGTTGGTCAGGATGCCAACCAGCTTGCCCGCGCTGCCGTTGCTGCCGCCTTCCACTACTGGCACGCCCGAGATGTTGTGCAGCTTCATCAGCTCGAGAGCGTCGGCGAGCGATGCGCCTGGATGGATGGTGAGCGGGTTCACCACCATGCCGGACTCGAACTTCTTCACCTGGCGGACCTGCGCGGCCTGCATGTCGGGCTCGAAATTGCGGTGGATCACGCCGATGCCGCCGGCCTGCGCCATGGCGATCGCCATGGCGGATTCGGTCACAGTGTCCATCGCGGAGGCGACGATCGGGATGTTCAGCGCGATCTCGCGGGTGATGTGGGTGCGGACATCGACCTCGGAGGGCAGCACGTCCGACAGGCCCGGCTTGAGCAGCACGTCGTCGAAGGTGAATGCCTCGGGGAGAGCCGAATCGATCTTCGGAGCCATCGCCAATCCGTTCCGCCCGCGCGCGGGCTCTGCGAGCCCGCTCGATAGGTATGAGCGGAGGCTTTGCGAGGAAGCAGGTCCCTCGCCCCATTCGGCGGCTCGCTTTATGGGTTGGCGATGGTGGGTAGCACGGCCGGATGACAATTCCTAGGGCGTCGAGGTTCACCGCACCGGTTGACCACCGCGAAATCCACTCGCCAGCATGTAGAGTTCAGCCGAATCCGCCCGGCTTGCGGCCGGCTTGATGTGCTTGATGCTGGCAAAGTCACGCTTGAGCTCGGCCAGCAGCGTCCCCTCCGTGCCGCCTTGCAGCACCTTGGCGAGGAACGTGCCGCCGGGCTTAAGGACCTCGGCCGCGAATGCGGCGGCCGCCTCGACCAGCGCTATGATCTTGAGATGATCGGTCTTGCGGTGCCCAGTGGCGTTCGCCGCCATGTCGGAGAGAACGACATCGGCTGGCCCGCCAAGCATGGCCTTGAGGCGGTCCGGCGCCACAGGATCGAGAAAGTCGAGCCGGGCGAACTCGACGTTGGGAATGGCTTCCATGTCGAGGATATCGATGGCGACCACCTTGCCGCGCTCGCCGACGCGCTTCGCTGCGATTTGGCTCCAGCCGCCAGGTGCGGCCCCAAGGTCGAGCACGCGCGCGCCGGGCTTGAGGAAGCGGTGCTTGTCGTCGATCTCGGCGAGCTTGTAGCTCGCGCGTGAACGCAGGCCCTCGCGCTTGGCCCTGGCGACGTAAGGATCGTTGAGCTGGCGCTCCAGCCAGAGCTTCGACGACAGCGTGCGGGACTTGCCGGTCTTGACCCGCACCTTCAGCGCGCGGCCACCCTTTTCGCCCCGCGACGTCACGACGCTTCCACCTGCGCCGCGTTCCAGACGCCATCCTCACGCATCATCTGCACCAGCATGCCTTCGCGCAGGCCACGGTCCGCAACCCGCAACCGCTGGCAGGGAAACGCGCGACGGATCGCCTCCAAGATGGCGCAACCGGCGAGCACAAGGTCGGCGCGCTCCGCCCCGATGCAAGAGTGGGAGACCCGATCCTGATAGCTCATGGCGAGCAGCCGTTCGACCACACCGGTGACCTGTGTGTCATTCATCCAGCAGCCGTCCACGCGGCGGCGCTCATATCGCGGCAGCTCCAGATAGACACCCGCGATGGTCGTGACGGTACCTGACGTGCCAAGCAGATGCATTCCCTCGATCCGGCCACCATGCTCGGCCGCGAACCGATCGACAAATTCTGCGACCTCCGCAATCATCGTCTCGAAGTTTTGGCGCGTCACGGTGACGCCGCCATGCCGTTCCGCCAGTGTCACCACGCCCATCGGCAGCGAGACCCAAGCCTCGATCTCCGGGTGCGGCGGGCCTGCCACTGTCGCGACTGTGCGTCCCAGCCTGACCAACTCTGACGACCCGCCGCCGATGTCGAACAGAATGACGCCGTTCGACAATGGATCGACCAGCGGCGTGCAGCCGGTGGCGGCAAGCCGCGCTTCGGTCTCGCGATCGACGACTTCGAGCTCGATGCCGACTTCCGCGCGCACGCGCGCCAGGAACTCCGGGCCGTTCTCCGCCGCCCGGCATGCCTCGGTCGCGATCAGGCGGGCGCGGGTCACGCCGCGGTTGCGGATCTTCTTGCAGCAGACGCGCAGCGCTTCCACGGCGCGCACGATTGCCGCTTCGCTGAGGCGGCCCGACGTACTGACGCCTTCGCCAAGACGGATGATGCGGGAGAATGCATCGACCACACGGAAGCTATCGCGGGTCGCGCGCGCGACCAGAAGCCGGCAGTTGTTGGTGCCGAGATCAAGCGCGGCGTAGGTCGGACCAGATAGGTCCAGCCCGGCCGCGTTGTCGTGACGCGACTGACCATACGGCGACCTCCGACCCCGCCGGGGCCCGCCGGGCGCCCGATGAGGGACAGGGCCGAGGCCGGTCGCCCGGGCCTCGTCGTCCATTGCAAACCTTTCCCCATGCCGAAGCCGATACGGCTCGACGGCACGGCGGTAAATCCCACTTCGAGGAAAATTCTAGCAGCAGCAGCGGCCTGCGCAACTCTGGGGGGCCGGCAAAACATGCCCCAAACCCGCGGCTGTGCTTGTGAAACCGGCATCGGTTCGATATCTGAGACCCTACTTTCGTCGCTGGCCGCTTCGCGCCCTCCCCCGTCCATCCGTCAACCGCGCACGATTTCCCATGAACATTCAGACCACCAACCGATCCGGCTTCGGCATCGGCGACCGCGTGCTCCGCACCGAAGATCCCAAGCTGCTGCGCGGCGAGGGGCGCTTCACCGACGACATCAACCTGCCGCGCCAGGCCCACGCCTTTATCGTGCGAAGCACGATCGCCCACGGCCGCATCAAGTCGATCGGCACCCAGGCCGCAAGGGCCATGAAGGGCGTGCTCGGCGTCTACACCGGCGAGGACCTCAAGGCCTACGGCACGCTGCAGTCCGCGCTGCCGTTCAAGAGCAAGGATGGCACCGACCTGAAGAAGCCGCCCCGGCCCGCCCTGCCGACCGACAAGGTCCGTTTCGCCGGTGATCCCATCGCCTGCGTCGTGGCGGAAACGCTGGTGCAAGCGAAAGATGCCGCAGAGGCGCTTGAGATCGATATTGAGTCCCTGCCGGTTGTCACCACCCCACAGCAGGCGACCGCAGCGGGAGCGCCGGCGCTGTTCGACGACGTGCCGGGCAACGTCTGCCTCGACTTTCACTACGGCGACACCGAGAAGGTGAATGCGGCGTTCGCCGGCGCCGCCCACAAGGTCAAGCTCAAGCTGATCAACAACCGACTGATCGTGAACACGATCGAGCCACGTGCCGCGATCGGCGATTACGACGCCGCCAAGGATCGTTCACGCTTCACTCCTGCAGCCAGGGCGTCATGGGCATCAAAGCCGGCCTGGTCGGCGTCATGAAGACGACACCTGAGAAGATGCACGTGTTGACCGGCAACGTCGGCGGCTCGTTCGGCATGAAGGCGCAGGTCTACCCGGAATATGTCTGCATCCTGCATGCCGCCCGCGCGCTCGGCCGGCCGGTGAAGTGGACCGACGAGCGCTCGGGCAGCTTCGTGTCCGACAATCACGGCCGCGATCACGAGCAGACCGCAGAACTCGCACTCGACGCCGATGGCAAATTTCTGGCGATCCGGCTCGCGGGTTACGGCAACCTCGGCGGTTTCCAGGGCGCGATGTCGCCGCAACCGCCGACACTCAACATCGTACGCAACGTGATCAGCCTGTACCAGACGCCGGTGATGGAAGTATCGACCAAGTGCGTGTTCACCAACACCAGCTTTGTGAGCCCCTATCGCGGCGCGGGGCGCCCTGAAGGCAACTACTTCATGGAGCGGCTGATCGACTATGCGGCCGCCGAGACCGGCATCGACCGCATCGAATTGCGGCGGCGCAACCAGATCCGGCCGAAACAAATCCCCTTCAAGGCTGCTTCAGGGGCGACGTACGACAGCGGCGATTTCCCGGCTGTGCTCAAGAAAGCGCTCGAAGTCTCCGACTGGAAGGGGTTCAACAAGCGAAAGCGCGAGAGCAAGAAGAACGGCAAGCTGCGCGGCATCGGCGTCGGCTGCTATCTCGAAGTTACCGCTCCTGCCAACAAGGAGATGGGCGGCATCCGCTTCGAAGCGGACGGCAGCGTCACCATCCTGACCGGCACGCTCGACTACGGCCAAGGGCACGCCGCGCCATTCGCACAAGTCTTGAGCGAGAAGCTCGGCATCCCGTTCGAGCGCATCAAGCTGCAGCAGGGCGACAGCGACCAGTTGCTGGCCGGCGGCGGAACCGGCGGCTCGCGCTCCATGATGAACTCCGGCATGGCGATCGTCGAAGCCTCCGACAAGGCGATCGAGCAGGGCAAGCAGATCGCCTCCCACGCTCTGGAGGCTTCGGCCGGAGACATCGAGTTCGCCAAGGGCCGCTTCACCGTGGCCGGCACCGACCGCTCGATCGGCTTCATGGAACTGGCCGACAAGCTGCGCAACGGCATGAAACTACCGCCCGATGCTCCGCAATCGCTCGACATCAACCACGTCAGCGAAGGCGCACCAGCCGCCTATCCCAACGGCTGCCATGTCTGCGAGGTCGAGATCGACCCGACGACCGGCAACACCGAAGTGGTGAAGTACACCGCCGTCAACGACTTCGGGACCATCATCAACCCGATGCTGGTCGACGGCCAGCTGCACGGCGGCGTGACGCAGGGCATCGGCCAGGCCCTGCTGGAGCATGTGGTCTATGACGAGCAGGGCCAGCTGTTGAGCGGCTCGTACATGGACTACGCGATGCCGCGCGCGCATCACACGCCGGAATTCGAGGTGCACAGTCATCCGGTGCCGGCCAAGACCAACCCGCTCGGCGTCAAGGGCTGCGGCGAAGCCGGCTGCGCCGGCTCGCTGACCTCGATCATGAATGCGGTGGTCGATGCGCTCTCGATCTACGGCATCAAGCACATCGACATGCCGGCAACGCCCGCGCGCATCTGGCAGGCCATTCAGGACGCGCAGGCCAAGACCCAGCAATAACGCCGCGTCGCGAGAGCGGTGAGGTACAAAGGGCGGAAATGACCCAGGCGACCGATCTCGCCTACAACTCGCGGCGCGCTGGCGAATTCCGGTTGATTGCCGGCGTGAGCGCCGCGCATTTCGTCAGCCATTATTACATCCTGGTGCTGCCGCCGCTGTTCGCGTTTGTCCGCGCGGACTATGGCGTGAGCTACACGCAGATCGGTCTCGTCCTGACGGTCTTCAACGCAGTGTCGGCGGTGCTGCAGACCCCTGCAGGCTTCCTGGTTGATCGCGTCAATGCACGGCTCGTGCTGGTCGCCGGCCTATTGTGCGGCGCGCTCGGTCTCGCGGTGGCGTCGGCCGTTAATTCGTACTGGATGCTGGTTGCGATGTTCGGCCTGATGGGCATCGGCAACACCGTTTATCATCCTGCAAACTACGCGCTGTTGTCCCGCCACGTTTCGGCGGAGCGCGTCAGCCACGCCTATTCGATCCATACCTTCGCTGGGCTCGCCGGCGGCGCTATCGCGCCCGCGACGCTGCTCCTGATGCACAGCGAGTTCGGCTGGCGCGGTGCCTTCATGGGCGCCGCCGTGCTCGGTGCTTTTGTCGCCATCATGCTGTTGCTGCAGCGCGACGAAACGCCGGACCAACCTGCGGCCAAGCCCCGCGAGGCGGAACCGCAACCTGACACCAGCTGGCGGCTGCTGCTCTCCACGCCGATCCTGATCAACTTCGTGTTCTTCATGCTGCTGTCGATGACCAATTTCGGCCTGATGAACTTCTCGGTTGTCGCGCTCGGTGCCCTGCATGGCACCTCGGCGGTCACCGCCAACACCGCGCTGACCAGCAACCTGACACTCGGCGCCATCGGCGTTCTGGTCGGCGGCTGGCTCGCGTCGCGGACTGACCGGCACGCCCTCGTCGCCGGATCGTGCATGCTGGTGACGGCAACCACCTGCCTGCTGATGGCGAACGTCGATCTCGGCGCGGCACTGCTGATCCTGGTGATGTCACTGTCCGGCTTCACCACCGGCGCGTTGATGCCCTCGCGCGACATGATCGTCCGTCAGGTGACGCCGCCCGGCGCGTTCGGCAAAGTGTTCGGCTTCGTCACCAACGGCTTCAACATTGCCGGCATGGCGTCGCCGCTGATATGCGGCGCGCTGATGGACCGCGGCGAACCGCGCGCGGTGTTCCTGCTGCTGGCGGCGACTGCGGTTCTTGCCATCATCACCGTCGTGAGCGTGCCGCGGCGGCGGTCGGCCTGACGCGGCTCATGGCGCCGATCGCCCCGCTGACCGCCTTGCTGCTGCTCTGGCTCGCGGGGGTTGCGCTGCGTCTCACCATCTTGGCGGTGCCGCCCGTCATTCCACTGATCCACCTCGACCTGCACCTGTCGCAGACCCAGGTCGGCATCCTGTCGGGAATTCCGATGGTGCTGTTTGCCGGCGCCGCGATCGCAGGCTCCCTGCTGGTGGCCCGCTTCGGCGCGGTGACGGCGCTGGTCGCAGGCCTTCTGCTCTGCGCGCTGGGCGGCGCGTTGCGCGGCGTCGGACCGAATATCTGGATGCTCTACGCCATGACGATCGTCACCGCGTTCGGCGTTGCGGTGATGCAGCCGTCGCTGCCGCCCTTGGTGCGGGAATGGCTGCCGCAGCGCATCGGCTTTGGCACCGCCGTCTACACCAACGGGCTGATCGTCGGCGAAATCTTTCCGGTCGCATTGACCATCCCGCTCATCCTGCCATGGCTCAACCAGAGCTGGGGCCTGAGCTTCGCGTTCTGGTCGGTGCCGGTTGCCATCATTGCCGCGATCGTGATCGCGCTGGCGCCGCGCCAAATCCCCTCGCCCGCCGCAACGCCGCAAACGCCACGACGCTGGTGGCCGGACTGGCGCGATCCGCAGCTCTGGCGGATCGGGCTGATGCTCGGCAGCATCAACTCGCTCTACTTCTCGCTCAACGCCTTCCTGCCCGACTATCTCAACCATCTCGGTCGCGGCGACCTGATCAGCCCCGCGCTCACCGCACTCAATCTCGGCCAGCTGCCTGCGTCGTTCCTGTTGCTCGCTTCGGCGGAACGGCTGGTGCGCAAGGCGTGGCCTTATGCGGTTTGTGGCTTCGCCTGCCTGGTCTGCACCATCGCGATCGTGTTCGGAAACGGCTTCACCATCGTCACCGCCAGCGCGATCGCCGGCTTCTTCGCGGCCGGCATCCTGGTGCTGATCCTTGCGCTTCCGCCTCTGATCAGCGCGCCGGGCGACGTCGCTCGTACCGCGAGTGGCATGTTCACCATCAGCTACTCCTGCGCCGTGATCGTGCCGGTGATCAGCGGCATCCTTTGGGATCTGACCGGACGCGCCGGCGCTGCCTTCATCCCGATCGCGATCTGCGCCATCGCCGTCGTTGGCCTTGCACCGTTCGTGCGGGTGGGCGAAAAAAGCGCCGCCGCGTGACGGCAGTTGTACGGACGAACTCCATGAACGTTTTCGAAGCAGTCGATAGCCGCATCTCCTGCCGCTGGTTTCACGACAAGCCGGTCGATCTGGCGATCGTCAAGGATCTGATCGTCAAGGCGCAGCGCGCCGCGTCCGGCGGCAACCTGCAGTCCTGGTTCGTCTATGCGCTCGCCAACGACCAGCTCAAGGAGTTCAAGCGCGTTGTCGCCGCGCGCATCGCCAACGACGACCCGCGCCACATCAAGTCCGAGTACCCGATCTATCCGGAGCCGATGTTCGGCGCCTACAAGGAGCGCCGCGAAGAGCACGGCGTGCAGCTTTACGGCTCGCTCGGCATCGACCGCGATGACGCCGCCGGCCGGCTCGCGCAGTACAAGCGCAACTTCGAGTTTTTCAATGCGCCGGTTGCCTTGTTCATCGCGATCGACCGCAAGCTCGGCCCCGGCCAATGGGCCGATCTCGGCGGCTACATCCACACGCTCGCTTATCTCGCCCGCGGCTACGGCCTCGACACCTGCCCGCAGGAGGCCTGGGCGCGGCTCTACGATACGGTCGGCGACTTCATCAGGCTGCCGCCCGAGCAGATGCTGTTCTGCGGCATGGCGATCGGCTACGGCGACCGCAAGCACAAGGCGAACGATTTCCGTTCGCCGCGCGCCGAGTTGCACGAGTTCTGCAAGTTCTACGGGTTCGACTAAACTACTAGGGTCAAAACTCATTAATTCTTCTGCTCTGACAATACGATCCTGATTCGCTTTTGGAAGGGGATTGGGATCATCGAGCAAAAATCTATTTTCGCTGAGCGACGAGCAATGGAAACGCATTGAACCTCATCTGCCGACGAAAGTTCGAGGCAAGAAACGAAAGGACGATCGTCGCGTGATTAGCGGCATCGTCCATGTGCTGAAGAGCGGCTGTCGCTGGTGCGATTGTCCCGAAACCTATGGTCCGCATACGACGATCTACAACCGCTTCGCGCGTTGGGCGCGGCGCGGCATCTGGGAAAACCTGTTCCGGGAGCTGGCCAACAACGGTCGCTCTGCGGACACGCAAATGATCGACTCCACGCATGTCAAAGCTCACCGCTCGGCGGCCGGCGGAAAAGGGGGGAGCAGAAACAGGCTGTTGGCCGCTCGCGCGGCGGGCGTAACACGAAGATACACGCACTCGCAGATGCTAAAGGGCGCCTGATCGCCATCCTGCTGACGGGAGGTGAAGCGCATGACTGTCCGGTCGCGCCACGCCTTATTCGCAGGGTCAAACCAGCGAAGCACACGCTCGGCGACAAGGCCTACCGACAGCGCAGAGTTGCGCGAAGACTTGCAACAGGGCGGCACCAAGCCGGTCATCCCCAACCGCACCTGCCGAAAGCAGCCATTCAGCTTCAACAAGCGCCTCTACAAACTTCGATGGCGCATCGAGGCCGCTTTCAACAGGTTAAAGGACTTCAGACGCATTGCCACCCGCTACGATAAATTGGCGCGAAACTACCTGGCCTCCGTCTGCTTGGCCGCCGCCCTGGTATGCTGAATTCGGCGCTCGCCTTAAATCAATGTTGCTGAGGTCGCCCCCACAAAATCCTTTTTCAACAGTATCGGTCATTCGCGTCGTTTTTGGCCGGGTTGAACGACTTCCGCTTAATCCCCCGAAAGCCGACGTCATAGCGGACATGCGGCGAGGTCCGCGTTGGTAGAGTCGAGGATGGGCGCGGTAGCTTGGGCCATTTGGCAACACTTAGATTTCCGTCCTTGCTCATCGAACCGGACGTGCCCGATTAAGGCATCCGGCTCTCCGACTGGTTTCACCGTGAGGCACACGGAGAGCAAACCAACCGCACGCGGCTTCGGCACGGTGAGCAACTCTCCTTCGCCCCTCGACACAGCAATCTCCAGCGGCGCCTGTCGTTGATGGTGTTTTCAGGCTTATCGCCAATCACCACGACCTCGCCATCTTCGAAAGCACACCAGAAGTCAGGGCCCTTTGCTCCGCCGGCATTACCCAGCTTCAACGCTCCTACGACCCTGTCCGAATTCCCGTCATGGCCGCCGCCTGTCGCGACGTTGAGGCCGCTACCCTCGCCCGTGATGGGTCTCCCCCCGATTACCCGAACCACCTTTCCGACGTGCCGTGCCCACTACCCCGGCGGATCAAGCGGGTGCACTTGTCGATTGCTTCCCCGCTCACGCGGCCTTCCCCAAATGGCAGGAGGGTCGGCATCCACATTGTCACTTTCGAGGCCTGCTCAGGCTTCACTCACGTTACGGCCCGGCCGGATTGCTCAGCCGCCTAAAGCGACCTTTGTCACGAGGCTCCAGCCCAACCGGTTACCCGACATTCGCGTCGTTTTTGGCCGGGTTGAACGACTTCCGCTTTACCCCCGAAAGCCGACGTCATAGCGACATGCGGCGAGGTCCGCGTTGTGCCAATCAGCGACATTCGCACTGTTACTCGATCACTTCGTCGGAGCGCGCATGCAGGATAGGGGGAATGTCAACACCCAGCGCCTTGGCGGCTCCGAGATTGATCACTAGCTCCAGCGAGGCCGGCTGCATGACCGGTAAGTCGGCCGGCTTGGCGCCCTGGAGAATCCGGCCGGCGTAGATGCCGATCTGGCGATAAGGGCTCACCAGATTGACCCCGTAGCTGATCAATCCGCCTACTTCAGGGAACTGACGGAATGGATAGATCGTGGGAAGGCCGAGGCGCGCGACCCGCGCCACGATGGTCTGCCGCTGGTTGAAGAAAAACGGATCGCCTCCAATCAGCAGCGCGTCCGGACGCCGTTCGGTCAGCGCCGCGAAGGCGCCGTCGAGCTCAGCGGGCGTGGTGGCGTTGAGTACGCGGACCTGCAAGCGATTGGCCGAGGCCGCCGCCAGAATGTCGCGGACCTCGGCGGCGGCCTCGGGACTTCCCGGATTGACCAGCAGAACAGCGTCGGCCGCCTTCGGCACCAGCTCGCGGATCAGCTCCAAGCGCTTCTGAACCAGCGGTCCTGGAAGCATCACCATGCCGGTGGCGTTGCCTCCAGGCCGATTGAAGCTCGCGACCAGACCGGCGGCAACCGGATCGAGGCCGACGCCAAACACGATAGGGATGGTCGAGGTCGCTGCCTTGGCCGCCAGCGCGGCCGGAGGGGATTGCGCAACGATGAGGTTGACCGGGCGGCCCACAAGCTCTGCCGCCATCGCCGGCAGCCGGTCGTATTGCCCTTCAGCCCAACGATATTCGATCGTGACATTCCGCCCCTCCGCGAATCCGGCTTCGCCCAATCCGCGACGGAACATACTGAGGAAGGCTTCGGCCTGCGGCCTGGACAACGCGCTCAGAAGGCCGATCATCGGCATTGCCTGCTGCGCGCGCGCCGCCACCGGCCACGCAGCCGCAGCACCGAGGATACTGATGAATTCCCGCCGCCTCATGTTTGCCCCCGGCTCAGGACGCATCGTAGCGGCTCAAGCGAGCGTTTTGATAGGGGCCGAAACCGCCTTCGCTTCGGCAATATTAGATGCAGGCCAATGTCCGCTTCTCTAATCGGCCGTTGAGGTCAAGCACTTTCAGACTATCCACCACTGCAGTGTCGATGTCGCTCACGGGCTCGCGCTTCTCTCCGGAATCGGCACCAAGGCCCTTCCTTGACCTGCGACCACTGACACATGATTATGTGGAGTAATACCAGGCCGCGATGCATGATTACGCTACCCGCTCTGGCGGCAGAAGCCCTGGGTTCGTTTCTCGCTTCCGATATGAAGGATCGGTTCGGGTCTTCGCATGCGCGCTTGGCCGAACTCATCCCATTTGCCGCCCGGTTGGCGCTTGAATGCATCGGGAGCAGCGATGCCCTCTACCACAACGTCGAGCATACAATGCTCGTCACTCTGGCCGGCCACGAAATCTTCAAAGGTCGTGCGCTACTGAAGCCGTCGACACCGACCGACTATTCGAACTTCATCGTCGCCTGCCTGACGCATGATATTGGGTACGTCCGTGGCATCGTCAAAGGGGACGATGATGATGGCTACGTTGTTGATGGGGCTGGCCGGAAGGTTTCATTGCCGCGCGGATCCTCCGATGCCGCGCTTGCGCCATACCACGTTGAGCGGTCGCAGCTGTTCGTGCTGGATCGTGTAGCGGCAATCGAGGAACTCGATGGCGCACGGATCGCACGTGCGATCGGGTTCACGCGGTTCCCGTACTCACCGGCCCCCGACGAGAAGGAAATTGACGAGGACGGGGCACTCTTGCGGGCCGCAGATCTTATCGGTCAGCTAGGTGATCCTCACTATTTGAGAAAAGCCAATGCGCTTTACCACGAATTTGAAGAGATGGGTTTGAACAAGCAGCTCGGCTATGAATCGCCGGCGGACCTCGTCGACAAATATCCTCAATTTTATTGGAACAGCATCTCTCCGCACATCCAGGTCGCTATCCGTTACCTCAATGTTACCTCGAGCGGGCGTCAGTGGATTGCAGGCCTCTACAGCAACGTATTTCGTGCTGAGCGTGAGCTGCGCCTTTCGGGGCCACAGCCGTAGCGACGCCTGCTGAGGCGCCGCGCCATGCGCCAAGCAGGGGATCAAATGAGTGCCGCAGAATGCTCTGGATATGCATGTGCGTAGATCACCACCTCCATAGGTCCCGATGTCGACCCCTGGCACTTCCGTAGGGACCGACCCAGTTGGTCGTCGGTCCACTGGAACGCAGCGTGTTGGTGGGCGCTGTACGGCTTCCGCGACCGCGTGGGCGTCCCGGAAATCGTTCTTGTGGCCTTGCAGAAACGGCTTGGAATCAGCCGGCGGCACCTGTTGACCTCGCGACCAAGCGCAAGCAACTCTCTCGACATGTAGTGAGTGGCCTCCCGATCAGGCATGGCGGCATGCTTCACAAGTCGTACGGCAATTCGGTTTGCCAATAGCAATGCCCGTCGCGTGGTGCCTGCAAACTTTTGAACTCCTGCCCACACGCCTCTATGAGTTCGGAGAGAGTGGGAACGTAAACGCGATCATGCTGTCGCAAGACCAATTTGTGCGCGGGGCCTACCCAATTGCCCCCCGCCGCCGCCTTGTGGAAATCCGGCTTCCAGCAATTCTTTTGCAAGTTCGAAGTTCATACGAGATTGCTCAGCCTTGAACTTGGTGTGTGGCTCGACCGAACCCGGCTTGCACAGCCCCTGGCCGCGCTCGACTTCCTCGCGCTTGGTGCCACGCAGAAGTGCCCCGATATTGTCGCCCGCCTGGCCCAGGTCCAGAAAGCTTGCGGAACATCTCGGTGACGACAGTCTTCTGCGTCGCCTTGATGTCGGCGATCTCCACCTCCTCGCCCCACCTTGACCACGCCGCGCTCGACCCGCCCGGTGCACACTGTGCCGCGCCCCGAGATCAAGAACACGTCCTCAACCGGCATCGGGAGTTGGAACCCCCCGTGATTAACCTCCCGTTAGGAGAAACGACCCAATCTTTCCGAACCGGCCAACAATTCAGCAACGGACGAACAACATGGCTAACGATGTCGCCTTCGACGTGCCGGTAACGAACCCGCTACAGAGCACCCAATTAGAACCGTTGGTGAGGCCGCAGAATTTGTCCGATCGCGCCTGCAAGCTCAGTTTACGATGGACCGACTGACAACGTTGCTAGTCCTAGAACGGGCGGCGGAAGGTTCAGAGATCGCAGATTGCTCGTCAACGCTTCTGCTCGCTTGTTTTCAAGGAATTGGCCCCGGTTACCTAGCTGCGTGTCACCGAAGTCTTATGAGGCAATAGTGCGCCGGATCATGCGCGAGGGTGCATAAAATACGCACGGCGTCAGCTGGAGCGCGGGATGCAAAGGTGGGGTCAAGTTCTCAAGGTTATCGGCCTATTGCTGATCCTTTTGCCGTTGGTGATTGCCATCGCGGTGACAGGGCACTTCTATGGCGGAAACCTTGACGGCGCAGCGGCAATTTTTGTGGCGGCAATGATGGCCGTTTTCCTGGTTGCGCTTGGCATCATTTTGCTTTTCCTCGGCTATGGGCTGACAGGGCCTAAGAGGAGCAAGCAATAGGCCAGCGTGTCGGGCCTGCGGTCGTCGAGGTTGCGCGACCAGTCAGTCCGCGCAGCGTTTTTTGTGGCCGCCGAGGCGCACGGACTTGCTGAGCGAGGCGCTCGCGCAGCTGGCCGGACAGACGCCGAAGGCTTAGCGCACCGCGCGTCACGCGCCCTCGCGCATGATCCTGCGCAGCGTTCGCCGAATGCCGAGCCGCTCCAGGCGCTCGCCAAGGTCAGCGCTAGTGCATCAGCGTCAACACCGCGACGATCACGATCATCGGCAGGATAACGCCAAGCACCAACGTCAAGAGATCGCGGCGTCCCATGAGACACCCAAGCGAGCGACGCCGGATGCGCTCGTGTATTGCAATCCAAGACACGGGACCGAGCTAAGGTTGACCCAGGTCAAAAACGATGTTCACCCGCGCTCGCGCATGATCCGGCGCAGCGTTCGCTCGAAGCCAACCCGGTTGAGCGCCCGCGCCGCCTGTGGCGCTACCGCGCGGCCAACGACGGCGAGAGGCGGTGCTTTTGGTGCGGTTGCGAGCCGAGCGGACGCGCAACGCAAAGCTGCTCGAGCTGCTGGCGCGCTAGGCTCCCCTCTACAATACGTCAAATGTTATTGGCGCTGGCAAACGCCTGGGTAGCTTTGCCTATGGGGAAAGCCGACACATACCTACGCCGCGCCGCCGAGTGCATCAAGTTGGCGAAACGCGCCAAGACCGAAATTGACAAGCAGAAGCTCCTCCACATCGCCGAGGCTTGGCGCAAGATGGCTGAGGAGGAGAGCAGGCCCGATGAAGAACAAACCTAGTTGACCACTAGGCGACGCGCGCTGAGCGGGATGCTTTAAGTTTTTGTTAACCGCGACAGCGTGACGGTAGCGTCCCCATCACCGCTCAAATGGAGGACATGCCGATGGCCGATCCATCCCGCCGCGCTCTTGTCGGTGGCCTTGCCGCCCTGCTGGCGCCCGCCACAGCCACCGCAAGCGTCATGCCGGAGGAAGATCCGATCTTCACTGCAATCGAGCGGCACCGCTGCGCCCTTGCCGCGCTGGAAAACATTGACGAGCGTGCCGAGGTTGCCCGCTATGCCGCCGCCGAGCAGGAAATCGCCGCCGCGACTGACGCTATGTTTACCACCGCGCCGCAGACTGCCGCGGGTGCCAAGGCGCTGGTGGATTACATAATCGAGCGCGCCGACGCGGACGCCGACGCGGGCTGGTGCCTCAAAACCCTCGAGGTGCTGCGCCCGACGCTCGGTCGGCTCGCCACACAAGCGGCGGCCTAACGCACCGCGACGCCCCGCGCGTTGAGGTGCGCGGCGATCCGCCCCGCCCCGGTGTCGACGGACCGATAGAACGTTGTGCGCGCCCAGCCGCGCTTGCACATCATCTGGCGCAGCGAGCGGCTATAAGCCACGCAGAACGCCCGCGCCAACAGCACCTTGCCTTCGACAGCGCGGCCGTTGCCAGCACCTGACCGGGCCAGAACAGCGCTTCTCCATGCGGCTCAATTCGTAGGGCAGCGCGCCACCGGCTCGCGTCCACGCTTGCCACACGTTCTCGCGGGCCAGCTCGCCCTGGTCGACGCGTTCGGCGAACGTGTCGGTGGTCGGGATCTTCGTCCATGCGCTTTTGACGATGGCCGGTCCGACGCGCTTGTCGGGGATGCGGCGCTCAATGGTGAAGGCTTCCACCAATGCGGTGCTTGACCCAATCCGCCGTCCATGTGCGCGGGCGATCGAGATCGCCGCTGTCGGCAAGCGGCGGTTCATAACTGAGATCGAGATCAAGCGTTGAAGTGCGCATTCAAGAGTCCCCGTGTTAGCGTGGCGACTCTCGGCGGTTCTTCCTGTGTGATCGAATGAGGCCCGTGCGGCGGCGCAACCCGCGCGGGCCTTTGTATGCGCGCGATCGGTGGCGCGGCAAGGCTACGACTTAACGCCGGGCGCGCGATCCGGCGCCATTTTAGACTAGTGGCCATGCCAAGTTGGGGTAGGTGTTGTAGGCGGCGCGCCATAGCGGAACAATTTCATAAATATTTCAAATAGTTATAGACCTGAGGGGCGGAGCGCCGGGAAATCCCCTCGCGTCGCATGCTGTCTCATACTGTCGTAAAAGGTGACGGTCGCGGCTTTTTGCTGCAAGCACCGGCACGCTGGTTGGTATGGCGACTACGTCCACCCCCGCGGACCAGGTCGGCCACCAGGTCCCGCAGCTGGTATCTTTCCAAAACTGGCTTGCCGATTAACGCTCCCTGCGAGATCAACCCGTGTTTCGATGTGTTGCAAGGGTCGACGTCGTCACCGTTCGTGGAAGCTGCGGGCGATCTGGTCGCGCAGCGGCTTGATGAGATATTGCAGCGGCGTGCGCGCCTGGGTCTGGATGAACATCTCCGCCGGCATGCCGGGAAGCAGCCGGAATTCGCCCAGACGCTCGAGCTCGGTCTGCGCCAGCGAGGCGCGCACGAGATAATGGACCTGCGCGGGCACTGCCGCACTGGCCTGCTCGCGGGTCAGATCCGCGGAGACGTGGCTCAGCACGCCGTTGAGCTCCGGCATGGTCCTCTGGTTGCCGGCCATGATCCGCACCACCACCCGCGCCCCGAGCCCGATCTGGTCGATGTCCTGCGGCGCCACTTTCGCTTCCACGATTAGTTCGTCGCCGTGGGGCACGATGGACATGATGGTCTCGCCGTTGCCGATCACGCCGCCTATCGGTATGCACCGCCAGCGAATGCACGACGCCAGTACGCGGCGCGCGGATGTCGACGCGCATGAGCTGATCCTCCGCCGCCGCCACCCGCTCGACCAGCTCAGCGATTTTGCCTTGTGTATCGCGTAATTCTTTGAGCACTTCGGTGCGGAAATCCTGCTCAAGCTGGATGATCTGCAGCTCGGTCTCGCTGATCTTGGCGCGGGCGCGTGCGATCTCGGCGATGAACTGGCCACGTTCGCCTTCGATCCGGGACCGGTCGCGCTGCAGCTGCATGTAACGCGAGATGCTCACCAGGTTCTTCTTGTAGAGATCGCGTGACGCCGACAAGCTCCTCAGCGATGAGCTTGATCTCGCCTTCCTTGGCCTGTTGCTGAGCGGCCAGTCCGCGGATCTCCTCGTTGCTCTGCGCGATGCGCTCGCGCAACTGGGAACGTTGGCCGGCACGCACGGCCTTGCGCAATTCGAATAACTTCTGCTCGCCGTTCATTGCCTCGGAGACATTCACCTCAGCTTTGCGCGCAACGAGGTCCTCCGGAAAGGCGATGGGGCCAGCGTCTTCGCGCTCGGCCAGCAGGCGTGCGTGCCGCGCCTTGTTCTCGTCGAGCTGGGATCGCACGACGCCAAGCGTGGCGCGCGGCAGGGTATCGTCGAGCCGGACCACGATCTGGCCCTGCTCGACGGCGCTGCCGTCCCGGACCAGGATCTCCTTGACCACGCCGCCGGTCGGATGCTGGACCTTCTTGACGACCGACTTGACGATCACCGAGCCGCCCGCGATCACCGCGCCGGCGAGCTCGCTGGTCGCGGCCCAGCCGCCGATGCAGCCGACGAAGGCAACCATCATCGTCAATCCGGCGATGTTCAAGCTGCGGATCATGGCGCGCGGCCCGCGTTCGCGGGTGGTGCGCGGCGGATCAAGGTCTGTCCCGGAAGCCGTATGGGGGGCTGCAGTGCCGGTCATGAGATAGCCTCCTGGTTTGGCCGCAACGCGAGATTCCCGGCGACCGCTGGCCGCAGCGGCCGCACCACGGCCTTGCGCAGCACGGCATCGGATGGACCGAATGCCTGCTGCGTGCCGTTGGCCAACACCAGGACCTTGTTGCACTGCTCGAGCACCGTGGGACGGTGCGAGATGATGAGGACGATGGCGCCGCGCGCCTTGAGCGTCGCGCAGGGCGTTCTGCAAGGCGGCTTCGCCTTCGCTGTCGAGGTTGGCGTTCGGTTCGTCGAGCACCACCAGGAAGGGGTCGCCGTAGAGCGCCCGCGCGAGTGCGATGCGCTGGCGCTGGCCGGCGGAAAGCGCAGCCTCCCCGATCGGCGTGTCATAGCCGCCCGGGAGGCGCAGAATCATGTCATGCGCCCCGGCGGCACGTCCTGCCGCGAGCACGGCGTCGGCGTCGGGCGCCAAGTTCATCCGCGCGATGTTCTCGGCAATCGTCCCGTCGAAGAATTCGACATGCTGCGCGACATAGCCGACGTGAACGCCGAGCGCGTCATCGTCCCATTGATCGAGCGCCGCGCCGTCAAGCCGGACCTTGCCGCGGGCTGGACCCCAGACCCCGGTCAGCGTGCGGACCAGTGACGTTTTGCCGGCGCCGCTCGGTCCGACAATGCCGAGCGCGTCGCCCGCAACCAGCGAGAAATGCACATCGGCGACGATCGCAACCTTGCCGTTCGGCGCCGTCACGGTGACGTGGTCGACGTCGAAGCTGCGTGCCGGCCGTGGCAGATCGGTGCGGGATTGCCGCGCCGGAAGCTGGCGCACCGTGAGCGAGAGCTGCCGCAGCGACTGCCGCGCAGCGATCAGCAGGCGCCAGTTGGCGATAGCGGTCTCGATCGGCGCCAGCGCCCGGCCCGTCATGATCGACGCGGCGATCATGGCACCGGCGGTGAGCTCCTGATGGATGACCAGGTAGGCGCCGAGCCCCAGGATCGCCGACTGCAGCAGGAACCGCAGCACCCGCGACACACTGCCGTACGAGGCGGCCAGATCGGAAACGAGCGTCGAAGCTGCGAGGTAGCGTTCGTTCACGCGTTGCCAGCGCCGCGCCAGGGCGCGCGCCATTCCCATCGCCACAACGGTCTCGCTGTTGCGCCGCGTCAGTTCGGTGGCGGCGGTGCGCGCGCCGGCATGTTCCATGATGGCCCGCGTCGGCGCGCGACCGCGCAGTTCCGTCAAAGCCGTCAAGGCCAGCAGAACGATCGCGCCGGCGAGCGCCAGCACACCAAGCCAGGGATGGATCAGGTAACAGATGGCGAGAAACAGCGGCACCCACGGCAGGTCGACAATGGCAATCGGTCCCTGGCTGGTTAGGAAGGCGCGGAGCTGGTCAAGGTCACGCACCGGCCGATGCGACTCGATCGACCCGCGGTTCTGGCTTGCCAGGCGGATCACCGCATCGTGGACCAGCGCGTCGAGGCGCAGATTGAGCAGCGAGGCGATCCGCACCATCAGGCGGGAGCGCACCACTTCGAGCCCGCCTTGGAATGCGTAAGCCACAATGAGAAAGGCTGACAGGGCGACCAGCGTCGGCACGCTGCGGCTGGCTAGCACGCGGTCGTAGATCTGGAGCATGTAAAGCGGGCCGGCGAGCATGAGCATGTTCACCATCCCGGAAAACAATGCCACGCCCAGGAATGCCCTTCGGCATTCCTTGAGCGCGGCGGCAAAATCCGGATGGGTCGAATGCCAAGGTTTAGGTGTATTGTTCACGTTACCCTCCGGAACCCTCGTGTGATGCCGCTGGGCGGCGCAATCGCCGCCCAGCGGCTGTTTGTGGTCGCTGCCGATCAGGTTACTGGATCAGAATATTGTCCCCAGGTCCGCCGTTGAGGACGTCCAGTCCAAGGCCGCCGACCAGCACGTCGTCGCCGTCGCCGCCGAACAGCACGTCGTTGCCGTCGCCGCCGACCAGAATGTCGTCGTCCAGCGCCGCCGTCGGCCGTGAGCTGGATCGAGCCAGCGGCGAGCCCTGACGCTTCGATCACGTCATCGCCGCCCAGTCCGTTGATCACGATCCGATCGTTTGCGGCCTCGAAGCCGACGATGTTCACCGTCGCGCCCAACCCCAGGACGGAGACCGCTCCGGCAGTCGCCAAAGACCAGGACGACGTCATCGCCGCTCGTGGCGTTGATGGTGATCGTATCGGCCGCACCGTCGCCGATGCCCGAGCCGGGTGTGCTCTCAAGGTTGATATTGACCTCGGTCACGTCCGTCCCGCTCAGGTCGTTGACGAAGATATTGTCGGCGCCGCCGCGCGCGCTGAAGTCGATGCCCTCGACGTCATTGAGGTCCATCACGACGTTGGCGATGTCGCGGAAGAAGGTCACCCGCCCGCCGTTCGCCGAGATGTCGATTTTCTCGGCCACGCTGGCGCCGTTGAACAGCATCGAATCGAAGCCGTCCTGGCCCTCGAGCGTGTCGTTGTCATCGCCCGGGTTCCAGACGAAGGTATCGTCACCCGCACCCATGAACGCGGTGTCGTTGCCATCGCCGCCGTTGATCAGGTCGTCGCCTTCGCTGCCGATGAGGATGTCTTCGCCGAGACCGCCGTTCATCGTCAGCTGGATTCCGTCAGCCTCCAGGCTTGACGCGTTAATGACGTCGTCGCCGCCAAACCCATTGACCGTCAACCGGTCGTTCGCCTGCTCCGGGGAGAATATGTTCACCGCCGCTTGGAGACCCAGCACCGCGACCCCTCCGGCGTCGCCCGCGACGAAGATAGCGTCATCGCCATTTGTGCCGTTGACGGTGACGGTATCTGCCGCTCCATCGCCGCCCCCGTTCGGGCCGCGCAGGTCGATGCCGACTCCGGTCACATCCGTCCCGCTGAGATCGCCGACCACGATGTTGTCGGCGCCGCCGAGTGCACGGAATTCGATGCTCTCGACGTCGTCGAGGTCCATCGTGACGGTCGCGATGTTGCGGAAGAAGATCACGCGTCCGCCATTGGCCGAGATATTGATGTTCTCGGCGATGTTGGCGCCGAAGAACAGCATGGTGTCGGTGCCGTCCTGGCCTTCGATGGTGTCGTTGCCGTCGCCCGGGTCCCACTGGAACACGTCGTCGCCGGCGCCCATCAAGGCGAGGTCGTTGCCGTTGTCGCCGAAGATGAAGTCGTCGCCGTCGCCGCCGAGGATCGTGTCGGCTCCCTGGCTGCCGATGCAGCGTATCGTTGCCGGCGCCGCCGTCGAGCGTCAGCTTGATGACGCCGGCCGGCAACGTGGTGGCCGTGATGCTGTCATCTCCGCCAAGCGCG
The DNA here is from genome assembly GCA_963787955.1 of uncultured Alphaproteobacteria bacterium. Classification (GTDB taxonomy): domain Bacteria; phylum Pseudomonadota; class Alphaproteobacteria; order Rhizobiales; family Xanthobacteraceae; genus Z2-YC6860. The sequence goes on along the minus strand of CAWBFG010000023.1, from coordinate 12,593 downwards.
TTGATGACGAGCGAATCATTCGCGCCCTCGGCGTTCGTGATGTTGATCTGTGCGGCCAGGCCCACGACCGAGACCGAGCTGCCGGCGCCGAACACGTCGATGATGTCGTTGCCGTTGGTCGCGTTTGACGATGACAACGTCCGCCGCGCCGTCGCCGGCCGCGCCGCCGATCGTGCCGGCGAGGTTGACGTTCACCTTCGTCACGTCGGTGCCGGAGAGATCGTTCACCGTGAGGGTGTCGGTGCCGCCGAGCGCGTTGAGGTCGATCGTCTCGACGTCGTTGAGGTCCATGACGATGTTGCCGAGGTTGCGGGTGAAGCGCGCGCGCCCGCCGTTCGCCGACGACGTCGAAGATCTCGTCCCCGCCGCTGCCGTTGAACAGCATCGTGTCGGTGCCGTCCTGACCCTCGACGATGTCGCTGCCGTCGCCCGGATCCCACTGGAAGACGTCGTTGCCGGCGCCCAGGAACGCGGTAGTCGTTGCCCTGCTGGCCGTCGATGAAGTCGTCGCCGTCGCCGCCGAGCAGCGTATCGTTGCCGTTGCTGCCGAGGATGGTGTCGTTGCCGGCGCCGCCGTCGACGGTGATCTTGATCAGCGCAGCGAGGTTGCCGGTGGCGATGAAGCGAGTCGTTGCCGCCGTTCATGTTGACGACGAGGTTCTCGGTGGTGCCGATGTCGATCGAGAACGGCGCCGGGTCGAGGCGGTCGAAGCGCACGCGGGTGCCGTTGGCGGTGACGGTGAACACCTCGGCGCCGTTGCCGCCATTGACCTCGGTGGTGTCGTTGCCGGCGCCGCCTTCGTGCAGGTCGGTGTCGTCGCCCGGGTTCCAGATCATGCGGTCGTCGCCGGCTCTCGCCGAACATCTGGTCGTCGCCGTCGCCGCCGGTCAGCACGTCGTTGCCGGCGCCGCCGAACAGGAAGTCGATTGCCGCCTTTGCCGAGCAGCGTGTCGTTGCCGCTTTGGCCAAACAGCATGTCGCCGCCCGAGCCGCCGGTGATCGTATCGTTGCCGGCGCCGCCAAACAGGTCGGCGCTGGGCAGCGCACCATTGGTCTCGACGAGGGTGAGGATGTCATCGCCGCCCTGGCCGAACACCTGGAGCTTCGCGGTGTTGGCCACCGTGGGAGTGCCGCCTGAAACGGTAACAGCGCCGCCGTTGACGAGAATCTTGCCGGCGGCATCGCGGCTCAGCGTGATATTGTTGTCGAGGTTGTCGCCGAGCGTTGTGAGGATGCCTGCATTCGGATTGAACTTGCTAGAAATGGCCATAGCCGTGACCTCCACGTGAGGCAGATTTGCCTGCGTTGCGGGACCGGTCCGACGGGCGTAAGCGCACGCCGTCGGAACGGAATGTCACGAAGCTAGTTGGGCCGCTGGAGTGGGTCTTGGACTGCTAGGACATTCGCCAAGACTGGGGGGACGCTGGCGTAAGGTTCTGGCGCCGATGCCTTTATCCTGCGCTGCACGACGTTTGCGACGGCGCCCGCCCCGTCACTTGTGCGCGCGGTTGATCGGCAGTCCGATGGCGTCATGCCAAAGCGCGAGCGAAAGGTCCGGTTGAAATACGCAAGGTCCCGAAAGCCGACATCGTAAGCAATCTCGCTGATCTTTTTGGCACGGCTGCTGGGGCATGACAGCAATTGTTGGGCGTTCTGAAGTCGCTGATCGAGAACGAACTCGGCGAACGTCGATCCAGTTCTGGCGAACAATCTCTGGACCTGCTTCGGGTGGCACCGCTGCCTCAACGCAACAGCCGCAATCGTCAAACTCGGGTCAGCAATATTGTTGATGATGTGATGCTGAACCAGCTCCAAGCGGGCAGCAGAATAGCCTCGTTGATGCGCAAGCTCCGATCGATCCGGATCGGTTCTCAGCAGAAGCGCCACCATGTCGATGGCGTGCCGCGCCAGAAGCTGTTGGCCAACAGGATCGAACAGCTGTCCTTGTTTGGCGGCCAACGCGAGGTAGGCGGCGATGGCTTGTCGGATCGCCGGGGCGCCGACCAGAGGGACCCCCATACGGTCTTCGGCGTGCGGACAAATGGTGAGCAGGTCACGTCTCGGGATGCGTGCTGCGGTGAACGCATTGCCACCATGGAGGCTGGCAGAGCATTCGATGGTCATGTTGGACAGAAACATCTCCGCAGGCTGCAGCTCGACAGACCTGCCGGCAAAAGTGACCGCGACGGGTTCCGACCCGGTCACGATCAGCACGAAATCGTCGCATTGATCGGACAGCAGCCGGCGGCTGCGCTCGAAGCAAGCAGAGGATCCGCTGGCGATGGCAAGCGCGAGATTGGAAACCTGGGCTAACGCGACCTCGCAATAAATCCACTCACGGGCCGTTGGCTTGGCGTCGACCCGCACAAAGCGGCGACAAACCTCCTCGCGCCAGGCCTCGTACCCAGTTTCTCGCGGCGATCCGGAGAAGCTCGCTAAGGTCGGGCTAGACTGGGCAGCATCATTTGTCATGTCCGGCGATCTCATCTGCTTCAAGGGCCGATGAATTGCATCGATTTGTGCCGATCCGCAGGGCTGCCGCAGTCTATGAACGGCGGGCCGCAGGGCGGCGTTTCGCACTGGACATGTCACGCCCAGTTCAATATATCAAATTCATTGTTTCTATGAAAATGATGAGGATTTTGCATTAATGCGCAGCCTCAATCTGGACCAGCTGCGGACCCTACAAACCGTTTTGAAACTAGGCAGCTTCACGGGCGCCGCGCGGCAACTCAACCTGTCGCAGTCAGCCGTGAGCGTGCAGATCCGCGAGCTTGAGGAGCGCTGCGGCGTGCAATTGGTCGAGAGGCTCGGCAAGAAGGCCTATGCCACCGCCGCCGGTAGCATTGTGGTCGCGCACGCGCGCCGGATATCTGACGAGACGGATACGATTACCGCGGCGATGAGACGTTTTCGCGAAGGCTGGATCGGCCGGGTGCAAATCGGCGCAGCGTTGACCGCACTGATGTATCTACTGCCGCCGGTGTTGCAGAAGCTGCACGCGGAACATCCGGGAATCGATCTCTACGTCCATAACGCTCCGACACGGAGCATGGTGGATAGCGTCCTTCGCAACGAGCTCGACATCGGTCTTGTCACGCTGCCGATTGCCGACAAGAGTTTGGAGATCACCCCGCTCTATCAAGAGAAAATGGTCGCGATCCTGCCGACCTCACTGCGTGATATTCCGGACCAGGTGACGCCGGAGTATATGGTCAGGCAATTCATGGTGTTGGAATTCGGCGCCGTCTCAGAATTGATCGACCAGTGGCTAGCCGCGGGCAGTGTTGCGCCCCAGTCATTGATGCGGCTCAGCGCGATCGAGGCCGTGAAGATCGTGGTCGCCGCCGGGCTTGGTGTATCGATTGTACCGGAGATGGTGGTGGCGCGCTCCGCACTGGATGTCATCGTCCGGCCGCTGAACCCGCCCCTGACGCGAACGCTGGCGCTTATCCAGCACCGCAGTAAGCACGACGATAGGGCGCTTCAAATCGTCCGCAACGCACTCCTGGAGCTTACGAACCTGCCGGACTAAAGCAGGAGGGCGACCCCGAGCCTCATTCCGCCTTGGCGCCGGCGAACCGGATGACCCTGCCCCACTTGTCGGTTTCTTCGACGACAAACCGTTGGAAGTCGGCTGACGAGCCCGGCATCGCAGCACCGCCAAGCTTCTCGAACCGCTCGGCAATGGATGGCTCGTCAAGGGTTGCATTGATCGCCCGGTTCAGAATTTCGACCACATCTCGTGGTGTTCCCTTGGGGGCCGAAACGCCAAACCAGGAGCTCGCGTCGTAACCTGTGATGGTTTCGTTGATGGTGGGCAATTCGGGCAACAGCGTTGAGCGTGTGGCGGTCGTGACCGCGAGGGCGCGCACTGCTCCCGTTCGAATGTGCTCGATCGCAGTCGCCATATTGTCGATCAGCACTTGAATATGCCCTGCGATCAGATCGGAAAGCGCAGGGGCAATGCCTCGATAAGGAACGTGCTCCATCTTCGTTCCGGTCATCATCTTGAAAAGTTCGCCGGACACGTGTCCCGGACTGCCGATCCCGGCAGAACCAAAGGTCAGCTTGGTTGGATTGTCTTTCGCATAGGCGACCAGCTCGGACACGGTGCGGGCAGGCACCGAAGGATGAACCTCCAGCACGTTCTGCATCTTGATGATGCCGGCGACCATGTCGAGATCACGAAGGAAGTCGAAGCTCAGTTGCCGGTACAGGCTGTTATTAATCGCGTTCGCGGCCGTCGCCATCAACAGCGTGTAACCATCTGGCGGCGTGCGCACGACTTCGCTCGTCGCAATGTTGGTCGCGGCACCCGGCCAATTCTCGACGACGAACTGCTGGCCAAATCGGGTCGCGAGCGATTGGGCCAGCAGGCGCGCGGTAATATCGGTCGCACCGCCTGGAGCGTATCCGACGATCAGGCGCACCGCGCGCGTGGGATAGGACTGCGCTCCGGCGACATGCGGAATAATCGGCAGCATGCTGGTGGTCGCGGCGCACTGAATAAATCGGCGGCGCGTGACTGTCATAGCCATTGTCTTTGCATCTCTCGGACTTGAACGTCCGCTGTCATCTTTATAGAGCTTTGCTATGATTGCGTGGCTCATTTCTGAGCGCGCCTTGGCTTACTTCGACCCCGAATATTGCCGACCGCAAGCGGAATATCCGTGTCCGTGGCCGGCCATGCCCAACGGCCGAGCAGTACGTCACTGGGCGACCGCGCGTGTTCCAGCGGCCATCGTTGGAAAGCCTATATCCTCCATCGAGGTCGCGCGCGTCGTTCGCTCGATAGCAGCCAAAGCCGCATTCAGGCTGCTACGCCCCAGTCGCGTTTCGCAAGGAGCTGTTCGTCGTTTCGCCAATTGAGGTGTCCGGGCGGCTCAATCTATTTGCGGCTCAAGCCGCGAGGCGGGCTGAAATTCCGCATCGTCCGCGGCTGCGGGCAAAAGTATGCCGATGCGCCACCCAGAGCATTGATGAAATCCCGCCGCCTCGTGTTCGCCCCTAGGCTCAGGAGACAGCATCGTATCGCTCAAACGACTGCTTTGATAGGGGCTGGAACCGCCTTCGCTGCCGCAACATGAAATGCGGGCCCATGTCCGCTTTGGGTCATTAGCCGACATCAAACGCCTAGCCAGGTGGATGTCCGCTTTACCCCCGAAAGCGGACATCAGAGCAGACATAGGCGCGATGTCCGCTAAGTGCCAATAGCGGACATCGCGTTGCGCGGGCTATGACGGTGGAGAAACAATGCCTTACGCCATCTGATCACCGGCGGCACTTCGTTCGATGGCTGCGGCGAAGCCGGCGCTACCAGCGATCTCGCGATCGAAAACGGCTGCATCGTCGGCATTCGCAGGGATCTCAGCGGCCAAGCCAAGAAAACCATCGACGCCACAAACATCGCCGTCGCGCCCGGCTTCATCGACATCAAAACCCACTCCGACTTCACGCTACCGATCAATCCAAAGGCGAAAGCAAGATGAGCCAGGGCGTCACCACCGAGTCATCGGCCATTGCGGCTTCTCGGTCGCGCCGGCGCTGCCCGGGAAGTTTGCGCTGCTCAAGAACTATCTCAGCCCCAGCGCGCCGTGGCTGCCGTTTAAGGAAATGAGCTTCCCGCAATATCTCGACACGTTCCCGGCGACGTCGGTCAACGCCGGCGTGCTGGTCGGTCATAACACGCTGCGCCTCATGGTGACGGGCATAGAGAACGAGCGCGGCCGAAGTGCTTCGGCGGGACGCATCAGGTTTGGTTGGCTAGAACCGGCTACCACCAGACGTATTGAAGCATTGGTTCTGCACGATATTTGTGCATCGCAGCACGAATTTGAGCGTAATTTCAGTCCCTCCTAACCCTCTGAATTCCCTGTTAATAACAGATTTCATCACGGTTTTTTGAGAGGTCGCGACATCGCGCCACGCTGGCTTCACTGTTGCACCGCAATATAACCGTGTCACGTACATGAATAAATCGTCAGGAGGGCTTCGGCGTCCTGGCGGTTGGGAATGTTCCCCAGGAAGTCCTGCAACGTTGAAGTCTTGGAAAGCGATTGATGACCCCCGAATTGACGTCTCGCCGTTTGCTCCTCCCTCTCGCCGCCGTATTTCTGACTTTCGGCGTCGCCGCCTGCACCGAAGGCCCTGCGGCCCCCGCCGCGCCGAAGCCGCACCGCAGGACGTCAGTGTCGTGACCCTGGTGCCCTCGCCCGCCCATTCGTCCGTGAACTTCCTGGCCGTATCGCGCCGACCCGCATCGCCGAAGTGCGGGCGCGCGTGTCCGGTATCGTGATGGAGCGGACCTTCCAGCAGGGCAGCGAGGTGAAACGGCGACGTGCTTTACCGCATCGATCCCGCGCCGTTCGAAGTCGAACTGAAGGCAACCGAAGCGGCCCTGGCAAAGGCGTCGCCGTGCTCGAGCAGGACGCAAGCAGGCCAAGCGCGTCGAGAAACTGTCGCCACGGGGCAGCGTCGCAGTCCAGTACGAGACGGCCATCGCACGCTGCGTCAGGCCGAAGCCGACGTCGCCGCGCGCAGGCCGACGTCTCGCGCGCCAAGCTGAACCTGGAATACACCACGGTCAAGTCGCCGATCAGCGGCCGCATCGGCCGCGCGCTGGTCACCGAAGGCGCGCTGGTCGGACAGGGCGAAGCGACCATCTCGCAACGATCCAGCAGCTCGACACGGTCTATGCCGACTTCACGCAGTCGGTCGCGAGCTCGACGACTCCGCCGCGCACTTCGAAGCGGCGACCTCGAAAGCCGCTCCCGAAGCCGCCAAGGTGCGGCTGGTGCTCGACGACGGCACCATCTATGCGCACGCGGCAAGCTGCTGTTCTCCGAAGCCACCGTCGATCCGACCACCGGCCAGGTCACGCTGCGCGGCGAGTTCCCCAATCCGGAGAAGGAATTGCTGCCCGGCATGTATGTCCGCGTGCAGATCGAGCAGGGCATCGATAGCGACGCGCTCGCCGTGCCGCAGCAGGCGGTCACCGCAACGACGGCGGCACGAGCGAAGTCTTTGTCGTGCGCGACGACAATCGGCAATGGTCGCAGCCGGTCCGGGCCGGCCGGTGGTCGGCGACCACTGGCTGATCGAGGAGGGCCTCAAGCCCGGCGACCGTGTCGTGGTCGAGGGCTTCCAGAAGTTGCTCGCCGGCGACTGGTCGCCCGTAGCCGTGGAGCGAGCGCCGGCCGACAGCCCGCCAACAGACGAGTCAGCTTGCACCGCAATCAGCGATCAGCTGACGGACCGCTGAACGATGCCGAGCTTTTTCATCGACCGGCCGATCTTCGCCTGGGTCATCGCCCTCTGATCTGCCTGATCGGCGCGTATCGCCATTCCGCTTTGCCGGTCGCGCAGTATCCGGTCATCGCGCCGCCCTCGATCTCGGTCAGCACCAGCTATCCGGGCGCGTCGCCGGAGAACCTTTACAACAGCGTGACGCGGCTGATCGAGGAGGAGCTCAACGGCGCCAGCGGCATCCTGAACTTCGAGTCGACCAGCGACTCGCTCGGCCAAGTCGACATCATCGCCAACTTCGCGCCGGGCACCGAACACCGACAGGCGTCGGTCGAGGTGCAGAACCGCATCAAGCGCGTCGAGGCGCGGCTGCCGCGCGCCGTGATCCAGCAGGGCATCCTGATCGAGGAAGCCTCGAGCGCGGTCCTGCAGATCGTCACGCTGCGCTCGACCGACGGCAGGCTCGACGAGGTCGGTCTCGGCGACTTCATGGTCCGCAACGTCATCGGCGAGATCCGCCGCATCCCCGGCGTCGGCCGCGCCACCCTCTATTCGACCGAGCGCTCGCTGCGGATCTGGATCGATCCGGACAAGCTCCTCGGCTTCAACCTCACCGCCGACGACGTGACCAAGGCGATCACCGCGCAGAACGCCCAGGTCGCCTCCGGCAGCGATCGGCGCCGAGCCGAGCCGCCGACCAGCAGATCTCCGCGATGGTGCTGGTCAAGGGCCAGCTCCCGTCGCCGGACGAATTCGGCGCGATCGTGCTGCGCGCCAACCCCGACGGCTCGACGGTGCGGCTGCGCGACGTCGCCCGGATGAGGTCGGCGGCATGAGCTACCAGTTCACCACCCGGCTGAACGGCCAGCCGACCGCCGGCCTTCCGTGCTGCTGTCCCCGACCGGCAACGCGCTCGCGACCGCCAACGCCGTCAAAGCCAAGATGGACGAACTGTCGAAGTTCTTCCCGGCCAACATCAAGTACGAGATTCCCTACGACATCACGCCGGTGGTCGAAGCCTCGATCGAGAAGGTGCTGATGACGCTCGCTCGAGGCGGTCGTGCTGGTGTTCCTGGTGATGTTTCTGTTTCTGCAGAACATTCGCTACACCATTATCCCGACCATCGTCGTGCCGGTGGCGCTGCTCGGCACCTGCGCGACGCTGCTGCTGATCGGGCTTTTCGATCAACGTGCTGACGCTGTTCAGCATGGTGCTGGCGATCGGCATCCTGGTCGACGACGCCATCGTGGTGGTCGAGAACGTCGAGCGCATCATGGCCGAGGAAGGCCTGTCGCCGAAGGAGGCGACCCGCAAGGCGATGGGCCAGATCACCGGCGCGATCGTCGGCATCACGCTGGTGCTGGTGGCGGTGTTCATTCCGATGGCGTTCTTCCCCGGTTCGGTCGGCATCATCTACCAGCAGTTCTCGGTGACGATGGTGGCGGCGATCGGTTTCTCGGCGCTGATGGCGCTGTCGCTGACGCCGGCGCTGTGCGCAACCCTGCTCAAGCCGATCAAGGCCGGGCCACACCACGAACGCGCGGTCTGTTCGGCTGGTTCAACCGCGGCATGCGAGGCGTCACGACGGCTACAGCAGTGGTCGTGCTGGATCGTGCGGCGCACCGGCCGCGTCATGCTGGTTTATCTCGCGCTGCTGATCGCGTCGGCTGGGCGTTCGTGCGGCTGCCGGGCGGCTTCCTGCCGGTGGACGACCAGGGCTTTATCACGACCGACGTGCAGACGCCGCCGGAAGCCTCGTTCAACCGCACGCTCGACGTGGTGAAGCAGGTCGAGAGCTATCTGCTCAGCCGCCGGGCGTCGAGTACGTCACGTTCCTCACCGGCTTCAGCTTCCTCGGCCAGGGCAGAACACCGCGCAGGCCTTCGTCACGCTGAAGGACTGGTCGGAGCGCGGTCCCAAGATTCGGCCAACGCGATCGTGGACGACGCCAACAGGAGCTCGCGCTCGATCAAGGACGCAAAGATTTCCGCGCTTGAGCCGCCGCCGATCGACAACCTCGGCAATTCCAGCGGGCTTCAGCTTCCGCCTGCAGGATCGCGGCCAGCGGGGCTACGACGAGTTGATGCGCGCGAAGGATCAGCTGCATCGCGGCGGCCAACAAGAGCCCGGTCCTGCGAGACGTCTATGTCGAAGGCCTGCCGCCTGCGCCGCAGGTGCAACTCGTCATCGACCGCGAGAAGGCCGCGGCCTTCGGCGTGACCTTCGAGGACATCAACAACACGATCTCGACCAACCTCGGCTCGGCCTACATCAACGACTTTCCGAACCGCGGCCGCATGCAGCGCGTGATCGTGCAGTCGCGACGACCTCGCGCATGCAGGCGGAGGAGATCCTCAAGTTCAACGTCCGCAACAGCCAGGGCCAGCTCGTCCCGATGTCCTCGTTTGCGACCGTAACTGGGAGGTCGGTCCGACGCAGATCGTCGGCTTCAACTATTACCCATCGGTGCGCATCAGCGGCTCGGCCAAGCCGGGCTACACCAGCGGCGACGCGATCGCCGAGATGGAACGGCTCGCCGGCAGCTGCCGCGCGGCTTCGGCTTCGAGTGGACCGGCCAGTCGCTGCAGGAGAAGCTCTCCGGCTCGCAGGCCCCGCTCCTGCTGGCGCTGTCGGCCCTGGTGGTGTTCCTTGCCTCGCGGCGCTCTACGAGAGCTGGACCATCCCGCTCGCGGTGCTGCTCACGGTGCCGCTCGGCATGCTCGGCGCCGTCCTCGCCGCGACCTTCGCGGACTGCCCAACGACGTCTATTTCACCGTCGGCCTCATCACCATCATGGGCCTGGCCGCGAAGGACGGCATCCTCATCATCGAGTTCGCCAAGGATCGCTGCGCGCGCAGGGCAAGTCGCTGCCGACGCCACGATCGAGGCCTGCCATCTGCGCTTCCGGCCGATCCTGATGACCGGCCTCGCCTTCTTCTTCGGCGTCGCGCCGATGGTGATCGCCTCGGGCGCCAGCGCCAGGAGTCAGCAGGCGATCGGCACCGGCGTCATGGGCGGCATGATCGCCGTGGTGGTGCTGGCGCTGATCATGGTGCCGGTCTTCTTCGTGTCGGTGATGCGCGTCTTCTCTCGCGACGGCGAGGCCGCGCCGCGCCGCCGCATGCGCCTGCGCACGATCTTCTCCAAGCGGCTGCGGCCGCAGTAGCGGCTATTCGATCACCTCGTCGGCGCGGGCGAGCAGTGCTGGCGACACAGTGAGGCCGAGCGACTTGGCAGTCTTGAGATTGATCGCCAGAATGTACTTGGTCGGAGCCTGCACTGGAAGGTCGGCTGGCTTTTCGCCTTTTAGGATACGATCGACGTAAATGGCTGCACGGCGGAACTGGTCGGCCAAATCAACGCCATAAGAGATCAAGCCGCCGTCGACGACGAAGACCCGATTATTGTAAACGGCGGGCAGTTTGTTCCGGGCGGCCAGTGCGATGATCTGTTCCCGATGAAGTGTCATCGACGCACTTGCCGTCGCGACCACTCCTCCATTGCCAGAACGCACGAAAGCCATGACGTTGGCTTCGATCTCGGGCGTGTTGCGCACGTTGACCGAACTTAACTCCACCCCAAGTGACGGGGCCACAGCCTGTATGACGGCGAACTGGCCTATTGCGGTGGCTATCGCGGGATCCCAAATGACCGCCGCTCGCGTCACATCGGGCGCGATCTCTTTCAGCAGTTCAAGCCATTTTCCCGCCAAGCTATATTCGAACTGCATAAAGCCGGTGGCGTTGCCGCCCGGCTTCGCCAGACTGTTGACGAAGCCGGAACCTACCGGATCGGGAACGATGGCGAACACGATCGGCACCGTGCGCGTCGTTTGGTGCAACGGCCCCATGTGAGCGCCGCCGGCGGCGAAGATGACATCCGGACCGAGGGCTACCAATTCCGCCGCGTATTTTCGGCTGAGTTCGGCATCGCCCGAGGTCCGGCGGATGTCGATTTGAACGTTGCGGCCATGGGTCCAGCCCAACTGCTGAAGCGACTGCTGGAATTCGTCAAGGCGTGCCTGCGCGCCTGCGTCCTCCGCGCCCGCGAGCACGCCGATCCGGCGCATGCGTTGCTGCGCCCGCGCCGCAAATGGCCACGCCACGCCGCGCCGCCGAGAAGCGCCATGAACTCGCGTCGTTTCATCGGGCCCCCGTGGGAAACGCCTCTAGCCAAAGCCTACCACGTCGCGACGAACGAACGAGTGAGAATGCACAAAGCATCAGCTGAAACCCTGCGACCCGATGTCCGCTTTGGGTCATTAGCGGACATGGAGGCGTGGTCGCGCGATGTCTGCTTTACCCCCGAAAGCGGACATAAAAGCCGACATCAGCTTTGGCCGCTAAGTGCCAATAGCGACCATCTTTAGCCGGGCTCTAGGCCCTTCGACCTGATGACTGCGGCGGCCTCTGGCGCAGCCAGAAATGAATGAAGTCACGGGCCGCGTCGGTCTGCTTACTTGCAGCACCAATGCCTGCTGAAAGAAACGTGGTGTGCTGAAACTCCGGCGGCAGTAGGCCGATAATCTCAATGCCGACAACTGGCTTCATGGCACTGATTTGCCGGATGGCGATCTCAGCCTCTCCACTTGCCACCAGCCGGCCTGAGGTGGTGCCGTCGCCGAGCCTGAACTTCGGTTTCATCTGTTCGGTGATGCCCAGCCGCTCGAAAATTCTCATGGTGTGCACGCCGCTGGATGCTCCGGTTTGGGTCAAAAGCGACGCATCAGGCCGGCCCGCCGCGGCGGCGCCAAACACGCGCGGGCCTTTTCTATGCCTCACTCTGGCGGAGCGGCAAGGGCAGGGGGTTCGCGCGATTGGGGGACCGCACCTGTGGCGGCGAGGTCGTGCGAAATTAAAGCGGTATTTCAATGATATAGGTGTTCGCAGTTTTATTCACACTGGCGCGCCAGTAACCGCAGCAATTGGCTGACATTTCGCGTTTAGTCCCCCGTGCTGTTACCACTTCGGGGGCACGCCGGAGGAACAAAACACATCAGCGCCCTCCGAAATTTTCTTGGTGTGAAGGCGCCTGCTGCGGATCTGTTTCCGCCTCGAGCAACGGTATGTCGAGGCTGGGAATCTCGGGCATAGCCTTGCCGGCGATGCCCTGCAGATCGCCCACCATTCCAACTGTAGCGTCGACAACCGCCAGGATCTGCGCCTCTCGCTTCGACCACTGCTTGCCCATAAACCTCCGCTCCCGTTCGAGGTCTTCGCGCATGTCGTTGAATTCTGCTGGATGCGGGGTGATGTAAGACGCGGTGACCATTGCGTGCCTTTCGCAAAGCGGTTGATCAGATCGAGAAGCGATCTCCAACTCACATGCCACAAGTTTCGAGGA
>CAWBFG010000022.1:0-79237 GCA_963787955.1 uncultured Alphaproteobacteria bacterium | reverse complement strand
TTCCAGCATGGGACCTGAGGACGAGGTGGAACATCTTTGGGTTGGCCTTGCCGTTAGACAAACGGCAGGTCGAAGTGGACATGCGAACTCACCTCATCCATTGTCCCGCGAGGGACATCATTCCACCGCTCGGTGGAGCTCGAGTGTCCTCCTATCGGGTTTGATTCTTGCCCAGTCGTCATGCTGCTGCCGCGGCCTGCTCTCGGGTCCAGCGGAACTCGGTGCCATCAACCCAGATGCGGTGCATGATCACGGCGAGCCGGCGCGCCAGCGCCACGATCGCCTTTTTCATGCCGCGGCGCCTGGCGATCTGCATCGCCCAGGCCTTGACCAGGACCATTTCTTGGAACGCATCATGCTCTGAGCTGCTTCGTAGAGCATGACCCGCATCATCTCGTCTCCACAGCGCGATATTCTGCCGCTCCAATCCACCTCGCCCGATTGATACTTGGCGCACGTCAGTCCAAACACCGCCCCGACGGACTTGGATTTGCGGAAGCGAGCGGGCACGTCGACCGTGGCGCGATAGGTCAGCGACACCACGGGGCCGACACCGGGGGTCGTCATCAAGCGCCGGCACACCTCGTCATCCCGGACGATGGCCAGCAAGCGGCGATGCAGGATGACTGATCTGTTCGCGCAGCACCCGCCGGACAATGAGCATCGGTTCGACCAGAACCGCCAAGTCGGGAAGGTTCTCGACAAGCTCCCTGATCCGCGCCTCGAACTTCACCTTCCCAACCATGCCGACCTTGAGGCCGAAGTTGCGCAACGTACCGCGCAGGTCGTTCTCGACGGCGATCGCCTTCGACTGCAGCAGCTTGCGATGGGTCAGCAGCATCCGCAGTTTCTGGCTGCGCAGCGTCTTCACATGCACCGGACGGTAAAGCCCAACCCGCATCATCTGTGCGATGCCGCGCGCATCGTTGCGGTCCGTCTTGTTGATCTGCGCCTTCAACACCGCCTGCATGTGTCGCGTCTCGACACAGATCACTGGAAAACCTGCTTCAGCGAGAGCACTGAATAGCCATTGCGACAGCGGTCCCGCTTCCAATCCGATCCGCTTGAAGTGGTAGGCGGGGTTCTTCAGCACCGCCAGCAACGCTTCAGGTTCGCTCGCCACCTTCACTTCACGAACGATCTTGCCCGTGTCATCCACAATGCAGACGCTGGTCTCCTTGACCGAAACGTCCAGTCCCGCAAAATGCTCCATGCTGCGCTTCTCCTTCTGATGCTTGAGGCCGCTCAACGCGGACCTCGTTTCACCATCAGCCTGAAGCGCAGCACCCAAAATCTTCAGCTATCCACAAGCTGCCGGCCGATTACCCCATCTTTGGGTCATTCGCGTCGATTTCGGCCTGACGCAGCATGTCCGCTTTACCCCCGAAAGCGACATCATAGCGGACATGCCGCATGTCCGCTAAGTGCCAAAGCACTAAATCGCTGCGCGATAGCCCGCTGAGGCGGGGCCCGTGACGATCTGCACGGCAATCTGGGTGGAGATGGCCAATAGCGGGTTGGGCGTCCTGTCTTGAGGATCGAGGTGTCGTCAACCTCATCCCAGACAGGAGTTGCCTATGAGTACCGATACTGTCAGCCCGCTGCGCCAGCGCATGATCGAGGACATGAACGCGCGCAAGCTCTGTGCGGGCACGCAGACAGGTCATATCCGCAGTTGCAAGCGGTTCGCCGCGTTTCTCAAGCGGTCTCCTGACACGGCCACCCTTGAGGATATCCGCCGTTTCCAACTGCACTTGGCCGAGACCGGCGTGAGCATCTGCACCCGCAACCGCATCATGACCGGGCTGCGGTTCTTGTTCCGCGTGACGCTGCGGCGACTGGATTTGGCCGCCGAGATCTATCACCTCCGCGAGCCGCAGAAGATTCCACTGGTGATGAGCCCGGACGAGACCAAGCGCCTGTTGGCTGTCGCCAGCAGTCTCAAGGCCCGCATTCTGCTCAGTCTCGGCTATGGCTGCGGATTGCGCGCGGGCGAGGTAGTCCGGCTTAAGGTCAAGCATATCGACAGCGCGCAGAAGATCATTCGCATCGAGCAGTCCAAGGGCCGCAAGGATCGCAATGTCATGCTGTCGGCCGAGACGCTCGATCTGTTGCGCCAATGGTGGCAAGTCCGCCCATCGCGCCATGATGCCGGAACGCCCTTGGAGGAGCGCTGGCTGTTTCCCGGCCTTAGGTCCGGCAGGCCGATGACCACCCGCCAACTTAACCGCCTGTTTCATGAGGCGGCCGACGCGGCCGGTATCAGGAAAGGCGTGACGCTGCACGCGCTGCGCCACAGCTTTGCAACCCACCTGCTCGAACGCGGCACCGATATCAGAATCATCCAGGCGCTGCTGGGCCACGACAAACTGGACACCACGGCGCGCTACGCCCGCGTCGCCACCGGCATGATCGCCAGCATCGAGAGCCCGCTCGACCTGTTGTCCGAGCCACGCAGGAAGCCCAGGAAGAGCGAGAAAGATCAGCCGTCGGCGTAACAGCCCGCGGCCATGTCCCGTCCAGCGCTGGAGGTCGCGGATATCTTCCGCGACCACGGGGCGGCGTGGCGCAGAGCCAATGCCGGTCACGTCAGCCTCGACCACTTGAAGGTGATGTCAGCCATCGAGCGCTGCCGCACGGCGGCACTCGGCGGCCATGTCGCGCGCTGCGAGAACGAGAAGTGCACTCACACCATCATTGCCTACAATAGCTGCCGCAACCGGCATTGCCCCAAGTGTCAGGGCGCTGCTGCACGCGAGTGGCTGGCCGAACGCGAGGCCGAGCTGCTGCCGGTGCCGTACTTTCATGTGGTCTACACATTGCCGGCCGCGATCCGCGACATTGCCTATCAGAACAAGGCGGTGATCTACCACCTGCTGTTCAAGGCCTCGGCCGAGACCACGCTCACGATCGCAGCTGATCGCAAGCATCTCGGGGCTCGCATCGGCTTCATGTCGGTGTTGCACACCTGGGGCTCCGCGCTAACGCACCACCCGCATGTCCATATGGTCGTGCCGGGTGGCGGCCTGGCGCCGGATGGGTCGAGGTGGATCGCGTGCCGACCGCGCTATTTTCTGACCGTGGAGGTTCTCTCGGCGCTGTTCCGCCGGCTGTTTCTGGAGATGCTGATCGCGGCGCACGACGCCGGCCGTCTGCAGTTCTTCGGCGACCATGTGCGGCTCGCCGACAAGGCGGCGTTCGATGCCTATCTAACGCCTTTGCGCCAGATCGATTGGGTGGTCTACGCCAAAGAGCCATTCGCCGGGCCCAAGCAAGTGTTGCGATATTTGTCGCGCTACACCCACCGCGTCGCGATCTCCAATCGCCGGCTGCTGTCCGCCGACCAGAACAGCGTCACCTTCAAGTCCAAGGACTATCGGATCGAGGGGGCCGCCCGGGACAAGACGATGACGCTGGCGACCGACGAGTTCATCCGGCGCTTCCTGATCCATGTCCTGCCGAAAGGCTTCCATCGCATCCGACACTATGGGCTGCTCGCCAGTACCAACCGAGCCGCGAACATTGCGCACGCTCGCGAGCTGCTCGCCGTGCCGTCTCGCCCAAAACAACCCGACACGCCCGAAGCAACAATCGACCAACCTCGCGTACTGTCGCAGCCATGCCCGTGCTGCGGCGGCCGCATGATCATCATCGAGACCTTCGAGCGCGGCTGCGAGCCGAAGCACCGGCCCACACCACCTTCGGCGGCGATCAGGGTCGACACCTCATGATGCCGTCACCGCCGATCAACGACAGCTACGATACCTGCAATTCCCGCTGGCTCTCAGCCAGCAGCGCCCAAGTTCGCGTTGATCCGCTCGATTGCCCCGGTCGCAATACCAACCTGGTCGTTCTACCCGCAGATCGCTCGTTCACCCCAACGTGCTCACACTGGCTTTGCAGAAAACCGATCGCGGCAACCGATCCTGTCCAACCTCATCAACCCAAAACCCGCGGCTAAATCCCCATAGCATCCGCGGCACCGCCAGTGCCCACTTCCCGCGATTTCCTGCCTTGGCGCTTTTCGGACGCCGGTCGCCGGAGCGCGTGGATGGCATCCCATGCCGGCGTCCGAAAACCTGCACATGTGTGGACGGCTCCGCGCCTATTCGATCACCTCGTCCGCGCGAGTGAGCAGCGTCGGCGGCACGATGAGGCCGAGCGACCTTGCGGTCTGATTGTTGACGACCAGCTCGAACTTGGTCGGTGCCTACACCGGCAGGTCCGCAGGTGGTACCGATACCTGCCGTCAGCCCTCACCCAATCACCCCGTGGGACCGGTAGCTCCATGACGGCGCTGGCCTGAACAATCCGCTTTTTTGTGATGGGGATCACATCGCACTTACCCAAAGCCGCTTAATCTCCCAACGTCCAGAGATGGGAGGCCATCATGTCCTTCGAAACAAACATGCAGCACTTCGACGTCGTCGGCCCCGGTTACGTTTCGGAGCGCCACGCTGACGAGAAGCACCGTTATCTCTTGGAGACCGAGAAGAACGCAGTCGGCGGTGCGTGGCTGGCGTTCTACGCAATTGCCATCGTAGTGGTCGTCATCAACAGCTTCCAGAAGGTGACCGATATAGTGGTGGCTGCTGCGAATTAGGCCGCGGTCAGCATCGCTATGCCATCAGCTGCGAGCTGCCGCGAACCGAACGGCCAGACAGCTAGCTCACTACCAATGTCATTTTTCTTACCGTCCGTCCTCTAGGGGTAGCGATCCCCAACTTTGGCAAGAGCAATCTGCATTTTTGTGACGGCCAACACAGCGTTTGGTGGCCGTTCAGCGAAACTTTAACTAGGGGGCGCTATGTATTTGGCAAACGAAAGCAATACCCAAGTTCTATTCACAATTGGGGTCCTACGTTGTGAAACAGCGTGATAACGGCCGAGACCACGGTCAAGGTTTTCCCGCGACCAAGTTTGAAGTGGCCGATCTGCCGTCGCAGCGAAAAGCTGGCGATGTCCTATCAAACGAACAAGCCGCGGTGGGTCTGGGGCTTCAACGTTATTATCCAATGCACTCTGTGGGCCCGACACCCACAAGGCTGCAAATTCTTCTGAACGTGCTGCTGCATAAATGCAAAACAGAATCTGACTAGGGTCTGGACTCACAACTTGATCCAATAGAGTGCACCGACAAGCGCCGCGGCAGCCAGAAAGTTTCGGGCAAGCTTGTCGTAGCGCGTCGCGATACGCCGCCAGTCCTTGATGCGACAGAAGTAGTTCTCGATGGTGTAGCGCCGCCGATAAAAGCGTTTGGGACAATAGGCTTTCTTGGTGGCATTGCTGCGGCTCGGGATGATCGGCAAGGCACCTTCATCTTTGATCTGCTGGCGGACCTTCTCGCTGTCGTAGGCTTTGTCAGCCGTGATGGCGAGTGGCGGCTTGGGAGTATCAAGAACGTCACCGACCACTTGGCTGTCGTGAACCTGGCCGCCCGTCACCGCAAAGTTCAGCGGCCGCCCCTTACTATCGACGATGGCATGGATTTTCGTGGAGCGACCACCGCGACTGATACCGATCGCCTGGTTTTGCTCCCCCCTTTTGCCCCGCTGGCCGCACGGTGGGCTTTCACGATCGTGCTGTCGATCAGATATAGGCTGTCGCGCGATTTCGCGGCCAACGTGTCGAAGATTCGTTTCCAGATGCCACGCCGCGACCAACGATTGAACCGATTGTACGCCGTTGTGTACGGGCCATAGCGTTCCGGTAGATCGCGCCAAGGCATTCCGGTTCGGAGCACATAAAATATCGCGTTCATGATCTTTCGATCATCAACGCGCGCACTCTTCCGGCTTTTCGGCATTAACGGCTCAAGCAGAACCCACTCGTCGTCGCTCAGATCAAATCGCATGACCCACCTCCGAGCCCGGTGAATCATGTTCGTTCAAATTATTCAATGAGCTATCTGGGTACAGACCCTAGAAGACGAGGTTAGGGTTCAATTGAAGGCGCTGGGGGAAGGGAATGATGAAGGATGGGGACTCGGCTCGTAAGAGGGCCGTTGAATGCATGACGCTTGCGGCCAAAACATCCGTCGAGGAGCGCAGCGACATTTTAAGGGCGATAGCTCGAAGTTGGATGACGCTCGCAATTCAGCTTGACCGATTGGAAGCCTCCAAAATTCCTATTAAGGAAGGCAACCGGAAAAGCCGGTCCGTCTGAGGCCGTGGCGGTGGGGCCCCAACGAAATTGTCGTTACGGCGGCAGCGTCCATTGCTGCTCCTTCGGAATCGGGGTCGCCCCCGGGTAAGACGACCAGCCCGGCATTCGAGGTTTGTGCTAGTGCGGCGCCAGCCGCTCGGCGCGGGTTTCTTGGCGTCTGCGTCGGCGAGCCGGCCTTCGGCTTGCAACTTGTCGGCCTCGCAGTGTGACCGATGCGCGATGGCGACCATCGCGCGCGCGGAGACGACCCTCTCCATGGTCGAGGCCATCGCGAGGGCGACGGGGCGCGCGCTCAGCTAGCTGATTTTTTGGCCGTCCCAGCGGAACGTCCGAACTTCTCAGGAGGTTACCAACCCAGCACACCGGATAATGGGTCTACTACCAAACTCAAAGGATCAGCCGTGCGCCTCCTTTCGCTTGGTGCCTCGATGGCGTTTGCCATCGTTCTTGTATCCTGCTCCGATCCCCCCGCAGGTAAGCAAGGTCCCGAGGGTCCTTCGGGGCCTCCAGGAGCCGTTGGACCTGTAGGTCCCGCCGGCCCGCAGGGTGCAACAGGCCCCGTGGGTCCACCTGGCGTCGCTGGTCCGATTGGCCCGCCAGGCCCTCCGGGCGCTCCAGGCACTGTTGGTCCGGCCGGACCTCAGGGCCAGGTAGGCCCTCAGGGTGAACGTGGTGCAATTGGGCCAGGAGGAGCACGCGGGGAGACTGGACCCCCAGGCCCTATTGGTCCTGCTGGTCCTCAAGGCGAGCGTGGGACAGATGGGGCCGTCGGTGCCGCTGGTCCTCCCGGGCCTGCTGGCCCGCCCGGACCTGCTGGCCCGCCCGGACCTGCTGGCCCACCGGGACCTGCTGGCTCACCGGGGCCCACAACTCCCCCTGCGACCCCACAGTAGGGATCGTCAGTGGAATCATTCTTCTGCGTTTGACGTGGGGCCTCACGTAGGCCGGCGGCAGATCGCACTGTATGACCGAGCGCCTGCAGCTGACGCGACCAATGATGCGATGAAGCACAAGCCTCGATGCCGACCAGGCATAGTGCCAGCTTCTCGAAAAACGCCAGAACAGTGCGACGCTTCAACTGTCGGCGGATGACTACTTGGCCGGCAGTATCAACGCCGTAGACTTGGAATACCGACTTGGCGATGTCGAGACCGATTGTCGTGACCGTTTGCGTGGATAGCTCCTCTAAATCGTGGGAGCCTCAGCAGCGCCCACATCCATGGCACTCACGTGCCGAGCGGATCGAAATCCGCGCATAAACAAGGAAATCCAGGGTTCTGGCGAAGGCCTCGCGGCGCCGGATAACGCCGGGATAACATTACTTGCGTCCCCGCAAACCGCGCAGGAAGCCGAAGAGCGCAATCGCGATCATCGGATGACGGCGCATAGCCTGAACCGGCATCAGCCGACCGCGAACACGCCGACGCCCAGCACGCTGGTGCTTTTGCATGAAGACGAAGATCACGACGGCGGCCATCAACGCCATCCCATCCGTGGCGCCGTGCGACGGCCTGTAGTTCGCACTCTGGTTGCGGGTCGTTTGGCCGTTCGCAGCTAGACGCGTGACCTGGCATTCTGGCCGGGTGACGAGCCCAGTCGCCCGACCTATTGTCCCATCTCACGCGCCGGGAGAACACAAATGTCCGCAAGCGCAGTGCGCCTGAAGCACTTCGGCTGGGGCCGCGAGGGCGAGGGTCTGAACGCGGACGAGGAAGCTTTCGTTCTCGCCCGCGCGGAAGCGCGATTCGGGATGGCGCTCACGGAGAGCGCAAGCGCGCCACGGCTTGACGAGATTGCGCTCGCGCCTCCGCACATCGCCGCGCCCGCGTCGTTGCCGTTCTGCACCGGCGGGCACTACGACCGTGCGGCGCATACCTACGGCAAGTCGTATCCCGAGCTCGCGCGCGGCCTGGCGCGCGACTATGCGAGCGCGCCGGACGTTGTCGCCTATCCGCGCGATGAAGACGAAGTTGCTGCCGTGCTCGACTGGGCCGGGTCGGCCGACGCCACCGTGACGCCGTTCGGCGGAGGATCCAGCGTCGCCGGCGGCGTCGAGCCAAGGCGCTACGGCCACAAGGGTGCGGTCACGATCGACTTGCGCGAGATGGGCAAGGTCAAGGAGGTCGACAAGACCTCGCGCGCGGCGCTGATCGAAGCCGGCACTTACGGACCCGCGCTCGAAGCGCAATTGCGCCCACATCAGCTCACGCTCCGCCACTTCCCGCAGAGCTTTGAATATTCCACGCTCGGCGGCTGGATCGCGACGCGCGGCGGCGGGCACTTCGCCACGCTCTACACCCACATCGACGATTTCGTGGAATCGCTGCGCACTGTTACGCCGAAAGGCGTGATCGAGAGCCGCCGCCTGCCCGGCTCCGGCGCGGGGCCGAGCCCGGATCGCATGATGATCGGTTCGGAGGGAATTCTCGGCGTGATCACGCAGGCCTGGATGCGGCTGCAGGATCGCCCGACACAGCGGGCGGGCTGCGCGGTGCGTTTCATGGACTTCCTCACCGCCGCGCGCGCTGTACGCGCGATCGCGCAAGCGGGACTTTATCCGTCGAACTGTCGCATCCTCGATCCGACCGAGGCCTACAACACCGGCGCGGCTGACGGTTCGGTCGCCATCATGGTGCTGGCGTTCGAGTTTGCGGACCACGACGTCGAACCATGGATGAAGCGCGCGTGCGAATGCTGCGCGGATCACGGCGGCACGCCGGAGGCGAGCGGGGCGCAGGCGCATCGCGAGGGCGCGGCCGGCGTGTGGCGCAACGCCTTCATCCGTATGCCCTACGCGATGGAGCGGCTAATCCTGCGCAGCGTCATCAACGACACGTTTGAGACGGCCATCACCTGGGAGCGTTTCGAAAAATTCCATGACGTGATAAAGAACGCCACGGAGAATGCGATCAAAAAGGCAACCGGCCGCAATGGTGAAGTGACCTGCCGCTTCACCCATGTCTATCCGGACGGGCCCGCGCCCTATTTCACATTCCACGCCTTGGGTGAACCGGGGAAGCTCGGTGCGCAGTGGCTCGCGATCAAGAGCGCGGCGCTTGACGCGGTGCTTGAGAATGGCGGCACCGTCACGCACCACCACGCGGTCGGGCGCCATCATCGTCCCTGGTATGATCGCCAGCGTCCGCCACTGTTCGCCGAAGCCCTGCGCGCCGCAAAGAAGGCGCTCGACCCGCAGGGCCTGCTCAATCCCGGCATCTTGATCGACCCATGACTTTTACGCCAGTTCCCCGGTGGTTGCGGCAACAGGAACCGGCGTATCGTCGCCGTCATGAACGTTGACCGCTTGCGTGTGCGCACCATGCGGCGCGACGAGACCTGAGGCGCATGTCCGATTTAGCCCCGGAAGCGGACGTTCGGTGGTAGCGCTTTGACGTTACGTGCCGATTGTGTGGCAAAAGTCGAAAGTTGAAGAGCCGCGGATTTTTCGTGGAAATACGAATCGTGAAATCAATCGCCGATTCGGATAATCTTAATCGAGTAGAAGTCGCCTGTGAGTTTAACGTGAGGCGATGAGGTCCATCACATCCTTACGCGAACGTGGTGTGGACGCACATCAGCAATGGCTAACTGGTCGCGCAACCTCGACGACCGCAGGCTCGACACGCTGGCTTATTGCTTACTCCTCTTAGGCCCTGTCAGCCCATAGCCGAGGAAAAGCAAAATGATGCCAAGCGCCACCAGGAAAACGGCCACCATTGCCGCCACAAAAATTGTCGCTGCGCCGTCAGGGTTTCCGCCATAGAAGTGCCCCGTCACCGCGATGGCAATCACCAACGGCAAAAGGATCAGCAAAAGGCCGATAACCTTGAGAACTTGACCCCACCTTTGCATCCTGCGCTCCAGCTGACGCCGTGGGTATTTTATGCACCCTCGCGCATGATCCGGCCCACTATTGCCTCGTAAGACTTCGGCGACACGCAGCTAGGTAACCGGGGCCAATTCCCTGAAAACAAGCGAGCAGAAGCGTTGACGAGCCTCTGCGATCTCTGAACCTTCCGCCGCCCGTTCGAGGACCAGCAACGTTGTCAGTCGGTCCATCGTAAATTGAGCTTGCAGCCGCGATCGGACAAATTCTGCGGCCTCACCAATGGTTCTAATTGGCTGCTCTGTAAGCGGAATGGATACCGGCACGTCGAAGGCGACATCGTTAGCCATGTTGTTTGCCCGTTGCTGAATTGTTGGCCGGTCCGGAAAGATTGGATCGTTTCTCCTAACGGGAGGTTAATCACGGGGGGTCCAACTCCTGATGCCGGTTGAGGACGTGTTCTCGATCTCGGGGCACGGCACGGTGTGCATCGGGCGGGCGGAGCGCGGCGTGGTCAAGGTGGGGCGAGGAGGTGGAGATCGCCGACATCAAGGCGACGCAGAAGACGGTCGTCACCGGGGGCGAGATGTTCCGCAAGCTTCTGGACCAGGGCGACAATATCGGGGCACTTCTGCGCGGCGCCAAGCGCGAGGAGGTCGAGCGCGGCCAGGTGCTGTGCAAGCCGGGTTCGGTCGAGCCATACACCAAGTTCAAGGCTGAGCAATCTCGTATGAACTTCGAACTTGCAAAAGAATTGCTGGAAGCCGGATTTCCACAAGGCGGCGGCGGGGGCAATTGGGCAGGCCCCGCGGACAAATTGGTCTTGCGGCAGCATGATCGCGTTTACGTTCCCACTCTCTCCGAACTCATAGAGGCGTGTGGGCAAGAGTTCAAAAGTCTGCAGGCACCACGCGACGGGCATTGCTATTGGCAAGCTTGGAACGTCGATGGCGAGATGGCATATGGCTCAACCCCCGAAGAAGCCGTTGGTCGCTTGTGGCTCGCATTGAACAACAAGGTGTGAAGCCTCTATCGCTTTGTCGTGAGAGGCTTGGGTGTGATGCGGCCTGCCTTAACTTCGGCCAGTTTGCCCTTGGCGACGCGGTAACCCACACCCCGCTTGAGCGCCGCTGGATCTACATGGAGCGCCTTGTGCGTGCTTGCTTTGCAGCCGTCTCTAGCAGCATGCTCTAAGGCCACTCGCTCCAACTCGTCTTTGTCCGGCAGCTTGGCGTCGTTGACGGCGCTGAAATAGTGGGTGCTGAAGATCACACCCGTCCGGTGGTTGTAGAGAATAACCGCCGCCGCGGGCTGCAACGGACCGCCGCCTTCGAGCAGGGTCATCGACGATTTGGGTTCCGTAGCCATGATGCGTGCCCTCAGAAAAAGAAAACATTGCCCTGCGCATAAGCCTCTGCTCCGCGGGCCGACAGACCGAAGGTCACCGATATCGCCTGCTGGGCAAAGAACGAGTTGACTGCGAAGTCGTGAAACTCGGCGGGCGGGCCGAAAGGTGGCGTCACGCTCCGGATCCACGCGCCGGCACCTAAGGTGCTGAGCGTCGTGAGATATGACAGCGAGACGGTCGCGAAGATGGCGCGGCCGTTGGGATCGCCGGTATAGACCGTGTGATAAGTGTAGCTTGGTGTGTTGGCGTTGGACGAGTAGGCATACAACCACGCGGTCTTCATGGTCTGGATCATGATCCCTCCCAATGCCGGCGCACCTGCCCGCCAAACGCATGCATCATCGCTGCCACGCGGTCAAAGTAAGCGACTTGGCAACGGCAAGATAATGTAAAGTCAGTTCGGGGCCAGAAACAAGCTTTGCCTGAACACGACCGGGCCCATGAACCCGGATGAAGCACCAGCCCGTGAGCGACATCGACACTGCAGTGGTGGATAGTCTGAAAGCGCTTGACCTCAAACGGCCGATTAGAGAAGCGGACATCGGCTGCGGCGGGCCTAGCCTTCTTCCAGCATCCGCCGAAGTTTGCCGGCGTCCACTTCGCATCCCATAAAAAGCTTGAAGGCGTGGCTTCCCTGATAAAGAAACAGCTCATAGCCGCTCAGTATCTCTACCCGCGCGGCCTCCGCTTCCTTCACGAAGGCCGTCTGGATCGGCGTGTAAACGGCATCGAAAATCCACCCCCGACCCTTGATTGGGATGCCGGTGAAAGCATTGCCGCCGTATCCGACCATTCCCAATGGGGTGCAATTGACGAGGCCGTCCGCGCCTTCGCAAGCATCAGCGAGCGACGCAGCGACTTGGACGGACATTGCGCCTTGATGCCGCTGAAGTGCAGCTGCGAGGCTGCGTGACTTACCGTCGTCGATGTCGAACAAGGTGAGTGATTTCGCGCCCAATTTGGCGAGGCCGAATGCAACGGCTTTGCCGACCCCGCCGCTGCCGGCCATCGCCACCGCGCCAGGCGACCGTGCGCCGAATTGCGCTCGGAAGGCTGACACATATCCGGTGTAGTCGGTATTAAAGCCAATCGCAGGCGCGCCGAGCAGCACGGTGTTACAGGCACCTATCGTCCGCACTACCGGATCCTCGATCGTTACGAAGCGGAGCACTTGTTCCTTGTAGGGATACGTGATGTTGAGACCACGAAAGCCGTCCCGTTTCGCCCGCTCGACAACATCATCGAAAGTCAAACCTAGATCGCGCGGCACCAGCCGCTCGTACTTGACGTTCATCCTGCAAATGCAGGCGGCGGCATGATGCAAATCGGGCGCACGAGAGGCGGCGATATTGTCGCCGATCAGACCGAGACGAATTGTTTCCAAGGCAACCCTCAGGCGGTCGCGACTGCGAGATCGGCCGGTCGGCGGTGCTTGCCGGCCGCTCGATGGATTCCGAGCAAATTTTCCGGCGCATTGGCGAGAGTGTAGGTGACGCAATCCATAATGTGCGTCGACAGTATCGCCTGCGCGGTTCTTGCATCGCGTTTCAGCGCACATTCGAGCAGTCTTTGATGCTCCGGCGGCGCGGCGGGACGGAAAATCGCGGCGATCATCAGATAGCGGACATATTTGTCGAATACCGCAGCGTGCGCGTCCAGCAAAACGCGCGAGCCGCAGGCCGACAAAAGCGCCTGATGGAATTCGGAATCGTACCGCTTGAGCACTTCGAGGCCGCGCTTGTCGCCGGCGAGCGTTCGCTTTTCCATCGTCGCCAGCTTGTGGTGTGCGGCGACGACACGCCCTTCCCAATCCATATCACCCAACACGAATGAGCGTTGCATCGCGTGAGATTCGAGCAGCAGCCGGAGATTGGCGAGTTCCCTGAAATTGTCGGCGGACACCGGCGCGACCTCGAACCCGCGCGCGCTTTCGGCTACCACCAATCCTTCGGACGTCAGCCGGTTGAGCAGCTCGCGCAGCGTGCTGACGCTGATCCCGTAGGCCTCTTTGAGGGCTTCGAGCCGGAGCTTTTGCGACGGCGCGACGCGGCCAAAAATGATGTCGTTGCGTAGGCGCCGATAGGCCTTCTCGCCGGCGGTTTCGACGCCTGTACTGACGCTGCCCACTTAGCCTCCGATAATCCGTGGATCGTATGACGATCCGATTTTTGACTATTGAGAACACTGCCGCAAGTGCTCAAAGAAAATTGTCAGAAAACATGGGAGGACTGCCATGACGACACTTACCCGCCGGTCCGTGGTCGCTGGCGGCGCCGCGATGGCTGCGCTAGCCGCCGCGGCACCGGCTCGCGCGCAGGCGAAACCAAAGATGCGCTTCAGCAGCGCGTTCACAGAAAACGATCTGCGCACCGAAGCCTACAAAGCCTTCGCCGCGGCCATGAGCGACGCTTTCGACTTCGAGCCGTACTGGGGCAACACGCTGTTCAAGCAGGGCACCGAGCTTGTCGCGCTCCAGCGCGAGAATCTGGAGCTTTGCAATCTCGCGCCGGCGGATATCTCCAAGCAGATTCCGGCTTGGTCACTGATGACCTCGGCGTATCTGTTTCGCAATTACGACCACCTGAACAAGACGTTCAAGAGCGAGATCGGCCAGGAATTTATCAAGATGGCTCGCGACCAGCTTGGCATTGAGCTGATCCGCCCGGTTTATTTCGGCGCGCGGCAGGTGAATTTGAAGCCGGCCAAGAAGATCAACACGCCCGCCGATCTCGCGGGTGTCAAGCTGCGGATGCCGCCGGGCGAGTTCTGGCAGTTCCTTGGCGAGTCGCTCGGCGCCAACCCGACGCCGGTCGCCTATGCGGAACTCTACACGGCGCTCCAATCCGGCGCGGTCGACGGACAGGACAATCCGCTGGTCGCCGGCCGCTCGATGAAGTTCTACGAGGTGACTTCGCAATTCATCCTGACCAACCATGTGCTCGGCTACGACATGCTGGCGGTCTCGAAGAAGGCCTGGTCGAACCTGAAGCCTGAGCAGCAGGCGAAGCTGCGCGCCGAAGCCGACAAGGCCTTCGACGCGAGCGCCGCGAAATACAACGCGCAGGAGCAGGAAGCGATCGAGTTCTTCAAGAAGGAAGGCAAGCAGGTCTATGCACCCGACCAGAACGCCTTCCGTACCTTCGCCCAGAAGCGTTACGTCGAAAAATATGGCAATGACTGGCCGAAGGGCGCGCTCGAGAAGATCAACGCGGTCAAGTAGAGGACGAAGCTAGGTGCCCAAGGCCAAGCTGGCCAAAAAGCCCGAGCGATGGTCGCAAGCGATCGCGGTCGGCCGCTGGCTGCGGCGGCGCGCGGAAAATGTCTCCGCGCTGCTGCTGCTTGCCATGTTTCTCTGCTTCATCCTGCAAATCGCAGCGCGTTACGTCTTCAACCGCCCACTCGGCTGGACCGATGAGGTCAGCGTCCTCTGCTGGATCTGGTGTACGTTGTGGGGCGCGGCTTTCGTGCTTCGTGAAAAGGACGAAGTCCGCTTCGATATCATCTATAGCGGCGTCAGCGCGCAGACACGCCGGGTCTTCACGATCATCACCGGTATCGCGGCCGTCATTCTGTTCGGTATCGCGCTGCCCGCCGTGATCAGCTACATCACGTTTTTGAAGGTCGAACGATCGGCCTATCTCGGCATCCGCCTCGATTATCTCTATTCGATCTACGCGGTGTTCGCGATCGCCGCGATCATCCGCTATGGCGCTTTGACGTGGCGCGCGATCAAGGGCAAACCGCCGGAGATCGAGCTCGGCGGTGGATCGGCACTGTGATCAGCCCGTTCGGCCTTGCGATCTGTGTGATCCTTGGGCTCGGATTACTCGGCCTGCCGATCGGCTATTCGATGATCGCGGGCTCGATCCTCTATCTCCTGCTTGCCGGCCTCGACCTCGGCACCTCCGCCGAGCAGATCCTCAACGGCCTTTACAACAGCTACGTGCTGCTCGCGGTCCCGTTGTTCCTGTTCTCGGCTGAGCTGATGAACGTCAGCAAGATGACGGACCATCTGCTGCGGTTCTGCGACATGCTGGTGGGCCGCTTCCGCGGCGGGCTTGGCCACATCAACATCGCGCAGAGCATCATCTTCGCCGGCATGTCCGGCTCCGCGATCGCAGACCTTGCAGGCACTGGGCGCATCAGCATCGACATGATGACGCGCAATAACCGTTATCCGCTGAGCTACGCCGCGGCCGTCACCGCGGCGTCGGCGGTGATCGGGCCGATCATCCCGCCGTCGATTCCGATGGTGCTCTACGCGCTCGTCTCGGACACATCGGTCGGCTACCTGTTCCTCGGCGGCGTTATTCCAGGCCTGCTGATGGCGCTGGCGCAAATGGCCATCAACTCGTACATGGCGCACAAGCACGACTACCCGGTTGAGAAGCGCATTCCGTTGCGGGAATGGCCGATGATCACCTGGGTCGCGATGCCGGCGCTGCTGATGCCGGTCATCTTGCTCGGCGGCATCTACGGCGGCGTCATGACGCCGACCGAAGCGGCCGCGGTCGCGGCCGCCTACGCGTTCCTGGTCGCAGCGCTGTGGTATCGCAACATCACCGTTCGCGACACCTATCTGGCCGTGCTCAACAGCTCGCGGGCGACCGCTTCGATCGGCATGCTGATCGCGGGCGCGCTGATCTTCAATTACGTCGTCACCATCGAACAGATTCCCAACACTGTGCGCGGCTTGCTCGCGGGCTACGAGCTTTCGCCCATGATGTTCCTTGTCGTCGTGAACATCATCCTGCTGGTGCTCGGCTGCCTGCTGGAAGGCAGCACGATCATTCTGGTGATCTTGCCGATTTTCATCCCTACGGCGAAGGATCTCGGCATCGATCTAGTGCACTTCGGCGTCGTCGCCGTCGTTAACATTATGATCGGCCTGATCACGCCACCTTACGGCCTGTTGCTGTTCATCATCTCTGCGATCTCCGGAGCGCCCCTGCGCGGAATCATTAGGGACACGATGCCGTTCGTGTGGGCGATGATCGCCGCGCTCGCGATCATCACCTTCTTGCCGGACACCGTGCTCTGGCTCCCTCGCCTCATGGGCTACAAAGGCTGAAATCCATGGCAAAACCGATTTATGTTCTCAACGCACGAACATCTGAACGGAGCAGATGATGCCTGCGCGGCTCATGATTCTGAATGGTCCGAACCTCAATCTCCTGGGGGTGCGTGAACCGAATATCTATGGCTCGACAACGCTCTCTGCCATCAAGGAGAGCTGTGAGCAGTTCGCCAAGATCGCGAACGCGCGGCTGTCGTTTCATCAGTCGAACCATGAGGGTGTACTGGTCGATCTCATCCAGGCCGCGCGAGATGAGGCCGACGCGATCATTATCAATCCGGCCGCCTATTCATTTACGTCGATTGCGCTGTTCGATGCTTTTAAGGTCTTTGAAGGCCCGATCATCGAATGCCACATTTCCAACATTCACGCCCGGGACGAACTGCATCGTCATTCGAAGCTGTCGTCCGCGGTGAAGGCCGTCATCTGCGGCCTTGGACCTTATGGCTACATCGTCGCCATGCAGTCGGCGCTTCACATGCTGGGAAAATTGCCGGCCAGCCTACCAACTCCGATCCGTATCGGTCCCAAATGACGTTATTCGCTTCCGACAAACCGGCCACGTTGCCTGGGATTCTCGCGATCTTTAATAACGTCGCGCCCAACCGCGAGGCTGAATTCGAGGAGTGGTTTCAGCACGAACACCTGGCAGAGCGGATCGCCGTGCCGGGCTTCCTGGTCGGGCGACGGCACGAGGCGGTCTCGGGGTGGCCGCGCTATTTCAATTTCTATGTCACGCAATCGGTCGGGGTTTTGAAGTCCGCGGCCTATCTCAGGCGGCTCGATGATCCGACCCCGATGACGCGCACGGTCATGACGGAAATCTTCAAGGACATGATCCGGACGGTCTGTCACCGTACCTTTCGGCTGGGAGCCATGCGAGGCACTGCCGTGGTGACCGTGCGGTTCAGCGAAAGTCCTGAAGAGACAGCCTTGAAAGCGGTCCTTGAAACGTTGATGCGGGACAGGGCGGTGGCATGTGGCGAAATCTGGCGCGCTGCGGACCCACTCGAATTCCCGATATCCATGGAAGAACGGCTGCGCGGCGGCGATCGCAAGATCGAGGCGTGTTTGCTCGTGGAAGCACTGCGCGTGCCGGACGCCGAGAGAATTGCTGCAGCGCTGGCGAGTGAATTTCAAAAAACCACGATCGGAGTCTATCGGTTGCTTTGCGAGATTACTCCAGCTGAGTAAACGCAGGGGCCAGAAGCCGGATGACCTTCCGGTGCAAGCGCCGACCAAATACGAGCTGGCAGTGAATCTCAAGACCGCGAAGGCGCTCGGCCTAACGGTGCCGCCTTCCGTTCTCGCCCGCGCCGACGAGGTGATCGAATAGCGGCAATGTCCGCTTCTCTAATCGGCCGTTTGGGGTCAAGCGCTTTCAGACTATCCACCACTGCAGTGTCGATTGTCGCTCACGGGCTCGTGCTTCTCTTCGGAATCGGCGCCAGGCCCTTCCATCATGGGATCCGAGGACAGGTGGAACGATCTTTGGGTCGGCCTTGCCGTTAGACAAACGGCAGGTGCAAGCGGACATGCGAACTCACCTCATCCATCGTCCCGCGAGGGATATCATTCCACCGCTCGGTGGAGCTCGAGTGTCCTTCTGACGGGTAATCCGTCGTGCACCCGAAGCTGCCGGCCTCAGTGAACGCGAACACCGCCGAGGGCACGCTCCGACCGTTCGTATGCTTTAGCGGCTTGCCGGCGGCGTCAGCCGGCCGCCGGCTGCGGTTCGGATGCGCAGCGCTGATGCCTTGGCGTCGCGCACGATCTTGTCGACGTCGTAGGCGACGAGCTTGCCGCCGCGTTTGACGATGCGGCCGTCCACCAGCACGGTGTCGACATTGGCCGGCGTCGCCGACTGCACCACGCTCGCCTCAACGTCGGCGACCGGCGCGATGTTGATGTCGTTGCCCCGGATCAAAATGATATCCGCGCGCTTGCCGACCGTAATCGAGCCGGTGACGTCGCCGATACCAAGCGCCTTGGCGCCGTTGAGCGTCGCCATCTCGATCACCTCGCGGAACGTGATCTCGGGCAGAGCTTCCGACGGCGTGCCGCGCCAGGGGATGCCCATGTTCCAGGTGAAGCGCATGGTCTCGAACATGTTTGGCGGCGCGATCGAGCTTGCATCAAACGACAGCGACACTGTGACGCCGGCCTTGCGCATGCGCAGCAGCGCGACGCGCGGATCGCCGGCGCGGCCGAGCCGGAATTCGGAATGGGTCGCCCAGCTCAACGGGGTCTTGGTCTTTGCCATCAGTTCCGCGTCGATGTCGCGCGCCGTCACGAAATGGCAGAGCAGCAGATTGGGGCCGAGCCAGCCCCGCTTTTCGAAATCCTCAGCGTCCACGGAGGGGGGCGGCGCTTGGCTGGCGTGCAACGCAATCGGCAGCTTTCGTTCCAGCGCGCCGGCCATGTCGGTCAGGAAGGTCGGGGCATCGCTCTGCGACAGCCCGCGCAGGTTCAAGCCGAGATGCACGAGCCCTTCGAACGCCGTGCCGAAGCCGAAATACTCCCCCTTCACGCGGTCGACGTCCGTAAAGCTGATGGGCTCGTTACGCGGCATCTGGTCGACATGGCCGTAGGCGTAACGGGCGCGCAGCATGGATTCGCGGTGCGCGCGCAGCTCAGCGTCGGCATGCGCGGGCGTGCGGGTGTTGTGCGACCAGTTGTGCACCGTGGTGATTCCGGCATTGGCCAGTTCCACCAAGCCGAGCAGCACGCTCGCGTGGAAGTCCTCCGCCGTGAACAGCTTGGAGGTAGCGTTCTTCGCTGGGAAATAGCCGAAGCCGTCGCCGACGAAGTTGCGGCCGAGCGCACTCCACATGTGGTAGTGGGTGTCGGCGAAGCCCGGCATGACTATCATGTCGGTGGCGTCGATGGTTTCGGCACCGGCGACCGCGAGATCGGGTCCGATCGCTTCGATCTGGCCGTTGCGCACGTGCACATCGGCGCGCGGCAGCACCGGCCGAGCCTGGTCGACGGTGATTACGGCGCCGTTCCTGATCAGATAGTTGCCGCGCGCCACCGCCGGCGCCGCGCCCTGCGCGAAGGCGGGCGAGATCAGGGCAGGCGCGGCCATGCTGCTCATCGCCGTCGCACCAAGGAGCTTGGCAAACCTTCGGCGATTCAGCATCGTTTGCCTCCCACGCTAGACCACGATCCGATCCAATTGAACCGAGATTTTCTAGATGACCCCCGAGCAGGCGGGAATGTTCGCGCCTTTCCGGCCTTGCTGCAAGTCAGACGCGGCGTACGCCAGCGTGAGACGTTGATGGTCATGCGTTCTAAAGCAACCGATGGGAGAAGTGCGTCCAAATGCCAGAAAAAATGACAAGGTCACACCCTCGACCACAGTTCGACGCTGGTGGGCGGCTGCGGCCGTAGTCTCGCGATCAGCCGCAAAATCTCCTGGAACATTTGCCGTGAGAGGGGCTGAACTCGGCTTCGACCGTAGGTCCGTTGGATGCGGCCGATGTCGCATAGATTTTTTGAGTTTTTACACAGCCTAGGTCAGAAGCGGACGTGACAGTCACTAAACGCGATGTCCGCTTCACCCCCAAAAGCAGACATCAGCGCGCAATTCAGGAATGTCCGCCTTGTGCTGCCGGTTCAACCGGTCGACGCAACACCCGCGTAACGCTTACCAAACGCTCGCCTAAATCGCTTTCAAGATTCCCGGCTGCCAGCGATGCCAAAGCCGGTTTCTCGGCCGCAGTTAGCCCTTGACGACATTTTTCGCTCATCAGCACACACTCTCTATCTCTTCTGTTCAAGATAGGTGTTGCGTCGACCGGTTGAGACCACCGCCAATAGACAACATGTGCTCGGCGTCGCGTCCGACAGCGAGCGCCGCTCAGCGGACCGTTACGGATCGCTGATTAAGATAATCGGCGATGCGTTTCGAGCCGCTGTCAACGCACCTATAAAATGTTGATCGCGACCATCCCCGCTGGCGAAGCATGCGGCGCAGCGGCTTGCCGTACGCCACGCAGAACGCCCACGCCAGCAACACCTTGCCCTCGACAGCGTGGCCGTTGGCCAGCACCTGACCGGGCCAGGACAGTGCCTCCTCCATCCGGCTGACTTCGTAGGGCAGCGCCCCGCCGGCCCGCGCCCACTTGTCCCATACGTTCTCGCGCGCCAGTTCGCCCTGATAGACGCGGTCGGCAAAAGTATCCGTGGTGTCGATTGTCGCCCATGCGCCTTTGACGATGGCGGGGCCGACGCGCTTGTCCGGGATGCGCCGCTCGATGGTGAAGGCTTCCACCATGCGGTGTTTCACCCATTCGCCGGTCCAGGTGCGCGGGCGTTCGAGCTCGCCGGTGCCGGCAAGCGTTCGGAGACTGAGATCGCGTTCCAACGTTGAGGTGCGCATGTGGCAGCCGCCGTGCTATGTCTCGGGCTGCCAGTGGCGAGTTGAGTTGTTGAGGCCCCGCGGTGACCCCACGCCGCGGGGCTTTTCTTTTGCGCTCATGCACCCCCACTCGCAAGCAGAGCGGGGCGGCGCTGTGGATGCCGCGCCAGTGCGCGACGCGTGAGTCGTGGTGCGTTTTGTGGGGCGGGCCTTTGTCCGACAGCGGCCAGGGCGCGTCGGCGCATGGGCTGGCCCCCTTGCCCCCGTGTTGCCCCCGGCAGTTTTTCTGGGAAGCGCCGCCTTAGCTAAGTCTTTGGTTTGTTTGGCTCCCCGGGCCGGATTCGAACCAGCGACCTACCGGTTAACAGCCGGTTGCTCTACCGCTGAGCTACCGGGGAACACGCGGCAGCAGCATGGGTCCGGGCTATAACAAAAGGATTAAGGCGTTGCAAAATGTTCGCGCAGGCAGCGCCGCAATGCCGTGACGATGGAAATGCGCGCGTGGCCTCATTCTGGGCCACAAGGTCGGGGCGATGGTGCTACCCCACCGTCCACGGCACTTTGTGTTTCAAGATCGCACTCGGCCCGAGGATCCGCGGCTCCTGATCGTATTGCAGATCGGCGAGTTGCGCCTTCGTCTTCGCTACAAGCTTCTCAAACGTGATTGCCTTTTTCTCCCGCCGCAGGACGCTGGACAGACTGAAGGTGAACGCGCCGTGGCTGGTCGCGCCATGGCGGTATTCGTAGGAGAGCTCCTCCTCGGCGCAGGCCTCGATGATCAACGGCAGGTACGGCCCGCGCGCCATTTCCTTGTTTCGCTTCTTGAGCCGCGCGTATTGCCCAGACGAGAGACCGCGCAGCATCGAGGCGCGGCCGATGCGGTTGGTGGTGCCCCGCCGCCCGAAGTAGTCGGCCGCGAGCTGCTTCTGTGTGGTGAACTTGGGGTTGATCCGTTCAAAATCGCGGCTGACCCACATCTGCGTTCTGCTGTCCCACTTCAGCTCGCGATGGCGGATGTCATCCGGCGGGCTGATCCCGCGCGGTCGCGGGCCACCGTCCCGATGCATGCCGCCGGAGTGACAGCAGTCGAAGATCATCACCAGCCGGCAATCGTAGGGGAGCTGACTGTAGAGGCCGAAGATTTGATCGTCGGAGATGGACTTCTCACGCGACCAGTCGAAGTCCCACGGCACCAGGGTCTCGACATGATGATCGGGTTCGAAGTCGGTGCCGTACTCCGGGATACGGGCGCCATGTCCGCTGTAATAGAAGATCAGTTCATCGCCGGGCTTGGGATCGTCAAGCAGCCACTTCAAGCGGCTCAGGATGCCGTCCGCGGTGGCGCGCTCGTCGAGGCACGTGCGGATCGCCTCCGGCGGGACGCCGCAGTCCTGCAATACGGCGCTCATCGTGAACACGTCGTTGATGCAGCCTTCGAGCTTGTCGGCGGCGTTGGGATAGTCGTTGATGCCGATCATCAGCGCCTTTTGTGTCTTTCGGCCTCTCGCGACGGCCGTGCGGGCTCGCACGCTGGGTGCCGAAGCGAGGTTTCTGGCGCCGAGCGCCTCCGCGCCGATCCGCCGCCAGACGTTTTCGATGGTGGCGCGATGACGGAAATAGCTTTCGGCGGCATGATCGCCGATGCCGTCGTCGTCGAACGGCGTCTCGGTTTGTTTGAAGTTGTCTTCGCTGAGGCGGATTTCCGCAGTGAAGACGTCGTCGTTGACGTTGTAGAGATGGTGCCAATAGCCGACGTCCAGGCGCTGGATGCGCCCCTTGGTGAGGTTGCGGATCACGAACGGATTGCCGATCTGAGATCCGAACGTGACGTACTTGGCTCTTGCCAGCAGTTGGCGGACGTCGTCCGCCTCGGCGTCGGCATGGGTAAAGGCGTTGTAGGTGACCAGCGAGCCGAGACTGTGGGCCAGAATGACGTCAGGCTGGTGCTCACGAAGAGCGTCGAGGATGCGCTTGCGGCTTTGGCGCTTGAACCCTTCGTCCTCGACCCAGGCCACGACATAGCCCGCCGTCCATTTGATCTTGTCCGATATCTCCGAGACCGCGCCGCGCTGGCGCCGCCCGAGCGAAAAAACTCCGCTCTTGGTCAGCTGCCACAAAGCCCTGACGCTTTCGGCAAGAGAGATATCCGTCCCCTCAAAGATGTCGTCATAGGTGACGAAGCGAAAATCAAGAGTGAGACCCGCCATTTGGGGGAACGCCGCCTTGATCGCCTCGGGCCATTTCACTGTCCAATCCGAAGCGCGATGGTCGCCCAACCCGTGCACGCCCAAGATCCTCAGCGTCCTGTCGGCCATGTCACCCTCCCGGCTCTAACCACGGCAGCTCATTGTTGATAGCATGGCATGCAACCTGGCGTATGATAAACGCTTCGCACACACTCGACTTTGCGCGAGCAGCCGACCCCGGCGCGCGACCGCTCGCCTGAAAATCAGCGCAATCGTCTGGATTTTTGCAGAACATGAATTCGCTTCTTCTACGCCCTTTCATCCTCCTCGCGCTGGGGACACTCGTGACAGCTTGCTCGTCCCCCCAGCAACTGGCGCAACGCAACACCGATCGGTGCGCGGCGCGCGGGCTGCAGCCCGGCACCGACGCGTTCAACGATTGCGTTGTGGCGCTGGAAACCGAGCGCGATGTGCGCACGCGGAGCCGCCACCGCGAAATGATGGAACGGTCCAACGTGCCGGCGGCAGCCACGCGATAATCGCTGGCGCTTGTTGTTAGTCCGGTTGGCGCCATCCGCTGAGTCCAACCGCGCGCCGCGCGGCGCCGACCGATGACCGGGAAAGGTCAGCTCAGCAGATAGTCGGCTTCAAAGTAGCTCTGGCCAAACAAACTCGCCCCGTTGGCGTTCAGATAATCATACTCCGACCCAATGCCGTTGTAGCCGCTGGCATAACCCTGCGCGTGAGACTGCGGATCGTGGAACGTGCCGGTTTCCCTGTCGTAGTACGACGTGACGTAGACGTAATCGTCATACGCGTAGCTCGCGCTGCTCTGCTGTATTCCGTACACGTAGTGGATCCACGTGCCGCCGTTTTCAGACGGCGTCTGGCGCAGCCAGCCGACCGAGTAGGTTCCGTCGTCATCGTAGGCTTGGCCGTAGTAGTAGTCGCCGCTCACCGTTTCCATGGCGTAGAACGAAGCCACCATCATCGCGGGAGGGTCGGCCACGTACCAGCCAAAGCCGAACCAGTCGCCCAATCCATTTCCGATGGCAACGGTACTCCCCTCCGACCCGAGTCCCGCGGTGCCGGCGGCGACGCCTTGCGTATATGAGCTCGGCATCAGCGTCAGGCCGCTGGCCCAGTCATAGTACGACGTCAGGTAAACGCGATCGTCGAGGTTGGGGCCGCCAAACGTGTTTTCGGTGCCGTAAACATAGTAGAGCCAGGAACCGCCGGCCTCCGAGGCGGCATAGGTCCGGCTGTAACCGGCCGGGTAAGTGCCGTCGTCGTCGTACACATATCCGTAGTAGTAGTCGCCGCTCGCCGACTCCATCGCATAGAAGTAGGAGATCGTGATCGGAATCGTCGTCGACATGCTCTGGTCGGAAAACAAGAACGTATCGACGTTCCGCAACCAGTCGCTGCCATCCGGACTCCCGGCACGCAGGTCCGTGACCGTCCAACTGTTATCGGCGTGCTGAACGCGCGA
Source organism: uncultured Alphaproteobacteria bacterium (assembly GCA_963787955.1). Taxonomy (GTDB): domain Bacteria; phylum Pseudomonadota; class Alphaproteobacteria; order Rhizobiales; family Xanthobacteraceae; genus Z2-YC6860. Next base: position 54,720 of record CAWBFG010000022.1, on the reverse strand, counting down.
GTAGTTCCCGAACAAGCCCGAGAACAACGCAGTGTCGCTGCCGACCCCACCATCGACGTAGTCGTTGCCGCTGCCGCCGGTCAGCGTATCGCTGCCTTCGTAGCCGTAGAGCAAATCCGCGCCAGCGCCGCCGGTTAGCGCGTTCGCAATGAAGCTGCCGTAGATCGTGTCCGCGCCGGACCCGCCGACCGCATTCTCGATCATCGACGCGCTGTTGCCATTGTAGAGCAGCGCGTTGGCGATATTGCCCGCGGCGTAGTGGCCGTCGCCGAGAGAGGCCACTTGCTCAGACGACGTGACGGTCCAGTAGCCCGGGCTGAGGTTGACCGTCAGGTTCGTTGTGTAGTTGGAAAAGTCGTAGGTGTCGGTGCCGCCGCCATCCCACACGGTCATGAAGATGATGTTGTCACCGGGCGCTCCTTGCCCGACGCCGTTGATGAACATCTGACCGGTGGTTGGGCTCCAGGTGTAGACCGAGTTGGTGCTGTTGGTGGCGAAGTTGGCGCCGTAGAGATATTGCAGCGCCCGGATGTCCTCCATCATCAGCGTCTGCGGGAAACTCCAGGTGCCGTTGCTGTAGCCGCCCTGAATCGGGTCGCCCACATAGGAGCGGTAGGTCATCACCGTGTATTCGGAGGAATCGTGGTCGCTCGGCATGGGGCCGAAGCTACCTCTCGCCTCTTGCCCATGCTTGAGCCCCAGCGCATGGCCGATCTCGTGGATGACCGTATGCCAATGGTAGTTGCCGCGAATTGGGTTGCTGCCGGAATTGCCGAACCAGGCGTCGCCGCCGGCCTCGGCGGTGTGGGGATAATAGGCCCACGCGGTGGACGGATCGTTGGAGTGCGCCAAGCGCAGCGTGGCGTGACTTGTGGACGTCTCGGTGATCTCGGTGAATGCCAGATTGGTGACCGCGGCGTACATGGTCAGCGCGGTGCGCACCGCCGCCTGCTGCGTCCCGTTCAGCACCGCAAAGCCGTTGGCGGGCTCGTTCTCTGAGCTGTAATTGGTGCCGTAAAAGGCAGCGCTGGTTGGAAAGCTGTAGCTAACGGCGAGCGACGTCCACCGGACGCCGGACAGCAGACCGTTGAGATAGGCATCCCCCGTGGGGGAATATGACGTGACAGCAGCCATCAGCAGGTCCGGCCCAGCCCAGCGCGACGCGCGATCGGCTCGCAGTACGAAACTAAGGTATGAAGCGCCGATTAGCAGCGCCGGCTGACAACCACTGTGGCCGACCGCGCCAGCGATTCGCAACCTTGCCAGCGATCCTTCACCTTGTAGTTGATAAACCATTTTTGTCGGTTTTTGGACTGATTTCGCAGCTTTTGGGCTTCTTTTCGCAAGTCTTGAACCAGTCCGCACGAAATCGCTGCCCGCAGCCTTGCAAAAAACACATCGATCTGCCATCTGAACGGCATCGGAGCCTCGATCTGCCTTGCAGGTCGTTTGCGGGCCGCGTGCACGAAATCCAACGCACTTCGGTGCAGCCGTTTTTCGCCCCGCTCATCCGATTGTTTCCGTAACACCGACAGCCCTGGCCACGCGGGATGTCTTTTGGAACCCCGCGTTCCGCAGCCGTTCGCGATCGTGCGAGACGGCGCGGCCGCACACATGAAAGAGACTTTTTTGAACTCCTTTAACGAATTCGGCCTCGCAGAGCCGATCCTCCGTGCCCTTTCCGAAGAGAAGTACGTCACTCCCACCCCGATCCAGGCCAAAGCGATCCCGCTGCTCGTTACCGGGCGCGACCTGATCGGCATCGCCCAGACCGGCACCGGCAAGACCGCGGCGTTCGCGCTGCCGATCCTCAACCGGCTCGCGGCAAACCGCATCCGTCCCGAGCGCAAGAACTGCCGCGTCCTGGTGCTCAGCCCGACGCGCGAGCTTTCCGGGCAGATCCTCGATAGCTTCCGCACCTATGGGCGGCATCTTCGGCATCTCCTCGGCGCTCGCCATCGGCGGCGTGTCGATGGGCGCTCAGGTCCGCGCCCTGCAGAACGGCGTCGATGTGCTGGTCGCCACGCCCGGCCGCCTGCTCGACCTGGTGCAGAGCAACGCGCTGCGCCTCGGCAGCATCGAGACGTTCGTGCTCGACGAAGCCGACCGCATGCTCGACATGGGCTTCATCGTCGACATCCGGAAGATCATCGCCAAGCTGCCGAAGGAGCGCCAGACGCTGCTGTTCTCGGCGACCATGCCGCAGGACATCGCCGATCTCGCCAAGCAGATGCTGCGCGACCCCGCCACCGTCGCGGTGACACCCGCCGCGACCACGGTCGAGCGCATCGCGCAGCGCATCATCCACCTCGACCGCGGCGCCAAACCGACGACGCTCGCCGAGATCCTGCGCAACGAACCGGTCGATCGGGCGCTGGTCTTCACCCGCACCAAGCACGGCGCCGACAAGGTGGTGCGCGGGCTGGAGAAGAGCGGCATTCGCGCATCCGCGATCCACGGCAACAAGTCGCAGGGCCAGCGCGAGCGGGTGCTCGCCGACTTCCGCACCGGCAAGGTCCGCACAATGGTCGCGACCGACATCGCCGCGCGCGGCATCGACGTCGACGGCATCAGCCACGTCATCAACTTCGACCTGCCGAACGTTCCGGAGAGCTACGTGCACCGCATCGGCCGCACCGCGCGCGCCGGGGCTGAGGGCGTGGCGATCTCACTGTGCTCCAGCGATGAGCTGCCGTTCCTGCGCGACATTGAAAAGCTGATCCGGATGTCGATCCCGGCGACCGGCGAAGTTTCGCACCAGCGCGGAACACCCCGCCCGGCACAGCAGCACGCCAATAACGGCGGCAATCATCGCGGCGGCCGCAACGGCCGTGGCAAGCAGCGCGGCCAGCGCCAGGACCGCCACCATGGCGGCAAGGGTCGTGGTCGTGATAAGAATGGCGGGCACGGCCAGGGTCGGCCGGCGGTGCAGCACACCGGCGAAATCGCAACGGTTGCGTTTATCCGGCGCAAGCCGGACGAGCGGCGCCCGGTGGCGGCCATCAACCCGATCCAGCCGCGCTGATCGCGCAACGCAAACAGGACGAGACAGGACAAGGGCGACCCATGGCGAAAGAAGAGCTTCTCGAGTTCGAAGGCATGGTGACGGAGGTGCTGCCGGACGGCCATTTCCGGGTGAAGCTGGAAAACGAACACGAGATCCTCGCCTACACCGCCGGCAAGATGCGCAAGTTCCGCATCCGCACTGGCGTCGGTGATCGCGTCATCGTCGAAATGTCGCCCTACGACCTCACCCGCGGCCGCATCAGCTTCCGCCACAAGTCGGACAAGCCACTGCCGTCCGCGACCGGCCAGCGCCGCGCGCATTTCCGCCGGCGCTAGCCCTTCCCCGTCCCCTTCGACAACGGCATCTTCGCAATCTCACCGATCGCGTCGTGGTTCGGCTCGAAGCCGAGCCCCGGCGTTGCCGGCATCGTAAAGAAGCCGTCCGACGGCATCGGCAGGTCGCGGTAGATCTGCTTGTAGAGTTCGACCGCGAGATAGTGGTGCTCGACCAGAGTGCCGTTCGCCACCCCAGCCTGCAGATGCATGTTGTGAAATCCCCAGGCGCCGCCGTTCGCCAGCGCCACGTTGAATGACGATGCGAGCCCGGCGATGCGCAGGCACTGCGTGAAGCCGCCGGTGATCGCGACATTGGGCTGCGCGAAGTCGATCGCTTCGTGAAGCAGCAGATCGCGGAAGCGGAACGCGAGACCCTCGTTCTGTCCGCAGGCCAAGGCGATGCCTGTCGAACGGCGAAGCTGCGCCATCTGCAGGGCGTCGTTCTGGGTGAGCGGCTCCTCGAAGAAGGAGATGCCGCAGGGCTTGATCAGCTCCGCGAGTTTGGTGGCGTGATAGAGATCGAGGTTGCAGTTACCGTCGACATAAAGCTCGATGTCGGCGCCGACCGCCTCGCGCACCGCACGAACCCGCGCGGCGTCCTCGCGGATCACATCCATCACGGAGCGCCTGTCGCGATGGCGCAGCGCCTCGTTACCGACTGTCATCTTCAGGCGGCGGAAGCCCTGGCTCACCCACAGCTTGGCCGCGGCGGCAAGCTGCTCACGGTCGAAGAAGCCGAACCCGAACGTTGCATAGACCGGCGCGCGGTCTCGCGCGCCGCCCAGCAACCGCCAGACCGGCTGCTGCAACGCCTTGCCCTTGATGTCCCAGAGCGCGATGTCGATTGCCGCCAGCGCGTGCGCCGCATAGCCGGTCTGGCCACGCGGCATCAGCGTCCAGTAGAGCTTGTCCCAGACGCGGTCGTGCAGCAGCGGATCGTCGCCGACGATCGCCGGGCCGGCGACGCCATTGACGATCTGCGCGATCACGTCCTCTTCGGTGATGCTGGTCAGCCCATGGCCGAGGATGCCGCTGTCGGTCTCGACCTCGACGAAACAGCAGGCCAGCGTGGTCTTGCGGTCGGCGCCGACGAGCTTGATGTGCAGCGGGACGTTGAGCGGTGTGGCAGTGACGCGGACGATTTTCATGGGGACCTGTGTCAAGCGTTGCGATGCAGCCTGCGGTCGACCACCAGCAGCAGCGTGCTGACGGCGGCAGCGAACACGATCAGCAGCAATGTCACGGCCATGATGAGGTCGACGTTGTGCAGCCCGATCGCGGTCATCAGCAGATAGCCGAGCCCGCGCTGGGCGGCAAACATCTCGCCGAGCAGCGTACCGATCAGGGTGAGCGAGAACCCGACCCGCAGGCCGGTGAAGATCTCCGGCAATGCCGCGGGAAACAGCACCGAGCGGACCATGTCGAAGGTGCCGAGCCGGTGCACCCGCGCGGTCTTGATCAGGATCGGCTTGATGTTGCGCACCGCGTTGATGGTGAAGAGCGCCACCGGGATGATGCCGTGGATCGCGCCGAATGCGATCTTGGCGGGCATGCCGAGCCCGAACGCCAACAGCAGGATCGGATAGAGCGTGATCTTCGGGATCGAGTAGATCGCGACCAGCATGGGCTCCAGCACCTGCCCGGACAGCCGGTGAAAGCCGAGCCAGAAGCCGATCGTGAGGCCCGTGGCAGCCGCGATCGACAGCGCGGCGGCGAACGCGCGCATCGATTCCGACAGGTGTGGCCAGAATGCCTCCGTGGTGACCAGGTGCGCGGTGTAGCGGAAGGTCGCGAGCGGCGGCCGCAGCGCCGCTTCGCCGGCGAACCAGTACAGCGCCTGCCAGACCGCCAGCAGGCCGATCAACAGCACCGCGGCATTGCGCGCGGTTTTCCAAGACGCCGCGCTCACAGCCCCCTCCTCGCCAGCAAGGTGCGTTCCCACCAGGACAGCGTGGCGTTGATCGAGATCGACACCGCAAGGATCAGTACGATCAGCGGATACATCGTGGCGTTGTCGAAATTGTTGTAGGCGAAGCTGATCTCGTAGCCCATGCCGCCGCGCGACATGATGAACTCGGCGCCGATGATGCCGATCAGCGAATAGGCCACGGCAAACTTCGCACCGGTGAGCACATAGGGCGCCGCGTATGGCAGTTCGATCTTGAGCGCGGTCTCGATCCGGCCGAGGCGCCCAATGCGCGCCGCCTTGTGCAGCACGCGCGGCACCCGGTCGAGCCCGTTCAACGTATTGACGATCACCGCCACCACGCCGAGCATGAAACCGATCCCGATCTGCGGCGCGTCGCCGAGCCCGAACAGCACGATCAGCAGCGGATAGAAGGCGAAGATCGGCACCGCGTAATAGGTCGCGAACAGCGGGTCGAGCGTCTCACGCACCGCGCGGTGGCCATGCAGGATGACGGCGGTGGCGACACCGAGCACCAGCGCCAGGCCGAGCGCGATCGACGCGTTGGTGAGCGTCTTGAGGATCGCGGCGTTCTGCTTGCCCGAGATCAGGATGACGCCGAGGTCGTAGAGGATGCGGTGTGGCGGCTGCATGGTCAGCTTGTCGATCACGCCGGTCAGGCAGAGGACTTCCAGCGCCAGCATCGCGGCGGCGACCACCAGCAGGCGATAGAGCGTGATGCGCGTCATGTCACTACCGCCGGCCGATGGTCTTCAGGGATTCCTCGCGCAGCGACTTCCACAGCCGCGCGGTGACGCCGCCGAACTCCGGCCGCGCGACGATCCGGCTGTCGCGCTCGCGCGGCCAGTTCGTTTCCACGATATCGATCAGCCGGCCGGGCCGCGCCCACATCACCGCGATGCGATCGGCCAGCATCGCGGCCTCGTCGAGCGCGTGGGTGATCAGGAACACCGTGGCGCCGGTCTGCCGCCACAGGCGGAGCACCTCGTCGCCCATCAAGAGCCGGGTCTGCTGATCAAGCGCGCCAAACGGCTCGTCGAGCAGGATCAGCCGGGGTTCCAGCACCCTCGACCGACAGCCACGGGAAGCAGGCATCCTCCTGGAACACCACGCCGATGCCGTCCGGGATGTCGCCTGCGATGCGCCGGCCTTCGAACTCGACGCTGCCGGCGGTCGGCGTCGCCAGCCCCGCGATCAGCTCCAGCAGGGTCGATTTCCCGCAGCCCGACGGCCCGACCACCGCAAAGAACTCGCCGCTGCGCAGATCGAGATCGACGGGCCCGAGCGCGTGCACCCCGTCGCTGCCCGAGGCCGACGGAAAAATCTTGCTGATGCCGCGGAGAAGGACGTGCGGCTGCGACACGTTCGCCATCCTTCCCTTCGAGGACCGGGCGCGACTACTTCGGCGTCTTGATGTCGTCGGGCAGGAAGCTGGTGTCGATCATCTTCGGAATATCGAAATCGCCGGTGATGGCGCCGACCATTTTCTGCACGTCCATCATCCGCTTCATGCCGTCGAGATGAAACTGGCCGGAGCCCCAATACGGAATGCCCTGGGTGCGGCTCGACGTAAGGCTGCGCACCGCGCTGCGCGCGACCGCGGGTTCGAGATTGTAGTGCTTGGCGACGATATCGCCGGCCTCATCCGGATTGGCGTGCATGAATTCCACCGCCTGGCGGCGGGCGCGGATCACGGCGCGAATGAAGTCGCCGCGACTTGCCGCGGCGGCAACCGTGGTGACGCCGACCACGTTGTCGAGCGGCGGCAGCACGTCGCTCGCGGCGACAACCGCGCGATACTTGCCCTTGAACTTGGACCACACCGGCTCCGCCATTGGCGCAACATCGATCGCACCGATGTCGAGCGCGGCGACGCCCTCGCCGAACCCGCCGGTGCGCACCAGCTCGGCGTCTTGGGCCTTAAGTCCGGCCGCCTGCAGCAGCAGGATGGCGAGCGCCTGGCTGGTCGAGCGCGGATTGGTGTAGCCGATCTTCTTGCCCTTGAAGTCCTGGATGGTCTTGATCGGGCTGTCGGGCTTCACCGCCCAGACGAACTCCGCCACCGTGAGCACGTTGTCGCTGACGATCTTGAGGTCGGCGCCCTGCTGGATCGCGACCGCGGTCGCGCCCGGATTGGCTTCGCCATAGGCCACGCCGCCGGCCAGCATGTTGCGGATCGAGGTGCCGCCGCCGCCCGACGAAATGATGCCGGTCACGTTGGCGCCCTGCTGCTGGTAGAACTTCTTCTCCAGCGCGACCGCGTAGGGCATGGCGTTGGCGGCAACGCCGTAGTTGCTCACCGCGATATTCTCGGCGTTGGCGGGCGAGAGCAGCGCCGCGCTCAGCGCGGCCATTCCGAATACCTGACCGAAGCCAATCCGCGCGCGCATCGCCACCTCCCCTGCATGGCGGCGCCTGTGCCGGCGCCTGCCCTGGTGCATGGTAGAGAATCCGCTTCTGCCGTTCCAGCAACAGCGGCAAACGCCACGCGGGCGGTGGCCCACCCGCTAGCGCCGGAGCTCAGGCAGCCGCGGCGCCGCCGCGGTTCCAGCCGCGCGCGCCCTCGCCGTAGATTTCAAAGCCGTCGTCGGTCACGACCACAGTGTCCTCGAGCTTGACGAAGCCGCGCTTGGGATGCGCCAGCGTGGTCTCCACCGAGATCACCATGCCGGTTTCGAGCGGACGCTTGGCATCGTAGTCGTCGTACGGCACCGGCCCGGTGGCGGTGAGCCGCGGCGCCTCGTGGCTGACCAGCCCCATGCCATGGCCGAGGAAGTGCATGTTGTTGTGGAACTTCGACTTGGCGAGCAGCGCCTCGGCCTCCTGGTAGATCGCGCTGCCCATGACGCCGGCCTTGATCGGCTTCATCGAGGCACGCTGGATCCCTTCGATGTCGGCCAGCATGTCCTCGAGCTCGGCGTCGGGCTCGCCCTGGATCGCCATGCGGCAGATGTCGCCGATGTAGCCGTGATAATTGCCACCGGAGTTGAGCGAGAGAATATCGCCCTCGCCCCACACCTGATCGGACGGTGCCCGGTTGAGGCTCGTCCCTGCCGTGATCAGGCAATATTCGAAAGTCAGCCCGCGGTTGGTCTCCTCGCGGCGCAGCGCCTCGGTCAGGTCCGCCTTGGTGGCGCCAGGACCGTGGTTGGCGATCACCGCTTTCATGGAATCCAGCACCGCCTCGGAAGCCACCTTGAGCTTGGCCAGTTCGTCAGGCGTCTTGAGCGAGCGCATGCGCTCCAGCACGAACAACGCGTCCTTGATCGCGGATTCTGGGAACGCACTCTTCAATACCGAGCCCGCATCCATCGGCAGGAACGCGGTTTCGACGCCGATCGAATTGGTCTTCAGCCCGGCGCTCTTGATGTGCTCGACCGCCTTGCGCGTGGTGTCGAGCGAGCCCGAGCAGTTGGCATGCTGGGTCGGCATCCAGAACGGCTTGAGCACGCGCTGGAAGTTCTCCAGCCGGTGCCCGAAGAATGCCGCCTTGTCCGGCGCGCCCTTGGGGTAGATCACGACCGGCAGATAGCGGCTCACACCCATCGCATCCATGTAGTCGAAGAAGAACGCGCGGTGGCCGCCGAGCAAGTACTGCACGTTGTGCTTGGAGGTGGCGATGAGTACGTCGATGCCGCACTCGTCCATCAACCGATCGAGACGGGCGACATCGAACGGGATCGCGGACGACGGCTTGGTCTCGATGTTCATGACAACCTCCAGCGCAATGCACAAACGTGAGGCGAGCTTACCGCACCGGCTGATGCTGCAAAAGCTCGCTGCTAATCAATCTTGAGGTTCGCCTCAGTGGCGAGCCGCTGCCACGTGGCGTATTGGCGGGCGACCAGATCACGCATCTCGTCCGGCGTGGTTGCGCGTGGATCGCCGCCCATCCCTTCGAGCTTGCCCTTCACGTCGGGTACCGCGAGCACGCGGCGCATCTCGGCGTTGAGCCGGTCGACCACCAGCCGGGGCAGGTTGGCGGGGCCGGCGAGCCCGGTCCAGGAGATCACCTCGAAGCCCGGAATGCCGGCCTCCGCCACGGTCGGCACCTCGGGAAACTCGCGCCAGCGTGTCCTGCTGGTCACCGCCAGGGCGCGGAATTCGCCGGAGCGCACCCGCGGGCTGATCGGCCCCGTGGTCGCGGCGATGAAATCGATGTCGCCGGTCAGCATCCCGGTCAGTGCCGGCGCCTCGCCGCGATACGGGATATGCAGGAACTTGGTCTTGGTCTCGTTGCCGATCAGTTCGATGGTGGTGTGCAGGATCGAGCCGGTGCCCGCCGAGCCATATTTCAGCTCACCGGGACGCACGCGCGCTTCGTCGAGCAGCTGCCGGAAGCTCTGGAAGCGGGAATCCTTCCGCACGCAGATCAGGAATGGATAGAAGCTCGCGACCGAGATCCAGGTGAAGTCGTCAACCACCTTGTAGCGGACGTTCTTCGACAGCGCGCCATACGCCGGATGGGCACTCGGGAGCACCAGCAGTGTGTAGCCATCGGGCTCGCTGCGCGCGATCGTTTCGGCAGCGAGCGCGCCAGCGAGGCCGGGCTTGGCTTCCACCACGATCGACTGGCCGAGCCCCTTCTCCATCTCCTGCGCCAGGATCCGGGCGATGATGTCGACGTTGCCGCCGGGTGGAAAGCCCTGCATGAACTTGATGATCCGGCTCGGATAGGTCTGTGCGGAGGCAGCGCCGGTCATCGCGGCCAGCGCAATCGCGGCGGCGAGCATGAACCGACACATGGCGTCCTCCTGGGTCGTGGGCTCAAAGCTGCGAGACCCACCGATTTCGCGCCAGTTTGATGACGGCTGTCAACGAGTCAAAAGGCGGAACAACACCTCGTACCCGCCGTTGCCGTCCAGGAGCCACAGCCTCCCGCAAGCGAGTGCTGGAACGGGCGAAGGACGAGTTGCGCAAACAGTTCGGTCGGACGCGACCCCACCTACCGCTCCACGGAAATCTTGTTGGCCTTCGCCACACCGGTCCAGCGCTTGATCTCGGCCGAAATCAATTTGCCGAGATCCTCCGGCGGGCCCCCTGCCAGGATCAAACCCTGCTGATCGAGCTTCGCCTTGATGTCCGGCTCGCGGATGATGCGCGCGATCTCGCTGTTGAGCTTGCGCACGATCTCCTGCGGCGTGCCGGCCGGCGCATAGACCCCGACCCAGGTCACCGCTTCGACGTCCGCGTAGCCCAGCTCCGCCATGGTCGGCACGTCGGGGAACTGCGGATCGCGGGTCAATCCGCCGGTCGCCAGCGCGGTGAGCTTGCCTGACGCCACGTGCGGCGCCGCCAGCAGCGAGGACATCACGGTGAGCTGCGTCTCGCCGGCAACGGTCGACAGGATGGCCGGGCCGCCGCCCTTGTATGGGACGTGCTGGATCTGGATGCCGGCGAGACTGCTCCAATAGGCGATCACCAGATGAGCCTGGCTCGCCGCGCCCGGCGTCGCGTAGTTGAATTTCTCCGGGTTGGCCTTCGCCAGCGCGACGAACTCCGCCACCGTCGTCGCCCGCACGCCCGCGTTGGTAAGGAACATCATCGGGCTCTTGCCGACCAGCACGACCGGCGCGAGGTCCTTCTCGGTGTCGTAGGGCATCGACGTGTTCACCGCCGGATTGACCGTGGTCTGGGTCGCCATCGAGATGCCCAGCGTGTGCCCGTCCGGCGCAGCCTTCGCCACCATGTCGGTGCCGAGCATGCCGCTTGCGCCCGGCTTGTTTTCGACGATGATCGGCTGGCCGAGCGTGCGTTCCAGAGGTCCTTGAAGCAGACGGGCGACGATGTCGGCGGCGCCCCCCGGCGCCAGCGGCACGATCAGCCGGACCGGCTTGTTGGGATAGGTTTGCGCCGCGACCCCCACCGGCACCGCGAGACCCAACACGCCCGCAAGACAGAATTGCAAAACGGCATTTCGCATCAGTTTCCACCCGCGCTTTCCGGCCAATTTCCGATAGACTTCGCACGACGGTCAATTGCCGCCCAACACAATTCGATCAGGGAGGACACCATGTCTCATCGCGCAGTCGCTGCGACATTCGCATTCGCTCTCACATGCGGAATTTCGCCGGTTGCATTCGCCGTCGAGCTCAATCCCAAAGCCATCGCGATCCGCCAGGCCGACGAGCTCAAGTGGCGCGACCCGACCGGCATGGCTCCGACCAATCAGGTCGTGCTGTTCGGCGATCCGACCAAGCCCGGCTACTACATGGTGATGAACCGCTTCAAGCCCGGCGCGTTCTCGCGGCCGCACTTCCATCCGAACGATCGCTTCATCACCGTCATCAAGGGCACTTGGTACGTCGGCACCGGCAACAAGTGGGATAAGGACGCGACCATCCCGGTCAAGGCCGGTGGCGCAGTCACGCATTTCGGCAAGGAGGTGCACTACGACGGCGCCAAGGACGAGGAGGTGATCGTGCTGATCACCGGCGAAGGCCCGGGCACCAGCACGCAGGTCGAGATCGCGAAGTGAGAGACAGAGCCAAGTTCTGCGCATTCGTGGCGGCGCTCGCGGTGCTGGCTGGCGGCACCGCGGATGCCGCCCCGCGCAAGAAGCCGCAACGTGTCACCCAGCAGCCGCTGATCGTCTGCGGCCAAACTGGCTGCTTCGACGTGCCACCCGGATGCGGCCACGAGATGCGCTCCGTCGGGTGGGACCTGACCGCAGTGGTGATCTGCGACCGGAAGTAGCGCGCGCCTATCGGCGCGCGCCAAGGCTCGCCAGCGTCATCAGGCAGAACGAGGCAAATGTCAGGACGGCGTTGGCGGCGTGGGAATACTCCCATCGCGTGCGCAATTGCGCCCAGTCGGCCGGCGCGACCGTCCAATTCTGTGTCGCCACATTGGCCGGATAGGTGAAGGCGAAGAACGCCGCGAGTGTCGCCGCCATGCACAGGCAGCCTGCTAGCGCCAGATAGAATGCCGGCTGCTCGCCGCGCAGCAGGATCGCCAGCGTGATATTGAGCAGCATGGCCGGGAACAGGATCAGCGACATCAGCGCCCAGTTGTCGTAGGCGCGCTGCGCAATGAAGTAATGCTCTTGCGTCATGCCGATCTTGTTCGGCAGCGAGAACAGGTGCGCGCCGTAGGGCACCAGCGCGAGCGCGGTGAATATCAACGCCAGGAATGCGACGACCCGAATTGCCATACAGGGCAAACGAATGGGTCGCAGCGACAGTTCCGCTCATCAAACGTCTGCGGGCGGGAATGTCCCGCCCGCGTCACGCCGTTTCGTCTCAGATTTTCGCCCAGCCAGACGGCGGCTTCTTGCCGGGATGGATGGCGCCGCACTTGTTGCAGGTGCGCGCCTTCTCGTCGTTGAAGAATGCCTCGTAGAGCGGCGGCAGATCCTTCACCAGGTGCGTCACCTTCACCTCGATGCGATGCACGCGGTTGCCGCATTCGAAGCAATACCACTCGAACGCGTCCATCTCGTCGGCGCCGCGCGACGGCTCCACCACCAGGCCGATCGAGTCGGCCGGCCGCTGCGGCGAATGCCGCACATGCGGCGGCAGCAGGAATACGTCGCCTTCCTTGATCGGCACGTCGTAGAAATTGCCGTTGTCGCCGACCTTGAGCACCATGTCGCCCTTGAGCTGGTAGAAAAACTCTTCCACCGGATCGTCGTGGTAATCGCAGCGCTCGTTCGGGCCCCCGACCACCTGCACGGTCATCTCGCCGTTCTCGAACACCTTCTTGTTGCCGACCGGCGGCTTCAGGAGATGCTGGTTCTCGTCGATCCACTTTTTGAAGTTGAAGGCCTGGAGGCGTCCTGTCGCCATTGTCGTTTCTCCCGCGTTACGCAGCGGACGATTTGAGCTGGCCGTCGAGCTTGAGCCCGCTGGTTTCCAAAGCCTTGCGGGTTGCATCCTTCTCGGCCGCGGTGAGTTCAAGCATCGGGGCGCGCACCCGGCCACCAACCTGGCCGAGCAGCTCCTGCCAATATTTGGAATGCGACGGCGGCTTCTCGGCCGGACGCGAACGGCGGAACGCCTCGCGCACCGGGTTGAGGCTGTCGCGCACCGCCCTTGCTTCGGCGATCTCACCCTTGAAGGCGAGATCGGTGTACTCGCGCATGCGGCGATCGGCCTTGGTCTGGAACAGATAGGGCGGCGACGAGCACAGATATAGCCGCCAACCGAGCTCGACGATATTGTCGAACCATTCCTCCTCCGACGCGGTTGAGACGATCAGCTTGTCACCGGCCAAACGCGTAAGCCGCGAATACATCTCGCGTGGCACGCTGTACTTGATCGCGACGATGTTCGGCAACTCGGCGATGCGCGCGCACAGTTCCGGGCTCATCAGATAGCCGGAATCCGGATGGCTCCACATCGCGATGCCGATGTCGACCTGTTCGCTGATCGCCTTGTAGTACTGGTAAAGCGTCTCGTCCTGCTTGTGCAGGAAATGCAGCACCGGCGCGTGCACGACGATGTATTCGCAACCGACCGCCTGGGCGTGCTTGGCGAGCTCGATCACCGTGTCCATGTTCTGGTCGGAGCACGAGGCGATAGTGCCGGCGCGGTTACCGATCTCCTCGACGATGATCTCGAACGAGCGCTTACGCTCGGCGATCGACATCGAAAAGAACTCGCTTTGCTTGCCGGCGACGAAGATGCCGTCGATGCCAAGCTCGTCGACCCAGTGACGCAGATTGCGCCGAAAACCGGCTTCATCGACCGACAGATCGGGGGCAAACGGCATCAGCGCGGCCGCCCAGATGCCTCTCATTTTGGCACGGGCATAGTCCTTGGCGTCGTTCCGGCGGTATTTCATGGCAATCCCTTCGATTTCGGCGCCATCATGCCACGAAATCCGGCAGCCGGAGCAGCGCTATTTGAGAGGCTCGGCTGCGCAATTAGCCATGACGAAAATTCCGATCCAAAAGCTTGTGAACAATACGATATTCTGGATTGGGACGCGGCATTCCGGCGCTACGATTATTTCCGGCGCGTGAGTTGGGTGGACTTGCAAATGTTGGCGCATAGGAAGACGCAGGCCGCGTTGCTCACCGGCCTGTCCATGATCGTGCTGAGCGCCGTTTCGGCGCAGGCCAACACGGTCAACTGGGGCGCCGTCAAGGCCCCGGCCGACATCATCAGTCCCGAACCCGCCAGGAAAGCCGACAAGAAGTCGAAGAAGAGCAAAGCCCCCAAATCCGCGCCGGCCGAGGTTGCGCGGACCGAATACAGGGCGAGCCAGCCGGCTGCGTCGGATGCCGCACCAACAGGGCTGATGGCGTTCACCGACGGCAGGAGCTCCGGCGTCAAGGCCACCGAGAGCATCGACGCTGAGGTCAGGCTGAGCCGGGCGAAAAAGACAAAATCCAAGTCCGCAAAGGCTGAAAAGAAGGCGAAGAAAACCGCCAGGGTCCGAGAAATCCGAGCCGATCGTTCCGGACGGCCCGTTGCACATCATCGTCTCGGTCGATGCGCAGCGCGCCTCGCTCTATGCCAACGGCACGTTCGTCGCGAGCACCACGGTGTCGACCGGCACCCAAAGCCATCCGACGCCGCTGGGCGTGTTCAGCGTGATCCAGAAGAACCGGCATCACGTCTCGAACCTCTATGGCGCGCCGATGCCGTACATGCAGCGGCTGACCTGGTCTGGCACCGCGATGCACACCGGCCCCCTGCCCGGCTATCCCGCCTCGCACGGCTGCATCCGCCTGACCGACGACTTCGCCCAGATGCTGTGGAAGGCGACCCGGATCGGCGCGCGCGTCATCGTCACGCGCGACGACGTCAAGCCGGTCGAGATCTCCCACGCCCGGCTGCTGATACCGATGGCGCCGGTCGCCCAGTCGCAGCCGGCGGCAGACGCAGCGGAGACAACCGGCGCGCTGGTGCGCACCGCCGACGCCACCGCCTCGGTGACGGTACCGGAGCCGACGCGCCCGCTCGGCACGTTCAAGCCGATCATCAGGGACGTGCTGGTCGAGCCGCCGACGCGCACGCCAAGCTCGATCGAGCGCAAGCAAAGCCCGGTGTCGATCTTCATCAGCCGCAAGGATGCGCGGCTCTACGTCCGCCAGGCCATGCAGCCGCTATTCGACCTGCCGCTGACCATACGTGAGCCGAACAAGACGATCGGCACCCATGTGTACACGGCGATGGAATTGAAAGACGGCGCGCTGCGCTGGACCGCAGTATCGGTGCCGAGCGTATTCGCGCCAGAAAGCGTCAAGCCGGAAAAGAGCGCCAAGCGCGCGAAGAAATCACAGCCTGAACCAGTTGTCGCCACGACACCGGTGCCAAGCGCCAGCGCTGCGCTCGACCGGATCGACATTCCGCAGGACGCGGTTGACCGGCTCGCAGGCCTGGTCGCGCCCGGCGCCTCGCTGATCGTGTCCGACAATCCACTGAGCCACGAAACCGGCAAGTACACCGATTTCATTGTGTTGACGCGCTAGTGCGTGAGCAATAGGCGGATCACACCCCCGCCACCTCATGGCGGGCATGAAGCTGCCGGGTGCGCGGCTTGGACAGCACCACTGGACAGAACGGCGTCGGCACCGGCGTCTTGGTGAAGGCCGGGCCGTTGCCGGTCTCGGAAAAGTCGACCCACACCAGCCAGTCCTTGTCGTCGCGCGTCTCGTGGTCCTCGCGGAAGTGGCTCAGCCGTGACTCGGTGCGATAGAGCGAGGCGCCGAGGATGAAGCGTGCCGCGAGCAGCATCGCTTCGGTCTCCTTGAGCCGCACCAGCTCGTGGGTGTGCGGCGCGGAAATATCCTTGCAGTCCTCGGCAAGCTCGACCACGCGCTCGAACGCCGCCTTCAGCCGGTCTTCACGTTTCAGGATGCCGGTGTCGTAGGAGAACATCACCGCCTGCAGGTCGCGCAGGATGCGGTCCGACTCCGCCTGTGCAGCCGGTTTGAGCGCGGCCACGGTCTCGGCGTGCAGCGCCCTCACTTCGGCGGCATCGAGCCTGGCGGGTGCAAGCTTGTCGAGGTCCTCGATCGCCGAGCGGCCGGCAATCCAGCCATTGCCGACGCAGAGCCCGATGTGGAAGCCGGCGAAGTGATTGGCGCAGCCTGCCTGCGCGAGGCCCGCCGACAACAGCCCGGGCAGGTCGGTACGGCAATCCGAGCCGGTCCGGATGCCCATCTTGGTCATCTGGTTGAGCGCGTAGTACGGCGTCTTGCCGAACATGTCGGTCTTGGCCTCTTCGCCGAGCTTGCGGAAGAAGCTGTCCATCCAGGGCACTTTGCTGCGGATGAAGTCGTCGCGCATGTGCTCCGGGATCGCCGACATGTCGAGGTAGAGCGGCGCATCGCCCTTCTTGTTCTCCATCGCCATGGCGCGCGCAATGCGCGGCACGTCGGCCTCGTCCGCCCACTCGGGCTCGTGGCGCTGCATGAACGGCTCGCCCTTGGCGTTCACCCATTGCGCGCCCTCCTGGATCGCGAAGGTGATGCCTTCGAAATAGAACTTCGGCGTGCCGGGCCGCACGTAGCTGAACTCGGCGTTGCGCAAGGTCGCGCCAGCCTTGTAGGCGAGCAGCGTGCCGGTGCCGGTGATGTCGCGCACGAAGCCGGAGCGGAAGGTGATGGCATTGGTGGCGACGATGGTGGTGCGCGCCTTGATGGCATGAAACTGCCCGGTGCGGGTATGAATGCCGGTCGCGCCGCCGATGCGATCGGTGCCGCCGCCGATCAGACCGGTGATGAAGATCCGGTCGAGCAGCTGCACGCCTTCCGCCTCGAGCGCGCGGCGCAGTGTCCAGGTGAACGCCATGCCGCCGCCGTCGGGATGCATGACGCGGGCGAGGTCGAGCCCGCGCGTCGGCCGGCGCCGGTATTGCCCGGTCTCGTCGCGCGAGAACGTCATGCCGATCGCTTCGAAATCCTTCAGCCGCGCGCAGGAATTGGCAAGCGTCTCCCGCACCAGCACCTGGTCGGCGATGCCGTCATTGCCGGCCACGATCTCGTGCAGAATGCCGTCGAGGTCGTCATCCGGCAGCACCACGATGGTCCATGCGTTGGAGAATGCGGTGTGGCCGGTGCGGCCGATCATCCAGGAATCGCAGAGCGTGACGCGGGTGCCGGGCGGTCCGTGCCGCTTGGCGGACAGCGCCGCGACCAGGCCGCCGGCCCCGGCCCCGATCACCAGCACGTCGGTGTCGATCAAGACGCCATCGAGCTCAGCCATGCTTCACCTGTGGTGTCACCATGGCCGGGGCCGGTTCTTCACCGACGGGTGCACGTCAACGATGCGCTCGGGACAGAAAATCTCGCAGCTGAAGCAGGTGATGCAGTGCTCGCGAAACTTGATCACCGGCAGGAGCTTGGTCTGCGTCAACCCGGCGATCTCCTGCCCAACCGCCACCGGCTCCATGTGGATGACGTCCGCCGGGCAGACCACGTCACAAATGCCGCAGCCGGTGCACTTCTCGATCGCGATGCTCTCGATCATTTCGATTCCATACCAAATGCGGCGCTGCCCCGACAGTGCAGCAGACAGCATGATTTGGAATGGCAGACGATCAGGCGGCCGAGGTCGCCGCGGTGCCAATGCGTGGAGCCATCGCCTCGTGGGCGCGCCGCATCATCAGCTCGAGCGAGGCCACCTCGACGCGGTTGCGGCCGCGCTCCTTGGCGCAATACAGCGCCTCGTCGGCCTGCGCGAGCATCCCCGCCACGTCGAGCAGCCCGTCGTTGCAAACCGCCATGCCGATACTGACCGTGCCGCCAACTGGCCGGCCATCGACGTCCCCCGCCGCCTGCGCGAACGAGCTTCGGATGCGCTCGGCGATGGCGAGGCCGTTTTCGCGGCCGGCGGCGCACAGCACGACCGCGAACTCCTCGCCGCCCAGCCGGCCGACCAGATCGGACGGCCCCAGCGCGGCGGCGGCGTTCTTGGCGAACACTTGGAGCACATGGTCGCCGACCGCGTGGCCGAAACGGTCGTTGATCGATTTGAAGTGGTCGAGGTCGGCGAGCAGCACGACGGCAGACTCGCGATCGGCGGGCTGTTGCTTTGCCAGGATCGCGGCGCCTTCCAGGAACGCACGGCGGTTGGCGATGCCGGTCAGCGGATCGACCAGCGCGGCGGTCTTGTGGCGCAGTTCGGTGCGCTCCTTGGCCATGGCCAGCAGGATGAAGGCAATCGCGATGGTGAACAGCAGCGCCTCGAAGCTCAACACGGAGAGCCACACGCTGTCGAACACCTGGCTGGTCGGCGACCACGGCAGGATCTGCGACAGCGGCGTGCGCAGCAGGAACAGCGCGCCGTGCGCGAACAGCATGAAGATCGCCGGCCAGCGCGACACCAGCGGCTCGCTGCGGCCTCGCCAGAATTCGTAAGCCGTGGCCCAGGTGTAGGCGGTGATCAGGCCGGACGACAGCAGCACGCGCGCGTCCATCGATTCCTGGAACAGCGGCGCGCGGCAGGCCAATAGCCAGACGATCGCGCCGCCGACCAGATAGACCGGCTGCACATCGCGGCCATCGAACACGCGCGCACCCGTCCAGGTGACGGCGAAGGAGGTGAACAGGATGGCGTTGGCAAGGTCGATCGAGATCGCGTCGGATACCGTGCCGTACATGCCGAACAGCATGACCGACGCCGCGCGCAGTAGGTGCGCGCAGCCCCACCAGGCGACCGCATGGATGTTCGCGTTCTGAATCCACGCGAACAGCAGCAACAGGCCCAGCATTGCCTCGACATAGATCGTGACGAGGAAAAGCGTGTTGATGTCGAGGCCCATCGTTGCCTTCTGCGGTGACGCTGCGGTGCAGGAAAATGCCCGTCCCGGGACTTGGAAACTGCTCCATTGTTGGGAAAGAAGTGGTGAATTCGGTTGGCCGATCGGCCGCATTGCAACCGGTATGGTTTCGGCAATGTTTCTGCGCCGCCGGCAATTCGAACGGCCCACCGCGCTTTGCCGGTCTTGTCGCCCCAAGTGGGGTCATCTAGGGTCCGGACCTCCTAAATCATGGGTGTTTTGGCATGCAGGTTCGCGACGGGGTCGTCGAAGCCATCGGCAATACGCCGCTGATCAAGCTGAAACGGGCGTCCGAGGCGACCGGGTGCACGATCCTCGGCAAGGCCGAGTTCATGAACCCGGGCGGGTCAGTGAAGGACCGCCCTGGCCGCCAGATGATCCTGGAGGCGGAGCGCCGCGGCGAGCTCAAGCCCGGCGGGCTGGTGGTGGAAGGCACCGCCGGCAACACCGGGATCGGGCTCGCTTTGGTCGCTGACGCGCGCGGCTATCGCACGCTGATCGTCATTCCCGACACGCAGAGCCAGGAAAAGAAGGACATGCTGCGGCTGTGCGGCGCCGAGCTGATCGAAGTGCCGGCGCTGCCGTACAGCAATCCAAACAACTATCAGCACGTCTCGCGCCGTCTCGCCGACGACTTGCGCAAAACCGAGAAGAACGGCGTTCTGTTCGCCGATCAGTGGAACAACCTGGACAATCGCAAGGCGCACTATCTGTCGACCGGTCCGGAAATCTGGCAACAGTCCGAAGGCAAGGTCGACGGCTTCATCTGCGCGATCGGCACCGGCGGCACGCTGGCCGGCGTCGCGCAGTATCTGCGCGAGATGAAGAAAGGCGTGGTGATCGGCTGCGCCGATCCGCGCGGCGCCGCGATGTATTCGCTGTTCTCGTCGGGCGAAGCGAAGGCAAGCGAGGGCGGCTCGATCACCGAGGGCATCGGGCTCGGCCGCGTCACCCCGGTCATCCAAGACCTGAAGGTGGAAAAGCCCTATCTCATCCCCGACGAAGAGGCCGTGCCGGTCATCTTCGACATCCTCGAACACGAGGGCCTGTGTCTTGGCGGCTCGAGCGGCATCAACGTCGCCGGCGCGATCCGGCTGGCGAAGGAGATGGGGCCGGGCCACACCATCGTCACCATCCTGGCCGACAGCGGCACGCGCTACCAGTCCAAGCTGTTCAATCCGCAGTTCCTGCGCTCCAAGAAACTGCCGGTGCCGGAGTGGCTGGAGCGCAAGTCGAACATCACCATTCCGTTTGCGAAGACGTAGCGTGCCATGCCGACCGAATGCCTGTTCCGCGATGATTCCTATCTCAAGGACTGCGACGCGACCGTGGTTGCGGTCGCGCCCGACGGCGGCATCGTGCTCGACCGCACGGTGTTCTATGCCACCTCCGGCGGCCAGCCGGCCGACAAGGGCGCGCTGATCGCCAAGTCCGGCGAGACAGTTGCGCTGACGAACGTGGTCTTCACCGATCCGGCTAAGACCGAGATCGCGCACCTGCCCCCGCCCGGCGCCGCGGCGTTCGCAGTTGGCGACACCGTGCAGGCCGCGATCGACTGGAACGTGCGCTACGCGCGCATGCGCATGCACACCGCGCTGCATCTGCTCTCCGCCGTGCTGCCCTATCCGGTGACAGGCGGCTCGATCGGCGAAGCCGAAAGCCGGCTCGACTTCGACATTCCCGATGCCGGGCTCGACAAAGACGCCATCACCGCCAAGCTCGCCGAGATGATCGCGGCCGGCGCGCCGGTCACGAGCCGCTGGATCAGCGACGCCGATCTCGAGGCCAATCCGGGCCTGGTCAAGACCATGTCGGTGAAGCCGCCGATGGGCACCGGCCGGGTGCGGCTGATCGAGATCGCGGGCTACGACCTGCAGCCCTGCGGCGGCACCCATGTGCGCTCCACCGCCGAAATCGGCGCGGTTCGCGTAACGCAAATCGAGAAGAAGGGAAAATTGAACCGGCGGGTGCGTCTGGCGTTGGTGTAAGACAGAGTTCGCTGCACTGATTGTGCAAACGTTCGAATTTGGAAAGTTGATCCCATGACCGATACCCGCCCGCCAGCCAGCAAGAATCTCGTCACCACCGATTGGCTCGCGACCAGACTGGGCAAGCCGAATATCGCGATCATCGACGGCTCGTTCTACCTGCCCGCGCTCAAGCGCGACGCCAAGGCCGAGTATCTGGCCGCGCATATTCCGGGCGCAGTGTTCTTTGACATCGACGCGGTCGCCGACCATTCTACCGAGCTGCCGCACATGCTGCCCGGCGCGACGCATTTTTCCGAAAGCGTCGGCAAGCTCGGCATCGGCAAGGATGACACCATCGTGGTTTATGACGGCGCCGGCCTCGGCGGCGCGCCGCGGGTGTGGTGGACGTTCCGCATCTTCGGCGCCAAGAACGTGTTCATCCTCGACGGCGGGCTGCCGAAGTGGAAGGCGGAAGGAAGGCCGACCGAATCCGGCGAGGCCAAGCCTGCGCCGAAAGCATTCGACGCCGAGCTCGACACCAGCAAAGTGGCCAACGCCGACGACATATCGCTCGCGCTGATGAACCGGTCCGCCCAGGTGGTCGACGCGCGGCCGGCCGACCGCTTCCGTGGCGAAGCGCCGGAGCCGCGGCCCGGCCTGCGCGGCGGCCACATGCCCGGCGCGCTCAACGTGCCGGTCACCGGACTGATCGAGAACGGCCGGCTGATCGCGCC
This sequence comes from uncultured Alphaproteobacteria bacterium, assembly GCA_963787955.1. GTDB lineage: Bacteria > Pseudomonadota > Alphaproteobacteria > Rhizobiales > Xanthobacteraceae > Z2-YC6860. The sequence goes on along the minus strand of CAWBFG010000022.1, from coordinate 33,013 downwards.
GGACCAGATCGCGGAGAAGTTCAAGGCCGGCGGCGTCGACCTCGACAAGCCCACCATCACCAGCTGCGGCTCGGGCGTCACCGCGGCGACGCTGTGGCTTGCCCTCGACGCCATCGGCAAGGCGCCGCAACAGCTCTACGACGGCTCCTGGACCGAATGGGGCGGCCGGCCGGATTTCCCGGTGGAGAAGGGGTAGCTCCGCCCCCGTGTCCCGGGCGCGTCGTCAACGCATCTTCGTGCGCTATGACGAGCCGCAGGATCTAGATTTGGCAGTCATTTCGCGGCGAAGGTCTGTACATCCGTAGGTTGTCCACCGTCACGTTTCCCTGTTAGCTTGGGCACAAATCAACGGGGGGGGGCCGTCATGTGGACGCGAGCGATTGCCGGTGCGTTTTTGTTTTCCTTGGCAGCGTGGAGTAGCGCGTACTCGGCAGATCTGCCGGCGGCCCCTATCGCCACCCCAGCGGCAATCCCTGCCACATGGACCGGCTGCTATATCGGCATCCATGGCGGCGGAGGCATCGTCAATTCCAGCTGGAACAGCGAAAACGGAGGCGGCGGTCTCGCTGGCGGCCAAGTGGGCTGCAACTACCAGATTGGCCGTGTGGTCATTGGCGTCGAGGGCGAAGGCTTTTGGTCCGGCATCAGTGCCAATACGAATTTCTCAAGCGGCACTCTCGCTACTGGTCTGAGTACCAGCGACAGTTCAGTCAAAAACCGCTGGGATGCCGATGTCGCCCTGCGCCTCGGTTTTCTTGTTGACGAGCGTATTCTGATTTACGGGAAAGTTGGCGCCGCAGTCGGCGAGTTTGATTTCTACGGTGCAGAAGCATTTGGTTTCTCTCCCCTCTTCTTCTTTTCTTCTTCGACGAGTGGCAACGCCACACTCGTCGGAGCACTCGTGGGAATTGGATCAGAGTTTTTGATTGCGCCGAATTGGTCGGCCAAGTTGGAGTACAACTACATCAACTACCTAGGGCATACACTCAATGTATCCACAGCACGCCTCCGTTTGCCTGCACGTCAAGTAGCGGAACAATTTCGGCCGACAAACATCTTGTAAAAGTCGGGGTAAATTATCGCTGGACCAGCTGGCTCCGATAGACGAGCGGTATCTCCCCAGATCGAAGCTGCGCTTACGAATTCGCGCAGGACACGAGGCCCCTCGTCACTTCGCCGGCGGCGCAAACTGCTTGGCGATCGGCCGCCAGGCGTCCATCTCATCGCGGATGTATTTACTCGTCTCCGCCGGCGACAGATGCCGCACGTAGGTCGCGCCCGTTTCGAAGCGCGCGCGCACCTCGGGCTGGTCCAGCACCGAGCGCAAATCGGCGTTGATCTTGCGCACCACGTCATCGGCCATGGGCGTTGGCGCGATCACCGCAAACCAACCGCGCGACTGGAAGCCCGGCAGCGTCTCCGCCACCGTCGGGATGTTGGGATAGTTCGGCAGCCGAGCCGGCGATGTCACTGCGAGCGGCTTGACCGAATTCGACGCCATCGGCCCCGTGAAGGCCGCGATGCCTTCAACCATCATCGACACGCGGCCGCCCAGCACGTCCTGCAACCCTTGCGGTGCGCCCGGATATGGCACGAATGTCACGTCGATCTTGGCGGCGCCTTTGAACATCTCGCCGGTCATGTTCGGCAGTGAGCCGCGGAAGTTGGCGGCATAGGTGAGTTCGCCCGGCTTCTTTTTCGCGAGCGCGATCAAGTCTGGCAGCGTGCTGACGCCGACCTCATTGTTGGCGACGATCAGGAACGGCTGTTCGCCAACCAGGCCGATCGGGATGAGGTCCTTCGCAATGTCGAGCGGCAGCTTCGGATTGGTTTCCGGCAGCACCACCAGCGACGATGACGACGGCCATAGAGTGTGTGGTTGTCGCGCTCGGCCGACGCGAGCGCCTGCATGGCGATCAGCCCGCCGGCGCCAGGCCGGTTGAGGATCAGGACCTGCTGGCCCCAGAGTTGCGACAGCCGGTCGGTGACGATGCGCGCGATCACGTCGGGCGCGCTGCCGGCCGCGGTCGCCATGATCACCTTGACCGGACGGTTCGGCCAGCTTTGCGCGTCGGCCGGATCGGCCACGCCGAGCAGCGCCAGAAGACCGAGCAGCGTCGACCACATTTGGCTTGTTTTCCCCAGCATCTTGTCCTCCCAACGCGCCTGTTCTCAGCACAACAACCTAGCAGCCTGTGCTAGATTGGTAGCGTATTCCAAGCGGGAGCCAACCATGATCTTCCGCCAACTGTTCGACAGCGTATCCGGCACCTACTCCTACCTCTTGGCCAGCCGCCGCGGCGGCGAGGCCATGATCATCGATCCGGTGCTCGAGAAGGTCGACCGCTATCTCGGCCTGATCAAGGAGCTTGACCTCAAGCTGGTCAAGGCGGTCGACACCCACATGCACGCCGACCACATCACCGGGCTCGGCGCGCTGCGCGACAAAACCCATTGCATCACCGTGATGGGCGAGCAAACCAAGGCCGACGTGGTGTCGATGCGGCTTGCCGACGGCGACAAGCTCACCATCGAGGGGCTCATCCTCGACGTGATCTACACGCCCGGCCACACCGACGATTCCTACAGCTTCATCATGCCGGACCGCGTGTTCACCGGCGACACGCTGCTCATTCGCGGCACCGGCCGCACCGATTTCCAGAACGGCGATCCGCGCGCGCAGTATGAATCGATCTTTGGCCGGCTGCTCAAGCTGCCGGAGGCGACGTTCGTTTATCCCGCCCACGACTACAAGGGCGATACCGTCTCCACCATCGGCGAGGAGAAGGCGTACAATCCGCGCCTGCAGGTGAAATCGGTCGACGAATACGTCGCGCTGATGAACAGCCTCAACCTGCCCAATCCCAAGATGATGGACGTCGCGATCCCGGCCAACATGAAGGTCGGCTATCTGCAGGAGGAGATCGCCAATCGCGGCTGGGCGGTGAGTGCACAACAGGCACAGGGGCTGATCGGCCGGCCCGACATCGCGCTGATCGATTTGCGCGAACGCAGTGAGCGCGAGCGGCACGGCGTCATCCCTGGCTCGCTGCATGTGCCGTACCCGACCCTGCAGGAAAACATCGGCGCCGGCGGCATGCTGCATGAGCTGGCGAAATCGACCAGCAAGCGCCTGCTGTTCTACTGCGCCTTCGGCGAACGCTCCGCGATGGCGGTGCAGGCCGCGCAGGACGCCGGCCTGGCGTCGGCCAGCCATATCCAGGGCGGCATCGGCGCCTGGAAGCAGGCCAACGGACCGTTGGCCCACTGAGCCAATCGTCTTACGGACGACGAGCCTCCGACCGAATCATCCGCAGGCCCGATCGGCCAGCGACCCCTCGGCCAATGACCGATTTGGCATCTTCACGATTGTTGATAATAGTCCTAGTATCACGCTAATATTCCTATATGCCCGTCCAACCGAGGGCGCTTCGCGAGGCGTCGTTAAGCGGGACGGGAGAGCGGTGGCCGGGGAATGCGAATTGAGGGGTGCCAAACGCACACCCCGCTCCGGCGGCCCAAGCCGTGAAGTCCCGATGCGACAGCATCGCGTCACTCGGGCCCTTGGAAGCTCAGCCGTACGGCGGTTCCAACCGTTAGGCGAAGGCGGTGGCCCAAAGCGGTGGTTAGAATGTCAGACCACCGGGGGTGCCACGGAGTTAGCCTCAAACACCGCGCGTGGGGCGTCGGAGCGAAGACGAACCTGCGGAACTGCCATCCGGACTGCCTCGGTGCGGCGACGCATCGAGGTCCGTGGGTTCTTCGGAACCCCGGCGTCCCACGCGCCCTCGGACTTTTCGAAGGCGCAGACTTCGAAAAGCGCGCCAACCCGGAGCGCGAAACAAAAACCGGGCAGCGCAGCGTTGGCTGTTTGAAAATCGAATCGAACTACTTGGCGGCGCCCAGCCCGGCGCGCTTGATTGCGTCGGCGCTGGCGAGCGAATCCTGCTCGAACATGTTGCGAAACGCCGCGCCCGGCAGATAGCGCGGCTCGGCGCCGAGCCGCTCCACGATTGCCTTGTACTCGGACGCCGCGGTCGCGGCGGCGCAGGCTTTTTCCAGCGCATTGACCGCCGCGTCCGGCGCCTTGGCCGGCACGATCAGCCCGCCGGCGGAAAAGCCCTGCGCAGGAAAGCCGAGTTCTTTCATGGTCGGCACGTCGGGCAGTGACGGAATGCGCTGATCGGTGAGCGCCGCAAGGATCGGCAGGTCGCTCGCCTTGGCGACCGGCGGGCTCTCGGTGATCGCCATGATGGTGCCGCCGAGCAGCGCATGCGACATCGGGCCGGCGCCCTGGAACGGCACGCCGAGGCCGTCGGCGCCAATCGCCTTGAGCACGCCGAGCATGACCAGATGCGGCTGCCCGGCGACGCCGGGGTGGCCATAGACCAGGTTCTCGGGCTTTGCCTTGGCGAACGCGACGAACTCCTGGAAGGTCTTGAACGGCGCCTTGGGGCCGGCGATCAGCACATAGGGCGTGTAGTAGGTGAGGCAGACGTAGCGGAACGTATCCATGCCGTACCGCAGTTCCTTGTTGAAGTGCGGCTGCGCGGTGACCGGATTGTTCGGCGTCATCGCCATGGTGTAGCCGTCGGGCTCGGCGCGCACGAGATCGAGCAGGCCGATGGTGCCGGCCGCGCCGCCCTTGTTGCTGATGATGACGGACTGGCCGAGCGCCTTGGTCAGCTCGGTCTGTAGCGCACGCGCCATCAGGTCGGTGTTCCCCCCGGGCGGGAACGGCACCACCATGGTGACGGGGCGGGAGGGATAGGTTTGCGCGGACGTCGGCGATGCGAACGTCGTTACGGCAGCAACAGCGAACAATGCGGGCGCAAGGCGGCGCATCCGATTTCCCCTAGTTGCAGAATCTGACTCAAGAACAACTTCGTCCGCTCGTGCTGCGGATTTCCGAAGAACGCATCCGGCGCGTTCATCTCGACGATCTGGCCCTCGTCCATGAACACGATGCGGTTCGCCACCTGGCGCGCGAAGCCCATCTCGTGGGTGACGACCAGCATGGTCATGCCGTCCTCGGCGAGTTCGACCATGGTGTCGAGCACCTCCTTGACCATCTCCGGATCGAGCGCGGAGGTCGGCTCGTCGAACAGCATGATCTTCGGGCTCATGCAGAGCGCGCGGGCGATGGCGACGCGCTGCTGCTGGCCGCCGGACAACTGGCCCGGATATTTGGCGGCCTGCTCGGGGATTTTCACCCGGCGCAGGTAATGCATCGCGATCTCCTCGGCTTCCGCCTTGGGCATCTTGCGCACCCAGATCGGCGCCAGAGTCAGGTTCTCCAGCACGGTGAGATGGGGAAACAGGTTGAAATGCTGGAACACTATGCCGACGTCGCGCCGCACCTCGTCGATCTTCTTGACGTCCTCGGTCAGTTCGACGCCGTCGACCACGATGCGTCCCTGCTGATGCTCCTCGAGCCGGTTGATGCATCGGATCATGGTCGACTTGCCGGAGCCCGACGGCCCGCAGATCACGATGCGCTCGCTCCTGGTGACCCGCAGATTGATGTCGCGCAGCACGTGGAAATCGCCGTACCACTTGTGCACACCGGCCAACTCCACCGCGACCGCGGTGTTGAGCGCGGTCGGCTTGAAACGGGTTCGTGCGTTCGTTTCCATGCGTATCCTCAGCGCCGCTCGCCCGCCGCGAGGCGGTGCTCGACATAGCGAGCGTAGCGCGACATGGCGTAGCAGCACACGAAATAGAACAGCGCCGCAAACGCATATCCGGTGGTGCTGGTCACCGGGGTCGCCCAGTTCGGGTCGATGCGCGCCGCCTCGAGTGTCTTCAGGAAGTCAAAAATACCAACGATGAACACCAGCGTGGTGTCCTTGAACAGCGCGACGTAGCTGTTGACGATGTTCGGAATGGTCACCTTGAGCGCCTGCGGCAGGATGATCAGCCGCATCGACTGCCAATAGCCCAAGCCGACCGCCATGGCGGCCTCGTACTGGCCCTTCGGGATCGCCTGCAGGCCGGCGCGCACCACTTCCGCCATGTAGGCGGCAGAAAACAGCGCGACGCCGACCAGCGCCCGCAGCAGCTTGTCCGGGGTCCAGGTCTCCGGCACGAACAGCGGCAGCATCACGCTCGCCATGAACAGCACCGTGATCAGCGGCACGCCGCGCACGAACTCGATGAAGATCACGCAGGCGAGCCGCACCACCGGCATTTTGGAGCGCCGGCCGAGTGCCAGCAGTACCCCGAGCGGCAGCGACGCCACGATGCCGACCGCCGCGACCACGACCGTCACCAGCACGCCGCCCCATTGCGCCGTGCTGACATTCGACAGCCCGATCGCCGGCAATCCGAGCAGAAGGATGTAGGAAACGGTGGGCATGATGATGAAGAAGTAAACCGCGCCGAGATCGCGTCGCGGGGCATCCAGCCAGGTCATCCAGCCAATGCCGAACGCGAGCAGTGCGAAGAACAGGTCGACGCGCCAGCGCTCCTCGATCGGGTAGAAGCCGTAGGTGAAGAACCCGAGCCGCTCGATCACGAAGGCCCAACAGGCGCCGACCTCGGGGCGCTGGGGCGTGACGAGACAATCCGCCCGGCTCGCCCCGTCCCATACCGCGTCGACGATCAGAAACTTGATCAGCGGCGGCAACAGCCAGCCGATCAGCAGCAGGCAGATCAGCGTCAGCAGAATATTGGTCGCGCTGGAGAACAGGTTCTGCCGCATCCAGCCGATGGCGCCCGAGCTGGCGAGCGGCGCCGGCATAGGATCGAATGGCTTGACGCGGACAAAGGCGACGCGCGCATCCGTCATCGTTGCGAGGTCGCTCATGCTTTTTCCTCAAGCATGATCTGGTCAGCGCTCCGTCAACGCCACGCGGCGGTTGTAGAGGTTCATCAGCGCCGAGGTACCGAGGCTGATGGTGAGATAGACCGCCATGGTGATTGCCACGACCTCGACGGCCTGGCCGGTCTGATTGAGCACGGTGCCGGCAAAAATCTGCACGAGATCGGGATAGCCGATCGCGACTGCAAGCGTGGAGTTCTTGGTGAGGTTCAAGTACTGGTTGGTCAGCGGCGGAATGATGACGCGCATGGCCTGCGGGATGATCACAAGCCGCAGCGTCGGGCCGGGACGCAGACCGAGTGAATAGGCAGCCTCAGTCTGTCCTTTTACCACCGCCATGATGCCGGCGCGCACCACCTCGGCAATGAACGCGGCGGTGTAGATCACGAGACCGAACAGCAGCGCCATAAACTCAGGCAGCACCTCGACGCCGCCGCGGATGTTGAAGCGCCCTTTCTCCGGGTACAGGAACTCGATCGGAAAATTGGTGAACGCCAACGCGAGCAGCGGCAGCCCGATCACCAACGCGGCCGAGACAAGAAACACCGGCGCCTGTTGGCCGGTCAGCATCTGCCGGCGTTTCGCAAAATAGCGGTAGGCGATCGAAATCACGATCGCAACGGCGAGCGCCGCAACAACGAGGCCGAAGCCTTCCTTGAACACCGGCTGCGGCAGAAACAAGCCGCGGTTGTTGAGAAAGCCACCGCCGGGCAGCATGACGCTGTCGCGCAATTCCGGCAGCACCTTGAGCACCGCGTTGTACCAGAACAGAAGCTGCAGCAGGAGCGGCAGGTTGCGGATCAACTCGACGTAGGCCGCCGCGAGCCGCGCAGCCAGCCAATTCTTGGAAAGGCGCGCGATGCCGATGATAAAGCCGAGCACAGTCGCGAACACGATGCCCAGCGCCGCGACCAGCAACGTGTTGATCAGACCGACCCAGAACGCGCGGCCATAGGTCGACGTGTTCGAATAGTCGATCAGGTGTTGGCTGATGTCGAACCCGGCGGTGTTGTCCCAGAAGCCGAAGCCCGACGCGATCTTGGCACGGGCCAGGTTCTCGACCGCGTTGCTGATCGCGCCCCAGGCAAGGAACGCGATCACAGCGCACAGCAATATCTGATAGGCGATGCCGCGGACCCTGGGATTGCGGATCAGCGCGGTTCTGGGTTTCGCGGTATCGACGACGCTCATGCGACGCCCTCAGCCGGAGCGCTCCGGCTTCGCCCAACCAAAAGCTGAGCCTGAAAGGCGCTCAGCGGATCGGCGGTGCGTACTGTAGCCCGCCCTTGTTCCAGAGCGCGTTGAGACCCCGCGAAATCTTCAATTGAGAGCCCTGACCGACGTTCCGCTCGAACGCCTCGCCGTAGTTCCCGACGTGCTTGATGATCCGCACCGCCCAGTCGTTGGTCAGGCCGAGCGCCTCTCCGTGCTTGCCCTCGGTGCCGAGCAGCCGCTTGACGTCGGGATTGTCCGACTTGGCTTGATCGTCGACGTTGGCGCGCGTGATGCCGAGCTCTTCGGCGGACACCATGGCGTAGTGGGACCATTTCACGATGTCGAACCACTGGTCGTCGCCGTGACGGACCACAGGGCCGAGCGGCTCCTTGGAGATGACCTCGGGCAGCACGATATGATCGTTGGAGTTGGCGAGACGCAGCCGCTCGCCGGCGAGGCCGGAAGCGTCGGTGGTGTAGGCGTCGCAGCGGCCGGCGTCATAGGCCTTTATCGCCTCGTCGGCGGTCGCGAAGGTAACTGTCTTGAGCTTCATTTTATTGGCGCGGAAGTAGTCGGCCAGGTTGAGTTCGGTGGTGGTGCCTTGCTGCACGCAGATCGCGGCGTCGTTGAGTTCGAGCGCCGAGTTCACCTTGAGCGCCTTGCGCACCATGAAGCCTTGGCCGTCGTAGTAGTTGACGCCGGTGAAATTGAGCCCGAGCGAGGTGTCGCGCGAGGAGGTCCAGGTGGTGTTGCGGGCGAGCACGTCGACCTCGCCCGATTGCAGCGCCGTGAAGCGATCCTTGGCGGTCAGCGGCACGAACTTGATCTTGTTCGGATCGTTGAAGATCGCGGCCGCCAACGCTTTGCAGAAGTCGACGTCAAGCCCGGTCCAGCGGCCTTGCGCGTCGGGCAAACCGAAGCCCGCGAGGCTGCCGTTGGAACCACAGTTCAACATGCCGCGCTGCTTTATGGCGTTGAGAGTTTGAGCGGAGGCCGCGGACGATGCGGCGACGCCCAGAATTGCCGCCAGTGCGACGTGGATGACCACGCGTTTCATGATCGAAATCTCCCACAACATAGGCCGCGGCGGCGAAATCGCCCTCGCCGGCCTCTCTTCCCCTCGATTGAACCATCTGAAAACGCCCTGGCAAGCAGGTCAAGGGGTTGCGGTGGTGAGAAAGGACGCCGTAAATGCCGCAGGCGGCCTAAGGAATAATCATGACCAAGTCGGCAGGCGGCGACATCCCCAAGGCGGAACTCAAGCCGGACACCAGGCTTACGATCGGCGGCCGCGACCCGCACGCCCATCACGGCTACGTCAACACCCCGGTTTATCACGCCTCCACCCTGCTCTATCGCACCGCCGAGGATTTCCAGGCACGCCGCGGCAAGTATTTCTACGGCCGACGCGGTACGCCTACGTCAGAGGCACTGTCGCGCGCCGTCCAGGAGATGGAAGGCCCGGCCTGCGCCGGCGTAGCGCTGCTGCCGTCGGGCCTCGCCGCGATCTCGACGGCGCTGCTCTCGGTCCTGAACACCGGCGACCATGTGCTCGTCACGGACAATTGTTATGGCCCCGCGCGTAGGTTCTGCGACACCGTGCTCAAACGGTTTGGTGTCGCCACCACCTATTACGACCCGGCAATCGGCGGCGGCATCGCCGCGTTGATGCAAGCGAACACCCGCGCCGTCTTCACCGAGGCACCCGGCTCGCTGTCGTTCGAGATGCAGGATATTCCGGCGATCGCGGCCGCCGCGCATGCGCGCGGCGCGCTGGTGCTGATGGACAACACCTGGGCGAGCCCACTCTACTTCCGCGGGCTCGAGAAAGGCGTCGATCTTTCGATTCAGTCCGCCACCAAGTATATCGGCGGGCATTCGGATCTGATGTTGGGCACGGTGTCGGCCAACGAGAAGGCGTGGTCCCAGCTCAAGGACACGGTGTTCGCGACCGGGCTGTGCGTCGGCCCGGACGACATGAACATGGCGCTACGCGGCCTGCGCACGTTGAGCGTGCGCCTCGTGCGCCATCATCAATCGGGCCTCGCGGTGGCGCGCTGGCTCGAACAGCGCCCGGAGGTGCTCCGCGTGCTGCACCCAGCGCTGCCGGGCGCACCGGGGCATGAGATCTGGCGGCGCGACTACACCGGCGCCTGCGGATTGTTTGCGATCGTACTCAAGCCGGTGCCCGAGAAGGCCGTGCTCGCCTTCCTCAACGCACTCACGCTCTATGGCATGGGTGCATCCTGGGGCGGCTTCGAGAGCTTGGCGATCCCATACGACTGCACGCCGTATCGCACTGCGACGAAATGGGCGCCGGGCGGCCCCACCGTGCGCCTGCACATCGGGCTCGAGGACGTTGGCGATCTTATCGCCGATCTCGAGCGCGGCTTCGCCGCGTTTGCGGCGGCAAAGTAGCTGGCGCGTCGATGGCTGGCGGACAAACGTCCGACATCGTGATGATGGACGCGCTCGCATTGTCGCGCGCCATCAAGTCCAAGAAAATCTCGTGCGTCGAATTGATGGACGCGACGCTCGACCACATCGAGCGTGTTAATCCGCACGTCAACGCCATCGTGTCGCTGCAGGACCGCGGTAGCTTGATCGAACAGGCAAAAGCGCGCGACGCCGAGCTGGCACGTGGCGACTACTGCGGCTGGATGCACGGCTTTCCCCTTGCCGTGAAAGACCTAATCGCCACCAAGGGCATCCGCACCACGCAGGGCTCGCGCCTCTTCAAGGATTTCGTGCCGACCGCCGACGCTATCGTGGTCGAGCGCATGAAGCGCGCCGGTGGCATCGTGATCGGCAAGACCAACACGCCGGAGTTCGGGCTCGGTTCGAACACCTACAACGACGTGTTCGGCCGCACGCTCAATGCCTACGACCAGTCCAAGACCTCGGGCGGCTCCAGCGGCGGCGCCGGCGTCGCGGTGGCGCTGCGCCTGCTGCCGGTTGCCGACGGCAGCGACCACGGCGGCTCGCTGCGAAATCCCGCCGCCTTCAACAACGTGTTCGGCTTTCGCACTTCGTACGGCCGCGTGCCGGCGCAGGGGCTCGACGTGTTCTATGCCTATATGGGCGTGCAGGGTCCGATGGCGCGCACCGTGCCAGACCTCGCCATGTTGCTCTCGGTTCAGGCTGGCTACGATCTCCGCCTGCCACTGTCGAACCGGCAGGATCCGGCGCAATTCGCCAGCGACCTGCGACGCGACTTCAAGGGCGCGCGTGTCGCCTGGTCGGGCGATTTCGGCGGTGCCATCCCGTTCGAGCCGGGAATCCTCGACCTCTGCAAAACCGCGCTCAGGACCTTGGAGGCACTGGGCTGTGTGATCGAAGAGGCATGGCCGGATTTCCCGATCGAGCGGGTCTGGCAGAACTGGCGCAGGCTGCGCGCCTGGCAGGCCGGCACCGCGCTGAAGGACCTCTACGCTGATCCAGGCAAGCGCGCACTTGATGAAGCCCGAAGCGCAGTTCGAAGTCGAGAGCGGGCAGCAACTGTCCGCATTCGACATCTACGATGCCTCGGTGGTGCGCAGCGCCTGGTATCAAGCGGTGCGGGCTTTCTTCGAGCGATACGACTATTTCGTCCTGCCCGCGGGCCAGGTGTTCCCGTTCGATTCAAATCTGGATTGGCCGAAGACGATCAACGGCAAAACCATGGATACCTACCATCGCTGGATGGAGGTGATGATCCCGGTCACCATGTCGAGCTGTCCGGCGCTCGCGGTCCCGGTCGGATTCAACGACCATGGCCTGTCGATGGGCATGCAGATCGTCGCCACGAACCACGGCGAGCTCGCTTGCCTGCAGCTCGCCCACGCCTACGATGAGGCGACCAGCTGGGTAGCAAAGCAGCCCCCGCCGCTGCTCAGCAAGGCCTAACGCTGGACTTCGGAAACGTCGGGCACATTTTTCCGGCGGCGGATCAGCCACCACACGCCGAACAGATCCATGATTCCAATCCAGAGCCGGTCCCAGAATCCATAGTTGGAAACGCCGTGCAGCCGCGTCCGGTCGATCACGTCGACATAGCCAATCTCGCGGCCCTCGCGCTTGACCAGAGCCGGCAGGAAGCGATGCAGGCCGTCGAAAAATGGCAGCGCTAAGAACAGGTCGCGATGGAACGCCTTGAGGCCGCAGCCAGTGTCGCGGGTGCCGTCACGTAGGATCGCGCCGCGCACCCCGTTGGCGACGCGCGACTGGAATTTCTTAAAGCCGGTCGCCTTACGGCCGACCCGCTGGCCAGCGATTAGCCCAATGCTGGAGCCACCAGCTTGCAGCCGCTCGATCAACTGGGGCAGAAACGCCGGGTTGTTCTGCCCGTCGCCGTCGAGCGTCACAATCACGGGCGCGCCCGCCGCCGCCACACCGCTGCGCAGCGCGGCCGACTGCCCGCACGATCGCGCATGCCGCAATTGGCGCAGCCATGGCCGCTCCGCCATCAGCAAGCACAGCTCCTTCTCGGTCGCATCGCTCGACCCATCGTTGACGTAGATCACTTCGAACGGCCAACGCCCCTCGAGCGCAGCGGCAATCTCAGCAACCAGCGGCGCGACGTTGCCGGCTTCGTTGCGCACCGGCACGACGACGGAGACGGCTGGGCTGGATGGGTTGGCTTCGTTCATACTCGCGCTGCGGCGTCAGCCTGTTGAGTGACGAGGCGCGTTCTAAGCAGAGAACAGCCGACGGGCAACCGCTTTGACGCGCGCCCCGGATGGTCCCGGCAAGGCGCGCACCGAACCGTCGGCCTGCACCGCGAAGCCAAGCCGCCGCGCGGCGTACCAATTGCGGACCAGCAGCGCGCCGATCGTACCAACGATCGCGCCGGCGATGACATCGCTCGGATGGTGCGCGGTGACGATGACGCGACTCACCGCGATCACGACCGCATAGCTCCACATTACGGCGCGAGCGCGCGGCCACACCGCTCCGATCGCGACAGCCGCAGCGAATGCCGTCGTGGCGTGCCCGGACGGAAAGGCCGCATAGTCTGACCGCCAAACCAGCAGCTTGTACGACCAGGCGTCCTCGCCGGCAACAAACGGGCGGGCGCGTCCAATCAGTCGCTTGACGATAGCGACGAACAGTCCCGGAATGGCAATTGCCGCGAAGACAAAGCCAAGCCGCACAGAGATCGCGGCAAGCACCTTGCGCGACATCTGCGGCAATGCGGGCGTGTCCACCGCGGCGAGCGCCAGCAGCAGCAATCCGATCGGATAGAGAAACCAGCCCGACAGTCCGAAGTTCGTGATGTGGCGGAACAGCCAGACCAGCCACTCGGGCAGTTGGCGTGCGCCTGCCAGGGAGCGAACGTCCAGCATCAGGACTGCCGCCGCCACGATCGCAATTGCCGCCAGCGCCCCGAGGGCCAACCGGCCGTGTGGTGGCCACGCTGGCCGGCGACCGGGCGGGCGTGGCGCGCGGAAAAACGCGACAACAGCGCCGCGGACATTCGTCACGAACCAGTGCCACCGCGATGCATCGCGCGCGTCCGGGTTGCGGATTTGGCCGGCTGCCGTCATCGATCCGCATCCGCGCGGTAGATCGCGATCGTCACCCATCGCCCGGCGTTGAAGTTGTAGCCTTCGACCCTTGGTCCTGGAGCGTAGCGCAGGCCAATCGCATCGGCCCGCCGCAGGAAGCCGCGCTCATGCCGCGTTTCGACAAACGCAAAGCGACAGCCGCCAGCGCGCAGGAAGTCGGCGGCGCCGGCGCCGTCCGTCAATCGCGTCGACGTGCCCGCGAGATAGACCAGGCTGGGCTCGGTATAGCCGGCCGCGGCCGCAGTCGGCTTTTCGCAGTCGGCACTCCGCATAGCGCGCGCGAGCGCAGCGCTTGGAAACAATCCCGACAGGATCGGCACAACAAAGCCATAGAGCGCGATCGAAATCAGAAGAGAGGCAGCGATCGCACGCAACAGCGAGCGCTCCGCGCCGTCGGCCTCGAACAGCCGCCAGGCCAGCAAGCCCATCACTACCGCGCCGGCAGCGAACGGCCAGCCCAAAATGCCCAGTTGGCGGGCAAACATGATGAGGCCCGCGACAGCAGCAATCGACACCAACACCGGCAACAAAAACCACCAGATGGTACCGATGGTGATCCAGCTCTTGCGCAACAGTCGGTGCGAGTCGACGACCCCAGCGATCAGGATCGCGATCGCCGGGTAAAGTGGCATCACGTAGTGCGGCAACTTGGTGATCACCAGTTCGAACACGATCCACGACGGCACCGCCCAAGCAAGCAGGAAGCGTGCGCCTTTTTCGCGGCGCGACGCCCAGATCGCCGGCGCGGCGATACCTGCAAGCGTTGCTGCGGGCCAGAACGTGGCCCAGAACAGCAGGAAATAATATCCAGGTGGCGCACCGTGCCCCTCTGCACCGCCGATCAGCTTAGGCAACAGATCCCGTCCCACCGACTCGGCCATAAAGGCATCGCCGCTCCTGCTGAGGATGCTGATGAACCACGGGCAGACCAGAACGGCGAGCCAGATAGCGCCCGGCAATGGCCGCAACAGCAAGAGCCAGCGAGCGCTGCGATCGGCGATCAACAACGTTACGATCGTCAGGCCGACGATCATAAGGATCAACGGCCCCTTGATCAGGATGCCTGCGGCGAGCGCAGTCCAGAACACAGCAGGCGCGAACCATCCCGCCATGCCGGTCTTGGGACGCGGATCGCCGAGATAGGCACGCGCCAGCGCACCCATCGCAGCGACGACGGTCGCGAGCAGCATGGCATCGGTCTTGGCAAGGCGCGCCTCGACCCCGAGCACGAGTGAACTTGCCAACATCAAACCAGCAAACAGGGCGGCGCGGCGCGAGACGAATGCGAGCGCAGTCCAATAGGTCAGCAGCACCGCGCCGATGGCACCGATCAGCGAGGGAATTCGATAGAGTCCGATCGTGATGTGGGCATTGCGCTTGCCGAGCATGTCGCCCGCTTTGACCACGCCGGCTTGCAGCCAGTAGATGCCAACCGGCTTTTTGTACCGGGTTTCATCCTGAAACCGAATGTCGACATAGTCGCCGGTTTCGATCATCTGCTTGGTGGCTTGCGCGAAGCGAGCCTCGTCGCGATCGATCGGCGGGATCGCGAACAGCCCTGGCACGAAGCTGATGAGCGAGACGATGATCAGCACCGCCACCGCGCGGGCGTGCGAAGCCACGGCATAGTCGACCACCGCCGCAAGGCCGCTGTCTCGCCACGTGCTGCCCCGATCGCCGGTGGTGGTTGTCGCCATGCTCTCCCCGAAACGGCCGGACAATAGAGAAAAGCCGCCGGGCAGAAAAGCTGGCTCGAATCCTGTCCTAACGTGCTGTTATCGCAGCCACAACCGCGTCGATTACCGTCCCGGCGTGCGACTCAGTTCTTATAGGAGGGGTCGCGGCGGTCCAGCATCCGCTTGAGCGCGGGCCATTCCAGCGAGCCGTGCGGGCGATTCTTGCCCTTGGCGTCGGGCGACGGCATCACCGTCAACTGCGCATTGGAACGCGCAATCACCTCCGGCGGCGGCATCGAAAGCTCGGAGTTGCAGGCGAGCGCCAGCAACTGCGTCTGGCAGGCGCGCTCCAGACGATAGATGTTGTTGAACGCCTGTCCGACGGTTCGCCCCACCGCCAGCAGGCCGTGATTGCGCAGGACCATCACCTCGCAATCACCGAGGTTCGCAACCAGCCGCTTCTGTTCATCGCGGTCGACCACCACGCCTTCGAAGTCGTGATAGGCGACATTGCCCCAGCGCATCGCAGTCTGGGTGAGCGGCAGCAAGCCACATTTCAACGTCGAGACCGCCATGCCGGCGTTGGTGTGGGTGTGCAACACGCAGGTGACGTCGTGGCGCGCGGCATGGATCGCGCCGTGGATGACATAGCCCGGCAGATTGATGCCGTACTCGGGGTTAGAATTGGCGATGATGTGGCCGTCCAGATCGATCTTGATCAGCGAGGATGCGGTGATCTCCTCGTACATCATGCCGAATGGATTGATCAGGAAATGCTCTTCGCTGCCCGGCACGCGCGCCGAGATGTGGTTAAGGTGCAAGTCCGTCATGCCGTAGAGGTCGACCAGCCGGTAGCACGCGGCGAGATCAACCCGCATGTCCCACTCCGCAGGATCAATGCCGTTGGCAGGCTGAGACGCGGCGGTGTCGATTTTCGGAATCGTGTTCATCGCCGATCTCCTCGTCCGGATGGTCGACGATACAACGACGGCCGCCCGAATGAAACACGGCGACACGGCGCCTATTGCAGCCGCACCATCACGCTGTCGGTTGCGCCTTTGGCGTCCATCACCGTGAGCCGCAGAAAGCCTGGGCCATCGGCATCGACCATGAGCGTGCGCCGGCCGGCTTGCGTCGGCACCGGCATCCCGTTCGCCAGCACGGTCAGCGGCCCGACGCCGCCCCCGACCTTCAGCGCCACCGGATCGAACTTGCCATCGGACGAAGCCAGTTCGATGTTTGCGCCGTTCGGCGGATAGAGAATACGTAGCGCCGGCTCGGCGGCATCGCCGGGCAGCTGGCCAGGCCGGAAGCGCTGTAACGGTGGCGGCAGCTTGGCATTGGTTGCAACGACGACACCTTCCGGCGCAGCCCGCAACGCCGCAGACGCCTGTCCGGTTCGCGCGAACGCATCGAACAGAATCGGCGCCGCGGCAACACGCCCGATCAGGCCCGGCGCGGGCGCACCATCCGGACGTCCGAGCCAGACCCCGATCGTGCGCCGGCCGTCAAAGCCGACCGACCAGGCGTCGCGATAGCCGTAGGAGGTGCCGGTCTTGAAGGCGATCCGGCCGCCCGCGGCATTGTCGGGCGGCGGCGCGCCGATCAGCACGTTGCCGACATACCAGGCCGCCACCGGTTCTATCAGCCGCTGCGGCGCGGTAGCGTCCCGTTCACCGACCCGCTCAACCAGCGGCACGGCCATGCCGCCGCGCGCTAGGCCGGCGTAGAGCATGGTAAGATCGGAAAGCTTCACGCCGACGCCGCCAAGCGCCATAGCGAGGCCCGGCGCCTCGCCCTTGGGCAGCACCAGCGGCGCACCGGCCTGTGCGAGCCGTGCGGTCAGGCGGCTCGCGCCGACCTTGTCGAGCAAGGCCACCGCCGGCACGTTGAGCGAGAGCTGCAACGCGCGGCGCACCGAAACCGTACCCTGGAACGTGAGATCGAAATTCTCTGGCGCGTAGGCACCATAGCGGACCGGCCGGTCCTCGATCAGCGTTTCCGGATGAACCACGCCGTCCTCGAAGGCGAGACCGTAGATGAAGGGCTTGAGCGCAGAACCGGGCGAGCGCAGTGCTTGCGTCATATCGACCTGTCCGGCGCGGCGCTCGTCGAAATAGTCCGCGGAGGCGACCCGAGCGAGCACCTCGCCGGTCGCATGATCGACCGCGATGATCGCGACCGACATATCGGGCCCGAGCGCGCGCGCCCGCTCGCGCGCAAGCTCCTGCAACGATCGCTGCAAAGAAGCGTCGATCGTCAGGCGGTGGATCTTCCGCCCCGGCGCCAGTGCAGACGGCCTGATCGGCCGCGTGCGGCGCCAGCGTCGGCATCGGCTTTCGTCCGGCCGGGACGCCATCGAGCTTGGCGAACGCCACCTCGTCGACAGGGATGCGCCCAGCCAACGCGATGCGATCGAGCACGCGGTCGCGCGCCGCACGCGCCGCCGCGACGGAACGATCGGGCCGGCGCGATTCTGGCGACTGCGGCAGGGCGACGAGCAACGCCGCCTCCGCCATCGACAGGCGGCGCGGCTCTCTGCCGAAATAGGCGAGCGAAGCGGCGCGCACGCCTTCCAAGTTGCCGCCGTATGGCGCGAGGCTCAGATAAAGCGCCAGCACCTCGTTCTTGGTCAGGACGCGCTCGAGTTGGATGGCGCGCACCATCTGCCGCAGCTTGGCGGCGAAGGTGCGCTCGGTGCGCGGCTCGAGCAGACGCGCCACCTGCATGGTGATCGTCGAGCCGCCCGACACGATGCGGCCGCTGGTGACGAACTGAATGAGAGCACGGGCGGTGGCGAGCGGATCGACGCCTGGGTGCGATCGGAAGCGCCGGTCCTCGTAGGCGAGCAGCATCTCGACATAGCGCGGATCGACTTGATCGAGCGCGGCGGGAACGCGCCAGCGCCCTTCAGGAGTCGCGTAGGGCCGCAACAGACGGCCCTCACGATCGACCACCATGGTCGAATACTCCAGCGCCTCGCCTCGCGGCACAGGTCCCAAAGAGTGGACCCACCACGCCCCGCCGAGCACCGCGGCTGTCGCCGCGGCGCTCGCGCAGGTGAGAAGGAGGCGCCAGCCCTTCATCGTGGTCTCACTTCGGCGCGATCTCGATCGTACCAGTGCCGGTGCGGCCGAAGCGATCAGGACGATACATGTCCTCGACATGAGCTTGCGGCAAGACGTAGCGGCCCTGCGACACCGCGCGGACCACGTAGGCGACGGTGAACACGGGCTTGTCGCGCGAGCCACGATCGAACGCCGCGCTGAACCGGTCGTCTCGGAACTCCGAGTGCACCGGCGCAACCGCATCAGCGATCCACGACAACGTACCGGTATCACCTGACGAGACCAGCCGCGGGTTGTCGATCTCGAAGCCGGCCGGCAGGTAGTCGGCGACGATGATGCGGCCGAACTGCGGCTGGCCTTCGGTGATCTTCAGCACCACCACGAACCGCTGGTTCTGTTTGGCTTTCGACGGGTCGATCGGCTCGCCCGAGAGCGTGTGGAAGAGCCGCTCGATCTTGAAGCCGCGGTCCGCCGCAGGCTCCGGCACGATCGGCGAACCGGTCACCGAGACGACCGCCTGCAACGGCGTATCGCCGGTGTTGGTCACCCGGAACGGCTGTTCCAGCTCGCTGGCGCGGACGTTGCGATAGAGCGAGCCCTTGCGCTGCTCGCCGTTGGCGTCGATCGCCATGCCACCGACATCCTTCGAAAGGGCGCGTGCGGCAAGCACCAGCCAGGCCTGTTCCTGGGTCGAGGTGTACGGCGCAAGCGCCCTCACCTGCTCGACCCGGGTCACCGCGCTGGTGATGGTTGGGCGCGAGCCGCCCGCCTCGCTTGCCAGCGTGATCAGAGCTGCCGCATCGCGCAGTGTCGAGCCGTAGTCGACGCGGCTGAACAGCTCCGGCTGCGCCGGCGGCTTGATCTGCTCGAGCGCCGAGGCATAGGCGCGCTCGGCGCGCACCCGGTCACCCAGCATGCCGAGCGCCGCGGCGATCTGCGCCTTGGCGATCGGTGTTGCCAGATCGTTGAGCTTGGCGTCCGCGAGGTAGCGCAGATCGCCGAGCGGAGCCACGCCGTTCCTTGCCAGCACGTAAAGTGCGTAGGCGAGATCGCGGCCGCCGTCCTTGGAGACGTCCTCCGCGGTGTTAACCTCGTTGCGCAGCCGATCGAGCGCAAGCTTGAATGCCGTGTCCGGCACCGCGAAGCCGCGCTCGCGCGCTCGTGTCAGGAAGTCGGTCATATAAGCATCGAGCCAAGTGTCGTCGCCGCCGACGCCCCACAGCCCGAACGAGCCGTTCGACGACTGCCGCGACAGCAACCGGTCGATCGCATCGCGGATGCGCTGGTCGATGCTGGCGTCGAGTGCAAGCTGCTGCTCTGCGGCAAGCTCGTTGACGTAGAGCAGCGGCAACGCCCGGCTGGTGATCTGCTCGGAGCAGCCGAATGGATAGCGGTCGAGCGCCTTGAGCAGCGTCGCGGCGTCGAGCGCGGTCGAGGGACCGACCGAGAGCGCCACCGCGCCGGTGCCGGGCACCAGATCGGCGAACATGTCCTTGGAGAGCGTGAAGCTCTCATTCCGAGCAAGCGGACGCACCGTACGGCGCGTCATCACTTGCGTCGCCGGCTTGACCGAAAGCGCGTAACTGCGCTCCAGCGCGAAACTATTTGGCCCGGCGATCTGAACCTGGATACTGACAGCGCCCGCGGCGGCGCTTGAGAGCGGCATGGTCAGATTGCTGCGCTGCTTCGCAGCAAGCCGCAGTGTCTGGGTCGCCTGGTTGCCCAGGTCGAGCGAGCCGTCGGCACGCACCGATACGCTGTAATCCCCGGCGGGGCCTTCGACGTTGTCGATTTCCAGATGCATCGAGCCGCGATCGCCCGTGAGCAGGAAGCGCGGCAAAGTGGCCGTCAATACCACCGGGTCGCGCACCGTCACGTCGCCGACCGCGCGGCCGACCTTGTCCTTGCTCCAGGCCACCGCCATGACGCGCACGGTGCCGGCGAACGCCGGAATGTCGAACGATACTTCGGCGGTGCCGTCCGGCTTCACGGTGACGAGACCGGAATAGAGCGCGAGCGGTGCCTGCGACGGCGGGCTGGCGCCGAACGCCCCCGCTCCGTCGCCGCCGACCTTGATCTGGCCGCGCGTGCCCTGCATGCCGTCAATGAGTTGGCCATAGAGATCGCGCAGCTCGGAGGTGAGCTGGCGCTGGCCGAGGTAAAAGTCATCGGGCGCGGGCGGCTTGTAGTTGGTGAGATTGAGGATGCCGACGTCGACGGCGGCAACCACGATGCGAGCGTCCTCTCCTGCCGCGAGCCCGCCGATTTTCATCGGCACTTTCAGAGCGCCGCTCGGACGCATCAGCTGCGGCAAGGCCATATCGACCTTCAGCGTCTTGGCCTGACGGTCAATCGAGAACCACTGCACGCCGATCGCACGCCCCGGCATGCGTTGTTCCTTGGCGTCGAGCGGGCGGCGCAAAGTTGCAACCACATAGGCGCCATTGCCCCAGTCTTTGCCGACCGGCACGCGAATGCGTTGCACGCCCGCCTGCACGTCTTGCGTCACCGAATTGATGAGCCGGTCGCCGACCACGTTGAGCGTCACGTGTCCGGCGGTGCGCGTCGTGACCGCAACGGTCATGGTCTCGCCCGGCCGGTATTCCTGCTTATCGAGCGCGACCTCCAGCATATCGGGCGTGTCGGCGCTGGCTTCGGTGTACCAGCCAGCGTCAAACGCGACCGAGGTCACGGGGCCGTTGGCTTCGGCGGTCGAGACTTCGAGACGATAGCGGCCCCATTGCACCGGCACGGAGATGCGGCCGGATTTGCCGGGTGCCACATCGATCTGGCCATCGGCAATGCGGCGCGTCAGCTTGATCGGCTCGTAACCCCAATTGCCGCCGCGGCGATACCACTGATAGCGCCGTTCGACCTTCAGCAGCTCATAACGCATCCCGCTCTGCGCAAGCGGTTTGCCATCGGGTGCCACGAAAACCACATCGAAGTTCGCGGTCGCACCCTCATCAAGCGAGCGGCCGGAGAACAGCGGCCTGACGCCGATCATGTTGGACGTCGGCACGATCGGCAGCGTGATTTTACGCTCGACCGCACGGCCACCCGACTCCGCCATGCGTACGATCACCTGCGCTTCGAGGGGACGGGTCGAAGCCGGGACCTTGTCGAGATTGACGGCGAAGGTCGCTTTGCCCTTCTCGTCGGTCTGCGGCAAGTCTTCGATCGGCTCGCGGTTCGACTGTATCTCCTCATCGGACAGGCCGAACTGATAGTGGGCAAGGCCCGGACGCTCCTTGGCAACGCCGATCACCAACTCGCCTTCCAGCGACAGGTTGGAGGCCGGTGCGCCGTAGAGGTAACGGCCATCGACCGTCATCTCGGCAGGCTCGGTCTTGGAGAGCTTGCCCGCAGGCGCGGCTAGCTCGAACTCGAGCCGATCCGGCACATAGTCTTCGACCAGGAAGCTCGCCTCGCCGATCGCCGGGCGTTTCGGATCGCTGTATGCGCGCACGCGCCAGGTGCCCGTGGAGGCAGCCGAGCTGATCGGCACGCTGAGCGAGCGACCGCCCAATCCCTGGTCATTCACGGCGACGCGGCGGTACTCGACGCCATCGGGGCGCTCGACCACCAGCGTAACGGGCGAATTGAGCGAGGCCACGCCCTGGCTGTCGCGCAACAGTGCGGTGATGTGCACCGTTTCGCCGGAGCGGTAGACGCCGCGCTCAGTGTAGACAAAGGCATCGAGCCCAGCCGGCGCGAGGCGTCCCGCCACGCCGCGGTCGGACAGATCGAATCCTGGCGTCTTCAGGCTGAGAAATGCGTAGTCACCCTTCGGATCGGATGCGACCAGCACGGCGGGGGCAAGCCCGCCCTCGCCGCGCGCAAGTCCGGCCTCGAACGTCACCCGACCAGCCGCGTCAGTGCGCTTGGTCGCAAGCACTTCGTTGTTGCGCGCGACAAGACGCACGTCGATCTGGCCTTTCGGCTCGGTGGTCGCCAGCGAATTGACAAACACGTTGATGCCGTCGTTGCCGGAGTACGAGGCAAGGCCAAGGTCGGACACGATAAACCACTGGGTCGCAAGCGAATCGCCGCGATCCGACTTCGGGCCGACCGGCGCGGCGGTCATCACATAGATGCCGGGCTGAAGATCGCCGACCGCCTGATCGACCGGGAACGCAGTCGTCACCTCCGCGTTCAGCGTCTCTTCGACCGCGAGTTCGCCATTCCACACCTTGACGCCGCGCGCATCACCGAGACGATTGACATCGTAGCTGTCGAGATTGCGCTGGAAATCACCACCGAACACGGTGTCGATCAGGTTGCGATCGCCAATCCGATAGATTTCTACCGTGACTGCCTTGGTGTTGACGGTGACGACCGGGATGCCGCGCTGGCCGGTACGGGGCAGCACGTAGGCCTTGGCGGAGAAACGTACCAGCGGCTTGCGGTCACGCACATAGATCGAGAGGTCTGCCGATTTGGCCAGCGTTTCGTGAACCGTTGACGGCAGCCCGGCGCGCAACGTGACGCTGTAGCGCTCGCCGTGCTTGAGCCCTTCAACGCAAAGCTGCTTCTGTTCGACCGAAAGCGCCGGCTTATCGACGCCGGCGACTGACACGAACGGAGAGAAGTCGGTGCGTTTCGCGGGCAGCGGCTCGGAGAACTGGAAGCAGGCGCGCGGCGAGGATGCATCCGCGTCCACCGAGTAGTCGAGCATGCGGAAACCGTGGTCGGTGCGCATCGTCTCGTAAAGCGCGCGCACCTCGGCGACCTCGCGGATTTCGAGCGAGAGGCGCAGCGCATCGAGCGCCGGCCGCCATTGCTTGAGGTCGCCCTGGGTGCGGCCAAGGATGACCAGGCTGTCCGCCTCGTCGCCGCGGCTGCTGGTCAGCGTATAGGCGCGGTAAGCCGCGGTGCTGGCCCGCTGCAGCAATAACGTGCGCTCGCGCTCATCGGCCGGACGAATTTGCTGGATGGTGCGGGCGAGTCGCAGCCAGTTCGCGCTGTCGTTCGGTGCGGAGGCGACAATCTGCCCGAGCAGCACCATGCCGTTGCGGAAATCGTTCGCCTTGAAAGCGGCCTCGGCC
This sequence comes from uncultured Alphaproteobacteria bacterium, assembly GCA_963787955.1. Lineage (GTDB taxonomy): Bacteria > Pseudomonadota > Alphaproteobacteria > Rhizobiales > Xanthobacteraceae > Z2-YC6860. The sequence continues at coordinate 9,637 of CAWBFG010000022.1, read as the reverse complement.
TCGCGACGCAGCTGGGCGAGTGGCTTGCCGGCCGTGCCGGCGTCGGTCTTGATCTGCGCTTCGAGCTTGATGGCCGCCTCAGTGAGGTCGGGCCGGTCGAAGACTTTCTGGGCAGAAGAAACGGACGCGGTGAAAATGGACGCAAGAGTGACGAGCGCGGCAAAGACGCCGGCGCGGATGGGCACGAGCATAGGCGGGATCCTCCTGACCGCTCGGATTCCCCAGCCGAGCGGGCGACGTGGCAAGCAGAATGCTGAATCGTGTCAAGGTCGTGGCCAACGCCCGCGGCTTCTTATCCATTTGAAGCAACGCGGGATTTGGCATTCACAACTTCAGCGAGACCGGGGTGGCGGCCAAGCTGCGACCGTTGCCGGCCTCACGATCGAGGCAGGCTTACGATAGCGACGGTTCCGGCGTGGCTTGGTCGCGCGGGCACGCGACGGTTCAACGTGCGTCAAATTTGCGGAAACCGCAGTCCGCGACCCGTTTACCTCAGGTCTTTCGGCCCTGCTTACGCGGCGATCGGCTGAATCTGCAGCTCTTCCGTGCGCGGGCAACCGCAGACGCTGCAACTGAAGCAGTGCAGGTCCGGCATGATCCCGGCCGCCGGGATGGTGCGGACGTAGGTCATGGCCCCTTCACAAACTGAACAAGGCGTTGTGGCGGGCTTCGGCGCGTTGGACTTCTTCTTACGCATGGGCAAACCCCTCGACGACTGCGGTTGGAATTCGTTCAAGGCGGTTTGGTTCCTTCCGCCGACGACAAAGGCTAGACCGGCCATTGGCCTCTGCACAGACCCCTATGGTAAGAGGTTCCGGCCGGGCGGCTCGCCGGACGCAAACAAGGGCGTACGACCCCGTAGCTCAGTTGGATAGAGCATCAGCCTTCTAAGCTGAGGGTCGCAGGTTCGAATCCTGCCGGGGTCGCCAGCTTCAGCTCACTACCAATCGCGAATGCTCGCTCTGGCCCTCGGTCAGGCCACGCGCCTTCATCCAGTCGTAGGTGCGGCCGAACAAGGTGAGGTCGTAATAATCGACGTGCTTGTAGCGGATGAACGCCCGCAACAATTCGTGCGGCTTGAGCGCGCCCTTGGCGTGGGCGGTGACGTGGTGGGCATACTTGTAAAAGTCGGCGTTGATCAGGTCGACTGCCTTGTTCTCGGCATCGTAGAACGCCTTGCGCTGCTCGTCGTCGAGATCGGGCGCCACGACCTCGCCGCCGCGATAGAAGCAGGCCGCGATGATGTGAGCGCCCTCTTTGAGGCCGAGACTGATGAACGGTTCCATCACCGTGACGGCCCGATAAGTGCCGTTCTTCAAACCCTCCCAGCGCATCTGCGGCAGGCGGCCGTTGACCAGCTGGATATGGTCGGCGCCGATCGCGCTTTCGAGCATTTGCACCGTGGTGTAGTGCGAGCCGGTCAGCTCCTGCACGACGACCGGCACGTCGGCCATGTCGCGCGGCACCTGCAGCGTCTCGTCGAAGGTAATGATGGCCTGCGCCGCCACCGCCGCGCGCAGCGCCGCGATGTTGCCGCCGCGCTTGCCGCGCTCCAGGCGGTCGATGCTCGCCCATTCGCAGACGTTGTAGCTGTCGGCCGAGCCGCAATCGAACTGTTGCTCCTTGAGGCGCGACATGATCGGCCGCTCAGCCGAGTCCTTCTCGCGGTCGGCGTGGGTGGCGGAGAACTTCACATCAAGGCCGACCCGGTCGAATAGGCCCTCCTCGATGCCGACGATCACCGGCAAGTCGAACACCTGGTTGTTCGGCGCGATCCTGATGACGGGTCGTGCGGACATGCGAGCCTCCATGCGAATTGCAGCACAGATTTACCACGCGGCCGCCGCCGGCCGCCACGGCAAATCGGAAGTGCTCCTATTCGGATCGCAAAGGAAGATCAACCAACCGTCTCTTCCGGCACCGGTTCGCTCTTCTTCGTGGCGAACTTCGCCTCGTTGGTGCCGCGCTCGGCCACGCTTCCACCGTAGAGCAGCCCCTCCTTCACCTTGGGCATGGTGCGCGCGACGTCGGTAATCACGAGGCCATGGGTCGGGCAGACGGTTTTCACGTCGAGCCGCTCCATCAGGCGGTCGAGCCGCGCGCAGTAGTTGCGCATATCGGCCCACTTGGTCCACCACAGCGCGAGGTCCGCGAACACTGCGGTGGTGTCCTGCAGGTCGAGCGAAGACGCCTCCTCAGCGGTGAGGCCGCAGTGGCCGTCCTCGTGGTAATGGCTGTAGGCGAAGCCGTCGCCGGGGAACAGCACGCGCTCGCGTGTTTCGAAGCCCCACCAGGTGGTGCGCATGTCGCGCACCACCGGCTCGACAGCGCGGAAGCTTCGGCCGCCGAGATCGATCTCGTCGCCTTCCTTCATCATGCGCATGCGGTGTTCGTGCTGCGGGAAGGCCAGATGATAGTCGCTGACATCGCCGCAGAGGATCGCCTCCGGATAACGGGTCAGGATGCGGCCGAGCCCGCCGCAGTGCGGTGTCTCCTGATGCGTAACGAAGAGGTATCGCAGCGGTGGCTTGCCCGGCAGGAGTTTGTTGAGCTGGCCCTCGGTGATCGGGAAGTCCTTCGGGTGGCCGGTCTCGACCAGCATCGAGGCGGCGCCGCCAACGATCAGGAAGCTCGCATTGCAGCCGTGATAGATCTTGCCCTGCTGGCGCTGCTCCAGGCATTCGCCCAGCCAGAAGATGCCCGGGACAACCTCGCGCGGCAGCGGGTTGGGCCGGTTCAGCGTGCCCTGATGACGCATTGCCATTTTCGATCACCTCAGTTCGTCGCGGCCGATGTAGCGCGACGTCGCAACGCTCTTGTCCAGCGACTTGAGCACGTCGTCGACCAGCTTGATGTGCTTTGCCACGGTCTTCTTGCCACGCAGGACGCAGCCGTAGCCGGGCGCGATGGTCTCGATGTCGTGCCTGTTCAAGATCTCGTTCATACCCTTGCGCAGCTTTGCGGTGTCGACGCCTTCCAGCCACCAGTAGCGGGTGTTGAGCAGGAACGAGCGTACGTGGTCGAAGTCGGTCGGGTCGTCGTCGCCATCCTGGATGATCCAAGGGCCGTCCGCGCGGTCGCGCCAAGTGTGCGTATACATGTCGGAGGTGAACAGCGTCTTGGTCGCTGCGTCGTAGATCCAGCGCGTCGCGATCAAACGGATCGGCGCCTGATACACAACGATGGGCCGGCCTTGCGCGCCGATCTCGATCGTCTCCTCGCGGCCGATGGTGGTGATGTTGAGACGATCCAGCGTGTTCTGCCCGGAGTCAGAGCCGGCGCCGAAATCGAACCAGAACGCGGCATCCGGATTGCCGGTGAAGCATTCCTTGACGTTGAAGTAGAGCGTGAACGGGTCGATGTTTTGGATCGACATGAATTCGTTGAGGCGCAGCGGCAAGAGCGAGAGCGGCAGCGTCCGCGATATCAGCGATTCGATCTGGCCGCGTAGTGCCGTTTCGTGACCGCCGAAGCCGGTGTCGATCAGCCAGGCGGCGTCAGGCTGCCCCAGCAGATAGCAGTTCGAGACCGAGTATCCGGTGGCGTTGGCCGGATACGAGCTGACCCGGCCGTCCAGCAGCATGGTGTTCTGCAGCGCGAACAGCTTGTCTTTGGCGAGCTCTTTAATATTTGAATTGTTGATTTGGTCGAGCATGCGTTTTCAAGCTTTCCGGCCAACGACGGTTCGCTGCCGCTTCATATCACGTGGGGTGCCGCTGTGGCTACGTCTGCTCACTTGCTGTGGGCGCGGACCTGAATTCTTAATTCGCCGAGTTGCGGCAGCGATTTCAGGCTGATCCAGTCTCCGGGCTTGACCGGCCCAACCCCTTCGGGCGTCCCGGTGTAATAGATGTCGCCAGGATAAAGCGTATAGAACGACGAAGCGAATTCAATCAGCCGCGGGATGTCGTAGATCAGAAAACTGGTGTTGCTGTCCTGGCGCTTCTCGTCGTTAACATGGAGCGTGAACGGCACATCAGCCGGATCGGGGATCTCATCTGCGGTCACCAACCACGGACCGAGCACGGTGTAGCCGTCGATCGACTTGCGGAAGCTGCGATCTTCCCCACCCCGCGCGGTCATATCGAGACCGAGCCCGTAACAGGCAATGTATTCGTATGCCTTCTCTTTTGGTATATCGCTGCCTTGCTTTCCGATCACGATGACGAGCTCTGCCTCGTGGTCGTTGCGCCGATCGGGAAACCGCATCGGGATGCCTTCCGACGGCCCGACCAGCGACGTATTGGACTTGAGAAAGATGCCGGCCTTCTGGATGTCTGGCGAAAATCGCGCCAGGTCCGGCACTGTGTCGCGGAAGTGCTGCATCTCCTGCACGTGCTTGGCATAGTTGGTGGGCGCCGCCAGGATTTTCGGCGGCCGCGCTACCGGAGCGAGCAGCTTGACCTGCGAGAGCGGTTTGCCGGGGGCTGCCGCTGCCATCTTCTCCAGCCGCTCGCGCCACGCAGGCAGCGCGGCAATCACAGGATCGACCTTCGCGCTATAGGGAGTCGACGCCCTGATCTCGGTCTGCGCTGCAGTGACGTCGTGCACCTGTTCGCCGATCACCACGCCGAGCCGGTCGTCGTCATAACGACAGATTTTCATTTCCACTCCCCAATCAACATAGCTTGTTACAGCGAGAAATCCTTGGTCTCTGTCGCGCCGAACATCGCCGCCCCGGAGTTGCGGCCGATGGTCTCGTATTGGTTCGAGACGTGCTGCCGCGCCGCCGTGATATCGGCGAGAATGCGGCCGAACGGAAACTCGGAATAAATGCCGGCGGCGCCGGCCACTCGGAACAATTTGGTCGCCAGCTCAGTGCAGCGCTCGGCGGCGCGCGCCGAATGGAACTTGTAATGGATGCGCTCGGCAAGCGGCGGCATTTCTCCGCGCTCGGCGTAGGCTTCCAGGTTGCTCAAGTTGCGATTTAGGATGGTCTTCATCTCGTCGAGACCGGCTGCAACCTCCGCGCAGGTGAATTGCACCCACGGGTCTTCGAACGCCTTGGTACCGAACATGCGATTGACGCGCGACTTGCCGTACTCAAGGAAGATGTCGAACATTCCTTGCAAAGCCCCGATCGAGGCAGTCGCGACGCCGCGGAAGAACACCTGCCCCCAGGGCAGCCGGTAAAGCGGCGCCGTGTTGACCGCGAGCCCCGGCGCGATGCCACGGAAATTGTCCGCGTAGCGCACCATTCGATGCGCTGGCACAAATGCATCCTTGACCGTGATGTCGTGGCTGCCCGTCCCTTTGAGACCGGAGACAAACCAGGTGTCGATGATCTCATAATCGTTGCGCGGCAGCAGGAACAAGCAACGGTCCGCGTATCCCGCAGTGCTATCGCCGATGGTGGCGCCGAGGAAAGCCCAGTCGCAGTGCTCGCAGCCGCTTGAATACTTCCAGCGGCCGGAAACCCGGTAGCCGCCAGGCGCTGGCGTTGCCATGCCCGACGGCATCAACGAGGAGGAAATTAGCGTTGAGGTATCCTTGCCCCACACATCGTTCGCGGCGCGTTCATCGAACAACCCCATCGCCCATGGATGGGTTCCGACCACGCCATAGACCCAGGCGACCGACATATCGCCTTCGGCGAGCGCCATCTCGATATCGAAATAGGTGTGGATGTCGAGCTCGTAGCCGTCCCAACGCTTGGGCTGCATGACGCGGAACAACCCCGCTTCCTGCATTTCGGCAATCGTCTCCTTCGCCAGCCGCCGCTGCAGTTCACCTTCTGCTGCGCGCTGGCGCAGCACCGGGATCATCGCCCGCGCCCGGGCGATCATCTCGGCTCCGCTCGGCACTGCGATATCGGTCTTGGCGTCCATGATGGCAGACCCGGCCGGTCGCACCGCGCCTATTTTTCCAGCTCGACGGTCCTGAAGTTCGCCGGCATCAAGATCTCCAGCACTTCGCAGTCGTCGGAATAATCGAGCACCTTGTGCTTGATGCTGTGCGGCTGCAACCAGGCATCGCCGGCACTCAGGGTGTGCGTGCCATGCCCCTCGAAGCTTGAGACCATCGTGCCCTTGAGCACGTAGATCATTTGGAAGTCGGCCTCGTGAAGGTGCTCCTTCGACACCACCTTGGGGTCGCACGGCCCGATGAATTGGATCACATGCGCAACCGCCATTCCGTTGGTGGCATCCTTGATGCCGAGGTCGCGGTATTTCGCGTAGGTGCGAAGCCCGTCAATCTTGAAGTCCTCGGGCCGCAGGTGACTGACCACGAACTTGTGCGGGCGCCGCGTGGCCGAAGCTTTCGAGCCGACCTTGGCGCTGCGCTTCACCAGCTGTTTCTTTGCGCGTGTCCTGACAGTCGAGCGGCGGGCGGCTTTTCGTTTGAGCGCCATGATGAATGCTCCTCCGCTGATGTTGTTGGGATCATGCTGCCCCGCCGGTGCGCCGACGGCAAGTCGGACGGAGCCCTTTTTCGGACAGGGCTTCCATGCCATCACTTCAACAGGGAGACTGGACGATGAAGGCAATCCGCTTCTACGAGATTGGCGGACCCGAGGTGATGCGCTTCGAGGACGTGGAGCTTGCCGGGCCCGGGCCGGGCCAAGTGCGCGTCCGCCACAGCGCGGTCGCCATCAACTTCCGCGACATCCTGGTGCGGCGCGGCCAGCATGCTGTGCAGGCGCTCCCTTCCGGGCTCGGCACCGAGGCCGCGGGCGTCGTCGACGCTGTCGGCCCGGACGTGGCTGAACTGGCGGTTGGCGATCGGGTTGCCTGCGTTTGCCGCCCCGAGAGCGCCTATGCCGAGGCCCGCGTCGTCCCCGCGGCGCGCGTTCTCAAGCTGCCCGCAAGCATCGACGATCGTACCGCCGCCTCGATGATGGTGCGTGGCATGACGGCGCGGTATCTGCTGCGCTCGACCTACCGGGTCGAGCCCGGCGACACCATCGTGGTGCATGCCGCGGCCGGCGGGGTCGGTCTGATCCTCAGCCAATGGGCCAAGCACCTTGGCGCAATCGTCGTCGGCACCGTCGGCAGCGACGCCAAAGAGGCGATTGCGCGGGCCCATGGCTGCGACCACGTGTTCCGCTATGACAATTTCATGGAGCGCACCCGCGAGCTCACCGGCGGCAAAGGTGCCGCGGTGGTCTACGATTTCGCTCGGACAGGCGACGTTCGAAGGGTCGCTGCGCGCGCTTCGCCCGCGGGGAATTCTCGCCTCCTATGGCGAGGCCTCCGGCGATCCCCCGATCCGGTGCCTCCACGCCGGCTGGGGCCGCCTCGGCTCGATCTACATCACGCATCCGAGCCTGCCCTGACTACACCGCAGACCCGCGCCGATCTGGTCGAAGTGGCGAAGTGACCTTTTCGCTATGGTGGAAAGCGGCAAGATCAAAATCGAGATCAACCATACCTATCCACTGCGCGAGGCCGCCGCAGGCGCATCGCGACGTCGAAGGCCCGCAAGACCACCGGATCGGTGGTGCTGATCCCTTGAGGCGGGACGGGCGATCCTCTATCCATTGGCCGACGCCCCGCCCACCCGCACCGAATTCCGAGCACTCCTGAAGCCCGGCGCCGCATTGGTGATGCCCGGCGTTGCCAATGCGCTCGCCGCCCGCGTGGCAGCAGACCGTCGGCTTTGCCGCGGCCTACGTCACCGGCGCGGGCATCGCCAACACGCATCCTCGGCGTTCCGGACAACGGCCTCGTCACGCTGACCGAGCTGATCGATCATGTCGCGGCAATCCGCGACGTATTTCCGGGCCCGCTAATGGTCGATGCCGACACCGGCTTCGGCAATGCCCTCAACGTGCGGCGCACCATTCAATGATGGAGCGCGCGGGCGCCGACGCGATCCTGATCGAAGACCAGGTTTCCCAAAGCGCTGCGGCCATTTCGAGGCAAGGAGGTTTTCGCCTCCGCCGAGATGGCCACCAAGATCAAGGCGGCGGTCGATGCGCGCATCGATGCTGACCTGCTGATTGTTGCCCGCACCGACGCCACGCGGTCGAGGGTCTTAACGCCGCGATGGACCGTGCCCATGCGTTTCGAAGCCGGCGCCGACATGGTTCGTCGAGGCGCCGACCACGGCGGAGCAGATGACTGCAATCGGCCATCTGCCCTGGCCGCAGCTCGCCAACATTGTGATCGGCGGCAAGACGCCAGAGCCTTCCCAACGACAGAGCTCAGGGAACCGGGCTTTGCCGGCGTGCTCTATGCCAACACCGCGCTGCAGGCGGCAGTGCTCGGCATGCAGCGCGCGCTGTCGCATCTCAAGCAGCGCGGCCAGATCGGCCGTGCCACCGACCTGCTCGCGACCTTCGCCGAGCGTCAGCGCTTGGTCGGCTTTGCGGACTTCCAGGAGCTGGAGCGCAAGTACAAATGACCGCGCGCGCTGCCGGTCCTCGTCGTCGGCGGAGGGCCGGTCGGCCTGGCATTGGCAGGTGAACTGGGCTGGAGGGGATGCGGTGCCTGCTCGTCGAGAGACAACGGTGCGGTCGTCCAGCCGAAGATGGACCTGGTCGGTCCGCACCATGGAGTTCTGCCGTCGTTGGGGCATCGTCGACGGGGTGCATGATGCACCCTACCCGCCCGACTACCCGCAGGACTACATCTACGTCACCGGGCTCAACGGCTACGAACTCGGCCGCGAACCGTTTCCCGGCCGAGGCTTCGAAGCCTTGCCCGCCGGAGAGCCCGCAGAAGCGCGAGCGCGTCCCACAGGATATGTTCGACCCAATCCCGGCGCGGTTTGCCTACGCTCGTTCCCGCTACGTACTCGTTCAGATACCACACCGAACTCATCGGGCTTGAGGAAGGCGCAGCACGGCGTGCGGGCCGTAGTGAACGACGCCGTCAGCCGCAGAACCGAAAACATCGAAGCGCAACTATCTCGTCGGTACTGATGGCGGCGCCAGCACCGTGCGCGAAGCAGCTCGGCATCAAGATGAGCGGCAATCCGGCGCTGACTTACACCACCAACGTGGTGTTTCGCTGCGCCGACTCTCCACGCTGCACGACAAGGGCCAAGGCTACCGCTTCATCTTCATCGGCCCCGAGGGCACTGGGCGGACCATGGTGGCGGTTACTGGCAGCGATCACTTCCGCTTGTCGATCGTCGGCGCGCCGCAGAAGGCCGATCACAGCGAAGCTGAAGCCGCGCGGCCCTGATGCGTGCGTTCGGCCGTGAGTTCGACTTCGAAATCCTTCCGGTGTTCCGCTGGGTGCGCCGCGAATTGGTGGCCGACATTCGGAACGGCGCGCGTCTTCCTTGCCGGTGACGCCGCGCATCTCACTTCGCCGACCGGCGGCTTCGGCATGAACACCGGCATCCGCGATGCGGTCGACCTCGCTGGAAACTCGGGGTGCGCTGCGGGCTGGGGCGGCGACGACCTGCTCGACAGCTACGATGCGGAACGGCGCCCGGTAGGCCTGCGCAATGTCGCGGAAGCAAGCCGCAATCTTCGCCGCATGCTGGCGACTTGTGAACGCCTCCCCGGTCCGGAGATTTTTCAGCCGGGCGCGGCCAACGACGACGCCCGCAGGGAATATGGCGATTGGTTCGCCGCGATCATGCAGCATGAATGGTTCGCCAACGGCGTGATGCTCGGCTATCGCTATGACGACTCGCCGATCGTCTGGCCCGACGGTACGCTGCCGCCGCCCGATCTGTCCCA
>CAWBFG010000021.1:0-22998 GCA_963787955.1 uncultured Alphaproteobacteria bacterium | reverse complement strand
CGTGCAGGCCTATCACAAGCTCGCTCGCGAGGAATACGGCCGCGAGGTGCGGGTATGGACCAACGCCACGATCATCCAGGCCGAAACCGAAAAAGAAGCGCGCGATTTCTACAACTACTACGTCCACGAGAAGGGCGACTGGGAAGCAGCCCTCAACGTCGTCGAGACGATGGCGGCCGAGATCAACCAGCGCAACTATCCGCCCGAGCGGCGGCGCGCCATGGCGGAGATGTTCGTTTCGGGCTGGGGCGGGCACCTGCTGATCGGCACCAAGGAGCAGGTGGTGGACGGACTGATCACGCTTGCCAAGATCGGCCTCGACGGCGTGCTGCTGACCTGGCCGCGCTATGAGACGGGCATGCGCGAATTCCGCGAGGTGACCTATCCGTTGCTCAAGCAGGCGGGGTTGCGGGATTTCGTCTAGCGGCTACTGGCTGTCCAGATGCGACACCTGCCGGACGGCCGGACGGGCCGGCCGCTGGCCATCCACCGACTGCAGCACGAAGCCTCCGGCAGAGCGCGCCGCGGTCTGCACCGGCGTGAGCGACGCGACCGGCGTTTTCACCGGGTCGTCGTCGTGGTCGTACACGTCGTCGCGGAAGTGCACGACGTCGTCCCTCGTCACCCAGCCGGTGAAATAGACCCAGGCCACCGGCACCTTGTGGGTCAGGTTGATGGTCTTGCGATCGCTCGTGGCGATCGCGGCGTCGAGCTCCTTGCGGCCCCAGCCCGGATTGTCGGCCAGCAGCCACACCGCGAGATCGCGTACTTCGGCGACACGCGCGCAGCCCGACAACTCGAAGCGGTAGTCCCTGGAGAAGTGCTCCTTGTGGTTGGTGTCGTGCATATAGACCGAATACTTGTTCGACATGTCGATACGCACCACGCCGAGCGCATTGCCAGAACCCGAATCCTGCCGGACGCTGAAGTTCGGCGAACGATTCCAATCCACCGACTTCGGATCGACCTTACGGCCATTCGCGTCCAGCACGCGCATGCGCATGCGGCTGACGTAGCCTGGATCGCGGCGCATCCGGGGCATGACGTCCGCCTTCATGATCCCAAGCGGCACCGTCCAAGTCGGGTTGAGGTTCACGGCGTTGATCGTGGTGGTCAGCGTCGGTGACTTGCGGCCGACCTTTCCGACCACGATCACGTAACGCTTCTGCACCACGTCGCCGTCGACCGCTTCGGCGACCGCAGCGGGAAGGTTCACAACGACATAGCGCTGGCCGAAGTTGAAGTTCAGCTCGCTGATGCGGTCCATCGTCGCCGCGAGCTGCTGGAGCCGCTGCTTCACCGGGACGTTGAGCGCGGCGAGTGTCTTCGCACCGACCGAACCGGTCTCGGTCAGGCCGTGACGGGCCTGGAAGCGCTTCACTGCGTCCTCCAGCGTCTTGTCGTAGGTCTCGCTCGTCACCTGGTCGGCGGCAAGATCGTCAGTCATCGCCAGCCGCTTGCGCAGCAGCACGACGTTAGGACCGCTCGCGCCAGGCGCGAGCTGCGCCGTCTTCGGCAGGGTCGGCCAGCCGCCGCGCAGGTCGATCGTGGTGTAGCTCAGCATCGCCGCGGCGATGCGCTGGTAGGTGTTGCCGTAGAAGGTCGGCAGCAGCGACTTGGAGACCGGCGCGATGCCCTCCGGCTTCACCGCCGCCTTGGCCGCAGGCTTGGCTGCGGCAGGACGGGACTGGGGAATCGGCGCGGCGCTTTGCGCCGCCGCCGAGCCTGCAAAAGCTATTGATAAAGCAAGAGAAATCGTCGCGCGGCGCATCCCGCCCCTCGTTTCTCCGCCGTCCCGCGCGAACCAAAGCCGCACGTTATGGCGGGATTGCGACCAGCAACCGGATCGCATTTACCGCTCGCGAATCCTTTTCAGGATCAGCACCGAAATATTGCCCTCGGGAGTAAAATTTGTCTTTCGCATCTCGAACTGCGTCGGGCTGATCTTCTTCACGCCGTCGCCGCAGAAGCTGACCAGCGCACTTGCTTCGCCCTTGTCGATCACCAGGCGAAAATCCTGGATCGGTCCCGACCAGTTGGCACCGGTCTTGAGCACGTAATCGATCCGCTGTTCGCTGAACGGCGGCGATCCGCTGTCCTTGGAGGCACGGCGGGCGCGGTCGAGCGCGTTCTGGGTGTCCTTCTCGAGGCAATACTTGCGGATGAACTTCGCATGCCATTCCTCGCCAAGCTCCGACGGCATGGTGAGCGCCGTCATCACCGAGGCGCCGACGCTCGGTTTGTAGCGATGCTCAATCACGATTTCCTTCCGCGCCGGGAACGTTTGCTCCCAGTAGAACGTGGTCTGCAGACTCCACCGCGCGTAGAGCTCCTTCACCGCGCCCTTGCCGTAATCGCTCTCCTCGACCTCGGCGAGCCCCATGTCGACGAGCTCGCTCCATTGGGCGCGCGGCAGCCGGGTCAACGCCTTGTTGGTGGCATCAAGATGCGGCGCCAGCGAGATTTCAGATCGCGCAAATAGGCGGTCCGGTCGACGCCCTTGGCGGTGACCTTCTGCTCCACCTGTGTCGTGACCGGTTTGCCGTCCACCCGCGTTACGAAGCCGAGGACGTTCACCGGATCGTTGGTTGGAACCGAAATCTGCTGGTCCTGGTGCTCGATACCGATCAGCGGCATCGGAAACGCGACATGCACGGTGACGTCCTGCTCGGACTTGTTGAAGAACCGGTAGCGGACCCTGATCTCTTTCACCGAAATGAACAGGTCCTCGGCGCGCATCTCGACGTTGTCGTTTTTTGTGAACTGGAGGCCGCCGGTGGTCAGCTCGGCAGTGGTGTCGTTGGCAAGCCCCGGAGTGGCCGCCAACGCCGCGATCAGCAATCCCACGAAGGATGTTTTCATGCTGTCGCCATCCTAGCTCACCTCCCCTCGCCTTCGACACCGCATTCGGGCCTTTGAATTGGCGCATGTCCTTTCCAGCGAACCGGTATCCACTTCGCCGGGACATGCGCTAGGCTCCCGTCCGAAACAAGGGGGAACCATGACGCTCACCAAAGCCCAAGCCGAATTCCTGCAATCGATCGACACGCCGACCGTCTGCAACTTGCTCGAAATCGTGGCGCCGGAGCGGCGCGGTTTCGGCTACACGGTGCGCCACCTGCACTGCCCCTTTCCCGATCTGCCGCCGATGGTGGGCTTCGCCAAAACCGTGACGATGCGCGCGCAGGATCGCGTGCCGCTCGGCGAAGCCGGCTACATGAACAAGCGGCTCGACTATCTCGACTACATCGCCGCGGCGCCGCAGCCGTCCATCGCGGTGATCCAGGACCTCGACGACATCGTCGGCTTCGGCGCGTTCTGGGGCGAGGTGCAGACCAACGTGCACAAGGCGCTGGGCTGCCTCGGCACCATCACCAACGGCTCGATCCGCGACATCCCGCAGGTCGCGCCCGGCTTCCAGATGCTGGCCGGCTCGATCGCGCCGTCGCACGCGTTCGTCCACGTGGTCGATTTCGGCATCAACGTGAACATCCACGGCATGGCGGTCAAAAGCGGCGAGTTGATCCATGCCGACCGGCATGGCGCCGTGGTGGTGCCGCTCAACGTCATCGACCCGATGAAGGCCGCCGCCGATGGGCTGGCCGCCAAGGAGGCGAAGATCATCAACGCGGCGAAATCGGGCGCCGGTCTGGAAGCGATCAAGGCGGCGATGAAGGGCTGATCATGATCCGGAAACGTGGCGTCGCTCTTGCTCTGCTGTCGCTGATCCTTGGCGGCGCAGCCCTTGCGCAGGAGGAAAAGAGAATATCGCCTATGCCGAGCCATCTGCCGCTCGGCGTCGAGGCCTGTTTCGGCCGCGTCTATGACGCCGACCACCTCAAGCGGCATCCCCAGCAGCGCGTCACCAGCTTCCATCTGTTCCGCGACTTCACGCCCGACGCCTTGGCGGAGGAGGTCTTCCAAACCAGGCAGGAAATGCTGGAGAGCGACGGCGACCACGGTGTCTGGGTCCACGCTCTGGTCCGTGTCCGTGACCGCAAGGGCGTGTTTTCCAACACGCTCCTCTGCAGACGTGATGAAGGCAATGTCCGTTGCGGTGTCGAATGCGACGGCGGCAGCTTCGTGCTCAGGCCCGAAAACGCAGGCGGCCTCATGCTGCAGAACAACGGCTTCGTCGTGGTCGGCGGCTGCGGGGACGATGAGGACAAGCCGATCTTCCTCAAGCCGGAACCTGACGACCGCAGCTTCCGCCTGGACAAGCAACCGATCGAGCAATGCACGTCGCTTCGCGATGAGATGCGTCCCGCCTACGCCAAGCTCGGCACGCCATTGCGCGTTCGCCTGGACACGAGCGATCTACTCTGCTTCAGCCGCGAATACGACGCAGGCCACCTCGCGAAGCATCCGCAGCAGACCGTCAAGCGCATCGCGGTGGTCAAGGCGGCAGGCAAAACCGACGATGCGCTCAAGGAGCTCACCTTCCACGTCGAGTTCAAGAACGGCCGCAAGTTTCAGAAGAAGACCACGTGCTACGCGAGCCGCTATGCATTCTCCTGCACCCACAATCCGGATTACGACACCTCGCAGGACTTCTATCTGACGCGCGCCGGCGACCAGCAGATCATGCTGCGGGATTCGAAGGGCAAGCTGAACGAGCTGTTCGGCACCAGGCTTGGCAGTGACGACCGCACGTTCAAGCTTAGCGCGGCGCCAGTCGCGAGCTGCCGGTTCTAAGTCCGGCAGAGTTATGCACGTGTTCATGATGGCTGCCACACTGGCAGCCACCTTCCCTGGTCGCCCGCCGAAGCGGCTTATGCGGAGGTCGGTGCAAGTCGCAGCGATTCAACCCAACCGCATCCCGCTCTAACCAGCGCTGTCGTGCCAGCGCGGCTGGTAGCCCGCGCGCAGCACGGCAAGGGTCGCCGGCGGCGTAAGCACCTCGGCATCGCCTGACGGCGGCCGTGGCCTGCGGGCCGCGTAACCGTCCGGCGCCCAGCACAGCAGCGAGCGCCCGCGCACCGCGAAGGCGCGATCGTCCACCGCGATAAAGGCGCCGTCCGGCAAGCCGGCGATCGGCAGGACGTGTCGCCGCTTCCCCCGGCTGGCTTGAAAATGTCCCCCGCCGACCGCTTCGGGCGCGCAGCTATTCAACGCTGCGCGCCTTTCGCCGGCGGGGGTGAGCCGTTCCTCATGTAGAACCACATCCATCTCGGCCGCGCGCGGCCGCGCGGCGGCGCGCTGGGCACGCTGCCACGCATTCGCGAAGGCGAGCGCGTCGCGGCGGCGGCACTCGAAGCAGGGGCGGTGGCCGGCCGCCAGCGCGGTCGGCTCATCGAGGAAGAACATCTCGGTGTAGCCGTCCTGCCAGACGTTGCGATGCCGGCCCTTGAACTCGAGCAGGCAGCAGATCCACGCCCGCGAAGTCCAGCGCCGCAACGTCAGCGTGCGGGCATCGTTATGGATGCGCCCGCCGCGATTGCCCATGAACAGGCCGAGCGCAGGGTCGGCAAACAATTCGCCGAATGGCGACACGCGATTGGGCAGCGGCATGCCGCCATGGTGGGCGGCGCCGCCATCCGTCGCAACGAAAAAAAGAGGCGGCCGCATGGCGCGGCCGCCCGGGAAACCTGTTCCGAACGTTACGCAGAAACGCTACGCAGGACGCAACATAGGCTTACATTCGGAGCCCGTTTCTTGTTTGGCGGAGCTCCGCCTTACTTGGCTTTCAACAACTCGGATGCCTCGACCAGGATCAGTTCGTTGTCGTCCTGCTTGCCGAGCTTGCGGCCCGACGAGCACGGCAGGTTGTTGTCGTTGCCGACGATGATGTGCCGGTCGTCGACGATGTCGAGACCTTCGATGGTCACGAATGGGAAGGTGAAGATGCCTTCCTTCGAGCCCTGCTTCGCCTTCTTGTCCGGATCCTTGATCGCCATCAGGTCGAGATAAGCGATCTTGCGCACGAAGCCGCCGGCGTTCGCATCGGTCATTTCGATCTTGTAGATGCGTTTGAACTTGGCCGGAATGTTGAAGCAATCGGGCCGCGGCACCCCGCTGCAGGCCTCGGGCAATTCGCCCTCGCCGTTGTCGCGCTCGATGATCAGCCCGGTGCTGGCGTCGATCATGTTGAAGTCGCCGATGTTGTTGCCGTTGATCTCGAGCCGGTACTTCCAGAAGCGGCCGGTCCATTTCTGCGCCGTCACGTCGAATTCCAGGATGCGCAGATATTCGCGGTCGCCGTCCATCTCCCAGGACTTGCTGGCCTCGCTCCACAGCGGGCCTTCGAGCAGCGGATAGAGGAAGCGGCCGTCCTTCGACGCCGCCATCGCCTCGTAGCCGCGCGAGCGGCGCACCGTGAACGGCACCGCGCCGCCGGGCACCGCCGGTGTCGACACCAGATAGTGATCCGGCGAGCGCGCCTGCTTGCCGTCGATCTCGGTCTCGAAGAATGCGTTGACCTTGCCGTCCTGGTCGATGCGGATCAGGTAAGGCCCGAATTCGTCGCCGATCCAGATCTGGTCGCCGATGGTCTGGAAGCTCTCGACGTCGAGGTCGGCGCCGGTCAGATAGCGCTTGGCGGTGCCTTCCAGCGTGATCTGGAACGGGATTTTCTTGTCCGGGTCATGCACGAAGATGGTGCGCAGCACCTCGACCTTGCCGCTCGACCAGTCCGGCTTGATGCGGTGAAGCACCAGCATAGCGTCGGGTGAGTTTGCTTTGGTGCCGAAGCCGTTGTCCTGCAGCACCCAGAAGGTGCCGTCGCCCGCCGACTTGAGGCCGGAGAAGCCCTGCATCGGCTGGCCCTTGAACGGCAGCTTGACGCCGGTCTCACGCGGCACACCGGGGGCGGAAATGTAGGAAGCACCCATCAAGGCGCCGACAGCGTCGATCCGTTTGCGGTTGGCGTTGGTGAACTTGCCGGAGATCGCGAGATCGGCCGGTGCGTCAGCCGGCGGATTGAAGAAGCTCTCGGCCGGCACGATGGCGTGCCCGGCGAGCTTGCCCGGCGTCGCCTGGTCGGCAACGGCCGGCGCGATGGTGAGAACGCTCGCGAGAGCTGCCAGCGCAAATCGCATGGGGTCACCTCCTGGTCGCCTGCGTGCGGCGGAGGCTCCCGCGAAGACTTGTCAGACAGGTTGCGGTTCGATGTCGGACTGGTGACAACCCACAGGGGCGGAAGGTGCCCGAGGCAGCCTTGAACCGGGTGATATCGCCGTGCGACCACACTCCGCTATAACCGCATCCCGCCCCAAAATGGCCTTTTGGGTCGGGAATATCCGCGGGCGCCAAAAACATGGG
This sequence comes from uncultured Alphaproteobacteria bacterium, assembly GCA_963787955.1. Taxonomy (GTDB): domain Bacteria; phylum Pseudomonadota; class Alphaproteobacteria; order Rhizobiales; family Xanthobacteraceae; genus Z2-YC6860. Next base: position 15,738 of record CAWBFG010000021.1, on the reverse strand, counting down.
GGGATGCCGTGGCCAATCCAGTTGCCCAAGAAACCCTGCTGTTAGCCCTGATCAACCGGGCCCGTCTCAATCCGGCGGGCGAAGCCACTCGCTACGGCGTGGATCTCAACCAGGGTCTGACGCCGGGCACGATCACCACCGCGTCCAAGCAGCCACTGGCATACAACCCCTTCTTGTTCGCGGCGGCCGATCTGCACAGCCAGAACATGGTCGACCGCGACTTCTTCGACCATGACGACCCGCTGACCGGAACCAGCCCACAGACTCGGGCCAACAATGCCGGCTACGTCGGCGGCGTCGGAGAAAACATCGCCTTCAGCGGATCGACCGGCGCGATCGACGCGACCACGATGATTTACCACCAACACCAAGGCCTGTTCCTCAGTCCCGGCCATCGCGCCAACATGCTCAACGCCGACTACAAGGAGGTCGGTGTTGGCCAAGTGCTCGGCGTCTTCACGAACACGAACGGCAGTTTCAACGCGTCGCTGGTGACCGAGAATTTCGGCGTCCCCCCGGCCGGCGTCCAATTCCTGATGGCACTTGCATACAACGACACCGACGCCGACGCCTTCTATTCCGTTGGTGAAGGGCGCAGCGGCATCACGGTCAACACGCCCTCCTCGGCGGTCGCAACCGGCGCCACAGGGGGGATATCCCGCGCTATCGCGGCCGGGGCGCAGGCCATCATGTTCTCCGGCGGCGACCTTGGCGCGGCGGTCTCGATGACCGCCACGATCACCGCCGGCACCAATGTGCTGGTCAACCTGATCGGCCAGTCGACGGTTGAGACCTCGACGTCGCTGACCGCCGGCAGCGGCGTCAGCAAGATCATCGGGCTCGGCAATTTCGGGCTGTCGCTCACCGGAAACGACGCCGCCAACATCATCGTCAGCGCGCTGGGCAACGACGCCCTGAATGGCGCCGGCGGCTTCGATACCGCGGTGTTCTCCGGCAACCGGGCGAGCTACACGGTCACGATCCATGGCGCTGGCAGCGCGACCGTCAGCGGCCCGGACGGAACCGATACTGTCGCCGCGATCGAACTGCTTCAGTTCAACGATATGAGCGTTTCGCTGCGGAGTGCCCCCGTGGCGACGATCGAAAATCACTCGGTTGAAATCAACATCTTCGCGCACGTGGCGTCGTGGCTGTCCTACTCGGACGCGGACGGCAGCGCGGCGACGCAATACCAGTTCTACGACAGCGGCACGGCCGCCAACAGCGGTTACTTCTGGACCCCCGGCAACGCCCACCACCCCGCCGACACCAACATCACCGTGGCCGCCGCCGATGTCGGCGGCGTGTGGGTCCGCGGCGGCCAAGTGGCCAGTTCCGAAACCATGTGGGTGCGGGCGTTCGACGGCACCGACTGGAGCGCGTGGGATGCCTTTACGCTCAGCACGAACACACGCCCGGTCGTGGCCATCTCAGATTTGAGCGGAAACACCAATGCATGGACGCCGCTGAATGGGCGGATTTCCTATTCGGATGCCGATGGCAACGCGGCGGTGCGATATCAATTTCTGGACGCCGGCAGCTCGCCGAACAGCGGCTATCTCTATTCGCCGAGCAACACGCATTTCGCCGCCGACAGCTACATCACCGTTGAAGCGGCGGAAGCCGCGTCCATGTGGGTGCGCGGCGGCAATGCCGACTGGGTCGGCCCCTACGCGAACAACTACGAGCGCATGTGGGTGCGCGCCTTCGACGGCACCGATTGGAGCGACTGGGACTCGTTCTACCTGACAACCAACCACAACACCCGGCCGGTGGTGTCGATCCCTGACATCACCATCGGCGTCAACGGCTGGGACGTGATGCGGAACCACATCACCGCTTCCGATGCCAACGGCGATTCGATTCAGCTCTATCAGTTCTACGACGGCGGCAGCTCACCGAACAGCAGCCATCTCTACACGCCCGGAAATCCCAATTTCCCAACCGGCGTCTACGTCGACGTCCCTGCTGCCGACATCAATTCGATGTGGGTGCATGGCGGCAATGCGGCTTGGCTGGGCGGTTACAACTACAATTACGAACTGATGTGGGTGCGCGGGTTCGACGGCACCGACTGGAGCGACTGGGACGCGTTCTACGTCACGACGCAGGTGTGAGACGGGTCGCCTCTGGGTCGCTGAGTGCGCTAGTGGGACGCGTTTTGCGTCGTGACAGCGGTATGAGCTGAGCGCGGTCGTCGACGTGATCGTGTTCTGAAGCCGCGTCGAGCACGGAAAAGAAATGCCCGGGGCGAGCGAGCCCCGGGCATGATGTCGTCCGAATATGCTGTCGCCGCCTCAAGTCTGCGGCTGCGGCTCCATCGGGCCGGTCTCCGGCCTTGGCCGGGCACGGCCGGCCGGCGGCACCGCGGATGAGCGCGGCTGCTGCGGCTCGATCACCGACTCGCGGTTCGGCTTCTTGCCCGCGAGCAGATCGGTGATCTCGTCACCGGTCAGCGTCTCGAACTCCAGCAGACCCTTGGCCAGCGTCTCGAGATCGTTGCGCTTGGCTTCCAGAACCGTGCGTGCCTCGTCGTGCGCGGCCTGGACCAGCCGCTTGATCTCGGTGTCGATCTTCTGCGCGGTCGCCTCGGAGACGTTCTGCGTGCGGGCGACCGACATGCCGAGGAACACCTCGTCCTGGTTCTCGCCGTAGGACACGGCGCCAAGCTCCGGCGAGAAGCCCCAGCGCGTCACCATCATGCGTGCGAGGCGCGTGGCTTGCTCGATGTCGGACTGCGCACCGGAGGTGACCTTCTCGTTGCCGAAGATCATCTCTTCGGCGACGCGGCCGCCCATCAGGATCGCGAGGCGCGAGGTCATCTGCTCGAAGCTCATGGAGAGCTTGTCGCGCTCGGGAAGCTGCATGACCATGCCGAGCGCGCGGCCGCGCGGGATGATGGTCGCCTTGTGCACCGGGTCGGTTGCCTTGACGTTGAGCGCCAGGATGGCATGGCCGCCCTCGTGATAGGCGGTCAGCATCTTCTCTTCTTCGGTCATGACGAGCGACTTGCGCTCGGCGCCCATCATCACCTTGTCCTTGGCGTCCTCGAACTCGACCTGCGTGACCATGCGCTTGTTGCGGCGCGCGGCCATCAGCGCGGCTTCGTTGATCAGATTGGCGAGGTCGGCGCCGGAGAAGCCGGGCGTGCCGCGCGCGATGGTTTTCAGGTTCACGTCGGGCGCCAGCGGCACCTTGCGCACATGCACCTTCAGGATCTGCTCGCGGCCAACCACGTCCGGGTTCGGCACCACGACCTGGCGGTCGAAGCGGCCGGGTCGCAGCAGCGCCGGGTCGAGCACGTCGGGCCGGTTGGTGGCGGCGATCAGGATGATGCCTTCGTTGGTCTCGAAGCCGTCCATCTCGACCAGCAGCTGGTTCAGCGTCTGCTCGCGCTCGTCGTTGCCGCCGCCGAGGCCGGCGCCGCGATGGCGGCCGACCGCGTCGATTTCGTCGATGAAGATGATGCACGGCGCGTTCTTCTTGGCCTGCTCGAACATGTCGCGCACGCGCGAGGCGCCGACGCCGACGAACATCTCGACGAAGTCGGAGCCGGAGATGGTGAAGAACGGCACGTTGGCTTCGCCCGCGACCGCACGCGCGATCAGCGTCTTGCCGGTGCCGGGCGGGCCGACCAGCAGCACGCCGCGCGGAATCTTGCCGCCGAGCCGCTGGAACTTGCCGGGATCGCGCAGGAACTCGACGATCTCGGCGAGGTCGGACTTTGCCTCGTCGACGCCCGCGACGTCCTCGAAGGTGACGCGGCCGTGCGCCTCGGTGAGCAGCTTGGCGCGGCTCTTGCCGAAGCCCATCGCCTTGCCGGCGCCGCCCTGCATCTGGCGGCTGAGGAAAATCCACACGCCGATCAGCGCGATGAACGGCAGCCAGGACACCAGCAGCGAGACGAACCACGGCACGCTCTCGGTCGGCGAGCGCGCGGTGATTGCGACGCCCTTGCCGTAGAGGCGCTGCACCAGCGTCGGGTCATTCGGGGCGTAGGTCTGGAAGCTGCGGCCGTCGGAGAAGGTGCCATGGATTTCCGGGCCCTGGATGGTCACGTCGCGCACCCGGCCGGCGTCGACCTCGGTCAGCAGCTGCGAGAACGAGATGTCCTGCGAGGTGGCCCGTTGGCTCGGATTCTGGAACAGCGTGAACAGCGCGAGCAGCAGCAGGACGATGATGACCCAGAGGGCGAAATTCCGAAGGTTGGCGTTCATCCCAGTCTTTCTGGCCGGCCGGCGCGCCGGCTGCACGTTCAGGTGACGAAATGCGTCGGACCGCTCCGATATACCCGACCTTGGTTAATCTAGGTCTGCCACCCCGGTCTGCCAAGGTAAAGCGCCGCGCAGAGTCCCACGAATCCTCGAATATCCTACTCCGATCGACCGCAGGTTGGGAGATCGATCGCTGCCATCGTGGCGATTGGTTAAGGCCGTTTCAGGGCCGGCCGCGCCGCGACGGCGCCCGCTCGACTGTGATCGTATCGCGTTTCAGGGTGACGACAGCGCCTGCCAGAGTGCGACGGAAGGGGCCGGAGCGCCTGGCCCCGAACAGCGCATCGTTGAGCGCCTCGAGCTTGGCCAGTTCGACCGGCCCTTCGTCGCCGGTGCTATCGATCGCACGCCCCAAGAGCCGCAGGCTGATCTCCTCGGGCAGTTCAAAAAATGCGCGCGCCTCGATCTTCACCGGGCCGTCCAGCGGCCATTGTCCAGGCGCAACAACGGTTGCCGCGTGTTTGATCACTTCATGCAACGTCACCTCCACCCTGCGCACGCGCCTGGCCAGGAGCGCCAAGCGCTCTCCGGTCAGGCCCTCGCGGGCGAGCGCGGGCATCAGCGTCCGCAACCGGGGCCGGGTGAAGCGCGGGTCCTGATTGGACGGATCGTCAACGAAGGGAATTTTTGCGGCCTTGAGCGTGGCGATCAGCCGTGACTTCGGAATGTGCAGCAAGGGACGCAGCAGTGCGATCCCATTCGCCCCGCCGACCGGAACTCGCGCCGCCGACGCCATGCCGGCAAGTCCACTGACACCGCTGCCCCGTGCGAGTCGAAACAGCACAGTTTCGGCCTGGTCATCGCGACTGTGCGCCGTGAGGATGTTGTTGGCTCCGGCCTTGCGCGCGGCGTCGGCCAGCAGGCGATAGCGTGCTTGGCGTGCCGCCTCCTGAATGCCGCTCTTGGGCTTCGCTCCGGTCCAGCGCAGGGTGCGGTGCTCGACGCCAAGCTTGCGTGCCAACTGGGCGACGGCCTGCGCCTCGCGCCTGGCCTCCGGCCGCAGGCCATGATCGACCGTCAGGGCAATCAGCTTTGGTCCGTCGTCACGAGCCTTGCGCCATCGCGCCGCGAGCCAAAGCAACGCCGTGGAATCCGGGCCACCGGAAACCGCAAGGGTCAGCACCGGAAATTGGGTGAGAACGGCAAACAGCGATCTCGCCTCGGCGGCGGAGATCGCCTTGTCGTCAGCAGCGGACACGCTTCTGTTCTCGCTCGACGCCCTGCTTCACGGTGTTGGACGCGCGCGGATACTTCCGCCCGACCTCCGCCAACGTCGCGCAGGCCATTTCCTTCTGGTTCAGCGCGGCGAGCGACTGACCGAGCCGGAGCAGCGCGTCCGGCGCCTTGGTGTGGGCGCTGTGCTTGGTGGAAATGGCCAGGAACTGTTCCGCGGCAGCGTCATAACGCTGGCGCTGGAACAATGCTTCGCCCAGCCAGAACTGGGCGTCGGGCACCAGCCGGTCGTTCGGATATTTCTTCAGAAAGGTCTGAAACGCGTCCTCGGCAAAAGCATAGTCCTTGCGCAGCACATAGCCGTAGGCCAGGTCGAAATAGTCCTTGGGAACGTTCGAGGGTGGCGCGACGGCGGCCTGTGCTGCGCCGGTGGCATTCACATTGCGCGACGGCGGCGGCGGCAGCACGCCGTCCGGCTGCCCCGGGTGGGCGGCAGACGCGCCGGCGAGGGTCGACAGATCGAGCGGGGCACCGGGGTCACGGCCGCCGGGCACGCCGACCGACGGTTCAGCCATGATGATGGGCGGCGGCTCGCCAATCGTCGCCGACGCACTGGCAGGCGGCAGCGGCGCCGGTCCGCCGCCGAGCGCGCGTGGCGCTCCGGGCGCACTGGGATTGACCGACGGATCGAACGCATCGCCGCGGCGACCCGGTCCGGCTGGCGGCGAACCGGGCACCGCTGGCACCGGAGGCGGCACTGGCGCCGCCGCCGCCTGCTGTCGCGGCCCCGCAAGCCCTTGCGCGGGCATTGCGGAGGGCGGCGGCATCCCGGCCTGGGGCGATGTGGCGGCGCCACCTTGCGCGCGCAATTGCTGTTCAAGTTGCTGGTTGCGGAACTGCAGCTGCTCGATCGTACCAGTGAGCTGGCGGATCTGCCCTTCGAGCTGCTGGATACGCACCGCGAGTTCAGAATCGTCGGGGCCGCTGCGCTCCGGTTGGCGCGACTGCCCGCCGCCGAACAGGTTGTCGAGAAAGTTACCCGAGCGCGGCTGTTCCTGCGCCACCGCTGGGCCAGCAGCCGCCAGAGCGGCCGCGAGTGCAGCCGCTCGAAGCGCCCAAAACATCGAATGAGTCATGGCTGACTACCGCCCTGTCGGCCTCCGATTACCATATCGGCCGGAACAAGACCAAAGTGTGACCTTCACAAACGCAAACCGGCGCCCGTTACGGGCGCCGGCAGACGTTTCGTCATCGATTGAATCAAGAGGTGACGCCGAGCACCGTGACCGCGCGGCGGTTCTGCGACCAGCATGAGATATCGTTGCAGACCGCTACCGGACGCTCCTTGCCGTAGGACACAGTGCGCATGCGTTGGGGCGAGATGCCGCGGGCGGCGAGATAGTCCCGCACCGCCTGGGCCCGTCGCGCTCCGAGAGCGATGTTGTACTCGCGGGTGCCGCGCTCGTCGGCATGGCCTTCGACGGTGAAGGCGTAGTTCGAATATTGCTGCAGCCACTGCGCCTGCTTCTCCAGCGTGGCACGCGACTGCTGGGTGAGCTCCGAGGAATCGCTCTCGAAGAACACGCGGTCGCCGACGTTGACGACAAAATCCTGCTGGCTGCCCGGCGTGGCGGCGCCCGCCGACGCCATTGAATCCTGGGCCGGTTTGTTGGCACAGGCGGAAACGGCAAACGCTGCGGCAAGCGCAAGCGCAAGCCCTACGCTGCGGAACTTGGAGTTTGTTTGCATCATGCCGGCCCTCCTTGACTCAGTACACTGGTGTTGTCCGGGATATTTGGTGAGTTCTAGCAGGCGCTTCGTTAAGCGAACGTTCCATCAACCTTGACGAGACGTTGCCGCAGCTTCGAAAATCATCGCCTGCGTCGAAAGCCTTCGCGATGGTTAATGGGGCGTGAACGTGTCCCTGTTGTGGCAAGCTGCCCCCTAAGACAACAGCGGCGACCAGGCCGGATCGGAGGCAAACCCGGGGGTTTGCACCTTCTGCTCGTTGCGGCCGGTGATGTCGACCGTATAGAGCGAGGGCCCGGCGGCGCCGGCCGGCTCGCGGAAAAACATGACCACCCGACCGTTCGGCGCGAAGGTCGGACCCTCATTGTGATAGCCCTCGGTGAGCATGCGCTCGCCCGAGCCGTCCGGCCGCATGATGCCGATGGCGAACCGCCCGCCGCCCTGTTTGGTGAAGGCGATGGCGTCGCCGCGCGGCGACCACACCGGCGTCGAATACGAGCCCTCGCCGAAGCTGATGCGCTGCGCCGGCCCGCCGCCTGCGGCCATCACATAGATCTGCTGGCGGCCGCCGCGGTCGGATTCAAAGCAGATGCGTGCGCCGTCCGGCGCATAGCACGGCGCCGTATCGATTGCGGCACTATCGGTTAGCCGCGTCATCTGCTTGGAGCGCAGGTCGAGCACGTAGATGTTGGAGTTGCCGCCCTGCTGCAGGCTCATGATGACGCGCTGCCCATCGGGAGAGAAGCGTGGCGAGAAGCTCATGCCGGCAAAGTTGCCGACGATCTCGCGCTGGCCGGTCTCGATGTTGAGCAGAACTACGCGCGGATCGCGCGAACCGAACGACATGTAGGTGACTTCCTGCGTGGTCGGCGAGAAGCGCGGCGTCAGCACGAGATCGTCGCCGCGCGTCAGGTAGCGCACGTTGGCGCCGTCCTGATCCATGATCGCGAGCCGCTTGACTCGGCGGTCCTTGGGTCCCAACTCATCGACGAACACCACGCGGCTGTCGAAATAGCCTTTCTCCCCGGTCAGCCGTTCGTAGATCGCATCGGAAATGATGTGGGCGATGCGGCGCCAGTTGTCTGGCGCAGTGAAATATTGCTGGCCGGCGAGTTGCTGGGACTGCAGCACGTCCCACAGCCGGAACTCGGTCTTGAGCCGGCCGTCGGCCTGGCGGGTGATGCGGCCGGTGACCAACGCCTGCGCATTGATGGCACGCCAGTCCGGAAAGCGCGGCAGCGTGTCGATGTTGGAAATGCGTTCGATGTAGGCTGCCGGATCGATCGGTGCGAACAGCCCGGAGCGCTTAAGGTTGCCGATGATCACCTGAGTGACGCCGCGGCCAACTTCGCCGTCCGCTGCGCCGCCACCGCCGACGAAATCCGGCAGCGCGATCGGCATCGGCTGCACGGTGCCCTGGGTGACGTCGAGCCGGGTCTGACCGGACGTCGAATTTGGACGCAGCATGGCCAGCGTGCCGGCCGCCGCGGTGGCGCCGAGCAGAAGCCCGCGTCGATTGAATGTAGCGAGAGTTGTCACCTTGTAGCGGTCCGCCTCGAACGTCAGATCACGTGCGAAACATGTCGCGCGGATCGAAGGTAATTTCGATGTCTTTCCACTGGTCGTAGTTTTGCGGCCGCAGCATCGTGAACGGCTGACAGCTCAGGATGGCGCGCTTGGCGCTCTCCGCCATTGCAGGCCCGTACGGCGATGGCGAGCCCGCGACCAGCACGGGCGCTGACGACACCGATCCATCACGGTTGAACAGCACGCGCAGCACGACCTTCAGATTGGGGGCGTTGGCCGCGCCAACCGGCGGGCTCCAGCACTCGCTGAGACGGCGACGCAGCGCGTCAAGCTCGCTCTGCGACAGTTGCGCCGGCTGCGCGTTGGCAAACCCGAGCGACGGCGTCTGCGCGAGCGTCTCGCCGGTCGCGACCTGGCGCTGCGGGTCACGTTTGTCGAGCAGCGCCGCAATTTGCGTGGGATCGAACTTGGGCTGCTGCTGCTCCTTCAGTTTCTTCTGCTCGGCGGCTTTGGTTCTGGCTTCCTCGCGCTTGCGCTGCACCTCTTCCTTCTTCAGCGCGTCGGCGATCTCGTCCTTCGGCGGCGGCTTTTTCTCTGGTTTCACCTCGGCCGGCTTGGTCTCTGGTTGCGGCGGCGGCGCAGCCGCAGTGTTGACCTCGGGCTTTTCCGAGACTTTCGGGGCCGGTTCGTCGGATGGCTTGGGCGCGCCGGCCTTCTCCACCCGCGGCTTGGACATCTCCGCCTGCGGCGCGTTCTTGACGCCCGCGGCGATCTTCGAGAAGTCCTTGTCGCTGATGATATCCACCGGCATCGCGGGCTGCGACGCTTCGAGCGGCCGCGCCGCGAACGACACCAGGCCCCACAGCAGCAGGCCGGCGTGCACGACGCTCGATATGGTCAGCCCTGCCCTCATCTCCGGCAGCTTCACGAACCCTGCTCCACTTCGGTGACCAGCGCGACGCGCACAAACCCGGCAGCCGACAGCCGGCCCATGATCTTCATCATCGTACCATAGTCGACGTTCCTATCGCCGCGAACGTAGATGCGCTCATTGGGACCGCCGCCGCGGGCGGCAGTGATGGCCTGCAGCTTCGGCACCAGCTCCTCGACCTTGATCTCGGAATTCTGCAGGAAAATCTGACCCTTGGTGTTGACCGAAATCGCCAGCGGCTCCTTGTCTGCCTGATCGAGGCTCGAGGCCCGGGTCTGCGGCAGGTCGATCGGCACGCCGACCGTGAGCAGCGGCGCCGACACCATGAAGATAATCAGCAACACCAGCATGACGTCGACCATCGGCGTCACGTTGATTTCCGACATCACCGGATTGCGCCGATGCCGGCGTTTGCCGAACACTCCCGAATGCGCGCCGCCGCTGATGGCCATACCGCCCCCCTACGCGCGCTCGTCGATCTGACGCGACAGGATTGCCGAGAACTCGTCGGCAAAACCTTCAAGCCGCTGGGCCTGCTTGTTCACCTCGGAGACGAACTTGTTGTAGAAAATGGTCGCCGGGATGGCGGCGATGAGGCCGATTGCGGTCGCGAACAGGGCCTCGGCGATGCCGGGAGCCACAACCGCTAACGAAGTGTTCTTCGACGCCGCGATCGACTGGAAGCTGGTCATGATGCCCCACACCGTGCCGAACAGGCCGATGAAGGGGCCGGCGGAACCGACGGTCGCCAAAACCAGCAGGCGGCGCTCCAGCCGTTCGATCTCGCGCGCGATGGTCACGTCCATGACCTTCTCGATCCGCGTCTGCAGCCCGGCGAATGATTTGGCGGAGCCTTCGAAGCTGCGCTTCCATTCGCGCATGGCGGCGACGAACAGCGCGGCCATCGAATGGGTCGGACGGGCCGACAGCGCCCGGTAAAGCTCTTCAAGCGACTGGCCCGACCAGAAGGTCTGCTCGAACACATCCATCGCCTTTCGCGTGCGCGCGTAGAGCAGGAATTTGTCGATCACAATCGCCCACACCCACACCGATGCGAGCAGCAGTCCGAGCATGACCGCCTTGACCAGCCAGTGGGCCTGCCAGAACAGGGCAAACAGCGAGAGATCGGAAGATGAGAGCGGCAGTACGGACTGCGCCACCTCGCCAGGATTCATGAGCCTACGTCCCTTCCGGCACCGGTCGACCGGGGCGGCACGCATTCGCTCGATCAAATGGCATCAGCGCGGCTTCGTCGCGTCCGCAGAAGACCCGTGATTTCGCAAGATCGTCCCGCCGTCCACCACCGGCGAAGGCCAGCAAATCCCGCGAAACTTGACCAAACTAGGGCGCACGACCGGTCATTACCTGCCTAGGCAGCGCGATTTGGGTTAATGGACCGTTAGCGCCGTGGCGCCCCCAACGCCACAGCCAAAAAGCATCGAGCCGCCCACGGCCATGGCGGCGGGCGGCTCGATGGATCAGTGGGAGGGGGTTTACGCGCTCGGCTGAGAATCGGGACTTGGCCGATTGCGGCGTTCCGCCATGAACTGATCGAACTCAGCCTTATCCTTGGCTAGGCGAAGCCGCGCCAGGAAATCATGAAACTCGCGCTGCTCGTCTTCAAGTCGCCGCAGCGTGTCCTTGCGGTAGTCGTCGAATGCCCGGTTGCCGCTGGAGCTCGGCTCCGGCTGCCACCACGTTCCACCGCCAGACATCTGACTAGCACCCTGCCCGTGGGCCGCACCCGCAAACCTCTGGCTGCCACCTTGCCAGCGAGCCACGTCGGCAAACGTCCAGCATCTCATGTGTTTTCTCCAAACCAGAAAGGCGAGGATGGCCAGTGCTACGGGCCAGTAGACAAAGAAGGCCAAAATCATAAGCGCGATCCAGGCCGGCCTTCCCAGTTCATCGAGTTTGGCAACGATAGACATCGGTATCCTCACCCGTGTGAATGTTAATAACATTTACATAAGGCAGGCGAGCCAAGCTGTCAAGCGCCTTTGCCCCGCTATCGCTTGGCCGGTCCGCGCGGTCCAGAGAAACCCAAGCCGCGCAGATATAGGAGCACTCCGGCTTCCAGCAATTCCTCCGGCGCCATCGGCAAGCTTCGTCTGGCAGCATCGCCACGGCCGAACAGCGATGCGATGCCGTGCGACAATGCCCAGATGTGCAGCGCCATCATCAGGACCGGCGGCCGATTCCCGGCCGGCAAAGTCGCAATCAGACCCTCCGTCGCATTGCGAAGCACGGCGAAGGCACGATCACTCGCCGCGCGCAATTCGGGATTGCTATCGACCGGAATGCCGGCTTCGAACATCGCGGAATAGTACGCAGGCTCGCTGCGCGCGAATTGCAGATAGGCCTTGCCGAGCCGCTCGAATGCCGTTGCTGGATCGGGCCGGCCATTGTCCCAGGCGCGGTTCAGCGCAGCTTCAAAATGTTCGAAGCCGCGCCGCGCCACGTCCGATACGAGCTCGTCGCGGTCCCGATAATGCCGATAGGGCGCCGCCGGACTGACGCCTGCCCACCGCGCCGCCTCCGCGAACGTGAAGCCGGCTGGTCCCTTCTCGGCGATCAATTCCAGCGCGGCGCGGATCAGCGCTTCCTTCAGATTGCCGTGGTGATAGCCCCGCTCACCGTCGCCGCCGCCTCTGCCGCTGCCTTTCGACCATCTCATGTAAACAGCATTTACATGACTCGGCTTGCGGCGTCGATGCTAGTTAGTTGCCGGCCACATCCGCCTGCATGGCGATGCGCAGCGGCTTGGGAATCGGCCGGGCGCGACCACCGGTGACAAACGCGACCTGGACCGAGGCCTCGACCAGGATGTCGTCGCCGCGCATCACCCGCTGAAACAGCATCACCGAAGCGCCCTTCACCTCCGCGGTCCGCGTGGCGACCTCAAGCACGTCGTCCATCCGAGCAGGTTTCAGAAAATCGATCGTCATGGAGCGCACCACGAAGGCGAAGCCCGGCGCCTCCTTCTCGGTTTCCTCGAACAGCGCGCGCTGGTCGGCGCCAAGCAGCCGCAGATAGTTGGTGCGGCCGCGCTCCATGAAGCGCAGATAGCTGGCGTGGTAGACCACGCCGGAAAAGTCGGTGTCCTCGTAGTAGACGCGGATCGGCTGATGGTGCTGGCCGTCGCGGATTTCGCCGTCGAGGCCGGTGGTGTTCATCGCCAGGGCACGCGCTTGGTCATCGCGTCTTCCCAGTTGCGGCCGTCGAACTCCTTGATCGCGAGCGCATCAACATCGACGCCGTCGAGGCAGCGGGCGTTGACGTCGATCTTGTCCGGGTCGGAGCGCGGCACATAGAACGGATGAACGCCACACATCTTGCAGAACGTGTGCTTCGCGACCTTGGTGTTGAACTGATAGGTCGTCAGGTCGTCCTTGCCGCTGATCAGTTCGAATTGCTCGGGCGGCACGATGAGGTGCAGGAAGCCTTTCTTGCTGCAAAGCGAGCAATTGCAATAGGTGACACGGTCGAGGCTCGCCGTGACGCGGAAGCGCACCCGGCCACAGTGACAGCCGCCCTCGTAGGTCGTTGGCATCAGACACGCATCCTGAGGTTCTCGCCGTGCCTCACGTTACCGCACCTTGAACAGGGCGTGATGCCGATTGCGCGTATAGGGCCGGACTTCCTTCGGCCAGCGGCCGGCTTCAACCGCGCGCGCCCATTGCGGACTGACCAGGACTTCCGGGCTGTCGACCTCGAATATTGCGGTGTAGACCGGTCCGGTGTGTGTCACCGGCTTGGCGGCGCCGCCGATGCTCACCGCGAACGTCTCGCCCTTGAGGCGGGTGGCGGAACGCACACCCGGAACGCTCAGCAGGCTGGGGATGTGCTCGGCGTCGTAGACCTCGTTGAAGACCGCTTCCTTGTCGGCGTCGACATCCATGCTGGCGATGAAGACGTAGCGGGCGGTGATCGGCATGACGGCTCCGGCAGATCACGTGTGAGAGCAAGCCGCATGAAAGACCATGGCTGCGCCCGGAACAAGGCAGCGGCGGGCGGGCCGGCGTCAGCTTTCCTCGTCCTGCCCGAACAGCCCGAATTGAGACGGATCGCGCGCCGGCTCGGCCAAGCCGAGATGCTTGAAGGCGTGCGAGGTGATCAGCCGACCGCGCGGGGTCCGCTGCAGCAGCCCCTTCTGGATCAGGAACGGCTCGATGATCTCCTCGATGGCGTCGCGCGGTTCGGACAAGGCCGCGGCGAGCGTCTCGACCCCGACCGGACCGCCGCCGTAGTTCATCGCAATGGTGGTGAGGTAGCGGCGGTCCATCGCGTCGAGGCCGGCGGCGTCGACCTCAAGCTCGACCAGCGCCTTGTCGGCGAGCCGGCGGTCGATCTTCTCGGCCTTGTCGACGTAGGCAAAGTCGCGCACGCGGCGCAACAGCCGGCCGGCGATGCGCGGCGTGCCGCGCGAGCGCCGTGCGATCTCGTTGGCGCCGTCCTCCGTCATGCCGATGCCGAGCACACGGGCACCGCGGTTGACGATCAACTCGAGCTCCGCCTCGGTGTAGAAATTGAGCCGCACCGGAATGCCGAACCGGTCCCGCAACGGATTGGTCAGCAGGCCGGCGCGCGTGGTGGCGCCGACCAAGGTGAACTTGGCAAGATCGATCTTCACCGAGCGCGCCGCCGGCCCTTCGCCGATGATGAGATCGAGCTGGAAGTCCTCCATCGCCGGATAGAGCACCTCCTCGACCGCCGGATTGAGCCGGTGGATCTCGTCGATGAAGAGGACATCGCGCTCTTCGAGATTGGTCAGGAGCGCCGCCAGATCACCGGCCTTGGCGATCACCGGACCAGACGTGGCGCGGAAGTTCACGCCGAGTTCGCGCGCCACGATCTGCGCCAGCGTGGTCTTGCCGAGCCCCGGTGGGCCGACAAACAGCACGTGGTCGAGCGCCTCGTTGCGCGCGCGCGCCGCCTCGATGAATACGCGCAGGTTGGCCCGCGCCTGCTGCTGGCCGATGAACTCGGCGAGCCTTTGGGGGCGCAACGACGCTTCCGCCACGTCGTCCTCGCGGCGCTCGGCGGTGACCAGGCGGCGGGGTGTGGTGGTCATGCAAACCTCAACAGTCGCCGCGTCAGCCACCAACATACGACGCACGCAACCAGGGACGATGGCAAGAACACGCTGACGACGCGCACCGCACTTGCAACGAGATCAGCCCGCAACGGATCAGCGGCAATGCTCATCGCTACCATTACGACGTTGACGACGAGCGCGACAACGACCGGCACGAGCCAGGACGTCTTGCCGAGCCACCATGAAGCCGCAGCGACCAGCGTGCCCGCCGCGGCAGCAAGCGCGACGCCTTCTGCATAGGAGCCGGTTATGAACGGAAGTGGAGACCGCATCGTTCTGGCACCCATCGACAGCCATACCACCAATCCACCGACCGGAGGCCCGGCCAAGCCGAACACCCCGATCGCCGCGATAACCCGCCAAAGCCTTGCGGCACGCGTCGTACGGCGTTCGGCGTCCATCAGCGTCACCGCGATAACTCCTTCAGCCCCGGCAATTGCAACCGTTCGCGTGTGTCAAAGCGTCCGCTCCCGGCTGTATTTGTTGGGCAGCAACTCGCCGATGCTCACGATTTCCGGACCATTGGCGCCGGGCACGATCACGCGCGCGTTGCGGTCGTAGTCCCAGATCAACTCCCGACACGCACCGCACGGCGACACCACCGCGATCGAACGATCCTGCTCATGCGGCGGCGGATGCCGCACCGCAACGATCGTCTCGATGCCGGTTTCACCGGAATTCGTGATCGCCTGCCCGAGCGCAACGGCCTCTGCACAAATCGCCATGCGGCCGAGATAGGCATCGAGGCTAACGCCGGTGAAGACTTTTCCCGAGCGCGTCCGCAGTGCCGCGCCGACCTCCTGCCAGTCATGGCGATAGCGCTTCCGAATGGCGTCGGACGCGGCCTCGATCAATTCCATATCGCGGCTTGTCAGTGCGGCGATACTTTCGTGTTTCACTTCGACAACTCCTTCAACCCCAGCCGAATCAGCTGTGCCGTCTCGGCGCCCTCACCCGCGCCGCGCGCGGCGGCGGCAATGGCGGCA